>CAZUQM010000042.1:0-58140 GCA_964622545.1 uncultured Planctomycetales bacterium | reverse complement strand
CGACCGTGAGGGAGCGTTGCTGTTCGATGCGACCGTGAGGGAGCGTTGCTGTTCAAGCCCTCCAACAGCACAGCTCCCTGACGGTCGCTGCTCTGAGTGGCGTCTCGTCCTCCTGATCGGAACCCACAGAAACGAGTGGGGTCGGGCACTAGTGGTCCAACACAATGGAATCTGTCGGTTGCCCAGCTTCGGGGCCGCCGTTGGAGACGCTACCGTGGAGGAACTTCGTTGCGTCGGAGACGCGACCGTGAGGGAGCGTTGCTGTTCGATGCGACCGTGAGGGAGCGTTGCTGTTCAAGCCCTCCAACAGCACAGCTCCCTGACGGTCGCTGCTCTGAGTGGCGTCTCGCCCTCCCGATGGGAGCCCACAAAGACAGGTGTGGTCGGGTACTAGGCCAGGTGGATCTGGAATTCGGCCCCGCAGCCCGGCTTGCCGCACGAGCGCCGTACGGGCAGAGAGGCAAGGGCGGCCTCGTCGCCGCGTTTGCAGGCCATCACCACGTCGAGAACGGCCTCCAAGGCGTGCAGGCACATATAGGCCGGGGCGACCTCTCCGAACTCGAAGACCTCCTCAAACCCGCACGGCTCAGGACACGAGCGCATCTCCGCGCCGTGGACGACGCGGACCAGGATGATCCGGTCCTTCACGGGTCGCTCGGTCGCCGCGCCGGCCTCGGAAGGCCGATCCACGTCGCAACCCGCCGAAGCGGCATGCGAGGCCAACGCCAGCGCCAGGGTGTTTTCGTCGTCGGTCGTTTGCAGGATCTGCCACGCATCGAAGCGCAGGAGCAGCATCTGGGCCTGGGTGACCATCATCTCGAGATGCCCGCCCGGCTGTTGCGCCCGACCGGTCATCTGACGGGCCAACCACTGGCTGGACGTGTGCACGTCGATCTCAACGGGCGGCGTCTGAGGGGCGACCGAGGTCACGGCCTCCAGCCCGTCCAGGAGGCTTCGCACGATGGACTCGAGATCGGTCAGCTCGCCGAGGAATCGTCCGGCCTGGGTGAGGATCGCTTGGCTGTCGTCTCGGATGACGTAGCCGATGGCGCTCGGCCCCGGATTCCCGTGGCACGTCGCCTCGATATGCAGGTGCAACGGCATGGCTAGCACGTCAAGGAGCGGTGGTCTGGTCTGACTTGGCCTTATCGGCCTGCGAGGCGGCCTTCTTGGGCTCGCCGGAGTCCTGGTCGAGGTAGAGGATCCGCCCACAAACGTGGCAGATTTGAACGTCCTCGGTGTTCATGAGCGAGTTGACGGTCTCGAGGGGAATACCCATCTGGCAGCCGCTGCAGATGAACTCCTCACGCTTCTTGTTCGGTCGGACGATCTTGGCCAGGGCCTGGCTCTCGTGCCGATCGGCGACGAGCTCGAAGGCCTGCAGCGCCGAGGCGGGCACGTCGTAGGTCGCCTCCTCGCGCTGGGCGAGCAGGTCGTCCATCTTGGGCTTGTTGGCCCCTTCGATCTCGACGAGTTCCTGCTCGAGCTTGGCCAATCGCTTCTGCGCCTGCTCGAAATCGGTCCGCGCAGCGGCCTCCCCCTCCTTCAGCTCGTCGTTGACGGACATGAGCTCGAGGATGCGGTCCTCGAGCTTGCGGTTGTTGGCGTCCAAGGTATTGATCTGGACGCGGATGGCAGCGTATTCCTTGTTGGTCTTGGTGACCTTCATCTGCTCGCGAAGCTTGGCGATCTCCTCTTCGCGGCCTTTGCGCTCCAGCTCCAGGCGATCGATGGCGACCTGCTGCCGCTTGGCCTCGTCCTCCTTGGCGGCGAGGTCTTCCTCGGCCTTCTTCAGGCGCCTCTTCTGAACACGGATCTCTCGGTGTTTCTTCTCTTCGTGCTGTCTGAGGGCGTACAGTTGACTCTCGATTGCTTGCAGCTTTTGAAGTGCGTCGAGCGTGGCTCCCATAACTTCTCCGGGCTCAGATGACCCTACCGGACGAACGGGTCGACGGCGGACCCATGCCTCTTGCAACCATGCATTATCTCCACATCGGCCGCTGCTATCAAGCGCTACTTCTCAGAGCGGCAATTTCGTTCGCCGGCAGGCCGCTCATGGGGCATACCCGATGGCCTGGCGAGAGGGCTATGGCTCACCAGTAGATGTGCTTGTGGAACAGGGCCTGGCTGCGAGCGTCCAGGCTGGGCAGGTCCGGGATGCCGTAGCGGTTCCCGTCGATATCCATGACCAGACGGCCGCGCGGCGGCAGGTATGTGATGTACCGAGGGCGAATGGGGACGGGGAACTCGCGGAGGCCCTTGTCCGTCTCGACCACCCAGTAGAAGTAGCCCATATCCTCGCGAATCGAGACGATCCGCAGGACGGTGTGGACGAAGTACCGCTTCTCGAGATCGCTCTCGACCTCGGCCCGTTGGTCGGCGGCCAGATCCTCCAGCCGGCGGATCATGCCGATCTCCTTCTGCTCCAGCTCCGATCGACCGCGGCGGACCGAGATGTACTCACCGGGCCGACTCAGCGGGAAGGCCCGGTAGACCAGCACATGATCGTACACCGTGCCGTCGGCGTCGGTCATCTGCAACCCGCCCAGGGGCATCCGCTCGAACCGGACCTGATTGGGGTCGAGCATGCGGACCCGGACCTGGGCGAGCTCAGTGTCGGTCGGGCTTCCTGCGCTACCGTTCATGCCACATGCGCCTTACGATCATCCTCGCCTTTGTCGTCGTCATCCTCGTCGGCGCGGTCCGAGGCCGGCTTGTCGGGGTCGTCCTTGCCCTCGGCATCCTTCTTGGAGGTCTGGCCGTCGCCCGAAGCCCCGTCCCCCTTAGGGCTCTCGGCCACCGGTGGCCGGTCGGCCTGATCCAGCACCTCGGTTACCTCGGCCACGTCCTGCAACTTATCCACCGTCTGGCGGTCCTTGCTGAGCTTGGTCTGGATCTGGACCATGCGGTAATAGACGCCGCGCAAGGCCATCAGTTCCTCGTGCGTGCCGACCTCACGGATCGAACCGTCCTCGAAGACGACGATGCGATCGGAGTTGCGAAGGGTGCTCAGCCGGTGCGCGATGGCGATGGTCGTCCGGCCTTTGGCCAGAATCTCCAGGGCCTTCTGGATCTCCATCTCGGTAACGGTGTCCACGTTGCTGGTGGCCTCGTCCAGGATCAGAATCTTGGGATCGAACAGCAGCGCCCGGGCGATCGAGAGCCGCTGTTTCTCGCCACCGCTGACACCGTGCCCGCGTTCGGTCAGCACCGTGTCGTAGCCGTCGGGCAAGCGCACGACGAAGTTGTGGCAATAGGCCGCGACGGCCGCGTCCATGATCTGCTCCGGGGTCGCCTCGCCCCGACCGTACGCGATGTTCTCGGCGATGCTGCCGCGGAAGAGCTGCGGGTCTTGGAGCACCACGCCCATCTGGTGCCGCAAGGCCGACTTGCGGATCTCCCGGATGTCCACGCCGTCGATCAGGATCGCCCCCTCCTGGGGGTCGTAGAACCGGCTGATCAGATTCACGAGCGTCGTCTTGCCGCTGCCGGAGTGCCCGACGAATCCGACCATCTCGCCCGGCTCGATGGTCAAGTTGATGTCCTTGAGGACGGGGCGGTTCTCGTCGTAGCCGAAGGTAACGTTCTTGATCTCGATGTGACCTTGGATGTCGACGTCCTTGGGCTGCCCCGCCTCGGGCACGTCGACCTCGCTGTCGAGCACCTCGAAGACGCGGTGCGAGACCACCGTCAGTTGCGTCACCCACTTGTTCAAGCCCTGCAAAACGTTGAGCTGGTTGTAGCAGATGAACATGTAGTGCGTGAACTTCATGAGCATCCCGATGGTCATCTCTCCGGCGAGCACCGAGCGACCGCCCACCCAGGTGAGAATGACCAGGCCCAGGCCGAAAATGAAGTTCACGGTGGGCCCGAAGACCGCTTGGGAGGCATTGACGTTCAAGGCCGCGTCACGATCCTGCTGGTTGTAGTGGTTGAAGCGTTCGTGCTCGCGGGGCTCTTGGGCGAAGTTCTTGACGACGCGCACGCCGCGTAGAGCGGCCAGGACGACGTTCACCAGGCGATCGCCGCGGTCGGCGCGGCGCCGCTGCTTCGGGACCATGTGACTGACGAACCAGACCGTCATCGCGAACACGATCGGGGCCGGGATGAGCGTGATGAGCGCGAGCTTCGGATCCACCGCGAACATCAGGAGGATGCCGCCGGCCAGCAGAAGCAGGCTGCGCAGGATACCGTTGGTCATCTGGTAGATGAAGTCGCGGAACCCGGCCACGTCGTTGACGCACCGGTTCATCAGGCCGCCGGGGTTGTGCTCGTCGTGGAAGGCGACGCTGAGCTCCTGGAGCTTGAGGTAGACCCTCTCGCGAAGGTCGAAGGTCACGCGCGTGCCCAGGACCGCGGCCAATCGGCTGCTGACGGCCGCCATCGCCGAGGCGAGCCCGTTGACGCCGAAACGAAGTCCCACGATGACCAGCAGGCCGCTCACGCCCGTGGCGGCCACCCCCAACCACTGTGTCAACGTATAGAACCATGGGGTGCGGCCGGGCTTGTTCGAGAGGACGTCGTCGAGGAACGGCTGCGTGATCTGCGGGATGAAGAGGTTCAGCGCGACGCCGAACAGCATGATGAGCACGGACGCCACGGCCATGGGCCAATACGGGACCATCAAGGCCATGACCCGCCTCAGTGCCGCCGATTTGCTCAGGCACTTCGGGCAGACGGGCATGTGGCGGCTCTTGATGCGGCCGCACTTGGGACAGCGAATGTCCTCGGTCTCGTCCTCGGGCGTGATGGCGAACTCGCCCCAGTTGGCGAGCTGTTTGATCTTATGGGCGACGCGGCCGAACTTCCGGCCCGACTGGTAGGAGAACCGGGCCAGCTCCTCCTGGCTGCCGTCCGTGAGCTCGAGGTCCAGGAAACCGCTGCCGACGCGACCGTCGACAAAACCCGTCTTGACGTCGGCCATGTCGAAGCCGCGGACCTCCTCGGCCACGCCGTCGGCGATGTCGAACAGACTCACGCGTCGGGACGTGATGACGACCCATTGCTGCGTGTACTCACCCGCGTGGTTGAGGTCGGTGTCGGTGCAGAGAAGGACGTCGTCGGGATCGTCCCCGCGTGAGAGCATGAGCTGCTGGATCGGCTCGGGAACGGGATGCTTGAGTTTCATGACCTCCTCTCGACGGGGCTCTGACGTCAGGGCACGGCAACGTACCGACAGCGCGATCGTTCGTCCGCCAAGGACGTTACGGCGCTGGTTGCCATTATAACCCCTCGTGCCGGTCGTGCAGGCCCGGAACGTTGGATGTCTTCGGAATCGGTCGCGATGACCACTAGTAGTCCGACACAAATGAATCTGTTGGTTTCCCAACTTCGGAGCGGCCGTCGGAGACGCGACTGTGAAGGAGCGTTGTTGTTCAAACGCTCCAACAACACAGCTCCCTGACGGTCGCTGCTCTGATAAGCGTCTCGCCCTCCTGATCGGAACCCACAGAAACAAGTGTGGTCGGGTACTAGAGTGGGCTGTCCGATAATGCCGGGAGAGGCTTCGAATCGCGCTGCCGGGCGTGTCACGAACGCGGACACGGGGCCTGCCCCTTGGACGAAGCATGAGGGCGGGGTCGGCGCGCGGATCGGCTTAGCGGGGGCTTCTACCCGCAACCTATCGGACGGCTTTCTCAGAAGTTGACGGAAATGCCTGCCTCCCGGCCTCCCCATCGCATCTCCGCGACGCCCTGCAAGAGCACGGCGCCCCATGTGCCGATATAGCCACCGTGTTCGCCCTGATCCGTGGGGACTCTCGGGGGGCCTCCCATTGCTACCAGAGAAGCGGCATTACATCAGAAGCCTTCGGATCTCCAAGGAGGTCGAGCGCTCCCTGTTGCGTCATCTCGACGCCGAGGACAGCAAGTACGCGGGACAGAATCGCCGCCGCGACGAACGGTGCCCTTATCGTCTTGAGGACGGGCTCTATATCCGCCTGACGCACCCCGGGGGCATCGAGGCCAACCTGCTCGTCATACCGCGGAACATAAGCCAGAACGGCATGGCGTTTCTTCATGGCAGCTATGTCCATCCAGGCTCGGAGTGCACGGTGCTGCTCCAATCGCTCGACGGAGAACTGATGCAGGTCCACGGCGAGGTCATCCGCTGCACGCACGTCAGGGGCACGGTGCACGAGGTGGCCGTCCTATACGATCAGCCCATCGAGTTGAGCTGGTTCCTCCACGCCTATCTTCGGGATGACAAGACCGATGACGAGTCGACCCAACTGGGCGGCCTGCTGGGTAGAATTCTCTACATCGAGGATTCCCCGGACGACAGGGAACTCGTGAGCTTCCTGCTGCGCAAGCACGGCGCCGAGCTGCGTACCGTGCCCAACCTGACGGTCGCGATCAACCTGCTGAACACGTCGAGCTTCGATGTGGTCCTGACCGACCTCAATCTGCCCGAGATCTGCGGCACCGACGTCATCACGGCTATCCGCAAGACCGGCTTCACCGGACCGGTCCTCGCCGTGACAGCGGAAGAAGACCCCGATCTCCCCGCTGACGTCATGCAAGCGGGCTGCAATGAGGTGCTGATCAAGCCTTACTCCTTCGACGCCCTGCTCGACCTCCTGCGACGACACCTGCCCGAGCCAAAGAAACAGGAGCAGGACGCTGATCCGGTCAAGAGCTCCATGTGGTCGGACGTGCACATGAGACCGCTCATTCTCCGGTTCCTCGAGCGGCTCGAGGAGAAGACGCGACGCATCGAGAAGGCCCTCCAGGCCGAGGACCGAGCCCAACTTCAGTCGCTGTGCCATGATCTCAAAGGCTCGGCGAAGGGTTACGGCTACAACGAGATCACGCGCATCGCCCGTGAGGTCCAACAGCTCGCCACGGCCGGTCTGCCGTTCCGGGATCTCCGCGCCAAGGCCGATGAGCTGACCAGTCTGTGCCATTCTGCCTGCCAGGCTCGCGTCCGGTCGCGGGATTGAACCCGTCCGAGGGTGGTGCCCACTCCCAGGCCTGTCTGACACGTTCTGCCCGCTTATCCCTCCCCACGCTGGGCAATAGTCCACAGATGGCGAGCCCGATAACGGGTAGGGTTCCCCAGTCGAGAAGATCCATCCCTCCGCAAGAGGAGGCGACTAGGCGCTAAAGCCTTTCACCGTAAAGCCTTCAGAAGAATGTTGTGCGGTTCTCTCGCCGGCAGGTCGCTCTGGCACGCCGCATGCTAAGTAGTGGGACGGACCAAGGGTCCAGACAACACATTAGCTCTACCGAGCGGGGTTGTTGCGAGCAACCTACTGGCGGTGCCTGTTGGACCACTAAGGACAGCCGGACCGATGGGCCTCGCCAGCGGGTTACTGCTATTACCCATGGGGCTGCGACGCCGGGGAGACGTCGCGGCCCGCTTTTTTGCGCAGCGCTAGACGGGACCGGAAGCTCAGCTCAACAACCAAGGCTTCCAGCGAGGGCGCCGTCAAAGGGTCTCGTTAGACGGTTCACGGTCGGTGTTAAGCACGCGGAGGAGCGTTTCGGAGACGATGTCCATGCGGCCGCGATTGCCGGCGTCCACGCGGGCCACTTCCTCCGGTGAGTAGTGGGTGTTCAGGAAGGATTCCACGTCCAATCGACCCGCCCAGCATGTGGTCACCTTGCCGCACGGGAGGGTCTGATTGCAGCGTCGGCAGTACCCGAAGGTGACCGGCCCGCCGAGCTGTGGGCATCGCCACATCGTGCGGGCGTCGTGAACACCGATGCCCGCGTCGGGCCCCTGGTCCGAGGAATGCACATTGTCGCTCATGAGGAATGCCTTAAGCGTCGCCTGTGAGGACTTATTGTAGGCTATCGGGACAGAAAGAACCAGGGAAAACCCGAACGATTATTGGCTGAATACACGGTGGCTAGGTCTTCGCCCCTTTGCTCGTGTGGGTTCGGCTCGCGAGGGCGAGTCTCCGGGCGAGCCCTACGGCCATGCACAAGATTCAGCTCAGCGGGAGCTTCTGCGCTCCGTAGCCTCGGCGCAGGTGGGCCGCCCTCGGCACTCCGACAGATTCCATTGTGTCGGACGACTAAAAGCTGGAGGCGGTACGGTACTCTCGCAGATGGGCTCGGATGCGGGCGATCGGGGTGTTGCTGCCGGGGCAGACCGTGTGTGTGCCCGGCGCTTCGCGATGACCGATGACTTTGCCGGCCGGGATGCTCGTCTTGGCCATGAGGAACTTCACGAGCTTGTCCAGCGAGGCGAGCTGTCGGGCCGACGGCCGGCCGTGCTCGAAGTTCCCCACCATGCAGATGCCGATGCCGTGCTCGTTATGCCAGTTGCCCGCGGTCTTGCAGTGGGCACCGTGCTTCTGCTTGTACCATCGGCTGCCGACCTCGATCTGGCCGTCGCTGCTACCGGTGCCGTTGCCGATGACGAAATGGTAGCCCAGCTCATCCCAACCGCGATCGAGGTGAGCCTGGTGAAACACCGAGGCACAGCCTGCACTCGTGCCGCTGTGATGGACGACGATGCATTTCCAGCGCTTGCTGATGCCCCCTGGAGGGATCCAACCGTACTCGCCCTGGGGGCCCTGCCGTTTCGCTTTGGCCGCGACGCTCACTCTGGGATGAGGCTTGGGGGCGGGCTTGCGCTGTTGGGTCTTGAGCAAGGGATCGGGCAGGAACTTGACCACCTCCACGTCGCCGCGGGTGCACCCTGCCAGCAGACAGGCTACGCCCGTCGACACTCCCACCGCCGCGACGATTAGACCGCGCACCAGACCTGCCCTCCTCAGTGCGTAAACTGAGAGTATAGCGGGAGGAGAAGCGCCATGCAAAGAGTTTCCTCCCACCGGACTTGCGCTTTATCGGTCGTTGGAACGAGGCCAATCGAGGAAAAATCGCCCCTGCTCGGCGCGAATCGGGCTGGGCTCAAGACCCGCGAGCATGTGGTGCGTGACCGGGGATCGTGTGGCGACAGCCTCCTCGGACGGTGTATCCGCCTACGCGTCGGACCTACGGCTTTGAGGGCGCATGGGGGCCCCGCTGGCTCGTCGCCTCGGGGATCAACTCGCAGACGGACTGCCACGTGGCCGCCGCACGGTCGAGCAACCCCATGTTCTGCAGCGCGAGAGCCAGGTTGGCGTGGAAGTCGACGTTGTCCGGGTTGCCCTTGACGGCCTGTTCGAAATGTTCGACCGCCAGCTCGAACCGGTTCCGTTCGGCGAACAGCAACCCGAGGTGGTAGTGCAGGTCGACGAATTCCGGCTTGATGGCCAGGGCCTGACAGAGCACGTCGATCGCCTCGTCGGTCCGTTCGGTCTCTTTGAGCGCCAGGCCGAGCTTGATCAGCGCCTTGACGTACACCGGATTGATCTCGACGGCATGACGGTAGGCCTCGATGGCCTCGTCGACCTGCCCGCGATTCCGGAGGAGCAGCCCGAGCCGGTAGTGCAGGTCGGCGTGGTTGGGCCTGTGGCGGAGGGCGTCGCGATGCCGCTGAATCTGCTGGTCGATCAGGTCGTTCAAGGACTCGCCACGGGATGCCATATCGGGGTCGCTATCGACACCCAGCGACTGCGCCACGTCGTCGTTGAGGGCCGCTTTGAGCTGTAGGCGGGCCATCTCACTGAACAGCAGCGTGCTGTTGGGCTCGATGCTGGCGGCCATCTCGAAAGACGACATGGCCTCGTCGAAGCTGCCCAAATGCTTTTGGGCCACGCCGAGCCCGACGTACGCCGTGAGGAGCCGGTCGTTGATCTCCACGGCCCGATTGAACCAGCGAGCGGCCTCGATGTAGCGGCCGTTGCGGAGGTGCTGTGTGCCCATCTTGACCACGGCTTCGAGATAGTCGGGCTGGATCTGGAGGGCGGCCTGATACTGCTGGAGCGCCGAGCCGTCGTCCCCGACCTTGGCGTAGAGGTCGCCCAGTCGCAGGTGCGTATCGGGGAAGCCCGGCTGGTCCTCGGTCATGAGGTGGAGCTGCTCGATGGCCTCGCGGATCAGCCCGGCCTGTTCGTACGCACTGGCCAGATCGTTGTGGGCGACCCAGTTGTCGGGTTCGATGGTCAGCGCCCGCTCGTACTCACGGACGGCCGCGCCGGGCTGGCTGTCCAGCAGCAGCAGATTCGCCAGCGTCATGCGCATGTCGATGTTGTCGGGATCCAGCTTGCAGAGCTGCTCGTAGTGCCGGATCGCGGTCGGAACGTCGTCCTGATGCACGGCCATGGCCGCCAGGCGTTCGTGGGCGTTGCGGAGCTGTGGGCAGTACGTCAGGGCGTCCTTGTAGTACCGCACGGCAAGCGAGAGCTTGTTGGCCCGCTCGTGACAGAGGCCCAGCGAGAAGAGGATGGCCGGGTTCGTCGGGTCCTGCTTCTGGGCGATGCGGAGCTGGCTGATGGTCTCATCGGCCTGGCCCAACTCGTCGAGGACGCACACGAGCCCGAGACGAGCGGCGGCGTCGGCCGGGTCGATGCGTAGGGCGTGGTTGAACGCGGTTCGGGCCCCCGTGTAGCGACATTCCTTGAGGTACCGTCGCCCGAGTCGCACTTGGGCGTCGGCATTCTCGGATTCGTCGTTCGCGGCCCGGACAAGCTCCGCCGTGGACAGCTCGCTGCCGTCCGCCAATTGCGCCTCGAACGCGCTGACAAGCGTGCCGAGCAGCCCATGGCCCAGGCTTTCGAGTAGGTATCCCATAGTCGTGGTCCTGGCTGTGTCCCTCGCGGGCGAGGGACGTCCAGACTCTCCTGAACCGACCGCTCGAAGGCGCGGCGTCGTCTCGGACGGATCGGTGCGAACTGCCGCGAGCCCGACGATGAGCGGGCCCGAAACAGCTCCGTGTATGTGGAGCTGCCCCCCTAGGCAGCCAGCGTCTCCAGGGCCCTGCGGGCGTCGCCGAACCCCGCGTCGAGGTCGAGCGCCTGCTCGTAGGACCGCCTGGCGCGGTCAAGATGACCTTCGGCCCGGTGCAAGTTGCCGAGCACGTAGTACACGTTCGGGTCGGCCGCCCCCGCTTCCAGGGCCGCCTCCAGACGTTCAATGGCCTCCGCGCGACGGTCCGTCGACTCGAACAGCCTGCCCATGTGCACCATCGCGTGGACGTAGCGCGGGTTGATCTCAATGGCCCGTTTCGAGGCGGCCAACGCGGCCTCGCGCAGGCCCAGTCGCTCATACACCCGGCTGCCGTGGTAGTGCAGGTCGGGATAGCTCGGGTGCCGCTGGACGGCCCGCTCGAGCGTCACGGCCAACAGCGTGAGCACCTCGTGCTCGACGTCGGCCGGCGGCAGGGCGAGGAAGGCCTCGACGAAGTCGGGATCGCCGGCGACAAGCTCCGACAACTGCTCGATCGAGGCGTCGTCGCGACTCAGCGACGCGACGGGCAGATCGACGCTCAGATCGGCTCGTCCGCCCTGCTCCGAGACCGCTTGTGCGGCGAGGGCCAGCTGTTTGACCAGGAGCGGGTCGCTTGGACGCAGCGTCGCGGCACGGTGCAGGTGGCCCAACGCCGCGGTGTGGTCGCCCAGCGCCGCACAACACCAAGCCAGCCGCTGTCGGGACTCGACCGAGTTCGGATGGGCCTCCACGGCCACCTCGAAGTCATCGCGGGCCTGGTCGTAGCGGTCCATGGCAGCCAGGATCGTACCCCGCAGGCGGTGGAGCGTCGGCTCGCCCGGATGTCGGTTCACGGCCCGCTCGAGGACCTCCAGGGCCTTGTCGGCGCGATAGCTCTTCCAATGCGCCAGAGCCAGTCGCACCGAGACGCCCACGTCGTCGGGGTCCCGACCGGACAAGTCTTCCAGCGTCTCGGCCGCGCGGGCGTAATCCCCCTGCCCCACGTAGCACGCCACCAGGTAACGAGACAGGCTGAGAGGACCCGGCACGAGCGCCGCCGAGGCCTCGAGCTGCTCGGTGGCCCGGTGGTAGTCGCCCCGGTTGAGCAGGTCGACGCCGTGTCGATAGCGGGCCTGGGCGGCGTAGAAACGCGCGAGCTTCCGTCGCAGGTCCGGACCCCGTGTCACCGATTCCAGACGCTCGGCGGCCGTCATGAAGTCGCCACGATTGAAGGCCGCCATGCCCTCTTCGTAGGCGCGTCGCTCTGTGTGGGTGGGTGCCCTGTAACGCCACATGGTCCTCAGGATCTCCGTATCTGAGCAAACGAGTGTCAGCCCTGTCTCTGGGCGTATCGACCATTGAACGGGGGCGCATTACAAGGGCGGGCTCGTTGGTCCGACGCACCGGGCGAGCCCCGCACCGGACCGGACGGGTGCAGGTGTGGTCGGGAGGTGCAGCGGCGGCCCGCCCTGGGCATGAGGGGACGCGATCCACCCCAACTCTGCTGGTAAAGCCAACATTATCGGTCAAACAGGTCGTGGGCGTTCGAGCATCGACGAGTCGCTGCGAGCGTGCGAGGCGATAACCTGTCGGCGGCGCGCCAGGCCGGTGACGTATTGGGGCAATCTAGGGGCATAACGTGCTTCGCGGCGTCCGGAAACACGACCGGGATACGGACCGGATGATGATGGTGAGCCAGGTAGGGATCAATAGGCGCCCCGGCCGGAGAGGACGGCCGGGATGGTCTTGAGCATGATGCGAAGGTCGAGTGCGAGGCTGCGGTTCTGGACGTAGTAGCCGTCGAGCTGCATCCACTCCCGGTAAGGGATCTCGGTCCGGCCGGCGATCTGCCACAGACACGTCAAACCGGGCTTGACGCTGAGCCGAAGCTGCTCGCCCCAGGAGGCATGACGGATCTCGTCCAACGGGAGCGGGCGCGGTCCGACGATCGACATCTCACCCCTGAGGACGTTGACCAACTGAGGCAGCTCGTCGATGCTGCTTCGCCGCAGGAGTCGGCCGATGCGGGTAATTCGAGGGTCCTTGCGAATCTTGAAGACCGGTGCTCCGTCGAGCTCGTTCTGGTCCTCATAGAGATCGCGCTCGTCGGAGGCCCCGTTGCGCATGGTCCGCAGCTTGTAGATCGTGAAAGGCTTGCCGTCCTTGCCGGCCCGCAACTGACGGAAGATGACCGGCCCACGACTCGTCAGCGCCACCGCCGCCATGGCAAGCAGCAAGACCGGCGAGGCCAGCAGCAGAACGAATGCGGCCACCGTCACATCCAGCCCACGCTTGACGGCCTCGTGCAGCCGGAGCTGCCAGGCCTCGGCCTGGGAGCGCTCGGGCACGAGGGCCACATCGAACGCCGCCGCCTGGGCCGCCCAATCGATCAGGGATGTATGGGCACGCGTCATCCTAGGCCAACCCCCTCGGTGGCATCCGCCGGCTGAAAGGCTCGAGTCAGCATCTCTCGTGCGACCGCGCTGACGAAGCGAGGATTGCCCAGCAGGTAACGCCGGGCCTTACCGAACGGATCCACCGCGAGCCGATAGGCCCACTCGAGGCCGTGGCGACACATCCACTGCGGCGCGCGGGACTCGACATCGGCCAGGTAATCGAACAGGGCCCCCACCGACCAGATCACGGGCACGTCGAGGTCCGCTCGGTGGCGCAACGACCAGAACTCCTGCCTGGGGCTGCCCATGCCGAGCATTAGCAGATCGGGTTGAGCCCGGTTGATGCGATCGATGACGGACGCACCGGCCGCAGCCTCGAAATAGCCGTGATCCGAGCCGACGACGGAGAGGCCCGGGACGGCCTGTTTGAGCCGATCGGCCGCCCGCTGCGCCACGCCGGGCTCACCGCCGAGCAAGTAGATCGAGACGCCGCGAGCGGCGCAGGCGATCGCGAAGGCGTCGACGTAATCGGCCGAGCTGAGCCGCTCCGGCAGGGGTGAGCCGAGAAGGCGGCTCGCCCAAACGACGGACATGCCGTCGGCGTACAGGACGTCGCTTTCGAGCAGGGCCCGTCGGAACGCCCGGTCGCCGCGGGCCAGGTTGCAGGTATGTGCGTTGACGTAGCCAACATGGGTAGCGACGCCCAGAGCGGCCCGATCGACGAGCAATTGGATCAGTCCCGCCACGTCGAGGGCCCAAACGGGCAGACCCAAGAGATCCACCACGGGGGCGGCCGCCTCGGAATGCAGCATCAGGTTGTTGGTGTCGCGGATCATGTCCTGGGCATCGTCCCCAACAGCCGCTCATAGAGGGCTTCGTACCGCCGGGCCACCGCCTGAGCCGAGAAGTGTGTCTCCATGCGGTCTCGAGCGGCCTCTCCCAACCGACGGGCCAGCGCGGGCTCAGACAGGACGCGTCTGAGGGCCTCGGCCAGATCCTCCGGCCGGTGAGGCTCGACCAGCAGTCCGGTCTGGTTGGCAACGATCAGCTCGGGAACCCCCCCGACGTTCGTCGCCACCACGGGCAGCCCTGTGGCACAGGCCTCCAGCAGGGCGTTGGGTAACCCCTCCATATACGATGGTAGGCACGCGACATCGGCCGCGGCCAGCACCGATCCGATGTCCCGCCTGAATCCTACGAGCCGCACGGTGTCCGACAAGCCCGAGTCGGCTATCTGGTTGGCTAGCTCGGCCCGTAGAGGCCCATCGCCCACGATCACGATCACGGCCTCGGGATGGTCCCGATTCAGCCGTGACGCGGCCTGTATCAGCGTTGGCAGGCCCTTCTCGTAACTCAACCGCGCGACGACCACGATGACCGGCACGGCGGGATCCAGGCCCCATTCTGCCCGAACCCGTTGTCGAGCAACGGCATTCGGACCATATTCTTCCGGCTCGACGCCCGTGTGGATGACCGTCACCCGCGAGCCGGGCTTTCGTAACCTCTTGACTGCATCAGCTTTAACGGCGTGGCTCACCGCCACCCAATGGGTCGGCCACAACCGCGTGAGCTGATCCAACAGTCCGTCCAGTCGGCGTTGTCGGGAACGACGGAACTCGCCGATCGCATAGACCGTCGAGACGACCGCCCGAATTCGGGCCAGTCTGGCCGCCAAACCCGCATACAAGTCCGCTCGGAGCAGATGCGTATGGACCGCATCGAAACGACCGCTTCGGATATATCGGACGATGCGTCCGACGGCCGACAGGCCGATTTCACTGGGGGCCTGGAAATCCCACGTGGGCAGGCCCAGGTCCTCAAAGCGGTCCCGCATCGCTCCACCGCCGTACATGCAGGCGATGGAGGGCTCCACCCGGCTCCGGTCCAGATGAGGCAGCATCAGCGCCAGCCACTTCGTGTCGGTCTTGACCTCGAAGGTCGAGACCACGTGCAGCACACGCAGCGGCCGTGACTCTGTGCCGGGCGCGGTGCCGGGGCCCGCGGACTCTTTCGCCAATGTACGATTTGGGCAGGCGGGTTCCAAATGCGGCCTCCCTCTGCGACAGCGGGCGCTCGGGGTACGGTGAGCCGGGGCCCTCGGCGCGGACAAGCTCGCGCCAGGCCCTACGTGCGCCCAACGTTCTTATCGGACGTCTGACGGATTAGCTGGATGGGATTGCACAACCGCAAGGACGCTGGGCCATCGACATGACGATGTCCTCGAAGCCGCGGGCCATGTGTGTCGCACCCAATTGGTCCCGGACGAGGTCGCGGGCACGTTGGCCCAGTCGGGCTCGTTGTTGCGGATCGTCGATCAACTCCCCGATCACGCGCGTCAGCGATTCGGGATCGCCCTTGCGGACGATGCGGCCCGTCACGCCCTCGATGAGGGCTTCGTCCATGGACCCGATCTGGGGTCCGACGAAGGCCCGCCCCGCGGCCATCGCCTCGAGCATGACCACGCTCAGGCACTCCTGCCACTGGCTGCACAGGCAGACGATGTCCAGGCCGTGGAGCAGCACGGCCACGTCCCGGCGCTCGCCCATGAGGCGGAGACGCTCTGGGGGCAGCCCCGACGCCTCGGCGACGCGGGCCACCGCATCGCGTTCGGGACCGTCACCGATGATGAAGAAGACGGCCTGCGGATGCTGCCGGGCCAGGCGTCCGGCGGCCTCGATGAAGACGTCGTGGCGCTTCTCCGGCCGGAGGTTCGCCACGATACCCACGGCGAGGGCGTTGTCGTCGGGTAGCTCCAGCCGCCGTCGGGCCTCGTCTCGTAAGTCGGGTCGGTCAAAGGCGTCCGCGTCGATGCCGTTCCGGACGACCGAGATCCGCCCGGCTGGGATGTTCTCGAAGCGTCCCAGGGCCTCGCGATGGCGCTCGCCCAGGGCGATGTAGCGATCGACCCAGCGGTAGAGGGCCTGGTTGGCCCGCTCGAAGCCCAGGCGCCCGCGACTCGGGTAGACGTGCGACCAGACCGCCACGGGCAGGCCCACCTTGCGAGCGGCCAGGGTGGACCAGAACATCCGATCGCCGCCGCTGCCGACGGGGCAGACCACGTCGATACGCTCGGACCGGAACAGCCGGCACAGGCGGTCGATCACGAACACGTCCATTTTGTGACGCAGGAGATCGGCATGGACGGGCACGCCCGCCTCCTCGAGGCGGTTGGCCAGGGGGCCCGGCTCCTTAAGGCAGGCCACGACGGGTTGGACGCGGCGTCGGTCCAGCGCCTCGGCCAGGGTGATGAGCATGCGCTCGGCGCCGCCGGTCACGAGCCGGTTCGTGACCAGAAGCAGCCGACAGGGTTGGATCATGTCAGCAGCCAAGCCACGGCTCCTCGAACAGTGCCCCACGCTTCGAGCAGGTGCCGGCGGGACAGGCCGATCAGGGCCCTACAGAGGCGAGCGGCGACGAGCACGGCAAGGCCCCACCCCACGACGACCCACTCCCCTACTCCCATCGGCAGGTTCTTGGACGCTATGTAGCAGTAGTTGTAGGCCGTGGCAAAGCCGAATCGCTCGGGATCGGGCCGACCGGCGGTGTCGGTGCGATGGAGGGTCCGCGCCCTAGGGGCCAGGCCGACCAGATGCGTCGAAGCCATCCGCAGGGCGATCTCACGGTCTTCACCGAGGGCGTAGCCGGTCAGGGCCTCCTCGAAACCGGGCGGATGGACGAGGTCACGTCGAACGGCCAACCCCGCGCCGACCACGCTGGTGGTCGGCCGGAAGCGACCCGCCCATCGGGCCGACTGGCTCGGACGCGGTCGTTTCGCTGCACGTCGCCCGATGCCCCACCAACCGGCCAAGGCTTGTACGATCCGCCAGGCGAGGCCGCCGCGTGTCTCCAGACGCGGCTCGATCACGTGCCCTCCGAGCACGGCGATCGCGCGGTCGTGGTCGTCTTCCAGCAGGTCGAGCACCTCGGCCAGGTAATCCCGTTCGGGCTCGGCGTCGTCGTCGAAGAACTGGACGATCTGGCCGCCCGCGTGCCGCAGGGTCAGGTTTCGGGCGGCGGTCAGCCCCGGCTCGGGCTTGGACAAGACCTGCCAGGCGATGCCAGCGGCGCGGATGCGATCGGCCAGAGGATCCAAACGGGCGCCGAGCGTAGCGCCGTCGTCGACCACGATGATCTCATCGGGCACGCGGGTCTGGTCGAGGACGGCCTGGAGGCAGCGCTCCAACGACGCCAGCCGGCCACAGGTGCAGACGGCGACCGTGACGGAGAGTTGCTCTCCATGCCCTGTTTCACGCCGAGATGAGGCATGATGCGTCAAGCGCGAACCGAATCCGGCGACTCCAGACGGATACTATAAAGGGTCCCTTGGACATATCGGCCATAGGGCTGATACGTGTGCAGGGTCCTGGTTTGCCAGCTCAGCCCGGATCGCGTCAGCTCATCGCCGAAGGTTCGAGCGGCCTTGCGGTCGGGATCGACCACCAAGGCGATCCCCTCGGCCGACAGGAGCTGGAGGACCAGGTCGATGAGCGGCTGGAGATTGCGAACCTCGTAGAGCACGTCGGAAGCGAGTATCCGGTCGAAGCGCTGAAGCAGGCTGGGCTGTCGCCAGTCGAGCCAGCGGGTCTGCAGGGAGCCGACCGCGTTGAGACGGGCGTTCTCCTCGACGAAGGCGAGGGCGTCCTCGTCGTAATCGGTGGCGGTGACGTCCCATCCGGCCGCCGCGGCCACGACCGAGAGCAAACCCAGTCCGCATCCGATCTCGAGGGCGGGCCTGTCGTCTCCCGGCCCCTCGGACAGCACGTGTTCGGCGAGCATGATCGCCGCGGGCCAGAGCTGGCCCCAGTACGGCATGTACTCGTCGATCTCGAACCGTGCCTGGACCTTCGGGCTGTCGAGCAGGTCGTCCTCGTTGGCCGGGGCCAGGCACACCCATTCCTTTCCGCCCAGGTGGACCGTCTTTCGGACGACGGGATAGCCCTGGAAATGCTCGAGGGGCATCGCTGACCTGGCCTTCCGCGACGCTGCGGTTCGCTCCCCGTCATGCACCAGCGCGGGCGCTTGGAGCGCCCGAAGAATCTGGCATCTTGCAGCGCATGTGGGTGAAAGCCGCGCCTTGCAGACTATAATGGCTACGGTGCATGATCGCCATGCCGAGCGATCCTCCCAGTCACGTCAGGTGCCATGGCAGCCAGCGACCTCAACAGAAAGACCGCCTCGTACGAGCTCCGGCCGTTCATCCGAGCGCACGCCCCGCTGGTGTGCGATTGGATCGCGGATGATCAGGAGCTGTTCTGGCTGGCACCGAACACGCCGGCCCCGGCCACACCGGAGAAGGTCATTGGGTGGACGGCTCGACGGGGGCGTCCCATGGTCCTCTACAGCCGCAACGGGGCATCCCCGATCGGTTATGCCGAGCTGAACGACCTACCGTCGCGATCGGACGAGATGTGGATCGGGCACTTCATCCTGGCCCCGGCGATGCGCGGCAAGGGTTTGAGCCGAGAGATGATGCGCCTCTTGCTGGAGATGGCGTTCGGCCCGCTGGAGGCCTATCGCGTCGCCCTGATCGTCTTCCCCGACAACACCCCGGCGATACGGTGCTACGAGGCGGCCGGTCTGAAGCGGGTCGGCTGGCAGGACAAGCGGTTCGGCACCAGGCCCGGGACATTCCGGATGCTCGAGATGGCGCTGAAGCGTCGCGAATATGAACATCTTTGTCAGGAAGGATCAGATGAATCGGCGGGCTGAGCACCGCAGACGCACCGACGCCGGGCTCTGCGGCCGACAGGCTGCAGGTGGATACCACGTGGACCAGGTTGGCAACGGTGAGATTCCGTTCCAGCGAGGTCTCCGACAAGGCCCTTCTACTACGGGCTATTCGGATCGGAGCTCATGCTGAAGTTTGTCTGCTGTTGCTGCTGACTGTCATTCGTATCCAACAACGCGAACACGCCGTTGACGATGCCTGTCAGAATGGCCACGACGCCCGTCTCGATGGACGGGTTCGCGGCGTCGGCGAAGTCCTGACACTCGCCGCCCGGACACGGGCAGCCGCCCATGGTGGGCGCGAGCATACCCAGCAAGCAGAGAACAAGCACACCGCGCGTAAGTGGTGATCTACCCCGTCGCATGTTTCGGACTCCTCCCTCAAGCGAGTCGAGACGCCCGTAGACAGACAAACCCTGTCCGCGGCCTGATTCTTTGTATCGGACGTTCCGCTCACCTGGGTCCAGTTGAATTCCGTTCTGAGAATTGAGCCCGGCTTGACGGGCCGGTCGCCAGGTCCGAAGATCTCGGTCTCAAGCAACTGCCCCACCACTTGGTTTATAGGTCGGAGCCCGAGCCGTTGTCCATCCCCCAGAGCGATGTCGGCGCTAACCTGTTTTCCGCATGGAAGATAGGACAGTTCCTTCTTCGGAATTTCCTGACGATCGGCATCGTGCTGGCCGCGCTGGCGGCCGTCGTGGAACCGTCGGGGGGCCTTGGGCTCCAAGACCTCGGGGCCATGCCGGTCATCATCTTCACCGTCTTCATCTTCAGCGGGCTGTCGCTGGAGACCGGGCATTTCCTGGACGAGATCCGCAACCTTCGGGCGCCGCTCTACGCGGTTCTGGCCGTCAGCGGCATCTTTCCGGTCATGGGGTTCGTGGTGGGCCGTGCTGCGGCGCTCGGCCCGTCGGAGTTCGTCGGGCTGATGGTGGTCTCGTGCTGCCCGACGACGCTGGCCAGCGGGATCATCCTGTCGACGCTGGCCGGGGGCTCCGTGCCGATCGCGATCCTGATCACGATCGTGTGCAGCATGACGGCCGTGCTGCTCCTGCCGATCGGCCTGCAGGTCACGCTCGGGCTGACCGGGCGGGTCGACCTGCCGGTGGCGCCGATGATGCTCCGTCTGGCGTACCTGATCATCCTGCCGACCGTGATCGGGCAGGTCCTGCGGATGCCGCTGAGGCAGCATCTGCACCGCGTGAAGACGGCCATGAAGCTGCTGCCGACGATCCTGGTCGTGCTGATGATCTACATCGCGGTCAGCCGCGGCGCGAAGGAGCTCCACAGCAACAGCCTGCTGCTAATCGCCCACGTTGCGGTGGTGGCCGTGTTGCTGCACGCCCTGATGCTGGGTGTGAACTACGGCGCGGGTCGGCTCATGCGGCTACCGTCCGGCGCCCTGCGGTCGCTGACGATCGTGGCGAGCCAGAAGACCATCCCGATCAGCGTGTTCGTGGCGATCGAGTACTTTCCGCAATACCCCACGGCGGTCGTGCCGTGCGTCCTGTTCCACCTGCTCCAGATCCTGGTCGATAGCCTGCTGGCCAATGCGTGGTCGCGGAAGCCGGCGGGGTGAGGTCGAAGACGTGCCCGGCGCGGCCTCGTGCGTGCCGATTCACGCTGCAGCGCCTCCCTACCCCTATGGCGTATCGCGGACCATCTCCGACTGGTCATGGACGTGGCCGTCCTCGACGCGGAAGATCCGCTGGGCCAAGCTGAGGGCCTCGAACTTGCTGTGCGTGACGTGGCGCGTGGTTACGCCCGTCTCGCGCGTGACCGATCGCAAGAGCCCCACCATCTCCTCGCGGGTGTCCTCGTCGAGGGCACTGAGGGGCTCGTCCAGACAGAGGATCGTCGGCCTGGCCGACAGGGCCCGACCCAGCGCGACGCGCTGACGTTCGCCGCCGCTCAAGCCATGCGGCGTGCGATCGAGCAGCGGGCCGATGGCGAAGAGGACCGCGCCCAGGATGCTCGGATAGAACCGACTGGACGCCGGGGGATGCCGAGAGCCTCCACCAGATGCTGGGGAACCAGACGAGTAGGACGCCGAGAGCGAGGTTGATGACGGCATCGACGAGCAAGAGGCTGCGCATCGGTGCTCCTCCCGCCATGGCATGGCCGAGGGGGGCCTGAGGGGCGCCTAGTCATTCAGCCCATAGTCCGCCCATCGCCGCGTGACGCGGTCGACGATCTCGGGCGACATAACGAGTTCGTCGGGCCACTCGCGGATGCGGCCCTCGCCCTCGATCTTGCGCGTCGCGTCGATGCCCATCTTGCTGCCGGCGCCGCAGTCGGGTGCGGCGTGGTCGAGGATGTCGAGCGGGCCTTCGACGATCACGGTGTCGCGGCGCGGATCGGCGTTGGCGCAGACGTGGAACAGCACCTCCTGCTCGTCGTGCACGTTCACATGCTCGTCCACGACGACGATGACCTTACAGAAGCCCATCTGCCCCGCGCCCCAGATCGCGTGCATCACCTTGCGGGCCTGGTACGGGTACTCCTTACGGATCTTGACGAAGACGCAGTTGTGAAACGCCCCGAACATGGGCAGGTCGTAGTCGATGATGTCGGGCACGACCATCTTGAGCATCGGCAGGAAGATCCGTTCGGTGGCCTTGCCGAGGTAATAGTCCTCCATGGGCGGCTTGCCGACGATCGTCGTGGGGTAGACGGGGTTCTTGCGGTGCGTAACGGCCGTCATGTGGAAGCGCGGGAACTGGTCGGCCAGCGAGTAGAACCCCGTGTGGTCGCCGAACGGCCCTTCGAGGATCGTATCCTCGGACGGGTCGATGAAGCCCTCGACGATGATCTCGGACGAGGCGGGCACCTCCATGTCGATGGTCTTGCAGGGCACGAGCTCGATGCCGCGTCCGTGGAGGAAGCCGGCGAACAGGACTTCGCTCAGGCCGGGCGGCAACGGACAGGTGGCCGCATAGGGCATCACGCTCGGGCCGCCGAACGCCAGGGCGACGGGCATCCGCTCGCCGCGCTGCTGATAGAGCCGGAAGTGTCTCGCGCCGTCGTGATGCGGATGCCAGTGCATCGCCGCGAGCTTGGGTTTGAAGAGCTGCACGCGATACATCCCGATGTTGCGGTCGCCGCTGTCCGGGTTTTTGGTGTAGACGCCCGCGTAGGTGATGTACCGTCCGCCGTCGTCGGGCCAGCACTGGATTGCCGGCAGCTCGAGCAGGTCGGCGTCGTCGGTGCGGACGACCTCCTGGCAGGGTCCGTCGCGGACGACCTTGGGCGGCACGTTGGCCAGCTTCATCAACTCGGGCACGCGCTTGAGCTTGTCCATCAGCCTGGCGGGCACCTCGGGCTTGAGCAGCGCCGCGATCTGCCGCGAGAGGTCCTCGATGGCGTCGCAGCCGAGGGCCATCCGGACGCGCTCGTAGCTGCCATAGGCGTTGATGAGCACGGGCATGTCGTGGCCGCGGACGTTCTCGAAGAGCAGCGCGTAACCGCCTCGCTTGCCGTGGACGGGATCCGTCTCGGGCGGCGGCGGATCGCCGGGCGGGGCCGGGGCCTTGCTCATGCGGTCGGCGATCTCGGTGATCTCGAGCACGGGATCGACCTCGGCGGTGATGCGTTTGAGCTGGCCGCGCCGGTCCAGTTCGCTCACGAAGGCTTGCAGGTCGTCGAACGCCACGGGTGTCACTCCTTGTCGGCGGGCTGGTCGGAGGCCTTCTGCATGGCCTGTTGCTTGAGGGCGTAGTAGGCGGCCGTCACGACGTTGCTACGGAGGAAGACGTCGTAGATCACGCGGTGCAGCGGCACGAATCGGATGGTCTTCTCGACCTCGACGCCGTCCTCGACGCGGGCATCGGCCGTGAACAGCGCGACGCGGCCCTGACCGGTCTCGCTCCAATACTTGCTCTCGATGCCGGCCAACAGATCGATGCCGACCTCGTAGTGGCTCCGGCCGGTGGTGGCCATGCTGTGGCCCTTCATGTAGATGTTGTAGACCTCGCCCTGGTAGATCATGTGATGATCGACGCGGCCGTCGGCATGCTTTTTGAACCAATCGTGCATGCGCCGGAACTTGTAGCGCGCCGTGTTCAGGCCCGGGAAGATCCGCGTCAACCAGATCGGCGCGGCCCGGCCGACGTAGGCGCCGCCGTCGATGATCCAATCGCCCTCGCCGACCGGGTGATTCAGCACGCCCGGCTCGTTGAAGAAGCGTTGGCGCGTCGCGTCGATCAGCGTGACCTTGCCGTCGGCGTGCAGGCCCGGGAAGTCGTAGAGCACGAGCTTCTTGACGTTGTCCTCGGCCTGGATGTCGACGGCCTTGTACGTCAGATCGAAGTACGGATTGGGGCGGTCGGCCGTCATGGTGAACTCGCCGTCGACAACGCCGCCGCTGAAGGCACACCGGAAGGGCACGACCACACGCCCTGCGGCCAGGCGGAAGTCGCTGACCAGCTCCTCGATGACGAACTCCTGCTTGGTCTTGGCCCCCGTCACGCGGGCCGAGCCGATATGGGCCCGGCCGGTGAGGTCACACCGCTTGAGGAACTCGAAGACGGGCTGGGCGGCGATGAGGCGTTGCTCCTCCGGCGTCTTCGACTGGGCGGGCTTGGTGGTCGCGGCCGGGTAGTCGGGACCGACGGGGGTGGTCTCGTCGGTCGCCCCGCCCAGACCCTGCAATCGCGCGGGCCACCGACGGATGTCGTTCAGGTCGAGCTCGCGCGCGATCAGGAAGACGCTTCCCTGCGGATGCTCGCTGAGATTGAGCACGTGGCCCGCGAGGGTCAAGCGGTTGTCGCCGAGCCGGATGTCCAGCCCCTCGCTGTCGATCCGGTCGCTGGAGGCCGAGACGGCCCCGTCCACGGCGACGGTCTCTCCGGCGACCTCCGCGGTGACCTTCTCGGCGAGGATCGTGGACGGGCCCAGGCGATAGCGATCCCCTTCGGCGGAGACCTCGACCGCGCCGCTCACACCGCCGGCGAGCGGCTCGGCATAGAGCGACGGCACCAAGGCCTGCAGACGCGCAAGCTGCGGCACATCGTACTCGGCAGACACCGTGAACCCGCCGAGCGTGGGCAGGCTCAGCTCCGGCTCGTGCTGGAGCCAGAAGTCGCCCTTGCCGCGGACGCGGAGGTCGCCGAAGCGCAGGCCGCAGTCATGGACGATGAAGGACGCCCGTCCCTCGGGGCCCTGCACGTCGGGTTGGGTGGCCAGATCGAAGGTCACGAGCGCGGCCGTGCCGGGAGGCTTGACCAGGTGAGGCGAGGCATTGAGGTTCAGCCGATCGGCGCGGATCCGACCCGACAGCCGCACGGCGTTCGGATCGACGGAGACGGCGATCTCGGACTCGGCGCTGCCGATCAGGTCGTAGCGCTCGGCGATGCGATCGACCGCGGGGCTAAGCGACCGGAGCGTGGCGTCGAACACGAGCGTCCCCTGCGTGGAGAGGGCGACCTCGCGGAAGGGGCTCGCCTCCCACCACCACCTGAGGTTCTTGGCAATGTAGTCGGCCGACAGCCTGCCGTGCGTGCCGGGTCGCGTGACCAACCGGCCGTGCTGAGCGCGAAGGCGACAGGCGGCCAGCATGGCTTCGAATTCCTCGATGGCCATCTCGTGGGGTGCCTCGTCGATGCCCTCGGGCCTGCTCACAATCCGAGTCGAGACCTTGCAGGGCACCCCGGCCGACTTGCGGAACGGGTCGCCCCCGCTGACAACCCAGCCCAGGCGGGTCGCGTCGGCATGGACGTCGACGACGTGTCGCTGAGGCCCACGCCGTGAGGTCAGCGAGGCCCGCAATCCACCCGTGAGCTCGTAATCGCCCAGCTCGCGCGCCAGCGACGGCACGTGAGCCAGCACGGCGCCGCTGTCTTGCACGTCGACCTCGAGCTGAGCCAGCTCCTGTTCATCCCCCCACTCGTAGCGACCGTCGACGGCCGCCCCGGCCATCACGAGCCGCGATCGGTGACGGTGCGGGCGGACATCCAGGGAGCGGTCGTAGAGATGATCGACCGCCAACCGTCCCGGCTCGCCGGCCGGCTTGAGCAGGTCGGACCCGAGATCGACGGCCAGATCGTCGGCGACGACCTCCGCGCGCATTCGCCAGACGTCGGGCCGCATGCGATCGCCGATGGCGGTCGCCTTGGCGTTGGCCTCGATGGTCAGGTTCGCGTCTCCGACGAGGGGCGGTGCGTCCTGCTCGCCTTGTATCTCATGCAGCAGAGTGGGTACGGCCGCGAGCAGGTCCTCGACGCCCGTCAGCTCGACGTCGGCCGACAGATACCCATGCACCAGGTACGACGGACCGGGTTGTGTGTCGGCCGATGTGAAGGGCTGTTGCCTGTGAGCCTGCTGACGCTGAATGGCCAGTCTCGCCCGGGAACGATCGGGATGAAGGCGAAGGCGTCCCTTGCCGCAACGGACGTCGACGCCGATGCGATCGAGTGCGCCGTGGCTGTCTCGCGGCAGCCGCAGCTCGGCCCGAGCGGTCAGGTCGGCCGCCGCCGGCTTGACGAACCGCTCGCTTACCTCGAGCGACGACTCGGCCGGCACGTCCACGAAGGCCTGGAGGATCGTGGCCTCCCCGCGGCCTGCGCTTCGCTGGAGATCGAGGCTGGCCGACATCGGGCCGACCAGCGTCACGCCCTCGAGCGACCGCGCCAGCGCGGGCAAACGCAGCGACAGCTCCGCGGCGTCCTGGCAACGCAAGCTCACCGAACCGGCCATGCGATGGAGGACGTCCCCCCACGGCTCGCCCTCGGACGGCGTCGTGGACGGCCCCGTCGTCGGCGGCTCGAGCGCCGTCGTGACCAGATCGAGCGGCAATCGAACGGCGGCCTTGAGGTCCAGTCCGGCCAGCCGCACGTCGAGCTCGCGCAGAACGAGCAGGTCCCTTGAGCGGTCGGAAGCCACATCCAGGCGCAAGGCCGCGGCCATGCCGGGCTCGATACTGACCGCTTCGGGGTGGCGAAGGCCGAAGCGGGTCGAGTCGAGCGAGAGGCGGAGGCGATCGCCCGTCGTCATGTGTCGCCAGCTCAGGTCGAAGTCGAATCCGCCGCTGGCCTGGGTCCGCTCGGAGAGCAGGCCGTCCAGCTCCGGCACGGATCGGCGCAGCTCGGCCACGTCGTCGACGCGACCGATCAAGTCGATATCGATCAGCCGATCCTCGTACAGGGCGAAACGGATGGGCTCGCCGTCGGGACGGGGTTTGGCGGCGACCTCGATGCCGGGCACCCGGCAGGCGAAGCTGTTGAGGACCAGGACGTCCGCCGTGGGGTTCCATCGCCCGGCCGCGGCCACCTTGGCCCGTTCGATGCGGTCGCCTTGTCGGCGGTCCTCGCGGTGGACCGTCAGGTCGGACAGATCGCTCTCGAAGGAGATGTCGACGCTGAGGTCCTCCTGGACGCGGATGTCCAGCATGCCGGCGCTCCATCCGGTCAGGCGGCTGATCGTGCCGCCCGGGATCAGGTGCACGGGAATCGAGGAGAGATCCAGGCGATCCCATCGCACCCGGCCGCCGCCGCTCAGCTTCACGTCGGCGTTGAGCTTGGGCATGGTCAGCGCGCCCTCGGTAGCCAGCGTGCCGGTCGAACCCGACGGTCGGGTCTCGGGGCGTCCGGCGAACTCGGGCAGGCGGCCTCGGATCTTCCACCGGGCCTGGCCCGTTTTGTCGTCGAGTCGGAAGGCGAGCTGGCCGAGACGCAGGGCGATGGCATCGGCATCGGGTCGCGAGGTGGTCGCGCCGTCCGGTTCGGCTGATCCGTCGCTGGTCCGGTCGTGCTCTTGCAGGTGCAGCACGGTGTTCATGGCCGAGCACTCGCCGGGGGGCACGGACTCCATGCCCTCGGCGCCCAGGTCGCTGATGTTCAGGCGCTGGACGCCGTCCTCGTCGACGATGACGACCCAGACCTCGGGGCCGAACAGGTCGAGCCGCTCGACGGGCTTGTTGCGAAGCGCCGCTATGGGCTTGAAGGGGCATTGCAGCCGCTGGACGCGGACGAAGGGTCCGTCACCGAAGCCGGGGCGGCGCTGGATGGTCAGCCCCTCGAGGATGACGCCGTCCAACCAACTCAGCCGCAACCGCTCGATGTGGGCCGAGCGGTTCATGGCCTGGGCGATGCCCGCGGCGATCCGGTCGGCCAGCCATCGGCTCGGCAGCAGCCAGGGCAGCATGGCATAGGCGGCGCCGAGCGAAGCGACAAACACGACCGCGGCGATGACAAGGCGTCGACGGGTCAGGACGCGACGTCGCTCCGTCGATGCGGGGGCCGAGATGGTCTCGAGGTCTGTGTGATTCACCTGAGGAACCCGCGCCGCGGCACGTCCCGTCGCCAGGACGATGCGGCGAGACGAACGGTCCGCTCCTGGGGTCAATGCCCATGCACTGAGTTGCGATTGTACACGGACGGAGGCGCCAGTGCGCGAGCTTGCGGCAGGCCTGGGTCGCGCTGGCGGCCGGCGGTCGGGCCGACCCGTCGTTGTGGATGCCGATCGCCGACGGCAACCCGTCAGGGCTTGGTCAGGACCGAGCCGCTAGGCGGATGCACGAACGACCGTTGTGCGTGGACCACCTTGCCCGCGACGACGTCCCCCCGATGGATGTAGACCCGGTACCGCAGCCGCAGCGGCTTGCCCGGCTCGAGGACGTGCTTGTCCAAACCGGGCCAGGCCGGATTCAGATAACCGTACGTCCGATTCGACCATCCGCTCGGAAAGCCCGGGTTGCTCGGGCTATCGAAGATGGCCATGCCGCTGACCCGCTTCGTCTCGGGATCGAACTTGGCGGACAGATCGCTCCAGGCCATGGGGACGCGATTCACCACGTCGGGCTGCCTGCCGTTCGGCCCGAATAGGACGGTGTCCTTGCGGGGCGCGAACCGACAGTTGAACCCGCCGTAGCCTTTGCTCTCGGTATGGCGGCCGCCGATCGAGACCGGTCCCTTGAGGGCCGTGAGCGTCAGGAAGACATCGATGATGCGACCCGTCTTGCCCGCCGACCAGACGCACAGCTCAACCTTCTCATCGACGACGGGCGGTTTCTGGTAGCCGCGATCCTTGTTCTCGCCGGTGGGATGATCCTCAAGGGCCCATTCGTGGTTCACGCGAAGCACGGCACAGACCGGGCCGGCCTCGGTGCTGAGGACCTTACGGAGCCGCCGCTTGATGTCGGTGATGTGCCACATGTCGTACAGGCGACCGGCGTACTTGACGCGCGGCCAGGCCCACGACACGCCGCGATGGTGGAAGTGGTCTCGCGGGAAGTCGTCGGTCAGCACCGTCCCGTCGAGGTCGTACACCGGATGCAGGTACCCCATGCGACGATACTTGCCCGGCACGCCCTTCTTGAGGATCGGCCCGCGGATCATCGTCAGGACGGGCTTGCCCAACTCGTTGACGATGAGCCTATCGGGATCGTCGGTGCTGACGGCGAGGCCGGCCGGGCCGGGTCGGTGTTCGGTAACGCGGAACCGTCGAACGCCCCCGGCGTTCTCTCGCGGCGGCATGATGAAGCAGAGCGACTTGCCCGGACCGGTGATCACCTGAGCGGGCACGCGTCGGGCCGTACCCTCCTCGACCAGCATGCAGGTGGCGGGCAGCTCCTTGGCGGCTTCAACCTTTTGCAGCCCAACGATCACCGGCGTGGGAACCTTCAGGTTGTCCGGGTGGCAGGTGACCTCGACCAGTGTCTGGGCCGCCGGCGACACACCCACCTGCACGGTGCAGACGAGCAACACCGGCACGATCATCATCGGAATCACAGAACGACAACGCATGGGGACCTCCCGCCTCTGGCGCGATCCTAGGTTCACATCGTCGGGTCCGATGGGACGCCAGGACCCGAAGCCGAACCATGTTCAACGACGCGTCTCATCGTGTCAACGGCGGTGCCGGGGCCGCCCCGGTCCGCGGCTGGGGATCGCCCTGTCTAGAAGAGGATCTTCTGACCCCGTCGCGGCTGGGCGCGACGCGGATCGGGCGAGAAGCCCTCGACGTTCAAGTCGCTGCGGGGCACGACGACGACGTGATAGGGACAGGCCGGGCGGATGTCGCTCGGCTGCGAGACCGGCGGCGGGCGGTAGATGCGGACGTCGACCTTGATGACCGAACCCTGCCTGTAGACGCGCTCGATGCGGATCGCGTAGCCGTCGGACAGCACCCGGCCCATCGTGGCCGCCAGGACCATCTCGTGGTCGAAATCGACGGGCACCTCGCTGATCGGGCAGAGCGCCATCTCCGCTCGGTTGCGGGCGACGAGCCTGAGCGGCGTGGTGCGGTTGCAGTAGCTTCCGGCCTTGTCCCACAGGATGGGCAGGTCCTCGACCTGCTCGACCGGCGGAGCGGAGCCGGTCAGCGAGCAGCCGCTTAGGACGGCCGTCATCAGCACGGCCAGCCCTCCGGTAGCAGGTCGGCCCACGGCTCGATGGGGGCGTTTCGGCGACGTGGCAGCGTTCATCATCCGGACATTCTACGCCCGCATGAGTCGCCTGCCCAGGGCCGGCCGCATCGTCTCGGATGGATATTCGTAATTGCTTGGCGAGAACCGGCCCGATGCGGGTAGGATAGGGCCCTATGGATCTGCCCAGGGCCATCACCGTAGCCGCCGCCCAGCTCAACGCCCGCCCGATCGAACGAGCCGACGACGCCCTCGACGACGTCTTCAGGATGATCCGACATGCCGGCCGCTATGGCGTGGACCTGCTCGTACTGCCCGAGTGCAGCTATCCGGCCTACCACCTTCGTTCGCGGGCGACGTACGAGGCCTCGCCCGTTCTACGGTCGGATGCACTGGTTCCGCTGCTGAGCGCCGAGGCCCGCAGTGCGAAGCTGCACCTGGTTGTGGGACTGGTCGAGACCTACGGGGGCCAGCTCTACAACTCGGCGGTCGTGATCGGACCGGCCGGCCAGGTCATCGGCGTCTATCGCAAGCAGTGCTTGTGGGACTTCGACCACGACACGTTCTGCGCCGGGGACACCCTCCCGGTCTTCGAAACGGTCATCGGGCGGATCGGGGCGCTCATCTGCTCCGATGCCCGCGTGCCCGAGATCGTCGCCACGCTGGCGTCCGAGCGGGCCGAGCTGATCGCCATGCCGACCAATTGGGTGAACGTCGCCGGGGGGCACGCCTACTACAACCCGCAACCGGACTACATCATCCCGACCCGCTGCCGGGAGTTCGGTCTGCCCTTCATCTGTGCCAACAAGGCGGGCCAGGAGGACGACGTCACGCGCTTCTGCGGCATGACGCGGATCGTGGACATCGACGGTTCGACCCTGGCCGAGGCCGAGCCGGCCGACGAGGCCATCGTCGTGGCCGAGGTCTCGCCTGCGTCGTCCCAGGTGATCAGGCCGCCCGAGGAGTGTCGACAGACGCTCCTGTCGCCCGAACCGCCCGTCCGGCCGACGGACGAGGTCAGCCCGGCGTGCGTCGTGGTCACACGGACGGTCTCCGATCTGGTTCGGACGTGCGATCGGGGGATCGGGCTGGCCCTGGTCGCACAGGTCGACAGCATCGACGAGGGCTCGTTCGAGGCCGAGGGTTGGCACATCCTGGACCGCCCCGAGGCGCCGGAGCTGAGGCGGTTCGGCGATGTCACGGTAGGCTGTGTCGCCGGCGCGGATGCCGATGGGTTCCATTGGCCTCGGATGCTGGCGCTGCGGGGGGCGCACCTCCTGTGCTTCTTCGAGGCCCGCTCGGACATGGAGATGCTGCGGACGCGAGCGGTGGAGAACCGCGTTTTCGTCGCGGCCGCCACGTCGGACTGGCTCGCCCTGATCGCGCCGGACGGTACCGTCCTCGGCCAGGATGCCCGGCACGTCATCCTCGACGCCGACCTCGGCCAGGCCGCGGACAAGTTCGTCGCACCACGGACGGACATCTTCGACGAGCGCAAGCCGGGCAGCTTTCGGTTCTAGTCCTCTGTCTGGAAACGCCCCCGAGAGACGAAGGCTTCGGTGTGGTTGAGACCCCATCGGTAGCGGCCGGTTTCAGCGGGCCTTCCCGCCGAAGGCGGGCTTCCAGGCCGGTCCTTGTAGGGCCGGTCAGGCGGGTGTGGCAAGCGACCCTCCCTCTCACATGCGTCGAGCCTGTTTCCAACGGGCTTTCTCGCATCCGACCCGAACTCGACGTGAAGGACGGTGTCAGGCAAGCCCGTTGAAGACGGGCTCTGGCCAATCGAAAGGCCTGTCGCCCCGATGGGGGCTGGTTCGTTGGGTGACCACGGACCACGGGTTCCGCTCGACCGGCGGCTCGCTTCACCCGTGACACCAGACCATCGCCCCTGTACGGGCTGATGCGGCGTTAGGTCGACGCATCTCCATGGTTGCGGCTCGGCGGGAGCCTCGCCCCCCAGGCGCCGGCGTCGGAGACGGCTGCTAGGACACGTTTTCTGGGCACCGGAAGGCGGATCAGGAGGCTGGCCATGCGCTTGCCGTCTCGAGCAAGCGACCCGGTCGGATGGCGACGTGGGTGGAAACAGAACAGTCCCGCTACGCGATCATGCCCTCGATGCGCTTCATGAACACGCCGATCTCCTTGGCGTATTCGGGACTGCCGTCGAGATCGAGGTGCCCCTCCTTGACGGCCTCGACGGTGTCGACCTGGCTGGTCATCACGGCGAAGGCGCCGTCCAGGCCGTTGAACTTCATGTGGACGAAGGGGCGCTTGCGGGTGTACAGGCCTCGGCCTGATTTGGTCTTACCGGCCTTGATGCGGAGGTAGGCGTGCGGGCCGTCGGGCTCGACCGACCACTGGTAGATCCGGTCGGGGCTCTTGGCGCAGAACTTGACCATCTCCGGCTCGCCGCCCTTGTTGAGCTGGCTCAGCGCGGTGGTCACCATGTACATCAGCAGCTTGACCTTGAGGGTCTTCTTCTCGGGGTCCGTGGGCACCACGTCGGGCATGAGCAGCTTGAGCGACAGCAAGAGCGGGACGACCTTGAGCAGCAGGCCCACATGCCACAGGCCGCTGATCGACGGCAGGGCCAGCTTGCCCGTCAGAAAGGCCACGGCCTGAGCGGGGTTCTTGAAGCGAAAGGCGATCGTCGGGTTCGGGTGGATCTCGTGCTTGACCTCGAGCTGCCCGTCGGTCCACTCGAGAGACGTGCCGAGGTCGGTGCCCTTGACCTCGAACTGCACGACCGCGTTGACGCCCTTGAACTTCGCGGCCTTGTCGGGGTCTTCCTCCAACAGCACCTTGAGCAGCGGCAGGGCGCCGCGCATGAGGATCCGCGCGGCGAGCAGATCACGATCGATGTCCTTGTTCGTGTCGTTCATGGCTGGCCTCAAAGCATAGCGGATCGCGTCGGCGGGTCAATCGCCAAACCCCCGGCACGAGTCCGCGCCCGGCGATCGACCGGCTCGCCGCCGCCGGCCATCGCTCCCTCCGCAAACGCTTGCCCGAAAAGGACGCATGGTTCCAGCCGCTCAGACCATCGAATAGGTGAAGGCCCGACAGGGCTCACGGACGTCCCTCGCGCGAGCCGTGCCCGGCCGACGGACACGGCCGGTCGCCGATATGAAGACGACGCTGCAAACGACCACGACCGTGCTGGGCCCGTTGCTCGGCCTCGGGCTCGTCACTTTGGCCCTCTTGGCGAAAGGCAGTTCCACCATGACGTCGACAAGCGACAACACGACCACACGATCCGCCAATCGACTCGCTGGCGAGCAGAGCCCGTACCTGCTGCAACACGTCGACAACCCGGTGGACTGGTATCCCTGGGGCGACGAGGCCTTCGAAAAGGCCGAGCGCGAGGATAAGCCGGTCTTTTTGTCCATCGGCTACAGCACGTGCCACTGGTGTCACGTGATGGAGCACGAGTCGTTCGAGGACGAGGAGGTCGCGCGGCTGATGAACGAGGCCTTCGTCTCGATCAAGGTCGACCGGGAGGAGCGCCCCGACATCGACGGCGTCTACATGACGGTGTGCCAGATGATGACGGGCGGCGGGGGCTGGCCGCTGACGATCATCATGACGCCGGACAAGCGGCCGTTCTTCGCGGGGACGTACATCCCCAAGGAGACGCGGTTCGGGCGGATGGGTATGCTCGACCTGATCCCTCGCGTCCAAGACCTGTGGAAGAACCGGCGCGACGACGTTCTGGAATCGGCCGAGAAGGTCACCAGCGCCCTGACCGAGACGACACAGATCGAGGCCGGGGGCGACCTCGACGCATCCACGCTGAGCCACGCGGCCCGTCAGCTCGCGCATCGCTACGACGACCGCTACGGCGGCTTCGGCGAGGCGCCAAAGTTCCCCACGCCGCATCAACTGCTCTTCCTGCTGCGTCAGTGGAAACGCACGGATGAGCGGGCGCCGCTCGACATGGTCGACAAGACGCTGACCAGCATGCGCCGAGGCGGCATCTACGACCACGTCGGCTTCGGCTTTCATCGCTACGCGACCGACCGTCACTGGCTCGTGCCGCACTTCGAGAAGATGCTCTACGACCAGGCCATGCTCACCATCGCCTCTTGTGAGGCCTTCCAGGCCACCGGTCAGGAGCGGCACGCGACGACGGCTCGCGAGATCATCACGTATGTCCTCCGCGACATGACCAGCCCCGAGGGCGGCTTCTACTCGGCCGAGGACGCCGACAGTGAGGGCGTGGAAGGCAAGTTCTATGTCTGGACGGCCGATGAGATCCGCCAGGTGCTGGACGACGACCTCGCCCGGATCGTCATCCAGGTCTACGGGGTGACCGGCGAGGGCAACTACGTCGACGAAGCCAGCGGCAAGCGCACGGGCACGAACATCCTGCACCGCACCAAGTCCGTCAAGGACCTCGCCGCCGAGCTCGACATCGCCCCGGAGGCCCTCCAGGATAAGCTCGAGCAGGCCCGTCAGAAGCTGTTCGAGGTCCGCGAGCGGCGGATGCACCCGCACAAGGACGACAAGATCCTGACCGACTGGAACGGGTTGATGATCGCCGCGCTGGCCCGGGCGGGGTTCGTGCTGGCTGATCCGGCGCACGTCGAGGCGGCCGAGGGCGCGGCCGAGTTCGTCCTGACCAGGCTACGCTCCGACGACGGGCGGCTCTTGCACCGCTATCGGGGCGGCGAGGCCGGGCTCACCGCGCATGTGGACGATTACGCCTTCATGGTCTGGGGGCTGATCGAGCTGTACGAGGCGACGTTCGACGCGAGGCATCTGGAATCGGCCATCGCGCTGAACCAGGAGATGCTCGACCGCTACTGGGACGACCAGACCGGCGGGCTCTACTTCACCGCCGACAACGCCGAGCGGCTCCTCATCCGCCAGAAGGACATCTACGACGGGGCGATCCCGTCGGGCAACTCCGTGGCGATGCTGAACCTGCTGCGCCTGGCTCGCATCACGGGCCAGGCCGAGTTCGAACAGCGGGCGGATCGCATCGCCAAGGCCTTCGCCTCGGAGGTGGCCCGCTTCCCGTCGGCCTACACGATGCTGCTGTGCGGTGTGGACTTCGCGGTCGGACCGTCGCGGGAGATCGTCATCGCCGGTCTGCCGACCGCCGAAGACACGCGGTCGATGCTCTCGATGCTCCGCCGGCAGTTCCTGCCGAACAAGGTCCTGCTCTGCCGTCCCGCCGACGACGAGGAGGCCGCCGGCATCGTCAAGCTGGCCCCCTGGACCGAGGGGCTGAGGCCCATCGACGGCAAAGCGACCGGCTACGTCTGTGTGGGTCAGCAGTGCAGCATGCCCGTGACGACGGTGCACGACCTGGCGCGTCAGATTGCTGATTAGGTGGGTGATCTTTGAACGGGTCACGACCGTCGACGCGACTCAGTAGACCATGCGGGCGCCGATCTCTTCGATCCGCTCGGGCTTGCCCCGAAGCTCCCGCTCGATGGCCGCCTCGAAGGCGGGCTGACGATCGTGCCAGCGCTCGTTGATGAAACGGATGTGCTCGTTGAGCTTGGCCTCGTTCTGTCGGGTTCTCTCGACGTCGCGTTGCCAAAGGCGGTCGATCTCTTGCAGGCCGGCGTCGACCCTTTGTGCACCGAGCCGCTCCCGCTCGGCGGCCTCGCTGAGCCACATGTTGATGCGGGCCTCGCGCTGCTGGGTCAGCCGGGTCGCCTCGGGATGGCTGCAGCCGCCGGGCAGAAGGACGCCGGTGATCGCGATCACCAGTACCATCGCCGCCATGGGTTCAGGACGTCTCATCGTCGTCTCCGCGTCCGCGAGCGGCGGCGCTTCTTGGAGCGCCCCGTCCGCGACGGCCTTTGCCGGGTCTGCTCGGCGTACGTCGCGGGCGCCGGCATGGCCTGACCGGCCAGCAGATCGTCCGCCAACCTCTTGAGCTGCGGTCGGGCGTAATCGAAGAACAGCTTATACCCCTTGCACAGGTAGTTCGGCTCGCCGTCGGGCAATCGACCTCCGAAGCGGTCCCGCGGGCAGCCGCCGTGGCAGATGGCCACGTGCTCGCACGCCCGGCACGCCTCGGGCACGTCGCCCTTCAACCCGCGGAACGTCAACCAGCGCTCGCCGCGGAACAGGGCCGAGGTGCTACCATGGCTTAGACTGCCGATTTTCCACTCCGGTTGCACGAAAAAGTCGCACGGGAAGACGTCGCCATTGTGCTCGACCAGCATACACCCCGCGCACTCGTTGCGGAAGACGCAGTACTCGGGCTCCATGCCGGCCGAGGCCATCACCAGGTTGTTGAACATGCGGACGTAGAACGCATCCGACCCGGCCGACATCCACTCGTCGAAGACCTCGCACAGAAACTGGCCGTAGGCGATCGGATCCACGGCGTCGTGGCTGGGCAGCGATCGGTCGAGGCCCGTGACCACGCACGGGATGAACTGGAGGAAGTCCTCGTCCAGCTCCCGGATGAAGCGGACGACCTCCTTGGCATGCCCGACGTTGTCGCCGTGGACGAGCACCAGCACGTTGTGCTCGACCTGATGCTCTTGCAGCCAGCGCAGCCCCCTGAGGACCTCGGCCTGGCTCCCCGTGCCGTTCGGGTAGATGCGGTTCTTGTCGTGGATCTCCGGCGGTCCGTCGATGCTGATGCCGACCAGCATGTCCCACCGCTTGAGGAAGCGGGCCCAGGCCTCGTCGATCAGCGTGCCGTTGGTCTGGAAGGCGTTGACGACCTGCTGGCCCTCGCGGCGGAAGGCCTGCTGATAGGCGACGGCCTTGTGGAAGAACTCGAGCCCCGCGAGCATGGGCTCGCCGCCCTGCCACGAGAAGTGCGGGCAAGGATGGGGGCTCTGGCAGAAGGTCCGCACGATGTTGCGGAGCGTCTCGTCGGTCATGCGACCGGCGCGCTGCTCGAAATGCTCGCTCGTCTCACGGTAGTAGCAGTAGGTGCAGACCAGGTTGCACGCCCCGCAGACCGGCTTGATCATCGGCGAGGCCAGCACCTCGGCATGCATCGTGTCCGCAGCCATGACATCTCCGAGACTTCGGCCGCCTCCTGCATCCCCGCTCGGCTTGGGGGCGAACTGCCGTCGCGGCCCCATGCGATGCCGCGAACCAGCGATTTTACGCGGCCGGGCGAGTGCGAACAAGGCAATGCCGCCTACGGCATCTCGAACTCCTGGTCGGGGTGGCGGATGCTCAGCACGGGGCACGGGGCCTTGCGGACGACCTTTTCGGCCACGCTACCCAGCAGGGCGTGCTTGAGCCCCGTTCGCCCGTGCGTGCCCAAGACGATCAGGTCGATGGCGTGCTGGCGGGCATACAGGATGATCTCATGGAACGGTTGGCCCGACAGGACGGTCCGCAGCACGGGGAAGTCGGCGTCGCCCAGGTGGGCGTCGAGGTACTCGCCGAGGTGGCCCTCCGCCGAGGTCACGACGTCGTCGATCGGCGGACCGATCGGGACGGCGTCCGGCCCCATGGCCAGATACTGGTACCCCTCGTCGACGACGTGCAGGCAGTGCAACTCGGCCTTGCGAACCTCGACCACGTTGCGGGCGTACCGCAAGGCGTACAGGCTCAGCTCGCTGAAGTCTGTCGGCCAGAGGATTCGCCGGATCGCGATCGGCGTATGCCCGTTCTCTCGTGACGTCGCGTCGACCATCGTCGTGTCTCCCGGCCTCGACCGTCGGCCGCGTTGAGTTGGACCACACGCTTGAGTATAAGAGGCCCTGAGCCGCGGATTCAACGAGGACCCGCTTTCATGCCGTCATCTCCGGACGACCCGATCGACCGCCAGATCCTGGATATCGTCCAGGTGGACTTCCCGCTGACCGATCGCCCCTTCCGTGACCTCGGTAGGCGCGTCGGCATCGAGGAGGACGAGGCCCTGCGCCGCGTCGCCCGCCTCAAGGCCGACAACGGACCGATCCGGCAGATCTCCGCCATCTTCGACAGCCACACGCTGGGGTACGAGTCGACGCTGGCGGCCTCCCGCGTCGCGCCGGACCGCGTCGAGGCCGCGGCCGAGGTCTTGTGCTCGCATCCCGGCGTCTCGCACTGCTACGAGCGCGACCACGCCTACAACCTCTGGTACACGCTGGCGGTGCCGCCCACGAGTCGGCTCGGCCTCGAGCGCACGCTCGATATCCTGCACGAGCTGTCCGGCGCGGTATCGACCCGCAAGCTGCCCACGCTGCGGCTGTTCAAGATCGGCGTGGTGCTCGACCTCGTCGGCCGGGGCGAGCCGACCGCCACCTCCGAGGGCGACCCCAACCGCTACACGGCCGAGGACCGACGCATCGCCAGGCAGCACGCCATCGGCGAGGACGACCTGCCCGTCATTCGCGCGCTCCAGACGGACATCGTGATCGAGCCCCGGCCGTTCGACCGACTCGCCGAGCACGCGGGCTGCTCGGTGGAGAGCCTCCTCGAATCGGGCAGGCGGCTGATCGAACGGCGCCAGATGCGTCGTTACGCGGCGGTGCTGCGGCACCGCGAGGCGGGGTTTCGCGCGAACTGCATGGTGTGCTGGTCGGTGCCGGACGAGCAGGTTGAACAGATCGGCACCACCATGGCCGGCTTCGACGCGGTCAGCCACTGCTATCAGCGGCCCGCTTACGACGACTGGCCCTACAGCATCTACACGATGATACACGGCCAATCGCGCGAGGAGTGTCTGACGATCGTTCAAGCGCTCGGCGAGACGACGGGCATCCCCGACCCGGCGATCCTCTGGTCGACGCGGGAGTTCAAGAAGACGCGGGTGCGCTACTTCACGGGGGAGACCGAGACGTGGGAACGGCAGCACCTGCCGTGACCGGCACCGGGCGGCTTCGCTCTGGGAAGACGGATCGAGGATCGACCAACGCACGGTCGAGGTGCGTGGCCCCCATCGCGAGTCGCCGTCGCGCAACAAAGAGCCGCGACGACGTCCCCCCAGCCGCCGCCGCGGACGATACCGATCGATCGGCCCCGATGCTGCGATGAAGCCTACACCCCCGGAAAGCACCGATGTCGGGCAGCCCTGTAGACGCTCCACCGACAACCACTGCCCAGCCGATCGATCAGGAGCCGGCGAAGGCGTCGCCCGGACCAAGGCCCTGACGGCACAGCGGGCCCGGCAGCCCGCGCCGGCGTCCGTGTCATCGACCGTTCGATCACAGCCGCACCCTGTGGGCATGGCGCGACCGAACGGTCTTCCCAACCCCCTCCTTCATGATTCGAGTAGGCCGCACGATCAACCCGTCGGCCGCGTGTTTCGGCCTGTCCGACGTGGTCCCATCGCGCGACCGCACGCTTGATGTGGACGTGACGTTGTTGGCTGTAGCGACGTGCGAATGAGCCCGTCGTCGGTTCTCGCTCAAACGGCAATGCGAACTCCGGCGGCCCGCCGGCTCAGCGCCGGACCGCTCTCTGTCCGCCGCCGCGTCCCCTGGTCGTGACCTCAGACGTGCATGGTCACCAGATGTGTCCAACTACTCCATTATTCAACGCAGATTCGCGAAGGCAAACGCTAACTTGTCGAGGCTTTGGATTGCTCGAGAAGGCATGGTTGATAGGACGCGGCGGTGCGCGGTGCATCAACCGTCGACGGCGACGATGCGGGCGTTGGGCGCCCAGATCTCGCCCGTGCTGCGGTTCCATCGGAACATCGGCGCGGCCGGGTACATGAACTGCTTGCCCTTCGGGTCTTCGATGAAGAGGCGCGCTTGGTTGTCCTTCGTGCCGACGACGGTGATCTCGTTCTTGTCGCGGAAGTACGTCAGCTCCTCGCCGACGAGGCACGTGCCGCTGTCCTCGATGTAGACGTTGCCCGTGGCGATCAGGCGCTGCAGCTCGGTCGCACCGGCCACGTCGAAAGGCGTCTTGCCCTTGGTCTTCTCGTCGCGCTTCTGGAGGAACTCGACGGTAAGGTTCTCGCAGGTCAGCTCCGCGCGTCGCCCCTTCATCTTCAGCGCCCGCAGGTCGACGTCCATGGCTTTGGCCAGCTCCTTGCCCATGACCACCTCGCCGCCGCTGAGATGCCGCATGTGCACCGACCGATCGAGCACGGCCAGGTTGTTCGCCAGGAAGTACGTCATGCTGTTGGCCCACATGAACGCGGTCTGGCTCGGGCCGTTGCTGGCGATGTTGCCCATCAGCGGGTTCTTCGGGCGGCTCGCGTTCTTGACGAGCTGCGACCGGCTGACCGATGCCGGCAGGCGATAGTCCTCGATCAGCAGCGACCCCGCCCCGGTGACCTCCATCTGCTCGCGCTGGAGGTCGACCGTCAGCTTCGGACCCGCGATCCGCATCCGACTGAGCAAGCGCTTCGGGTCGTTCTTGTCCATCATGCTGGACACGACGACGACGTTGCCCTCGGCCAGGACGCGCATCGGGCGCTTGGCGAACCGCCGGCGCAGCTCCTCTTTCGTCGACGGCTCGGCCGGCTCGGGTTGGGCCTGTCGGCCGATCTGGGGCGTCTTGCCCATGGCCGCATCCGTGACGGCCTTGCGGAACTGCTCGAACATGGTCGGTTCGGGTTGGCGCTGCTCGCGGAGCCGTTCGATCTCGGCCGGGGCCATGTCGACCAGGTCGATCCGCAGCCGGTCGCACTCCATCCGGCTGGTCTCGCTCTCGGCCACGACGTCACCGATGAAGCGACCGACGTTCTTGGCGCCCTCCAACCGCATCTCCTTGGACCATTCGATACGGATCGGCATGGGCTTATCGAGCTTCTCGCCGTCCAGGCCCTGCTTGCTCTCGAACCGCAGCCACCCCTTGTCGGGCACCTCGGCATACTGCCGGTCGGCGTCGACCTCGATGCGATGGCCGTGGATGACGTAGTCCTCCATCTTGACGCGCGACTGCTCGTTGGGCTTGGCGATCACGGTGGCACGGTCGATCATCTTGCCGTCCGGCACGGTGCAGTGCAGCTCCTCGGCCTGGACGTCCATCTTCTGTTCGGTATCGACGGCCACGACGTCGCCGAACGCGTGCATCTCGTTGATCGAGAGCCTCAGCTTGGGCTTGGCGGGCTTGAGCAGCTTGCGAACGACGCTCGTGTTCAACCCCTTCGACTCGGCGAAGGCCTCGAAGGCCTGAATGTTGTAGCCGACCTTGCCGACCAGCTCGTCGATCTCCTTGCCGTCGATCCCCCGCAGCGCGGCCAGCTGCTTGACCCTGGTGAGCTTGGCCGGATCGATCCCGCCGGGCAGTTTCTTGGCCGCCGCAGCGGTCGTGGGCTCGGGCCGCTCGACCTCGCCGATGACGACCGAGAGCATGTCCTTGGCGCGGATCTCGCGCCCGCCCTGCTTGGCCTTGACGTTGCCGTAGGCCGTCGCCGACTTCGGGATGTTGCGGCCGTGCTCGTCGACGGCCATGTTGACGCTGAGCTTGTCGGCACGGATGTCGTTGCCTTCCTGGATGAGGGCGACCTCGCCGTTGGCCCGCACCGACAGGATCGGACCGACGAAGGCCTTGGGCTTGGTCGGCGGGCCCATCGTCATGACGACCTCGTGGGCGCGGATCTCCTGGTTGCCCTGACGCATCCGCACGTCGCCGCGGAAGGACGCCTCCTTGATGTGCTCGCGGGTCTTGGTGAACTGCCGGCCCGTCGTCGGATCGGTAAGCGTGACCTCCGACGGACCGAACTCGAGCTGGGCCCCGTCGGACCAGTTCAGCTCGATCCGCTCGCCCTCGGGCGACTCCTCGCCCTCCGGGGCCTGACCGCCCTCGTCGTCCGGCAGGCCGATCGACTCGAGGGCTTTGCGGGTGTCGGACATCGAGCCCGGGCCCTGGAACAGGGCTAGACCCATCTTGCGGTCGAGGTAGATCTTCTGGCCCTGCAGCTTGCGGTTGTCGTCGGCCCACATCCGCACCGGCTTGGTCTGGCCGCCCTTGAGCCAGGCGCGTTCGGTCTCGTTGCTGAAGATCAGCTCCTTGCACAGCACCACGCCCTGCTGGTCCTCGATGCGGACCTCGTCGCCGAAGGCGTACGCATCGAACCGCTTGCCGGTCTGCTCCCCGTCCGGCTCGACCGGGCGCAGCTCGAGCCGCCCCTTCCAGTGCAGGCGCAGCCGGGTCTTCTCCGCGGGTTGCGTGGTGGGAGCTTGTCCGTCCTTGCCCTCACCCTCGGCAACGGAGGCCTTGCGATTCACAGCGGCCTGGCCGGCGTCCGAACTCTCCCCCTCCGGCGACTCCTCGTCGGCCTGTTCGGCCTCGTCGCCGTCCGATCCTGTGCTTCGCACGGCCTGGCGCTGGCTCTCGCCGACGTCGAAGACGAGGGCGAGACGATCCACACCGCTCAGTCGGCCGAGCATCTTCAGACCGCGGACCTGCTCGACGACGACGTCGCCCTCGAGCACGGCCAGGTAGGTATCGAGCTGATTGCCCTTGCGCTGGAGTCGCCGGCCCGTGGGCTTGTCGAACAGGCTAAGCTTCTTGCCGCGGAAGATGTCTTTCAACGAGCGACGCGTCGTCGCCCCGCGCTGCTGCTTCTTGGTGGGATAGACCTCCTCGATGCTGAGCGCCTTGTTCGCGGTGGCGCTGGCGGCCACCGCCCGCTGGACGAACGCCGACGGCTCGGGACGGTCCTTCGTCTCGGTCAGGCCGACCTGCTTCATGGCCATCGCCCGGAAGAGCTGCTCCTTGACGGCCTGCTTCTTCTCGTCCGGCTTGTCGTCCTTCTTGGACGGCTTGTTGGGGTCGTTCTGGCCGGGCAGGCCGAAGGAGACCATGTTGCCGCCCTTACGCAGCTCCATGTAGTTGCCGCGCTCGATGACCAGCTCCTCGACGCGGTTGTCGCGCTCGTTCCAGGCCAGCGTCAGCCCGAAGCCCTCGATCTCGACCTCGGGACACTGCACCCGCAGGTGCCCGGGGCTCTTGATGAGCGATTGGTCCAGGTCGAACGTGACCTCGTCCAGCCAGATCTTGATGATCAGCTCGGGGTGATCCTCGGGCGCGAGCTTGTCGGGGTTCTTCTTGCGCCAGGCCTTGTCGCTGCGGTCGACGAAGACCAGGACGTTGCCCCACAGCTTGCCGCGCCGGGGCGTGAGGTTGTTGCCGCGGAGGCGCTCGAGGAAGGTCTCGCCGTGGTCGGCGCGGATCCGCGTGATCTGCCCGCCGGGCATGAACACGGCGATCTCGGGATCGACCAGACGGAAGAGGTCCTCACGAATGGGTTCCCAGGTGGTCGCGCGAAACTGGTAGCGGGCCTCGCCGTCGTCGGTCCAGACCTTGACCGCGGGCTTCTCGCCACCCGGGACGCTAACCCCGTCGTACTCCAGCACGCCGGTGGAGTTGAGGCTCGAGAAGGGCTCGTCCGGCAGGTTCGCGTCCACCAGGCTCTCGGCGTACTTCTCGGTCGGGTCCTGGTAGGTGTAAGCCGCAAAGCCCGCCAGGATGATCGACAGGCTCGCCCCGGCCAACACGATCGTTCGCAGCATGATGGTTCCCTCGCGCGTTGCCGGCCTGACACGACCGACCGTTCAACACGTCTCAGCCATCGACTGAACGAAGGACGGCCTCGCTGGCCAAACGTCCCGCGCCCGACGTCGCGTCCAACAGATGCGTGCGCCCCGCCGGCCTCGCCACCGACGGCGTCTCAACGGCATTGCCGCCGGGACGTCCCACCGTCCCGCCCTCCGACGAAGCGCTGCAGGACGCCAAGCCTATCCAGAATCAGAGGTTGCCCGAACTCGGCCGGTCGCGAAGGCGCCCCGCATCACGAGGCTCACACCTAATCCCGACATTATCGCAACCCCAACCCACCCATTCAAGGCAAACGGCCGGCCCGGTCGCCCCGAGAGGGCCCGCCAGGGGCGTCCGAGGTCTGGCCGCATCGGAATTGCTGGAGTCTGCCCCTACGTATCCGATCCCTAGTGGTGCTGACGTTGCGCGCCAGTCGTGGTGTGACGACGCTTATCGGACCCCGCACCATGTCCTCAGGGAGACCTGCCATGTACCGACCCAACAGGAAAGACGGCACCATCGGATCGATCCTCGTGGCCACGGCCATCTACGGTGGCTTCGTCGGCTATCGGAACCTGGTGGAGATCCCGAGAATGAAGGCCCAAGCATACAACGGGCGGATATCCGAGGCCCAGCGCGAGAGGGATTGGTTTGTCAGCCAGAAGTATGGTGGGGACCTCTACGATTACTACTGGGAGGTCCGATGCAGCGACGGCAAGACGCGCCGCATCGAGGTGCCGCCGAAACTGTGGAAGCAAGGCAAGGTGGGCGATCCCGTCCGCAAGCGAAAGGGTCAGGTCGACCCGGTCCTGCTCACCTCCAAGAAGCGCCAACACCGTAACTTCGTCGAGCAGGTCGGCCACTAGCCATGGCCGGCATCGTGGGCCGCGTGCGGGCTCGCGATGCCTGTGAAGGGTCTCGGAAGTGTGGTCGGGCGGCCACGATGATGCGCCTCGGCTAGGTCCACTCAGGCAAGCAACGCTCAGTCGTCCCACCAATCATCGTCCCAGTCATCATCCCAGTCATCATCCCAGTCGTCGTCCCAATCATCGTCCCAGTCGTCGTCCCAATCGTCGTCCCAGTCGTCATCCCAGTCGTCATCCCAGTCGTCGTCCCAGTCGTCGTCCCAGTCGTCGTCCCAATCGTCATCCCAGTCGTCATCCCAGTCGTCGTCCCAATCGTCGTCCCAGTCGTCATCCCAGTCATCATCCCAGTCGTCGTCCCAGTCGTCGTCCCAATCGTCATCCCAGTCGTCGTCCCAATCGTCGTCCCAGTCGTCGTCGTAGTAGTAGCCCCCGCCGTAATCGTCATACCCGACGTAGTAGCCACCACAGTCGCTACAGCCGCCGTCGTAGTAGGTGTCGCTGTAGTAGTCGTCGACGATGTAGCCGCCCCCGGGCAGGATCGCCGGCAGGTAGCTCGAGCCGCTGCCGCAGCCGAGGCCCAAGACGGTCAGGGTCAGGGCCATCGACCGACCGATGCGTCGGCTAAGACACCACAAGCCCTTCAACGACAACACTTTGAGTTGGAACATGGCCACGCCTCCGTCAGCGAGGTTGCTGCGTGCCGAGACTAAGATGTGCAGGCGGTGGATGACGCGTACGCGGCCTCAACCAGGCTAGACACCGCGCGGCCAATCGCGTTAGGTGCGGACGTCGGAAAAATGTGGCGGTCAACGGACTGGTGAGAGGCCTGGGCTATCGGGCGAGCATCCAGCCGACGTCGTCCCAGTAGTCCTCGAACCAACCTTCGTCGTCCCAGTATTCTTCGTACCAGCCCTGGTCATCCCAGTAGTCCTCGTACCAGCCGGCCTCGTCCCACCAGGTGTCGTACCATCCCTGCCGGTCCCAATAGGCAACGAACCACCCCTCTTCGTTCCAGAAGGCTTCGTAGAGTCGGTCCTCGTCCGCGTCATGCCACGTCGACCGCTGGGCGGCGGCCCCATCCAGATCCGGCGGCGCGAAAGCGGGTGTATCCCTGGGGGCTGAACGCCAAGGCCTCGCCTCCAGGCCCTCCTCGGTCAGCACGTAGTAGGACTCATAGGGATCAACGGTGTCGTTGGATGAGGGGCGGGAGGATGAGCCGATGGCGTCGGCCGACGCGTCGCCGGCACCGGTCACACCCGTCTGATCGCCGGATGGCACAAGGGGGCCAGCGTCCGGCGGCTCTGCGCCGCAACCCGTCCACGCTGTGACCGAAAGCACGAGGATGGCCGAGCCAAGCGCGCCAATCCATGGGCACCGCAGACGGTCGTCGTTGCTTAGGTCTGACATGATGGGCCCCTCCGGCCTGCTGACCATGGTACCACGTCAGGCCGGAGGAAGGGCTGCCGAGCCCCTCAGCCGTCACGCCCCGGCAGGCCGGGCTTGCTGTTCGGCTGGTCCTTCAGGCGGATGGGCTTGATGTGGGTCGGGTTGCGTCCCGACGGCAGCAACAAGTACCGCCCCTCGCATGCGGTCTCGAAGTCCACGACGCCCTCCTTTGCGGCCGCGACCGACGCCCCGTTGTTCCACACGCTGCATCCATCCGGCCAGGGATTCGCCACGCGGCAGGGCCTGCCGAGCAGGCTTGTGATCTCGACGAGCTGCGGCTCGCCCTCGTCGAAGGCCGCGCCGACGAGGAATCCGCCCTCGGCGCGGAGGCGAAACAGGCCCGACCACGTCGCCGGTGTCGCCGGCAGGACGCGGATCACCCCGTCGTGGCTCTGAAGCAGCATCTCGTTGACGCTGAAGGCGCTCACACCGGCTCCGTCGATGTAGGGCGCGACGGCCAGGCCGCCCGGAAAGACGCTCGAGTTGGCGCTATCCCAACCGCCGTAACGATAGCGGTTCCACGCCTTGGCATGCCGGACCGCCAGATCATGGGCGTCGTCGGCGAGTCCGAGTCGCGCGGCCCAGATCGCGTCCATCGACCAGCTCTGCGGCAGCGTGAACAACCGCCGTCGAAACGTCCGTACGGCCCGCTCGCGATCGGCCGAGCCGATGCCGCTCAGCCCGAACGGATACACGCGGTAGAGCTCGGGGTTCTCGAAGTTGCGGCTCTTGTCGAATCGTCCCAGCGCCGCGGCTGGGGCGTAGGTGTCCGCGTCGGCCTCGCACGTGCCGCTGCGGTCCCAATGACCGAGCGACGGGGCCGGGAGCTTGGCAAGGATCTCCTTCCATCGCCGCCTGAGGGGTGGGTCCTTGTCCAACCGCTCGGCGACAGCGATGACCTTCGGGAAGATCGCTCGGATGCCGTCGAGCGTGTCGGCCGGATCGCGGACCATCCACCAGGTCTCCAGGGCGTTGGCCGGGTCGAGGTGGTACCGACCGTCCTCCCCGAGCCGCAGCAGGCCCGCCACGAACGCGCACACGCCGCGGAGGATCGGGTAGCCGCGCTGGCGCAGAAACGTCTCGTCACCCGAGTAGCGGTCGTAGGCCAGCACATGGTGGCAGACTTCGAGCCCGGCCGTGAAGAGGAAGCCGACGTACGGGTTGTAGAGATCGAACCGGCCGTAGGGTTCCTTGGCGTGATCCCACTTCTGGTAATGGCCGGCAGCCCCGCGTCCGTCGTCATCCAGCACCCAGTCCTCGGCATGGCCCCACGGCAGGACCGTCTCGGGAATCCACAGCCCCGGCTGGTCCCACATCGTCCGTGTCTGCGCCACCAGGTAGTCGCGCATCTGGTGGTAATGGTCACACAGCCCGCGGGCCATCTCGAGCCGGTTCGCCGCGTACAGCGGCATGTAGGTGAAACGGACCTCCTGCACCCATTCGGCCAGGCCCCAGGTGCGTTCGTCGCGACGCATCAGCCCGGGGCCGCCATCCCACTTGGCCGGATACGGACCCCGGTTCACGCAACCCAACGTGTAGAGATGCACATGATAGGCCGCGCACAACCACTCGGCCGATCGATTCGAGCTGGTGATCCGCAGGTCCGAGCGCGACCACCAGCATCGCCACCACCGGCCGTGCCGGCGCTTCAGCTCGGCGAAGTCTTGTGCGAAGGTCTCGTCGAGAAGCCGCTCGGCACGGGCCAGCGGGTCACCGCTCGTCGTGGTCGCGGCCGCGATGACGATGACGCACCGGTTGGGCGCGGGATGCGGCAGGCGGAGCCGCGCTGTCTTGTCGTCCGCCGAGGTGGTAGTGCCCCGAGCCGGTCGCATGCCGACGGCCACGGCCAGGCCACGCCCCTTGAGCGGATCGGCGTCCCCTTCGAAGTAGTCTTGCATACCGGTATTGCTCAGGTGGGGCCGCGCCGGTCGGGTGTGCACCTCGCGCGCGTGGATGCGTCCGTCACCCCCACCGACCCGCATGGTGTCGCGCCACTCGGTCAGCTCGACCTCGCTTGGGATCAACGTGCCGCTCGGATCGGTGATGTCGACGATGAGGACCGTACGGTCAGGCGGTCCCCAAACCGCGAACCGTGCGGGGTTCGCCGCATCGCCCAGCTCGATGACGATCCGGCCGTGATAGAGATCGAGCCGCTGTCGGAGGCGTCGCGCGGCAGCGGCCTTGCCTCGATCGCCGAGGTTGAGCCGGACGTGGCCCGGGCTGACGTTGTTGAAGAAGCGGGTGCCGGGTTTGGCGTCGGCCGGCGCCTGGAAGCCCCATGCGTCGGACTTGGTCAGATGCAGGTGGAGGTCGCCGTCGAAACGGACCATGGCCGACAGGTCGCCGCCGCCGACGGGCATGGCCTCCCACGGCTGGGGCGATGGACCGTCGTAGACGACGTCGTTGCGGGCGACGAGGCCGACCGGATCGACGAGCCACGTCCCGTCCTTCGCGTCGTACGGCGTCGGCACCTCACCGGCCCCTGCCCCGCAGGCAGCGGTCAGCACGCACAGCACCATGATGCTGCTGATCGACATCCTGTCCTCCTTGAAGCCCGAGGCGAAACGCGGCCCGTCGGGCATCACTCGACGTACCTGCCTGGATCGCTGAAGAACGCGTGGTAGACCTGGTAGTGCTCGGTCTGCTCATAGGGTACGCGGCGAACGGGCACCTCGTCGAAGCTAAGGATGTCCGCGTCAGGACAGGCCATCAGGATCGGCGAGTGCGTGGCCACGAGGAACTGGGCGTGTCCGGCCCGGCCCATGTCGCGGAGGATCGCCAGCAATTCGAGCTGGCTCCTGGGCGACAGCGCGGTCTCCGGCTCGTCCAGCAGGTACAGGCCCTTGATCTTGTAGCGGTTTCGGAAGAAGGCCATCAGCGACTGGCCGTGCGACTGGCTCAGCAGCCCTTTGCCTCCGTACCAGTCGAGCAGCTTGGGCGTGGCCGCGGCCCACTCATCGACGAGCCGCGAGTAGTTGTTGAAGATCTGGGAGGCGAAGAGCGATCCGGGTACGGGCCCGTCGGTCCATTCGACCGACATGTGGCGGTGCAGCCGCTTTTCGTAGGGACTCTTGCTGACGCGGACGCGCTGCTGGCCCTCCCAGATGTGGATACCGCACCGTCGGGCCACCGCCTCCAGCAGCGTCGACTTGCCGGAGCCGTTCTCACCGACGAAGAACGTGACCGGCGACTCGAACACGATCGGGCCGCCCTCGCGCAGCACGGGCAGGCAGAACGGGTAGGCCTCGGTGCTGGGGTATGTCTCGGGATGGAGCGTCAGGGATCTCAAGTGCATGATGCGGCGGATGACCTCCTGGTGTGTCCGATTGTGCCGGCCGGAAAACGCGAGCGGTGGCCCAGCGCTCGCTAGCGCGGTGGGCTGTGGTGCGGATCGACCACGACGTCGGGGAAGTCCACCAGCCGGAGCTGCCAGTTGATCCGCTCCCACTCGATGGGCCTGGCCCGCATGTAGTAGCTCATCCCGCCATCCAGCCCTTGTCCCACCCAGGCCCGCGCGACGGCCAAGTCGGTCTCGGGACCGCCCTTCTTGCCGTGCCACGTGCCCCAGTACAGATCGGCCCAGAGCGTCGCGCGAGTGCCGCGAAGCGCCTCGACGTAGTGGCCAAGCTGCGTCTTCTCGCTGACCCGCTTATGGCCGTTGACGAAGACACGGTCAACCAAGCCCAACGACGCCCAGCGCTTGACCGCGGCAAGGAACACCGGGTCGCCAGCGCCCTTGGCCGGTGGCGCATCATAGTCCACCCGTACCGAGACGATCATCGGGCGGGCCCGCTTGGCCTCGACCTCGCGGCGGTCGCGGTGGATGCGTTCCAACGTATCGACCAGCGAGGCCACGTCATAGGCCGGGCGATGACCCCATCGCGCGAAGTCCAGGTGCACGCCGTCGACGTCATAGCCGAGCATCACCTCGCGGACGATGCCGGCCACGTACTCGCGAACAGCCTCGTGGCGGTAGTCGAAACACATCTTGTACTTCGGAACGAGCAGTTCGGGGTGCTCGCGGGCGAAGCGATCGGGGACGTCGTCCTTCGAGCCCACGTACGTGGCATTCATCCCGAAATCCGCCAGAAACCGCAGGCCGGCCTTGCCGGCCTCGGCCACGCCGACGGCCAGCGGGTCGGGGCCGTCCATCAGCACCGGCTGGTCGAAACGCTCGACGACGTCGCTGTGATACCACGCCTTCGAGCCGATGCGGATAACGTGCATGGCCACGTCGGTCGAACCGCGGGCCTTGTTGAGCCGCATCTCGTTGCGGATGTGCTCGGTCACGCCGACGGCGCCCTCGGGCTCGTAGGCCAGGGGTGTGCACGGCTCGAGGTAGCCCATGAACGGCCGGCCGCGGATCCGCGCCAGCTTCCGGACGCGATGATGGTGGGCGACCTCCGCCGCCGTCATCGGCACGAGGCGGATGTAGCGGACCGACACGTCCCGCCAGAAGCGCGAGCCGCCGGGCGCGATGCAGAGGTCCTGTCCGGTCAGGTCGGCCGAGCAGAGGTAGACGTCCTGGCACAGGCGCCGCCGATCGGCCCAGGCCTTTCCGCCGCCGTCCTGGTAGTAATTGGGCACGTCGTAGCGGACGTCGTCCTCGCTGAGCCAGAACCGCAACGTCGCGTACGGCTCCATGCCGAGGTAGACGCGATGCCAGCCGGTCGCGCCGGTCCGCAGGACGAGCGGCTCCACGTCGGCATCGGCGATCTCGTAGCGGTAGTACTTGCCGTGGAGCCTCTTCTTCTGGCGCGCGATGCGATGCGTGATGGACGCCACGCCATCCTCCTTGATTCCGGCCGGATCGAGCGTCCAGCCCTCCGGCAGCGAGCCGCCGGCCAGATCCGTCACGTTTCGCCGGTCGATCACGATCGTCGAGGCAACCTGGCCGAGGTCGACCCCTTTCTCGAGCAACGTTCGCCGATCGTTTAGCGTACGAACGCGAAGCCGCACGGAGCCGACGGGGCGATCGACATCGAAGAGGTCGTTCCACAGGACCGGGCCCTTGCCCGCCGGCAGCTTACCGTTGAGGGTCGCGTCGTTGAACACGGACACGGCCAGCGACCGACGTCCATCCACGGTCGCCGACGGGTAGACCGTCGCGGACCGCCAGGCTTTCCCGTCGACGGAGAACGAGACGGCACAGGGCGCGGTCCGCTCGCCTTCGATCGTCACCAGCCGATCAGGCCGGGCCTCCGGGCCTACGACCCTCAGACCGGCCTGAGCGACGACGGCCGGCAGCGACACGACGGCTATGCTCACGCAGCGCAAGGTCATCGAACGCCTCTCAACAGGTTCCGGCTACTCCACCTCCAACACGAACAGCGTCGCGCTGAAGCCGACGACCGCGAGGGCGTCGGCGGGTCCCTCGAACGCCGCTTCCCGGATCGTAACCTGCGGCGGCCGTCCGGGCTCATTGCACGCCTGGGGGCCCTCGCCGGTGATGGTGAACACCTTGCCGCTGCCGCTCAGCTTGGCCCCCTCGACCGTCAGCGGCACGCGCATCGCGTCCTTCATCGGGTTGACCACGGCGACGGTCAGGGCCTTGCGATCCTTCGTCCATGCGGCGGCAACATCGAGCGGCTTCGTGTCGCCGCCGACGGCCACCGGAATCGTGCCGTAGTGCTTGCGGTACATCACCAGCGGCAATCCCGTGGTCGAGAACGCCGCCTGGGTCTTCGTCGTCTTGATGCAACCGATGACGTTGACGGTCTGGGCGTAGTTGGCCATCGAGATGATGTCGGTGTGCCGCGTGTATTCGTTCAGACCGGCCGCGATGCCGAGCGCGTCTTTGAGGTAGTACCGCACGCCCAGCTCGCCGTAGCGATGCGGGCCGTACCAGTAGTTCCACTCGTCCATCGCGATGCGGATGTCCTTGTCCTTCAGCGCGTCGATCTCGCGGCGATAACGACGATGGCCCCTGGCCTTGAGGGCGATGTTGTTCGGGATCTGTCGGATGTGGCTGTACACGCCCGGCAGCTCGCGGCAGTAGAAGTGCTCGCTGATCAGGTCCATGTGATCGGCGCACCGGGCCAGGGTCACCTCCGACCACGTGCCGAGGGCGCCGACGGCCACCACCTTGATCCGCCGGTCCTGCTTGCGCATCGCGTCGACGAAGCGGTTGTGCTTGAGCACGTAGTTCTCCAGCGGCATGTGCCCGAGCTGCCAACCGCCGTACATCTCGTTGCCGATGCCCCACCAGACGACGTTGTAGGGCTCGGGATGGCCGTTCTCGGCCCGCCGCTTGCCCATGGGGGTGTCGGTCGTGCCGTTGGCGTACTCGAGCTCCTGCACGGCCATCGCGACGTCGCCCAGGCCGGTGTTGACCACGATGAGCGGCTCGGTGTCGAGCTCGCGGCAGAACGCGATGAACTCGTCGAGGCCGAAGTCGTTCATCTCGATGCCCTTCCACGCCGGGTTCTTGCGGGGCGGGCGCTTGTCGCGCGGGCCGATGCCGTCGCGCCAGTCGTAGCCGCTGACGAAGTTGCCGCCCGGCCAGCGGTAGATCGGCGAGTCCAGCACCTTGAGCAGCTCGAGCGTGTCGGCCCGCATGCCCTTGACGTTGTCGGCCGGCATGAGCGAAACGGTCGCGATGCGGATCGAACCCCTCAGGCAGCCGGCCGAGATGATCAGCCTCGCGTCGTCGGTGGACGTCGCTGCCGTGAAGCGCAGGGGAAACCGTTTGTACGTCTTGGTGAGCGGACCGACCTCGACGGCCTGCGGCTTGCCGCCGCTGGCCAGGGCCACGCCCAGCTTGGGCACGTCACCCTCGGCAGCGGCGATGACGTACCCGACGTAGCTCTGGCCCTCGACCACGCCGAGCCCGCCCTGCTCGACCACGCCGGAGCGTGCGTCGTCCTTGGGCTGGAACATCAGGCACTGCTCGCCGCAGTACGGGTCGGTCTTGTCCATCGAGAACGTCTCGGCACGCCGGGTGATGCGCCACGGCGATTCTTTGGCCCCGACGGCATAGAAGAACTTGCGGTCCTGCACCATCTCGGCCCAGATGCCGCCGTAGATGCAGCGGCCCAGGTGCTCGATGAACTGGCCGTAGATGTAGGGGTTGATCGGCTCGCGTGTCTTGCGGGCGTCGATGCTGACGGCCGGCTTCGGCGTCTCGGCCTTGATGAGCTCGAGCCGGACGTCGTCGTACCAGGCCTGCCCGGTCGCCTGGCCCCAGCCGCCGAAGAGACAGTTCACCTGGATGCTGTCACTCTCGCCGGTTTCGAACGCCACCTCGACGCGGGTCCAGTCGTTCGTGCCCGTCAGGGCGCGTGTGCGGGCGGCGTGGAGTTGGTGCACGTTCAGCAGCGCCCCCTTGCCGGTGGTCGCCGTGACGTCCTTGGTCTTGATCCAGCCGCTGAGCCGGTACGTGGCCCAGGGCCGCACGCCGACGACGGTCTCCCACGACAGGTCGCCGCCTTCGGTCGAGGCGATCCTCACGCTCCGCGTGCCGGTGCGGCCTTGCTGGGCATGGGCGAAGTCGCCCTTGCCGTCCCAGACGTGGCTCTTCCAGCCGACCGGGCCCTTGTCGCCCGTCCGCTCGAACGACGTGTTGGGCAGGATGTCCGCATGCGCCCACGCCGTCAGACACAACGAGGCCGTCAGGCCCACGACGCACAACCTGAGTAGATCGATGCTCATCATCCCGGTGTCTCCCATGACGTCGAACCTCGACTCGTCCCGAGCGGTCCACGCCGCCGCGCCCATCGAGCCCGATGCGGCACCGCTCGCCGCGCGCGAAGCGACCTGTGAGCATACCCGCCGATCGCGCGTGCGGCCACCACCGCGCGGCGGCCAGGGGGTCGGAAAGGCGCGTTGCCGGTCCGCCGCCGACGCAATTCTCGAACCCCGGGCTGGACAGACGCGGCCGGCATGACGATGATGGTGACCTGTCGCAGTGAGTGGAATCCTCATCAACGCCAGCGCAAGGAGCAACTCCCGTGAGCGATCCTTTCCTCGTCTTGGAACACGAACACGGTATGGACGCCGCCGCCAGCCGCGAGCACCTCAAGGAGAAGGTCGAGAACAACACCTACGCCATCGCGGGCAACCAGCTTGAGATCACCTGGGACGGCGAGCGCGCGAATGTCTCCGTCGCCGGCGCCTCGGGCTACATCGAGTTCGAAGACAACAAGGCCATTCTCACCGTGACGGACGTGCCCTTTGCGTTTCGACCGATGAAGGGCATGATCGAGGGCCAGATTCGCGGCCTCATGAAGCAGATCTACGGCTGAGCCACCGATCACCCTAGGATGTCCGGAGGCGTTGGCAGGCAACCCGACCCCGTTCGGTCACTTTCGCGCATGCCAGTCGCGATGCGATAGCGGGGAGATTGTCCGATGAAGCTTCGCGAGTCCGGATCGGGCCGACTTGAGGGGCGTGCGGGCGGGGGTTGCCTCGCCATCTTCGGCCTGCCGTTTCTGCTGGCCGGGTTGTTCGTGGCCATCGGCGGATCGCTCGGCATGCTCGAAAGCGAAGGCGGCGAGCCCGCGCCCATCTACTTCGTCCTTCCTTTCGGGCTCATCTTCGCAACCGTTGGGGCGATCCTCGTCTTCGGCCGATACGGCATCGTTATCGACAGAAACGCCCGGCAGGTCACGACCTGGTACGGCCTGCTCGTGCCGATGAAGTCTACGCAGCACCCGCTCGGTGTCATCGACGAGGTGCGGATCACCAAGGAGATCCGCCGATCCGACAAGTCGACGCGCACCGTCTACCCCGTCCGCCTGGCCGGCGGCGCCCAACCAATCGACATCAACGAGACCACCGACTACGGCGACAGCCGCCAACTGGCCGAGCAACTGGCGACGTTCCTCGACCTGCCCGTCGTCGACCGCAGCAGCGGCCAGGCCGTTCGTCGCGAGGCCGCCGAGCTCGACCTCTCGCTGCGCGACCGCATCGCCCAGAAGGGCGAGCCGATCACCTGGCCCGAACCGCCGACCGGCATGCGCTCGTCGTACGAGGTCATCGACGACGCCGTGCGCATCCATATTCCGGCGCCGGGTCTGACGGCTGTGCATGGTCTGGTCATGCTCGGCGGCCTGGTGCCCGTCGGTGTTGTAGCTGCGTTTCTGTATTTCACGGGCTTCTTGGACGACGGTTTCATGGACGACGACGTCGGCTACGTCTTCTTAGGCTTCTTGGGTTTCTTCTTCGGCGTCGTCCCGTTGCTCCTGACGGCCGTACCTGCCCTCAACAACGCCGTCGAGAAGACCGACGTCTTCGCAAGCCCCGAGGAACTGCGCGTGACGTGGTCCGGCCTGCTGACACGAAGCCGAACGATACCCACGACGGAGCTGGAGGAGCTCGAGCTCACCCACAACGTCGGCCTGTCCAGACAAGGCAATCGCTTCCTGGGCGGTTCAACGGCCATCATCGCTCGCAGCGATACCACCACCATTCAGCTCGCACCTCGCGTCGACGGCGCTGAGACTCACTGGATCCACGGAGCGATCCGGTATGTCGTGACCGGCGCGGCGTGACGATTCCCAGCAACGCCTCGGGCAGACCTTGGCGATCCCGAGCGCGTCATCGCTCACCCCGCCCTTGCGTGAACGTCCCCTTGTGTCTACAAGGTCCGTCTATGCGGGCGACGGCCGGGGACTCGGCAGAGGCCCCACCTCGCCGGACGTCGTACGGTGGGTCGAACGCGGCCGCAAACGCCGCCCACCCAGGAGACCTTTGCCCGGATGATCCAGGCCGAGCATCTCACCAAGCTGTTCCCCCATCCCGGCGGCGGCGAGCTGCGGGCCGTCGACGCCTTGTCGTTCGACGTCGAGGCCGGCGAGATCTACGGATTGCTCGGTCCCAACGGCGCGGGCAAGACCACCACACTCCGCATGCTGTCGGGGCTGATCCATCCGTCGGACGGACGCGCTGTCCTGAACGGACACGACATCCGGACCGACCTGGCCGGCGTCAAGTCGTCGATCGGTTTCATGACCGCCAATACCGGGCTGTACCAGCGGCTGTCGCCGCGCGAGCTGCTGACCTTCTTCGCCAAGCTGCACGGCATGAACGACGCCGGGGCCCGACGCCGCATCGACGAGCTGACCGAGCTGGTGGGCCTGGGCGACTTCCTGGACCTCCGCTGCGGCGGCCTCTCGACCGGCCAGCGCCAACGCACCAACATCGCGCGGGCCCTGGTGGCCGACCCGCCGATCCTGATCCTCGACGAGCCCACGCTGGGACTCGACGTGCTGACCAACCGCATCATCGTCGCGTTCATTCGTCAGGCGGGACGCAGCGGCAAGGCCATCCTGCTCAGCACGCACCGGATGGACGAGGCCGAGAGCCTCTGCGACCGCATCGGCCTACTGCATCGAGGCCGGCTGATCGCCCAGGGAACGATGGATGAGCTCCGCGCGGCCTCGGGAAGCACCCTGTTGGCCGACATCTTCCTGCACATGGTCGAGTCGGTAGAGGGGCAGGCCGTTGGCACGACGGACCTGGCCCTCGAATCGGACGGCCGCGAACCGGACGGTTCGTAGATCGCCGCCTAGCGGCCTGGCCACGGTGAGCCACGCATGCAACTGTCGCGCGTCAAAGCGATCTTCCTGAAGGACTTCAAGGACATCCTGCGCGACCGCCGCACGCTCATCGGCATGGTCGTGATCCCCGTGGTGCTCTATCCGTCGCTGATCCTGATCTTCGGCCCGACGACGATGGTGCAGACCGAGGCGATCCGGCGTGAGGCGTACGTCATCGTCGTGCCCGACGCCCGGCAAGGCGCGCGTCTGCAGTCGATCATCGAGACCGTCCTGGAGGACCAGGCCGCAGGCCACCCCACGACCCAAGCCGACCCGACCTCCCAACCCGATCGCAAGCCCGAGCCGCCGCGGGTCATCCCCCTCGACCGGACGGCCTATACCGACCTGGATCGTGCGGTCCGACACGCTCCGGACATCCACCTCGCCGCCGAGTTCGTCGACGAGGCCGCGACCGCCCAAGCGGGCCTGGCTCCGATCGAGGTCCGCATCGTCTACGACGCCCGTGACGTCCGAAGCCAGGAGGCTTCGCGCCGCGCCGAGAACCTGCTCGAGCGCTACGCCGCCCTGCGACAGGAGCAGCTTCGAAAGCGGCTGGCCCAAACCGAGGCCCTGCCCGATCTCGATGAGCGGCTGGGCACGATGCTCTCGCCGGTGGAGGTGCAGATCGACTCGGTGACGCAGCTCAGCGTGTTCCTGCAGATCATGCCCGTCATCCTCGTGCTGATGACCGTCACGGGCGCCGTCTACCCGGCCATCGACCTGACCGCCGGCGAGCGCGAACGCGGCACGCTCGAGACGCTCATGGTCGCGCCCGTGCCGACGCTCGACATCGTGGCCGGCAAGTTCCTGGTCGTCATCATGGTCGCCCTCATCACGGCCCTGCTGAACGTCATCAGCGTCGGCGCGAGCGTGCGTCTGATCCAAGTCGACGAATCGGTCAACCTGCCGATAGCCAACCTGCTGATCACGCTGGTGGCGATCGTGCCGCTCAGCATGCTGTCGTCGGCCGCGCTGATCGCGGTGTGCAGCTTCGCCCGGTCGTTCAAGGAGGCCCAGAACTACGTCATGCCCGTGGTGATCGCCGCGATGGTGCCGGCCATCATGGGCTCGATGCCCGGTGCGACGCTGGACGGCGGCACGCGGGTCGTCCCCGTCGAGAACATCGTCCTGCTCGTCCGCGACCTGGCCACGCGGGACGTCGTGCCCTGGTCGGACGTGGTCATCGTCCTGCTCAGCACGTGTCTCTACGCCGGCGGCGCGGTCGCGGTCGCCTCCAAGCTGTTCGGCAACGAGGCCGTCACGTTCGCCGACGCCGGCAGCTACCGGTCGCTCCTGTACCGCCGTTTCTTCAGGCCCATGCGGCGCCCCACCGTGGCCCAGGCGCTGCTGACCGTCGCGATCCTATTTCCGATCTGGTACCACGTGCAGGGCCTGATCGTCCCGACGTCCGTCGACGACCTCGCGCGGACGTTCCGCACCACGATCGTGCTGATGATACCCACGCTCGCCCTGCCGCCGATCCTGCTGTGCGCGTACCTGAAGATCGACCTCCGCGAGACGTTCTCGCTCCGGCCGGGCGCGCTGCGAGGTTGGCTGGCCGCCCTGCTGTTCGGGCTCGGCTCGTGGGCGGTGGCGATTCAGCTTCACTGCTACCAACAGCAGCTCTGGCCCATGCCGGAGGCCATCCGCGAATCGCTCGGCCAATCGGAGCGGGCGATCGCCGACCTGCCGCTCTGGCTCGGGGTGGTGCTCGTCGGGCTGATCCCGGCGGTGTGCGAGGAGACGCTCTTCCGCGGCTTCCTGCTGGCTGGCCTGCGAGACCGGATGCGCAAGGTCTGGGCCCTCGTCGGGGTCGCGATGGTCTTCGCGCTCTATCACGGGCTGATCTACCGGTTCCCGATCACGGCCCTGTTGGGCCTTGGGCTGGCGTATCTGTGCTGGCAGTCGGGTTCGATCCTCCCGGCGATCCTGGCCCATGCGATGCACAACAGCGCGGTCATCGTCGTGGCGCGGTACGAATCGCTCCAGGAGCTCGTCGGCCTGACGGAGGTCGAGGCCTCGGGCCTGCCCCTCACCGTCTGGCTACCCGCGGTGGGCGTCGTCGTCATTGCGATCGCCCTGCTGGCGACCGTGCGGACCACGACCCCGCCGGATCAGTGATCTGATTGCGGAAGCACCGGGGAACCACGGCGGACTTGAACTACTTCAAATGACATCCACCAAGAGCAGACTGACAGGAAACTGATTGATACAAGAAGGGTTGATTCCGGCTTGGACGGCGAGGTGGGCCTGGGGGGGTGGCGGGCTAGTAGTCCGACACAAATGAATCTGTTGGTTTCCCAACTTCGGAGCGGCCGTCGGAGACGCGACTGTGAAGGAGCGTTGTTGTTCAAACGCTCCAACAACACAGCTCCCTGACGGTCGCTGCTCTGATAAGCGTCTCGCCCTCCTGATCGGAACCCACAGAAACAAGTGTGGTCGGGTACTAGCGCCGTGGAGCACTCCGGAATTGCTGAAGTCGGAAGAAGGTGATTAAGTTCGAGTCGTGGCCACGCGGGGGTTTCCGACCGCCCATGTCATAGGCCGTTCGTAGCGCGATCAGCAGGTCGTTACCCTCGATGGCGAAGGCTGGATACTGAAAGGCCTCGTAGTCGACATTCGGGGACTGCATCA
>CAZUQM010000041.1:0-58513 GCA_964622545.1 uncultured Planctomycetales bacterium | reverse complement strand
CATCGCCGCGTGACCGACGCTCGTGCAGTCAAAGAAGGCCTTTCACCACGGGCTTATAGGGGTACAAGACCGAGCCGGCCCGATAGGCCGCGGTCGTGCCGGCCGAAGCGGGTCGTGCACGACCGCACGTCGGCCGTGGTAAGCAAAGCAATACGACGAGGATGAAACGCGGTTTCAGTCTCTCACACGAGATCGCGTGAACGCACCGGACGCCCAGGTTGTCATGATGGCCAGTCAACGATCGCGCCACCGGCAACCAGCGTCTGGCGGAGCGTGGCCGTGTCCACCCGGGCAAACGGCTTCTTGTCGCCTACCACCTGCGCTGCCGCGTGACCGGCCGCTTCGCCCATCGCCATGCACGGCGCCATGACGCGCAACGGCCCGAGCACAGGCCGCTTGACACTGATCGCGCGGCCGGGGCAGATCAGGTTCTTGATGCCCTGCGGCACCATGACGCGGTAAGGGATGGGAGTCACCTGGCGTTTTCTACGACCGTGGCTGGGATTGTCGCTGGGCCGCTTGGGATTGGGCAGGTCCCAACCGTAGGCGGAGAAGCCGATGGTGTCGGGGAAGTCCTCGCCTCTGAGAAGGTCCTTCACGGTCAACGTGTAGTCGCCGCGGATGCGGCGGGTCTCGCGGACGCCCAGCGTCGGGGCAACACACTTCAGCCGCGCCTTGGCGAAACCCGGAAAGTGCTTCTTCATGAGCTCCATCAGTCGGTGGATCTCGGCGCGCCCACGCATCATGCCGTCCGTCACCGATTCGCCGTCCGTGCCGTCGATCCCGACCAGGCGCGTGGTGTTGATCATCATCGTGCCCTTTTCCTGTAGCTGGACGCTGATGAAGATCTCGTACGGGAAGTCCCACTCGCCGGCCTTGCGCAACTCAACGATCTTCTTGCGAAAGCGTGGTGCCTTGTTGGTCTCGATGTAGTCGGCCAGGGCGTCCTGGTCGACGTTGTCGACGTGGAACGTCAGGGACGCCGGCGTCATCAAGCCGTCTTCCTCGCGTCCGCTGACGAAAGGACAACCGGTGCGTGCGGCCAGGTCGCCGTCGCCCGTGGCGTCGATCACGGCCGCGGTCGGGACGGCGGTCAGCCCGCTCTTGTTGGTCACGATCACGTGCGTGATGCGACCCTCCTCGACGACGGTGTCGATGGCCTGGGACAGAAGCAGGACGTCGATGTTCGCCTTCTTGACGTGCTCATCGTGGAGCAGGGCTATTCCGTAGGGATCGAACGGAATGCCGGCCGCGAGCTGTCCTCGGTGCCAGCCGTGGGGCTGGTAGGCCTTCTCGGTCTCGCCCGACGGAATCAGAGCGAAGCCCCGTTCGGCGGCTTCCTCGCTCAACGAGCGGAAGACACCACCGACGACCCAGCGCCGGCAATCACTGGTTCGGCCTCCCAACCAATGTGAGACGAGGCCGGAGGTTCCGTTGCCCCCGAACTGGCCCTGGGCTTCGACCAACAGCACCTTCAAGCCGCGGGACCGCGCGGCCACTGCAGCGGCGAAGCCGGCGGGACCGCCACCGCAGACGACCACATCGTACCGATCGTGCGTTGGGATGTTGCGGGAGAACTCCAGTCGGCCGGGCTGAGCGGCCGAGCTCGACGCGCCCGCCGACAGGATCGCGCCGCCGCCTGCCATGCCGGCGGCCACACCAAGGAGATTTCGTCGCGTGATCCGACCTGTGTTCTGGGGGTTCATGTTTTGATCCTTCTGTGATGCGTGTCCCGAAAGCACCCCGTCCATGGCGTGTATGATCCATGCCGTGTACGCATCGAGGACGATTGTCTACGCCCGGCAGAAGTCAGGGGGCACAGCAACCTCCACGTCCGGCGCGTGTCAAGATCCGGCAGCAAGACGATTCAACTTATGGCTTCGGGTTCAGGATTTCAACGCGAGACTGCATCGATGCCGTTCGGGGCGTCAGGTCAGGTCGCCTTGGATGGCCGGATTCCCGGTCGATTCCGTCCGATCGTGTTCGATGAATCGATGACCGCCGAGCTGGAACGAGACTCTGGGCGATCCGCATCGGACATGGCCCCGCGGTGTGGATAAGCGGGTCGTAGCCCTCGTCCGTCGAGGCGGATCGACCAAGAGTGGCACATCGGCCGAGCGGACAGGCGTGCGTGACCGTCCCCCGTTGATCTGGGGACCTCGTTCGGTAAGCTGGTTCGTTGAAGCTAGGCCAGTTGGACGTGTCGGCTACTGCCGTTGCGTGATCCCAGAGGGGGTCGAACGTCTACGAACACCATCAGAACCAGGGGCGCAAGCCACACACGGTGGATGCAAGGAGGTCGGCCATGCTACCGGAATCATCTGACCCTGCACGTCGCACAGTAGTAACCCGCCGGCGTTTTCTGCACGGCGCCGGTACCGCCGTGGCAGCCGGGGCGACGGCGGCCCATGCCGGTACGATCACACAATCGTTGCTCTCAACGGGGGTTCTTGGAGCGAACGAACGGATCGGCGTCGGTCTGATCGGCTGCGGCGGGCGTGGCAACTCCCTGATCGGCAGCCTGCTCAGGCTCAAGAAGAAGGGCACGCCGCTGGAGATCGTGGCCGTCTGCGACATCTATCGGCCGCGGCTCAACAAGGCAGCCAAGGTTTACAACGCCAAGCCCTACGATTCCCACCGCGAGCTGCTGGCCGACCCTCGGGTAGACGTCGTGGTGATCGCCACACCGGACCACCACCATGCCCGGCAGGTCATCGACGCGGCCCGAGCGGGAAAGGACATCTATGTAGAAAAGCCGCTCAGCCACTGGAGCCAGTTCGACTTGACCAAACAGATGGCCTCTGAGGTCAAGCGCCTTAAGCGGATTGTCCAAGTCGGCGCTCAGTACATGTCCGACGCGGCCTGGCACCAGGCGGCCGCCTTGGTGAAAGACGGCGCGATCGGCCAGCCGATCGAAGCGGAGTGCGGTTACTTCCGCGTCGGCGATTGGGGAGAGCGCGGCATGCCCATCGACGACCCGAACGCCAGGCCCGGCAAGGACCTTGACTGGGAGGCCTTTCTAGGCGATCGCCCGAAGCGGCCGTTCGACGTCAGCCGGTTCTTTCGATGGCGGATGTATGAGGACTACTCCGGCGGGCCTGTGACAGACCTCGATCCGCACGTGCTGACGCCCGTGGTCCACGTGCTGGGTGTCGCGTTTCCGACCAAGGTGGTGGCCATGGGCGGCAAGTACCGGTACCAGGAGCGGGAGGTGCCCGATTCGTTCCACATGCTCATCGAGTACGACGGCAAGATGACCGTCGTGGTCCTTTGCACGCAAGGCAACGACTATCCGCCGAAGGAGAAGCGACGTGGTGGCTTGTGCTGCCCGGTCTTCCGCGGGTGGGACGGGACGATCACCGTCGAAGGCAACGATCTGCTGATCGTGCCGAACAGGGGCTCGAAGACTCCGGTCAAGCGGATACCCATCCGGCACGAGCTAAACCAGGAACTGTTCATGAGCAACTGGCTGGAGTGCTGCAGGACCCGACAGCAGCCATGGAGCCATCTGGAGCTGGGCTATCGCGTCCAGACCGCCCTGCAGATGGGCATGCTCGCCTTCCGCAAGGGCAGGACGGCGACGTTCGACACCGAGAAGGAACAGATCGTTGTCTGACGCGTGACGGCTGCGAGTCGGCTCAAACCGATGCTCGGCGATTTGAAGATAGCCTGAGGGTCTCCTTGCCGCACGGCCGTTGTCGTGAGCACTTGGCATCGATGCCCTCTTCAGGCCGCTACCCCTCTTCGCTCCGCGCCTTCCTGGGCGACAACTCAGCATCGCGATGGCATCCGTCTATCGATCAAGGGCGTCAGCCAAGCCTTCAAGTGCCGAGCGGTAGGGCGCGCGTGGGTCTTCGTTGCTGGGCGGGGCCACTGAAGGGGGCCTCGTACCGTAGACGGTTCGGCCAAGACCACAGCCTGGCTCGGCGAGCCACCATCCAACTCCGTGTGTCCTAGGGAGAGGAAGTCTTCTGGAAGGACCAGCACGGGGCGCGTCACAAGAGGACCCATGTCGAGGGGATCAAGGCCGCCAGGGAGGGCCACATCGCGCGGGCCAACGGTCCGGTGGATGCCCGTTCCGGCGAGCCGTCCCCCTTCGGGGATGCTGGCCTTGGGCGTCGGGGCCCGGGTAGAATCGTGATCCACGAGCACCTCTCCCGATCCTCGCACGTCATGACCAGGAGGAAGGACGCATGGATTTCAGCCTTACCGAAGAACAACTGGACATCCAGACGATGGTGCGCAAGTTCGCCAAGAACGAGATCGCACCCCTCGCGGCGGAGATCGACCGCGAGTCGCGCTTCCCGGCCGAGACGTTCGAGAAGATGAGCGAGCTCGGTCTGCTGGGCGTGCTGGTCCCTGAGGCATACGGCGGCGTCGGCCAATCGGTGCTGACAACGTGCCTCATCGCCGAAGAGATCGCTTACGCCTGTGCCTCGACGGCCCTGTCCTATCTGGACCACGCGGTCCTGTGCGCCCACAACCTCGCATGCAACGGCTCGGACGAGCAGAAGCAGACGTATCTGCCGGACCTGGCTTCGGGCGCGAAGCTCGGTGCGATCGCCATGACCGAGCCCGGGTCCGGCTCGGACGCTCTGTCGCTGAAGACCTCCGCCGTCCGTGAGGGCGACGAGTACATTCTCAACGGCTCGAAGACATTCATCACCAATGCCCCCGTGGCCGACGTCTTCCTGGTCTACGCCCGGACCGACAAGGATGCCGGCCCGCACGGGCTAAGCCAGTTCATCATCGAGCGGGGCGCGGCCGGCTTCTCGATCGGCGAGCCGCTCCACAAGATGGGCGGGCGCGGCAGCCCCACGGCCGAGCTGTTCTTCCGCGACTGTCGCGTGCCGGCGGCGAACCTCGTGCGAGGTGAGAACAAGGCGTTGGGCATCTTGTTGGGCGGGCTGGATGTGGAACGCACCGTGGGCGGCGGGCTGGGCGTGGGGATGATCCAGTCGGCTCTGGACAAGTCGATCGAGTACGCCAAGCAGCGTCAGCAGTTCGGCCAACCGATCATCATGTTCGAGATGATCGCCGAGAAGATCGCCAACATGAGCATGGATCTCGAAGCCGCGCGTCTTCTGACGTACAAAGCGGCCGTCTTGTGCGATCAGGGGATCCGCTGCTCGGCCGAAGCCGCCCATGCCAAGCTCTACGCCTCGGAGGCGGCCATGCGCGCGACCTCGGAGGCCGTCCAGATCTTCGGGGGCTACGGCTACATGCAGGAGTACGAGGTTGAGCGTATGATGCGCGACGCGAAGCTCGGCACGATCGGCGGCGGCACCTCGGAGATCCAACGACTGATCATCGCCCGCGAGGTCGTCAAGCGGACGATGTAGTCAACACATCAAGCGGGGCGGCGCCTCAACTTGCGTGAAGGGAGCCAACGGTGGAGAGCGACAACCTCATCTACTTCGAAGACGTCGAGGTCGGCCAGGAAGTGAACTCCCCTGCGCGGACCATGACCGAGGCCGACATCGTCAACTTCGCGGGCGTATCGGGCGATTTCCACAGCCTGCACACCGACGCGGAGTTCGCCAGGATCACACCGCACGGTCAGCGGATCGCCCACGGCCTGCTGGGCCTGTCGATCGCCTCTGGGCTGGCCGCCCGCATCCCCGGCTACGAGCAGCATCAACTCGTCGCTTTCCTCGGGATGACGTGGGACTTCCGCAAACCCGTCTGCATCGGCGACACGATCTACATCCAGCAGACGACGGCCAGCAAACGGGCGACCTCCAAGCCCGGTCTGGGCGTCGCCGTGTACGCGGTCAAGGTCCTCAACCAGCGCAACGAGGTCTGTCAGGAGGGCGAATGGAAGCTCATGTACCTGATGCGCGATCCATCGGCCACGGCCTAGGGGCAGAGCGTGGCTGACCCCTCGTGCGAGATCAAGACGCTCAGAGGTGCGCTGCACGTGCACACGACGTGCAGCGACGGCGAGCTGACCCCGCTTGAGGTCCTCAGGGTCTATCGTGAGCTCGGTTTCGACTTCGTAGCCCTGACGGACCACGACTTCATCATGATCCCCGGCGACTACGAGCGACGGGGCGTGCCCGATACGTTCGAGGGCATGATCGTGTTCAAGGGCATCGAGAAGTCCGTCTTCGCCAGCGGCTACGTGCATGTGAACCAGATCCGCGGCGATCACGAAGAGCTCTGTATCTTCAACCACCCGTCGCAGTATGGCCTGACGGTCAAGCAGCTCGTCGACCGGATCCGTGCGATCGAGCGATCACGGCCCATTCATGCCGTGGAAGTGACGACGAAGGGCTTCTACACGGCCGAGTATGACACCGACGAGATCCCGTATGCCAAGGTCGCCACCGACGATTCCCACACGCGAGGCGGGTGCGGCCGGGCGTGGGTCGAGGTGGCTTGCCCGAAGCAGAGGGATGCGATTCTTCGCGCGATCAAGGAGGGCAGGGCCGAAGTCTGCTATACTCTGGTCGCACATCAGTCTGTCTGGCACCAAGAGGGAGGACCACACCGTGGCTAGACGTGTCGCGATCTGCGCGGTCGCCCAGACCCGGTTTGAATCCAACAAGTGGAACGTCCGCATGCAGGGTATGGTGTGGGAGGTCGTCAAGGCCGTCCTCGACCGGACGGGGTTGGGGTTCGGCGAGGGCGGCATCCAGGCCGCCGTCACCGTGTCCGACGACGTCTTCGACGCACGGACCATCTCCGACAGCGCGATCACCGACGTCGTCGGCGCGCACTACCAGAGCGAAGAGAAGGTGGCCGGTGACGGATCACAAGGGGTCTACTACGCTGCGGCGACGGTCCTGTCAGGCCATCACGACTTGGTGCTTCTGGTCGGCCACGGCAAGGAATCGCAGCCGGCCAGCCGCAACATGGTCACGCACCTGGCGTTCGACCCGTTCTTCACTCGGCCCGTTGGGCTCGACTACCTCGCGGCCGCTGCGCTTCAGGCCCAGGCCTACATGGGTCGATCCGGCGTGACCGAGGCCCAACTCGCGGACGTCGTCGTCCGGTCGCGTGGGTGGGCGGCCAAGAACCCGGTCGCCAACGTGACACAGACCGCCACGCGCGATGAGATCTTGGCCTCGCCGATGCTGGCCGATCCGATTCGCGAGGCGTTCATGTACCCGGTCTCCGACGGCGCCGTCGCGATGATCCTGGCCAGCGAGGAGCGGGCCGCGGACGTGACCGACAAGCCCGTTTGGGTCACAGGCCTGGGCAACTGCCACGACGGCTTCTACCTGGGTGAACGCGACCTGGCCGGCAACTTCGCCCTGGGGCGGGCCGCGAAGCGCGCGTACGCCATGGCCGGCATCGACGATCCGCAGTCCGCGTTCGACGTGGCTGAGATCGCCGATCAGTACGCCCATCAGCTCCCCCAGTACGCCGAGGGACTCGGGCTGTGCGGCGACGGCGAGGGCGGCGCTTGGCTCGATGACGGCGGACCCGACGGACAGAACGCGAACCGTTCCGGTGGCACGCTCGCCGGCAATCCGCTGATCCTCGGCGGGATGGCCCGCGTCGCCGAGGCCGTGATCCAGCTCCGCGGCGACGCGGGAGATCGACAGGTAGCCGGCGCGAGGCGCGCGGTCGCCCACGGCGCGACGGGTCCGGCGGGGCAGTTGCAGACGGTCGTCGTGCTGGAGAACTGAGTGTGACGCCAAACGTGGCGTCGGGTGCCATGGACACCTTATCTGCCTGTGCCCACTGGCAGGCGAGCCGCCCGTACCACCCGGCGCAGTCTGGACAAGAGGCGCCCGTGAGGAACAGCTATCCGAGATGCGACCGTGAGGAAGCGTGGTTGTTCATCGGCGACGTAACGTGAGGCCGAGTCACCATGAAGACCAAGAACCGAAACGTGGCCATCATCGGCTGCGGCATGTCGACGTTCTCGAGCCACCGCGAGGACGTGAACCAGCCGGAGATGATCCATGAGGCCGTTGTCGAGGCTCTGGAGGACGCCGGCCTGACCATCGGCGACGTCGACTGCGTCTTGCACGGCAACATGGAGCTCTTCGAGATGGTCCACCAGCCCGACATGTGGCACACGCTCGGGTCCGGGGCCTACGGCAAGCCCGGTGTCCGGCTCACGACGGGCGGCACCACCGGCTCGACGCTCGCCTGCGCTGCCGACAACGTCGTGGCCTCGGGGCTCCACGACGTCGTTCTGGCGATCGGCTTCGAGAAGCTCCAGGAGGGCCACACCACCGGTGGAATCACGAACATGGCCGACCCGCTCTGGGGTCGTGGCCTGCAGACCGGCGCACTCACCGGCACGACCGCACAGAAGGTGATCGACGAGTTCGGCGAGGAGCGGGCCAAGCTCGCCGCCATGAAGATCCGTACCATCATGGACGAACACGCGCTGAAGAACGCCAAGGCCCACCGCCGTCTCAACCTCGACCGCAACCACCTCAAGGACTACGCCGACAGCGATCTTCGGCTGGTCGGCGAGCTGCGGATGCTGCACATGTGCTCGCAGAGCGACGGGGCGTGCGCGGTCGTCTTCGCGTCCGAGGACGCCGTTGCACGGCTGAACGCCAACCCGGCCTGGGTCGTCGACCACGAAACCGTTCATCGCGAAGAGACCATGATCTTCACGTCCAGCGAAAGCACGCACCGCACCGCGGCCGAGCGCCTCTTCGCCCGGAACAACATCACGAATCCGCTCGAGCAGCTCGACGTCTTCGAGCTGTACGATCCCTCCGCCTGGTGGGGGCTCGACTGGCTGCGCGACTTCCTCTTGCTCGAGGGCGACGAGCATCTGCGGCTCGTCGAGGACGACGAGATCGCCATCGACGGCAAGCTGCCCGTCAATCCGTCGGGCGGGGTGATGGCAAGCAATCCGATCGGCGCGACCGCGCTGGTCCGGGTCGCCGAGGCGGCCATGCAGGTCCGCGGCACGGCGGGCGATCATCAGGTGCCGGGCGACGTGAACCTCGCGCTCGCCTCCGGCTTCGGCGGCACGCTGTGGACCGTGCTCATGCTGCTATCCAAGGTCAAACCCCAACTGGGAGGCACCGACCATGACTGACAAGACGGCCGAGCCGGAGCTGATCGCCTCGCGGCAGGTCCTGGCCATCCCGCAACGGTTCTCGACCGGACCGGTCATGGGCCGATTCCTACAAGAGCTGCGCGACAACAAGCGGATCTTGGCGAACCGGTGCCCGTCCTGCGGCCGTCACCAGCTCCCGCCGCGCGAGGTCTGCGCGATCTGCCGTGTCGAAGCGACCGAATGGGACGAGCTCGGCCCGGAGGGCACGATCCGCGACTTCGACGTCGTCTACTACGCCAGCCCCGACCCGCTGACGGGTGAGACCCGACCGACGCCCTACGTCGCATGCTGGGTCGACCTGGACGGCACGCAGGGCGACGCACCGCTGTGGCACCTGCTCGAGGCGGCCGAGCCGGACAAGATCCGCGCGGGCCTTCGCGTCCGGGTCGTCTTCGCCGATGAGCGCAAGGGCCGCATGGCCGACATCCAGCATTTCGAGATCCTCGAGGACTAGCATGAACGACACGACCCGCGACGCGTTCGTCATCGAAGGCAAGATGGCCCTGCCGTATCAGTACTTCGCCGGGGCCACGGGAAGCCGCTTCCTCGTTGCCCTCCGTGATGCGAAGAAGATCCTCGGCGTGCGCTGCGAAGCGTGCGACAAGACCTTCGTCCCGCCGCGTCAGACCTGCGAGCGGTGCTTCGCCGTGCTGACCGACAACTGGGTCGAGCTCGAGCCGACGGGGGCGGTGACCGGATTCACCGTCATCCGCTACGCGGAGCCCTACCAGCCCAAGGCCCCGCCCTACGTCCTGGCCATGATCAAGCTGGACGGCAGCGACACACCGATCGTCCATGTGCTGGAGTGCGGCGAGGTGGCCAACGCCAAGATCGGCTTGGCCGTCCGCGCGGTCTTCGCCGATGGGGCCGCGAACAGCATCCTCCAGATCGACCACTTTGAACCCGTCGCGTCGTGACCCGATCCAGCAGAGCGCCCGGGATGGTCCGGGGCCTGTGCTCGCCGAAAGCACCTTCCTGAGGCGTGAGTGTTGCCGAGACGACCGCCGAGGCTGGTGCGCCTCCTTCGAGTACGCGATGGACGCCGGCAATATCACGGGACCGCGCCCTCCCGATGCGTGCATCCTGGCTCTCCGGACGGTCAGATGTCATACAGGTAGTGGCAGGTGCGGCATCCAGGCGGCGCTTCGGGCATGGCCTCCCGGGCCTTGGCCAGGACCTCTTGCAGCTTGATCAACGAGGGCTCGAAGTTCGAGCGGGCCAGCTCGCCGTCGTGGGCCTTGGCCCTGGCCTCGAACCGCGTCCGGTAGAAGCGACACGAGTCGGTCGTCCAGAGCGAAGCCAGATCGTCTTCAGGCAGACGGCCATAATGCACCACGGGCATGTCCACGTCCTCTCCCAAGAAGCGGGACGGACCGCCGATGGCGAGGTTGATGCACGGTGCAACGCGGCCGTCGTAGCGGATGAACACGGAATGCCGCGGGTCCTGGTCGCAGACGGGCAGCTCGTCCGGAACAAACGCAAAGGCGGTGGTCTCGATCTTGAGCTTGCGGGCCAGCTTCCGCGCCTTTTTCAGGGCCTTCTCGTTCCGACGGACCTCGCGATCCGCCTTGGAGGCGAAGAGGCCGAAGTGGCGCTCTGCCCCGCTGCGGACCACGTCGCACTGCTTGAAGTTCACCTGATCCACCTGCAGGTCCGCGGCCCATCGGACGATCGGCTCCAGCTCCGCGATGTTCGACGGCATCATGACGACGTTGAACATGACGCGAGGAATCTTGCCGACACGCATCCTGGTAAGGCGGCGCACGTTGTCGCAGAAGGTCGTGAAGTCCGCCCCTCGACGGATGCTCTCGAAGGTCTCCGCGGAAGCCCCATCGGCCGAGAAGGCGATCCAGTCCACGCCGGCTTGGAGCATGCGCGAGGCCGTCGGTTCGTCCAGCAGGGTGCCGTTGGTCAAGAAGCCCGCCCTGCACCCTGCCCGCTTGGCCTCGGCGATCCATTCGGACAGACTCGGATGGAGCAAGGGCTCGCCCCCACCGGAGAAATCGATCTCGACCACGTCCTGCAAGGACGGGCGAAGCGCGTGCCAGACCGACGGGTGCATCAGGCCGTCATCCCGCGCCCCGGCTCGGAGATCTGTCCAGGGACACATGACGCACGCGAGGTTGCATGCGAAGGAGGTCTCCAGTTGCCAGAGACGCCACGTTCGGGCGTCGGAAGGTTTGACGCCGCCGCCTTCGGCGAGAACGCGATCGCGGAGCGGACGGAGTTGGCGATCCACAGACGCCGGCTTCGTGATGGCCGCCGCGGCCATGCGGCGCCCCTGCCTCTCGAGCCAATACTCCCCCGCCGGTCCGGCAGCGGCCTTCAAGATGAGCCCGACGGTCTCGTCCACGGGACGGCCGCAGCCGCCTTGCGGGCAGAGCCCGGGACGCTCCCGCTCGCGGCAAGCCTTCTCCTCGAATTCCGTGTCGACGGTGCCAGGGTAGATGTTGAGCACGTCGACGCCGCTGGGCTCGAGCTCGAGCCGCATGACATTGGCCATGATGGCCAGCGCGGACTTGCTGCCGCCGTAGACCCCGACGGAGGGAATGGGGGCTCGGCCGGCGCAGGACACGATGTTGATGATCCTCCCCCCGCCGCGCTGCTTCATGTGGGGCAGCAGCGCCTGCGCCAGCAGCAAGGGAGAAAACGTGTTTACCTCGAAGAGATGGCGCATGCGTTCCTCGTCGGCTTCCTCGAGGAGCGCGAAGTAGCCCCGCCCGGCGTTGTTGATGAGCACGTCCACACGGCCGGTTTGCTGGAGGGCCTCCGCCGCCAGCCGAGGCGCCTCGCCGGCCTGTCCGAGATCCGCCACGATCGACACGGCCGCCTCGGGACGAGGCAACTCGTGAATCAGTCTGTTGAGGTCGCCGGCACTACGTCCGGACAGGATCAGGTGGGCCCCCTGCTGGGAGAGCCTTCGCGCAATCCGTGCCCCCACGCCACCGGTAGCGCCCGTCAACAAAACGACCTTCTCGGAGAAATGCATCTTCGACATGGCACAGATGGTCTCGTTCACACGCATACGGGTGTCGGATGAGATTCGTTTACGAGCTGCTTCTCGCAGAAGCAGATGTCGATGGCCTCGTGAAAAACTCTCGCCACGCGTTTACCCGATCCGCGGCTGCCTTGGGCAAGGGGCCCGAACGCAACGAGACCGGTTTGAGGCAGCGATCGATGAAACCGGTCAGACCATCCGTCAAGATGTAGACGTTGTCGAATCCTTGACGGGAGAGCTCGTCGCGTGCTTGTGCCGGGTGCGTCATGCCGTTCGAGTACAGGACGATGAGACCATGATTTCGATGAGGGGCAAGCCGCGTGGGCAGCTCGGACAGCGGGATGTTTACCGCCCCGCGGATGTGGAACCGCCCAAACTCGGCCGCTGACCTGACGTCCACCACAAGCAATCCAGCTTCGCCGGCCATGAGGCGATCGGCCAGCTCCTCCGGCTCGATGTGGTCGCCGCCGGACTCGATCGTCTCCAGCAGGCCCGTCCCGCCGCTTGCTGCAGGCGTCTGTGTCACCGCGTCGGCCGCGGAGGGCTTCGGAAGAAGGAACGTACCCGCGGCCAAGAGAATCATGACGAGGCCGAACCGTCGGAGAAACGGCGTGTTGAAGTAACCGCCGCCGGTCTGCCGGACCTTCTCGACGTACTCCGAGCCCCAGAAGGCGGCCACAGCGACGACGGCGAGCACGAGGGTGAATGCCGCCTGGCTGAGTCCCAGGCTCTCGTAGACGAAGAGCACGCCCGACGAGACGCCAAGTGATTCGACCGCCGGGTAGACCTCGTTGAAGAGAATGCTGCCCACGACAACGCCAACCAGTGCGATCAGGGCGTCCATCTTGCCCGACGCGAGCCCGACGGCCGCCGTGCCCGGGCACCATCCGCTCATGACGAACCCGACTCCAAAAGCCAGGCCACCGAGGATCTGGGCCCAATACACCGTCGGCATGAGGTACAGGCGGTCGAGCGCTATCCAGCCGAAGCTCGTCAGATAGGCGAGGCCGAGCATGGCCGTCACCATCGCCGAAAACATCACCTTGAGCACCGTCATGTCGCGGAAGTAGAAGATGCCGGCAAGCCTTCGGGAACTGCCGAAGCCCGCTCGCTCGAGCGACACGCCGAAGGCGACGCCAACCAGCAAGGCGATCAGGAAGGCTCGGGCCGTGCCGAGCGTCCCGTCCGCGTAGAGCGTGTCAATCATTCCACTGCCTCCGCACGAACCAGGCGCCCGCGTATCCGCCGGCGAACAGGCAGGCCATGAAGATCATGCTCCCGGTGAGCAGGAGAGCACCGCCGCTCAGGGCCTGACCGGACGTGCAACCCGCGGCGAGACGGCTCGCGAAGCCGATGAGGATCCCGCCCATCAGCGCAAGCGAGGCCCGCAAGCCGGGTGAGGCCGCGGCGCCGCGTTCCAGCTTCCAGTGGGTTCGTCGCGCGGACCAGGCTGACAGAAGCCCTCCGATGAACGTCCCCAGCAGCATGAAGACCAGGTAGTAGTGCAGCGGGCTGTCGCCCCACCTCCCGAAATACTCGCTGCTTCGCACATGCTCCGGAGCGATCCAGCTTTCGACGTGAGCGGCGATGCGTGCAATCCCGCCGGAGGCGCCGAGCCCCGCCCCCAAGAGCAGGAACGACGCCAAGAGGGTGAGGCCGAGCAAGACGCCCGCCAGGTACGGGTTCATCGGTCTCTCAGGTTGTTTGGGTGTGGTACTCATGTCAACACCCCGCGCTCCTGGCCTTGGGCTTCTTAGGCTTGGCCGGCTTCGCCTTGGCCGGTGGTTCAACCGGCTTGTGCCTGGCGCGGTCGTGGCCATCGGTGTCTCCGGACAACGGGACCGGAGACCGCCCCACGGAACCGATGTCGGCGGCGCCCCAGTAGGCCTCAACGCCCCCGTACAGGGCCTTGATCGGTCGGTCCGTCTTCTGGGAGAGGATCGCCGCGACCATCATGGCCACGGAGCCGTCCCTGTCGGCGATGATCAAGGGCGTCGCTCCGCGCAGGTGGGCCGGGTTTCTGAGGACCTCGGCGATGCGGACGTTCGTCGACCCCGGGATGTGGTAGTCGGCGAAGAGCTGAGCGGGACGGATGTCGATGAGCTCGAAGGTCCCGGGGAGGTCCAGTTGCAGGCGGCGCAGCTCCTCGGCCGAGATGCGAGCGGGGAGGTCCAGCACGTGACGATCCGCCGCGACCGAGCCCACGGCATGGTCCGCCGTGTGAACGGGCAGGCCCGCGTCCACCCAGGCCTTGGCTCCGCCTGCCACCGTGCCGATGCTCTGGATACCCGCTCGTTCGAGGATGCCCATGGCGATGCTCGACCGGTACGACGATCTGCAGAGGGTCGTCACGGGCATGGAGGGATCGAGCTTGGCGGACAGTCTCGACAACTGCGTCAGCGGCAGGTTGACAGCGGTCCCGATGCGTAGGCTCTCCAGTTCGCTCGGGCGACGAACGTCCACGATCATGGGGGCCTTGCCGGATTTCATCTGTTCGTGGAGCTCGCGTGGTTCGAACACCTTGCCGCGGGCCAGCGGCAACCCCGAGGATTTGTAGGATTCGAACGTGATCACACCTGCCTTGTAGCCGACGCGATGCAGGCGGTGGACGGCCTTGGTCAAATCCTCCTTCGGGCCGCAGAGAACGAGGTTCGCTTCCCAGGGCACCATCGTCCCAACCCAGGTCTCGATCTTCCCACGGACGGCGATATTGATGGAGTTGGGGATATGACCGGCGGCGTAGTCAGCGGTCGAGCGGATGTCGACCACCCAATGCTTGTCGGGTTCCGTCAACGCCGCAGAGGGAGCGACCTCCTTAGGCAGCGGCGCGGACCAATCGATGAGGTCGGGCCCCCGGCGGTTCATGGCCGCGTTGTGGGCGAAGTACTGAGGCACTTGCGGGAGCTCGTCCAGCACGGCCGCGATGAACTCGCTTCGGCTCTTCAACTGGAGATACGGATTGGACCTCTTCTCCTGGCCGATGGTGGAGTAAGGCTCATCGCCCAGATGAGCGCCGCACAGCGATCCCGCACCATGGGCGGGCAGGATGATCGCCTCGTCGGCGGCCTTGGAGAGCTTCTTGTGCCAGCTATCGTAGGCCATCGAGGCCAGCGAGGCGGCCGTCACGTACCCTTCCAGCAGGTCCGGTCGTCCCATGCTCCCCACAAAGAGGGTGTCGCCCGTCAGGATCGCCTGCGTCGCGCCGGCCCGACCGGATCCTGAGACGAAGCCACACATCGAGTCGGGCGTATGTCCCGGTGTCTCGACGAACCGGATGTGAGCCTTGCCGACGATGATCTTGTCGTTGTCCTTCAACGGTTCATAGGTGAACTTGGCACCGCCCTCGGCGCTCTTGTAGATCGTGCACTTCAGCTCGTGGGCCAGTTCGGTGTGACCTGCGACGAAATCCGCGTGGGTGTGCGTCAGGAAGACGCCTTCGGCGGCGAGCTCATGCTCCTGGAGGAACTTCAGGTACACCGACGCATCCCGTCCGGGATCGACGACCAGGGCCTTGCCGTCGCTGGCCAGGATGTAGGAGTAATGGGACAGCGCCGGCAAGGTGAACTGCACCAACCGGAAGCCGGGAAACTCGTAGGTGTCCACGATCTGATAGTCGGCCGCCTTGTAGGCCCCGGCTTCGGTCTCCGCCGAACCCGCGGGGTGGGCTTTTATGTCCTGGACCCGTCCACCGAAGACGACGACAGCGACGACGATCGTCCAAGGGACGCTCGCTCTCATCTCGGTATCTCCTTTTGCTTCGCCCTCGTTGCCTTTCGCGGCCCGCTCCCTGTCAGGGTGCTCAGCCGTCAGGCGTTGCCCGCTACCTCGTTCATGTTCACATGGACCCGTTCGGGTTGGAAGGCCCACTCATGGCCTCCCCTGTCGGCGGGCGCGGCATACCCTCTGGTGGGGATCGGCGCGGTGGCCGATCACCCCACCTGTCCAACGCGCGCCCCTTCGACGCGGAAAGTCGAGACGCGGACACCTGTCAAGCAGGATCCTTGACGCTAACGGATCGCCACACGCTTCGATCCACTTCGCAAAGCCGGATCGAGGTCAAAGCGATCAAGGTTCATCACCTTAGTCCAGACCGCCACGAAGTCCTTGACGAACTTCTGCTGGGCGTCGGCACTGGCGTAGACTTCCGCGATGGCCCGAAGCTGCGCGTTCGAGCCGACAATCAGATCGACGCGCGTGCCGGTCCATTTGACCTTACCCGTCTTGCGGTCCCGTCCTTGGTAGACGCCCTCCTTGTCGGGGGATTTCCGCCACTTCGTGCTCATGTCCAGCAAGTTCACGAAGAAGTCGTTGGTCAAGGTTTCAGGTCGCTTGGTGAACACGCCATGCCTCGAATCCGCGACGTTCGCATTCAAGACCCGCATGCCGCCGACAAGCACCGTCATCTCAGGGGCGGTCAGCGTCAGCAGTTGGGCCCGATCCACGAGCAGCTCCTCCGCCCGTCGGTCGTGTCCCGCTCTCAGGTAGTTGCGGAACCCGTCCGCGGTCGGTTCGAGCACGGCGAAGGACTCGACGTCGGTCATCTCCTGCGACGCATCGGTACGTCCCGGCGAGAAAGGAACCTGAATATCGTGCCCGGCCCTCTTCGCGGCTTGCTCGACGGCCGCACACCCGCCCAGCACAATGAGGTCCGCGAGCGAGACCTTCTTGCCGCCGGTCTGCGAGGCGTTGAAATCGGTCTGGATCTTCTCCAGCGTCCGCAAGACCTTGGCGAGCTCTGCCGGTTCGTTGACTTCCCAGTCCTTCTGCGGCGCGAGGCGAATGCGGGCCCCGTTCGCTCCGCCGCGCTTGTCCGAACCTCGGAACGTGGCCGCCGAGGCCCAGGCGGTCGAGACGAGCTGCGAGACGGACAGCCCTGATTCGAGGATGTGCCCCTTGAGTTCAGCGATGTCCTTCCGGTCGATCAACTCATGATCCACTTCGGGAACCGGGTCTTGCCACACCTGCGGTTCGGGAACATCCGGCCCGAGCAAGCACGAGACGGGCCCCATGTCGCGATGCGTCAGCTTGTACCAGGCCTTGGCGAAGGCCTTGTCGAACTCACCGGGGTTCTCATGGAAGCGTTTCGAGATTTTGCGGTAGATGGGATCTTTCACCAGGGCGATATCCGTCGTAAACATTATCGGAGCGTGGAATTTCCCTGGAATGTGAGCGTCCGGGACGCTCTTCGGACCGTTCTTGGGGGTCCACTGATGGGCACCGGCCGGGCTCTTGGTCAATTCCCACTCGAATTTGAAGAGGTTGTCGAAGTACATGTGCGACCACTTCGTCGGGGTGGAGGTCCATGCGCCTTCCGGGCCACCGGTGATCGTGTCTTCCGCGTTCCCCTTTCCGTAGCTGTTCTTCCAGCCGAGGCCTTGCTCCTCGATGCCGGCAGCCTCGGGTTCGGGGCCGAGGTGTTTCGGACTGGCGGCTCCATGCGACTTTCCGACCGTATGTCCGCCGGCGATGAGGGCAACGGTTTCCTCGTCGTTCATGGCCATGCGGGCGAAGCTCTGTCGGATGTCTTTGGCCGCAGCGAGCGGATCCGGTTTGCCGCCGGGACCTTCCGGATTGACATAGATCAAGCCCATCTGCGTGGCGGCGAGGTCATCGTCGAGCTTCCGATCACCGCTGTGACGCTTGTCGCCGAGCCACTCGCTCTCAGGCCCCCAATACACATCGGTTTGGGGCTCCCAGACATCAGCGCGACCTCCGCCGAAACCGAATGTCTTGAATCCCATCGACTCGTAGGCGCAGTTCCCGGCAAGGATCATCAGGTCGGCCCACGAGATTTTCCGGCCGTACTTCTGCTTGATGGGCCAGAGCAAGCGACGGGCCTTGTCAAGGTTCGCGTTATCGGGCCAACTGTTGAGCGGCGCGAAGCGTTGGGTTCCATCGGATGCGCCGCCCCGGCCGTCAGAGGTGCGATAGGTGCCGGCGCTGTGCCAGGCCATCCGAATGAACAGCGGCCCGTAGTGTCCCCAGTCGGCGGGCCACCAGTCCTGTGATGTCGTCATCAACGTCTCGAGGTCCCTCTTCAAGGCGTCGAGGTCGAGCTTCTTGAACGCCTCGGCGTAGTTGAAATCCTCGCCCATGGGGTTGCTCTTGGCCGAGTTCTGATGCAGCATCCGCAGGTCCAGCTGATTCGGCCACCAGTCCCGAATCGACATGGCCCTGGCGGACTTGTATTCCTTGGAGTCGGCCTTGGCACCCATCACGGGGCACTTGCTGGCGGCCTTCGCCTGTTTCTCGGAGGTTGATTGAGCCAACGCGACGCGACCGCCAAGCCCAAGAAGTAGGCTAAGGATCAAGGCGCCAAGCCAAACACACGTTGTTGCCCTGATTGGCCTCATCGTGTGTCTTCGAGAAACGTCGTTCAACATCAGGCACTTCCTTGCGATTGCGGTAGCTGACATGGGATATCTCCTGGCGGCTCATTCCATTTCCCCCTGGTCTGGTTTCGAGGTTCTGTCTTGCTGCGGTTTAGTTTTCCACGTCCGATGTCTCCCTGAGACACTCGGGACAGGTGCCCCAATAGATCACCTCCGCCTGATCGATCTGGAAACCCGATTCGGCGGCCGCGGTCGAACAGTGAGTATCGCCGACGGAGCAGTCGACATCGACCGTCCTACCGCAGGCGCGGCAGATCACATGAGGGTGATTGTCACCAACCCGATCCTCATAGAGGGCCCGCGACCCGGCGGGCTGAATGCGGCGGATAATGCCCTTCTCGGCCAACATCCCAAGGGCGTCGTACACCGCCTGACGTGAGATGGCACCGATCTCGGCGCGGACATCCTCGATCACCTCGTCCGCCGAGCAGTGGGGCCGAGCCGAGACCGCACGGAGCACGGCCAACCGCTGGGCCGTGACCTGGATACCATGATCGCGTAGGAGCTTCGCTGGATCGGTGCACACGTTCGTAGTATAGCTCCAAGATTAGACTCCGTCAAGTATATCCCTGGATCCAATCGACCATAGCTGGGTGCCGACATATTGCCCCCAATACGGGTCCAGTTGTCGGGTTGTGGACTGACTGAATCAGGCGGCATGGAGTCTTGGCATGAAGGGCATATGCAGCGCGCCGGAATAGGGCCTCGCAAAGCCGCTCAGGGCGACGGTTCACATCACGTGCTCAGCGGGAGTCACCGAGTTCGTGGATCCGCTCCCAGAGATCCATCGTTGCTCGGACGGCGGTTTCAGGATCCTTGACGCCCGACACGCCGGCCACCAGATGCCCGTGTTGGAGGATGACGTCAAACGCACCGCCCATATCACACCGCACGAGCTCCAAACCGGATGCCGTCAAACGGTGCACGCCCTTGCCGTACTCCCCCGCATGCTTGGCGAACTTCGCCACCGCAGCCCGTGCGGCGTCCGCTGACTCTCGTCGGGACAGGAACGCTTCGACGACCCTGCCGCCCCGTCGGTACTGGGCGACGTACGTGTTCCGCATGAAGTCCAGGCCCATCGCGTCGATCTTGAAGTACCGGAGCGATCCGGGAACACGGTCCGTTCGAGGCATGACCTGGCGTCCCCAGACCGGACGGCCGGAATCCGTCAGGGCCCCGGCCAGTCCGCGAGCCAGGGCTAGGCTGGCATCCGCCAGGTCATCCGTTGCGTCGAAGACGACGACTTTGACATAGTAGCGACCCTTCCAGACGAAGACCCCGGCATCCGAGCGGTAGGCGGCCCGGCCGATGTCGACGGGCGGCTCACCCGGCAGCCGCTCGACGGAGAAGATGCCGAAGGCGTTCGTGGGTGTGCCCATGTCGTAGACGTACACGTCGAGATAGACGTCGCTCCCCTCGCCCTTTTGAAAGCTGGCGAACGTCAACCCCACCACATCATAGGAAAGGAATAGCTCGGCCAGGCCGTCGATCTTCTCGTAGAGGCTCTTGGGCGTGTATTGCTCGATCTCACCGTCCAACACCCAGCCGCGCGGCGTCGCGTCAGACAACCACTCGGTCAAGGGAGGCTCGGAAACCGGTGGGGCTACGCCACGCGAGGCAGTCTGGGAAGCAGGTCGGTAGGGCTTCTCACCAGTTGCGCCCGCGGGATCGCGCGAACACGCCAAACCGGTAACGGTGACCGCCACGATGAGCAACAGCAGGCTACCGGCGCGGGCGACGCGGGAAGGCTCGGGTGAACACGCGTGCAGATCGGTCGGTGGTTGACGCCGGTCGTCTGTCTGATCTACCTTCGTCATGAGCGATTACCTTGTGTGAAGACGATCCGATTGTAGCCCCTGGAGGCATCGCCATGAAGACGAACGCGAACCACCCTGAGCTGGACAGGCGTGAGTTCTTGAAGCTCTCGGCCGCGGTCGCGGCCGGTGGCGAGTGCCTTCTGACGGCCTCCGCCTCGGCCGCCGACGCCTCGGCGAAGCCAGACAGCGTCCCCTGCCGCAACAAGCGATCGACCATGACCTACCAGAAGCTGGGGCGTACGAACATCGTCTCGAGTCGGCTGGTCTTCGGGGGCGGCGCCGCGCTGGCCGGCGGCAAGGCAGTGCGGCTCCTGGACCGGGCCTTCGAGGCGGGCATCAACCATTTCGACGTAGGTTCGAACGTCTACTACAAGGGCGCCGAGCGGAGCCTCGCCCCGTTCCTCAGGGCCCATCGCGACGATGTCTGGGTTATCTCGAAGGCGCCCGCACCTATCCGAGCCAGACCGGGGCGACCCTTCACGCCGAAGCTGGCCAAGGCCGCGGCTCGAAGCTGGACCCGATTCATGGACGCCAGCCTCAAGGATCTACAGACCGATCACGTCGATGCCTACTATCTGATGGCCGTGAAGAGCCCCGATCTGGTCCGCAGTGAGGAGGTCCACGACGCCTTCGCCAAGGCCAAGAACGCCGGCAAGGTGAGCTACTTCGGGCTCAGCGTGCACAACAACACGCACGAGGTTCTGACCGCGGCCGCCGAGACTGGTTGGTACGACATCGCCATGATCGGTATCACGCCCGGCGGGTGGTACGACTGGGACAAGAAGGATCTCGCCAAGAACACGCCTCCGCTGACAGCGCTGCAATCGGTGCTGGCCAAGGCCCGCAAGGCAGGTATCGGCCTGGTCGGGATGAAGGCGGTCCGCCACCTAGCGCCCGCCAAGGCCCTCGGCAAGGGTGATCCAAAGGCCTTTGATCGATACTACGACAAGGCGTTCCTGGCCCAGGCCTCCGGGCTCAACCCGTTCCAGCGCTCGTACGCCTATGTCCTCCGCCATGGGTGTGACGTGGTGAACGCAGACATGCAGAACTTCAAGCATCTCGAGGAGAACATCGTCGCGGCGGCGTCTCTTGCTGGACCGGGATAGGGCATCTCATCTAAGCGCCCGGGTTGTGTTCTGGTCCTCCATCCACGCGCATCGCCTTCAGCGGCCTGCGGTCGAGGGCCTTCGCGGAGAACGCCGCCGGAAGGACTCGATCCTTCATGGTCTGCGCCGCCTCGTCCGAACGCGTTTCGATGTTGGCGCCCATCTCGGTCTTTAGGCGCATGCCGACCGTGAGCCTGTGAACCCGCTTGTCTTACAGCCTGTAACCGATCATGTGTCGTCCGAAGGTGGTCGCCCACGCGAAGAACGCGGCCGAGCACGCCGCCGGTGTAGTGATAAACGGATGCGTTGAGGCCGCTGCAAGTACCCGAGGCTTTCAAGCGACCATCGGCCGGGCCGTCCGGCTGCGCTCTTCCTCACACCCCAGGATGCGGACGATGCCCGCGAACAGCAGCTCCGGCTCGATCTCCCTGTCATCACACTCGATCAAGATGCTGCCGCTGATCGCGTTGACTCGGACCGATCGAACACGGTCAAGCCCTTCGAGCTGCTCGGCCAGCGCGTTCACCGCTTCGCCACCTCGGCCATTCGGCAAGACTCGAAACCTGGCCCTTCCGGGCAAGAGGTTGACGTCCTCGACAGGGCCCCTGATCCTCGATCAAGGCCGGATCAACAGGCCGCATAGATGATGAGCAGGACCAGACCGGTGACCCCCACCGCGCCGTGGATGAAGACCGCGGGCAGGGGAAACTTCTTCTGGCGAAGGTGCAGCGAGACGAGGTAGATCCCTCCCAACGCCGCCAGCGCGAACGCGCCCAGCGCGAAACACAGCAGCGGGTAGGGGTCGTCTCGCAGCGCGACCAGCAAGGCCAGTAGCACGCCCGGACCGGCCAAGACCCCGTGGGCCACCGGCAGTGCCGGCGCGATGGGTCTGCCCTTGAGCACGAGCGTCAGCATGACGATGCCCACGACGCCTCCCAGCGTGATCAGCAGGATCGATCCCACGAGCATGTTGGTGTGCCTCCAATCGGGATGGCCTCATGCCACCGCAGGTGCATTCCCTTGACGACGCCTGGCAGAGACCCTGCAAGAGCTAGCTCGCGCCCGGCACGACCGCAACCGGATGTGACAACGGCAGTGTGCCGACCTCGTATGAGGATGTGCTAAATACGAAATGAGCCGCGTCTCATCAGGCTCCGCGGAGGGGGCACCTGAGCCGCGTGCGTCCCTTTGACTCCGCGCTCGTTTCGCCTTCGACGGGTCCCGGCAAGGGTGCCCGCGGCATCGAACCGTCTGTAAGGGCTCGCCGCGCACTTTGTCAGGAACGCAGGGAGATGACGCATCCGACCGAGCACAAGATCGTTGAGGACACGGAGCTGCACAACCGGATTCGTGTCTTCGCAGACCGACGCGAGGCCGGGCACGCCCTGGCCGACCTGCTGGAGAGGTATCGGGGCGCCGATGCCCTGGTGTTGGGCATCCCCGCCGGAGGGGTCCCGGTCGCGGCCGCAGTCGCCGAGCAGCTCGATTTGCCGCTGGACGCCGTCGTGGTCAGCAAGATCACCCTGCCGTGGAACTCCGAGGCGGGCTACGGGGCGGTCGCTTTCGACGGGACGGTGAAGCTGAACGATGCGCTCGTCGCCGCGGTGGACTTGAGCGAATCGGACGTGCAGGCGGGTATCGCCAGGACGCGCGAGCGGGTGCGGCGTCGGGATGAATCGATCCGCGGCGGCGAGCCGTTTCCCGACGTCCGGGGAAAGGTCTTGATCGTCGTGGACGACGGCATCGCCTCGGGTTTCACGGTGCGGACGGCCGTGGAGGCGCTTCGGGGCCACGCCCCGGAGCAGCTCGTCCTCGCCACGCCAACAGCCCGCCTGGAGTCGCTGTTGAAGCTGCTCGACGAGGTCGACCTGATCGTCTGCCCGAACGTGCGAAGCGGCGCGCCATACGCCGTCGCCGATGCCTACCGCCGGTGGTCGGACGTGGACGAGAACGATGCGATGGCCATCCTGACCGGCTCCCGCGAGGGCTCGTAGCGCGCCGCCGGTATCGGGAGGTCCCGACGCCGTTCGTCCGCCAGACCATTCGTCCGATTCATCACAGGAGTGGCCCTATGCCGAAGGAAGATCACGATCACGCATCGTCCGACCAGGAACAGGACCATCACGCCAAGATGGCGGCCGATTTCCGTCGCCGTTTCTGGGTCTCCACCGCCCTGAGCCTGCCGATTGTGGCCCTGTCGCCGATGATCCAAGGCCTGGCGGGCCTTCGGGAGGTTCTGCACTTCACCGGAGACAGCTACGTGCAGTGGGCCTTGGCGACGGCCGTGTTCCTTTACGGCGGCTGGCCGTTCCTGACCGGCCTGGTCAACGAGCTGAAGGACAAGCAGCCCGGCATGATGACGTTGATCGGCTTGGCCGTCGGCGTTGCGTACGGCTACAGTTCGGCCGTGGTGTTCGGCTTGGAGGGTCGGGTATTCTTCTGGGAGCTGGCCACGCTCATCGACGTCATGTTGTTGGGGCACTGGTTGGAGATGAAATCGGTGATGGGCGCCGGCAAGGCGCTCGAATCGCTGGGCGAACTGATGCCCTCCGAGGCGCACCGCAAGACCGAGGGAGGCGACCTGGAGGACGTACCGGTCGAGGAGTTGGAGGCCGGGGATCGGGTGGTCGTCAAGCCGGGCGAGACGATTCCGATCGACGGCAGTATCGCCGAAGGCCGCACCAGCATCGATGAGTCGATGCTGACCGGCGAGAGCCAGCCCGTGGCCAAGGGTGAGGGCGACGAGGTGGTCGGTGGCAGCATCAACGGCGAATCAGCCATCACGATCGAGGTGCAGAAGACGGGGGAGGAGACGTATCTGTCCCAGGTCGTGACGATGGTGCGCGAGGCGCAAGAGTCACGCTCGCGGACACAGGACCTCGCCGATCGCGCGGCGCTGTGGCTGACGATCATCGCGTTGACCGTGGGCGTGATTACGCTGACAGCGTGGCTGGGCCTCGGCGCGGACTTCGTCTACGCCCTGGAACGAATGGTGACGGTAATGGTCATCACCTGCCCTCACGCGCTGGGCCTGGCGATCCCGCTTGTGGTGGCCGTGTCGACATCGCTGGCCGCGAGCAACGGGTTGCTGATCCGCGATCGTTCGGCCTTCGAACAGGCCCGCAATGTCGACGCGGTCTTGTTCGACAAGACGGGTACGCTGACCGAGGGGCGCTTCGGCGTGGCAAAGGTCATGTCCATGAACGGCCGGGACGACAGCGAGCTGCTCAAGCTGGCGGCTTCGCTCGAGAGCCGGTCGGAGCACCCGATCGCCCAGGGCATCGTGGCCGAGGCGAATGCGCGGGACCTCGACGTCGTCAGCCCCGACAACTTCGAAGCCATTCCAGGCCAGGGGGCGCGTGCCGAGGTGCAAGGCAGCGACGTCAAGGTGGTCAGCCACCGCTATCTCAAAGAGAACGATCTGACTGTGAACCACGAAGATGTGAAGGCAGCGGCCGACAAGGGGCAGACCGTCGTCTACATCCTGGTCGATGATGCCGTTGCCGGCGCGATCGCCCTATCTGACGTGATCCGCTCTGAATCGCACAACGCCCTGCAGCGCCTGAGAGACATGGGCGTCCAGACCATGATGATCACAGGCGACAACGAAGCGGTGGCGCGGCAAGTGGCCCGGGAGCTCGACTTGGAGGACTACTTCGCCGAAGTGCCCCCGGATCAGAAGGCGGACAAGGTCAAGGAGGTGCAGGGCCGAGACCTGATGGTCGCCATGGTGGGCGACGGGATCAACGACGCCCCGGCCCTGGCCCAGGCCGACGTGGGCATCGCCATCGGCGCGGGCACGGACGTCGCCATCGAGTCGGCGCACATCATCCTCGCCCGTTCCGATCCACGGGACGTGGTGGCGATCATGAATCTGGCCCGCTCGACGCACGGCAAAATGGTCCAGAATCTGGTGTGGGCGACAGGGTATAACGTGGTCGCGATTCCGCTGGCCGCGGGCGTGCTCTATTCCTTCGGAATCGTGCTTTCGCCGGCCGTGGGGGCCGCGGTCATGGCGCTGTCGACGATCATCGTGGCCTTCAACGCGCGGCTTCTGGGACGAAAGAGCCACGGCGACGTCCGCGGGACAGAAGCCTCAAAGGACTAAGCACTACACACCATTGAATCGGTCCGTTTCCCAGCCCCGGAGCCGCCGTCGAAGACGCGACGGTCAAGGAGCGTTGCTGTTGAAGTGCTCCAACCATACAGCTCCCTGACGGTCGATGTCCTAATCAACGCGGCGCCGTCCTGATAGGAGCCTGCAGAAGCAAGTGGGCGAAGCACGAGGCGAGCCTGAACGAAAGCAGGCCGCCCCAGTCGGGAGCCGAGGCGGCCATGCACTCACCTTCACGAGGGACAGCGGGAAAGATCTATCGAAACTCAGAGGCCATGCGCTCGTAGACGGCTCGGAGGTCGTCGACGACCTTCTCGAACTCATCCTGCACGGCGGTCTCTGTCTTAGCCGCCCCGGCGCCGAGGCTCGAGTCGCTGAGGACCTGCTCGGCGTCGGCGACCTTGCGGTCGAATTCGCCTCGCGCCTCGCGGAACTTCTCTTGTACGTCGGCGCCCTTCGACTCGACCTCCTGTTGGAGGTCCTTCATGTCCTGTCGTAGCTGTTCGTATCTCTGTTTGAGTTCTTGCGTGTTCACTGGAATCTCCTGCTGGTCGTATGGTCCTGCCCCGTCGCATCGACCCGTGATGCATTCCCTCGGCCCAAGGCTCAACGATTGGGAGCGGCCGGTTCCGAGACGGTCTCCACGACCGCATCCCCTACGTCCTGGGCGTCCTCTTCGGTCACCAGGTCGCCGACCGAAACGATGCCGCACAGGGCCCCGCCGCCATCGACCACGAGCAGGCGCCGGATCTTCTTGTCCTTCATGATCCGGCCGGCCTCCTCCACATCCTGATCCTCGGTGAGCGTGATGGCGTTCTCGGTCATGACGTCGCCCACGGTGCAGGTGTTCGGGTCCTTGCCGTCCGCGACCGCCCGGATGCAGATGTCGCGGTCGGTGACGATGCCGATGGGCTCGCTACCCTTGGCGATGGGCAGCGCGCCGACATCCAGCGAGGCCATCTTCTGAGCGGCCTCACAAATGGTCGTCTCAGGGCTCACGGTCTCTAGGCCTCTGGTCATGACGTCCTTTACCAACATGGTTCGGTCTCCTTGGCTTAGCAGCCCGCCTTCGCCCGTGCGATGGGTCTGCAGACGTCGGTAGCCACCGCGCCCGCAACCCAGACGGCGTCGGGCTCTCTCCACAACGTGATGCCCGGGAATGAGAGGCAGGTAAAATCAGCGTGAGAGAAGCCTAACACCGATCGCCGCACGGGGCTCTGGTTCACCCGTCGGACGACTGGCGCCGTTCCCGACCGCTCAGGGCCCGGACCACACGTCGCCGCGCCTGTTCGACCAGGGTGAAGACCACCGGAATGACGATCAGCGTGAGCAGCGTCGTGGCCATCAAACCGGATGCCACGGCCACGCCGAGCGGCGCGCGGGCCTCGCCGCCCGCTCCATAGCCCAGGGCGATGGGCATCATGCCGAGCACGGTCGAGAGGGTCGTCATGATGACCGGGCGGAATCGAACGCGGGCCGCTTCCTTGGTCGACTCGATCAGGTCGCGCTCGCCCTCGGCCAGAAGCCGGTTGGTGTAATCGACCATGAGGATGGCGTTCTTGGTGGCCATGCCGACCAGCATGATCAAACCGATGAAGCTGAAGATGTTCAGCGTCATGCCCAGGGCCCACAGCGCGGCGAAGGCCCCGACGCCCGCCAGCGGCAGGGTCAGCAGGATGACGAAGGGTTGCAGGAACGACTCGAATTGCCCGGAGAGGACCAGGTAGACGAAGATCACCGAGAAGATCAGGGCGATGGTGAGGTAGTAGAACGACTCGCGGAAGTCCTTGGCCCGGCCGGTGACCGTGTGCTGGAAGCCCTCCGGCAGCGTTCGGTCGAAGTAGTCCTGGAGCTTGTCGAGGGCCGAGCCGAGCGCCACGTCGGGTGGGTTCGAGGCCGACAGCGTGGCCGATCGGAGCCGGTTGAAGCGGTGGATCTCGCTCGGACCGACCGATTCCTCGTAGACGACGAGGTTGCGGAGGGAGACGAGTCGCCCGGTATCGGTCCGGACGTAAAGGCGGCCAAGCCGCGCCGGGATCATCTCCCCCTTGGCGGTGATCTCGGGGATGACCTCATAGCGCTCGTTGCCGCGTTCGATCTCGGAGACGTCCGGCTCGCCGAGCAGATAGCGCATCGTGTTGGATATCTCGGCGACCGAGACGCCCATCTGAGAGGCCTTGTCCCGCAGGATCGTGACCTCGATCTGCGGCTTGTTCATCTTGAGGTCGGAGTCGGCCCCCACGTACTCGGGCTCGGCCCGCATCCATGCCAGGATGGTCTCCTGGCGTTCGGCGAGGCGGTCGATGTCGGGGTGCTGGAGGACGACCTGGAGCTCGGCGCCGCGTCCGCCGATGGTGGTGGCAGTGTTCATGACGTACGCCCTACCGTCGGGGATCGATTCCAGCTTGCCGCGCAGCTCCTGCATGATCTCGTTCTGAGAGCGTTGTCGCTGCCCCCGGCCGATAAGGTGGACGAACATGAAGCCCTCGTTGACCTTTCCCGGTCCGGCACCGCGCGAGAGGCCGATGGCCATGAAGAAGCGATCGACCTCCGGCACGTCGTCGACGACCGCCTCGACCTGACGGGCGTAGCCGTCGGTGAAGGGAAGCGTCGACCCCTCGGGCGTCTCGAAGCGGATCATGAACTCCGAGCGATCGATGGGCGGCTGGAACTCGGTGGCCAGACGCACGTAGAAGAGCACCATCAGCCCGGCCATGGCGATCGCCAGCAGAACGGTGAGGATGCGGTGGTTGAACGCGCGTTCCAGCGTCCATGCGTAGAGCGCCTGGTTGGCATCGAGGATCTTCTGGGTCCAGCGGTCGAGGCGGCTCTCGGTCTTGGCCTGGCCCAGAAAGCGCGAGCAGAGCATGGGCGTCAGGGTCAGCGCGGTGAACGTCGAGGCGAAGACCGTCACGGCCACGGTCAGACTGAACTCGAAGAAGAACCGACTGATGAGTCCGGCCGTGAAGGCCACCGGTACGAAGACGGCGGCCAGGGCGAGCGTGTTGGCCAGGTTCGGAAAGGCGACCTCGCCCGCCCCGGCGCGGGCGGCCTGCGGGCGGTCTTCGTCCTGGGCCAGGTGGCGGTGCGTGCTCTCGAGCACGACGACGGCGTCGTCGATGACGATGCCGATCGAGAGGATCAACCCGAGCAACGTGAGCACGTTGAGGCTGAAGCCGAACGTGTAGATCAGGGCGAGCCCGCCGAGCAACGACGTCGGAATGGCCACGGCTGCGATCAGCGTTCCGAGGAGGCTGCGCAGAAAACCCAGGACGACCAGGGCGACCAGGCCCGTGGTCAGGACGATGGTGACGAGCAGATCGTCCACGCTCTGTTCGATGTAGGTCGAGTCATCGGTGGCGATCGTGTAACGGAGGCCCGGGGGAAAGTCCTTCTCGAGCTCGGCCATCCGCCGGCGGACGCTGTTGGCCAGTTGGACCGTGTTGGCCCCTCGCTGCTTGACCACGCCGAGGCCGACGGCCGGCTGCCGCAGAAAACGTGCGGTGCGTCGGTCGTTCTCGACGCCGCCGACCGCCCTGCCCACGTCGCGGATCCGCACGGGCGCGCCGCCGCGGTCGACGATGATCAGATCGTTGAGGGGTTCCGGACCGGCGAACTGCCCTTCGGTCTTGACGAGAAACTCGCGCTGCTGGCTCTCGACCCGGCCCGAGGGGATCTTGACGTTGTTCTGCTGGATGGTCCGCACGACGTCCTGGACGGTGACGCGATGGGCGGCGAGGCGATCGGGATCGAGCTGCACGCGAACGGCGAAGAGCTGCTGTCCGCCGACGAGAATCTGGCCGACGCCGCGCAGGTTCTCGAGCCGGTCCTTGAGGACCTCGTCGGCATAGGTCGATAACCGAACCACGTCCCAACGCTCGTCGCCCGTCATGGCCACCCACATGATGGGTTGAGCGTCCGGATCGAGCTTGCGGACGATGGGCTCCTCGATATCGTCGGGCAGGTCGCGCCGCGCGCGGTCGATGCGGTCGCGCACGTCCTGGGCCGCGATGTCGATGTCGCGCCACAGCTCGAACTCGGCCGTGACGGTGGCCACCTCTTCCCGCGCGGTCGAGCGTAGCTCCTTCAGGCCTTCGATCGTGTTGATGCGTTCCTCGAGGGGATCGATGATCTCGGTCTCGATGACCTCCGGCTCGGCCCCGGCCAGCACGACGTTCACGCTGACGATGGGGAACTCAATGTCCGGGTTCTCGCGGACGGGGATCTGCGTGTAGCCGTACAGACCGAAGATCGCGATGATCAAGAAGACCACCACGGTCAGCACCGGTCGCCGAATGCAGAAGGCCCACACCATGGCACGGCTACCTTTCCGATGAGGCCTCGCGTGAGGACGGACGCGACGTCGTTAGATGCTTCAAGGCCGTCGACGCGGTGGTCGGCTTCGTCCGGGGCTCGGGGCGTGTCGAGGCGCGGGTTGTGGTCGGCGGTTGTGTGGCCGAGCCGGCCCGCTTGACCTCGACCCCGTCGCGCAAGCGCATCTGGCCGTGCGTGACGACGAGCACTCCCGCCTCCACCCCTTTGCGGATCTCGACCGTGCCGGGCTCGCGCAGGCCGATGGTCACGTCGCGTCGACGGGCCTTGCCGTCCTCGACGACGTAGACGACGTAGCCCTTTCGCGTCTGGACGAGGGTCTCCTCCGGAACAAGCACGGCCTCGTGCTTCCTTTCGAGCGTGATGCTCATGGTGACGAACTGGCCCGGCTTGAGCGAGCCCCGCTCGTTGGGGATCTCGGCCTTGACGAGCAGATCGCGCGTCGCCTCGCGGACCGAGGGGCTCACGAACGTGACGCGGCCGGCAAAGACCCGGTTCGGAAAGGCGTCGGTGCGGACGTGGACACGCTGACCGCTCTCGACGCGTCCGAGCGCTCGTTCCGGCAGGGTGACCTCGCTCTCGAGCGGCGACCGCGAGTAGAGGGTGGCCATGTGTTGGCCGACATCGACGAAGTCTCCGACGTCGACGCGGGTCTGGCCGATCGCTCCGGGCATCGGGGCCCGGATGCGCATGTCCTCGAGCTGCTCTTGAATCAGTCGCACCTTGGCCGTAGCCTGATCCAGGTGGGCCCGGCTCTGGTTCACACGGTCGCGGAGTTCCTTGAATTCCTCCGGGGCGGCCATGTCGTCTCGTCGGAGCTCTTCCATCCGCTCGAACCGCCACTCGGCATTGGTGCGTTGAGCCCGGGCGGCCTTCACGGCGGCCTCTGCGGCCTGGAGCTCCTGGCGGAGCTTGCTGTCGTCGAGGCGATAGAGGAGCGCGCCGGCTTCGATGCGGTCGCCTTCCTCGAAGCCGACCGTGGTGATGATGCCGGCGACCTCGGGTTTGACCTCGACGGTCTTGACGGACTTCAGCGTGCCGATGCCTTGGACGGTCTCGCGCAAGGTGCCGGTCCGAGCCGTCGCGGCGCGAACGGACACGGCCTCGCTCGCCTGTTCGGGCTGCTGGTGCTTTCCGCAGCCGCCGGAAGCAAGCCACAGCGCGCCAAGCAGCACCGACGCCGCGAGGGTGGGCGGCGCGGTCGGCGGTCGCGTGCCGGCGGTCGCGTGCGCGCCCGCGGCTTTCCGGGTCGTCGTTGGACGGTCGCATCTCATCATGAGGTCTTGCCTCGTACGGTGCGGATCGCTTGTCCTGCGACCACGGGGATGAGGCTCAGCACGAGCGCAACGGCCCAGCCGCGCGCTCCGGGCGAGCGGGTCTCGAGCAACGCCGACAGGGCCGGCAGGTAAACGGCCAACAGGATCGATACGATGCAGAGGCCGACGGCCGTCCATACCCACGGGTTCCTCACCACCGTATCGTGCCAGAAGGATGATCGACGATCACGAAGGTTCAGCACGAACCAGAGCTTGGCGAAGGCCAATGTGAGGAACGACACCGTCACGGCCTGCTTCTGGTCGAGCTCGAGCCACCTCAGGCCCAGCGCGAGGGCCCCGAGCACGCAGCCGGCGATCACGACGCCCCAGCCCGCAACCGCCGACCAGTGCCCACGCGTCAAGACCGGCTCGTCGGGGTCGCGGGGCGGGTCATCCATGACGTCGGGGTTGCCCTTCCCCACGGCCAGGCCCAGCGCGGGCCACACGTCGGTCCAGATATTCAGGTAGAGGATCTGCAGCGGCAGCAAGGGCAGCGGAGCGCCCGCGGCGCTGGCAGCGGCCAGCGCGATGATCTCGGACACGTTCGTGCAGAGCATGAATAGGACGGCCTTGCGGATATTGCCGAAGATGATGCGGCCTTCCTGGATGGCCTTGACGATGCTGGAGAAGGCGTCGTTCTCGAGCACCATGTCGGAGGCCTGCCGCGCCGCGTCGGTCCCGCGGCGTCCCATGGCCACGCCGATGTCGGCCTTCTCCAGGGCCGGTGTGTCGTTGATGCCGTCGCCGGTCATGGCGACGATCTGGCGGCTATCCTGGTAGACGGTGATGAGGTGGAGCTTCTGCTCGGGACTGACCCGAGAAAAGACGCGCGTGTCCAGCCACCGCCGCCGCTGCTGATCGGAAAGGTCCTCCGGATCGACCAGCTCGCGGCCCGGTATGGCCTCGGCGTCCTCGGACGCGACGATGCCGATCTGCCGAGCAATGGCCCGGGCCGTGTTCGCTTGATCGCCGGTCACCATGACCACGTCGATACCCGCCCGTTTGCAGGCGCCGATGAGGTCGCGCACCCCCTCGCGCGGCGGATCGAACAGCCCCACCAGGCCGACGAGGCGAAGGGACTCGTACGGCTCGGCGTCCCGGTCGTCGAGGACCCGGTCGGCGACGGCTAGGGTCCGCAGTCCGTCGTCGCCGAGCTGCTCGGCCCGCCGAAGCCACGCCTGTCGCGCCTCGTCGCTCAACGGCTCGTCGTGCTCGCCGTCCTCGGCGACGACCGTATCGCAGGCCTCGAGCACGGCGCTCGGGGCCCCCTTCACGGCGAGCTCGTAGCGTCCGTCGTCCTCGTGGACCGTGCCCATCATCATGACCTCCGGGTCGAAGGCATGCTCCCGGACCTCGGGCTTGTCCTCCAAGAGATGCTCGCGACGAATGCCCATGTCCCTCCCGGCCCGAAGCAGGGCCACCTCGGTCGGGTCGCCCTGGGCGGTATCGGCATGGTCGTCCTGGCCGTCCTCGCCGAGGGACGCGTTGTTGCACAGCACGGCCATCTCGATGACCCGACGCAGAAGTGAGTCGTCTTGATGGGCCTCGTCCTCTTCGGCTGAGCCTTCCCCGGCGTTATCGCCAAGCTCGTGTCTGCTCGCCGGCGTGACCACGCAGCGGACGCTCATCTGGTTCTCGGTCAGCGTGCCGGTCTTGTCGGTGAAGATCGTGCCGGTCGCCCCCAGCGTCTCGACCGCGGGCAGCCGGTTGATCAGCGCCCGGCTCTCGGCCATGAGCCACATGCCACGGGCCAGGGAGAGGTTGGCCACGATGGGCAAGGCCTCCGGCACGGCCGCCACGCCGAGGGCGATGGAGGTCTCGATGATGAGCAGAGTCGTTTGCCCGGCCCAGACGCCGGCGGCGGCGATCGTCGCGGCCAGGGCCAACGTGATCCAGGCCAGCCGCGCCCCCAGCTTCTCGAGCCTGCGCTCCAGAGGTGTTCGCTCGTCTTCCACGCCTTGGGCCAGCTCGGAGATGCGTCCGATCTCCGTCTCCATGCCGGTGGCGGCCACGACGCCGCGGGCCGAGCCCTCGGTCAGGGTGGTGCCCTTGAACAGCATGTCGCTCCGGTCGGCGAGCGGCGTATCGGCGTCGATGGCCTCGGTCAGCTTGCCGACCGGCTCGGACTCTCCGGTCATGGCCGATTCATCGACGCGGAGGTTGTTGGCCTCGACCAGCCGGACGTCGGCGGGCACGACGTCGCCGGCCTCCAGGAGCACGACATCACCGGGCACTAGGTCCTCGACCGGCGCCTCCCGGTCCTCGCCCTGTCTACGAACACGAGCGGCCGGCTGCGCCGTCTCACGCAGGGCCTGCATCGAGCGAGTGGCCCTCCACTCGCTGACGAACGCAATGAGCCCGTTGATGGTGATGACGGCCAGGATGGCGACGCCCTCGGGCAACTCGCCAAACGCAAAGGCCAGGGCACCGGCCACGGCCAGAATCAGGACGACGATGGTCTTGAACTGGTCAAGGAGGATCCGCCACGCGGGCCGACCCCGAACCTCTCGGAGCCGGTTGGGGCCGTATCGCTTGAACCGCGCGGAGGCCTCTTGCTTGCTCAGGCCGGTCTCGGCATCGACGTCGAGCCGGTCGACGGCCTCGTCGACGGCTAGCGCCCACGGCCGGGTAAGCGCTGATGGGTCGTCCTGAGCCGAGGATGGCTTGTTCATCGTTCTCCGATCACGAGGAGAGCCGGCGCACCGGCGGTCTGCAGGGCGCGCCCGTCGGGATCCCGATCAGCCAGGCCCAGCGACGGAGAGCGGACCGTGCTCGCCGCTGTAGCCCTGTGTGTTAGATGACGCTAAGAGAACCGCCGGTCGCGAAAGCCGGACCTGAGCAAACCTTCATACCGATTTAAGCCGCCTCTCACCCGATGTCGCACAATAGAGACGGGTTGCGGGGCCAACGTTTGCGCCCGCGCCCGGAAGGCGGCGGCAGGGTCGCAGCACGTGCGGGGCGGCTCAGCGCCATGAATCACGAGTTAGCCGCGTCGCAGGCGGGCAGCCGGGAGAGGTCATCATGCCAGGCAACGAGCACATTGAACCGGAACGCAAGAAACCGAACGAAGTCGCTCAGACGGCGACGCCACAACGCCACGGCCCCGGCGGCTACTGCGTGTGCGTGCAATGCGGCCAAGAGGCCCCCCACGCCTCCGGTCGTACGTGCCAGGAACAGCCGTGCCCCACCTGCGGGGCGGCGATGGTGGACAACGACGCCACCGCCGAATAGCGGCCCGACGAACCCGAAGACATAGGAGACGCCTTCCGTGACACTCGTCGATCGACTGCGCGAGCTCGCGCGTAACCTGTACTGGACCTGGCACCCCGAGCTGATCGCGATCTTCCGCGACCTCGACCACGAACTGTGGCGGGAGGTGAATCACAATCCTGTGGAGTTCCTGTCGAACCTCTCGCCGGACTTCGTCGAGGATCGCGCCGCCGAGCTCGCGCTCGAGGCCCGCATCAGCCAGGCCTTCCACCAGATGCAGAACTACCTCGAGGCGACCGACACGTGGGGAGCGTGGCACGCCGGTCCGCTCAGGGCCAGACCGGTGGCGTACTTCTCGGCCGAGTTCGGGCTGCACGAATCCCTGCCGCTCTATTCCGGTGGGTTGGGCGTGCTGGCCGGCGATCATCTCAAGAGCGCCTCAGATCTCGACGTGCCGCTCGTGGGCGTGGGGCTGTTCTATGCGCAGGGCTACTTCCGACAACGGCTCGACGAGGATGGCTGGCAGCACGAGGAGTACTCCCACTCCGACGTCGACAAGCTGCCCTTGGACCGCGCCATGGATGACGACGGCAACCAGCTCTCGGTCGGCGTGCACACACGATCCTCGGAGATACGCGCCCAGATCTGGACCGCCCAAGTGGGACGCAATCGCTTGATCCTGCTCGACACGAACGTCGAGGGCAACAACGACGACGACCGCGGCCTCACGTCCCAGCTCTACGGCGGGGACCAACGGGTTCGGATTCGCCAGGAGCTCGTCCTCGGCGTCGGCGGCATGCGCGCCCTTCATGCCATGGGCATCTTCCCCGGCGTGGTCCACATGAACGAAGGCCACAGCGCGTTTGCCGCTTTGGAGCTGGCCCGGAGCCTGATGGAACGCGACGGCCGGCCGTTCGACGATGTCCGCGAGCAGGCCGAGACGATGGTGGTCTTCACGACGCACACGCCGGTCGAAGCCGGACACGACCGATTCCAGGGCGATCTCGTGGAGGAGACGCTCGGGGCGCTTCGTGAAGAGCTGAACATCTCCCGGGAGGAGCTGCTCGGCCTGGGCCGCCTGGACGAGCGTGATGAGGACGAGTCGTTCTGCATGACGGTCCTTGGCCTGCGGATGGCCCAATGGCGGAATGCGGTCTCATCGAGGCATGGTCGAGTCAGCCGGCCGATGTGGGAGGACATCTGGCCGGCGCTGCCGCTGGACGTGGTTCCGATCGGACACATCACCAACGGCGTACACGTGGCATCGTGGCTGGCCCTGCCGATGGTGCCTCTCTACGAGCGAACGTTAGGCGCCGACTGGCTGGAGCGGATGGACGATCCCGAGACCTGGAAGGCCATCGACGACATCGACGATGCCGAGTTCTGGGAGCAGCACCAGATCCTCAAAGCGCACCTGATCGAATACGTGTGCCGCTCGCTGCGTCTCCAATGCGAGCGTCGCTCAGGGGATGGGTCCGGAACGGGTGTGCCCGACGGTCTCGCCCCGGATACGCTCACCATCGGCTTCGCACGGCGGTTCGCTTCGTACAAGCGGGCCGACCTGCTTCTTCAAGACCCCGACCGGCTCGCGAGCCTCGTCAACGACCCCGAGCGACCGATCCAGATCCTCTACGCCGGCAAGGCCCACCCCGGCAACGACGCAGGCAAGCGCCTGATCCAGCAGATCTTCCAGTTGATGCACGAGGACCGCTTCCAAGGCAAGATCCTGTTTCTCGAAGACCACGACATGAACGTCGGTCGCCACCTGGTCCAGGGTTCCGATGTCTGGCTGAACACGCCCCGGCGACCCCGCGAGGCCTGTGGGACGAGCGGTCAGAAGGCCGTGCTCAACGGCGGCGTGAACCTGTCGATCCTCGACGGCTGGTGGGCGGAAGGCTACGACGGAACGAACGGCTTCGCCATCGGCCGAGGTGGGGAACACGTCGACCACGACAAGCAGGACCAGCTGGACGCCGAGTCGCTCTACGACGTCCTCGAGAACCAGGTCGTGCCCCTCTACTACGACCGGAACGAGAAAGGCTTGCCCTGCGGTTGGGTGGCCATGCAGAAGAATGCGATCCGCACCCTAGCCTGGCGGTTCAGCTCCCGCCGCATGCTGCGGGACTACATGACGCAGTGTTACCTGCCCGCGGCCGGCGGTGCGACCAGCGCTGCGAGGTAGCCATACCGGCTGCCCGCGATACGACCGCACACCAAGGAGCCGACAGGGTCGCCCCGCCCGCGCAGCGCGGAGTCTCAAGACGTCCCCCATACGGAGTCGCGTTCAGCTACTCCGCCCGCTCCGCTCGCTGAGCCACGCGACTCAGGTCAACAGCGTTGCCCTCAGGTCGATCTCGGTCCCGGCCAGCGCCTTGGCCACCGGGCAGGTCTCCTTGACCTTCTGGGCGGTCTTGGTGAACTCGTCCTCGTCGATGCCGTCGACCTTGGCGCGCGAGCTTAGCTCGATGTTGCTGATGCTCGGCCCGCCGTCGCCATCGTCTATGCGAACGACGGCCGACGTCTCGATGTGCTCGGGCTTGTGACCGGCTTCCCCGAGCGCGGCCGACAGGGCCATCGAGAAGCAGCCGGCCAGGGCCGCCCCGATGAATTCCTCGGGATTGCTGCCCGGGGCGCTGCCGAAGCGCGTGTTCTTGGCAAAGGCCTCCGTGTCGGGGTTGTCTCCGAGCTGCATGGTGCCCTTGCCCTCGTCCAATCCACCCTGCCAGGTGGCCTCGGCCTTGCGTAGTGGCATGTCGCTGTCCTTTCCGTAGGGGATCGTCTCGGCGTCGGCTCAGCCGCCCTGGCCGACCAACTCCAAGAACGCCTCCTCATCGATGGTCTCAACGTCGTTCTCGTCGGCCTCGTCGGTCTTGGTCTGGCCCGGATCGGATCCGACCACGAGGTAGTCCGTCTCGCCCGACACGCTGCCGGTCGCCCTGCCCCCCTGCCGGCGGATGGCCTCGTGGGCCTCGTCGCGCGTCATCGACTTCAGCGCGCCGGTCACGACCAGTGTCTTGCCTTCGAGCTTGCTGCCCTCCTTCTCGGCCTTCGGGTTCAAGCCCTTCTCCTTGAGCTTGCCGACCAGGTCGCGATTGGTCTCGTTGCCCAGCCACTGGGCGACGGCGGAGGCGACCTTCGGGCCGACGGTGGGCACGCGCTTGAGGTCCTCTTCGCTCGCATCGAGCAGGTCGTCCATGCCGTTGAACTCGGCGGCGAGGTCACCGGCCATGGCCCGTCCCACGTGAGGGATGCCGAGTGCGACGATCAGCCGAGGCAGCGTGGCCTTCTCCTTGCTCTGTTGGATGGCGTTGACGAGGTTTTGGGCGCTCTTGTCGGCCATGCGGTCGAGCTTGCGGACGTCGTCCTTCTTCAGATCGAACAGGTCGGCGGGACTCTCGACCAGCTCCTTGTCGACGAGCTGCTCGACAATCTTGTCGCCCAGGCCGTCGATGTCGAGCGCCTGCTTCGAACCGAAGTGGATGATGCTCTCCTTGCGCTGGGCGGGGCAGGCCGTGTTGACGCACCGCGCGACGGCCTCCCCCTCAGGTCGGGCGACCTCCCCTCCACACGCGGGGCACGTCTTCGGCAGCCGGTAGCGTTTCTCATTGCCGGAGCGTTTCTGCTTGATGACGCGGACGACGTGCGGGATCACGTCCCCGGCCCGTTCGACCAGGACGTGGTCGCCCACGCGGATGTCCTTGCGGTCGATCTCGTCCTGGTTGTGCAGACTCACGTGGGTGACCTCGACGCCGCCGATAGGCACCGGCTCGAGGATCGCCACCGGCGTGATGGCCCCGGTGCGCCCGACCTGGGCCTCGATCGTCTTGATTGTGGTGGACCTACGTCGCGGCGTGAACTTGCGGGCGACGGCCCATCGTGGATTGGACGCGCGGGTACCGAGCTTATCGTGATCGCCGAGGTTGTTGACCTTGTAGACGCATCCGTCGATCTCGTACGGCAGGTCCTCGCGACGGTCCTTCATCTCCTCGAACCAGCTCACGGCATCGTCCTCGGCGTCGAACCGCCTGGCTTGCTCGTTGGTCTTCAGTCCGAGGGCCTTCATTTGCTGGAGGCATTGCCACTGCGAGTCGGGGCGCGAGCTGGAGGAAGGCGCCATCTCGTAGAAGAAGATGCGGAGCGGTCGCTCAGCGGTCACGTTCGGGTCCAGTTGCCGGAGGCTGCCGGCCGCGGCGTTGCGTGGGTTGGCGAACGTCTTCTTGCCGGCCTTCTCCTGCTTCCGGTTGAACTGCTCAAACTCCTTCTTGCGCATATACACTTCGCCCCGAACCACGAGATGGCGCGGGACGCTCGTGTCGCTATCCTGCCGCAGCTGCAGGACGACCTCGCGGATGGTTCGTACATTGGCGGTGACGTCCTCTCCGGTCCGGCCGTTGCCGCGGGTCGATGCGGAGGTGAGGCTGCCGTTGTCGTAGATGACCTCGACGCTGAGACCGTCATACTTGGGCTCTCCGACGAGTGAGATTCGCCTCTTGTCGAGCTCGTCACGGCAGGTCTGGACGAAGCGGCGAAAGGCCTTCTCCTCACGGACCGCCTGGAGGCTGAGCATGGGGGTCTCGTGCTCGACGGCCCCCAGCTCCTCGGCCGGCTCAGCGCCGACCCGCTGCGTCGGGCTGTCGTCGGTAACCAGATGGGGGTACTTGTCCTCGATCCGCTCGAGCTCTTCCTTGAGCTCGTCGTACTCGGCGTCGGCAATCTCCGGGTCGTCAAGCACGTAGTAGCGGTAGTCGTGGTGGTTGATCTGATCCCGGAGCGTCTCAGCGCGCTTCCTGGCCTGCCGCTTCGTCATGGTCTCGACGTCCGAAGGACCGCCCTTCTTGCCTTTCGACTTGCCCTTGGACATGACTCAGCTCCGGCCCGGCCGGTTGCGGAGTTGTTTGGCCGTGTTGGTATTGAGGAGGTCCTCCTTCTCGAGCCAGCCCCGGCGCGCCACCGACAGGCCGAATCGGATGAAGTTCAGGTCGTCGTCGAGTAGTCGAATCGTTTCAGCATGATTCTTCGGCTCCTTCTCGTCGAGTGCTCCGTTCCTCGTCTGTGATGGCGAATGGTTGGTGATGGCCAGAGATGGATAGCCCCTCTCGCCTGCGACATCGCTTAGGGTCTCCAGCCGCTCGGAGTCATCGCGCACGATCCGGGCGGCGCTGCGAAAGGATCGCACGCGGGACCCGTTGCCGCCTTTCAGCTCGATCAGGTCGGCGAACTCGTCGAAGATGTCCGCGATCAGGGCGTTTTCCACGTCAGGCCTCCACGTCCGTGTGAACTAGTCTGCTCGCCGGGACTGAACAGCCCCTAAGTTCGGCATGAGGATTTGCTAATGGCATCGCCGGGACCGCATCATGACGACCGGCCCGTGGTCTCCGGATCAGTCGTGGGAGCCACCGAGGAGCGTTTCGTAGCCGGAGACGACGTCGAGGAGCTCCTCGGTGATGACGCTCTGTCGTTGCTCGTTGAAGCGGGTGTTGAGCTCACCGAGTCGGTCCTCGATGTTCTGCTCGGCAGCTTGCATGGCCCGCAATCGGCTGGCGTTCTCGGCGGCGAGCGACTCGGCGAAGGCTCGGTAGATGCTCGCGAAGAGATACTGGCGGACGAACGCGCGGAATGTGCTCTCCCAATCCGAGCGGACCATCGGCAGGCAATGGGTGGGCCAGTCGCGCTGTTGGAGGTCCAGCAGCCACGGCTCGTCCAACGGGAGCAGGCGAACCGTCCGCGGCTCGTAGGAACTCGACTGGTAGCCGTGATGGAAGAGCAAGAGACGTTCGACGCAGCTCTGTGCGCGCCAGCGGTCGATGGCCGCCAGGATGTCCTGCACCTTCCACGTGATGTTGCCGACGGCGCTCGGCAGGTTGAGGGTGTCCTCCACCTTGGCCGTGCGGGCCTCGAGCGACGGCAACAGACGAAAGCCGATGGCCAGAAAGACGCGGTGGTCTGGGTCCCCGCCCTTGAGGTCGGGGTGGTTCATCGCGTGGTCGACGATCTGCTCGTTGAATGGGCCGCACATGCCCTGGTCGGAGCCGAAGACGATCGCACCGATCGGCCCGGGAGGCTCGGCCCCAGTCCTGCCGGAGGGGAGGGGGTTGTTGACCAGACACACCTGGATCCCCCACTCGACGGCCTGTGTGTAGTCCGTCATCGACTCGGACGCCCGCTCGTACTGGCGAATACTGACGGCGGCGAGCGCCTTCATCGTCTTGACGACAGACTGGAGCTGCTCGACGCTGCTGATCCTCTTTCGGAGTGCTTCGAGCTTAGCCATCGTCGCCTTCCGCCCCTTCGTTCCCGTTTGAGCCGGCCTGGGATCGGTCGGACTGCGATTGCTCGTCCTCGTTTCGGCCGCCCTCGGCGGGTTGGTTGTCCTCGTCGTGGCCGGCCAGGACGTTCCGAATGGCCGAGAGGAGCTCCTCCAGCTCATCGTCTTCGAGATCTTGTCCCTTCTCGATCTTCGCGCAGAGATCGGACGTCTCGCCCGCGACGTTCTCTCGGATGCTCCGCTCCAGTTTGGGAATCGCCTCGAGAGGGAAATCGTCGAACAACCCTTCCTTGACGGCCAGCAACACGAGGATCTGCTCGGACGCGGGGATGGTCGCGTACTGGGGCTGTTTCAAGACCTCGCGAACGCGGCGACCCCTCTCGAGCGTCTTGCGTGTCTCCTCGTCGAGCCTGGTGCCGAATCGGGAGAAGACCTCGAGCTCGCTGTACTGGGAGTACGACAGCCGCAGGTCGCTGGCGACCTCACGGTAGGCGGGCAATTGGGTCTTGCCCCCGACGCGGGAGACCGACTTGCCGACGTCGACGGCGGGCATGAAGCCCTTATTGAACAGATCGGGCGAAAGATAGATCTGCCCGTCCGTGATCGAAATCAGGTTGGTCGGGATGTAGGCCGAGACGTTCTGGGCCTGGGTCTCGATGATCGGCAGCGCGGTCAGCGAGCCGCCGCCCAGGTCGTCGTTCAGGTGCGTCGACCGTTCGAGCAGGTGCGAGTGGATGTAGAAGATGTCGCCGGGATACGCCTCCCTGCCCGGAGGCCTGCGCAGCAGCAGCGACAGCTCGCGGTAGGCCCGGGCGTGTCGGGTCAGGTCGTCGTAGATCACGAGGGCGTCCCGGCCGCGGTCGCGGAAGTACTCCGCCATGGTCATCGCCGCGTAGGGAGCGACGTACTGCAGTCCGGGCGCGTCGTCGCCGCCGGCGACGACGGCGAGCGTGTAGTCCATAGCGTGATGGTTTCGGAGATCGGCCACGACCTTCGCGACGGAACTGCTCTGCTGGCCGATGGCGCAGTAGATGCACACGACGTCGGTGTCGCGCTGGTTGATCATGGTATCGACCACGATGGCCGTCTTGCCGGTCTGCCGGTCGCCGAGGATCAGCTCGCGCTGGCCCCGTCCGATCGGTATGAGCGCGTCGACCACCTTCAACCCGGTATGGAGCGGCTCGGTGACGGGAGAGCGATCCATGATGCCGGGGGCCTCCCGCTCGATCGGCATGCGCTCGTCGGATCGAAGCGCCCCGCCGTCATCGAGCGGACGACCGAGCGGATCGATCACCCGACCCAGGAGACCTTCGCCGACCGGCACATCCAGCACCCGACCCGTCCGCTCCACCTCATCGCCCGCCTCGAGGCCCTCGGCCGGATCGAGAAGGATGATCCCGACGGCGTCCTCGTCGAGGTTGAAGGCCATGCCCAGGCGCTGTCCGGCGAAACGAACAAGCTCCTCGGACTTGACCTGGGGCAGACCGTCCACAACGGCGATGCCCTCTTCGACGCGCGTGATGCGTCCCGTTTCGGTAACGCGTAGCGCGCCGGACGCCTGCTCGACGGCCTGTCCGAAGGCCCGGACGCTGTCGGCGACCGCGGTCTGTAGATCACTCGGACTCGTGCTGCTCATCCTGTTCATGGTCGGCGGCGCTTTCGCTCTGATCCCCTTGAGACGTCCCGTCCGGCTGTGTGTCACTCTGGCGCTGCTGGGCGAGGTAGTCGCTGAGGTTCTCCTCGACGGCGGCGGTGAAGCTGGCCACGCTCCAGGCCAGCTTGTGCCCGTCGGTCCTCAGCTCGACACCGCAGACCACGTCCGACGACTGACGGAATTGCAGCGAGACGTCGCGCTCCACGGCCTTCTTGACCGCCTGGCTGATCTCCTTCTGCCTCTTCTGCGGCAGCTCGAAGGCACTGACAACCTGCGGGGGCTCGTCGGATCGGTCGAGGGAGTCCTGCAAGGCCTGCCGCTGCTCGCCGTCCAAGGAGGCGATCCGCTGGAGGAAGACGTCGGTGATATGCGGCTCCAGGTCCTCGTCGGCAAGGTCTTGGAGGGCGCGCCTCACCCCCGAGCACAGACCTTTCCCCGCCTCCTCGCGAAACCGGTTCAGCACGCTCTCTTGCTCGTCCCGGAGCGAGGACATCCACTTGTCTCTGGCCTGGTCCACCTCCTCTCGGGCCTGGCTCAGCAGGCGCTTCTTCTCCTGCTCGGCCGATTCCCTGGCCTCGGACAGCATCTCGTCGCGCTTAGCGTCCAGCTCATCTTGCTTCTGTTGATAGGTGCGGGCCTTCTCCTCCGCCTCCTTGCGCTTGGACTCGGCCTCTTGGAAGCGCGACTCGATCTCCTCCTCGCGCTGGTCCATGGCGCCCATGATCGGCTGATAAAGGAACTTCCACAGCAGCCCCATGAGAATGAGGAAGTTGATGATCTGGGCGACGAATGTGAACCAGTCGATCTGCACGGCCTATCCTCCGGACTGAGCGGTCAACTGATTCCAGAACGGGTTGGCGAACAGCAGGATCATCGAGACCACAAAGCAGTAGATGGCCGTCGATTCGATCATCGCCAGGCCCACGAACAACGTCCGCGTGATCGTGGACGATTCATCGGGCTGCTGGGCGAGGGAGGCCAGGGCCTGGGCCACGGCGCGTGCCTCGCCCAGGGCCGGTCCGATCGCGCCGATGCCCATCGTCAGCCCGGCCGTCACGACGGAACCGAATCCGATCATGGTTGCAGCGTCCATGGCGTCAGTCTCCTTTTGATGGCTCGCCGTCCGGGGCCTATGTGTCGGCCTCACCGGACGGGCTTGGCCCCTCGGCCGCGCGGCGGTCTTGGCGTCGCTGGGTTCGGGCGGCGGAGGCGATGTACACGGTCGCCAGCACGGCGAAGATGTAGGCCTGGACCTGGCCGATCAGCAGCCCCAGCAGTTGCAGCAGCATCGGGAAGAGCAGCGGCGCGATCGACAGGAGGATCGCCACGGCCAGGGTGCCGCTCATCATGTTCCCGAACAGACGCACCGCCAGGGCGATGGTCCGCGAGATCTCGCCCATGATGTGAAACGGCAGCATCAAGGCCGTCGGTTCGACATAGCGCCGCAGATAGCCGAGGACCCCGCGACTGGCGATCCCGTAAGCGGGCACGGCCAGGAACGTGCACAGGGCCAGGGCCGACGTCGTCGACAGCGAGCCGGTGGGCGGGTGGTAGCCGGGCACGAAGCTGAGGAAGTTGGCCAGGGCCAGAAACAGGAACAGCGTCCCGATGAAGGGGATGTAGTGCATCGGGTCCTGCCGTGTGGCCTCGGCGATCTGGCTTCGCGTGTGGTGCACGATGGTCTCGAGCACGCTCTGGGCCCGCGAGGGGCGCCCCTGCCACGACAGATTCCGCGTCACCAGCCACGCCCCGAGCACCAGAATGGCCATGACGACCCACGTGAACACCAACGTCGCGTTGATCACCACGAAGCCGAAACGGGCGTACACGATGTTGTCGGGCGTCAGCTCCACCACACGCTCCCATCAAGCCGCTGCTTGCCGCTCCGGAGACCACCCATAGACGCGGACCAGCACACCGCGGAGAAGTAGGTAGCCCAGCAGCGCAACAGCGATGCGCTCCCACCGACCGTCCATGACGAGCACAAGCCCGGTCACCACGATCGCCGTACGCACGAGGTAGCTGCTCGTCAACAAGGCGACGGGCCGACGGCTATGGGGCAGCTTCCGCAGCGTCCACCACAGGCCGCACAGCGAGACGGCGCCGAGCGCCATGCCCACGACGAAGGCCAATAGGAGCGACACGCTAGTCGTCATCTTCCGCTCCTTCCTCGACACGCTCGATCGAGCGCCTCTCCCGCGTCACCCACAGCCACGCATTCAGGCATCCCAGCAGCACACCGCAGAGCAACAGCATCAGCGTCCACGAGAAGCGGCTCGGATACGCCGTATCGATGTAGACCCCCAGGGCCACCCCGATCAGCGTCGGAATCGCCACCGACCACCCCACGAGCCCGAACATCCCGAGCCCGAACCACACGCTGGCCGGACCGGCTCGCCGGGCTCGGAGCTTACGCCGCTCTTTGGCATCCACCACCTTCTCCAGGTCGCGGCGATCCGGCCCGGCTTGGGTTGCCCGATCCTTCGTCATGCCTGCCCCATCTCGAGGAACCGTCGGACCACGTCGGCCTCCATCCTGGCGAGCATGGAGCGCGCGGTCTCCTCTCGCTTGTTGATCTCGAGGAACTGCTCCTCGACGGTCTCCTTTAGCGTCCCCAGCCCCTCGCCGGTCACCGCGTTTTGCGTCGAGACCACGACACGCCCGCCCCGCTTGATCAGCGAGCCGTGATCGACGGCCATGAACCGCTCCTGTCCGTCCTGCGGCACGTAGCTCAGGATGCCCGGCACCAGCGCCGAGGCCACGTCGACATGCCGCGGCAACAGACAGAACGTCCCCTCCCGGCCTTCGGCGACGACCTTCTGCACCTCCTCCTCGAGGAGAACGCGTGTCGGGATGAGCACCCTCAGCGTCACGTCGCCTCCGTCCGATGGGTGTCTTGGCCTGGCCGGCCGGCGTCCTCGTCGTTCTCGGCCTGGCCCTTGTGCTGCTTGCTGGCCTCGTCAACCGACCCGATCATGTAGAGCACCCGTTCCGGCTCGTCGGCGAACTCGTCGTCCAGGATGCGCTCGCATCCCTCCAGGACGCTGTCGAGCCCGACCATCTTGCCTTCGTGTCCGGTGAACTGCTCGGTCACATAGAACGGCTGGGTCAGGAACCGCTCCAGACGGCGGGCGCGGTTGACGGTCTGCCGATCCTCCTTGCTCAACTCCTCCAGCCCCAGCATGGCGATGATGTCCTTCACCTCCTCGTAGTTGGCCAGCGCCTCCTTGACCTGTTGGGCAACGCGATAGTGGCGCTCGCCCACGACGGTGGGCGTGAGCATCTTCGATCCCGACTTGAGGGGGTCGATCGCCGGGTAGAAGCCCTGGCTCGCCCGATCCCGCGACAGGACCACCGAGGCCGACAGGTGGCCGAACGTGTGCACCGCCGCCGGATCGGTGAAGTCGTCGGCGGGCACGTACACCGCCTGCACCGAAGTGATGCCGGCCGAGGCCGTGTTGCAGATCCGCTCCTCCAACTCAGCCAGGTCGCTGGCCAGCGTCGGCTGATAGCCCAGTTGCGACGGGATCTGCCCGAGCAGACCGGAGACCTCCGACCCGGCCTGGATGAACCGGAAGATGTTGTCGATCAGGAGCAGGACGTCTCGCTTGGCCTCGTCGCGGAAGTACTCGGCCATCGTCAGCGCGGCATGGCCGACACGGAAGCGCGCCCCGGGCTGCTCGTTCATCTGGCCGAAGACGAGCACGGCGTCGTCGAGAACATCGACCTCCTGCAGCTCGCGATACAGCTCCTCGCCTTCGCGCGACCGCTCGCCGATACCACAGAAGAGGCTGACCCCTTCATGGCGGCTGACCATGTTGTGGATCAGCTCCATGACCAGAACGGTCTTGCCCACGCCCGCCCCGCCGAAAAGGCCTCCCTTGCCGCCGCGCTCCAGGGGTGAGAGCAGATCGATCGCCTTGATGCCCGTCTCGAGGATCTCGGTCTCGCTCGTGCGGCGACTTAGAGGCACCGGATCTTGATGGATGGACCGCCACGCGACATCCTCGACCTGTTCTCGCTGATCGATGGGCTCACCGAGGACGTTGAAGACCCGCCCCTGGATGCCCTCCCCCACGGGCACGCGAATGGGCTGGCCCGTGTCCACGATAGCCTGCCCGCGCCAGAGTCCCCGTGCAGGTGTCAGCGCGATGCTGCGCACACGGCGGCTGTCCAAGTGCGTGACCACCTCGACGGCCACGGGCGCGTCGCCCTCGACCTCCAGTCGGGTGTTGATCTCGGGCAGCCGAACGGGGAAGCTCGCGTCGACGACACTGCCGCGCACCGAGACGATAGTGCCGACGTTCTTGTCCTGGTCATCGGATGGTTGTGCGGGCACGATGGCGTCCAGTCTGGATCTCGGCTCCCACGGTCGGCAGGATCGGCGCACTGGATCCGCCCAGGGCGCTCTATCCTCCTCCAGCATCCTTGACGTGTAGCTCAGCCGATTATGTGGGGAGTAAAATCCGCATGAGCGAAAGCTAATCTCACGCCCCTGGCCCCGACTTAGCGCGGCCTCATCGCGTTCTCAGGGCTCCTTCATGCGCGGTGGTCACAGTGAGCGTAGAACGTGCGCGCCAAGCCGCCCTGGCGGCAAGATCAGCGCCCGCAGACGGATAGGCCGGTTCCGGGCCGGCGCCCCGAGCGAAGCACCCGTGAGGAAGAGGGAATGCCCCATGAAAATCGCGATTTTCGAAGCAGAGCAGTGGGAGCGCTCCGCCTTCGAGGAGCTCCCCAAGCAATGCCACACCGTCCTAGAGGAAGGTCCCCTCGATGAGACCACGGCCAAGGACCACGCGGATGCAGAGGTCATCTCCACGTTCATCTACTCGGACCTCGGCCGGGGCACGCTGGAGCGGTTCGAGAATCTCCGACTGATCGCCGCCCGATCCACCGGGACGGATCACATCGACAAGGACTACTGCCAGGAGAAGGACATCGAGATACGCAACGTGCCGAGCTACGGGGAGAACACGGTGGCCGAGCACGTGTTCGGGCTGATCCTGACGATCAGCCATCAGATCTGGGAGGCCGTGGACCGTACCCGCAAGGGCGAGTTCGACTTCGAGGGCCTCCAGGGGTTCGACCTCAAGGGCAAGACCCTGGGCGTGATCGGCACGGGCTCCATCGGCGAGCACGCGATCCGGATCGCCAAGGGCTTCGGGATGGAGGTGGTGGCCCACGATGTCCAGCAGAGGCCCGAGCTAGCCGACGAGCTCAGCTTCCGCTATCTGGATCTGAACGACCTGCTCGCCGAGTCCGACGTCATCACCATCCACGTCCCGGGCACGGAGGCCACCGAAGGGCTTCTGTCTTACGACGAGTTCAATCGGATGAAGGACGAGGTCGTGCTGATCAACACCTCACGCGGGAGCGTGGTCGACGTCAAGGCGCTGACCGAGGCCCTTGCCGACGGCAAGGTGGCCGCGGCCGGACTCGACGTCCTTCCCGATGAGCCGGCCGTGCGGGAAGAGGCCGAACTGCTCCGGGCCGCCTTCCGCAGGGAGCACGATCTCGAGCGGCTCCTCGCGGACCACCTCTTGCTCCGCCTCCGCAACGTCTACATCACGCCGCACAGCGCGTTCAATACGCGCGAGGCGGTGCAACGTATCCTCGACACGACGGTGGAGAACATCAGCAGCTTCGTGCAGGAGCGCTCCGGTCAGGCGGCGGCGAGCTGAGCCCGTCCCCCTTACAGCTCCCCTCGGTTCAATCACCCGACGATCGCGCCTCGTCGGCCAACGTGGCCTCCAACCGTTCGACGTCCTCGCGCCGGCAGAGCTGCGTGCCTTCCGACATCACCCCGACGGACCCGGAGGGGACCTATCAGAAAGCCTACAGGACCGTTGTCTCTGTGGAAGTGCCGACGTGATGACGTGCCCGAAAGGGCAGTCCCCACCGCGACACAGTATCACTGTCCAAGTTTTGTGTGGACGGCTCCACCTAGTCCTCGACGCCGCCCACAATACCCGAATAGCGAATCCCAACCCGACCTAGTGCTGCCTTTCAGACGTATCGCGACGACCTGTCCGAGCCGCCGGATTCATCCGGCGCGGCCGCGCGGCATGAATGCCGCGGCTCGAGCAGCAGCCGTGGCGTGTGCCCCCCTGTCCATCGTCGCACGATGTGTGAAACGCAGCCCTAGTGCCTATCGTTTCGCAGAGGTCTTCCCGAATAGAGATCCTCCGCACGGACCGAAGGCCGATCTCGTCAGTACGTCAGGGCCACCTCAGCTACTTGGACAATCACTTCTTGAACAAGGCCGTGGCCGACGTTTCGCCCTTCTGAACCAAGCTGAAGTACTCCTCGATTTCCTTGACCGTCGGTGGGTTGTCGAGATCCTCATAGAAACGATCGACCATGTAGGTGCCCGTTCTTTCGATGCGGCGCATGGCCTCGCCCCTGAGCAGGCGCCGTGGCTTGAGGACACAAAGCATCCGCGCCTCGAAGCGGATCACGTCCCCCGCATCGTGCGCGGCAAAAACCAGTTCCCTCGCCGTCAGATGGTCGCTGATGTAGCTCGGATGATCATCCCAAAAGAACGTCTTGCCGTCCTCGGTCAGGCCGATGCGAATCTTGGTCTTGACGGTGTAATCCGCCGCCCCGACGCCCGCCTTCCCCACGATGGCGTAGCCGATCTCCTTTCCGCGCATGAGCTCGGTCAGGTTGTACTCCCCCGGGCTCCGCGCCTCGCGAAGGTACTGAGGCGGGAACTTGAACCGGGACGATTTGATCGTCTCGGGGAACATGTGTTCGAGGGCTGCCGCGTCGCAGGTGTGCATCAGGATGAGATCGATCGCCTGATCGCGGTACTTCTCCGGCCAGCCCTTGGTCGAGATCGTCCACCGGGCTCGCATCCCCACGACGGGCCACTGGCTGGACATCTTCTTGACGGGCTGCTGCCCGACAGGGGGAAAGCGCGCCTCCCGCACCTCCTTCGGGTAGGAGACGGTCTCGCCCAGATAGGTGAACGTCATCGATCGGTGCTCCGGGCCCCATTGGACCTGCAGCCCCTTCGAGCCGGATTCCTCCGCGGAGGTCTGTCCCACGACCATGCCGACCCAGACGACGGTTACCCAGGTGGGAAGCATCCCCACACGCCCATGCCCGACGATCCTCGTTGAAGCCATTGGATCACCTCCCTTGCCTGCCTCGATGCAGACGGTGTGGTTGCCACAACCGATGCGGCCTCGCCGGCCGCGAATCCTCTTTGATGTCCTAGTTCGGGGGCACGCTCCGGCCTCGGAGCGGGTCCCGGGGTATCTCCCTGTTTGGGTGCATCCAGACAACGGTCAACGCTTCTGTGGACTGCCTTCCGTCCCCCTGAGACCGCTACGGATCGCACTCGGTTTCGGGGGCTCGAGCACCAGCCGACGCCCCAAGACGATACAGTTGAACAGCGCGCGGCCGACCTGGTCGCGTGTCATGTAGGCGTTGCTGCCGGCGACCTCGTCCAGCGAGACGACCACCTGCTCGTCGATATCGTAGAGGTCGACGGATAGCTCCTCGTGGTCCCAGACGGCCGGATGGGTCAGGTCGAAGTCGGACGCGAAGCGTAGGAGCAGGCGACCGGTCTCCCAGAAGATCCACACCTCGTTGGCCACGGGCGAGATCGATGAGAGGTGGACGATCTGGTCACGGCCTTTGGCCAAGGCCTGGGGCTTGTCGGACTGGTCTTCGAGGATCTCCTCCCGGGCAGCGGCTCGGAGGCTTTCGAGCAGCTTGCCCTCCGGGAACATCATGCTCATCCGCGTCTTGAAGAGGTAGTCCCGCATGTCATCGTGATCCACCTTGACGGCCACGACGTCGGAAGGAGGCCTTGCCGGGACGCTGATCCGACTCACATTGATGATCTTGAACCGGTCGTTCTTGACATGGGCGCCATACTCCTCGATGACGTAGTCGGCCTTCTTGACCCGCGCGCTGACACCCAGTTTGGGCAGGATGATCTGACCGAGCACACTGCGGTCGCCCGGGTCTAGCTTCGTGTGCAGCCGGCGGACCCAGAAGACGATCTGCTTGTCCCGGGTGACCTTCAAGGCATCGGCCTCATCCAGGTACCAGCGGTAGAGGTGGCGCACGACCTCGTAGAGGTACTGTTCATCCAGCAGCTCCGCGGGAACCGAAGGCCGTGTCGCCGGTTCGGCACGGGCGAACGCTGCGAAGGTGGTCATCGCCAGATGCACGACCAGGACCGTCGCGACCGGTGGTCTTGTCGTCATGGCTGCTTCCTTAACGTGAAGAATCGATTCCCGCCGAGCGAACCCTCGTGCGCGTTCGGGATCCGCACGAAGTTGCCGCCCGGTTCGTAGTAGTCCCTGTCGGTCATCCAAGAGTAGGCGCGTCCGGTGACCGGAAGCCCGCCGATCTTATGGAGCTTGGCGAACCGGTCGGCGCCGGCAATGCCTTCGGCGAAGTAGACCCTGGCCAGTCCTTGCGCGTAGTTGATCAGACGAGCGAAGCGTCCCGGCTTGCCCTGATTGGCGATGCGAAGCAGCTCGTCAATCCGTTCGTGCACGCGCGAGACGGAGCGGAACCGCCCGTTTCCGTCCCGGTAGAACCCGTCGCACTGACCCTTCTTGCCGCCGACCGTGATCACATCGATGAGGTCGGCGGTCCGCACGGCCGCCACGTGCTCCTGTCGATAGCCGGTCGGCACGTGATGGATTCGAGAGTGCAGGACCCAGAGGATGGCCAGCATGGCCCCGCGGGTATCCTGCTCGCTCACCCAGCCTCGCTCGCCGGGAAAGGGCGTCTCGTTAATCAGCAGACGCGCCAGGTAGCCCGGTTTGCTGTCGGCAGGGTCCAACTTCACCGGCGAAGCCGCCGCGCCGATCTCCGTCGTGACGACGAGCACAAGGAAAAGCACCGTCCAAACCATTGGACTGTCTCCTACACGGCCGGCTGAGATGAGCTCTTCGGTGGGAGCTCCTCGAACATGGTATCGATGGCCGCGCGTGTTCGGGCGACCTTCTCCTCAACACTCACATCCACCACGATGTGAGCCATCGCGGCCGCTCGCCAGATGAGCAATTCCCCGGCCGCGGCCAGGATGTCGATGACGAGCGACCCCTTCTCATACACCTGCTTGGCGGAGGTGGGCGCGTCTGCGGCATGACTTCCCTCATCCTTCGAGGCATAGCCGTGGAGCCGATCCAGTTCCGGGCCGGTCACCGGACCCTCAAAGGCAACGCCGTAAAGGACCAACAGCGTGGGTTCCGTATCCCCGGTCGCCGGTACGAAGCCCTTGGGCGCAAGGGCCGTTTCGATGAGCTCCTGCATTCGGGCGTGCTGTTCCTGGGGGTTGCTGCGCGGGTCGTCCGGAAGGTCTCGCTCTGATGATCGAAACGCAAACGAACCCCTCCTCGGAAAGCGAACGCCGGGACGATAGGCCACGCTGACTGTCATGGCTCCGCGTTGTGCGACGCGGATCTCGGTGAGACCCCTGGCTCCCGGAAGCGTGATTTGATAGCGGCCGTCGCGGACGTCGACGCGCGCATCGTCGAGTCTCGCGCCTCGCACAACCTTCCGCATCGCCTCATCCACTCGCTTCGGCAGCAAGTACTTGGTGAGAGGGGTGCCGGCGCCGGCGACGAGGATAACCACAAGAATCCCGAAGACGGCCAGAACGACAAGCAGCGCTTCCATGGGCCATCCCCTTCGTCTTATCGCTATGAAGTCGACCTGTTGATTTCCGGCCGGTCGCTTCCGCGATCAGACATGATCCTGAAATCCACAACACGCCCCTCGAACGCAAACGGTTCGCCCTGGAAATGGGACTTCAGCTTGATCTCGGCGGAGCCGCCCGGCAGCTCGGCGCACCGATACACCGTGGCCGTCAGGTCCGAGCCCCATTGCGGAAAGCTCGCGTCCGCATCGATCGACCGGCCCAGGCACGTGAACGTCCGCCCCTTGAGGGTGACCTGCTTGGAGGACAAGTCTTGCATCTTCGACAGGGGATGCGTGTTCGGGTGCTGCTTCGGATCGATCCACTTTTCGGCGATCAGGCTCTGCACCTGGGCCGGAATGGTCGCGTCCTGCTCAACGACATAGAACTCGCGATCCACGAGCAGGCGATCGGGGCTCTTGCTCTTGAGGATCGACTTGAGCCGAACACGGGTCCGCAGGCCGCGGTGCTCTTGGTAGCCATCGGTGATCACGTACGTGCCGACCCCGAACTTGCTCCACCTCGTGTAGTCCGGGTTGAGAACCTCGCCCTGCGTCGAGGCCAGCGCGGGCGGGGCGCGTCCGACCTTGTCGGTGATCCGAGGGGCGATCTCGGCCGCGATGAAGCGGTCGCTCAGCACGTCCGTGTGCCCCCCGGAGTAGCCGAGCGCGGCGAACTCCGGCCGCCACGGGATCGTGACCACCTTGGCGTACTGACGGCGCGTCTCGGCCGAGGCTTGGACGGGTACGCGGAAGCCCCGCAGACCGGCCGAGGGCACGTCGCCGCCCTGGCGGTCTGCCGTCCCGGCCATCGGCACGAGAAAGCTCAGCACGCTGTCTTTCTCCGACGTGAAGACGAACATCTTGTCTCTCACGTTCCGCAGGGCCCGCGTCAGGTCGTACGTTGAGCTGATGCTCGCGCCGAACAGGATCGCGTCCTCGATCGTCGTCCCGCCCGGCATCTCTTCCAACCCGAAGACCACGATCGTCGTACCCGCAGATAGCCCCATGAACGTGACTGGGGCTTGCGGATACTCCCGGGCATGGTCCGCGGCCTTCTGGGCCATCTCCCGCGCCTTGCCGCGCTTGTAGTCCGTGCTGGCCTTCTGGTCGGCCACGACGCCGAGGCCCGTGTTCCAGCCGAACACCTCACCGGCGCCCGGATAGCCGCCGTCGATCAGGCCCTGGCGGAGCCCGCCCGACCAGTTCATGAGCCAGCCGCCGCCGCCGGCCCCGTCGCAGTAGAAGATGTAGCCGCGGCTCATCCGCATCTGGCGCTCGGGCGACATGGATTGACAGCCGGCCAGAGCCACCAGCAGCCCGATACAGCTGGTCGGGCCTATGACATGACGTTGCAGGTTCATGGCATCACTTCCTTATCCTTGAAGGCAGTCGGCACCTCTTCAGTCACCGCGGGATCGAAGGACCGCATCGTCGTCTGTGCACAGCGGCTCCTCAGGGGCCGAAACGCGGCGCAGCAAGAGACCCGCCAGCTTTCGACCGTTAGCCCCTTGCGGGATCCTCCTTGGTTGAAGACATCACGCCGATGAGGTTCACCAAGACGCAGCGATCGTTCTTGTCGAAGCGAAGGACGCAGTAACGCGCCCCTTTCGCGCGCTCGAGCCCACTGGCGTCATAAACACACACGATGTGATCCTGCTCTCGACTGCGCAGAACGTTAACGGGCTTGCCGATATCCGCCTCCTTCTCGCAGTCGGCCCGACTCTTGCCCAGCAAATGCTCTCTGAGCTCGGCCGCCTTGGCGGCTGCCTCCATGGCGCCTGTCTTCTGGCGGCCCTTGGTCAGCGCGGTGATCTTACCCTGGGACACGTCTACCGCGTACCGCTCCGTTCCCGTCTTGTCCTCCTTGACGCGATACAGCAGCACCTGTCGTTCGGCGTTGCCGGTGTCGATCAGTGTTTCCACACGAGAGCCGAGCAGACGGTCGGCCTCGGCCGGTCCTTTGCCGATCAGTTGTTTCTCGAGCCCGTTGGAGGAGCTCTCCTGCTTGTCCGAGCTCAACATCTTCGCGCCCAAAGCGACGCTGGCGGCAATGCACCCGCTTTGGCTCGCTAGAAGCCCCAGCCCGAAGGCCGTCATCACTAGTCTCAGAAACATGTGCGATCTCCTCTCTTGATTGTGCCCCGCCACCACGTCTTGTCGAGGACGCGTTCGGTCCTCTCTTCGTGTTCGCCGATATCCAACCCGCTGTCCCAAACACCTAAGCGGCCTGCAAGAATCTCTGGCCAGAATGCGTGGGTTGGGTGGCCCACCCAATGAGGTATTCCCTCCGGCGCACTGGTCAACCTTTCCCGAAAGCCGCTTAGAAGCGGACCATCATCTGGACGCGCACCATGCTGATCTCGTCGTTCTGGCTCCAGCCGGGGGAGCCGGAGGTCCTGGGGGCCTCGGCGATCCGCGTAAAGTCGGTCCGCAGGACGACGTTGTAGGTGCCCCATGGGAAGTAGCTCACGCCGAACGTCATCTCCCACGTGGTGTCATCGTCGTTGTCCCAGACGCCGCCGAGGCGGGCGGCCAGCTCAAGACGCTTCGGGATTACGAAGTAGCCCGCCTGGACGTAGCCGGCCTGTTGATGCCGCGCGTCGCTACGCCCCGTTAGCCGCTGCCACACACTGTATGCACTCTCGCTGTCGACGCTGCGGAGCCAGTACTCGGCCGACAGCGAGAGGCCCCGGTATTGAAACGCCGCGTCGGCGCCGACCTGCAACAGATCGGTTCCGGTCAGATCGGCTGTGCCGTGGCCACCGATGCCTCGACCGAGGCGCATGCTGTCGGGGATGCTGTAGAAGGCGGTTGTCCCCCGATCCCCGTTGTCGTCGTTGTGAGCGGCGCTCAGGCCGACCTCGAAATGCGGGTCACGACTGAACGCCAGGTCGCTCTCTGTCTTGATCGGCTCACCGAGGATGTGGGCGACCGCCCTGGCCGCGTAGGCGAAGTTCGTATCCAGCTCATCCAGGCTGGGACTGTCGTTCCGATTCGTCAGGCCATTCATGACGCCCACGGCGTAGCTCAGCCGCTTGTCCACGGAGCCGTGAAAGACCAGGCCGATTGATCGACTCAGCGTGAAGCTCGTCTCGGCGACGGAGCGGTCCATGAACTGCAACACGGGCTTGCCATAGAGTCGTTGCCGGCCGAACGGGACCTTCTGCACGCCCGCGGTCACGGCGAACGCATCGGCCACGGCGTAGGTGATGGTGGCATCCCAGGTCCGCCAGGACGCACCGCCGGCCGGGTCCCCTTTGGCCTGAATCCTGTACGTCAGTTCCGGGCCGTGGATGTGTCCGCTGAAGATCAGGCGAAGGTCCTTGATCTCAAAGCCGTTGAGGTCGTCCTGCGGCTGCCTGCCTTGGCGTCGAGGGTCCTCGGTCTGTCGGTTCTGACCCGTCCATCGGATCCAGGTCCACCCGCTGACCCGCATCAAGAAGGCCTCATCGGCGCTCTTGATGTAGAAACCCCTGTCATAGCCGACCTGGCGGACCTCCGGGTACAGACCCTGGCGAAACTCTCCGTCGGTCAGGACTTCCCGAACCGCGTCACGAATACGTTGGTCTCGGACGAGGTTCGGCCGAGATCCACCCACCCCTTCGACCTGCTCCCGAAGCGACCCCAGCCGACGCTGCTGGGCCTCCAACCGGGCCTCGAGCCGAACGATCTCTGCGCGTGCCGCCTCATCGGCCTCGACGTAGAACGACGAAGCGGTCGGAGGAATCAGCCCGAACACGATCAGCAGCAAGCGTCTGTTCTCTTTGGGCACACCGGTCATCTCCGAGGCCCCGCAAGACGAAGGGGCCGACGCAGACCAACCGCGATCCCACGTTCGGACCGGCCTCTCAGGCATGGTATCCATAGCCTCATGAGGCGATGCCTTCTGTCTCCAAAGCCTCGTTTCGTGAAGCGAGCCGCGGGGCGACCTCGCGTTGTACATGGGCAAACAGCGTCCGGTACGTCTCACAGTAGGGGTCTTTCGCGAGCAGGCTGCCGCCGGTCGCATAGGCCCGGATCGGGCAACCCCCGTGGCAAAGACCCAGGTAGTCGCATTCGATGCAATCCGCCTCCTTGATGAGTGAGCCGGGTCTGTCGCGTAGACTTCGCCGGGCGGCGCTCCGATGGAGCATCTCGCCCAGTGAGGCCTCTTCGACGATGTTGCCGAATCGGTAGTCCGGGTAGCTGGTCACCCAACAGTCACACTGAGAGACATTGCCAGCCGGGTCGATGCAGATGAACCGATCGGCGCAGGTGTCCAACCAGATGCACGGCAGCACGGCGCTTCGGCCCATGAAGTGCTCTGCGAGCTGATCGAACGGCCCGATTCTGACGCCGCGATCACAGCCTCGATCCAACCAGACGTCCGCCAGCTCGCTGAGGAATCGGCCCAGTCGGACCGGGTCGAGCGGGAAGCCGTCCTTCGTGGCATTGCGGCGTCCCCCAGCGAAAGGGGTGTTGATCTGAAAGTCGGTAACCCCCAGCTCGTCGACGAAGTAGGTATAGAAGGCCTCCGCCCCGACCGAAAGGGTCTTATCGTTGGGGATCGCTATCACACCCACGTGGATCCCCGCCTCCCGCGCCAAGCGAAACCCCTCCAGCCACCTCCGGTTGAACTCCTCCGGCGCCCCGCCGACAACCTTCCTGTGCAGGTTCGGGTAGTCGAGCGAGGAGCCGATGCTGCCGCCGAACACCTCGGCGATCACACCGTTCCATCGGCTGTCGTATCCAATGAGGTTGGACTGGAGACGATTCTCAATCGTCTTGCCACCGGCGCGAGCGGCCTCGTCGATGATGCGGTGAGCCTCCTCAAACCATGCGGGAGACATCATCAGGGCCTCCCCGCCCTGCCAGTTGATCGTCAGGGCCTCGATGTCCATCTCCGTCATGTACTCGACGACCCGCCGGACCAGCACCGAAAGATCCTCAAGGCTGAGGTCGGTGCCCCCCTTGTTCTCGAAGCAGTACGCGCAGTCCGCGTTGCAGCGCAGCGTGGGCAGCAGGACGAGATCGATGCGTCGGCCGCCCATCATAGCGCTCCCTCCTGAGCCCGACGCGCTGAGGCCACGTCTTCCTCCAACTCCCGCGCCGCCTCCCGAACCGCCGCAAAGATCGATTGAACGCCGTCGCAGCGGAACTCCCGCCGCGGCCATTTGAAGTACCCGCAGCAGATATCGACGAACTCGCACGCCGCGCATGCCGATTCGTCGGCCAAGAGTTCGTTCGTGTACCCCACGATGAACACGGACGGATCACCGCTCAACGGCAATCCAGCGAATCGCTCAGACAGGCCTTCCTCGCCTCGTTCGGTCACGTAGCGGTATTCGGCCGGATCGTCCTCCTGGATCGACCAGATCGTGACCGGCTCATGGCGGTAGGAGGCGCCCAGGAGGCTGTGAAAGAACTCCACGGGCTCGGAGACCGTCGCGCCGTGGAGGTACACCTCCAAGACCTCGAGCAGTTCGGCGACCAGGGTGTCGTCCGGTTGTCGAACCAGGAGCTTGACGGCGAACCCCAACGACGTGGCCAGCTTGACGGCCTTGCCGAAACCGGGAGTCACGGCGATCGAGACCCGGACAGAGTGGTTGGCCAGCAACGGGCTGTAGCGGTACAGGTCTGCGAAGCGATCGCTCGGGTTCGGCATAGCCAGGTCCACAGGGACGCAGCGCCCCCAGTTCAACAAGGGCTCGATATCGGGGGCTTCCCCGAGGACCTGCACGTAAGCAACCTGGTCGAGCGGACGGTCTCCGAAAGCCGATACGATCTCCTGGGGTTGCTGGGCGCGAACGATGACGCCCTTGCCGGAGAAGGAGTCGACGAGCGCGGCCGGGATGTTGTAGATCACAGAATCCATCGAGCCACTCCCGCCATCCGTGGGGAAATGCTTCTCGCAGCGGCGTCGTGCCGCCGCGAATCTCGGGTTCGCTCTCCCTCGAGAATGCCCCGAAACGGCACCGCACTGAGGTCCGACATCTGAGCTGCCCGTGCCAATGTCGCGGCAGTTGAACGTACTTGCCGCATGCGACCCAGCCGCCCCCGGCTGGGTGGTTCCCTAGATCATGGCCGGGGGTGGCCGTATCACACAGTTCAGTTCTTCTTGGGGGCAGCCTAGCGTCGGTTGGCCCAGCCGCCGCCGCCGCGCCGATTGACCCAACCACCACCGCTGCGGTTCACCCAGCCGATGCCGCCGCCACCTCCGATGGCGTTCGCCCAGCCTCCGCCACCGCGGTTGACCCAGCCGCCGCCGCCTCTCGCGTTCGCCCAACCACCGCCGCCACGGCGGTTGACCCAGCCGCCACCGCCGCGCCGATTCGCCCAACCAACCTGTGCTTCGGCTTCCTCGTGTGTGCCGGTCAGAATCCCGCCGCCCACCAGGGCCATCAGGGCGGCCTTCGACCACTTGCACGTCAGGCCCAGGAAGTCCCTTCGATCCAACGACTCGGCAGGCTGATCCAACGACTCTTCCGGTCGCTCCAGCGATTCGTCCGCCTCCGGCAGGTCGGGGATCGAGGGTGTTCTTTCGTCTTGCATCGTCGTTCCTCCAGTTATTGACCTTTGACTGGACAACTAAAGCCTCTACAATTTGAGCTTCGCATGTTC
>CAZUQM010000040.1:0-67074 GCA_964622545.1 uncultured Planctomycetales bacterium | reverse complement strand
GACGACCCCGAAGTTGTGGAACCGACAAATTCAATTGTGTTGGACTACTAGCCCCCGGCAAAGATGTCCTGCGTGGTCAGGCCCTGCTGGCTGTAGAAGAACTGCCCGATCATGTCCATGTAGGCATTGAAGACGTCTGGATTGACCGGGTTGGGGAACTGGCGCCCACCCCGGTCACCGGGATCGCCTCCGCGCGGCATCCAGTCTCGGATGAGCTCGACGTGACCGTCGTACATGGCCACCGAACCCGACTTCCGCATGTGCCAGGGACCATTCTCATTGGGGGGCAACCACTCACCGTTGATGTAACCCACCCCCCGCTTCTCTGCCCCATGGTAGGCTCCGATGTAGGAATCGACGATGTCCATCACCGGGTCCGTCTCGTCCCAGCTGAAGCTCATCGTACCGTGGTAGCTGATGTAGCCGAACCAGTCCTCATCGATGACCATCGGGAGCTGCGATGAAGCATAGGCTGCGCTCGGCTTGACGATCCGCCCGTTGAAGCCGATGCCGTAAGGCTGCGGACCGTCGCCGCTGGAGATGTTGTCCACGTCGGCCGTCGCCTTGCGGCCCAGCGAGCATCGCGAATAGTTGAACTTGAATTGGGTCCCGAGGCTGCTGTTGATCCGTTCGAACTCCGGACATCGGTACAGCGCCTCGAAGCGCGTGTAGTCGTACAACCATCCCGTTCGGACCCAGGTCATGGGCCAATCCTGCTCGGGCTGGTCCCAGATGATGTCCAATTCGTTCGGGCCGGCCAACCAGTTCTCTAAGTCAGGGTTCTTGTCATCGAAGTTGGGATCGCCCGGCACACGGCCGCGCCCCGGAGCGATGAACGGCGGCGTCTCGTTGTAGTCGTCCGAGTAGATGAGGAAGGCTTTGGCGAGCTGGGCAATCCGGGATGCACACAAGGTCGTTCGGGCCTGGGCCCTTGCCTTGCTCAGGCTGGGCAGTAGGATCGAGATCAGCAGGGCGATAATGGCCACCACGACCAGCAGCTCGATCAGCGTGAATCCTCGGGCTTCATACTCGACCGACTTGATCTTGCGTCTCATATTGGTGTTCTCCATCGTGAAGGATGTGCCAAACGTGGGAGCGAGACACAATCGGGCCTCTTCTACTGAATGGTAAGAGGTCCTTGCCCCTCAGGCAACGTTAGGTATTGCTAACTAATTGGGATTTCGACGCTTGTGGAAGGGGTGCTTTGCATTGAGCCACCTCAGGGCGCCACGTTCCTTTCCCTTCGTTCGAATCGATCCAACGCGTGGGACGAGCAATCGTGCTGTTTTGGCCCCCACGTGCGGGGATGATAAGCGGTCATGGCCGCACGGGTTCGCACATTGAGCGTGGCGGTGAGAGATCTCCAGCGGTTATGAGGCGAAAGGTTCCTGATGAAGAGCCGGCGTTGGACCGTCGATTACTGCCCCTCGGCCTCGAGCATGGCCGGATCCAGGAGAGGCTTGTCGAGAAGAGGCTCGTCGGTCAAGCGGGACGTCACGTCATCGGAAAGGATCGCTTCCGCCTCGCTCCCGATGCGGAGCTTGTCGAGGGGAATGAGGATGTCATGAAGGATCGCCTCGCCCGACTGGTCGCGCAAGCGGAGTCGAAGGACCGGCTGGCCCGACTCCTCGAGATTCGTTCCCGCCGGGGCCACGCCGAAGAGCCTCTCACTCGGCATGTCACCACTCGATAGGCCGAGGCTGCCGTCATGGTCGAGCACACGCAGCTTCGGATTGACGTACTGCAATCGGACCCGCCGCGGGCCGTCGACACCGTCGACGGCGGGAAGCCGCCACGAGGACGAGCCTTGCGGCAGCAGCGTGGACTCATTCGGTGAAAGAACGGGCTGAACCAGACCGCCCGCCTGGGTCGGTGTGGCCGGAGCGGTCGAGCCGCTACGATCGCGATAGTAGCTGGGAACGAAGATGCCGACGATAATGAGGATCGAGGCGGCCACGGCCAGCGCCTCCCGCACGGACAGGGCCGAACGGAGCCACGAGGGCTTCTTGTCCGCGGCCTGATCGAAGGCGTAGATTTCGGGTTCGGCCGGGCCGGCCTGCTCGATGCGACTCATGACGGATTGGACGAGCTCGCCGGACGGTGGGGCGACCGTCCAGGTCTCCAGCGGTTGAAGAGCTTGGCCCAGGCGTCGGTGACGGGCCTGCAGGTCGGCATCGCCGGCCAACCTCCGCTCGAGCTCGCGACATGCCTCGTCGTCGAGATGGCCCAACTGGTAATCCAGCAGCAACTCATCCGCTCGAACTGGTGGTTGGTCGTGAGACATGGTTTCTCGGCTTTCCCCTTCAGATCCCTATCTCGACATGTGGCCTCGGCCGGGTCACTCGGTCTCGGCCATTTCACCCGCAGACTTGCGATAGGCCTCGCCAAACGCCGCCACGGCACCGTGCAGCCGGCTTTTGACGGTTCCGAGAGGGATGTCCATGATCTCGGCCATGTCCTTGTAGGGGAACTTGTGATAGTAGGCCAAGATCAGTACCTCTCGAAGGTGCTCGGGCATCTGGTCCACTGTACGTCTGACGAGGTCCGCTTGTTCGGCCTGTTCCAGCGGCAAATCGGGCATTTCTATGTCGCCGCTGAGCAGGTCCGAGAATCTCTGGCCTTGGGTCGCGTCATCGTCCGTTGTCGCATCCAGCGAGACCTCGCTTCGTCTCGATTTGCCTCGTAGAAGATCTCGGGCCTTGTTGGCCGCGATCGTGAACAGCCACGGCTTGAACCGCCGCGATGGATCGAAGCTGCCCGCCGAAAGATGGACTTGAAGGAACGTCTCCTGAACGACGTCCTCGGCCGCGGCCTGGCTGCCCGTGAAGCGGACCAGGAAGTGATACAGCTCGCGATTATACCGCTCGACCAACAACTCGAAACGATCGGTCCGACCTGCGGCGTACTCCGCAACGAGTTGCTCGTCCGTTGGCTCTCCCACCGCTTCTGATATCCTTACGGCGTTGCGCCCCCGCCGGTTCGCGCGAAGTTCTGCCGCGTTTTCGATCATAGCATCCTGAGAGCGCACGTCAATTGATCCTTGACACGGGGCCATCCTGAAAGTACTTTCTGGCTTAAACTTATGTACACACCGGGGGTGCCGACGTTGCATCGATCCGACCAACCGCCATCACGAAGCCAGCCCGCTAAACCTGAATTCCATGCGCGAGTAGTCGCAATATCCTTTGCCGTGACCTTCCTCCTCGGAATGGCCATTTGGGCTCTCGGGTCGGTCCTGGCCGGCGGCTCAGCCCTCGCGGAGGGATCCACTCGCACCAGGCGAACCGTCCGTGCACCCAAGGTGGTTGTCATCAAGCACGAACGGTTGTTACACCTTTTTGATGGTCCGAAGCTGATCAAGTCATACCCCGTTGGCCTCGGGAAACGGCCGGAAGGCACGAAGCTCTACAAAAACGACGACCGAACGCCCGAAGGTCTGTTTCGGATTTGCACGCGCAACGGTCGGAGCCGCTTCCACCGCTTCCTGGGCATCAGCTACCCGGACGCCCATGCCGTCCAGCGCGGACTGGACGTGGGGCTGATCTCGAGCGGGCAAGCCTCGGCCATCCGCAGCGCCCTGGCCGATGGGCGTCAACCGGACTGGGACACGCCGCTGGGCGGCGTGGTGGGGATCCACGGTGGGGGCGCCGACAGCGACTGGACCGCCGGTTGCGTCGCGCTGCGCAACGCGCACATCGAAGAGCTCTACCGGCTGCTGCGACTGGGCGACCCGGTCGAGATCCGTCCTTAATCGGGACGTCCCCTCGGGACCACGCCGCCCCCGCGGATCGCTGCGTTAGGTGTTCGACAAGCACGGGCCGGTGGCTGTAGGATACAGCCCAGCCATGGCTATCGAATCGCGCGGACTACCTCAGAGCACGCTGGCATCGCTGATCGAAGCGAGCACGGCCATCAACGCATCGCTCGATCCGCGGTCGACGCTTCAGGCCATCGCCCGTTCGGCGGCGACAGTGATGAACGCCGAGGCCAGCAGCGTCCTGCTGCTCGATCGTCGGCGCAACAAGCTGATCTTTACGGCCAGCGTGGGCGGCGGGGGCGAATCGCTGATCGGCGAGGAGTTCGACGCGGATCTCGGCATCGCCGGCCAGATCGCCTCGACCGGCCAACCTGTTCTCATCACCGACGTGCAGAGCCACGAACACTGGTTCAAGGGCATCGACGACCAGAGCCAGTTCGCCACGCGCAGCATGGTGGCCGCGCCGCTCGTGCATCAGGACGAGATCATCGGCGTGGTGGAGGTGCTCAACCCGACGCGGGAGGAGGCCTTCTGCGAGCAGGACCTGGAGCTGATCCAGATCTTCGCCAATCTCGCGGCCAGCGGCGCCGTCAACAGCCAACGCTATGAGAAGCTCCGCATCGAGAACCGCGGCCTGCGCGAAGCGCTCGAGAGCCGGGACAACATCGTCGGGCAGAGCGAGGCGCTGCGCCACGTCCTGGACCTCGGCATGCGCGTGGCCAAGAGCAACGCCACCGTCCTGCTGCTTGGGGAGACCGGCACGGGCAAGGAGGTGATGGCCAAGGCGATCCACAAGGCCAGCCCTCGCGCCGACAAGCCGTGCGTGGCCATCAACTGCGCGGCCTTGCCGGAGACGCTGCTGGAGAGCGAGCTGTTCGGTCACGAGGCCGGGGCGTTCACCGGGGCCGTGTCGCGTAAGCTCGGGCGCTTCGAGCTCGCCGACGGCGGCACGCTGTTCCTCGACGAGATCGGCGACCTCTCACCGGCGATCCAGATCAAGCTGCTGCGGGTCTTGCAGGAGCGTGAGTTCGTCCGCGTGGGCGGGACGAAGACGGTGGCCTGCGACGTGCGGATCCTGGCGGCGACCAACCGCGATCTCCAGGCGGCCATCAAGGAAGGCACGTTCCGCGAGGACCTGTACTATCGGCTGAACGTGTTCCCGATCACGCTTCCGCCGCTGCGGCAGCGTCGCGAGGACATCCCGTTGCTGGTCGAGCACTTCACGCAGCGGGCGAGCATCGAGCTGAACATGCCCCGGCCGAGCATCTCGGACGCGGCGATGTCATCCCTGGCCAGCTACAACTGGCCCGGCAACATCCGCGAGCTGCAGAACGTCATCGAGCGGGCGGTACTGATGGCCGACGGCAAGAGCATCGACACGGGGCACCTGCCGCGCGAGCTGGTCGGCAATTCGGTCGAAGCCCCCGCCGAGGAGGGCGACAGCAGCCTGTGGGGCTACGAGAAGGCGATGATCGTCAAGGCGCTCCAGGAGAACAACTGGAACCAGTCGCAGGCCGCCCGGGCCCTCGGCATCAGCCGGGACAACCTCCGCTATCGCATCAAGAAGTACAAGATCCAGAGGCCGACGTAAAGACGTCACGCGTCGATCTGAGCGATGCGCCGCGCGTGGCGGCCGCCCTCAAAGGGCGTGTCCAGCCAGATGCGAACGATCTCCAGCGCCGTCTCGGGCGAGACCATTCGCTGACCGATGGAGATGACGTTGGCATCGTTGTGGGCCCGTCCGAGCCTGGCCGACTCGGCGTCCCAGCACAGCGCGCATCGGACGCCCCGCACGCGATTGGCGACGATCGCCTCGCCGTTGCCCGAGCCGCCCAAGACGATGCCACGATCACAGGCACCATCGGCGACGGCCTCGGCCGCCGGCCTGATGAACAGCGGGTAGTCGCAGGACTCGGCCGAGTCGGTGCCGAAATCGACGACCTCGTGCCCGGCCTCGGTGAGAGACGCCCTGATGCGCTGCTTGTAGTCGAAGCCCGCGTGATCCGATGCGATGGCGATCTTCATAATTGTGGATAACTCCGCGTGGTGTCTGTCGGCGGCAGGCTCGGCCGGGGTTGGTCGAGGGCCCGGCCCGGGCGTGGGCTCTCAGCGAACATCCCGCATGGACAGGCCGTCTCTTTTCAGGATGTCCTTGCACTCGATCATCTTCTTCTTGCGACCGGATTCCAGCAGCGTCTCGGTCAGCATCGACACGCGGGCGCCGAGGATGCCGTCGACGTGGTTCTCTTGGTACCGTCCGGTCAGCAGGCCCGCGAAGTTGTCGCACGGGTCCTTGGGCCAGCTCTTGGGCACGTCCATCTTCATCGCCTTGGCCTTGCCGTTCTTGATGAGCACGATCTTGCCGCCGGTCAGCTTGAGCGTGCCCTTGTCGCCCTCGATGATCACGTCGTCGACGAAGCCGTCGAGGTAGTCGCCGACGATGATGATGCGGCCGGTCAGGCCTTTCTCGAATTCGACGTGGTGCGAGCTGTTCAGCTCGATGTCGTGCAGCTTGCCGCCCATGTACTTGTCGGTGCCGCCGATCGCCCGCAAGGGCATGAGCCCGGTCATCCAGATGAGGATGTCCTGGTAGTGGCTGCCGGAGTCGTTGATCTGTCCGCCGCCGGAGATCGTGTTGACCAATCGCCAGCCGCCGACGATGCGGTAGTCCTGGGCCATGTAGCAGTAGAAGTGCCTCGGCTTGCCGATGACGCCCCTGGCCAGCAGACGTCGGCCCGTGATGTAGACCGGCTCGAAGTGCCGTTGATAATGGATCAGCAGGATGCGCTTCTTCTTTCGCGCGAGCTTGTAGAGCTCGACGGCCCGGGCGACCCCATTGGCCATGGGCTTCTCGATGAGCACGTGCGAGCCGCTCTCCAGGGCGAGCTTGGCCTGCTCGTAGTGCAGCGAGTGGGGGCTGAAGATACCGACGGCGTCGAGGTCCTCCTGCTCGATCATCTTCTTGAAGCCGTTGGTGCCACCGTAGGCGGTGATGTCCTTCTTGCCGAGGAGCTTTCGTAGCGCGGCGATCCGGGTCGGGCTGGTATCGGCCGCGGCGGCCACCTCACACCCGGGCGCCTCGTTGAGCAGCTTGGCGCGGAGCGATCCGACGCCGCCGGGTCCGATCACGCCGATGCGGAGGGTCTTGGACTTCGGCGTACGGCCGGGGCGTTTCGTCGTGGCGGTCTTACGCTTCGCCATTGTGGTCTCCTACTGCGGTGTCCGGTGAATCGCCCCTTCATCAGAGGTCAACGGTCCGTCGCCGACCCGATGGGTGCATGTGTCCGCCGCCTCAGCGTGTAAGTCTTGCAACGAACCAGGAGGCCTGGGACAGAAAGCCATGTGCGAGGAGTGATTCACGTGCGGGCAGTGCGCTCCCTATGTCGACGTTTCGACGTTTCGGCGTTTCCTAGCCTACTCCGGCAGCGGCTTGTCCTTGGTCTCCGGTGCGAAGTAGACGAAGATCAGGCCGACGAAGTAGAAGCCCGCGACCAGCACGGCCGCCACGCGGAAGAAATTCACCGGGAAGAGGCCGGACAGGCAGTACCCCAGTGCTCCCAGCGCCATGGGCGCTCCGGCGGCCAGGTAGCGGGCGACGTTGTAGCAGAAACCTGTGCCCGTACTCCTCAGCCTTGTCGGATAGAGCTCGGGGAAGTAGATCGCATAGCCGCCGAAGACGGTCAGCGTGCTGAAGCCCAGGATCGGCAGCATCCAGTAGACGTGCGTCTCGGTCCGCATGAAGCCGAACGTCAGGACGATGGAGGCGAAGCCCAGCAGGAACGCGATGGCAAAGGCAGGCCTGCGCCCCACCATCCCCGCCACCAGGCTGAAGCAGAAGATGCCGGCCAGGGCGCCGAAGTCTTGCAGCATCGTCCCCCAGGCCACGACGGCGTCTTTCTTATCCTTCGAAAGGTCGGCCAGGGCGTCGCGGACCAGCTCCGGACTGTAGAAACCGATGCCCCAGAGCCCGACCACACCGGTCACGGCCAGGCCCACACCGATGATCGTGTGGTACCGCCAGGTCTTGTCCGTGAAGAGCTGTGCCAGACTGCCCAGTTCCTTCTTCGTCGGGTCGCCCTCACCGCGGGCCTCCTTCGCCTTGGCCTCGGCCCACCGCTCGGGCTCTTTCAGCGTCACCCGCACGAGCACCACCAGCAAGGCCGGCAGGATACCCACGAAGAACATCGCCCGCCAACCGCCGGGGATGAACGCGATGCCGTCCCAGGGCATGATGAACCGGCTGATGATCGATCCGGTGATGTTGCCGACGGCCGAGAGGGCTTGCAGAAGTCCTAAACAGTAAGGCCTGGCCCGTTCGGGCATGACCTCCGCGACCAGGGCCGCTCCGGCGGCGAACTCGCCTCCCACACCCATGCCGGTGAGGAAACGGTAAATGACGAAGTCCCACCAGTACACCGATAGCCCCGACAGGCCCGTGAAAAGCGAGTAGACCAGGATCGTCAGGGCCATCGTCCGGACGCGGCCCCAGCGATCGCCCATCAGCCCGAAGAAGATACCGCCTGTCGCCCAGCCCACGATGAGCGCCGTCGTTGAGATGCCTCCGTAGAATTTGATCTCGGCCGCCTGTTCGGTCGTGAGTTCGCTTGCGGCAAGCTCGCCCCAGCCAAGAAGGTCCTGCATCGCCGGCTGCCGTGCGATGACGAACAGCCGCTGGTCCATGCAGTCGAACATCCACCCCAGCGTGGCCAGGAGCAGCACCCACCAGTGGTAGCCGGTCATCTCGGACCACCAGTGGCCGGTCTTCGGCGCAAGGTCGGGTTGGAGCGGGTCGGATCCGTTGGGTGTGTTGTTTTGATCGGACATGGTGCGGGGCATGATAGTACGCTCGCCGCGCAAGTCAACAGCTTTTGCCGCGGGGCGTCGGGCCCGCTATAATCCTGCTTGAGTATGCACCTGTCTCTGGAGGCTGCGTCCCCGTATGCTCCGCAAGTTCCTCGTGTCGCTGCCGTTGATGTTGGCGGTCCTGGCCGGCGGCGCGGGTTTCGCCTACCTGCTGATCAGCACCAAACCGCCCCCCGCTCGGAGAACCACGCCGATGGCGACGACGCGGGTCCAGGTCTATCCCTTAGCACGCCAAACGGTTGAGGAGGTCTTCAAGGGGCACGGCACCGCTCGACCCGATCAACTCGCCACCTTGAGCGCCCAGGTCGGCGGCAAGATCGTCGAGGTGGCCAAGGGCCTCGAGGACGGCTCGGAGGTGACCGAGGGGCAACTCCTGCTGCGGATCGAGGAGGCCGACTACACGCATCAGCTCGACCGGGCCAAGAACCTGATCAAGGCCGATCAGGCCACGCTCGAGCAGATCGAGATCGAGCGGAACAACATCAAGACGCTCATCGCCAGCGCCAAGCAAGAGGTCAAGATCACGGAGGACGAGTACAGCCGGGTCGCGAGGTTGTTCGAGGACAACCTGGCGGCCAAGCGGGAGTTCGACCTGGCCCGCACCGCCCTGCTGCGGGTGACGCGCGAGCTGGAGAACCTCGAGACCCGCCTGGCCCAGCTCGAGCCCAAGCGGTCTCAGACCGAGGCCTCGCTCGATGCGCATCAGGCCGAGGTGCGTCTGGCGGAGTTGAGCCTGTCGCGTTGCCGGATCGTGTGTCCCTTCGACAGCCGGGTCAAGCGGCGGGCGGTTGAGCTGAACGAGACGGTCGCGCCCGGCCAGCCGTTGATCCAGTTGCTCAAGCTCGATCGCGTCGAGGTCCCGGTGGAGCTCGCCGCGTCACAAGCATCGAAGGTGACGATCGGCAGCCGGTGCACGCTGCGTGTCGAGAACGCGGATGACAAGGCGTGGCATGGCACGATCGAACGCCTCAGCCCGTCGGCGGACGCCCAGAGCCGCACCTTCACGGCCTACGTCATGGTCGACAACACCGACCAGCCGCAGCCGTTGATGCCGGGGTTGTTCGTCCGGGCTGAGATCGCCGGTCCGAAGCACGCCGACGCTCTGGTCGTGCCTCGGGGGGCGATTCGCAATAGAGCGGTTTACGTGGCCGAAGACGGCAAGGCGCGACGCCGACCCGTCGAGCTCCGCTTCACGCTGGAGGATCACGCCGTGATCGAACAGGGCGTGGAGCCCGGCGAGGCGATCATCGTGACGAACCTGGCGAGCCTGTATGACGGGGCCCCGATCCAAGCGGACACGGTCGAACCGACCGCACTGGCCAACGCCCGCGGCGAGCCGACGCCGGCGACCCAATCGGCCGAAACGCCGCCGTAAGCCGAGGCGAGCCACGACGAATCTCGACGAGCCGTCCGAAGCGACCAGGACGTCATACCATGAAGTCGCTACTGAAGTTCAGCGTGGACAACCCGGTGCTGATCAACCTGCTGATGATCGCGCTGCTCGGGCTCGGTGCGTACAGCGCGCTGACGATCACGCGCGAGATGTTCCCCGAGTACCGGCCGAACGAGATCCACGTGGCGACGGTCTACCCCGGCGCCACGCCCGCCGAGATCGAGAAGGGCATCACGATCAAGATCGAGGAGGAGGTCCGCGAGATCGACGGCGTGGACACCTATTCGAGCCAGATCGTCGAGGGCCTGAGCACGATCCGCATCGAGCTGCTGGACACCGTCGGCGACATCAGCGTCGCGCTGAACGACGTCAAGAGCTCGATCGACGCGATCCAGGACCTACCCGAGGAAGCCGAGGAGACGCGAGTCTTCGAGTTCAAGCCGAAGCTGCCCGTCATCGCCCTCAGCGTCTACGGCGACGCGGACGAGAAGGAGCTGAAGCAGATCGGTCGGGACCTCCGCGACGACATCCTCGACCTGCCGGGCATCACGGACGTCATTCTAGGCGGCATCCGCGACGACGAGATCGCCGTCGAGGTCGAACCGGAGAAGCTCCTCAAGTACAACGTGTCGTTCCCGCAGATCGCCGAGGCCATCCGGCGCGCCAACCTGGACCTGCCCGCAGGCGTGGTCAAGACCGCCAGCGCCGACGTGGCCGTCCGGACCTTGGGCGAGAAGGACCAGGCCGATCAGATCGGCCGGATCATCGTCTCGTCCGACCCCATGGGGCGGGTGATCTACCTGAATCAGGTGGCGACCGTCCGCGACACGTTCGTCGACACCGACCAGAAGTCGCTGTTCAACGGCAAGCCGGCGATCACGATCACGTCGTACAAGACGCCCGAGCAGGACGCAATCGACATCGCCAACAAGATCAAGGCCTTCGTGGCCGGCAAGACGCGGCAACCGATGCCCTGGACGATCGGGGAACGGATCGCCGCCCTGCGGGGTCAGAAGGGCGAGCTGCGGACCATTTACGAAGAGGCCCTGACCGAGCCGCTGCCCGAGCACCTCAGCGCCGAGCTGCACACCAATCTCGCTCGCCTCATCGAGGGGCGGCTCGAGCTGCTACGACGAAACGGCTCGTACGGCCTGACGTTCGTGTTCCTGTCGCTGCTGTTTTTCCTCAACTGGCGGGTGGCGCTGTGGATCGCCGCGGGCCTGACGGCCAGCATCTTCGGGACGATCCTGTTCCTGAGCCAGATCGGCGAGACGCTGAGCATGATCAGCATGTTCGGGCTGATCGTGGTGCTGGGCCTGATCGTCGACGACGCGATCGTCATCGGCGAGAACGTCTTCGCCAAGGTCGAGCAAGGCATGTCGCCGCGCGAGGCGGCCGTCGAGGGCGGCAACGAGGTCGCCTGGCCCGTGGTCGCAACCATAGCGACGACCATCGCGGCCTTCCTGCCGCTGGCCCTGCTGGAGGGTCAGATCGGCGAGTTCCTCAAGATCCTGCCGATCGTGGCCACGTGCGCCCTGCTGGTGAGCCTGGTCGAGGCCCTGGTCATCCTCCCGTCGCACCTGGCGGAGTTCCTCAAGCCGATGAACCGCGCCGAGGACGGCTCTCCCATCGCCAAGCGCCGGTCGATCATGGACCGGCTGACCGAGCCGTTCCGCCACGCGCAGTTCGTGTTCGTTCAGAAGATCCTCATGGGCCGATACGAGAGGCTGCTGCGACGGGCGGTGACCTATCGCTACGTCACGATCGCCTTTGCGTTCTCACTGCTGCTCGGTGCCCTGGGCATGGTGGGCGGCGGCCGCGTGCAGGACATGTTCTTCTCGAAGATCGACTCCGAGACGATCCTCATCGATCTGGAGATGCCCGTCGGCACGCCGATCGGCAAGACCGAGGCCATGCTCGCCCGGCTCCAGACGTTCGTCAACGACGTGCCGGAGGTCAAGAACGTCCAGACGATGATCGGCACGGCGCTACAGATGAAGGACGCCACGCTGAGCGCGAGCCAGTCACACGTGGGCCAGCTCATCATGGAGCTGGTGGAGGTCGCCGAGCGCGATCGGACCAGCGAGATGATCCTGGCCGACCTGCGGGAGAGGTGTCAGGCCCTGTCCGGCATCGACCGCCTGCAATTCACGTCGATGCAGGGAGGGCCCGCGGGGCAGTCGATCCTGATCGAGGTCGCGGGCGAGGAGTACGCCGCGCTCGAACCGGTGGTGGACCGGCTCAAGGCCAAGCTGGGCGAGTACGAGGGCGTGTACGACATCAACGACGACTACGACGTCGGGCGTCCGGAGGTCCAGATCGAGCTGCTCGAGTCGGGCCGGGCCCTGGGCCTGACGGTGCAATCGCTGGCCGTCCAGGTCCGCGGGGCCTTCTACGGGCTCGAGGCCAAGGTGCTGACCCGCGACCGCGAGGATGTCCAGGTCATGGTCCGCTACCCGGAGGCCAACCGTCGCCGCATCTGGGACCTGGAGGAGATGTGGATCGCCACGCCAGCCGGCAACCTCGTGCCCTTCAGGGAGGTCGCCCGCATGCAAGAGGGCACGGGGTACGCCACGATCCGACGCGTCGACGGCCGGCGCGTGATCAACGTCACGGCCGACGTCAACGACGAGATCGCCAACCCCGACCAGATCACAGCGGATCTGATGGCCACCTTCCCCGAGCTGCAAGCCGAGTATCCGGGCGTCAGGATCACGGCCAAGGGACGCCAACAGGAGATGCAGGAGAGCATGGCCAGCCTGGGCAGGGCGTTGATCGTGGCCGTGGTGATCATCTTCACGATCCTGGCCTGGCTGTTCAAGAGCTACGTCCAGCCGCTCATCGTGATGATGTCGCTACCGCTGGGGCTAGTGGGTGTGATCTTCGGTCACTGGGTCATGGGCTACGACATGACCATCATCAGCAAGATCGGGTTCGTGGCGCTGGCGGGCATCGTCGTCAACGACGCCCTGGTGCTGATCAACTTCGTCAACACGAGCATCGCCGGCGGCATGGATCCGTTCGAGGCGGTTATCTACGGCGGCAAGCGCCGGCTCCGTGCGATTCTGCTGACGACGCTGACGACCGTGCTCGGCCTGGCGCCGCTCGTGCTCGAGACGAGCTTCCAGGCCAAGTTCCTCATCCCGATGGCGATCACGATCTGTTTCGGCCTGATGTTCGCGACTTTCCTGACGCTGGTGGTCGTGCCCTCGCTGTATATGATTCAGTACGATATCGTCTCGCTGGCCTCGCGGATCTGGTACGGGCCGGCGGGCAAGCCGGCGACGGCGTGAGGAGGGGACTGGCTACCTCCGGCGCGATGCGCTGTTGCGATGGCTTTACCGTTGTGAAAGCGTTGCGGTCGTGCCATATCCGGCATCCTGTGAGCTGAGCCGATGGGCAGATCCTCGAACGACCGGTCTCGCAGCGCGTACCGGTACGGGCGTGATGCCGGCGCCCCCTTGAAGAAAGATCCTCCCCCAGGGATAATACAGGGGTCGTCTTGGAAGCGGGAAGGAATCGGATGGGGCGTTGAATCGCACCCCTGCGTGCTATCCGTAAGGTTGTTGACCCGACGCGGTGCCTTGCCAGGATAGTGCACTGAGAAGCCCTCGTATAGCCCTCGTTGAAGTCAGTACACCCACCGCGCACGTTTACAGCACCATCTACCTGCCGAGGGTTGGCCTACCGACGCTCGGCGCGATCTTGAAGGAACGGGGGTACGACTGCCACCTCTGGTTCCAGGCGCTGTCCTCCGAGACGACCGAACCACTCGAGAGCTACGACATCGTCGGTATTGGCTCGATATCGAGCACGATCGTCGAGGCTTACCGGCTGGCCGATACGTTACGACACAGCAAAACCGTCGTCGTCATGGGCGGCCCCCACGTCACATTCGCGCCCGCCGAAGCGCTGGAGCATTGCGATATCGTCGTCATGGGAGAGGGCGATGTCTCGTTTCCAGCCCTTGTCGAGGCCCTCGACAGGGGCGACGACCTACAGAACATCCCCGGATTGGCCTACAAGCTCGACGACGGACAGGTTCACTTCACGGAAGCCCCGGCCCGAGTCGATCTCCAATCGCTTCCGTCGCCGGATTTCTCGCTGTCTCCCGACGTAAACGAGGCCAGGATTCCGCCGATCGTCATGACGTCGCGCGGCTGTCCCCACAACTGCTATTTCTGCAGCGTTACGCCCATCTTCGGGCGACGGTATCGGTTTAAGGAGATCGATCAGGTCATCGCCGAACTCCGACCCGTCTTGGACCGTAGCGTCTGTTTCGGCGACGACAACTTCTGTGCCAACCGCAAGCACACCAAAGCGCTCCTACGCGAGATGATCGCCCAGGATGCGATCCCGCTCAGATGGTCGGGCCAGATGTGCGTGGAGGACACCGACGATGAGGAGTTCCTCGATCTGATGCAGCGGACGCGCTGCCGGATCATGTACGTGGGCATCGAATCCGTCGTTCCCGAAACGCTTGAGAAGTTCGGCAAACCCCACCACCTGGAATCCGTCAAGCGGTGCATCGATAATCTGCACAAACACCGCATCGGCGTCCACGGCATGTTCGTGGTCTCGCCAACCGATACGCTCGACGTACCCCAGAGGATCGTCGACTTCGCCGTCAAGACCGATATTGACACCATACAGATCTTCTCCCTGGTCCCGTTCCCCGGCACAGCGGCCTACGAAGAGCTTCAGGACGATCTGCTGCACCGAGACTGGCAATACTTCGGAGGCATGCACGTCGTGGTGCAGCCGCGGACCTGCTCGGCCTACCAGATGCAGACGGCCCTGATCAAGGCCATGCAACGCTTCTACAGCTTACCGCGAGCGCTCGGCGCCTATCGTCCTGGCCGCGCGTGGCGCGTGAAGTATCGCCTGGGCGGCCACATCCTTCTGCGCCGTTGGATCAGAGAGAACCAGCACTACATCGATCGCCTACGAACCGAGTTTCCCTCCTAGCTTCCAGTCGAGCCCTCTGCACGAGGAATCATGGGGGTAGTTCTCCCTTCATCCCATGACTGCGTGGCATTAAGATGATCGACGAGGAGGGTGCATCCATGTCGCGAGCCACCGCCGTCGCTGTGACGCTGCTGCCGTTCTTGGCGAACGCCGTATCCGGCCAGATCACCGTCGGGGCCATGGGCGACAGCTACTCCGAGGAGTACCGCCTGCTCGACCCCAACGCGCGACCCGAGGGTTACTACAACTGGGTCGAGGTGCTGATCCACGGCGGCCGGGCGGACTTCGGCCCGCTTGACACCTTCCCCGAAGGCGACCCGCGGCACGGCCTGTCCGGACTCGGCTACACGTACAACTTCGCGCTGGCCGGTGCGACGACCGAAAGCTCCCTCGGCTCGGGCTCGCCGCTCTATCTGAACAGCCAGTGCGGCAGCCCCTATCCGCTGCTGTGGGGCGGCTTCCGGGCCGCGGCCACGTCCGGCGCGATCGAGTACGGCTGCCTCGAGATCGCCGGCAACGACTTCATTCAGATCGGCATCGGCGAGGCATGGTTCCTCATCGCCCCGCCCAACCCGACCTCGCTGCAGAAGATGCTCGAGATCTACAACCGGTACGTCGAGGGGCTCGATCTGGCCACGGGCGGGTCGGGCAACCATGTCAAGATGGTCCTCGCCAACCTGCACGACCTGAGCCTCTCACCCTACGTCCAGGTTGTCTATCCGGGGCTGACGGCCGAACACAAGAGCAACTTCCGCCAGCACGTGGAGGTCTGGAACGCCAACATCGCGGCCCTGGCCGCGACGCGCGGCATGCCTGTGCTCAGCCTGTGGGACTGGTACGAAGACGCCCGCACGAACGGCCTGACCATCGGCGGCCTGGAGGTTGACGTGCAGAATCCCGCCCCGGCCAGCAACGACCCGGCGACGCAGGCCAACTTCTATGCCGCCGACGGTCTGCACCCCACGCCCATCGCCTCGGCGCTGATCGGCAATCGCTTCTGCCAAGCCATCATCGACCATTACGGCGAGACGGACGTCACACCCCTGACCGACCAAGAGATGCTGCTGGTGACGCACCTGGTGCCCGAGCTGTTCGATTTGGACGTCTCGATCGTCAACGAAAGCTGGGGCGGCGTGGTGGTTGCGCCGAACCTGCCGGCCTACCCACCGGGCCACGAGGTCACGCTGACGGCCGTGCCGGTCGACGGTCGATCGTTCAAGCATTGGGACCTCTACGACCCGAATTACCCCGGCGACGCCAACCATGCGGTGGCGGATACCAACCTCGCGATCACCATCGTCATGGAATCTGACCGACAGGCGGAGGCGGTGTTCGAGTGCGGTTCGGGACTTCCCGCTGGCTGGATGGCCCTGCTGGCCGTCGGGCTGATCGGCTGTCGTTTCCTTGCCGATCGCAAACAAGGCTAGCGACCACCGGCCTCGTCCTGCCCCCTCAAGACGGACTGCTCGCCAGCGCATCGGCCACGACCTTCGCACCGGCCCAGGCCCACTGAAAGTTGAATCCGCCGATCCGACCGTCGACGTCCAGGATCTCACCGGCCAGGTACAGGTCGGGACACGCCCGAGACATGAGGCTGCGCGGCGCGACCTCGCTGAGCGGCACGCCTCCGGCCGTGACCTCGGCGTGTGCGAATCCGCGACTGTCGGCGACCGGTAGCGGCAGCTCGACGAGCGCGTGGACGATCGTGCGACGGGCCCCCTTGGGTAGTTGCCCGATCGCTGTGGTCCGCGACACGCCCACGTGGTCGAGGAGGGCTTCGGTGAGGCGCGCCGGCATGAGGCGAGCGAGGACGGTGTGGACCTGCGCCCGTGGCCGTTGCGAGGCCTCGGTGAGCAGCCTGGCGTCCGCGGCGGCGTGATCGTGGTCGGGCAGGAAGCTGACCGACAGTGCCGGTTGGCGGCGTTCGAGGCGTGCGCGGTGCCAGTGTCGCGACAGCTCCAGCACGGCCGGGCCGCTGACGCCGAAGTGCGTCCAAAGAAGCATGCCTCGCGAGCGGATCGGTTTGGCCCCGGTCGCGCGGAGCGTCAGCTCGACGGGTTGCGAGATACCTGAGAGCCGCCCATGCATCTCGCCGTCGAGCACGAGCGGCACGAGCGCGGGCGTGGTGGGGATGAGCGAGTGCCCCAGCTCGCGCGCGAGCCGATAGCCCGAGCCGTCGCTGCCGGTCTGTGGGACGGACCTTCCACCGGTGGCCAGCACCACACGGCGGGCCGAAAGCTGGCCATCGCCGGTGATGATGCGAAACCCCTCCTGGTCACGACGGATCCGCGTCACGCGATGCCGGGTCAGCACGCGCACGCCGAGCCGGGTGGCCTCATCCAGCAGGGCCCGCAGGACCGTGGCCGCCTGGTTGGTGATGGGAAAGAGCTTGCCGTCGTCCTCCTCATGGAGATCCACGCCGATCTCACGAAAGAAGGCGATCGTCTGTTCGACCGGCAGCGCGGCCAGCACGCGCCGGATGACGTGGCGGCTGCCGCCGCAATAGTCGTTCGGCGTGACGGTGCGGTGGGTGACGTTGCAGCGGCCTCCGCCGGACATGAGGATCTTCGCGCCGGGCTTCTCGGCGGCATCCAGGGCGACGACGGACCGACCCGGGATGGATCGCGCGGCGAAGATCGCGGTGGTCAGACCGGCCGCCCCGGCACCAACGATAACCACGTCGGCCTGGTTCGTGGTGGATCCCTCCCCGTGTCGCCTGCATCAACGAGCCGAGGCCGAGCGGGTTGCGCAACCCACCCGACCTCGGTCCGCGGCTTGCCTCGATCCTCCGCGTGGGAGGTTCGACAGGCTATTTCTTCTTCTCGGCCTTCTTCTCGGTCTTCTTGGGGGCCTTTTCGGTCTTCTTCTCTTGCTTCTTGGCGCCCTCGGTCTTCTTCGCCTCGGTCTTCTTCTCGGCCGGCTTCTCGGACGTCGGGCAGCCAGGCAACGCCACGGTCAGCGCCAGCACGGCCAACCCACTCAGTGCGTACGACAGCATCTTCTTGATACCCATCCCGCATCACTCCTTTATTAAGACGTTACCTTGGAATCCGTGAGGCTCGACTTCCGCGCCCAGCCTCGGGGCAGCAGAACGAACCGTCTGCATGCCTGCCTCACAACAACCGCGCGGCGGATTATACTCGTCTGAGGCGACTTGGCCAACGATTATTGGCAGGAATCGTGGGAGGACGAAACCCACGATCATCGCATTCAGACCCCATCGGACAGCCGCCGGCATCTCCGATTCCCGCGGGCGACCGTCCCGCGGCCCGTTCCGTCGAATCGTTGGCGCGCGACATCGACGCCTTGACGGGGGGTGCCCGGGCGAGTCTGCTGGTGAGACAAGGTTCGGGGCTCGACCGCTCCCGGCAAGGAGAACGATATCATGCCCAGACGCTCGATGACGCTGATCGCGATCTTGTCCGCCGCCGTCCTCGCTCGCGCCGCCGAGGCGGCCAACCCCATCGTCGCACCCGGGGCCGAGCTCCAGACGCTCTCGCGGACCTTCGAGTTCACCGAAGGCCCCGCGTGCGACGCCAAGGGCAACGTCTACTTCACCGACCAGCCGAACGACCGCATCTGCATCTGGACCGTCGACGGCGAGCTCGAAACGTTCATGCAGCCGTGCGGCCGGTCGAACGGGCTCTGCTTCGACCGTCACGGCAAGCTGCTGGCCTGCGCCGACGAGAAGAACGAGCTGTGGCGGATCGATCCGGCCACCAAGAAGCACGTCGTCCTGGTCAAGGCCTACAAGGGCAAGCTGCTCAACGCCCCGAACGACGTGTGGGAGCGGCCCACGGGCGGCATCTACTTCACCGACCCGTTCTACAAGCGCAAATACTGGAAGCGCGGCCCGAGCGAGCAGGACGGCCAGTGCGTCTACTACCTCACGCCCGACGGCAAACAGCTTCGCCGGGTGATCGAGGACTTCGTCCAGCCGAACGGCATCATCGGCACGCCCGACGGCACGATGCTCTACGTCACCGACATCCGCGCCAAGAAGACCTGGTCGTACCGGATCCAGCCGGACGGCTCGCTGACCGGCAAGAAGCTGCTGTGCGAGATGGGCTCCGACGGCATGACGATCGACAACGAGGGCAACGTCTACCTGACCAACAAGGGCGTGTTCGTGTTCGATAAGCACGGCAAGCAGATCGCCCACATCGACGTGCCCGAGCGATGGACCGCCAACGTCTGCTTCGGCGGCAAGGACCGCAAGACGCTGTTCATCACGGCCTGCAAGGGTCTGTACGCGATCAAGACGCGCGTCCACGGCGTGGGCAGTCAGTAGGCCATCGCCCGCCAGTACAGGCTAGCACGGTGTTTCACACGTGTTGCGACGATCGCGGTGTCGATGTGTGCTGCGCTTGCTGCTCGAGCCGCGGCATGCATGCCGCGCGGCCGTGCCGGATGGATCCCACGACTCCGGCAAGTCGTCGCGATACTTCTGAAAGGCAGCACCCGTAGTCCAACGCCATTGAATGGGTCGGTTCCTCAGCTTCGGGGTTGCCTTCGGGAACGCGACTGTCAAGGAGCGTTGCTGTTCAAGGGCTCCAACAGCACAGCTCCCTGACGGTCGCTGCTCTGATAGGCGTCTCGCCCTTCTGATGGGAGCCCACAAAAACAGGTGTGGTCGGCTCCTAGTCACCTGGAAAGACGATCAATCGGTGTGGCCCAGCCGCCCTCGGCTGCGGAGATCGGTGTGGCCCAGCCGCCCTCGGCTGCGGATTCTCCCCGGCACAGTCGAGGGCGACCGTGCCCCATTCCACGATTCAACTCGGCCAGAGCCCGTCGATGCGGAGCTCGTCGCGAGCCCGACACACGGCCTGTCGCAGCAGACCGAAATCGCTGCCGAGCGTGACCATCTTGTAGCCCTGCTCGACGCGCGCGCGGAACGCGGGAACGTTGGGGCACACCGTCCCCACCAGCTTGCCCGCCGCGTGGAAGCGCCGGGCCAGGTCGCCGAGCAGGTCCTCCAGCTCATCGCAACCGCCTTGCGACGGCGTCGGCCAGCCCATCGACAGGGCCAGGTCCGTCGGACCCACGAAGCACCCGTCGTAGCCCTCGACGGCCAGGATGTCGTCCAGTTGCTCGACCGCATCCCGGTGCTCGATCTGGAGCATGACGAGGATCTCGTCGTTGGCCGCGTCGAGATAGTCGGGCCCGTGCACGGCGATGCGTCCGGCGCCGTAGGGTCGCTCGCCCAGCGGCGGAAAGCGGCTGGTGGCCACGGCTCGTCGCGCGTCGTCGGCCGATCGGATCAGCGGGATGATGATGCCCGTCGCGCCGGCGTCGAGGGCCCGCTTGACATACACGTGGTCGTTGAAGGGCAGTCGGGCCACGGGCATCGACCCGCCGGCCGTGATCGCCTGGAAGTAGTTGACGGTCATTTCGAGCCCGATGGGGAAATGCTCCTGGTCGACGACGATGTAGTCGAAGCCCTCGCAGGCGAGTAGCTCGCCGATGAGCGGATTGCCGAGCACGCTCCACGTGCCCACCGAGCGCTGTCCGTCGAGCAGCTTGCGTTTGACCCGATTCTGAAACATGGATCGCGATGTCTCCCTAGATGAGCGTGACCGCCGACCGGCCAGGCGGCCGACGATACCCGCGTCGCGGCATTGAATCAACGCGCCCGGGCCATACAATGCCGGGCAGACCCGTTCGCACCGAATCGAACGACGCTCCTTCTCGAAGCGAGACTGTCCCTTGATCCTGGTCGGCATCGACGAAGCCGGATACGGCCCCTTGCTCGGCCCGCTCGTGGTCTCGGCGTGCGTCGTCGAGGTGCCCGACGACCGTGCCGACGAGTCGTTGTGGCAGGTCCTGTCCGGCAGCGTCACCGACAAGCCCCGCAAGAAGGACCCCCGTCTGCCCATCGCCGACAGCAAGAAGCTCCACAAGGGCGAGGACGGCCTGGCCAATCTGGAGCGGACCGCGCTGGCGTGCCTGGCCGCGGCGGAACGATCGGCGACGTCGATTCGAGATCTCCTGGACGTCCTGGCCGACGGCGCGACGAGCACGGCCGACGCCTATCCCTGGTATGCCGATATGTCCGCGGGTCTGCCCCTGGCCTGCACGGCCGCAGAGCTCTCGCTTCACGCCAACGCCTTGCGCCGCGACCTGGCCGGCCAGGGCTGCGTTCTGCGAGGCATCCGCTGCGAGCCGCTCTTCGAGGACCAGTACAACGACCTGGTCGGCAAGACACGGAACAAATCGGTCGTCCTGATGGGCCTGACGTTGCGTCTAATCCAACAGGTGGCCCTGGCGCACCCGAACCAGGCCGTCCGTTTCCACATCGACCGCCAGGGAGGCCGGACGCGGTACGGACGGTGGCTGATGACGAGCTTCGACGGCGAGTTCGAGTCGATGCGGATCGACGAGGAGTCGGGCGACCGCAGCGCCTACACGCTGGAGCGCCGTTCGGGGTCGTGGCAGATCGAGTTCGCCAAGCGGGGCGAGGAGCGACAACTCCCCACGGCCCTGGCCAGCGTCTTCAGCAAGTACGTCCGGGAGCTCTGCATGCACCTGTTCAATCGCTACTGGCGCAGCCACGTGCCGGATCTGAAGCCGACAGCCGGCTACTACACCGACGGCAGGCGGTTCCTCGCCGACGTCGGACCGCATCTGGCCTCGCTGGGATTCGACGCGTCTCGGCTGGTGCGACAACTCTAGGGAGCGTCCCTGGCAGAGCCGGCATCGGGAGGCCTCACATGGCAAGGAACACCAACGCATCGGGCTACACCTACGACTACCCCAGGCCGATGGTCACGGTCGACCTGATCGTGATCACGCCGATGGCCGACAAGCTGAAGGTCCTGTTGATCCGCAGGGATCGTTCACCCTACGAGGGCTGCTGGGGTCTGCCCGGCGGCTTTGTCGAGATGGAGGAGACCCTGGCCGAGTCGGCCCAGCGCGAGCTGGCCGAGGAGACCAATCTGAAGCTCTCGGGGCTGGGCAAGCAGCCCGGGCTCTCTTCGCAGCAGGCCTGGATGGAGCAGCTCCACACCTTCGGCGACCCGGACCGGGATCCGAGAGGCAGGGTCATTTCGATCGCCTTCCTCGTGCTCGTAAGGCCCGGACGCTTGCCCGAGCTCGAGGCCGGGGACGACGCGGCCGAGGCACAGTGGTTCAGCCTGAAGAACCCGCCCAAGCTCGCCTTCGATCACCGTCAGATGCTTCGCATGGCGGAGAAGCGATTGATGAGGGATCACGAGCGCCGCAGCCTGGTGTTCCAGCTCGTCCCCTCGCCGTTCACGATGGACGAGCTGCGGTCGACGTGCGAGATGATCCTGGGCGACCAGGTTGACGCCCGCGAGTTCCGCCGGAGGATGAAGAAGCTGGAGGAGATCGAGCCGGCCCGGAACCGCGACGGCGCGACGATGCCCGGCAAGTACATCTACCGCCCCGCCTGACCCCCGCACGACGTTTGCCAACTGTTTGACGCCGGCGTCTTGCCAAATCCCACTAGGCCCCATAAAAACCTAGTAGGAGAATCGATCATGCTTGACGCAAGACAGACACCGCTGGCGTCGATCTTCGACGACATGACGGACGATGAGGTGTTCGACGGCATCCGCGACTGCAAGGCCAAGCTGGGCGGCACGCTGGTCATCTTGGGCCATCACTACCAGACCGACGAGGTCCTCCAGTTCGCTGACTACACGGGCGACAGCCTCAAGCTCTCGCAACAGGCGGCCGACCAGACGGGCGCCGAGTTCGTCGTCTTCTGCGGCGTGCACTTCATGGCCGAGTCGGCCGACATCGTCACGCGGCCCGGGGTCCGTGTGCTGCTGCCGCACCTGGACGCCGGATGCTCGATGGCGGACATGGCCGACCTGCCCCAGGTCGAGCGGGCCTGGCCGTTCATCACCGCTGCCGCCGGCAACGCCACGGTGATCCCGGTGACGTACGTCAACTCGAGCGCGGAGATCAAGGCGTTCTGCGGTCGCCACGGGGGTGTGTGCTGCACCAGCAGCAACGCCCCGGTCGTGCTCGACTGGGCGCTGAGCCAGGGGGATAAGGTGCTCTTCCTGCCCGACCAGCACCTGGGCCGAAACACGCTCTATCAAATGGGGCATCCGCTAGACCACACCGTGCTGTTCGACCCGAGCGAACCCGACGGCGGCCTGACCGAGGAGCAAGTCGCCCGCGCCACCGGCATCCTGTGGGACGGCTTCTGCTGCGTGCACATGGTCTTCAGCGAGGAGCACTGTCGGGCCGTCCGGCAGGAGGACCCGGCCATCCGCATCCTGGTCCATCCGGAATGCCGGTGGGAGGTCTTCCACGAGGCCGACCTGGCCGGCAGCACCGAGTTCATCATCCGCGCCATCGACGACGCCCCCGACGGCAGCAAGTGGGCCATCGGCACCGAGACGCACCTGGTCGATCGGCTCGCCCGCCGGCACGCCGGCCGGCTCGAGGTCCGCAACCTCGCGCCGAGGCGGTCCGACTGCCGCACGATGGGCCTGGTCGATCCCAAGCACCTGCTCTGGACGCTGCAGAACCTCGTCGAGGGCCAGGTCGTCAACCGCATCCACGTCGAGGACGCCACCCGCGGCGACGCCCTCGTGGCGCTCCAACGCATGCTCGACCTCAAGCCCACGCAGCCCGTCAAGAGCTGACCCGTCAGGGCTCGTCAAACCCGACCCAATCGAAGGCCCCGGACCTTTCACGAATCGTCCGGGGCCGCTACCATGGTCTCGCGTGACGGGCAGGGCAGCCGGAGGACATCGCTATGACGGCGAACACGCGGGAGGCGATCCGTCGGTCCGTAAGCAGAAGGCGGCGACCCCCATCGGGTCAAGGCGTCTGGATCGTCGCTGCCGACGGTCGCCTGATGGCCCCGGAGTCAGTGCCCGCCGCGCCGCCGGCGGAGATTCGCGTCCGGGTCGATGCCGAGCCGGATCGGAACCCCGCTGGGGCCGACTGGGACTGGCTGATCGAGCTGGCCGGGACGTGGGGCAACCGCGAGATCCTCCTCCGCCTGAGCCCCACGGACGGTCGGGCGGTGCCCGAAGACCTTTGGTCGGTCGTGACGCGGGCGAAGGCTGTCGCGGGCCGGTGGCGGTTCATCCTCCAGACCGACGGGGGGGGCCTGACCAGCATGGAGATGATCGACCGCCTGCTCTCCGGACCGTTCGACGAGGTACAGTTCGTGTTCCGCAGCGGCCGCGCCGGGTGGCGTCGCCCGGGCGAGCGCCTGCTGATGCTGATCAAGGACCTCGTGGAGCTGCGAACGGCGCGGGGCCAGGCCAAGCCCCTCATCGCCTGGCGCTACGAGGGCAAACTGACCGGGCGCGAGGATGAGCGGTCCCTCCGAGACGTCCGGGCCACGGTGAGGCAACTGGGTGTGGATCGGTTCGAGGTGGTCCACGCGTAGCGGTCAGGTGGATGGACGAAGTCATGACAGGCGCTTCGTCCGCACAGGGGGATGCCCCGGTCGAGGAAGGCCGGGCCGCACCAAGCGGCGTGTGAGAAGCCATGGGATTGATCGTACAGAAATTCGGCGGCACCAGCGTCGCGGACGCTACGAAGATCCAGCGTGCCGCGCGGCGGGCCATTCGCACCAAGCTCGACGGCAATCGGGTGGTGATGGTCGTCTCGGCCATGGGCAAGACCACCGACCAACTTATCGCCCTGGCCGAGGAGGTCTCACCCAAGCCGCCGCGCCGTGAGATGGACATGCTGCTCACCACGGGCGAGCAGGTCAGTATTGCCGTCATGGCGATGGCGATCGACGCGGCCGGCCACGAGGCCATCAGCTTCACCGGCGGGCAGGTCGGACTGATCACCGACGCAGCCCATACCCGCGCGAGGATCCAGCAGATCGACGCCGACCGTCTCCGACATCACCTCGACGCCGGGCGCATCGCGATCGTCGCCGGCTTCCAAGGCATCACCGAGGAGGGCGCGATCACGACGCTCGGCCGCGGCGGCTCGGACACGACGGCCGTCGCGCTGGCCGCGGCGCTCGAGGCTGACGAGTGCGAGATCTATACCGACGTCGACGGCATCTACACGACCGACCCGCGGATCGTGCCCGAAGCCCGCAAGATGAAGGAGATCAGCTACGACGAGATGCTCGAGCTGTCGTCGCTGGGCGCGGGTGTCATGCACAATCGCGCCATCGAATTCGGCTGGAAGTACAAGGTGCCCATTCACGTTCGCAGCAGTCTGACCGATAGCCCGGGAACCATGATCATGCCCGAGACCAAGGGAATGGAAGACATCGTCGTGCGGGGTGCCGCGCTCAAGCGCGATCTGGCCAGCGTCGTCCTGGTCGGCGTGCCGAACGAGGCCGGCATGGCCGCGCGGATCTTCGCCCGTCTGGCCCAGCACAAGATCGTCGTCGACGACATCATCCAAAACATCTATGAGGACGGGCAACGCGCCAACATCGGCTTCACCGTGGCCGAGGGCGACATGGACGAAGCCCGCGTCGTGGCCGACGACCTGGTTCGGGAGCTCGGTCTGCGAGGCGTGGAGACCGACGACAGCGTGGTCAAGGTCAGCGTGGTCGGCATCGGCATGCGCAGCCACACCGGCGTGGCGTCGAAGGTGTTCGGCTCACTGGCCGAGGCGGGCGTGAACATCCTCAATATCTCGACCAGCGAGATCGTGGTCTCGTGCGTCGTCGACCAGAAGGACGGCGAGAAGGCGCTCCAGGTAATCCACTCGGCGTTTGAGCTGGAGACCGATCCGACGGAATCGGACGAGGCCTGACCTCCGTCGCGGGCGGCAGGTCCGGCAGCGCCCGATCGACAACCACCGGCCGGGCCGCCCGACAGTGCTATGCTCCTCATCCCGTTACGCACCGACACGCCGATCCGCCGGACGCCCCTGGCCAACTACGCCCTCTTGGCCATGAACGGGCTGATCTTCCTGCTCACGTACGATCTGACGGCCGCCCGTCAGCCCGGCGTCGATCCGATCCGGCACAGCTTCGCCGGCTTGGAGCTGATGCTCAACGGGGCCGATCCGCGCGTCTACCAGCTCGTGACGTACCAGTTTCTGCACGACGGCTGGCAACATCTGCTCGGCAACATGCTCTTCCTGTGGGTGTTCGGCAACAGCGTCAACGCCAAGATGGGCCAGGCCGCCTACGTGCTGTTCTATCTGAGCTGCGGTGTGCTGGCCGGGGCGGGTTACCTGCTCGTCAACGACGCGGTGCTGCTGGGGGCCTCCGGATCGATCGCGGGCGTGACCACCGCCTTCCTCGTGCTCTTCCCGCGCAGCCGGATCAGCTTCTTCTACTGGTTCTTCTTCATCGGCTACTTCGAGCTGCCGAGCATGATCCTGATCGTCGGCAAGATCATCGTCTACGACAACATCATCGCCCCGGCCATCGGCGGAGCGGCCGGCATCGCCTATTCGGCCCACATCGCCGGGTACGCCGCCGGACTGGCCATCAGCATCCTCCTGCTGGCCGTGCGGGCGCTGCCACGCGACCCGTTCGACCTGCTCGCACTGTGGAAGCGGGCCTACCAGCGGCGCGCCTTCGCCAGCGCGGTCCAGAGCGACCCGATGGCCGAGGCGAAGCACCGGTACGGGCGCATGGCCCGCGAGCCGGCCGAGACCAGGGACAAGAACGGCCCGACCGAGGACGACCTCGATCGCGCCACCGAGATCCGAGGACGCATCGCCGAGTCTATCCGCGGCAACGACCTGGCCGAAGCCGCCAGACAGTACGTCGAGCTGATCCAGGCCGTGCCCGATCAGGTCCTGCCGAAGCAGCAGCAGCTCGATATCGCCAACGCGCTGGCCAGCAGCCACGACTATGAGAACGCGGCCGAGGCGTACGAGAAGTACCTCCGCCACTATCCCAGCGGCGAGCAGCACGCCCAGGTGCAACTGATGCTCGGCATCATCTGCGCCAAGCACCTCAAGGATCACGATCGCGCGCGCCGACACCTGCAGGCCTGCCGCGACGGTCTGTCCGACTCGCGTCTCGTCGCCCAATGCGACGATTGGCTGGCCTCGATCGATCCGGAAAGCCGTGGAGAGGCCAGCGGCCCATCCTAGTGATCTTCGCTCATCGGCCTGGCCGCCCTGCTTTCGCTGGGCCCGCACACCGGCCCCTGCTAGAATGCCGCGTATCGAGCGTGACCGACGGCCTGATGATCGCTCGGGCTGATCGGACGACGCCGCCCGAACCCCTGATCGAGCCAACCCCATGGCGGAACGATTGCAGAAGGTGCTTGCGACGGCGGGACTCGGCTCGCGGCGAGCCTGCGAGGAGATCATCCTCGACGGCCGCGTCCGTCTGAACGGCCGGCGCGTGACAGACCTGCCCGTCCTGGTCGACCCGAAGACCGACAAGATCACCGTCGACGGCCAGCGCATCGCCGCCGAGCCGAAGGTCACCTACCTGCTGAACAAGCCCAAGGGCGTGTTGGCGACCCAGAAGGACCCACGCGGCCGCAAGCGGGCCGTCGACCTGATGCAGGGCGTCGACGAGCGCGTCTACCCGGTCGGCCGGCTCGACGCCGACAGCCAGGGCCTGCTCTTGATGACCAACGACGGCGACCTGGCCGCCAAGCTCACGCATCCCCGCTACGGCGTGCCCAAGACGTATCGCGCCCGCGTGCGAGGCCGCGTCGGCGACGGCGTGCTCGCCAAGCTGCGTCAGGGCATCTGGCTCAGCGAGGGGCGCACCCAACCGGCCCGCGTGACGCTGATCTACAAGGGGAAGGAATACAGCATCCTCGAAATCACCCTCCGCGAGGGCCGCAACCGCCAGGTGCGACGGATGTTGGCCCAGCTCGGCCACCCGGTCCGCGAGCTGACGCGCATCCGCATCGGCAAGCTCAGCGTGCGCGGCTTGGGCGTGGGCAAGCACCGCAAGCTGACCAAGCAGCAGATCAACGAGCTCTACAAGCTGATCGAGCAGTCCAGGGAGCTTGCGGCCAAGAAGCGACCCGCCCGCGGCCGCAAGAAGACCAAGACGGACGACGCGTCTGCGGCGACGGACGGTGCGTCCAAGAAGACGGACGCGGGTAAGCCCAAGACGCGTTCGAAATCGGGCAAGCCGGGCGGATCGGGCAAGCGACCCGGCCGCAAGAAGGCCCAACGCAAGGCCCCGCCGCGAAAGGGCAAGCCAGGGCGTGCGGGCAAACCCTCTCGGCGCAAGCGAAAACGATGAGGTGAGACCATGACACATCGAGAGCGTGTGCTGGCCGCGTTGAACCACGAGGAGGCGGACCGCGTGCCGATGGACCTGGGCGGCTCGCTGGCCACCACGGTCGTGGGCGACGCCTACCCCAAGCTGCGACAAGCGCTCGGCCTGCCCGTGCACGACCATATGGACGCACGCCGCTACGCCTCGCTGGCCGACATCGAGAACGACGTCCGCGAGGCCCTCGATGTGGACATCGTCCACGCACCTCAGGTCGCCGGAGCAGGCGGCTCGGTCGAGGTCATCGACGACAGCACCTTCGTCGACGAATGGGGCGTGCGCTGGCACAAGCCCCAAGGCGGGCATTACTACGTCGAGCGAGCGCCCTTCGCCGACGAGGCCACCGTCCGCGCCGTCGAGGAGCACCCGTGGCTGGCGCCCGAGGACATGATCAACCTCGACGGGACGATCGAGGCCATCCGCGCGATCCGCGACCAGACCGACTACGCCATCACCCTCGAGCTCCGCGGACGCGTCCTGTCGCTGGGCCAATTCCTGCGGGGCTTTGAGGAGTTCATGGTCGACCTGGCCCTGAACGAACCGTTCGTCGAAGCCCTCTTCGAGCGGACCACCGAGATCCAGACGGGCGTCAACGACATCGTCCTCCGCGAGGTGGGCGACCTGGTGGACGTGGTCTACACCTCGGACGATCTGGGCGGTCAGAACGGCCCACAGGTCGGGCGCGACTGCTTCGAGCGCCTGCTCAAACCGCACTTCCAGCGGATGTGGGGGCATATCCGCACGAACAGCCCGGCCAAGCTGATGCACCACTGTTGCGGCTCGGCCTACGCCTTCGTCCCCGACTTCATCGAGCTGGGCGTGCAGGCCCTGAACCCGATCCAGGTCTCGGCCCACGACATGGACACGGCGCGCCTGAAGAGGGAGTTCGGCGAGCACATCACGTTCTGGGGCGGGGTGGATACGCAGAAGGTCATGCCGCGCGGCTCGACGGCCGACGTCCGCGAGGAGGTGAAGCGACGTCTCCGCGACATGGCTCCGGGCGGGGGGTACATCCTGGCCGCGGTGCACAACCTCCAGGCGGAGGTCCCGCCGGAGAATATCCTCGAGCTCTTCCGCACCGGCAAAAAGCTGGGCACGTATCCGTTGACGGTGTGAGGCCGGCGCCGCTCCGAGCGGGCATGACCGGAACGAGGGCCTTCCCTCCCGCTACCAGTTCTGAACGTTGCCACGGAACGCATCGAGTGTGGCCCAGATCCGCTCGAACGCCTCGTGGTCGGGTCGGTCCATGCGCGGCAGCGGGTGACGTGTCGTTCCGACCGGCAGGCCCTGCTTGGCCAGGATGTACTTGGCCAGGTCCACCCCGAAGTCCCGGATCATCATGACGGCGTGTGCGGCCACGCCCATCCGGCTGCGGGCCTGGTCCCACTTGCCGCCCACGGCGAGGTCGTGAATCGCCCGCCACTCCGGCAGGAAGACGTTGTAGAACGACCCGATCGCCGCCTCGGCCCCCTGGGCCATGTTGCCCAGGTAGCACTCGTCGGCGCCGCTGAAGACCATGAGCTTGCCGCCCGAGAGCTGGCGCAGCAGGGCGATGTCGACGGGGTTCTGCCCCGTGTACTTGATGCCCGCGGCCGTGGGGATCTCGAGCAGGCACTCGACGTACTGGTTCATGCTCAGCGGCCGCGCCGATTGGCCCGTCAAGTGATAGCCGTAGAACGGCTTGTCGGACGCCGCGGCCACCTGGCGGAAATGCTCGAAGACCGACTCGGGTGGGTAGGGGTAGTAGATCGGCGGGACGCTGCTGATGCCGGCCACGTCGATCGTGCCGGCGTGTCGGGCCAGGAGAATGTCGTCGGCGGGCCGGCCGCCGCCCACGTGTACGATAACGGGAATCTGCCCGGCGACGACCTCGACGGTCCGCTCGGCGAGCTGCTTGCGCTCGTCGGGCGACATGAGCGGGCCCTCGCCCGTGCTGCCGCCGACGTACAGGCCGCCGGCGCCCTGCTCGATCAACCGTCCGATAAGCTTTTCCAGGGCGACCAGGTCGAGCGCGCCCCCCTCGTCGAAGGGTGTGACCATGGCCGGCCAGATTCCCGTGAAATGCGTCGCTGCCTCGCCCGTCATCGCGTCATGATCTCCTTAGATGTGGCGTTGTCGCTCCCCGACGTGTGGTCTCCGACGATCCGGATCGGGCCGGTCCGGCGTGTGGAACCGGCCGACGATCCTGCCCCCGCAACGGGTTGAATCCTCGTGTATAGCCGTCTTCCGGCCGGTTGGCAAATTTCTTCGTCCCGGATTTGCCCACGCCCGAATTGTATCTTACGTTTCGTGTGCCGCGTGACGGGTCAGATGCTCCGGAGCGGCCCGGCATTGCGAGACGATAAATCATCCACCAGGACGCTTGACCGGAGGGAGGGGATCGACCCTTTGAGAGCGAGCGCCGGTGGGCCTATGAAAGTGGGCTTCATGTTGCTGCGGGGGTCGTGCCCGTGGGCACGCCTTCCGCAGCCGGCCTGTGTACGAAGTCGCAGCGTAGCGGCTTTCCCATAACCTCCTATTGCCTCCTTCACGTTGCCCTGGATCGGGGCCCCAGTCTGGCTGCCTCCTACAGACTGGGGCCCCACGCCCTTTTTACACCGCGGCCTCAACCGGACGAACCCGTCTGCTTGCATCGCAAGCCCGAACCGCCATAGCATGCTAAGGGGATCATGCGGCGGTAACGGCTCGGCTCTCAGAACCCGGCCCATCCATCCGGCTTCGATTTCGGCGAACCCATGGAGTACCCGATGCTGCGCTGGCACGTTCGGCTGACGATTTCGACGACGCTCGTTGCCCTGCTCTCGACGGTGCTGTCGGCCGCGGCCGACGTCCGCATCCGACGGCTCGAGCTCATCACCGTGACGGACACGTCGGCCGCGCTAACCTGGGAGACCAACGTCCCGGCCTACTCGGCCATCCGGTACGGGCCGTCGCGCGGCCGGCTCGACAAGATCGTCCGATGCAATGCACCGCCCGTGCGATTCCATCACTGCACCATCACGGGCCTCAAGCCCGGCCAGACGGTCCACTACGCCGCCGAAAGCGACGGGGCGACGCTGAGCATGGCCCCGCGCTCGCCCGGGCGCTTCACCACCCTTGTCCCGCCGCCCGGCAAGGAGCGCTTCGCTTTCGCGCAGATGACCGACACCCACGTCGGACAGGTCGCGGTCCCTCGGTTCGTCGAACGTGGCCGCGTGCTCAACCAAGGCGTGGCCTGGCCCGACAAATCGATAACCTTCTGGGAGCTCTCGGTCGGTGCGGCCGTCTACGAAATCAACGCGCACAAAGTCGCCTTCACCGTCATCAAGGGTGACATCACCCACCACGGCGCGGCCGAGGAGTTCCCCCTGGCCAAGCGGCTCTTCGACCGACTCGACGCCCCGTACTACGTCCTCGACGGCAACCACGACAACGCCGTCAATCTCATGCGGACATTCGGCCTACGCAGGCCCTACTACAGCTTCGACTACGACGGGTTCCACTTCATCGCCCTCTGCTCGGACATCCTGCGGGGACGCGTGCGGAGCCACGTCGCCGACCAGCTTGCCTGGCTCGGCGCCGACCTCGCTCGGAACAAGGGCAAGTGGACGTTCGTCTTCACGCATCATCCCGTCCCCCCCGACCTCCGCCGCGCCGGGGGCACGCAATGGGGCAAGCAGTTGTTCCAGTTCGGCAAGCGTCTCGCGGGCAAAAGCCTCGGCGGACGTGCGGCCTACGCCATGGACATCGCCACCGGCCGGGAGGCCCACATCCCGCCGGACGTGTCGGAGCCGCTCGCGGCGCAGCTTCGAAGCCACGGCCTGTGTGCGGGGGTGTTCTCCGGCCATCTGCATCGCAACTACGTCGGCACGTGGCCCGAGCAGACGGGTAACCTGCCGTACGTCGAGACGGCCAGCACGAAGGAGTATCCGGTCGGCTACGCCATCACTCGGGTGTTCGACGGCGGCTACATGCAGACCTATCACACGCCGAGCGACCCGCAGGCGGTTCAATGGTCGGCCATGACGCACGAGGCCTACAAGAACATCGGCTACGGCAGCAAGACCGGCAGCGTTCGCGATCGCAACTTCGTCATACGATTCGACCAGCTGGATCTCACGCCGCGCCGGACCGCCAGGGGCGAGTCGTCCGCGGCCGAACCCGCTGGTGGCCGGTGATGCAGGCGCCCTGAAACACCAATCGGAGCCGTGACCGCCAGGAAGCGGAGACCGGAGACGCGACCGTCAGGGAGCGTTGCTGTTGAACCGCTTCGGCTCGGTGGGAGCCTCGCCCTGCCCCACGGCACAGCCGACAGGCTGAAGGGGCGTCAAGACGCGCCCCACGCTACTTCGTCTGCCGCTCGGAGAGGATCGTCTCGAGCAAGTCCGGCCGGTCCGTCAGCACGCTGTCCGGGCCGTAGCTGAGCATCCGCTCGATCTGCTCGCGGGTGTTGGGCGTATGGAGTTGGAGGTAGACGCCCTTGGCCCGTAGCCTGTCGAAATCCTCATCCGTAAGCTTGAACGAGTTGATCATGTCCTGCATCAGCGAGAGCACATCCGCCGCCGGTCGGTAGGCCTGCCACACCCGACCGCCCGCCCGCATCGCCATCAGCATGGCCATGCCTTCGCTCGCGCCGTAGCACACGGCCATCTCGGGCGCGAGCCGCTGGATCTCGGCCACGATCCGCGGATCAAAGCTCGCCAGCAGGACCCGCCGCTCGGCCTGGCACGCGCGGATTACGCGGAGCGCCGGTTCGGTGATGCCCTTGCATGGCTTGAACTCGATCACGAATCGGTTCTCGGGACAGGCCCTCAGCGCCTCGGCCAGCGTGGCGATCCGCACGCCCTTGCCGCGATGAGGAAACGTCTTGCCTCCGCCGGTCGTGAAGCGATAGCCCGCGTCGAGCCGCTTGGCCTGCTCGAGCGTCATCTCGTCGATCGCGCCGGTCCCGTCCGTCGTGCGGTCGACGGTGCCGTCGTGCAGCAGCACCACGTGGCCGTCGGCCGTCAGCCGGGCGTCGGTCTCGAGGACGATGTCGGGCCAGCGCTTGGCTGCGGCGCGAAAGGCCGTCACCGTGTTCTCCGGCCAGAGCGCCGCCCCGCCCCGGTGCGCGCCGAGCATCCAGGGCCTGGCGAAGAACGGCTTGGTCTCGCGCGACGACACCTTCGCAGCGCCACCGGCCTTGCTCGCACGCGTCGCCTCGCCCGCATCCTCCTTGGCCTTCCCATCACCGCGATCCGCCGCCATCAACATCGACGCCAAGGCGACCAATCCCATCACACCTGCAACCACATGCAGCCCGTTCATGTGCAACTCTCCTGCCAGGATGTCGTGTCCAGTTGCAGATGCATCGCCGCCCTTTCGCTCCAATGACTGCAACCTCATCGACGTTGGCGTGTTCCACAGTTAGGAACCACGGGCCGACTCGGGAAGCCACCGATGGCTTCCTTGCAGCCACGCGGTCCATCAACCATACGTCGAGGATGAGCGATGCACCAGAGCGATTCGATCGCAGGCGGTGACTCCGCGCGCTGGACGAAGCGAGGTCTGGTCTTCATGGCCCTTCTGGTGTTTGTGGTGCTCGCGTACGCGTTCCTCGCCCCAAGGGTGTTTTCGACCAATCTCAGCGAGGGGAAGAAGATTCTCCTTTGCCGGTCCGTCGTCGGGTATACCGGCCCGTTCGCCAAAGCGCTGAAACTCTATCGCGCGCACATGGGCGACTACCCCAAGAGCGAAGTCGGACTCCGCGCGCTCGTCCTGCCGCCGAGCGATCCCGAACTCGCGGCCAAGTGGAAGGGTCCGTACATCGAAACCGTGGAGATGCTCCGCGATTCTTGGGGCAATACGTACAGGTACCGCTATCCAGGGGTGATGAACGAGAATCACTATGAGCTGTGGTCCGGAGGCCCCGACGGCCAGGATGGGACCGAGGACGACATCACCTCATGGTATGTACCTGCAGACGAGGGATTGCTCTGAGCTTCCAGTTAGCCGTGCCCGACGTTGCTCCCCGTTTCTCGCAGCTCCTGCACGGCCAGCGCGTACTCAAACAGCTCATCCAGCGTCGACTCGCTCTTCGGAGACGCGCCCGTCAGAAAGCGTTGCTTCTGCACTATTTCACATCGGGTCACGTCTTGCAGCAACGCTCCTTGACGATCGCGCTTATGTGCCGCTCAAGCATGGACCCCAGGGCCAGCTCGGGCCAGTGCGCTGCCACGCGTTGCACAGGCGCCCCATCCCCCCGTACGATCGTCCCTCGCCGGACCGCGGCTTCGTCGCTATCGGTCCACACGCGCAGATCCTCTCGACCAAGGAGCCGACCCATGAACCGCGCGATTCCGCTGATCGCGCTGTGGATGATCGAGACCGCCCTGATCGCCCAGCAACCCCCCCGCAAGCCGCTGCCCGCCCGAGCCGTGCTGACGCCCGCCGAGGCCGCGATCCGCAAGTTGACGATCTCACGCAACGACCAAGTGCACGAATGCTTCCCGAGCCTGTGCAAGACGCGAACCGGTCGTCTCGTGCTAGCCTACCGCGAGAGCGACGAGCACCAACCCCGCACGTTCACGCGCATCATCGTGCGCACCAGCGACGACCGCGGCGCGTCCTGGTCACCGCACCTCGTCCTCAAGGCCACGGCCAGCGACGTGCCCAACAAGCTCTACAAGCTGAATTGCCCGAAGGTGCAACAGCTCCGCGACGGCCGACTACTCGTCCTCTGCGACGCGTTCGTCAATGACCTGTCCAAGAATGCCCGCCGGCGCTACGTCGACGCACGCATCCTGTTCTGGTTCAGCGACGACAACGGCGCGACCTGGTCTGAGGCGGTCAAGACGCCCGTCGGCGGCGTCATGCCCGATCAGGTCGTCGAGCTCGACGCCAAGACCTGGCTGTTGGCCACGCACCTGCCGCACCCCGACGACGGTCATCTAATCCAGTACGTCACGCGCTCGACCGACGGCGGCAAGACGTGGGGGCCCCGAGTCACCATCGCCGACCGTAAGGGCTACAACCTCTGCGAGGCCTCGATCATTCGCTGCGAGGACGGCCTGCTGATCTGCTACATGCGCGAGAACAGCGGGTTGGGGCGGCCGATCTACAAGAGCTTCTCCTCCGACGGCGGCAAGACCTGGCAAGGCCCGCATGCCACCCTCATGGGTGGCGGGCATCGCCCCGTAGCCCACTTCACCAGTGACGGCCGCGTGCTGATCACCTATCGCTACTACGAAGGCCGCGGCGCCGGACTCCGCAACACCTTCATGTGTATCGAAACCGAAACGACAGCCCGACAGCCGAATCGTGCCAAGCAGGTCGCCCGCATTCGACCGCTCGACTACGACGGCCACCGCCGGCCCGACTCGGGCTACACCGGCTGGGTCGAGCTCTCGCCGGGCGAGTTCTTCGCCGTCAACTACATCCGCGACCGCGCCCCGATGGCCCAGATCCGAGGCTACCGCTTCGGCAAGGACGCGTTCTGATCGGCCGGTACGGCGGGGCGCAGAGGGATGACCGAACGAGCATCGCCCCGGTGTACATCCACGCCGACGCGCCGTAGGATCGTCGGTCGTCGGGCCGCCGCGCCCGACCGCATTGACACGCACATTCGACGAAGGAGCCGACCGATGAGCAAACCGTCCGCGCCGATCGCGCTGGTCCTGATCGCAGCCGCCCTGGCTATGTCGACGTCCGCTCCCGCGCCGGCCGTCGCCGCCCAAGCGACGGACACCGACCTGGCCGTCCTGGGCAAGACGATCGACGGCAAACCGGTCCAGGGCAGCCTCGAGCGCTACCTGTATCGCAGGGTCGACCAGGCCTGGGCAAAGTGGCAGGCGGAATACGAGAAGCTCAAGACGCCCGAACAGATCGCCGCGTACCAGAAGGCCCGCAAGGCGTTCTTCGTCCGCGCCGTCGGCGGCCTGCCCGAACGGACACCCCTCAACGCCAAGGTCGTCGGCACCTGGCAGGGCGAAGGCTTCCGCGTCGAGAAGGTCATCTACGAGAGCCAGCCCGACCATGTCGTCACGGCCGCGATGTTCCTACCCGACCAGCCGAGGTTCAAGCCGCCCTACCCCGGCGTGCTCGTGCCCTGCGGGCATACGTCCAACGGCAAGGCCGGCGAGGGCTATCAGATCGTCTGCGCCCTGCTGGCTCGCAACGGATTGGCCGCGCTGATCTACGACCCCATCGACCAGGGCGAGCGCGGTCAGGTGCTCACCGACAAGGGCAAGCCGCCGTTCAAGGGCGTCCGAGGCCACGACATGGTCGGCATCGGCAGCATCCTGGTCGGGCGGAACACGGCGCGGTACCGCATCTGGGACGGCATGCGGTCGATCGACTATCTCCAGTCGCGACCCGACGTCGACCGCGATCGGATCGGCTGCACCGGCAACAGCGGCGGCGGCACGATGACGTCGTACCTGATGGCCCTCGACGAGCGCATCGACGTGGCCGCCCCGAGCTGCTACCTCACCACGATGCACAAGCTGATCCACACCATCGGCCCGCAGGACGCCGAGCAGTGCATCCACGGCCAGCTCGGCTTCGTCATGGAGCACGCCGACTACATCCACATGCGCGCGCCCAAGCCGACGCTAATGTGCGTGGCGACGAAGGACTTCTTCAACATCGAGGGCGCTTGGACGACGTTCCGCTACGCCAAGCGACTCTACACCCGCATGGGCCTGGCCGAACACGTCGACCTGATCGAGAACGACGACAAACACGGATTCATGAAGCCGCTCCGCGAAGGCGCCGTCCGATGGATGATGCGGTGGCTGCGAGACGACTACGAACCGATCACCGAGCCGGACATCAAGGTCCTCAGCGAATCCGAGATCCAGTGCACGCCGAAGGGGCAGGTCATGCTGCTCGACGGGGCACGGTCGGTGTACCACATCAACGCCGACTACGAGCGCGACGCGCTGGCCCCGCAACGCAAGCAGCTCTGGTCCTCCGGCGACCGCGCCACACTGCTCGGTCGCGTTCGCGAGCTGGCCGGCATCCGCAAGCTCGACGAACTGCCGAAACCAAACGTCAAGACGCTCGGTAAGATCGAGCGCGACGGGTGCACGATCCACAAGCTGCTGCTCATCCCCGAGCCCGACGTGTATCTGGCCGGCCTGCTGCTGACGCCGAAGGACGGCGCGACGAAGGCCCCCGTCCTCTACGTTCACGAGGCCGGCAAGGCCGTCGACGCCGGAGCCGACGGACCGATCGCCAAACTCGTCAAAGCCGGCCGCACCGTGCTCGCGATCGACCTCCGCGGCCAGGGCAAGACGACGCTGAAGAACTGGCGCCAGATGAACACCGTCTACCTGCTCGGTGGCTCGTTCATGGGTCTGCGGGCTGAGGACGTCCTGGTCGCCGCTCGCTGGCTCGCCGAACGGACCGGCAAGCAGTCCGGCAGTGTGAACCTCGTGGCCATCGGCGATGTCGGCGTGCCGGCCCTGCATGCGGCCGCACTGGAGTCGCAGCTCTTCGGCAAGGTCAAGCTCACCCGGACGCTCGTCTCCTGGTCCAACGCCGTAACGACCTGGCCGACCAAGAACCAGTGGCCCAACGTCGTCCATGCTGCGTTGACCGTCTACGACCTGCCGGACCTGGTGGGTGTGCTCGGCGATCGCGTGACGATCGACTCGCCGGTCGATGCCAAGGGGGAACCCGTTCCGTAACCGTCGCGGACCGACCCGGATCAGCCTTCGGCTTGAACCTTATCCAGCGCCTTGCGGACGATGGCCTTGACCTCGTCCTCGATCTTCTCAGTGAACAGGCCCGGCTTGAAGAAGCGGTGCGAGCGCGAGGCCTCGTACCCGCCCTCGCGCATCATCCGCGCCGTCGGGATGTACGACGTGACGTTGTTGACGTAACCCACGAGCATCGCCTCGGGCGTCGCGACCATGCCGCGGGCAATCGGCCCCCAGGGGCTGCACACCTCGCCCTCCATCCCGATCACGGTCAGCTTGTCGCCGAACCGCCAGGCCATCACGTCGTAGCGGTAGCTCTCCCGCGTGTCGGGGTTGGTCAGGAACTGCCGCGCGTTCCACGTGGCCCAGTTGCGGCGCGAGCCTGTGTAGGCGGCGTTTTCGACCTCCGCCAGCGACCAACGCTCGCCGTAGCTGAGCTGCCCGGTGGCCAGCACGCATCGGAGCGGGCCGGGCACCGGCGTCATCGCCCCGCCGTCCAGATGCTTCAGCGCGGCGCGAGCGAGCTTCTCACCGGCCTGCTGCGACAGCTTCGGATCGGCCGCAAACGTCAGCTTGCCCGTCTTCGGGTCCTTGTGGAAGATCTTCGCGTCGCCGCCACAGCCCTGAAGGAACGCGGCCTTCGTGTTCGGCAACGTCGCCTCGATCGCCGCACGCATCGCGCCGGGAAAGTCCGGGCTCCATTTCTCGATCACGCCGCTGCTGGTCGGATGCGACGCGTGGCCGACGAAGACGATCTGCTTGGGCGAGCCCTGCCGCGAGATGCGGAGGATCGGCGTGTGCCCGTCGAAGCTGCCCTCCGGGTTCGGCTTCCAGAGCACCTTGCCGTCCTTGTAGAGGCGACGGCTGCACGCGATCTCGCGGAAGTCGATATGCCCGTAGTCGATCGTGGCCGGCGACAGCTCCTTCAGCGCACGATCCACCGCCGCGTAGATCTTGTCCTCGAGCTTGGCCATGTACCACACATTCGGCGCGCCGCAACTGTAGTGCGACTTCAGGCGGATCGCCGGGCCCCAGTGCGTGTGTGACGGCGCGAGCATGATGGCCTCGGGCCCCAGGCCGTGCTTGGCCTGGATCTGCCGCTTGATCACCTCGACCATCACGCGATCGAACCCGACGACGTCGGCCGTAATGATCAGCGCGGTCGTACCCTTGGCGTCCCGCAGGGCCGTCACCTGCATGATCAACGGCGCGATCGCACCGCGGGCGTAGCGCTCCCGCCCGAACCCGGCCATCTGGATCTGCATCGGCTTTGGGGTGATGTCCGCCTCGGCGTAGCCGACCTGCCACGCCGAGCGCGCCGACGCCTCGGCCGCTGCAACGTCGCAGACCGCGACCATCAGCAGCACGGCCGCTGCCACGCCGCCGGTCAAGGCTCGCATCCATCGCCGAATCGTCCTTACCGTCGCTTCTCGTCGCATCGCACACTCCTGCCCTGATGTCGTGCTCGCCGCCTGATCCGACAAGGCCCGCGTCCGGGCCGGACCCTCTGTTTACCGTATCGACTTGCGGCGGCGGCGGCAAACGCCCGCGCCCCGGCGGAGGCCCCCTGAGGCGCGACACCTCGTCTTCGCATCACCCCTTGGACTGATCCACCCAAGCTCGTATAGTCATGGGACCGGCTGATACCGCCGGATGGGTGCGTGCCGGCGCCGCACCGGTCGATGGCCCGAGGCGAGAACGACCCATGGCCGCGAGCGATAAGACCAAGCAGAAGCTTCAACAGCTCGAAAAGCAACTCGAAGGTCGCTCCGCCATGCTAATCGTCCTCCAGGACAACCCAGACCCCGACGCGCTGGCCGCGGCCGTGGGGCTTCGCAGACTCGCCAACGAATTGGGCGACGTGTCTTGCTCGATCGCCTCCGGCGGTCGGGTTGGGCGGTCGGAGAACCGGGCCCTCGTCCGCTACCTCCAGCTCAACCTCCGGCTCATGGACGAGATCGACCTCAGCCGCTTCGATCTGATCGCCATGGTCGACACCCAGCCCGGTCAGGGCAACAACAGCCTGCCGTCGGACGTCAAGCCCGACCTCGTCATCGACCACCATCCGGTGCAGCCCGCAAGCCGCAAGCTGCCTTTCTCCGACATACGCAGCAAATACGGGGCGACGTGCACGATCTTGTTCGAATACCTGTGGGTGGCCGGTGTGAAGATGGACGTCGATCTGGCCACGGCCCTCCTGTACGGCATTCGCAGCGACACGCAAGACCTCGGCCGCGAGACCACCCAGGCCGACATCGAGGCCTACAGCGTGCTCTACCTCATGGCCAACAAGCGGGCGCTCGGGGCGATCCAGCGGGGCCGCGTCCCTTCCGACTATTTCTGCGTGCTGGCCTCCGCCCTCGACCGGGCGAGGATCTGCGGCAACAGCATCTACTGCGACCTCGGCGAGATCGAGAACGCCGACATGATCTCGGAGGTGGCCGACCTGCTCCTGCGCCACGAGGACATCGATTGGACACTCTGTTGGGCCTGCGTCAACGGCGACACGCTGCTGAGCCTCCGGACGTCCCTCGGTAACCAGGACGCCAAGAAGGTGCTCAAACTGGTCGTCGGCAAGAAAGGTACGGCCGGGGGTCACCGGAGCATGGCCGGCGGTCAGATCCCGCTAGAGAAGACGACGCTCACCCACCGTGAGGAGCTGGCCACGGACGTCCGTAAGAGGTTCATCAAGGCCATCGGCGGGGATCTGTCTGCCAGTCGGAGCCTTTGCTGAAGGCGCATCGCGACGGCGCGAGGCTTATCCCCCCGTCGATCGTACCGTCGTCAACCAGCGCACAACGACGATCCGATACACCAGCACACAGACGAACGTCAGGACGATCACCTGCGCCAGCCGCCACGCGATCCGGTCGGTCAACAGGCGTGCCTCCGACTGCGTATGCGTGATGGCCGCGACGATTCGCGCGTCCAGGCCGTCGATGGTCTGCTCCAGCTCCTTCGAGCCGGTCAGATCTTGCACCTGCAGGGCGAGTTGGTTGAGCTCGACCGCCGCGCGGGTCAGGGCATCGGCCGTGTCGCGGTAGTCGAGAATGTCGAACCGCCTGCCCTGCTCGCCGGCCGGAGCGGTGGTCGTGGTCGGCTGCGGACCGGGCTGCGTGGTCGGCTTCTTGCCCAGGGCGGCCATGTCCTGGACGACCTGGCCGATCGTGTTGGCCGTCACCGTCCACGCCCTGCCGGCCTGGTCCACGCTTTGGGCGGTGAAATCGAGCGTCTGGGCCGAACCGTCGAAACGGGCGAGGGCTCGATCCACGGCGTCCACGGTCTGCTGAGCCAGGAGCAGCGTGTTCTGCGTGTTCACTTGCTGGGCGTCGACGTCTTCCAGCAGCAGCCGCGCCTCATGAGCGAAGTCCTGCGGCCACTGCTGCATCGTGGCCACGGCCCGGCCGGAGTTCTCGCTGAGCGTCTCCCAGCTCGTCCGCGCCGATGTCATGATCTCGTTGTTCTCGAGGTCGAGCATCAACAGCTCGAGCTGCCACCGGGTCACCTCGGGCAGGCCCTCGACGACGTCGGTGAAGCGATCGGCCACATCCGTCAAGCCCACCAGGGCAGCCGCACCTCGGTCGATGCCTCCGAACGCTCGGAACGGCATCAACGGCAACGCCAGCACCTCCAGGATCGGACCGCCGGCCTCCGGCGCCCGCGCCGACGATCTGAAGACCGTGCCGGCAAACTCACCCCGGATGGGGTTCTCCTCGGCCAACGCGACGATCTGCCGGTGTGTCTCCTCGATCTTCTCCTGCGAGAGGACCAGGCCGGCAACGCGTTCGGCCTCGCTCACAAGCTCCAAGGACGCCTTCGCGGCCACGTCCGCCTGATCGCCGAACAGCTTCCGGCCGTCGCCCTGCTGGAAGTAACTCACCATCCGCACGCACAGCGTCCAGGCATCGAGCAACGCCTTGACGGGGTCGTCCTGCTTGAGCACCGTGTGATAGGCCGAGACCATCTGGATGCGCCACAGCAGGCTGCGCCGGCGGACGCCTCGGTCGGTTGCTGTCTCCTCGATCCGCCCGCCGGCCTCCTTGATCGTCGCCTGAACGATGTCCTCGAAGTCGTCCAGCGCGTCGCGGAGCTCCTCCTTCGAGACGCGCGAGTTCTGCGCCTGCCTCTGGCGGCTGACCGGACCGGTCGTCTGCTGCTCGCAGCCCACCACGCAAGCCAGGGCCAGGACCGACAGCCAACGCACGCTATACCAGGTCTTCGACCTCAATGCAGTTATCTCACTCACAGCCATTCAAGATCCCTGCCCGGCGGCGAACGGAGCTTGAACGTCGGCGCATACCGACTCCACCCTTTCGATATCGGCCCGCAGCGTGCCGCGGCTTGACCGAGTGGCACGGTCTGCGACTCGTCGGAGACGGTACGAAGGTGTACGTGTGTGGGCTGCCAGGCATGGCACGCGGCACAGCGCCGCTCGAAGCACTTCCGACTACTGTGTAGCCCCCTCACGCCAGGCCCGGCGCGAGCGGTAGGCCGCAAGACGACGCTCGAGGGCGGGCAACAGCGAGGTCCGTCCCGCCCCGCGAGCCAGCGTAACGGCCTGACCTGCCGTCTCGACCGCCCGGTCGAACCGCCCGTGCTCCGCGTAGGCCGCAGCCAGCACGTCCAGCAGATCGGCATCTGCCCGGCCGACGGATTCGATCGCCCGCGTCGCCAGGTCGACGGCCCGCTCCCCGTCGCGCAAAGCCGCATCCGGGCATGTCGCCCGCAACCACGCCAGCATCGCCAGGCACGCGACATCATTCGGCCTGACACTCACGCCCTGCCCGAGCAGCTCGACGGCCTGCCGCCATTGTCGCGTCCGCCGGAAATGCATGGCCAGATGGTGTCGGACCTCGGTCGCGGCGGGCCGGATCTCAAGCGCCCGACGGAGATGACGCTCACCCTGCCGCACGTGCCCTTGATCCTTCGACCGGATCAGCAGAAGCCCCAAGCCACGGTGGGCACCGAAGCACGACGGATCGCCTTCGAGCAGCTCGAGGTAGATGGACGCCGCCTCGTCGAAACGGTGGAGCCGCTCGAGCGACGTGGCCAGGCTGAGCAGCGTCGGCGCATGCCCGGGTCTCAGCTCCGACGCTCGCCGATAGTGCTCGACGGATCGGTCGAACCGATCGACATGCGCGTACCAGCTCGCCAGGTTGGCGTGCGCGACGGCGTTGTCCGGCTGGACGTGGATCGCTTGCTGCCACAGCGACTCGGTGTCCCGCCAGACGGCCGCCTGCCGCACCGTCAGCCACGCCAGCACAGGAACAGCCACAGCCAAGACCACCGTGACCACCAGGTGCCCCGTGCGCCAGCTCGCCCCGCGCTCGCGCCTCATCCAGAGGAAGGCCCAACCGCCAACGACCAGCGCCGGTAAGACCGTGCAAGACAGATAGCTGTACCGGTCGGCCGCGATCTGGGGTCCGACCTGCACCAACCCGATGACCGGCGCCAGCAAGACCAGGTAGATGCCCCAGGCGATCAGCCCGGCCGGCCAGCGCCTGGCGAAAAGGGCCAACACGGCCGTCACCATCACGACCGTCGCCGCACTGGCGACGAACACCGGCGCGAGCGGATCGAACGGCATGGCGGGCGCGACCAGAGGAGAGAGCTCGACGGGCAGGAACGTCTTGCGTACGTAAAACGCCGCCCCGAACGACGCAATGGCCAGCCGCGCGATCAGCGGCACGCCCTCGACCGACGCCATCGGGGCATCGCGATACTGACCCAACCAGGCCACGCCGGCGGCCGCCACCGCAAGCACGACATAGGGGGCCTTCTCGAGCACGACCGCCAACGGGCCACGGTCGCCGGTCACACGCCGCCACGGCCCGATCCGCCTCAACGGATACACATCGAGCAACAGCAGCACGACCGGCAACGTCATGCCGATGGCCTTGCCCAGGAGCGAACATGCGTATGCCAGGCACGAAGCCGCGATCCATGGGCCCCGCCGGTTCGTGCCGTGGTCGTGCGCCCGGAGGTAGGCCGCCACGGACAGCATGAGGAACAGGCCGCTGACCAGATCGCGCCGCTCCGTGGCCCACGCGACCGATTCGACCCGTAGCGGATGGATCGCGAAGAGCAAAGCCCCCACCGCGGCCGCGACGTCGAGCATCGGCGTGCTAGGGCCTTGCCAGCCGGTCAGAGCCCACCGCAGCAAGGATCGCAAGACCCAGAAGAACGCCGCCGCCGTCGCGGCGTGCCAGAGCACCGACGTCAGGTGATAGCCGCGCGGGTTCATACCCCACAGCGCGTGGTCGAGCGCGTACGTCAACCAGGTGAGCGGCTGGTAGTGGCACATGTGCTGCGTGGTGAACATCCAGATGAGGTTGTCGGGGCTGAAGCCGCGGAAATGCGGGTTGTGCACGAGCACACGATGGTCGTCCCAGCGGACGAAGTCGTTCGCGAGTGTGGGCAAGAAGACGAGCGCCGTCAGGACGACCACGCCGCCGCACACCAGCCACGTCAGCGTGGTCGGCCGGCGTCTCGCGCAAGGCTCGGTGGCCGCCGGCCCGCTCGATGCGCCTCCGACGGCCTCCGCCGTATCGGTTGGGCTCGTCTGGGGTTCGGGCATCCGTGCAGTCTAAGCTGCCGGCAGCCCGGTTTGAACAGACCGCCGAGCCGTTTCTAACCCTGGCCCCCTAGCGCCGGCCCGGCGGCCGTGACCGGAACATCCCGAGCCCGGCGAGCAGGAGCATCGGCGCGGCCAGAGCGCTGATCGGCAGACAGCACCCCCCGCCGCTGCTGACGGGCGTGAGCACGAAGGCCCTCGTCTGACCGGCCAGCGTGCCCGTCCCGGTGATCTGGCCGCTGTCGTTGATACCCGCGCCTGTGGTCAGCACCCAGCCTGTGCCCGAGGGGATCAGGTCGTTCAGGTCACGCATGCCGTTGGCGCTGTCGTAGATGAACGCTCGCGACGCCCCGCCGGCATTGAAGGCCGAGCCGACCACCACGTCGTTCTCGTTGACGTCGGCCGCAATGCTCCAATTGCCGCCGAGCGTGCCCAGGTCGGTCATGCCACCCCCGGTGGTGTACATGAAGGCGTGGTCCACGCCCGCGGCGGTCTTGGATTGCCCCACGATGGTACCGCCCTCGTTGTTGGCCCAGGCGATGCCAGAGTTGCCGCCGAGCGTGCCCAGGTCGGTGATCACCCCGGCGGGGGTCCACATGACGGCGTGCGTTTGGCCGCCGGCCGTGTCGGCCTGCCCCACAATCTGGCCGGCGTTGTTGACGCCGCTCCCAACGCTGCCCGACCCGCCGGCCAGCGTCCCGAGATCCGTCATCACGCCACCTTGCCATTTGAAGGCGTGGTAGCTCACCGCGCCCGCCGCGGGCAGCGACTGACCGACCACGACGCCGCTGTCGTTGAGGTCCCACGCGTACGTGTTCGTCCCGCCCAGATCGCCCAGGTCGGTCATCGCAGCGCCCGACCACAAGACGCCACGGATCGTCAACGCGGCCGCATCCACAGAGATGCCTGCGATCTGTCCTCCCGCATTGATCGCATAGCAGTCCGGCGACTCGCCCGCGATCACGCCCAGCACCGTCGAGGCGCCGGGGCTCCACAGGACCACCCGTGAGCCCCCCGCGGCGGTCGTGTCCGACAGCACCGCCACCTGCCCCGATGCGTTGATGTCCCGGCCGTTCGTGACCGTCCCCGTCGGCACGGGATCGATCGCGGTGATGGTGTACTGCTGAGCCTGCACCGACGGCAGTACGCCGAACAGTCCGATCAAGGCCGCGGCCGCGGCCGCCTGTCGCAACGTGCCCACCGTGGCACACACCCAGCTCGCCTTTGCGCTGGTCATGTCGGAGTCCTCCGAGCCCGAAGTAGATGTCTACGTCGTGAAAGCGACCGGTGACGTGTCCTCTGCCGGTCGAACATGGAAACTGCCCAACCGCGTTGCCAAGGGATTCTCGGCGCGGCGCCCCCGGATGTCAACGACATAATAGACAGCGCTCAAGCGGGTTGCGTTAGGGGGTTTTGAAATCGTGCCCGGTCGGCTCAGCAGAACCGGCCATCCTCATGGTCGATCGGGCAACCGTCGGCATGGGCGACCTGCTTGTAGTGCTCCAGCTTGCCCTGAGCCGCCAGCGGCTTGGCCTTGGCCAGCAGCGCCGCCTTCTGCGAGGCCTCCATCGGCTTGAACGAACGTCCGACCGCGAGTCCGCGCTGCAACTCCTCCATGCTTCTCATGCCCGTGCAGACCGTCGTGACCGGGAGCGTCAGCACGTACTGCCAGCAATCCTCGTTCGTGAACTTGCCCGACCGCGGCAGCTTGCCGAACACGAGCGTCTTCATGGCGATCACGCCGATGGATCGCTTGACCAACTCGGGCAGGACCTGCTTTTCGAAGCTGTTGTAGTGGTGGTCGAGCAGGCTCTCGGGCATCTGCACCGTCGCCCACTCAAAATCGTGACCGAGCATCTCCTGATGCACCTTCGGATCGGTGTGGCCGGTGAAGCCGATGTAGCGAACCTTGCCCTGCTTGCGGGCCTGGACGAAGGCCTCCAGCGAGCCATCAGGGCCGAAGACGCGCTTCGGATCGCCGTGAGCGACCTCGTGCACCTGCCACAGATCGAGGCGGTCCGTCTGCAGACGACGGAGGCTGTCCTCCAGGTCCTGCATCGCGCCGGCCTTGGTGCGCTTGTTGCTCTTGGTCATCAGGAAGACCTTGTCGCGCTTGCCGCCCTTGAGGGCCTTGCCCATGCGACGCTCCGACTCGCCTCCGTTGTACTTCCAGGCGTTGTCGAAGAAATTGATGCCGCCGTCGATGGCCGCGTGCATGAGACGGATGCTCTCGGCCTCGTCCTTCTGCACGCCGATGTGATAGCCGCCGAGCGTGATGACCGAGACCCTCTCTCCCGTTTTGCCGAGCGTGCGGTACTGCATCTCGCCGCCCTTGGCCGCGGCATGGAGCGTCTCGGTCACGCCCGCCGCCGGGAGGCCGGCCGCCAGCGCCCCGCCTCCGGCCGCCTTCAGGAAATCGCGTCGTGTGGTTCGTTCGTCGCTCATGATGTGATCCTTCCGTGATGCTCACGCTCGGCTTGCCTGGTCCGGGCGGGACGCAGGGGCTGACACGGCCCCTCAAGGTAGATGCCTCGGCGCGACCGGCTATTCCCATACGGCGGTGGTCGACCGTTGGCAAGCGCCGCGTGGTCGTCGGATGGGGTTTCGGGCCCACCCGCCGTCCTTGGATGCCGAACGATCACGACGTATGATCACGACCCTGGTGGAGCACGCTCCAAGGAGGCCCGTCTCATGACATGCAGACCCATTCACACGGCGATCCTATCCCTGGTGATCGCACCTGCGGCCCTGGCCGCCGGCAAGGATGTTCCCGCCCTCAAGCCCTACAGCTATCACCAGGGCTTCGAAGAGGCCGAGGTCACCATGACCTGCTGGGCCAGCAACGGTGAGCACGAGGTCAACACCTGCGGCGTCACCGATGAGCAGGCCGCCGGCGGTAAGCGGTCGCTCAAGCTCGACGTCTCGCTCAAGGACGGCACCTATCACTACTTCGGGGTCGTCCATTCCGTGCCGTGCGCGGGTCGCCTGAAGCTCTCGGCCAAGGTGCTGGTCGCCAAGGGCACGACCTGTCGCATCGGGTTCGGCACGAACATGCGCTACCCGCCGACCCGCCACACCGGATGCAGCCCGCATCAGACGTTTGAAGGCCCGACCGACGGCTGGCAGACGGTCGAGATCGATCTCGTCGAGCGCGGCAGACACGGGGCCCATCGCGTGATGGGCGGGCACACCGCGTTCCTCCACGGCGACGATGTCGGGGCCTATCTCGATCGCTGGAGCCTGTTCATCCTCGGCGGCCAGGGCCGCCGCGCGGTCGTCTACGTCGATGACGTGAGGATCGAGGGGGAGGTCCCCAGCCCGGCCGATTACAAGAAGAGGATCGATGCCCGATGGCACGGAGCCCAGAAACGACTCGATAAGCAGCTCGACGCCTGGCGATCCGCCCTGACCAAGGGCCGGACCGCGGTGGCCGGAATGTCCGACGCCGCGCCGGACATCCAGCACTACGTCGACGCGATCCAGCAACACCTGACATCGGCCGAGGCCCTCGTCAGGACGTTCGCCCAACGTGGCTACGGCTCGCGGGTCGAGGTGGACGCCATCGAGGAGGCCATCCGCCAGGTCCGCTACGGGCCGGCCACCGTCGCGGCCCTAACCAAGGGGCTTCGGAACGACCAACCCTTTGTGCTGTACGCCCCGCCTGCGATCACCAACGACCGCTTCACGCCCGACGCCTTCCCCATCGCGGCCGATGTGGCCAAACGCCTGGAGCTCAGCGGCTGTCGCGGCGAGTACGAATCGGCCTCGCTGCTCATCTACGCCCTCACCGACCTGAAGGACGTCAAGGTCTCCGTCGGCGAGCTGACCGGAACCGGCGGGCGCATCGCCGCCGACGCCGTCGACGTCCACATCGTCAAGAGCTGGTACCAGGCCGCTCGCGGCATCTGGATGCGCGGCAAGCAGCGTCTGCTCGCACCCGAGCTTCTGCTCAAGGACGATCGCCTTATCCGCGTCGACGCCGAGGCCAAGCACAATTACGTCCGCAGCACCGACCTCGCCGGCAAGACGCGCTACGTCCTTTGCAGCGGCCCGACCAGCGAGGACCTGGGCGACGTCTGGCCGGTCGACAGCGCGACGCTCTTGCCGGTCGATATCGGCGCCCGGTCGCTGCGCCAGTTCTGGCTGACGGTGCGCATTCCCGACGGCATGAAGGGCGGCTCGTACCAAGGCACCGTCACGATCTCGACGGCGACGGGCTCGACGAACCTGCCCATCGAGCTGACGGTGCACGACTTCGATCTCGCCCCGTCCCGCCTGGTGTACTCGATCTACTATCGCGGCAAACTATCGGCCAACGGCCTCCCGACCATCGGCTCGGAATACAAGTCCGAGCAGCAGTTCCGCGCCGAGCTCGAGGACCTCAAGGCCCACGGCGTGCTCTACCCGACGAACTATCAATCCATGCGGGGCGATCGCCTCCGCCGCGTGCTCGAGCTGCGCCGCGAGGTGGGCCTGCCGACCGATCGCTTCTACAACCTGGGCCGTTGCACCGGGGCGCCCAAGAACCCATCGCAACTGAAGGCGCTCAAGGCCGACGTCCAGACATGGATCGCGCTGTGCCGTGACTACGGCTACGAGGACGTCTACTTCTACGGCATCGACGAGGCCCGCGGCGAGCGGCTCAAGGCCCAACGAAAGGCATGGGCGGCCGTGCAGGACGCCGGCGGCAAGAACTTCGTGGCGTGCTACGGGGGCACGTTCGAGGCCATGGGCAAGCTCCTGAACTGCGCCGTCCTGGCCGGCAAGCCCGACCCCGAGGAAGCCCGCAAGTGGCACGGCGTCGGCTCGGAGGCCTTCTGCTATGCCTATCCCCAGGTCGGTAACGAAGAGCCCGAGACCTACCGCCGCAACTTCGGCCTGGTGCTCTGGCGCGAGGGCTTCGACGGCGCGATGGACTACGCCTATCAGCACGCCTTCGGCCACATCTGGAACGACTTCGACCACAACCGCTACCGCGATCACAACTTCACGTACCCCACCGCCGGGGGCGTGGTCGGCACGATCCAGTGGGAGGGCTTCCGCGAAGCCGTCGACGATGGGCGCTATGTCACCACGCTCGAGAAGGCCATCAAGGCCGCGGCCGAGGCGAAACCGGACGAGGCCCGACAGGCCAAGGCCTGGCTCGATGCGCTCGACCCGTACACGGCCGACCTGGCCGCCGCTCGGGCGAAGATGGTGCAATGGATCGTTCGCTTGCGCTGAGTCGCCCTCGACGCAGGGTTATGGCACAGCCGACCTCGCGTGCGTACGGGCCGGCAGGACGTCACATGCGATGGAGACCCCTCTCCTCAGCCGCGCTTCGAGCGTAGAATGCAGACAGCATGACGACCGACACACAACCCGACCTGGACGGCCGTGAGCCCCCTGTGGACGAACCGCCGCACGATACGCGCCGCGACCTGCTGGTGATCGATCACGTCCGCGTCTCGTTCGAGACCGTCGTGGCCGTCCGCGATGCGACGTTTCGTCTGCAAGCCGGCTCGTTGCTGGGCCTGGTCGGACCGAACGGCGCGGGCAAGACCACGCTCCTCCGCGCCGTCGCGGGCCTCCAGCCCGTGGATCGGGGCCGGGTCGAGATCGTCGGACAGAAGCTCGATCCCGAGATGCCCGAGACGTTCCGCCACATCGGCTTCACGGCCGACAACCCCGGCGTCTACAACGACCTCACGGTCCGGCAGTTCCTCCGGTTCATCGCCGGGGCCTACGACCTCGGTCGCAGAGAGACCGACGAGCGGATCGATTTCTGGCTCGAACAGGTCTGGCTCACCGAAAAGGCCGACCAGAAGATCCAGGCCCTGTCCCGCGGCATGCGCCAACGCATCGGCATCGCCAGGACGCTGCTGCCGAACCCCACCGTGATCCTGCTGGACGAGCCGGCGGCCGGTCTCGACCCCGCCGGCCGCGTTCAATTCAGGCAACTGCTCGTCAAGCTCCGCGACCAGGGCAAGGTGCTCATCGTCTCGTCGCACATCCTGGCCGACCTCGACCAGTACTGCACCCACATCGCGATCATGGCCCACGGCTCGATCGTCCGCTTCGGCTCCGTCGCCGAAGTGACCAACGGCTCGCACGACCAGCGCTGCCGCTACGCCATCGGTCTGGCCGCGCCGGTGCCGGGCCTGCTCGGGATCCTGAAGGACATCCAGGGCGTGACGGGCGTCGATGTCGCCGGCGACCGCGCGACGGTCGAGTTCGGCCGCAGCGCCGAGGACGCCGCCGCCCTGCTCAATGTGCTCGTTCGAAAGAAGGGACTGCCCATCGCGTCGTTCTCGCCTCTCGCGCCGGGACTCGAAGAGGCCTACATGCGCGCGGGCATCGGACAGGTGGACTGATGGCCGGATTGCCGATCGTCGAGAACTCCCTTGCGTGGGCCCAACTGCAGCTCCGCGGCGGCTGGGCGCGCGTCGTCGCGCGGGGCTTCTGGTACGGCATGGGGCTGATCGCCCTGGTCTTCATCACGTGCAGGCTCGACCCGAACGCCTCGAGACAGATCCTGGGGCTGTGGTGCCGTGCCTTGCTCGTCTTGCAGGCCGTGGCGCTGCTGTTCTGGGTCCCGTCGGGCCTGGTGGCCAAGGTCCGACTCGACATCGGGACCAAAATGCTCGAATCCCATCGCCTATCGCCCATCCGAGGGACCGAGGGCGTCTCGGGCTACCTCCTCGGCGCCGCGGCCGACATAGCACCCATCGTCCTGATCAACGTCGTGCTCGGCCTCTTGACCGCAACGTTCTCCCTGCAGTCGATCGAGGCGCACGTCGTGACGCATAGCCTCCTCATCTGGCTGGCGATCCTGTTCTGGCCGGCAGCCGTCTACATCGGCCTGGCCACGAAGTTCAGCCTCAACTGGGTGTTCATGCTCGTGGCCGCCGCCGTCATCGGGGGCGGCCTGATGCTCGGGGCCTTCCCCGCCCTGGTGCTGCTCATCAGTCCGCTGCTGACCGGCATGATTCGGGGAGGCACCTCTCGGTGGCTGGCGGTCTATCCGGTCACGCTGATCGCCCAGGCCGTCCTCGGCGGCGTGTTCTTCATCGCGGCCTCGCGGCGGTTCCGGTCGGATGAGCGCCCGGCCTTCGGTCCGATCCTCGGCACCGTCGTCCTGACCCTGTGGGTGGGTCTGTCCATCATCGGGATCCGGTGGCAACACAGGATCGTCCCGCAAGGCTACGAGGTCGATACGACCTGGCAGCAGCAAGTCACGGCCTCGATGTCGGTCGGGATCGGTCTCAGCCTGGTTCCCATCGCCTCCGTCGCGTGGGCCGACAAACTCCGTCGCAGGAGGAAGCGGTTCGGCGACCGCGACCTGCCGAGGCGCGGCGTGCCGCTCGAGCTGATCGTGGCCATCTCCGCGGTCCTGTGCCTGTGCGTCCTCCACCTGCCGCTGATGCGTCGCGCGGCCCTGACCACGACCGGCTTGCCCCGTCCATCCATGCTCGGCATCTTCCACTTGGTGCCCTGGGAGGACGTTGCACGACTCGGTGTGGTCGTCGTCCTGGCCTTGCTGTCGATGAGCTGGATCGTCCGGCTGTGCTACCGCCATCGTAAACCGGCAGCGGCCTGGCTCGTGGTCTGGGCCATCGGCGTCTGCCTGATGCTGCCGATGGCGGTCGAGTTGACCCGTTACCAGGCCGGGGCGAAGGAGTTCATGCCCCCGGCGGTCCTCGCCCTGAGCCCGATCGGCGCGATGCAGTTGATCATCGAACAAGATCCACAGTCGATCGCCCACGGGCTCTTCGCCCAGGGCGTCATCGCCGCGGTGATCGGTCTGATCTTCCTGCTCAACCGCAATCGCGACCTGCGGCCGGAGGGACCTGAACCCGCCCCACCCAAGCCGAGCGGACCGACCACGAGCTAACTTCACGAGGTTCGCTTGGGCTCGTCCGACGGGCCCGTCCGCGTGCCCGCGGGGGTTCGTTGCCCTCCGGCCACAGCCGCCTCCAACGAGATCGCGCGACACGTCGAGCACTCGAGGCAACGGATGCAGCCGCTGGCGTTGATGCCCGGCTCGGGCAGGATGCCGTATTTGCAGAACGCCTTGCACTGACCGCACGCGTTGCAGGCCTCGGGCTGGTAACGCAGGAAGAACAGCGACGCCCGGTTGCACAGCCCGTAGATCGCCCCCAACGGACACAACACCGTGCACCACGGGCGCCATGTGAACAGCATCGCCACCACGACCACCGCCACGATCGTCAGCTTCAGCGCGCTGGGCCAGACCACCGGCTCGCCCGCCGAGGCCTGGCTGACCATGTTCGGCACGGCTCCTTCGAGCGCGCCGACCGGACAGACCGTGCAAATGAACAGCGGATGATCCTTGCCGAACGCGTAGGGTATCGCCAGCACGAGCGCGATCAGCACGACGTAGCGGACGTGACGCATCCACGACGGCAGCGTCACCTTCGGCGTCGGCACGCGGCCGACCAGGTCTTGCACGAACCCGAACGGGCACACGTAGCCGCAGAGGAACGCGCCGAGGACCGCCCCGACCACCACCAACGTCCCGACCGCCAGAAACGGAAACACGTGCAGGGCGCTGAAGCTGCCGAGGACCCCGATCGGACAGGCGTACGTGGCCAGCGGACACGAGTAACAGTGGAACACCGGCCCGCAGATATGGTGCAGGCGCAGGAGGAACGGGTCGAGCCAGACCAGCAGGAAGCCCGCCTGGATCCAGGCGCGTCGCCGGGCCAGCCATCGTGTGATCGAGGTGTTGAGGTGTTTGGCCATGGCCACCATGACCGGCTCGCTACTTCACTCAGGTAGGGCACATCTGAGGACGGTCGAACCCTGAGTAGGTGCGTTCGAGCCGGCCCGAGGTCAATCGACGTATCCCCCCTACGGTGACCTCGGCCACCAGCCGAGACTCCGGCTCGAGCACGGGCTCGAGCGGCGCGGCCTCGGCGGGCTCTGAAGGCATCGGAGGCGGAAAATAGGGCTGAGGGAACCCACCCTCCTCGTCCTCACCCGGTATCGGAGGAGGAGGCGGAGGCGGTGGAGGAGGTATCGGCGGGGGCAAGGGCCCGTCATCCGGTCTTTGAAGCTCCTCGTCCGGCGGCGGAGGCATCATCGGCACGGGACCGGCCTGGCCGAAGCCCGACGGCTCCTTGGGCGGTACGGCCTTCGGATAGACCGGCTGGGCGTGATAGCCCCATCCATAGACCAGGCAGGCCACGCCCAGCACCGCCAGCACCACGGGCAAGATGGTATGTCGGTTCGCCATGGACCCTCAGTCTAGCGGCTTGCCCGGTCGAATGCGAAAAATGGCGGAGGTGCATGGGAATCGAACCCACCCGAGACCCTTCCGGGCCCCACACTGATTTTGAAGACCAGGGGCACCACCAGGCACCAACCACCTCCGCATACGTGCGGCACTAGGACGAACCCGTCCGCCGCAATCCATTATAGAACATCATCGTCGGCGAGCCGCCGAACGAGATCGCCATCCAGGCCGCCTCGTCGATCTCCTCCTGCGTAAAGCCCATCGAGCGCGCCTTCTTGAGGTGTGCCTTCAAGCAAGGCTCGCACTTGGCCAAGACGGACAGCGCGATCGCGATCGACTGCTTGGTGGCCGCGTCCAAGGCGCCCGGGGCTCCCGCCCGCTTCATGAACGCCTGGAAGCTCTCTTGGATGCCCGCCACGCCGGAGGCCGGCGCCGCTGCCCCCTCAGCCTCGCCCGCGCAACACGCCTCGGACGATGTCGCCTGTCCGGAGCAACACGCCTCGGACGGCTCCGGCGCCTCCTGTTTCGCCGCGCCGTCAGAGCAACACGACGACGCCGCTGCTTCCGCAGCCCCCCCCGACGAACAACAGGATGTCTCGTCGGCAACCGACGGTGCGGCCTTCGACGAGCGGCACGACGATTCCTCACGAATCGCCCTCTCGCCGCGCGTCATCAGCCTCACGCGTCCGGGCCCCTCGGCCGTCACGCGCCCGATCACCGCGGCCGCCGCCACGCCCTCTGCGCCAAGGCGCTCCAAAAACGCCCCGGCCCGTGCCTGCGGCAGGGCGATCAACAGCCCGCCCGAGGTCTGCGCGTCGCAACAGACGTCGAACATCAGCGGCTGCGTCCCTTCGCCCATCACCACGCGATCGCCGACCGATTCCTTGTTCCGCTCCATCGCCCCCGGCAGCACGCCCTGGGCAATGCACGCGAGCACGCCGTCGAACAGCGGAATGTCGTCCCACACGACCTCGACGTCGACGCCGCTGCTGGCCGCGAGCGTCGTCAGGTGGCCCATCAACCCGAAGCCCGTCACGTCCGTGCAGGCATGGGCGTCGAAGTCGCCCATCCGCTCGGACGCGGCCTTGTTCAGCGACGCCATCGAGGCCGCGATCGCCTCGGCCGCGCCGGCCGGCGCGCGATCGATCTGCGACGCGAACGCGATGATGCCCGTGCCGATCGGCTTGGTCAGCACGAGCACGTCGCCCGGCCGCGCCGCCGCGTTCGTCGCCACCCGCTTCGGATCGATCAGACCCGTCACCGCGAAACCGGCCTTGATCTCCTTGTCGTTCATGCTGTGCCCGCCCACGACGGCTACCCCCGCCTCGGCCATCTTGTCGATGCCGCCGCGCAGGATCGTGTGGAGCACCTCGTCCGGGGCCTCGCGTATCGGGAAGCCGATGATCGACAGCGCCGAGATCGGTCGACCACCCATCGCGTAGACGTCGCTCACCGAGTTGGCCGCCGCGATCTGGCCGAACGTGTACGGGTCGTCCACCGACGGCGTGAAGACGTCCACCGTCTGCACCAGCGCGACGTCGTCGCTGAGTTGGTACACACCTGCGTCGTCGGCCGCCGGCATGCCGACCAGCACCTTCGGATCGTCGATCGCCGGCAGCCCCGCCAGCACCGCCCTCAGCGCCGCCTGGTCGATCTTCGACGCACAGCCGGCCTTGTCCACCATCCGCGACAGACGCACCGGCCCGTCCTGCTTCTTCTCCAGCCGCTCGCCCGCGCACGGACAGACGTCGTGCTCACGTAGCGTCGGACACGGACACGCCTGCTTCGGGTCACAGATGCAATGGCCCAGCCGCATGGACCGGGCCATCACGCGCTTGCGCTTCTCGATGTTCTTCACGGGAGTATCCTCGCCGGCCTGGCCAATCGCATGAAGTTGATTCTATGAACCGGGCAAAACGCCTTCAAGGCGGGTGAACCCCAATCCCCTCCAGGACAAATCCAGAGTCATCGGGTGGCTCATCGCTGCGGCCGTGAGGGACGCGACTACCCGCCCCGGCCTCCACGTGCGACCTGGGGAAGGCCGAAACCGCATCACGTTGCGGATTGCCGCAAGGGTGTTTCCCGTTCACCCCGACCGTCAGCCTGTGCCGCTTGATCCGCAACCCCCTGGAGCCAACAATGCACGGAGACTTGCTCGCACGAGCCGCCGCCCAGACGGGCCAGGCCGCTCCGGGAGAATCCCATGGCCGCCACCGATCCCTCGCTGCTCAGGCTGCTGCCGAAGGTCGACCGCGTCCTGAGCGACCCCGATCTCCACGACGGCCTCGACGACGCGCCGCGACAGGTCCTCGCCGACGCCGTCCGATGGGCCGTCGACCAGGTCCGCCGGGGCGTGCTCGACGGGTCGCACGAGGCCGCGGACGAAGCCTCGCTCTACCGAGACGTCGTCGAGCTGGCTCGCCAACGCGTGACGTTCGTCGTCGGGCCGCACTACCGTAAGGTCATCAACGCCACCGGCATCATCCTGCACACCGCACTGGGGCGCGCCGTGCTGGCCCGCAAGGCCCTCGACCAGATCGCCGACGAACTCGACGGCTACTGCGTGCTCCAGGCCGACATCGAGGCCGGCAAGCGATCGAAGCGCGACGGCCGCATCGAGTGGCTCCTCCAACAGATCACCGGCTGTGAGGCCGCGACCGTCGTCAACAACAACGCGGCCGCCACGTCCATCGTGCTGAACACCCTGGCCAAAGGTCGCGAGGTCATCGTCTCGCGCGGCCAGCTCGTCGAGATCGGCGGGGCGTTCCGGCTGCCCGACGTCATGGCCGCCAGCGGCGTCAAGCTCGTCGAGGTCGGCACGACGAACAAGACGCACCTCCGCGATTACGAGGCCGCCATCACCGAGAACACCGGCGCGATCATGCGGCTCCACCCCAGCAACTACAAGATCATCGGCTTCACCTCGGAGGTGCCGCTGGACGACCTGGTCCGGCTGGCCCAAGAGCACGACCTCCCGATGATCGACGACGTCGGCGCCGGGGCCCTCATCGACTTCTCGCGGTTCGGCTTCGAGCCTGAGCCCACGCTGCTCGACTCGGTCCGCTCCGGCGCGGACGTCATCACTTCCAGCGCCGACAAGCTCATCGGCGCCCACCAGGGCGGCGTCATCCTCGGCAAGGCCCGCTACATCGACGCGATCCGCAAGAACCCCATGGCCCGCATCGTCCGCGTCGGCAAGCTCACGCTCGCCCCGCTCGAGGCCACGCTCTCGCTCTTCCTCGATGAGCAGCTCGCCCTTACCGAGGTGCCCATCCTCCGCATGCTGATGCGCCCGCAGGCCGAGATCGCCGAGCAGGCCCGGCGCATCGCCGACGCGGTCAGCCAGGGCTCGGCCGCCGCGACCGTCACCACCGACGCCGGCTTCAGCCAGATGGGCAGCGGCTCACTGCCGGCCCAGAACCTGGCCACGACGCTCGTCGTCATCGAGCCGAAGGCCACGTCCGCCGAGGCCCTGGGTCGACGCCTCCGCCAACATCGACCCGCCGTCTTCGCGCGAATTCAGAAGGGCCGCCTGCTCATCGATCCGCGGACGATCCTGCCTGGCGAGGAGGAGCCGCTCGTGCAGGCCCTCACCCACACGCTGAACGCGGGGGCCTGAGCCGCATGCCCGCCGAACAGGTCAACATCACGCTGGGCACCGCCGGGCACATCGACCACGGCAAGACCGTGCTCATCAAGTGCCTCACCGGCTGCGAGACCGACCGCCTGAAGGAGGAGAAGCAGCGCGGCATGTCCATCGACCTCGGCTTCGCGCCGTGCACCATCGGCGACAGCGAGGTCGGTATCGTCGACGTGCCCGGTCATGAGAACTTCATCAAGACGATGGTCGCCGGGGCGGCCGGCATGGACGGCGTCATCCTCGTCGTCGCCGCCGACGACGGCGTCATGCCGCAGACCCGCGAGCACCTCGACATCCTCACGCTGCTCGGCGTGCGACACGGGCTGGTCGCGCTGACCAAGATCGACCGTGTCGAATCGGACATGGTCGACCTGGTCACCGACGAGCTGACCGACTTCCTCCGCGGGACGTTCCTCGAGGGCGCGCCCATCATGCCGCTCTCGGGCATCACGGGTGAGGGCGCGCCCGAATTCGCCGGCGCGCTGCGAGACGTGGTCGCCGGCATCGAGCCCAAACGATCGGACGGGCTGTTCCGCGTGCCCGTCGATCGCGGCTTCCAGGTCAAGGGCTACGGCACGGTCGTCAGCGGCATCCCGGTCGCCGGCTCGGCCACCCTCGGCGACGAGCTCGATCTGTTGCCCGACGGCGTTCGCGGACGGCTCCGCGCGGCCCAAGTCTACGGCCGCGACGCCGACATCGTCCGCGCAGGCCAGTGCGCCGCCCTCAACGTCCGCGAGTGGGACGCCAGGCAGGTCCGGCGCGGCCAGGTCGTCACCGTCCCCGGCTATTTCGAGCCCGCCGAGTGGATCGTCGGCCGGCTGCGGCTCCTGCCGCATGAGCACGTCACGCTACGAAACGGCTCGGACGTCAGGCTCCACACCGGCACATCCGACGTCCCCGCCCGTGTCTACCTGATGCGCGGCGACCGCATGGGGCCGGGTGAAACGGGTCTCGCTCAGTTCCACGCCGAGGACGCCCTCGTCGTCGCCCCCGGCGACCCCTTCATCGTGCGGCTGCCCTCCCCCGCCCGGACGATCGGCGGCGGGACCATCGTCGAAGCCGTGCCGCGGCGTCTCAAGCGAACGCGACCCGAGGTGCTGGCCGACCTCGATGAGCGGGCCGAGGCCGTGGCCGACGAGCGCAGCTTCCTCGCGTATGGCGTGCGACGAAGCCCCGACGTGGTCGCAACGCCTGCCGAGCTATCGGCCCGCGCGAAAATCGCGCCCGAACGCGTCAGGTCGATGCTCGCCGAGCTGATCGAGGCCGGCGACGTCCTCGCCATCGACGACGGTCGCTATCTGCACGCGCGAACGCTGCACGACCTAGGCCGGCAGCTACGTGACGTGCTCGCCGACTACCATCGCGCCTCGCCCGAGACCCCAGGCACGACGCGCGACGAGCTGCGTGACGCAACCGGCATGCCCGCCGACGCCCTCGACGTCGTCCTCGACCTGCTCATCGACCGCGGAGATCTCGCCGAACAGCACCGCCGCATCGCCCTGCCCGAGCACCAGTCGGCCATGACCACCGAGGACCGCGATCTGATCGACCGCGTCGAGGGACACTACCGCCGCGCCGCCTTCAAGCCGCCCGCCCAGGCCGACGTCGCCCGGGCCGCCGACGAGCCCGAGTCGCGCGTGGCCGAGGCCGTCCGCGTGCTCCTGGCCCATGAGACCCTCGTCGAGGTGGCCCCGGGCATGCACTTCCACGCCCAGGCCGTCGAGCTCGCCCGCCGGAAGCTCACCGAGCACATCCAGGCCGAGGGCCGGCTCGAGAGCGTCGACTTCAAGTACCTGCTCGACACGACGCGGAAATTCGCCCTGCCCCTGCTCGACTACTTTGATAAGATCAACGTGACACGACGCGTCGGTCACACCCGCTACTTGAGGTGATCGCGCGCCGGTGAGCCGGTAAGGATGCTCGAGATGCCCCGACGTTTCGGCACGATGTCGATCCAGGTCCTGCTCTACGGCTTGGCGTTGCCCTTGCTGCTGAGCTGGGCCTCCCCTGGCTGAGCGAGCCCCATCTGTACCCTTGCAGGGTACGTCCCGTTCGTAGCCGTACCGGCCGCGCTGCTCACCGGCATCGTGGGTCTGGTCAGGGACGAGCACAAAGACCTGGCCCTGGCCTGCGTGCTCTCCTCGATCGTTGCGTTCGCGCTCGGCCTCTGGCTGATCCTGGACTGAGGAACGCGGCATGGCTGAACCGCTGACACGAAGGGGCGGCGGCCTGAGCATCCTACTGCCGATAGGCGCCGCGCTCGCCGGCTGTGCGACGACGCCGACCTCGCCGCCGCAAGACCACGTCGCCCGGTGCAAGGCCATCCGAAGCGACCTCGCCACCCGGTTGAGGCTCGACCTCGATACGTACCGACGCCGTGGCCTCAAGCGGGCTGAGGCGTTCCGACGACGCCTCAGCGATACAGGGCATGACCAGGCCGTGGCCGAGGGCATCGTGGCCTTCTGTCGCGCGGCGGCGGACAGCGACGCCCTTCGCGGCCGGCCGGCGATCGACGCCTTCACGTCCCTGACGCCCGACCAGATCGCCCGGGCCATCCGCGGCATGCCAGGTAGCCCCATCCCCGCTCAGAAAGCATTCGGTAGGTTCACGGGCCTGTGGTACGGCCTGTGGGATCGCATGGAGGTCGATCACAGCTGGGACCGCATCGACACGTCACCCTCACCGATGGGGCCCGACCAACCCCGCCCCGCGGCCACGCAGTTCGCGTGGGTGGGCGAGGCCTTCTGCTGGCATGGCACGTTCACGCTGCCGCCCGAGCACGACGCCTGGGTGATCCTCGGCACCGTCCACCACGTGAACGATCACGGCGTCCGCTCCTCCGTTCCTCACGTCGCGGTGGCCGTGCCCGGCGGACGACTCGTCTGGATCACGCCCGACCACGTCTTCCTCGAGGCCGCCGAGTCGCCCGACCGCTACAGCATCACCGGCTTCGTCTACGGCATTCGCGACGGCCGGCTGCACATCAAGGACGACCGCGGCTTTCAGGCCGTCTACACCCGCTCGCCCGATGACCGCCCGGCGTTCCATAGATTCGACGTCGGCCTCGCCGACTGAGTTCCGCTCGCGCTTGGTGCCCAGCCGTGACGAGGCGACCCAGCCCTTTTCGCTCACGGTCCGACCGCCGATCAATCCTCCCGCCGAACCCGACCGCGGAGCTGCTTCTTCCGGCCGTGACGCTTCTTGCTCTCGAGCTCGCGCTCGCGCGCGCCGCGAGGCTTGCGGGTGGGGATGCGCGGCTTGCGGCGTCGATAGAGCTTCTCGAGCTTGGCGCGAAGCCGGACCAGCGCGATCTCCTTGTTGCGGCGCTGCGTCCGCTCGTCCTGGCAGACCACGACCACGCCGCTGGGTCGATGGCGCAGCCGCACGGCCGTCTCGCGACGGTTGACGTTCTGCCCGCCCGGACCGCTCGAGCGAAACACCTCCACATCGCACTCGGCGAGCAACTCCTCGTTCGAACTGGGTATGCGTTTGCCCGGCATAACACGGTATCCCCTCATCGATCCTGCGTCAGCGATCTCTCCCCCTATTGGATCCGACGCACAGACGCCTGTCCAACAGCCTGCTGCACCCGTGGAGCTGGTGGCGGGTGGCATGGCCACGCTGCTGCCCGCGTGGCCATGGTCAGCATTTCTCGGATCCATGCCCACGCACCCACGTAGCCGTGGGAACGGCTTGGGCATGCCACCCGGCGCGCGCCCTGCCGTCTGAATATGGAACCAAGAAGTGAGCCTGACCCCCTTTTCACGCGCCTCACGCAGCAGGTATCCTCATCAGCCTGACCTTGGAGGAGACCGCCATGACCGCACTCGTCACGCTCGCCGCCCTGACCGCTCAGACCGCCGCGCCCCAGCTCGAATGGACCTTCGACACCCCGGCCGACGCACGCGCCTGGGTCGCCAACAGCCACCTGGCCAACGTCAAGCACGCCGACGGCATCCTCAGCGCCGACGCCGTCGAGTGGGACCCCTTCTTCGTCTGCAAGGGGTTGAGCATCCCCGCCTCGCCGTGGCAGTTCGTCCTGTTGCGGGTCAAGGCCGACAAGCCCGGCCAGGGCCAGCTCTTCTGGTCGGGCGTAACCGAGGGCAAGTACGACGGCTTCTCGCCCCGGAAAACCACCCACTTCACGCTCCGCGGCACGGGCGACTGGGAGGACGTCGTCATCGTCCCCGGCTGGCACCCCGAGGGCACGATCCGCCAGCTCCGCCTCGACCTCTACGACGACGCACGCTTCGACATCGACGCCATCCGCATCATGCCCTGGCCCGACGCCTCCAAGCCCCTCACCGACACGATGAGCTGGACGATCGGCCCCGACCCCAAGGCCTGGCGCATCCACCCGGCCGCGCACGTCCTGCTCAGCCCGCCGCTCCGCCTGGCCGTCGATGACAAGCCCTGGGTCACGCTCGTGGTCCGATCCGAGCAACCGACCGCCGGCCGAGTGCTCTGGCTCGCATCCGGCGTGCGCGACGTCCAGAGCCAGCCCTTCGCCGCCCGGGGCGGTGGCCAGACCCAGCACATCAACGTCGACGTCGGCGGGCTTGCCAACTGGCGGAGCCCCCTGCTCGCCATCGGCGTGGACCTTCCGAGCGATGCCAAGATCACGGTCGAATCCCTGGCCATCGCCGACCAGCCGTCCGGACCGCCCGAGCTGACGCTCAACTACGTCGGCCTCGAAGACGCCATCAACCGCGCGGGCAGGCCCTGCAGGCTGCTCGCCCAGTTCGCCAACCTCGGCGGATCGGCCACCGAGCACGTGCGGGTCAGGCTCGACCTGCCGTCGGGCGTCAAGCTCGTCGAGGGCAAACCCGTCGTCGACCTGCCCGCCACCGACTACGACGACCAACGCAGCCTCACATGGCTCCTCCAGGCCGACCAACCCGGAACATACGCCGCCAAGCTCTCCAGCTCGGGCAAAGGAGCGGCCCCTCCCGCTACCGCGGAGCTACGGATCCTGCCGGCGGTGGATCTGCCCAAGGCCGAGTACGTCCCGCCGCCCAAACCGGTCGAGACCGTCATGGACATCTGCGCCTACTACTTCCCCGGCTGGCAGGCCGACGCCAAGTGGGACTGCATCCGCCGCGTCGCGCCGATCCGCAAGCCGCTGCTCGGCTATTACGACGAGTCGAACCCCGAGTGCGTCGACTGGCAGATCAAGTGGGCGGTCGAAAACGGCATCACCTGCTTCCTCGTCGACTGGTACTGGATCAAGGGCCGCAAGAGCCTCGAACACTGGTTCGACGCCTACCGCAAGGCCCGTTACCGCGACCACCTCCAGGTCGCCATCATGTGGGCCAACCACATCCCGCCGGGCTCGCACTCGATGAACGACTGGGAGAACGTCACGCGCGAGTGGATCGACCGCTACTTCACCTTGCCGACGTATTATCACATCGACGGCTGGCCGGCCGTCTTCCTCTGGAGCCCGCACAACATCCGCCGCGACCTGGGCGGCTCCGACGCCGTCGCGAAGGCCTTCGCCATGTCGCAGGACATGGCCCGCAAGGCCGGCCACAAGGGCATCCGCTTTCTGGCGATGTTCGGCCACGAGTCCAAGTCGGGCGTCGAGGCACTGATCAAGGAGGGCTACTACGGCGCGACCAACTACCACGAGTGGGGCGACGCACCGGACAGGGTCGCCGACCGCCGCCGCAACCAGTATCAGCACATCGTCGAGACCGTCCGCAAGACGTGGGAGGAGAAGGTCGCCCGGTGCGGCGAGCTGGTCTATTACCCGGTCGTCGATACCGGGTGGGATTCGCGCCCCTGGCACGGCGACAAGGCCCGCGTCATCCTCGGCCGCACGCCGGAGCGCTTCGAGAACATCCTCCGCCAGGCCAAGGACTACTGCCGGCAGCTCGGCCGGCAGTTCGTCGTGCTCGGGCCCGTCAACGAATGGGGCGAGGGCAGCTACATCATGCCCAACACCGAGTTCGGCTTCCGCATGCTCGAGGCCATCCGACGCGTTTACGCCAAAGGGGATCCGTCCACCTGGCCCCAGAACATCGCGCCGACCGACGTCGGGCTCGGCCCGTACGACTATCCCCACGAGCCGGGCAAGATCCGTTGGACGTTCCAGAGCGGCCCCGAGGGCTGGGCCGACATGATGGGCGTGGGCAACATGCAGGTCCGTGACGGCAAGCTCTGCTTCGAGACCGTCACGCACGACCCGGCCATCATGGCCCGCCCTGGGCGCATCGATGCCCGCAAGCTGACCAGGCTCGTCGTGCGGATGCGGATCGACGGCACGCTGCCGGCCGGCACGAAGGCGCAGATGTTCTATTCGGTCTCGAGCCGGGCCATGACCGAGGCCACCAGCTTCCGCTTCCCGCTGAAGACCGACGGCGAGATGCACACGTACACGGTCGATTTGTCGGACGTGCATCGCTGGCGTGGCCGGGTCACGACGCTCCGCTTCGACCCGTGCAACGTCCGCGGCGTCAACGTCTGCATCGACGAGATCCGGTTTGAGTAGCGACGGCGCCGGCGTGAGAGGCCCGGCTGACTAAGCGATCTTAGGTCAGTTCGTTGGGGTGTGCTCGCGCAAGACGCACCCTCTGCCAGTCTCCTGGCGCTCAAACCCCACGCAACTTACGTGGGACCGCCTAGCACAATTGAATCTGTCGGTCCGCGGGGAGGGCGCAGCTCCTGCGGAGCCGACTCCTGTGAACGGCTCTGCGGCTCGGCGGGAGCCTCGCCCCCACGCGAACCCGCAAAGACGAATGTGGCTGGGTACCAGCACCCGAGCCGCACTGGCTGCCGCGGCGTCGCCGAAGGCGAAGCCGGATCCTCAGTGCGGTCCCTGCTTGCCGGGCAGTCGGCTCATCCATAACGCAGAGCATCCCAGGGCCCGAAGGGCCGACGGAACCCGTGGTCGTTGCCCGCTCAACCCCGATGAGCCCCGGCAGGGGCGAGAGGTGCTTACCAACAGAAGACGGCGGACAGCCGCCCATGTCTGCACGACATCCGCTGGAAGACAGATGACTGTCCCTCAACGTCCTTTCACACGATGGTCACCACGCTTCGCCGGTAAGCGTTGCGATCCGGCTGAGTGCGGCCGGCCGTTCTCACCTTCCTCTGCACGACTGTCGACGGCCGGAATCGAAATCGGCAACGAAGCTGGCTTCGACGATAAGCCGGCATGCAATATCGGGCTGATCCTTGGCGGCAGTATGAAGCCATCAGCTTCCCACCTATGCCGAAAACGGCACAATTCGGGATCCCACTCCAACGACTCCCGGTTTCTCTCAAACCAGGCGGTCATCTCGCTGCGTATCAGCGCTCGACAATCTGCCGGGAGGTCAATGTGGAATCCCCCTGTGATCTCAATGACCTGATCGAAGGACACTATATGCTCTGTTACCTCGAACGCTGGCCAACAGTACTCGGTTCTCAGGAGGGCAAGGTTCGCCTTCAGGGCATCCTTGTAGATACGCGGCAACGAGACACCTTCATACCTGCGCAGCAGGGCACGGTATCTTCTGCTGATATCAGGCGCTCTCTTCACGAGGTCGCTCTTGGCGATATCCGCGAATTCACAGTGACCGCTGATGCGCCACAACTCCTCGAGCCTTCTCTCGACTTTGCGTTGCAGCGCGAAGATAAACACGTGGGTTTCGCGCACGCTTGTCGCCGAGCAAGCCCAACCTGCGTTGCTGGAGCCTTTGGACTGCACCCACGAGATGCATCTGGCCCAAAGCAATTGCCGGTAGAGACGCTCGATCTTCGCAGCATTGAATCGAACCTGTTCTACCCACTCGGACTTGCCCTTGAGTTCACCACCTGCTGCCGAGGGTCCAGGGAGCCCGGCTAGCAGGACTGCCAGGGAGGCCGCGAACAATCGCGTTCGTCGATACGGTCGATTCCAGTGACCTTCCGCGATCAGCGAGCTTGGTGTCGCAGCGAACGAGTGTGGTAGATTCCTTCTTTGCCACCCCCCATGGAAGATCATTGCTAGATCCCCGGCGTTGTGGTTTTGTCGCGTAGACCGAAACGGCCCCCTATGCAGCTCGTTTTCCTCAGGGAGCTCAGAACCACTCCAGCTGGACACCCTTCGCCGCTTCTGCGGAGTCGTAGAAGTACCGGTTGCTCCAGCGGTCAAACGTCCCGATCGAGTAATGGCCAGGCCGGCCGTTCTCTAGGCGATACTCCAAGGGCCAGCCCCAGCCGGAGTGAGGCATGGGCGCCCCCAGCGCGGCGGTCAGTTCTTGTGCATCCGCGGGCAGTCGACCGGTCTGCTGGTGAAGGTGATCCACGTCACGCGCCAGCTGGACAATGGCCGCCTTCGTCAGGAAGACCCTTCGAGCCTCCATGGCGTCCGCGGCCCTCGGCACGACCAGCACGTAGCCACACAGCCCTAAGACAAGCCCGACCGCGCCCGCAGCGCTTGCCTTCGAAGTCCTGCCCTTGAAAGCGCCAACTACCTCTGTAAGAACTGAGAGTGCTGCTCCCATCGCGATCGCCAGGAAACCCAACAGCAGGAGCGTCATGGCGTTTAGGATCAGTCCCAGGACACCGAACGCCACGGCCACGATCGCTACCGCGTATGAGGCCATCCGTGCCCATCCCAACGCAGGGCCGCGTCCCGATACGGTGCACGCCTCGCGCGACCCGGCGCCCACACATTGTACGCTTTGGGTGTTCCTCGTACAATGCTGGTTGGACTATCCTGGACGTCTTCTTTAGCATCACATGGGAGCCTAACCATGCCAGGACGCCGGCTCGGGAGCTTCTTTGCCCTACTCACTCTGATCACGCCCATCTGCGGCTGCTACGGCTATCTGGCCGCGCGGACGCCTGGCGGTTGGAACAAGATGGCTATCGCGAAGGCAGAACCGGACTTCACACCGCCCAGCAACAACTACTCCGACTTCGTCAGATGGGTCGGCCAGGAGAAGTTCGTCGACGAGATGGCGCGACGGTGCAGCGATACCCACCATCTCTATGCCCTTGGCTGGTACGGGGCCATCTGGCATCTCGATGTCGTCGCCGACCACCTCGATTCGGATGATGAGCGGACAAGCAGGATGGCCCTGGCGGCATTCAAACGTCTCACGAACGAGCATTTCGAGTCGAACGCCGCCGCGCTGCGGTGGTGGTCAGAGCACAAACACGAGTTCCCGCGATGGGCAGGGGGCAAGAAGGACAAGTAGACGGGGCGCGACCGACTGCTCTGCCGGTGCAGCGTGACCCGTTACGAAGGAACCTCGTACCCTGAAACCTATGTAGCCGCGCAGCGAAAGGGCCCGCCTGGGTTGGCGGGCCCTTTCATAAAGATCGGCGGTCCTTACTCTCGCCCCGAAGGACTACCATAGGTCGCGCGGACTTCACTACTGAGTTCGGAATGGGATCAGGTGTTTCCCCGCACGTAAACCACCGACACAACCGTTGTGGACCTCTCGGCCCGACACCGGTTTGGATAGCGGTGTCCATGAGGATGACGACGACACGAACGGCTATGGAACCGGTCGGTTTCCGGGCGGCCGATGGGACATCGACAGCCATTCATAAATGTGACCAAGCCTTCGGCCATTAGTACCGGTCAGCTAAGGACATCTCTGCCCTTACACCTCCGGCCTATCAACCAGCTCGTCTTGCTGGGGCCTTCAGTCTACCCCGAAGGGGACATCGAGACCTCATCTTGGGGGGGGCTTCCCGCTTAGATGCCTTCAGCGGTTATCCTTTCGCAGCTTAGCTACCCTGCGGTGCCTCGAGCGAGACAACAGGTACACCAGAGGCCACTACCACCTAATCCTCTCGTACTAAGGTGATATCCCCTCAAGTCTCG
>CAZUQM010000039.1:0-67912 GCA_964622545.1 uncultured Planctomycetales bacterium | reverse complement strand
AACCGAACCCCTCCGATGCGCCGCGTAGCCGGTGACAAAATCCATTTGGGCCCGTAACGGATCATGCCCCGGTGCCGGCCTGTCGATAAGGATACCAGTCGGGGTACCTAGTGGGGTGATACCGCGCGCATGCCCAGCACGTCCCCAGTTCTGGAGATTCTGAGAACCTCGAGCAATCCCTGCGCCGAGGACGTGCTCATTGAGGGGCTCTCGGCCGCCGAACCCGCTTTCCACCAAGAACTTGTCGAAGCCCTACTCCAACGCAGGAGCAAGGAGGCCTTGGTCGGCCTGGTCGGCAAGTTCCATCTTCTGGAAACCAAGCTCCAGAACCTCATTCTCGACCGGCAAGACGCCCTGTTCGGCGTCCTGCGGCTCTGCGTCAAGTCAAGAGACGCCCGGACCCGGGCCAATGCCCTGGAGGTTATCGGACGTACCGCCAGCTACCGGCTGGCCTATTTGCTCAGCCTGGGCCTGCACGACCTCAATCTGGACAACCGAGGTCGGGCTGCCGAGATCTTGCGGATGCTGGCCGACCGTTACTTCCGCCAGGAGAGCGTGACCCTCCAGGTGTTGCGATCGGGCCCCCTGGCCGGGGCGGAACAGGCCTCCGTACAAGCCTATTCCCTCGCCCGGCTCGCCGAGGAACGGTCGTACCTCATCTCGGCCATCACCGAGGCCGTCAACAACTACGACGTGCACAAGCGACCGGAGGTGGCTGAGCTCGTCCTCTGGTTCGCCCAGTACCTCAGCGGCACGCTGTGGAAGGCCATCGCCAACCGCCGTAGCGGATGCGGCCGGGCCATCATGGACCTCATCGAGTCCACGCGAGATCCGCGCCTGGCCCCGTTCATCTACCAGGCCTTGGGTCACCAGGATCTCAGGCCGACGGCCTCGCGGCTGATCACCAACCAGACCGACGACGCCTTCATGGCGGCGTTCATCCGGCACGCGTTCCTCGTGGCCGACCCCAAGGTGCGTCGGGGCATGGCGGCGATCCGCATCCTCAACTGGCTGGGACGGGGCAGCCGCGGCATTCTCGAACTCGAGCCGTGTCTCTACCCTCGTGCCGTGTCGTTTATCCTGGCCACCAACATGGCCGTCGAGCGCAAGGTCGCGGTGCTGCGAGACATGCTGCTGTCGGGACGGTCCGAGGCCCATTGGGCGGCCTTGTGGGGCCTCATCGAGATCGACGACGATATGAGCACGCAGTTGATCCGGACCGTCGCGCGGTGGGACGACGACGGGCTTGCTGCCGTCGCCATCCGAGAGATGATGCGGCGCTGCCCTGAAGATCTGACGAGCCTGATGGCCGACCAGATCGGCAGCGATTCGGCCTCCCTCCGTGCGATGGCCGATGAGCAGATCAGCGAGTTCGGTTTCGAGCACTACTGGCACGACTTCGACATGATGTCCGAGGACGACCGGCAGGCCCTGGGCAAGGCCTTGCTTCAGGCCGGCGTGGACGTCCTGCCGTCGCTGCGGACCAAGCTGGCCAGCAACAGGCCCGCCGATCGCCTCCGTGCCTTGCAGGTCATCGGGACTCTCGACATCGCCCGTCATCTTGAGGAGGACATCTATCGCATCGCCTATGATCCCGATCACTACGTGCGAGCGTCGGTCACCAGCCTGCTGAGCGAACTCCCGGGTCCGACCGCCGAGCGTATCCTGCTCAACGCCCTGAACGACCAGGACGACCGCGTCCAGGCCAATGCGATCGAATCCCTCGAGTCCCTCCGCCTTGCCGATCACAGCGAGCAGGTCCGCGAGCATTTGAGGTCGGGGGACAACCGCGTGCGTGCCAACGCCGTCAAGGCGCTGCTGAGCGTCCAGTCGCGGGAGGCCGGCGTGATCCTGCTCGAGATGCTCCAGGATGCCGACCCCAACCGCCGCGCCAGCGCGCTCTGGGTCGTCGAGGCCCTGAAGCTCATGACCCTGGCCGCCCGCGTCCTGCGACTGGCCAAGTTCGATCCCGACGACGCCGTGCGTCGGCGAGCCCTTCGGGCCGTCAACGTCCTCAACGCCGCGCTCAAGGACAAACCATCCGGTGACCGTCGTGGCGAGCCCGCTGCCGCGGAGGAGGTGGCTCCGTGATGATGTGGCTCCTGGCAGCGCTGGGAAGGGCCGAGCGCCTCGAAGCCATGCGGCGGGGGTTCACGTCCAAGGCCGAAGGCGGCGCGGCCGTCTGGTACGGCATGCTCGTCGTCGCCCTCATCGGGGTGACGTTGGTCGGCATCTTACTCGTCGTCAATCGGATGCAGGAGAAGACCAAGAAGGGGCCCGAGGGCTCGGTCAACAGGCTCTTCCTCGAGGTCCTCTTCAAGCTGCCCATCGGTCTGGGTGAGAAGCTCCTGCTGAAGCGGATGTCCCGCGGCATGCAGAACCCGACCGTCATGCTGCTCACGCCGCAGCTCTTCTCCGACGCGGCCCACGCCTACGTGGCCGGGCCATCAGGCCGCGCCCAGGCCGACCTGGCCAAGCTCCAGCGGATCTGTCAACAGCTCTTCGACCAGCCCCTGCCCAAACCGCGGCGACACCCGTCGGCGGCGTCGTAGCTCTGTTGAGACGCCATGTCAGATGCGTTGTCAGTCTAGCTAATCCCGCCGGCCGACACGATCCAGCACCACCGCCACCAGGAGGATCGTTCCCACCACCGCCTTCTCCCAATGGTCTTCGATCGGCAGGAAGCTGATCGCGGGGCGGATCATCGCCAGCAGCAAACATCCCAGGAACGCACCGAACACCGTCCCCTTGCCGCCGCTCAGGCTGGCGCCGCCCACGATCACCGCCGTGATCACCTTCAGCTCGTCGCCCTCGCCCGCGTTCGGCATGGCCTGGTTCAGTCGCCCCGCGAACAGCAAGCCCGCCAGCGCCGCCAGCGAGCCGCTCAGCACGTAGTTGAGCACCTTGATGCGACCCACCGCGATGCCGCTCAGCCGTGCCGCCTGCTCGTTGCCGCCGATGTAGTAGTTCTGCCGGAAGAAACGGCTCTTGCGCAGCAGCACGTCGGCCAGCACCACCAGCACGAGCGCGATCACGATCGGCATCTGGATCGACGTGCCCGGCATCGAGCCCTGACCCAGCCAGCAGAAGCCCTCGGGAAACTCCGACTTGCCCAGACCGCCGCTGACGACGTACGTCAACCCACGCGCCAGCAGCATCGTCCCGAGCGTCGTGATGAACGGGTTGATACCCAGCCGGGCCACGATCAGCCCGTTGGCCAGCCCGATGAGCGCACCGACGCCGATCCCCACCGCCAGGGCCAGCGGCCAGGCGAGTTGGATCGACGGGTCCTTCATCATCACCGCCGCCACCATCGCCGACAGCGCCGAGACCGACCCGATCGACAGATCGAATCCGCCCGAGACCAACAGCAGCGTCATCCCACAGGCCATGATCGCGTAGCTGCACAGGTATAGCAGGATCGCGCTGTGCACCACGTCGGGCGAGAGGAACGCCGGGTCGTATCCCCACATCGCCAGCGCGAACGCCACCACCACCAGAAAGATCCGCAGCTCCGGCAGGCGTGCCGTTCGTTTCAGAAGGTCGGTGCTCATGACGTCTCCCCCGAGGTCGTTGCTGAGCCGCTCTCGGCCCGGGCGCCCAACGCCGCCGCGACGATCGCTTGCTCCGTGGCCTCGGTGCGGTCGAACCGCGCCGCGACCTCGCCCGCCCGCATGACGACGATGCGATCGGACATGCCGAGGATCTCCTGGAGGTCGGACGAGATCAGCAGGATCGCCGTGCCCTCGGCCGCCAGCGCCCGAAGATGACGGTAGATCTCCGTCCGCGCCCCGACGTCCACGCCTCGCGTCGGCTCGTCGGCGATCAGCACCTTCGGACGCAAGCCCGCCCATGCCGCCAGCAGCACCTTCTGCTGATTCCCGCCCGACAGCCGATCCACACGCTGGTGCACGTCGGGCGTGGCCACGTTGAAGTGCCGGCACGCGTCGCGGGCGTACGCGTCGATCGCACCATCCCGCAGGAACCCCCAGCGGTTCGCGAACCGGCCGAGGTCCGGCGCCGCCAGGTTGTCGCGAACGTCGTGCCGCAGGAACAGGCCCTGCTCCTTGCGATCCTCGCTGATGTGTGCGATGCCGGCCCGCATGGCCGACTGCGGCGATCGGGCCATGAAGGGTTGCCCGTCGATGAAGACGTGCCCCGAGGTCGGCGGCTCGAGACCGAAGACCGATCGTCCGAGCGCGGTGCGACCCGCCCCGACGAGCCCGGCCAGGCCCACGATCTCGCCCGGCATGACCTCCAGGCTCACGTCGGCGAACTCGCCTCGGCGGGACAGGCTGGCCAGACGTAATCTGGGTTGGACGTTCCGCGGCGGCTCGTCGCGTCGCCCGTACACGTCCCGCAGCTCTCGCCCGACCATGAGCGTGATCAGCTCCTGCTCGGCGGTTTCGTCGGCCGGCCTGGTGTCCACATAACGGCCGTCGCGGAAGACCGTGATCCGATCGGCCAGGTCCAACACCTCCGGCAGATGGTGCGAGATGAACACGATGGCCACGCCCTGGCTGCGCAGGTGCCGCACCAGCCGGAACAACCGCTGCTTCTCACCGTGGGTCAGCGAGCTGGTCGGCTCGTCCAACAGCATGACGCACGGGTTCGCCGACGCGGCCTTGACGATCTCCACCACCTGTCGCTCGGCCGGCGAGAGCGAGCTGACCGGCGTCTCCGGATCCAGCTCCACGTCCAACATCCGCAGGGCCTGCCGGGCACGGCGCCGCAGCTCACCGCCACGGATGAGGTTGAGCCGGTTCACCGGCTGGCGGTTCGCGTAGATGTTCTCCGCCACCGACAGCGTTCCGACCAGGCTCAACTCTTGGAACACCGCGGCGATGCCGGACAGCAGGGCGTCCCGCGCGGAACGAAAGCGTACGGCCCGGCCCGCCAGCTCGATCGTACCGACATCCGGCTGAAGCGTGCCGGCCAGGATGTTGATCAGCGTGCTCTTGCCGGCTCCGTTCTCGCCGACCAGGGCCATCACCTCGCCCGCGCCGACCTCCAGCCGCACGTCTTGCAGCGCCTGCACGACGCCGAACCGCTTGCTCAGGCCGCTGACCCGCAGGGCCAGGCCAAGGTCACTCATGGCATCACCCGCGGAGGAAGTACTCGCAGTTGTCCTTGTCGACGATGACCACGCCGGTGTCGACGCGCGGCGGCACGCCGGTCACGCCGGCCGCCACGTTGTCGCTGCTGACGGCCACGTCCAAGTGGTTGAGCTGATAGAGAATCATGACGGCATAGACCGGCATCAGCGCGGTCTGCTGCGCGACCGTCGCCTGGATCACGCCCTCCTTGATATAGCGAAGCACCGCGTTGCCGCGATCCATCGCCACGATCTTCACCTGACCGACGCGTCCGGCCTCCTTGACGGCCGTGGCCGCGCCGGCGCCGCCGGCGGCCTCCACGCACGCGATGCCCGCCAGGTCCGGGTAGCGCTGACACAGCAGCGAGACCACCTGCGTCGCCTTGGCCGGGTCGGCCTCGGTGTTCTTCACGCCCACGATCTCGATGTCCGGATGCTCACCCAGCGCGGCCTTGTACCCGTTGATCCGCTCGTTCAGGTTGCTCTGGCCGGTCCGCGTCAGCAGGGCCACCTTGCCCTTGCCGCCGATCAGCTCGGCGAGCTTCTTGCCGCCTTGATACCCCGCGTTGTGGTTGCCCGTGCCTACGAACGCGATACGCTTCGACTTCGGCAGGTCGGCGTCGACCGTGACCACCGGGATCCCCGCCTCCACCGCCTTGTTGATCACCGGCGTCAGGGCGTCGTCGAACCCGACCACCACCAGACCGCCGGGCTTGCGCGCGATGGCTAGCTCGAGCGCCGAGACCATCGCCTGGATGTCCAAGTCGGCCGGGCCCTTGTACTCGGTCTTCACGCCAAGCAGCTCGCCCGCCTTCTTCATGCCGAGCTTGTGGTCGTAGAAGTACTCGAGGTTGCCCAGGGCCGAGACCTCGACGTACAGGTCCGGTCGCTTGGCCCCGGTGCCGCCTTCGGAAGAGCCCGCCGGGCCGCCGTGCTGGCGACACGCCGGCAGGGCGAGGCCTGCGAAGCACAGGGTCAAGATGCCGACAACCCGCCAGGGCTGCGGCCGGATACGTGTTGAGCGGCAACGCATGTGGCTTGGCTCCTTCACGTCACGGTGTCACGGGCACATCGGGATACTCGTCGATGCGGATGTCACGGAACCACAACAAGCTGTTCTTGTCGTGGGCCTGGATGATGATCTCGCCCGCCTCGGGCCGGTAGCCGCGACGGGGGTTCTTGTGACGCGGTCGGTTGTCGATCCAGTCGGCGGTCTGATGCCCGTTGACCCACGTGGCGATATGCTTGCCGTGGGCGATGATCGTCATCGTGAACCACTCGCCCTTGTTCGACCATACCTTGCGGGCGGCCTGTCTGCGATAGACCGCGCCCGTGCCCCAGTCCTTGGGCTTCGTGCGGTCATTGCCCTCCCATTCGTTGAAGATCTGGATTTCGTAGCCCTGGATAAACGCTCCGGGGATCGATCGGAAGAAGATGCCGCTGTTCTGGAAGCCCTTGGCTCCCGTCTTCCCGTCGAGTTGGAGCACGAAGTCCTTGTAGAGGCCCGGGGCCGTAATCGAGCCCAAGCCTCCCACCGCGTGCAGCACGCCACCGGGCTCCACCGTGTAGGTGCCCGCCTTGCCCGGATAGGGCTTCCAGCCCGTCAGGTCCTTGCCGTTGAAGATGGCCTGCAGACCGAGCGGCTTGAGCGCCACATTGCGGAGCATGATCCGCGCGTCGCCGTCCTCGCACAGGAACCCGATATGACCTCTTGCCGAGTGCTGTAGCTTGCGCTCGATCACGACCTTGCCGCCTAATCGTAGCGCGATCGCCTTGCCCTCGACCCGAACCTCCAGGTCTTGCCAGTCGGCGCGGCCTACGTCGGTCATGGCCAGCTCCAGGCCCCGATACCCCACGCCGATGGGTTTGAGCCCCTCCTTGCCCGCCTCGGTATGGGGCAACACGCAGCACGCCAGCGCGACGGGATGACGCGCCCTGGTCTTGATCTGACACCGCATCACCAACGCAGCGAACTGCGTCGTCGTGCTCACCCATCCGTGCCTACCCGGCTCGACGACCAGCATCCCGTCCTTCGGGTAGACCTTGGACGCCCCGTGGGCCAGCCATCCGAATGCCGTCTCGCCGTCGAACAAGAGCAGCCAGCCGTCGTCCACCTCCTGCGGCGACAACGCATTGACAGGCGCCCCGGCCGCGGCCTGACCGACGCCGAGGAGTACCACCGAAAGCACGCTCATCCGGATCACTGACACAGGCCCCACGCGTCACCCCTTTCTGGAACGCCTTGCACGACTCACGGCGTGTCGCGACGAAATCCGGGCATCAGTCTAGTATCCGTCGAGGCCGTTGGCCATCGTCCCGGTTCCATAGCGCCGGCGAGCCGGGCCGTGCGTGATGCTCCGTTCGGCGTTTCCGAGTAGACTATGGCCAGCGTAGCGTGCACGACCCGACCCGGAGGACCACCATGCGAAGTCGTGACCTGTTGAGCTTGCTGCCCCTGTCCGCCGCCGCGACGTGCCTGGCCGGACCCACTACGTTTCACCAGGCCGAACCCGTGTGGCCCAAGGGACGCGCCGAAGAGAAGAACCTCTTCGTCGGCTTCCGTGCCGTCGTCGAGGCGCCGGCCGACCGGCAGGTCTGCCTTCGTCTGACCGCCTCGACGCGCTACCGCGCCTGGGTCAACGGTCGTTTCTGCGGTTGCGGACCGGCCCGGGCCGGTCATGGCTACTACCGCATCGACGAGTGGGACATCACGCCGCTGCTGACGAAGGGTCGCAACGTCGTCGCCATCGAGGTCGCCGGCTACAACGCCAACAGCTACTATCTGCTCGATCAGCCCTCGTTCCTCCAGGCCGAGGTGCTCGTCGGTGACCGTGTGCTCGCCGCCACCGGCAGCAAGGGTCTGGGCTTCGAGGCCACGATCCTCGACGAGCGCCTCCAGAAGGTGCAGCGCTACAGCTTCCAGCGGCCGTTCTCGGAGGTCTACCGGCTCACCAAGGATCACGGCGGGTGGCGGGCCGACGCTTCGGCGGCCATCAAGCCCGTCGCGTGCGCGGTCCAGCCGACCAAGAAGCTCCTGCCGCGAGGCGTGCCCTATTCCCGCTACACGTGCAGGCCCGCGGCATGGTTCGTCTCGAAGGGCGCTGTCGAGTGCGGCCAGGAGGTCAAAAAGCCCTGGATGGATCGCTCGCTCAAGGACGTCGGTCCCAAGCTGGGCGGCTACCCGAAGGACGAGCTCACCGTCATCCCCTCGCTCGATCTCCAGAAGATCGCCACCAAACCGGGCGAGACCGTCGATCGACCGCTGCCTTTCGACGAGACGATCACCCTCGGCACGAACGTCTACGCCGTTCTCGATCTCGGCGTCAACTACAGCGGCTTCATCGGCCTGACCGTCACCTGTCGCAAGCCGACGCGGCTCTACATCTTGTTCGACGAGATCCTCACCGGTGAGGACGTCGACTTCAAGCGCATGGGCTGCGTCAACATCGTCCAGCTCGACCTGCCCGTCGGCGAGACGCGCTTCGAGACTTTCGAGCCGTACACCATGCGCTACCTCAAGCTGATCACGCTAGACGCCGACTGCGACGTGTCGGGCGTCTACTTGCGGGAATACGTCAACCCCGACGTGTGGGAGGCCCACTTCGCCGCCAGCGACGACCGGCTCAACAAGCTCTTCGCCGCCGGCCGCGAGACCTTCGCCCAGAACGCCACCGACATCTTCATGGACTGCCCATCGCGCGAGCGCGCCGGCTGGCTCTGTGACAGCTTCTTCACCGCCCGATCGGCCTTCGTCCTGTCCGGCGACACGGCCGTCGAGCAGAACTTCTACCAGAACTTCCTCCTGCCGGATCGGTTCGAGCACCTGCCCGAGGGCATGCTGCCGATGTGCTACCCGGCCGACCACTACAACGGCGTGTTCATCCCCAACTGGGCTTTGTGGTTCGTGGTGCAGCTCGAGCACTACCTTGCCCGCAGCGGTGACGTCGAGATGGTCCGTGCCCTCGAACCCAAGGTCATGGCCCTCTTCGAGTACTTCAAGCCGTTCCTCAACGACGACGGCCTGCTCGAGCAGCTCGAGAGCTGGGTCTTCATCGAGTGGTCCAAGGCCAACCGCTTCACCCAGGACGTCAACTACCCGACCAACATGCTCTACGCCGGCGCGCTCGCGGCCGCCGGTCGCATGTACGACAACACGGCCCTGCGCAAGCAAGCCGGCGCGATCCGCCGCACCATCCGCGAGCAGGCGGGCCAGGGGGAGTTCTTTGTCGACAACGCCGTGCGAAAGAACGGCAAGCTTACCGTGACCAACAACCATAGCGAGGTCTGCCAATACTACGCCTTCTTCTTCGACGTGGCCTCGCCCGAGACGCACCCCGAGCTTTGGAAGAAGCTCTGCGAGCAGTTCGGCCCGAAACGCGAGCAGACCAAGGCCTTTCCCAAGGTCCACGAGGCCAACTCGTTCATCGGCAACATGCTGCGGATCGAGCTGCTCAGCCTCGCCGGCCGCTGCCAGCAGGTGCTGGACGAGTCGGTCGACTTTCTGCTCTACATGGCCGATCGCACCGGTACCTTGTGGGAGAACGTCAAGCCGCGCGCGAGCTGCAACCACGGTTTCGCCTCGCACATCGTCTACACCCTCTACCGCGACGTGCTGGGCGTCCACGGCATCGACCCGGTGAACAAGCAGGTGCAGCTCCGTTTCGCCGATCTCAACCCGACATGGTGCCGCGGACGAATCCCGCTCGCGGGCGGCGCCATCGACGTGTCATGGCAGCGCGACGGCAAGAAGCTGACGTACCATGTGGACGTGCCCGCCGGCTACGAGCTGTCCGTCGAGACGCTCGATGGCGTCGAGGCCCAACGCCTGCCGTAACAGGGTCCGCCCGAATGGCGGCGGCGACGCCGACGTGGTCTTGCTGGTGAGCCAGGAAGCCGCGCATGGACGAACCGATCTTCAGACCGGAACCACCCGACGGTGAGGCCGTCTGGCGCGTCGGCCCGGACGAGAAGGTCAGGTTCCTGCCGCCCGGGCACCTCCTTGTCAGTCTCTACCTTCTGGTTCCCATCGCCTTATCCGCCACGCTCGGCACGATGACCTTCGGCGTCGACGAGTCGCACGTGGTGGCGGTCTTCTGGCCCGCGGCCGCGTTCCAGGTGGTACTGCCGATCTGGTTCGGCATCTTCGGTCTGCTGCCCGGCGTCGTCGGCCCGATGCTGGGCAACGCGCTGCTGGGCGCGCCGCCGAGCCTTTTCATAGCGGGCAACGCCGTCCAATGCCTCGTGGCGGCGCTGTGGTTCCGCTATCGCCGCCTGGATCCCCGGCTCCGTTCCAACCGCGACTGGTTCGGGCTCATCATCGTCGGCTGCGTCATCGGCAACGGCCTGGGCGCCCTCACCGGCGCCGGCGAAAGCATCCTCCGCCACGCCCTCGCCGATGAGATCCGACCGCAGTCCTACTACATGATTCAGTTCTTGCGGTGGTTCGTGGGCAACGCGCTGCCCTGCATCGTGCTCGCTCCGGCGCTGCTCAAGGCCGGCTCGCCCATGATCGTCCGCGGGCCCATCTTCTGCCAACGCTTCTGGGGCAAGGTCGACCGCGGCTTCGAGGGCCAGGTCAGGTCCGGCAAGTGGGACGATCTGCCGCTGTACGGCAAGCTCATGATGCTCGTCCTGGTCGCCGGCCTGGTCCCCGTCTACGCCATCGGCGGTCTCACCGTCTGGTCCACCCTCGACCGCGCCTCCTACTACGCCCGATGGTCGACACAGTGGCTTGCCTACGAGAACCGCAACGATATCGAGCGGCATATCGAGCTCCTCCGCGGTTGGGCGTGCGAATACGACCGGCCCGACTACTCCGACGAGCTGCGCCGCGAGAAGTTGGCGAGTTGGCGGGCCAGGGACGATGCCTACCGGGACCTCGTGGTGACCGAGCGCCGTCTCGTCGAACGCCTCATGTCTCCGCGTGATGTGGAGGTGCTGGATCGCTTCGGTGTGTCCCTCTTCGTCGTGCCGGACCCGCTCCAGGAGGACCTCGAGGCCATCCGTGGCGTGGCCACCCTGCCCGCCACGCCGGATAAGGTCCTCACGGGCATCGTCGTGTGGCGCGAGGAGGGGTACCCACTCGGCAACGTCGCCCTCCTGGAGGGCTTCCTCGTCTTGGACGACGTCGGCAGCCCCGTCTATAGCCGCGGTCCGCCCGAGCTGAACGGAGTGCCCATTCCCGAAGAGTCCTTCCAGGGCCAGCCAAGGCTGATCAGCCACGCCGGCACGGAGTGGTACCTGGGCGAGGCGCTCATTGCCGATCCCCCGCTCCGTCTCATCACCATCACCTCGGCCCTGGCCGGGCGGATCCGCGCGCTGCGGAACATGCCCATCGGCCTGACGCTGCTCGTCGATCTGGCGATCTTCGGCAGCCTGATCGCCGGCATGAGCGTGGCCCGGGGGCTCGGCGAGCGCGTGCTGGAGATCGCCGATCGTCTCCAGACCTCCGATAGGGATGCCGAGCCGGTCAACCTCGACGTGCCCGTCCGCGGCGGCGATGAGATCGGCTACCTCGCGCGAACGCTCAACAACATGAGCGGCAAGCTCGCCGCCTACCTCCAGGAGCTCCGAGCCACAACGGCCGAGAAGGAGCGGCTCGCCCGCGAGATGGAGCTGGCCCGCGAGGTCCAGCAGAGCGTCCTGCCGAAGCGTCCGCCCGAGGTCCAGGGCTACGAGCTGGCGGCGCTGTCCAGGCCCGCCATGGAGGTCGGAGGCGATTTCTACGACATGTTCCTCACCGGCGGTCGGCGGCTGGCCCTGATGATCGGCGATGCCGTGGGCAAGGGGCTCGGCGCGGCCATGCTTACCACCGAGACGCGCGGCATCGCCCGTGCCGCCGCCCTGGACGGTCGCTTGCCCGATCGCGTCCTGGCGGTGACGAACCAGGCCATGGTCTCCGAAGGCGACAAGTCCGGCCGCTTCGTCACCATGTTCTGTGCCCAGCTTTCGCCCAGCGAGCACCACCTCGTCTACGCCAGCGCGGGCCACAACCCGCCCCTCTTCGTGCGGAACGGCCGAACCACCACACTCGAGCTTGGGGGCTTTCCGCTGGCCGTGGCCGAGACCAACCCCGTCGAGCTCTTCGAGGTCACGTTGGAACCCGGCGATTGCCTCGTCATGTACACCGACGGCATCACCGAGGCCACCAACGAGGCCAGTCAGATGTTCCAGACCGAACGGCTGGCCGAGGTGGTCCAAGAGCACGCCGCCGCCTCGGCCCAGCACCTGATCGTCGCCGTCCTCGACGAGGTGTCCCAATTCACGAACGATGCCCCGCAAGCCGACGACATGACGCTGCTCGTGATCAGGCGACTGGCCGACTGAGGCCCGGATGACCAGCTTGTACGGATCGCCTTCGGTTTACGCCCGCGGGCTACGTAGTCATGGCGATGCTGGGTGGTCGGTCCGGTCAAACACACCTCAGGGAGCGTTGCTGTTTCCGAAGCCGGCTTCTCGCACGGACCCAAGATGCGTCTCGACCCCCCAAAGGCCGTTAGTGTAGAATACAGGTGGAAAAGGCTCCCAGGCTAAGTTCTCATTTCCTCTGCGGCGCCACCCCATGCCGCCGTACCATGAAAGGGTGACATCATGAACAGCCGGCTTCGTCCCCTCGCGTGTGTGCTGGCGCCAGGTCTGTGGGCTCTCCTGCCCGGATGCGTGCCCCCCGCAGCGCCCGGTCCCGGAGGCGGCGGTAGCACGACCGGTACCCTCCTGGCCACGCTGTCGCTCGGCACCGATCCCAAGAGCATTGCCGTCGATCCGGCCACCGGCAAGGCCTACGTGGCCGACGGGATGCGCGCCCGTCGAATGGACCTCGCCAGCCGCAGCTTTCAGCCGCGGGACGCCTCCGGCGGCGTCTTTTACTGCGTCGACCCCGAGGATGAGCTGATCGGCGAGATCAACCCCGCCACCGGTCTGATCACGCGGATGTTCGAGAGCCCCCGGTTCAACGTGAACGGCCTCCTCATTGCTGGCCAGCCATTCGGCCTGACCTACGACCCGGCAACCAAGACACTGCTGATGATTGACGTCGGCGGTGGTGGCAGACGGGCCGTCATCTTCAAGATCGATCCGCAAACCGGAGAGTACGAACAGATGGGCGAGACCGGCCTGCAGAGCTCCATGCCCGCCGGGATGGACGGAGCCACGAGTCTGGCGCGGAGCCCGAGCAGCGGCCGACTCTACACCGTCGACTTCGGACCCGAAGACAAGCTCTGGCGGTTCGACACCTCCCTCACCACGGCCGCGGTCGTCAGCGATCAGTTCATCGGCTCGACGGACATTCAGGGGCTGTCCTTCTCACCCGACGGCGTGCTGTACGGGCTTACCCCTGGCAGGAACGTCCACAGCTCGCTGGCGACGATCGACCTGACGACAGGCCTGGCTACCAAGGTGGCCACGGTGCCCGTCCTCGTGCCCTTCAGCCTTGCGTTCAAACCGGACGGAACCCTCTGGTCCGTCGAACTGCTCAACGACACGCTCATCCAGATCAACCCCGACACGGGCAGGATCGAGCGACAGTTTCCCACGCTCAAGATTCTGAAGACCTGGCCCTTCTCGGGAGGGTACTTCTTCGACGTCGTCAATGGCCTGACCTTCGCACCGGAGGGAGGGACGGATGCCACGGTCCCGGGCTCCCGGGAGATCGAGTCAGTCGGCATAGACGGCAACGGCGGCATGCTGGCGGCGACCAGCGACAAGGTCTTCGCCTTCGACAGCGCGATGAACAGCCGTGGTGGTGGCGTGGCGGTCGGTCCTATCAAGACCTTCCGCTCGATCGTCTACAACCCCGATAACGGCATGGCCTACGTACGCGACGGGCTTGCCCGCACCGTCTACGAGATTGACCCGAACGACCCGTCCCACCTCCGTGAGATCCAATACGAGGACCCGCCCGACGGCGGAAACCAATTCGCCACGCCCAGACAGCCCGAGATGCAGATCGACACCACGACTGGGACGCTTTATCTCGTCCACAACTCGGATGTCTACGCCGTCGACCTGAGCGCCGGCACCGCCGAGAAGCTTGCGGTCGACCTCGACGCGCAGGCCGTGGTCGTCGATTCCGCACGCCGGCGACTGCACGTCAACACGCTCCTCGGAGGCCCAGAGAATTGCTCGACGATTCGGACGTACGATCTTGACACGCTCGCCTCGATCGGGGAGGTCTGCGTCGGTGTTCAGATCTTCGGGATGGCATTCGATCCGACCCGAAACCGCATGGCCGCGAACGCCCGATTCGAGATCCCCACGTTCGACACCCGCGTGTTCCTCATCGACCTATCCACGCACAGCATGATCCCCTACGACCTCTTGGTTCCCAGCAGTGAGGGGACCGACGCGGCCTTCTACGCCTGCATGGGCATCGATCCGGACAGGAATCGGCTCTTGGTGGGCATCGGTGGCGCCAACCCCCGCGTGGAGTTCCATCAGCTTCCGTAACTCCCAGCTGCATCAAGACGCGTCCTGGATCACTTCAGAGGCGGCCTGTCCTCAGGCCGGTTCCTGCTGCCGCCCAGAAAATCGAGTGGGTGGCCTATCGCTTCAGCGGTGGGGGACGCGAATGCCGTGCGCAGATGCGGAACCGTCTCCCGGTTCTCCTACAACCGTGGTGTTCGAACCACCATGGATTGCTTTCGCGAAATCCCTCGTCGCACCGCATTCCGCCGAAATTCCCTTCAGCGTCGTAGGAGCCGTCTATGACAGCGACACCACCACGCTAACCGTTCCTGTCCCCGGCTGGCGAATCGGCCGGCGGCGGCATCGATATCTGTCGGACACGACGCGGCGTCGGGTCTTCCCCGGTCGCACAGACGTAGTGGCGTCCCGCATGGTGGGGCTCCGTCGTTGCCCCACAGTGTCGCCCCTCCCGGTCGACGGCGATGACATGGACGACCCCCGCGGTCGGTAACGCGACGTGTTGCAGGTCATGCATCGCCTCGGCGACGGCCTCATCGACGGGCATGCCCGTCTTCATGTACAGCACGACGCTTCGTGCCGTGCCGCATGAGATCGTCCACTCACCGAAGCCGGTGCATGCGGCCGCGCCGTAGCGGTCGTCGGCGTACGAGCCTGCCCCGATGATGGGCGAGTCGCCCAGACGCCCCGGGTACTTCCACGCGGACCCGCTGGTGCTGACGCCCGCAACGAAACGACCATCCGCATCGCGAGCGATGCACGTCACCGTGCCGCCGACCCGCTCCGGATCGACCGCCAGCTTGCCAAGCTCTGACAGATTCCCGCGGCCGGCCAGCGCCGTGGGATCGTCGATCCCTAGCGTCGATCGGATCTGCTGCCGCCATCGCTCCTTCGCCTCCTCCGACAACATCTCACGCGGCTCGGCCCCGATCTCGGCCGCGAACCGCCCCGCCCCCTCGCCGACCAACAGGACGTGCACCAATCGTTCCATCACGGCCCGGGCCACCGAGATCGGATGCCGGTAGCCCTGTAAGGCTCCCACCGCGCCGCTGCGCAGCGTGCGGCCGTCCATGATCGACGCGTCGCACTCCACCTGTCCGAGCAGGTTGGGCCAGCCGGAGTAGCCGACGGTGTGGTCGTCGGGGTTGTCCTCCGTCGCGCGGAGGCATGCTTCCACGGCATCGACGGCGTCGCCGCCGGCGAGCAACCCCCGGCAGCCATCCTCCAGCCCGAGGCCGTTGTGCGATGCGATGATGAGTGGCGCTTGACGGGCCATGACGACTCCTCCTGCGTCGGACTGGAAATCATAGGCCCGCCACGCCATGATTGGAACGCCGCCCGCGCGGATCGAGCGGCTACGTGTGTCTGACGACTCCGCCCCGACAACGGGATCGGTGGCGCCCGGCTTTCGCTGCCCGGAAAACCCGATGGGTGGCCGGCCGCGTCACTCGTACCGTCTTCGACCCTGAGGCTCAGACCCGAAGGAAGCTTGTCGAGGTAGCGGTGGGGGGCACGAATTCCGTACCCAGACCGGGAGCCGTTTCCCGGTTGTCGTCTCACTGTGGTGTCAAAGGGACCATGGATGCCTGGTGAGGTTCATGTGATCGCGTCAAGACCCCGGGACCTGCCGGCCAGCCCGGCGTGGCCAGCGGCCTGCGTAGTTTTGGGCGAAGCAGGGTCCTCATCGGGGTCCACCAAGGAGACCACCATGCGCCATCTGACTACGATCCTGATCATCACGGCCGCCGCACCGCTCCTGGCCGAGGAGGGCTCCCTCGCCTTCAAGCCCGCCGGCGACGGAAGGTTCGCGTTCGATACCGGCCTGTTCCGAGGCCAGCTCCGCGCCGACGGCGAGACGCAGGGCGTTCCGAGATTCGTCGACGTCAAGACCGGCACGGAGCTCGCCTACGGCGGCGGCAATCCGGGCCTGCTCAGCTTCTACCGGCTCCTCTCGGCGGGCAAACGGTGGGGCGACATGAAGACCGGCGACACCTTCCGGGGCTGGCCCGTCGAGACGAAGCTCCTCAGCGGTGGCGGCGTCGAGATCCGCTGGCCGCCCAAGCCCGATCATCCGGTCGGGATGACGGCTACCTATCGCTGGACCGCACCGAACACGATCGACCTGGACATGGCCATCACCCCGACGATCGACATGCAGCAGCTCGACGTGTTCCTGTCCAACTACTTCAACAAGACCTTCGAGAACCGCGTCTACCTCAAGCCCGCCAGGCACGGACGCGGCAAACCGGCCTTCGTCGTGCCCCGCGGGACCGACCTGGTCATCGGCACCTATCTGGCCTTCCCGCGCGACCTCGCCGCCGCACGCATGTTCCTCGACGGACGCTGGGAGCAGGGCCACAACCCGGTCCAATGGTCGATCCTTCGCTATATCGAAGCCCCGATCGGCCTCATGCATGACGCCAAGACCGACATCACGTTCGTGATGATGGCACGGCCCGAGCAATGCTTCAGTCTCGAGATGCCCTACGTGCTCGATCCACCCGACGGCGTGGCCGGGCATCACTCGATGTACTTCTCGTTCTTCGGTCGGGACACGGCCGCCGGGCAGACGCGGCGTGCGAGCTTCCGCCTCGTGGTCGATCGCGGCATCACCGAGGGTCGCGCCCTCGAGCTCTATCAGGGCTTCGTGGACGCGACGAAGTAGTCCTGTAGGCGACATCCTTAACTAGGTGACTGGCCCCCATTAGCGCGCCGCTGTCCCGGAGCCCGGTATCCGGACCCCGGCCTCACTCCTTCACCGGCACAAGCTGAATGTAATCGAGCCCCGCCATGTAACGCTTCATCGCCTTGGGGTTGGCTGCGACGATCTCGATCGTCAGCTCGTGCTTCATGGCCGTCAGGTCGAACGTGCCCATGTCCATCGGCCCCGTTGGCGCGACCTTGGGGTTGTAGAGGTCGATCCGGTCACCGAGCTTCTTACCGTCCAGGTGGAGCTGCACGATCCCGTAATCCTTCGCCTTGGTCATCTGGAGGATCAACCGGTACTGACCCGGCGGCCGGACCGGAAACGACACCGTCAGCTTGTCGCCGGGCTTGGCGTGCGTCCACCAGAGATGCGCCTGGTCCGACCATGTGCCTTTGTAGTGGTACAGGTCCTGGAGCCGTGCCCGGCCCGCGGTCTGGCCGACCACGTCGAGCCGTTCGCCCTCCAGGGCCCCGATCACCTTGAACCCGTGCGGCTTCTCCCAGTAGTCCGTGCGATCATCGGCCGGCACCGCCTCGTAGCCGTCGGCCTGACCGGCCGCCTGATACCAATAGGCTACCGCCGCATACCTCGTCGGTTTCTTGTTCGGCCAGTACTTCTCGATGTAGACCTCGATCGATTCCTGGAAGGGGATGGCGTCCCCGAGGTGCCAGCGGTTGACCGAGACGTGCCCACGGTTACCCATACTGATCGTCTGATTGTGGTACGCGTTCTGGAACAACGTCGGGTTGCACCACGCGTAGCCGAAGTAGTCCTCCGAGCCGGTGCCGAACGTCGACGGGAACCTCTCGCCGTCGACGTGGATCTTCTCGTCGCCTTCACCCCACCAGCCGCCGCGGGGGTTCCACACGTGCAGCATCACGCCGCAGTAGCGCCCCCGCCCCTCGGCCTGCAGCATCGTCCAGTCGATCCATCGCTCCGGCTCCGGAGGCAGAAACGCGTCGCGGTGCCACTTGGCGTGGAAGCGCCCGAGTTGATCGATGGGCCTGGTCAGCGGCGCGTGCGTGATCTCGAAGGTCACCACCACCTGCCGTCCCGTGTCGTTGCTGAGCGTCAGCTCGGCGCTCTTGGCGAACGGCATATACCACAGGCAGTACCACTCGCCGTCGTCGGTCAGCCCCAGCGGCAGCGACGTGTACTGGTTCGCCCCGCCGGCCGTGCCGAAGAAGTCGCCGAACGGCGACCAGACGCTCGGTCGTGGCTCGCCGTCCCACCGTATCGCCAGGGCCATCTTGCGGAGGAATTCCCGATCCTTCGGGGAAGGGGGCACGTCCAGCTTCGCACGGATCGCCGTCATCGCACGGGGCCCCGACAACGTGACCACCGACGCGTCCTTGCCGTCGGCCACCTGGACCGTCTTGCGGACCGTCTCCTGCCCCGCCCGCTTGCCGGCCGGATCGGCGCCGCCGTCGGTCAACTTCCTGTGCGCCTCGGCCAGGGCCGCCTTCTCCTCGGCCGAGAGCTCCATCGTGAACGTCGGCACCTTCGTACCCTTCGGGAACGTCCCGTACGTGAAGTGATAGAACCGTCCCCAGCCCGGCTCGGCCACGATCTTGCACGACCTCTGGTAGGGGATCGGCACGTAGTTGTTCAGCCCCCGCGCCGTCATGTGCACCAGCGACTCGTGCACGAACGGCTCGTGCTTCCTGTTGAAGTAGCCCGCGAACGGCAGGTCGACCGCCGGCTCCGACGCCCCGTCGAGGTAGATCTTGACGCGACCCTTCTGCGCCAGGGCCGACCAGATCCGCCAGATGCAGCCCGGACCCTCCATCTCGGCCAGCACGAGCGACTCGCCCTCCTTGCGGATGAACCCGCTGCCGTCCTTGTTTTGGTCCCACGCGACGTACTTGCCGGTCGATGCGTCGTATGTGCTCGCGCGGTGGTAGCTCGACCATTGGGCGCACGCCTCGCCGGGCTCGGGCAGCGTGGCCAACCGCTCGAGGTCGGTCAGCCGGCCAATGAGGTCGACGTACGTCAGCGTCTCGGCCGCCAGCGGCGACGAGACCACAAGCAGTGCGAGCGCGATCGTGACTACTCGGATCATGATCTCCTCCGAATCATTTCGCTAAGGGCATTGCAGCCTTTCTCGAACAGCCAACACGGGGGCGGTGCCCCACCTCTTCAACTTTCCCGAGCCTCGTCGAGGGAGCGGTGGGGGACACGAAGACGAACGACAGGTCGCGTCACCCACGTCTCAGCGTGTCTGCTTCCCTGCGACCGAGGCGGGCTGAAATCGTAGCGTCTCTGCCTTCGGCGTCTCCAGGACGGCGATACGGTTCGCTCCCAAGGTGATCGCCTTCGGCTCGGCAGCGCCGCCGCGCCGCACCGCCAGCGTCGGCCACGGGCTCTGGATCCGTAGCGTCCCGCCGGCCGTGCTCTCGATCGTAAACGGCAGCACCTCGCCCTGGCGCATCGCCGCCGAGACGAGAAAGCCCCCCTGCGTGCGGAGTGTGTGACACCGCGCGCTCGCGCCTTCCCGCACGGCAGGAAACAGTCGGATCACGTCGCCGGCGCTCTGGACGAGCAGCTCCGAGACGGCCATGCCCGTGCCGAACTGTTCGGTGTAGTGCCCGAAGTCGTTGAAGCCATGGTGGGGCTTCAGACGGTTCAGCGTCATCGTCCCGTTCGGGCGCGTCCGCGCGGCGACCTCCTCGTGCAGCCAGGCCTGCGTGCCGGGCATGCTGAGCCGCGCCCGCGAGATGGCCAGCATGACCGTCGCGTTGTTGCCGTTCCACTTCAGCCCGTCGATCGTCCGCGCGAACAGCTCCCGCGTCGAATCCGGCGACTGCCACGTGATTACGTCGGCCGGGAACACCGGCGTCGCCGGCACCGAGATGTTGTACGTCATCGGCGGTGCCCCGGCCACGTCGACCACGATCGGCTCGTCCTTGCCGTGCAGCGGATAGTCGGGCAGCTTGGCGATCGCGGCGCGCCATCGCCTCACCAACTCCGCGTCGCGACCGAGCGTCGTCGCGCCCTCGATGGCCGCCTCAAGCGTGTACTGCGCCATCGCGATGTCGAACGCGCAGTCGTAGTTCCGTGCGAGGTCCTTGGCCCAGCCCCAGTGCTCGGGCGAGACCGACGGGCCGAGCCGCACCTTCCCGCCCGCCGCGGGCTCGCAGCCCTCGATGAAGCCGGCATAGAACTGGGCCACGTCCCGAACCATCGGGTAGATCTTCTCCAACAACCCGCGGCTCGGCGCGACCTTGTAATGCCACCACACCGGCTGGATGCTGAAGCCGGCCACGCCGATCGTCATGCCCCAGACGTGATGGATGTACTGTCGGCCGTTGACGCTCTTGCACCGCTCGGGATGCGTCGGCTCGTACGCGAAGAGCACGTGCGGATAGTATGCCCCGTCGATGCCGTACACCTGCTTGCACAACCACCGTCCCCGCGGCAGGTATTCGAGCATCAACCGATCGTACGGCTCGGCCAGCTCGGGGTGGTTGGCCGCGTAGCACGCCCAGAACGTCTGCTGGAGGTTGTAGTTCGTGTGGTAATCGCCGTGCCAGGCGGGCGTGTCGTTGATCAAGCTCGCGAACAGCCCAGGAGAGATCACACCCGGCTTGCTCACGCACCGCAGGAAGTAGAGCCCGCGATACCACGTCCGCTGCAGCAGCGGGTCGTCGATCTCCAGGCCGCTGTGCGACCAGAATCGCCTCCAGGTCTCCTCATGGCGGCCGACGACCTTGGCCTCTTCGATCCGCAGCACGTCGGAGGCCATCGTGACCGCACGCTCGGTGAAGTCCTCGGCGTGCTCCAGCGACGTGACGATCGCGACGGCCTTGCGGTGTCCGTCTTGCGCCAGGGCTACCGTGAAGGCCATGCCGGGCCAATCCAGATCGCCGGGAATCGTCTGCCGGATCCACGTCACCTTGCCGAACGTGCCCGTCTCGACCGGTGGCAGGTCCTTGTTGGTCAGCGGCACGAGTGCCGCCTTGCCGGAACCGTCGATCAGGAACGCGTTGCGGTCGGCCAGCGCTCGGATCGTCGCCTTCGGCGGCCCATCGGGTGCTCCATCCACCTCCGCGACCGCCCGCAACAGATCGAGCCGCCCCGAACACGTCGGCGGTGCGGTCGTGGTCAGGTCGACCGCGCGGCTGCCCTTCGGGCCCTCGAACCACACGCCCTCGAAGCGGTTCTCCGCGTGCCGCGTCGTCTCGGTCCACGTGTAGAGGATCAGCTTGCCGATCCGCTTGCCCTTGGGCAGCTCGAACGTCCGCTCGGCCGGCTCCGTCGGCGTCTCGATCCACTTACTGCTCAGGATGTTCTCGCCGCCGGGCGTCATCACGTCGATGAAGTACCGGGCGTTCTCCGTGCCACTCAGCCGCACGCGGAGTCTGTTGTAGTCGTTTGTGGCCAGGTCCAGCGGCGCCAGGGCGTACCCGTTTGACGCGCCCTGCTTTCCGCGGATGCTCATGACCGTCACGTCGCCGCGACGCTCCCAGTTGTTCCGCATGCCCTGGGCGCGGATCTGCTTCCAGAACGGTCGGTCCGCCGCACTGCCCCCGATCTGCAGCCGCGCGCAGGCCCGCGGGCACGGAAACGCGTGGGCGTGATACGAGTCCTCGCCGTCGTACTTGGCCCCGCCCGGCAGCACGAAGCTCCCGCCGAGCTTGCCCTCCTTGCCGAGCTGCCTGATCAGTTCCAACGTCGGCAGCGGCGGATCGTCCTGCGTCAGCAGCCGCGCGTCCCACACGTCGTTCTTGGTCAGCACCATCGACACGCCGCCGCCGCCCGTCCACACCAGCGCGTTGATGTCGCCGTTGCCGATCAGCAGGGTGTCGTCGAGGATGCTATCGAGCGTCTTCACGCGGATCGCCGCGTCGCCGAGCGCCTCCGGAAACGGGACCTCCTCGCCCCACGTCGGAGCGGCTTGCAGGCATGTGGCCAGGAGCACCAACAGACCACGCTTCCTGCCCCCGCGTGAAGGTGCTTCGGATGAGGTCGTCCACATCGTGCATCCTCCTATCGACGCCCGCGACCCAAGGGTGGGCCGTGGCGCTTGGCCTTGCCGCCGCTCGTATCGATCTACCCGCCGACCACCAGCATCCGTGTGCCGAACGGCTCGAGCGCGATCGACACCGGTTGTCCCGCCGGCACGTCGTGCCACGTCCGCTCGCTCGAGCGATCCGCGCGATACAGCTTCGCCTCCCGCGCGGCCGATCGCAACGTCAGCGTCGCCCGCTGAGGCCGATCCGTCGTGTTGGCGATCACCGTCCCTACCGTGCCGTCCGCCGCCTTGAAGCTGCCGACGACCACGGCTTCCAGCGGCAGCGTCACCTTGCTCACCTTCGGACCGCCCTCACGAAGCCTCGTGCCCGCGCCGTCATACCGATAGAACCACGCGTCCACCTCCTGACAGGCCACGTCCGGAGGCCGGCACGCCTCGCCCAGCACCAGGTACTCGGGAAACGACGCATAGATCCTGCAGTACGAGAAATACGCCGCCGCCGTCGTCCGCGTCCACGCATCGCCGCCCTCCAGCGGCACGTGATGCGCGAACGGTCCGGGGATCAGCCCCCGCACTAGGTTGTTCGCGTAGATCCGACACCGAAGCTCCGCGCTCGGCCGCGTGGTCCGAGCGCCCTGGCCCTGGACGCAAGCCGCGCCGATCGCCGTGACGTATTCGTGGTACAGATACGAGAACAACCCGATGCCGCGCGAGCCCGTCACCGGACAGTCCACCTCGCTGAACTGCCGGCTCCAGTACGTGGCCATGTAGGGGATCGCCAGCTCGCTCGTGTTCTCGAGAAACAGCCCCAGCTCCGGCTCGATGGCCTTGCCCTCGGCCAAGATCGCCTTGCAGCAATCTCGTAACCCCGTCCACATCCAGCGTCCGTATCCCGGCGGATGGCCGTGGTCCTCGGCGTAACACGGGTAACGTTGCTCTCCGCCGATCTCCTGGTCGAAGCTGATCAGCGGCGTGCCCAGCCGGGCGACGTCCAGGAAGATCCGTTTCATTGCATCGGTGGCGTCCTCGCTGCCGTGACACAGCGTCGCCGACAGACCCCGCCAGTTCCCGTGGTCCCTCACCCGGTCGTAGTTGTCGACCAGATACGGAATGCCGTCGGGACGACGGGCCACCATGTCGCCCCGCCGCTCGAAGTCCTCCGAGTCGTCGAACGCCGGGCCGCTGCCCGTCCGCCGCCGTTTGATCACCCACCAGTACCCGCTGGTCAGAAACGCCGTGCGGTCGCCCTGCTTGTGGAGCGCGGCGTTGACCTTCTTCCACGCTGCGTTGCTCGGCACGGCCGGCAGGTAGTTGATGCCCGCCCACGTACCGCGATTCTCCCAGCCGTACGGCACGAACACGACGCAGTTCAAACCCGTTTTCTCGCGATACTGCGCGATCCACTCGGGCAGTCGCTCCAGCCTCGCCCCGAACCGCTTCGTCCGTCCGTGTTCGTTCTGGATGCCCGTGATGATCACACCCGCGCCGGACTTCACAAACGCCGGAATATCATCCCGCTCGCGCAGCTTCGTCACGCACCAGGGCTGACGCACCGCCCACCGCTTGTAGATCGCCGCCGCGTCGCGCCAGTCGCCGCGGAACGTCGTGATCACGACGTCGTACGGCAGCCGCGCGTCGCGGCCCGGCACCTCCGGCATCAGGTGCGCCAGCGGCATCTGCACGAAGGCGTCTTCGCCCGTGCTCAAGTCCCAGCGCTTGCAGTGGCCGTCGGGGTCATACGACGCGAGATACAGCCCGGCCGTGTCGTCATAGAGCGCCGTGAACTGGGCGAACGACAGGCCGGGGTAGTGCGCGCTTCGCGACTGCCGACGCGACGCCGGCTCCGGCAAAATCGACCCGCCATAGAAGGGCAGCAGCAGCCTGTCGTCTTTGCTGGTCTTGCCGAGCCTGGCCGGCCAGGCCATCTGCGGGAACCGCGCCACCGCGACCGCCCAGTCCGTGCCGTTGCGGACTTCGAGCCCGAGACGGATCAGGCCGTCGCCGTTTTCGCGAGCGCGGATCTCCGCCTCCAGCGGCATCGAGAAGTGATCCGAGAACCGCAGCAGGAACTCGCGGTCATTCACCACTTCACAAGTGATCTTGCGGAACTCCGCCGCCGCGACGCGGCGCGACAAGCCCTCGGCCGGCTTCGTCAGCCGCAACCGGAACAACGGCCGCGCAGGTGCTGCTGCAACGAACTCGCGGCCGGTCGCGCGGTCCACCAGGTGGGCTACCTCGCCGTGGTCCGGGTCGAACGCGATCAGCGTCGTTGGCGTGGCCAGCCCGGCCAGCGACCCTTCGCGAAACGCACCCTCCTGATCGCGGACGACCCGGTCTTCCAGCGCCGCCCGAGGTTGCACGCGTAGACGCAGCCCCGCCAGATCCTCCTCGACCAGCGGTCGGAACGTCACGTCGTCGACCGCGGCCTCGGCCCGCGACGTGGTCTTGGGAGCCAGCCAGAGCCCGATACCGAACTGACCTGCCGGCTGGTCCGGCTCGTGCCCGACGAGCGGCCAATGCGGCGGCTCCGGCGCGCCCTCCGGCCAGACCCGTGCCGCAACATGGTCGCCAAAGCAGACCAGCCGCACGCGCCACCACCCGCCGTTCTGGATCGGTTCCCGCAGCTCCTCCTGCCCCAGCGTCGGGTTCCGCTTGCCCCGACCGCGCCAGCAGAACAAGCGCGCCCGATCGCCCGACAGTGATAGCCCGCGGAACCCGCCTCGATCCGACCGTGCGTAGACGTAGATGGTCGGCGGATGGCCCTGCCACCGCAGCACGCGAACCCGGCACGTTGCCTCGAAGTCCGGCTTGCCCCGGCTCTCGGTCAGCATCATCCGCGTATGATGCGGCCGGGTGGCGACAATCTTGACCACGCCATTGTCGGCCTTGCCCGGCTCGGCCACGACCTGGCCGGCTGCGCCCGGTAGTGCCCAGCCCGTCGGCTTCGATTCGAAGTCCCACGACCGCGCCTCGGCTCCGGCCGCCGCTTCGAGCGTGGTCCCACCCATCAGCGTAACCGCAACCAGCCATGCCGGCCGAACGCCACCATAGCGATACGGCCTGCGGCCCAGCGCGGCACGCCTGGGGCTAGTCGGTCTCATAGGCGATCCTAATCGCAGCCACGCCCTGTGCCAGAGGGCCCATCCAGTCGAACGCCAGATATCTTGATGACGCCACCGTCTCCAGCCACCCGTTGATCCGCTCCGGCTCGACGACGTCCGCCCGCACGGCGCCTTCGGGTAACAGCACCCGAAGCCTGGCATGCTCCGACACGCCCGCCACACGCAAGCGAATCGTCTTGGCGTCCGGATCGTGCTCGAAGGCCATCGTCACGTAGGCCCCGCTCGGCCCGTACCGCGCACAGACCTTCGCCTCGTCGATCCCGGCCGCCACAAAACGCGGCGACAGTGTGACGTGCCGGAAGCGCGTCGCCCGATCCTCGATGCCCGCCAGGCCCTCGAGCAGCGCCGAGATCACCGCCGCGGCGCTCCACCCCCGCGGACCGCCGCCCATCGATTGGCCCGTCTTCGCGTCGTAGAGGAATCCGATGAACCCGTCGTCGGCCACCTTCCTGGCCACCCGCCGCAGGATGTCCGCGCCGTAGGCCTCGCGCCCGTGATGCAGCGCCGCCTTGGCCAGCTCACCCGCGACGAAGCCCGCGACCCCGCCGTTGATGTACTTGCCCGCCGGGTACGGTCCGAACTGTGGATAGGGTGGGTCGATCGAATACCACTCGGCGAAGTGGCGGTCGGCGTTCTTGGCGCGCCGCGCCCGGTACTCGTCGATGATCTTGACGGCCATCTCGTGCGTCGGCAGGCCGCGGTTGATGTCGTACGTGTTCGACAGCGACAAAATGTCCGCCTCGTCCACGCCCGTGTCCACCGGATCGAGCAGGACCTGATGCGTGTAGTACCGCCCGTTGAAGCACAGCTCGTTGACCCGCTCGCGGAGCTCCCGCGCCCGCTTGTCCCAGGCCTGGGCCTTGGTCGGCTCGCCCACCGAGTGCAACATTCTCGCGAGCTGCCGACAGGCCTGGTACAGCCCGCTGTTGTCGCCGTGCATGATGCCCATCGGCATGTCCGGTTCGATGCGGCGATTCCGGTCCGACACGCCGTACGTGAAGTCCCACGTGTCGATGCTGAACGTCCGCTTCATGGCCCCATGCTCGGCGTCCCACCGTGTCGGATGGGTGAAGCCGTACTCCAGCGCCCGCTCCAGGCTCGGCAGCCGCCGCCGCAGCGCCGCGCCGTCGCCCGTCGCCCGCCAGATGGCGTGGACGGCCTCGACCATCAGGTACTCGATGTCCGCCTCCATCTCGAGCCGGATCCAGCACAGGTCCTGGTCCCTCTCCACGCGGACGAACGTCTCATCGACGAACGTCTGATGGTCGTGGTCGGCCCGACCGAGGATCTCGTAGTAGAAGCCCTCCGGATGCTGCAGCTCAAGGAGCGCGTCGACGTAGCTGCATAGCTCGCCCTCCCAGTACTTGTAGGCCTTCATCTCGTGGACGTGGTCGCGAAACCAGCTCGGGTTCGTGTGGATGATCGTGCCTCGCCGCCGCCACGCCTGCCGGTCTCTGTGGACCCGGTCGCGGCACTGCTCGAACAGCGGCGTGAGCTCGCCCGCTTCGAAATACGTGTCACCCTGGAGGATCACCTCCGTCGTGCCGATCGGCCGGCCGTTGCGCATCAGCCGAAACGTCCGCACGCCCTCCGGCCCCGACAGCCGCAGCCGCTTCGGCTCGTCCGGCCTCAGCGACACGCTCTGGCCCGCCACGATCAGCAGGTAGTCGGCCGACCGATCCGCCGTCTCGCTTGTCGTCTCGGTGACCGTCACCTCGAACGGCGTGAGCGGCTCGACCCGCTCCGGACACCGCAGCACGACCTGTGAGCCGTCGGGAAAGCTGAAGATGCTCTTGCGCATGGTGCTCACGGGTCTCCCGGCCATCGCGATCCTCGCGATCGCCTCGCGTTCCTCCGCCTGTGGGGCTCGCACGCGGACGTCATCGTACAACGTTCGAGCGTCGCCGACACGCAGACCGACAAGGCCCCGACGTACCTGACGATCTCTCACGACCAGCGACCGCCGATCATTCAGCCACACGACGATACGCGGGCCGATCGCCGCGATCTTCAGTGCGTACCATTGGCCGATCTCGAGACGTGGTCCCGTCGCCGCAGCGGCGAGGTGGTGAGCGCCGCCGTCGTACCGGACCGCCATCACCTGACTCGACTTCTGCTCCAGATAGACTTGCACCGCCCGGGCGCCGGACGCGTCACTCCGCAGCAGCACCGGTGCTTCCACCCATTGGCGGTCCTCCGCGAAGCGAACCCGCGCCTCGACCACCACGTCCTGGACGGGAGCCGTCCGCAACATCAGCTTGCTCGACGGCCCCAACTCCAGCACCTGCCCGCCCCTCTTGTCCGGATCGGATACCGCCTTCGGCTCGCCGGTCCGCACCCGCCAACATCCCCGCAGGCCCTGCTCGAAACCGTCGACGAACGGAAGCGACTCGCCAGCCGGACACGACTCCCCCAGCGCCACGATCAGGCCGAGTGCGAGACAGGTCGTGACGACATGGCCAGCAAGGACGCCGAGACGGTCGACGCGTCGCGCGTGACCCACCTCATTGAGGGCGGGCAGCGCGCATTCCGACGCCGATTCGTGTCCCCCACGGCTGAAGCCATGGGCCACCCTGGTGAGTTCCTTGTCGCGTGCGGTGTTCAGTGCCTGGACGAGAACCCCTTGGCGTTTCATGGCCTCACGTCCCCTCATCCAAGGAGACCGCCTGCCCCGTCTCGGCCGCTCGTCGCGCCAGCAGGCAGATCTCCGTCATGCGAAAGCAGTCCGACTGGCTGATCAGGTGCCGTCCGCGCCCCTCGAGCTCGTCGATGAAGTCCGCCAGGAAATCCTTTCCCGCCGGCAAATCCAAGACGCGGATCGGCTCGCCCTGGGTCGTCAGGACGACCTGCTTCTCGTTATGCACCACCTCCAGAAGGCCCTCGCTTCCCACGAGCCGCAGATACGTCTGACCGTGCGTGGCCGCGGCCGCCGGCCGCAGGAAATCCTGCTGCGACACGGCCGCGCCGCCGCTGTCCGTGCGGAAGAGGACCACGGCGTGATCCTCCATCTCGCCGGCCGCCGTCGTGCCCGCGTTGCCGTGATAGGCCTGACACTCGACGAACTCCCAGCCCGCCGTCCACCGCAGCAGGTCGGCGCTGTGGATGTTCACGAACGGGATCGTCCCGCCGTACGTGGCGTACTCCCGCTGCCAGCGCGGCCGGTTGCCCAGCCGGTACGACTTGAACGCCGTCGCGAGGATCGGCCTGCCGATATGGCCGTCCTCCACCGCCCGGCGGACGGCCAGGAACACCGGCGTGAACCGCATCGTCAGCAGCATCGTCAGCCGGACGCCGGCCGCCTCGACCGCCTGCCGTGCCCGCGCCAGACCGTCCAGATCGATCGCCAGAGGCTTCTCCGAGATGATGTGCGCGCCGCAATCGGCCGCGCCTGCGATCATCGGCACGTGCAGATCGTTCGTGCTGCAGATCACCACGATGTCCAGTGGCTCGGCCTCAAGCAGCCTCTGCCAGTCGTGGTACAGCCTTGTCGCGTCGGTCACGGCGGTGTGCTGTCGGACCGCCTCCAGCGCCTCGGCGTTCTCGCTCGCCACGGCCGCTAGCTCCGCGCCGTCGTGCCTGGCGACGCCGTCGAGGATCACGCCCTGATGTCCGTCGAGTCCCAGGAGTCCGATGCGGGGCATCTCTGATGTCGCCTCCGTCCACAAGTGTCGTCGATTGTCTACGAGCTACGGGGATCGAGCAGGAACAGGTGGGCGCCCTGCGAGAAGTAAAGCCGACCGTCCTGGTCCACCGCCAGGTGCGAGCTCGTCAGCGGCGTCAGTCGCTTGAGCTGCTTCTTTTCCGGATCGATGCGAAACAGCCCGATGTTGCTCATCCCATACAGCGTGCCCGCGTCGTCGACCACCAGTCTGACGAATCGGCTTAGCTTCTTCACGCCGTCGAACGGCATTGTCCAGACGGTCTTCAGCGACGTCGCGTCCAGACCGTGCAGGGCCCCCGAGCTCGACACCACCAGGCGGCCCTTGGCATCGAGGACCATCGCCGTGCACGCCATCGCTCGCTCCGCCGTCTTGGTCAGCGCCGCCGGATCCAGCGCGAACACCTTGCCCCCGCCCGCCCCGAAGACGACCCGATCGTTCGCCGCCAGGTGATGGACGCTGCCGCCGGGTACCAGATCGGTGAACTGCGTCTTCGTCAGCGTCTTGCCATCGAAGACCGTCAGCGCCCCGGTCGGCGCGCTGTTGTAGCTCGGAATGCTGCCCACATAGACCCGGCCGTCGGGCCCCTCGACGGTGGCCTTCGTGCGATACTGCCCTCCGCCGAGCCGACCGAAGTCGCGCGGGTTGCAGTCGGGCCCCGTGCCGAGCTTGTAAGGCCGATCCGGGTCGTACACGGCCAGGTAAGCGCCGGCGTAGCAACCCATCCACACGCGCTCACCGTCGCGCGACATGGCGATCGAATCGCACTGTCCGCCGCCGCGGATGATCCGGCCCAGGTCCTCCAGCCGGCCCGCCTTCGGGTCATACCGGAAGAAGTGCTGGTTGATGTAGGTCGAGCCGTAGATCGCCCCGTCCGGCCCGCGCGTCAATGTGAAGATGTTCATGCCCTGCATCGGCTCGATCCATCGCCGATCGTCGACGATGCGCTGCGTGGTCAGGTCCAGGATCCGGCCGTTGTTGTCCAGGAAGCCGAGCAAATAGCGGTCGCCCAGCAAGGCCTTGACGCTGCCGAAGTAGTCATGAAGCTTCTCGGCCCGCGTCGCGCCACGACGGATCACGTACAGGTGGTGCGTCGGCGAGCCGTGGCAGTACACGTTGCCGCGGCCGTCGGACACCGCGACGAACAGGGTCGTGTGCCCCTCGGGCCTGGGGATCTCGCGCTTCAGCTCGCACGTGTCCGCGTCGAACACCAGCACGCCTCCACCGCTGATGATCGTGGCGAAGATCTCGTTGCCGCTGCGGCAGAGGTGATAGACCATCTGCTCGTCCGCGTATTTGGCCGGCAAGATGTCCCGACGCGATCCGTCCTTGGGGTCGACCACCACCAGGGCGGCCTTGGTCGCCACGCCGAACCAGGCCCGTCCCTTGGCGTCGGATACCACATAGCGCAGGTAGTCCGTCCCGGGCCGGGGCGAGATGCTGCCCGGGCTCGTCAGCTTGTCCGCCTTTGGGTCGTAGATCAGCGGTATGCACTTCGGATAGCCCGCTCCGAAGATCAGGCCGTCGGGCGAGGTCGCACAGCCCCAAATGTACTGGGTCGGTTGACCTGCGTCGCCCAGGTCGCGAACCCGTTGCGTCGCCGGATCAAACTGAACGAGATGGCCCTGACCCACCGTCCCGACGTAGACCTTTCCGTCCTTTCCGAGCGTCAACCCGTACCCGCCGCTCTGGCCCGGAATGCGATAGCGATACACCTTGTGAATCCGGTGGTCGTAGCCGAGCAGCTCCGTGCCACCGGTGTTGTAGTAGCTCATGTAGAAGATCGGGTGCCCGCCCTCCGGGCTCGGTCCGACGATGCCCTGGCTGTTGGCGTACGTCACGGCCTTGACCGCCACGCCGAGGTCGACGGGCTGGCCTGCCTGGCAGACGGCGACCATGGCGGCCGCGGGGAGCAGTGCGGCGCACATCGACCGTGCCCAAACGCGTGAGGCACCGGAACGGTGGACAACGGGAACGCTCATCGACATGGCTCCTCGACGTGGCCTGCGGACGGATCCGCTTGGCGGACACGCGCCGTGCAACCGTCGTGCACGGATCGCCCCACAAAGATAGCCCGGCTCGATTCGGAATGACAGCCCGCGGCGATCGGCGGACCACGAGGATCCCCTGCGCTCTGCTCGCCGAGCAAGGCTCTTTAGCCGACGCGCGGGGTGCCCCCGAGGCGGGCCGTCCCGCAAAACAAAAGGACCCATCTTTGCGATGGGTCCCAGGGCAATAGTACAGGTATGGGAGGCTGTAACACCCCTGTCATCGTCTGGCGGGGTTGCTCTGTACAGGCGGACTTCCCCGCGCCCGAATGCCGGGTTTCCCCGTGCCGCGCGGTTGCCTGCGCCCGCATCGGCACGGCACGACACGTGCCGAAGCGTTGACGCGTCCCGACCTGTCCGATAAGGTACCCCGTTTCAAACCCCAAGGCGCAACGCAATGGGTCTAGCTGGAGTCGCCAAGCCATGGGCTATCGCTGTGTAGTGCTCGCCAAGCAGGTGCCCGACACCAAGAAGGTCACCGGCAAGGCCATGAACGACGACGGGACCGTCAACCGGGCCGCGTTGCCGGCCATCTTCAACCCCGAAGACCTCAACGCCCTCGAGCTCGCCTTGCGGGTCCGCGATCAATACGGCGGCACCGTGACCGTGATCTCCATGGGGCCGCCCGCGGCGTGCGAGGTCCTGCGAGACGCCCTCTATCGTGGCGCCGACCGAGCCTTCCTGGTCACCGACCGACGCGGCGCGGGTTCGGACACCCTGGCCACCAGCCACATCCTCTCCTGCGCCGTCAAGCGTCAGGGCGAGTTCGACCTCGTCATCTGCGGCCGACAGGCCATCGACGGCGACACCGCGCAGGTCGGCCCCCAGTGCGCCGAGAAGCTCGGCATCCCGCAGATCACCTACGTTGAGGACGATGTGGAGCTCTCCGACCGCACCGTCCGCGCACGTCGCAACACCGGCAACGGCTGGGAGTGCGTCGAAGGGCCTCTGCCCGTCCTGCTGACCGTCACCGGCGAGGCCAACGTGGCTCGACCGCAGGCGTCCAGGCGGATCATGCGCTACAAGCGGGCCCGCTCGCAGGCCGAGCTCGCGCGTGAGCTTGCCGAGGCCGATCCCGATGCCACCGACGAACAGAAACAGCAGGCTCTCGAGCAGCGCTGCAAGGAGTTGGAGGCCGCCGGTCTGCTGATCGAGCAGGTCGGCCTCGACGACATCGACGCCGACATGGAGTGGGTCGGCCTTCGTGGCTCGCCCACGTGGGTCAATCGCGTCCAGACCATCGTCCTGACCGCCAGCGGGTACCAGAAGGTCGAGCCGACCGACGAGGGCATCGCCGAGATGGTCCACGGGCTCATCGAGGACCACACCATCGGCTAGGCCGGCGACGTCGAGGGCCGGCCGAACGCCGCGGCGCGGTGAACAAACGCGAAGAAGACCAGTGGAGACAGAACCCGGCATGATCGATCCGAACCCCCAAGGCGACGTCTGGGTCTTCGCCGAGCAAGAGGACGGCATCCTCAGCGACGTGCCACTCGAGTTGCTGGGTCGGGCCCGCCAGCTCGCCGAACGGCTGGGCGTCAAGGTCGGCGCCGTGCTGCTCGGCAGCGACGTCGAACCACAGGCCAAGCGGCTCATCGCCCACGGAGCCGATCGTGTGATCCTCACCGAGGACCCGCTCCTCGCCCAGTACCAGACCACCAGCTACGCCAAGGTCGTCTGCGAGCTGATCCACAGGCACGCCCCGCAGATCGTCCTGTACGGGGCCACGCCGATGGGCCGCGACCTGGCGCCGCGATGCGCCTCGGCCTGTCGCTGCGGCCTGACCGCCGATTGCACGGACCTCGACATCGGCAGCCATGAGGACAAACGCGAGAAGAAGACCTACGACAACCTGCTCATGCAGATCCGGCCGGCCTTCGGCGGCAACATCATTGCGACCATCGTCAACGTCCGCCGTTGGCCCCAGATGGCCACGGTCCGGGAGGGCGTCATGCCGCTCGAGCCGGGCGACGAGGCCAGGCGGGGCGAGATCATCCGCGAATCGGTCGAGCTCTCGCCCGCCGACACCCCGTTGAGCATCCTCGAACGACACCGCCGCGAACGCACGGTCAACCTCAAGGCCGCACGGATTATCGTCGCCGGCGGCGCGGGCGTCGGCAGCCGCGACAACTTCCAGTTGATTCAAGACCTCGCCAACGCCCTGGGCGGCGCGGTGGCAGGTTCACGAGCCGCCGTCGACAGCGGCTACATTACGCACGATCATCAGGTCGGGCAGACGGGCACGACGGTACGGCCCGCGCTCTATATCGCCTGCGGTATCAGCGGGGCCGTTCAGCATCGGGCCGGCATGGATCAGTCGGCCAAGATCATCGCCGTCAACAGCGATCCGGACGCGCCGATCTTTCAGATCGCCCACTACGGTGTCGTCGGCGATTTGAACGTGGTGCTGCCGAAGATGATCAAGGCCGTCAAGGCCCGGGCCTGAGGTCGCGATAGACTCTGAGACGCGACCGTCAGGGAGCGTTGCCGTTGAGACGACCGTCAGGGAGACCCGGTGGCGCGTCTCGACGCGCCGCAGCAGGAAGAGATCGACCGAGACGTGACCCGGGTGGCCCACCGCGTCAGCGGTGGGGGACACGAAGTCACACCCAGGGACGGGAGTCTCACCGGGTGCCATAGGCTAACGAGCTCGCCGGTGAACGTAGAACGTATGGCGCGTCTCGACGCGCCGCAGCAGGAAGAGATCTACCGAGACGTGAGGGCCGACGATGGCCAACTATTTCGACGACAACCAAGACATCGTGTTCCGGTTCCAGATCCTGCCGCTGGGCCAACTCGCCGATCTCATGGAGGACGGCTACAAGTACGCCGCCGAGTTCGACGTCGCCCCGCACGACGCCGAAGACGCCATCGACAACTACCGACGCGTCTTGTCGAGCCTCGGCGAGCTCTGCGCCGAGCACATCGAGCCACTCGCCGAAGGCGTCGATCGCCACGGCGTCAAGCTCAACGAAGACGGCACCGTCAGCTACGCACCCGGCACCGCCGAGGCCCTGACCAAGCTCGCCCAGGCCGACCTGATGGGCTTCACCCTGCCGCACCGCTTCGGCGGGCTGAACTTCCCCAACCTCGTCTACACCATCGCCACCGAGATGGTCGCCCGGGCCGACGCCAGCCTCATGAACCTGTTCGGCCTGCAAGGCATCGCCGAGACCATCAACGCCTATGCCGACGAGGACATCCGCCAGGAGTACCTGCCCCGGTTCGCCACCGGCGAGCTCGAAGGCGCCATGGTCCTGACCGAACCCGACGCCGGCAGCGACCTCCAGGCCGTCAAGGTCCGCGCCTACCAGGACGGTGCCGGGCAGTGGCGCGTCCAGGGCGTCAAGCGCTTCATCACCAACGGCTGCGGTCAGATCCTCCTCGTGCTCGCCCGAACCGAGCCCGAGATCACCGACGGCCGGGGCCTGAGCCTCCTGCTCGTCGAGCGCGGCCCCGAGGTCGTCGTACGACGCCTGGAGGACAAGCTCGGCATCCACGGCTCGCCTACCTGCGAGCTCCAGTTCAACGACGCACCGGCCAAGCTCATCGGTGAGCGGCAGCGGGGCCTCATCACCTATGTCCTCTCGCTCATGAACGGCGCCCGGGTCGGCATCGCCGCCCAAGGCCTCGGCATCGGCGAGGCCGCCTACCAGGTGGCACGCGAGTATGCCCACACGCGCAAGCAGTTTGGTGTGGCCATCGAGGATCTGCCGGCCGTCCGCGACATGCTGATCGAGATGCGGCTCGACATCGAGGCCTCGCGGGCCCTGACCTACGAGACCTGCGTCTGCGTCGACATGATGTACGGCGCCGCGCGCAAGCTCGAGTTCGACAAGCCCGACGACAAGGATCTCGTCAAGAAGCTTCGCAACCAGGAGCGAACCTACAAGCGCCTCAACGGCATGCTCACGCCGATGAGCAAGTACATGGCCTCGGAGATGTGCATCCGCGTGGCCAACGACGCCCTCCAGATCCTCGGCGGCAGCGGCTACATGCGCGACTACCCCGTCGAGCGATACCTCCGCGACGCTCGCATCACCACGATCTACGAGGGCACCAGCCAGCTCCAGATCATCGCCGCCGTCCGAGGTGTGGCCTCCGGTACCGCCGGCAAGATGATCAGGGAATTGCTCGAGCTCGAGAGATGGTCCGGTCGTCTCGAGGTGGTCGCCGACCAGATCGCCGACGGGCTGAAGCGGCTCGACGAGGTGATCGCCTTCGTGAAAGGCCAGCCCGGCACCACCTACATGGACCTCTACGGTCAGCCCATCGTCGACATGGCCATCGATCTCATCTGCGGGGCGCTGTTCCTCCGCGACGCCTCGCTCGACGAGACCCGCGTGCCCAAGGCCCAGCGCTGGATGATCAAACGCCTGCCCCGCGTCCGTTACCTCCAGGACCTCATCATGAGCGGCGACACGAGCACGATGGAATCCTTCGAGGCCGTCGCTGGCAAGCCCGATTCCGACGATTAGCACGGCAGCGCCACGTCGCCCGGAACGAGCGATGTAATCGCGTTGAGGGTGCGTTGGATGCATCTTGGTGCACCGGTCTGTCTCTGCTGAAGGCGATGTCCGGGGCGGGTGAGGCTCCAGCCGAGCCCCCCGGCAGGGTCAATAGGATATCATGCTGCCGCCGCCCCCTAATCAGAGCCCACCTATGCACAACCCCGGTCCGATGCCGCCGGCGTCGGGGGCAACCCCTCCGTCCGATAACCATTCACTCACCTATCTTCCGACCTCAGCCGGCAGGCAGACTGGGCAAATGTGCTGTTGTGTAGCTAAGTTGACCCCTCCGATGCCCGACTATATACTCTAGCATAACAGGGTCCTGCCGGAGCCCAGGCGAGCTCCGGCGGTAGGCATCGACCGTAGGCGAAGGCCACCCCGCTCATGGCGAGTCGGCGCGGCCCTCGCCTTCGGCCCGACGGGCTCCATCCGTGACCAAGGTAGAGGTCCTTGACAAAGCCGAAGCTGCGCTGGGATATCACTTCAACGATCGCGCGTTGTTGGACAAGGCCCTGACGCACGCCTCCAAGGCCAACTGCCGGCTCGAGAGCAACGAGCGCCTCGAGTTTCTCGGCGACTCCATCCTCGGTGTCATCGTCTGCCAGGAGCTCTTCCGAAAGTACCCCGACTACCTTGAAGGTGAGCTTACCAAGATCAAGTCTGCCGTGGTCAGCCGCCATACCTGTGCCAAGGCCGCCGGCAGGCTGGGCCTGCCCGAGTTGCTTTTCGTCGGCAAGGGCATGAGTGGGCGGAGCCAATTGCCGAGTTCGCTGGCTGCGGCCGCCTTCGAATCCGTCATCGCCGCCATCTACCTCGACAGCGGAGACATCGAGCGGGCGAGATGCTTCATCCTCGAGCACATGGGCGAGGCCATCGCCGAGGCCGCCGACAGCGAGCACCAACGCAACTTCAAGTCCCAGTTGCAGCAGCATGTCCAGAAATCCCTGGGCGCCACGCCGATCTATGAGCTCCTGGATGAGCAGGGCCCCGACCACAGCAAGTGCTTCGAGATGTGCGTCGCCGTAGCCGGTCGACGCTTTCCCAGCGCGTGGGGACCGAGCAAGAAAGAGGCCGAGCAGAAGGCCGCCTACCGCGCCCTCGTCCAACTCGGCGAGATCACCGACGAAGAGGAACCCCTCTGAGCCGACGCAACGCGCCCGCCGCTCCCTGAGCCCTGACCGCTTCGGTCCGATCCTTCGGCCCTCCTCACATTGCCCCGGGCGGGGGTGTGCGGTACGCTGGGCCCGTGCAATCCTCCTCCGATCAACACCACGCCGACCACGACAATGCCCCGCCGGGTGAGCTCTGGAACCACCGTCTCCTCACGGATCCCCACGGCCAGCGCGACAAGGCCGAGCGCGTCCGTGTGATGTTCGACGCCATCGCCCCAACCTACGAGCTGGTCAACCGACTCACCAGCTTCGGCCGCGACGCCGCGTGGCGGCGCGAGGCCGTCGCGCTCGCCGGCCCGACGAGGTCCGATCGCGTCTTGGACGTCGCCTGTGGAACGGGCGACCTGGCCCGGGCCTTCGCTGGTCGCGCCGGGGCGGTCGTCGGCCTCGACTTCGCCGAGAAGATGCTCGCTCTGGCCGCCGCTCGCACGGAGGATCACGCAGCCGGAGCCCGCCTGACCTGGTGTCGGGCCGACGCCATGCGCTTGCCTTTTGCCGACGAAGCGTTCAACATGACCAGTTGTGCCTTTGGCGTAAGGAATTTCCAGGACCTGAACGCGGGCCTGGCCGAGATGAGACGCGTCTTGGCGCCCGCCGGTCGTGCGATCATCGTCGAGTTTGCCATGCCCCATCGCCGGGCCATGCGCTGGTTGTATGGGCTGTACTTCAGGCACGTGCTGCCGAGGCTGGCCAACATAATCAGCCGAGACCGCACCGGTGCCTACCGATACCTGACCCATAGCGTCGAGGCTTTCGTCGATCCGGACGAGATGGTCCGACGCCTCGGTCGGGCGGGTTTCGCCGAGGTCCGCGCGCACGGCCTGACCGCGGGGGTGGTGGTCGTCTACGTGGCGGAGACAGGTCGTTGACAAGAGCGGGTGGACCCAATCCGACCACATCCATGCCGCGGCGCGACAACCCCCGCGTCCGTCTCGTCGATGTCTCTACCGCCGCACAGGAGCCCGGGGCCTCCGAGGCGGCCGCGCCCTTGGCCGAGCCCGAAATCGTCGACGTCTGGTCCCGCACCGCCCCGCGCTACCGCGCGAGGGCTATCGGCTTTCTCAGCGTCAACGTGGCGGTCTTCTTCGCCCTGTGCTGTTTCACCTACTGGCTCCGTACGGGGGATTTGCAGCCCGTCCTCAGGCCTTTCGTCGGCGCGGTGCAGGAGGTCGCTCCCGTTCGCTACGACTACTGGGCCCTGTGGAAGGCCAGCTTCAACCCCTTCGCCGAGCAGCAGGTCACGCTGACCGACTTCCTCCTCTTCCCTATCAGCATTCAACAGGTGCCCGCCCAGATCCTCATCGTCGGCCTGCTCATGGCCAGCCTCGTGACCATCCCCATCTCGGTCGCGATGCTCTACCGGCTCCCGGGCGCATCCCTGTTTCTCGTGGCCGTGGCGTTCGTGGCCGTCTTTCCGTGGCTGGCCCTGACCCTGCTGCTGAGTTGCTGGATCGCCAGGGCCCGTTCGTTCCGGTTCGCCTTTCGATACGCCACGCTGTTGCTCGCCCTGATTCCCGTCATCATCTACTTCTATACCTCCACGCGAGGCGTCTCCGACACGGCCATGGTCCTGGCCGGGCCGATGGACCGGATGAAGCTCCTCATGCCGTGGATCGTGGCGATCATCGCTGCCTGCCTGGGCGGCGGCATCGTCTTGCTGGTCGCCTATCTGAGCAACTACCGCCCCGGCGGCGTCGCCCCCGTGCTGGTCGTGCTCTTCGCCGTGCCCGTGGGCCTTTTCCATCAGTACGTCGGCACCGACGAGCTGAGGTACCGCCTGCTCGAGCACGACTACGGTCCCAACAGCGGCAGCGTCTTCGTCGACATGGACACCCAAGAGCTGATCAAGACCGCCGCCGAAAAGGACTGGATAGCCGGTGGCGACAAGAGCCAGCGCGAGCTCAAGGCCATCATGCAGAACAAGCAGGCCCAGCTCAATCTGATGATCCCCACCGAGCTCGCCCGCCAGCAGCAGGCCGTCGTCGAGGCCTGCACCCATTTCAACGACGAATATCCCGACAGCCGGTACCGCTGGAACTGTCTCTACCTCCTCGGCCGCGCCCTTGACATGCGCATCGACATGCCCCTGCTGCGAAGCGAGGCGCTCCTCCAGTTCTATTCCGATTTCCCGAGCGAGGCCTCCCGCAAGACCTGGATGCTGATCCTGGGAGAGAGCCCCGAGTCGCCCTTTGCCAGCGTGGCCGGGCTGAAGCTGGCCAAGCTCGCCTCTCGCGAGGGCAAGCTGAAGTTGGCCGAGGACATCCTCGAGCGCGTCGTCGCCCAGTTCGGAGCGGCCTTGCCGCCGGTCTTGACGACGGCCCCGAAGCCGTCCGAGACCAGCACCACGGACGACCGCTTCAGCGATCCCCTCGAGCAGACCATCCAGCGCTTGCAGAGCACCAGCCCAGCCACGTCCAGCAAGCCGGCCCCCCAGGGCTTATGGGGGCTTCTGAGCCGCAGCCCCGCAGCCAGTACGCTCGGTGTCGACCCCGAGGCCGTCGCTGAACAGGCCGCTCAACTCCTGAGCCTTATCCGAGAGAATCAGCAAGGGCAATTCGTCGACCGCATCTATCCCGAGAACAACCCCATCAGCATGCTGCTCCGATGCGACCCGCGTCACGAACTGTATCCCGAGAACCTGCGGCACATCAGTCAGTGGTTTCCCGAGAGCAAACTGCAGGACAACTTGAGGGTGCGACTCGCCCTCACCGAGCGCGACGTGAGCGAGCGTCGCAAGCGCCTGAGCCGGCTGGCGCGCAGCTACCCCAAAGGCGACGCTGCCCCCCACGCCCTCTACGAGCTCGGCGCGCTCGAACTGAACCAGGGTAGAAAGGAAGCGGGCATTCGCGCGCTGATGCGTGTCCTCACGGCGTACCCCAAGTCGCCGTACGCGTTGTCGGCTCGGCGGAAGCTGATGTCGATCGATGCGTCGGTCGGCGTGAGATAGGGAGGCCTCGCCGTATGGCACGTAAGATCGTCGTCGGTGTCACCGGAGCCAGCGGAGCGGTCTACGCACGGCGTCTGCTTCAGGCCCTCATCCGGGCCGGCTCGCACATCCACCTCATCGTCAGCGAGCTCGGCCGGACCGTCGCGGCCGCGGAGCTCGGCGACAGCGATCTGCTCGTGCCGCCCGTCGTCGGCAAGGCTCGACTCCGAACCCACCGCCACGACGACCTCTTCAGCCCCCTCGCCAGCGGCTCGAACCCCACCGACGCCATGCTGATCTGCCCCTGCACCTGTCACACGCTCTCGGCGGTCGCCACGGGTTTGGCCGACAATCTCATCACCCGCGCCGCCCACGTCCATCTCAAGGAACGCCGCCCCCTGATCATCTGCCTGCGCGAGATGCCCATCTCGCACGTCGATCTTGAGAACATGCTTCGTATCAGCCAGGCCGGCGGCGTCATCTGCCCGCTGTGCCCCCCGTTCTACGGCAGACCGAAGACCGTCGACGATATAGTCAACGAGGTGGTCGGGCGGCTGCTCGACCTGCTCAACATCCCCAACGACCTCGCCGTCAGATGGACCCGGCCCGAGCCGGACGACATCGCCGACGGTGGGGCGGGCATCTAAGCGAAACCCCATGACAGGCGTCCTGACAACCGTCCGAACCTGGGGCGAGATGATCAAGATCACCCACTCCGTCTTTGCCCTGCCGTTCGCGCTGATCGCCACGTTCCTGGCCGGGGCCAACCTGCCGAGCGGTTTGCCGCGCCCGGGGCAGTTCCTCCTCATCGTCGGATGCATGGTCTTCGCCCGAAGCGTGGCCATGACCTTCAACCGCATCGCCGACGTCGAGATCGACGCCCGCAACCCTCGGACCAGCAACCGCCCCCTCCAGACCGGCCGGATCAGCCTCCGCGCGACCCTCTTCTTCTTCGGCTTCTGCATCGGCGGCTTCATCGCCTGCTGCGCGGGCTTCTGGTGGATCTATCGCAACCCCTGGCCCGCGATCGCGTCCGGGCCCTTGCTCGTCTACCTCTGCGGCTACTCCTATGCCAAGCGGTTCACGACGTGGTCGCATGCCTACCTCGGCAGCGCGATCGCGCTGTCGCCCGTCGCGGCCTGGGTGGCCATCGATCCCGCGTCCGTCGGCGCGCCCGCCCTCGTCCTCATGGGAGCGGTCATGTGCTGGATCGCGGGCTTCGACATCATCTACGCGTGTCAGGACATCGATGTGGATCGGCGGGAAGGACTCTTCTCGCTGCCGTCGCGGCTCGGCCCCGGGCCGGCGTTGTGGATCGCCAGGGCCTCGCACGCCGTCACCGTCGGCCTGCTGAGCCTGCTGGCGACCATCACGCCCCTGGGATGGATCTACCTGACCGGCGTGGCTATCGTGGCCGTCCTGCTGCTGATCGAGAACGCCCTCGTCCGCGCCGACGATTTCTCTCGCGTCAACCTGGCCTTCTTCACCATCAACGGCATCGTCAGCCTCGTCCTCGGCGCCCTGGCCATCACCGACGTGCTGCTCACTCGCGCCGCGGCGTGAAGAGCACGCTGCTCAGGAAACCGGGCGGGTGCCCCATCGCTTCAGCGGTAAGGGACACGGATTCCGTGCCCGGACTCGGAGCCGCCTTCGGGTTCTCGTAGCACCGTGGTGTTCGAAGGACCATGGAGTTCTGATGCGCGATGCCCATCTCACCTCACGGCACGGCGGAACCGTCGCCGTGTCTCACGGCGCGATGCTATCCCGCAACACCCGTACCGCGTCGTCCACCGTCGCCGCGTGCGTGAGGCACGCCAGCGGCTCGCTCGACTCCTGCGCCACGGCGTCCAGCACCGGTTGCCAGTAGCTGCCCAGAAGGACGATCAGCTTGCCCCCGAAGAACCGCTTGTTCGTCAGCTCCCACACCGAGGCCAGCTCCAACAGCGTCCCCGTCGATCCCGGCAGGACGACGTACCCCCGACCGAACTCGATCAGCTTGCCGAGCCGCGCGTTCAGATCGCCGGTCACGACCTCGTCCTGGATCCAGCGATTCACACCGTCGCGACCGAACGCCGCGCACGAGACGCCGATCGTCCTCCCGCCGGCCTCCAACGCCCCGCGGGCGCTGGCCGCCATCGTTCCGCCGTAACCGCCGTTGCACAGCGTCCATCCCTGCTCGGCGATCGCCCGGCCCAGCTCCCGCGCCACGGCGTAGCCCTCGTCCCCCTCCTTCGGCTTGCTGCTGCCGAAGACCGTGATCACCACGTCGTCCGCCATAGCCTCCCCCGTTGAATAGCCCAGGTCCCAGGCCGGGTTGTCGGGTGTGCTCAGTACGCCGTCCGCACGTCCTTGATCGTCATGCCGAGCGCCCGCTCAGCCGCGGCACGCGCAAACGGGGGATAGGGGGGCGGCACCTCGATCTCGCCCGCCCGGTACCGTTCCAGCAGGTCCGTGATCGCCCGGAAATCCGCCCGCTTGCCGCCCTGGGTCAGCGCCGCCCGGGAGACCCCCAGCATTCGAATCGCCTCGATCCGCCACATCGGATCGCCGTCGTTGCCCGCCACGTTCATCAGGTCGCCCGCGTGCAGATGCCCCCGCTTGTTCAGCCGAAACACCGCCTCGGCCGCCTTGAGCGACACCCGTTCCTGCACACCCGTCAGATCCGCAAGGAATGCCCGCACGTTCGTCAGCTCGTTCGTCGCTTTGCGCCGTTCATAGTGCTCGGCCAACTGCTCGGCCGCCTTCCGCTCGATCTCCAGACCGATCTGATGACCGAACAGCCGCACGCGGTCCTCCGCGACGTGCCAACCGAATACCAGCACCGCCTTGCTCAGCCGCTCGGCCTCGCTGTGCTTGTCGGCGCGCTCGCAGATCCGGGCATACAGCAGCGCCGCATCGGCCATCGCGCGAAAGCCCGACAGGTGCGGCAGCGGCGGCTTGCCGTCCGGATCCGAGATCAGCTCACGATGGCTCGGCTTCACCGCCTCGGCCGGTGGGACGTATTGCACGACGTAGTCCATGCGTCGTTTGGCCGCACCGGCCAGCACGAAGCCGCACACCTCGTACGGAAACGCGTCCGACGAGATCGCCAGCTTCTCGTCCTCGCTCAGGCCGCGCAGCGTCTCGTAGCCGTTCGTGTCGTAGTATTCCACGACGCCCTTGTTGTAGTCGTCCGCGGCCAGTCCGGGCTTCGTGGGCCGCTCCACGACCGACCAGAGCGACGCCGGTTGATCGATCCGCTGAAGCCGTCCCTCGCGCAGCGTGGCCTCCGTCGGCGGCGTGGGCGTGCCGGGACGCAGCATCACGAACGCCCCGATCGCGGCCAGCAGCCCCACGAGTCCCACCGGAACCACCCACGTTGGCATGCCGCGTCGCGCCACGATGCGTCACCTCGACCGACCTAAGGCCAGCTCAGATTCCCGAACGTCCGCGTGTTGTACGCGTACCGCCGGGCGCCCGACCACGTGCTGTACTCCCCGACCCGCGCCTGATACCGCGTCACGTTGAAACCCCACCGCGCGCCCGACTCGGGCTTGGCCCCGAACGCCGTCAGCGGCAGGCTCACCTCCAGCGTCCATGCCTTGGGCTCGCGCTGCGTCACCACCCGGACGTCCACCGGCCAGTGACGACTCTCGCCCCACCCCGAGCCCGTCGAGACGCCATGCCGGGCCAGAACCGCCCCCGTCGGCCGAACCATGACGTGATACACGTCGATCGGCTGGCCCGTGCCCGCGTTCGTCGGATCGATCAAGATCTCCACCAGGTCGTCATCGGCCGGGACCAACCCATCGTAGCGAATGAAGTTGCCCGCCGTCTGCGGCAGGGTCTCCGGTTGGCTCTCGGTGCATCGCAGCGCCAGCAGGAGGCGATCACGATCGTAGCCCACGAACGCCAGCGTCCCCTCCGTCGGCTCGCCCCGCGACGCGCCCGCCTCCGCCCCAATCGGCCGGCCGCTGATCAGGACGAAGTCGCCCGCCACGTTTCGGATGCCAGGCGGCCAGTCGCCGAGGTCGCCGTCCACCACCACGGGGCGCTCCAGCCGTCGAGGCGTCACCTGCGTCAGCCGGGCCTGCGTCTCGATCTGCCCGTGCGCCTCCGTAGCCAGCACGACCGGCAACTCCGAGACGCCCCATTCGTTCGTCCCGATGCCCGTCGCCCGCGCTACGAGCGCCACCCGCGTGCGGCCTAGACACGGCAGCTCGTCCACGGCCACGTCGTCCCGAATCGCCTTCCAGCCGCTCGGAAGATCCCCGAACCGCAGCCGGCCCTTCAGACCCTGCGGCCGCTCGTTGCGGATGATCATGTGGCATTCGACCTCGCTGGCGCCCGCCTCGCCGCCGGCCGCCCGGACCCGCACCCCCTCGCACGTGAGCACGATCTGACACGCCCCGTCCACCAGCCGACGCCATCGGACCGTCTCGGCGATCGCCTCATCCGACCTCGCGTCCGTCCCCCGACCGCCCTTGGCGATCCGCTCGCCCATGATGTCGCGGGCCAGGTCCCACAGCTCGGGCTGCTCGACCCAGGGCCACTGGCATGCGTCCGCGAAGTGGTCTACGTACGCCTCGCTGCCGCCGTAGCGAAACAGAATGCGGGCGATCGTCCGGGCTAGGTCCTCTTGTCCGGCCCCCTGGAGCAGCGCGAGGTACTTCAAGTCCTGCAAGCCGCGGCGCAAGCGCTTCAGCCGCACCGACGGCCAGACGCCTTCTACACCGCCCGCCTTGCCCGGATAGATCAGCCAATCGCTGCCCAGCGGGGCGACCGTCAGGTTGGCTCCCTCCGGCCAGTCGTTGACCGACGGGACGAAGATGCGGTCGATCCCCAGCCGATACGCTTGCCAGGCCAGGGCTCGCGCGTCCACCGGCGGTGCGCCAATCGCGAGCGACGGGCTGTACGAGGGCTCCCCCGGAAGCATCCATCCCCGCTTGCCGGCCGCTCGGTGCGCCCGCATCGACGGAGCGTCGTAGAACCGCGCGGGCGGGGCCCAGATCGAAACCAGCTTGACCACATCCGGGTCCGTCTCATGACCCAGCCACCCGAACGGCTTCATCGACTGGGGGATCGCCCGGGCCAACAGCCGATGGGGCGTCGATGCCGCCGACAGACGCCTGGCGAACTCGACCAGCCGCTCGCTCGGCTCGGGCAACGGGACCGGAGGCGGCCCCGACCACACGAACGGCTCGGCCGACCAGCCCTTGGTCTCGAAGTGCGCCATGGCCTGGTGCAGGCAGGCCTGCAATGCCTTGCCGTACGCGGGCGAGTTGATCCCACCGTAGTTCGCTGGAGGCGGGAAAGCCCGGTGGACCGGCAACGGCCAGACGGTCACGCCGTTCGGTCCCGCATAGGCCTCACCGTCGATATACCGTGACACCGTCCGGTCGTACGTCTCCCAGGCAAGCTGCATCTTGCCCGACGCGTCGAGCGACAGGTTCGGATACACGCCGTACAGGACCGGCTCGCACCCGTGCTCGCGGAGCATCCGCATCGCCTCATCGAGCACGCCCTGCGCCTTGCCGGCCATCGGGTCGCCTTCGACCACCCCCCGAGGCACATAAGGCTTGCCATCTCGCTCCAGCGTCGCGCGAAAGACCGATCGCATATCCACGCCCGCCACGATCGGCGCCGACGCGCTGGCCGGTAGCGTCATCGGCAACACCTGGACCTCCAGGCTTACCCTGTCGAGCACGACGCCCGACGTGCTCACCTCGATCGGCGCGACGTAGACGCCGGGGCTCGTCCGTGCCGGTATCCGCACGTCCAACCAGATGGGCAGGGATGTCCCCGCGGCCACGTCGAACGGTTCCGTGACCGGTTGACCGCCGATCGGAATCAAGGCGTCCGGAACGGGGCCGGTCGGAAGCAGCGCATTCGGCCTGAGGTGTCGCCAGCCGAAACGACCCACCGCCCGACACCGCACTGACCGATACGCCCGGCACGTCGGGGCTACCGGCGCCGCCGGCTTCGTCTGGAATCCTCCGATCCGAAGCGTGATGCCCGACAGGGCCTCCCCTTCGGCCGGGATCACCACCTGGCACGCGACCACCTCGTTCCGCGCGCCCTTCAGTCGAATACGCTTGGCCTGGTGGCTGTAGCAGTCGGTCTCGCGCTGCGGACTCATCCCCGGCGGGACGTCATGGGAGGCGCCGATCGCCCAGATGCTCAGTCCCGTGACGGGCGGTTGACCCTCCGGTCCGCAGCCGCACAGAAGCGTTACCGAACCGATCGCCAGGGCGGCGAACAGGCCCGGCAGGGCCGCCGATCCGCGCCGCCGGTACGACAACATCCCTCTTGCGAATAGCCACATCGTTTCTCGGGGCATACAATCATCCTGTCCGGCGAGGTAGCGAAAGAACAGGTGCATTGTATGACCCACTATGGTGTGAAACCAGGGCCGCGTTGCGCGAGCCGGTCCCGACGATCGCCTGGTCTCCGTTCCGGCATGACCCTCGTCGAGCTGGCCGCCGCCGTCCTTGTCTTGGGCGTGGCGGTCTTCCTGCTGACCGGTATGGCCCGCACCACACGACAGCAGACGAAACGCCGACTCGCCGTCCGCCAGATCTGCACCATGACCGAGGCCCTGAAGCTCTATACCGAGCAACACGGGCAACCGCCGGCAGGACGCCGCAACGGCGACTCGGCCGCCGCCATCGAGGCATTGCTTTCCCATCCGCCCAGCGCACAGATCCTCGCGGACTTGCCCGACACCCTCACCCGCCAGACCGGTTGCCCCATCGTGGATCCATGGGGAACACCCCTCCGTTACGTCACCGTCAAACACATCGACTCGAAGATGCGCGCTCGCGTCGAGGCCAATGCCGGACGGCCGATCTTCGATTCGGCCGGTCCCGACCTCGTCTTCGGACCGACCGAGGGCAGGCCCGACGGCTCCGACATCTGGGGCGAGGAGTGCGTCCTCCAACAGGACGTTGCTGGCCCGTAGATACTCTGGCGAAGACGGCCACGCTCGCCCCCCACTTTGCCAAGCAGCCAAGCAGCGCGGACCCAAAGAGCGTTTGCCTCTCAGAAGGACTCCCGCGGACCAAGCCTCCGGCGGGACTGAACCTTCCAGGCTTCTCGGCCAGCCTTGAAGGTCTTATACTTTCCAGGCCTGCCGAGCTAGGCCGAAGCGTTAGCTTCTGGCTCCAGCATGTCACTTCGAGCCCGTCCCTGGGCCCAGGGCGCGTCTTGGATGGGTAGGACTACGGATACTGTCTAAGGCAAAGACCCTAAGCCCTACGTCCCAGGCGAACCGGCAAGGATGGGCTATAATGAACCCCAACGAATAGAGCAGTCTGTCCAACGAGGGGAAACGCCTTCCAGTCTGTCCTAGATCGCCCGGACAGAGCGATCCGGATCAGGCGAGCCATCGGAATACCGGGCTAACATCGATAGGTTCTTCTCCGGCGCTCGCCGCTTCGGGGGACGACGTGATGTGTGATCAGCAGCCCGGGGGGAACAGCAACGCGTCAGACGCACCGGAGCACCGCGGTCCTAGCCCGGCGGCCATGCTGGACGCCCTGCCCGATGCCGTGGTCGTCGTCGACCGCGGCCTACGCATCGTCGAGGTGAACGCCGCGGTCCGGCAGGTCTTCGGCGTCGACGGGCCGCTCATCGGACACCCTTGCTACAAGACCCTTCGTGGCTCCGAGACGATCTGTCAGGGATGCCCATCGCTGCAAGCCCTGCAATCCGGTGAGCCGCAGACAGAGCGATGGCAACAGGACGTACGCCACGGCGCCCGACGCTGGCTCGAGGTCCGTGCCGTCCCCGTCTCGAACAACGGCGGTGAGCTCACCCATGTCGTCCAACGCGTCCGCGACGTGAGCTCCGAGGTCGAGGCGACCGAGACACTTCGTGCCCAACGCGATACCTTCCGCACGTTCTTCGACATGTCCCCCGACGCGGTCCTCCTCACCAGGCCCAACGGCCGCATCCACGACTGCAACGCCTCGGCCTGTCGCATGCTTGGCCACGCTCGCCACGAGCTGCTCGATCGAAACATCGGCGAGTTTGCCCCCGACGGGATGGCGACCGCCTGGTCTCGCATTGCCGATCCCGACCAAACCACGGGCGGGACGCTCGTTGAGTCTCGCGCTCGTCGCCGATCCGGCGATGTCTTCCCCGTCGAGGTCAGCTCCAGGCCCGTCACCGTTGCCGGTCGGCTGTTTGTCGTGATCGACATCCGCGACCTCAGCGACCGCAAGGCGGCCATCGAGAAGCTACGCACCAGCGAGGCCGAGCTCAGCGCGCTCATGGACAACATGCCCGACAGCATCTACTTCAAGGACACCTCGCTGCGCTTCATGCGGATCAACCGCGCCCTGGCGGCCGACCTCGGCCTCGACAGCCCCCAGGACGCCGTCGGCAAGAGCGATGCCGACTTCTTCACCGAGTCGCACGCCAAACGGGCCGCCGAGCAAGAACGCCGCATCCTCGAAACCGGACAGCCCCTGGTCGACTTCCTCGAGCGCGACGAGTTCCTCGACGGACGGACCCGGTGGGTCTCCACGACCCAGGTCACCCTTTACGGCGATGACGGCCACCCCCTCGGCCTCGTCGGCATCAGCCGAGACGTCACACGACGCCGAAGGGCCGAGGAGGCCTACCGCAACCTCGTCGAGCACTCCTTGCAGGGCCTCGTCATCTTGCAAGCCGATGAGGTCGTCTTCGTCAACGATCGGATGGCCGAGTTTTCCGGCTACGTCCGCGATGAGCTCCTGGCCATGTCCGCCGAGCAGATCTGGGACCTCGTGCATCCCGACGACCGGGACACGCTCTGGGAAACCTATCTGGCCGTGCGCCAGGGCCGGGAGCCCCCAGGCCTGTACACCTTCCGAGCCTTCCACAGAGACGGTTCGATACGGCACCTCGAGGCCCACGCCAGCGCTATCGAGTACGAAGGCCTACCCGCTGTCCAGGCCACGGTCCTCGACGTCACACGACGTGCTCAGGCCGAGGTCGAACTCCGACAGAGCGAGGAGCGCCTCCGCATGATCGTCGACAGCGCCGAGGACCTCGTCGTCCTGCACGACACCGACGGACGCTACGTCTACTACAACGGCCCGAAGCGCTACGGCGTCCGTGCCGAGGACCTCATCGGCAAGACGCCCGTCGACGTCCTCGGCGACCAGGCCATGTCGATCGTCGACCAGATCAAACGCGTTGCCGCGACGGGCAAGAGCATGACCGTCGAGAACCGACTCCGTTGGCGGGGCGAGACGCTCTGGTTCTCCGATCTGACCTATCCCGTGCGTGACGAGCAAGGCACCATCACCCACGTCGGGAAGATCTGTCGAAACATCACCGAGCGCAGACGCATCGAGCAGGCCACGCGCCGGATCGAGCAGCGCATGGAGCTTGCCGTCCAAGGCGCCCAGCTCGGCATGTGGGAGATGGATCTCCAGAACCAGGAGATGTCCTACGACGACCGGTTGGCCGAGATCCTCAACCTCAACCCCGACGAGCTCGGTACCGGCCTCGAGGCCTGGCAAGAGAGGGTCCATCCCGATGACCTGGGCGAGATCGCGTCGCGCTGGCAGGAGTACATCCAGGGGAAAGCGACCTCCTTTGAGGTCGAGTACCGTGTCCGTACCGCCCAGGACCACTGGAAATGGCTCCAGGTCCGAGGTCGGGCCTACGAGTGGGACGAACGCGGCAACGTCGTCCGGGTCGCCGGCACCTACCGTGACGTCTCCGAGCGCAAGCGCGCCGAGCAGGCCCTGCGCACCAGCGAGCAGCGCTATCGATCCCTCGTCGAGAACGTCGACCTGACCATCATCCTCATGGACCGCGACTACAACATTGTCATGACCAATCCGGCCCATGACCGGATGTTCGGCCGGTCCCGTTCCGACGTCGTCGGCCGCAAGTGCTACGAGGCCTACAAAGGCCGTTCCGAGCCCTGCCCCGATTGCGGAGGCCGCCGGGCCATGGCTACGGGCGAGCCTTTCGACAGAGAGGCCCAGAGCACCCGCCCGGACGGAGAGCCGTTCGCCATCCGCGTGCGGTCCTACCCCGTCATCGACGATGTCGGTCAGCCCCAGGGCTTTATTGAGATCGTCGAAGACGTCACCGCCCACAAGCAGGCCGAGGAGGAGCGGCGCCGCATGGAGACGCGGCTCCGTGAATCGCAGAAACTCGAGAGCCTGGGCCTGCTCGCCGGCGGTGTCGCCCACGACTTCAACAACCTCCTCACGGGCATCCTGGGTAACGCCAGCCTCGTGCTCATGGACATGCCGCCCGAGTCGCCCTACCGCGAGGCCGTCGGCCTGATCGAGACGTCCGCCTTGCGCGCCGCCGAGCTGACCAATCAGATGCTCGCCTACTCGGGACGAGGCACCTTCATGGTCGAGCAGCTTGACCTCTCCGAGCTCATCGAGGGCATGCGAAGCCTCCTCGAATCCGCCAGGCCCAAACGGGTCCGACTCGCGCTGCGCCTCCAGAACGACCTGCCCGTCATCCGCGCCGACGCCGGACAGCTCCATCAGCTCATGACCAATCTTGTCACCAACGCCGCCGAGGCCATCGGGGACGAACTGGGCGCCATCACGATTCGGACCGGCCGCATCGACGTTACGAGCGACTATCTCAGCGCGACCTACCTGCCCGACGACCTCCCGGAGGGAGACTATGCCTTCGTCGAGGTCTCCGACACCGGCTGTGGCATGGACGCCGACACACGGGCGCGCATCTTCGATCCCTTCTTCAGCACCAAGTTCACCGGCCGCGGATTGGGCATGGCCGCCGTGCTCGGCATCGTTCGAGGCCATCGCGGAGCCATCAAGGTCTACTCCGAGCCCGGGAAAGGCACGACGGTGAAGATCCTGCTGCCGTCGTGTGAACAGGAGCCGGAACCGGAGGACACGACCATGGACGCCGAAGTCACGAGTGACTGGCGCGGCAACGGCTGCATCCTCCTCATCGACGACGAGCCGTCCGTGCGCCGCGTGCTCGGACGCATGCTCGAGCAGATGGGCTTTGATGTGCTCGCCGCCGAAGACGGCGCCAGGGGCGTCGAGATGTATCGTGATCACAAGGAGGAGGTGGTCGCCATCCTGCTCGATATGAACATGCCGACCATGAACGGCGAGGAGGCCTATCGCGGCCTGCGGACCCTCAGCGCCGATGTGCCCGTCTTCATCTCGAGCGGCTATCAGGAGGAGGATATTGTCGGCAAGTTCGCAGGACGCGGCGTGGCCGGGTTCATCCAGAAACCGTACCGACCTCGTGAGATCGTCGCCGCGCTCAGGCCCGTCCTCGAGCCCGACGCAGGCTGAGACCGCGTCTGGACATCCCCAGGCGTACGCGTGCCCCTGGCTCCCGCGGCGCAGCCTTGGCGAAGCCGGGTCCTCAGCGCGGTCCTGTGCCCCGAGTGACCCTCGGTCGGTCTGGACGATCCGGTTCGGCCGCCCGGGCGATGCCTCTCAGCATCCCCGAAAAGACGAGCTGATGCAGCGGATACAGCGCATACCAGTAGACCCGACCGGCCAAACCGTGCGGATCGAAGAGAGCCGTCTGGCGGATCTCAGACCCATCGTTCCGTGCGGCCACCTCGAACTCCAGCCACGCACGGCCGGGCACCAGCATCTCGGCCCGCAGCCGGAGTCGTCGGTTCGGCTCGATCTGCTCGACCCGCCAGAAATCCAGCGCGTCGCCAGGACGAAGCTGTTCCCACACAGGCCGACCCCGCCGCATCCCCACGCCGCCCACCATCAGGTCGATCATACCACGTAGCTGCCAGAGCCACGTCCCGTAGTACCATCCCGTCTGTCCCCCGATCCGCTCGATCGGGGCGAACGCCTCCTCGGGGCCCACACCGACTTCCACGACGCGGACATCGGCGACTCGCGTGCCCAGGCGCGTGCCCCCCAGCTTCGTGCGAACGCCCGAGGACGACATCGCGTCGTACCAGTGCGTCTCGGCGAACTCGCGGTCCTCGTTGCGCAGCGCGCGGGCGATGGCCTCTTCCACGCCCATCGGGCGGATCGCGAACGTCTCGAGTGCCGAGGTGTCCTGCACGGTCGTCGCGTGCCGGATGCTGTCGATGAGCTTCCGCCCCACGCGAGCGTACAGCGGGGTCACCAGGCCGAGCCAAAGGCTGCTCAGCCACGGCGTGAGCACCGGCACGCGGATCATGCGACGTCGCAGCCCCCGCTGACGCGCGACCTCCCGCATCAGGTCGCCGTAAGAGCAGACGTCAGCCCCGCCGATCTCGAAGATCCGATGGTCGCCCTCGGGCAGATCCAGCGCGGCCAGCAGGTACCCCAACAGGTCATCGATGGCGATCGGTTGGGCCGGCACCGTCACCCAACGCGGCGTGATCATGATCGGCAGCTTCTCCACGAGCGAGCGGATCATCTCGAACGACAGGCTGCCCGAGCCCAGGACGATCGAGGCGCGGAACTCGACGACCTCCGCCGAGCCGCCCCGCAGCACCGCGCCCACCTCCTGTCGGCTTCGCAGGTGCGCGGACAGGTCATCGTCGGTACGTCCGAGGCCCCCGAGGTAGATGATCCGTCGTACGCCGGCCTCGCTGGCCGCCTGGGCGAAGTTCTCCGCCGCGAGACGGTCACGCTCGGCGAAGCCGCTGCCCTGTCCCATCGAGTGGATCATGTAGTAGGCCGTGGTCACGCCTTGCATGACGGCCGGCAGCGAGTCGGCATCCAGCGCGTCACCGGCCACGACCTCCGCACCGCCGGCTACCCGCGGGCGGAGGTAGTCTGGCGTTCGAGCCATGCAGCGAACCGATCGGCCCTGGTCCTGCAAGAGCCGCAGAAGCCGACCGCCGACGTAGCCCGTGGCTCCCGTCAGCAGGACCAGTCCGGCGGATCTACCTTCGTTGGGACTCTCGCTCATGATGCCTCCCGGTCGCCAGGCTCTGACGACATCGTCCTCGGCGTCTCATGATCGCATCTGGTCGAAGGCCGACAGGGCCCGCTGTCTCGCCTCGGCGTGATCCACGATGGGCAGCGGATAGCTCTCTCCCAGTCGGATCCTGGCGTCGGTCAGCGCCTCGGCCGAGGCCTTCCACGGTTCGTGCACCTGCGGATTGGGTAGCTTCGACAGCTCCGGAACCCATCTCCGGATGTAGACGCCGTCGGGGTCGAACTTCTTGCCCTGCGTGATCGGATTGAAGATGCGGAAGTACGGTGCGGCGTCGGCCCCGCTTCCGGCCACCCACTGCCAGCCGAGTGAGTTGTTCGCCAGATCCGCATCCACCAGCGTGTCCCAGAACCACCGCGCCCCTTCCTGCCAGGGGATCAACAGGTCTTTGGTCAAGAACGAGGCCACGATCATGCGGACGCGGTTGTGCATCCACCCCGTCGCCCAAAGCTCCCGCATGCCGGCGTCGACGATGGGGTAGCCGGTCAGGCCGCGCTGCCACGCCTGCAAGCCCTCGGCGTCGGATCGCCACGGGAAGTCCGCAAACGGCTCCTTCATCGCCTCGTCGGACGTGTGCGGAAAGTGATGCAGGATGTGGTGCGCGAATTCCCGCCAGATGAGCTGCCGCAGGAACGATTCGATCGAGTCGAGCTTCTCGTCCGATCGCAGGCGACGCTTCAGCTTGTCGGTCTCATGCCATACCCGACGCGGGCTGATTTCGCCGAAATGCAGGTGTGGCGACAGCCGCGATGTCCCCTCGACGTCCGGCCTGTCCCGTTGCTCGCCATAGTCGCGGGCCGCGCCCTCGAGGAAGTCGCTCAAACGCTCGTGCGCCCCCGACCCGCCCGGTCGCCACGTCTCGCGCATCGTCGCGGCCCAATCGGGCGTCGGTTCGAGACCGAGGTCCTCCAGGTCGTCCCCGGTGACGGCCTCGTCGAGCCCCTCAAGTCGGTCCGGGGCCGGCAACGGGTCGCCCAGATCCAGCGCGGACATGCACTGGCGATAGAACGGGGTGAACACCTTGTACGGCGTCCAGACCGTGGTGCTGATCTCGTCCGGCTCGAACAAGAGGTTCGACTTGAAGCCGCGCGCGGCCACGGGGATCTCGTCCAGGGCGTCGGCGACGCGTTGCTCCTGAGAGACCGCGGACGGCTCGTAACGCCTCGACCACAAGACCACGTCGGCGCCGGTCTCCTGGGCGAGTGAGACGAGGACCTCATGAGCGGGCCCACGGCGGACGATCAGCGTCGTCCCGAGGCCTTCAAGATCCTTCGCCAGTGCGTGCAAGGATTGATGGAGCCACCATTTGCTAGCCGAGCCCGGCGGCCAGGTGCCCTCCTCCTCGGGAGACCAGACGAAGACCGGCACAACAGGCCCCTGGCGGGTGGATGCTTCATGCAAGGGCGGATGGTCGTCGATACGAAGATCATGTCGAAACCAGACGATCGATGAAGGGTGGGCCATGGTCTCGGCCTTTGAAGTAATGCGAATCGGTCTGAGGCTCAATCGATCATAAGGCAGCGTGGTTGCGATGCACGCACAAAAAACGCGGCCGCCCCTCAGCGACCGTCGCTGACGAGGCAGACCGCGTCGTCGGACACACCAGCCATGGTTAGACGGCAGCGGGTCGGGGGGTGACACCCCAGCGTCGCTGAATGGCCCTGAGCTGAATCGCCTGATAGGCACCTGCTAGCCCGACCAGGGAGTACACGATGCGACTCAGTAGCGACATGTCTCCGAAGATCGTGGCCACCAGATCAAACCTCAGTAATCCAACCAGGCCCCAGTTCAACGCACCGACCACAACGAGTACTGCCGCGAAAACGTCTATCGATTTCATGTTACTGGACTCCGTCGTATCATCGTTTCTATCGTTCACTCGCCGACCACATCAGGCCAGCCCAACCGACATGCTCTACTTCGAGCACGTCGGTGGAAGGATCACGCTGTCGACCACGTGGATCACCCCGTTGGCGGCCATGATGTCGGTCTTGACGATCGTGGCGTTGTTCACCCGCGTGGGGCTGGTGGTGCGGAGCGTCAGGTAGCCTCCCTGGAGCGTCTTGGCCTTGTCCAACTTGGCCGCGTCGGCCGCGAGAACCCTGCCCGGCACGACATGGTAAAGTAGGACGGAGCGAAGCATCTCACGATTCTTCAAGAGGGACGCCAACGCTCCTTCAGGCAGCTTCGCAAAGGCCTCGTCGGTCGGAGCGAAGACCGTGTAGGGACCCTTCGAACGAAGGGCGTCACCGAGGCCAGCAGCCTTGATGGCGGCGTCGAGAGTCTTGAACGATCCCGCACCGCGGGCCACGTCGATGATGTCGGGAGCCGGCATGATCACAGCGTCTATCACGTGAATCACGCCATTGTCGGCCTTCACATCGGTGGCAACGATTTTGCTGCCGCCGACCTTCGCCGCGCCCTTCTTGTCGATCTTCAGGTGCTGTCCGAGGACGCTAGGAATCTCGTCTCGCTTGAGCACCTCCGAGGCCAAGAGACGGCCTGGCACGACGTGATGCTTCAAGATCGCCCGCAGCCTGGGAAGATCGGCCAGCAGGGCCTCGACCGTGCCCTTCGGCAGCCTGGCGAAGGCCTTGTCTGTCGGCGCGAAGACCGTGAACGGTCCCTTGCCCGACAGAGTCTCATCCAGCCCGCTCGCCTTCAGCGCGGCCGTGAGGGTCTTGAACGAACCGGCTGACTTGGCCGTGTCGACGATCGTGTTCGACTTCGTCGCGGTGCAACTGCTACCGCAGCTCCCGGCTAAGGCCTGAGCAGTCGGTAGTCCTACGGCGATGAGGGTCGCCACCAATAACGTGTTGATTCGATTCCGCAACATGTGAGTCCTCCTGCCCGCCAGCGTCGGCTCGCCGGTCTCCGTCGAAGGCGGATTTACGCAAATCCGCCGTGGTGGGTTGCGGACCCAGGGGTCCGCGATTTCGGCCAAAGGCTGTCGTGTCCCGCGTCAACCGATTTGGCCTTGTTTCTGGGTTGTTTTCCCAGCCAACGCAAGGTTGGATACCGAAGGGCCAGCTAAAATTCGTTCAATTCATTCATTCTTGAAGCAGCGGTGTAGGCTGGGTCTTCCGGGAAACGGTGACATATAGCGTTGGTGAGAAAAAGGATACATCTGGATTGCTCTTGTTGACAGGAAGAGGCGGCATGATATAATCGTTCAAGACGTTCACATCTCGTGATTGCGGGCCTTTGGTGATTGCGGGCCTTTGGTGACTGCGGGCCCTTGGTGATTGCGGGCCTTTCGTGGATGTGCTGCGGCGTGTTCGTGGAGAGAGCCGTGGAAGATCGTTTCACCCCCAAGCAGGTCGCGCGGGCGTTCGGCGTCAGTGAGGCCACGATCAAGCGATGGTGTGACAAGGGGCTTCTCGTGACCGAGAAGACGCCGGGGGGTCACCGTCGCATCCCGCTGGCTTCGGTGATGGACTACTTGCGCACGCATGGTCGTCGGGCCGCGCATCCTGAGGTGCTCGGTTTGCCCGCGGCGACGTCGACGACGGACTTGGGGTATCGTCGCGCGCTGGAGGTGGTGCTCGATGCCCTGGAGAGAGGCGACGAGCAGGCCGTCATCGCGACGGGGATGGGTCTGTACCTCGACGGCGCGCCGATCTGGAGCATCTGCGATCGGGTGATCGCGCCGGCGTTCCATGTGATCGGGCACCATTGGTCGGTGAGCGGCATCCACGTGTATCAGGAGCGGCGTGCGTGTGAGATCACGATGACCCTGCTGCACCGCCTCCGGGAGGGTTTGCCGGAGCCGCGCGAGGATGCCCCGTTGGCGATCGGGGGGACGCTCGAGAACGATCCTTACATGCTGCCTTCGGCGATGGTGGAACTGACGCTTCGCGATTTGGGTTGGCAGGCGACGAACCTGGGGAACGGGCTCCCAGTGACGACCCTGGCCGCGGCGATCGACGAGCTTCGACCGCGGCTGTTCTGGCTGAGCGTTTCGACGGTCGAGGAGCCAGAGTCCTTGCGGAGATCGAACAGCGTCCTTCACGTCGGCTGCATCGAGCGTGGGGCGGCCTACGTGGTCGGCGGTCGCGGCCTGACGGAGGCGCGGCGGAGCGCGATGACCTACACGGCCTATTGCGAGGACTTGCAGCGCCTGGTCGGCGTGGTCAAGGGGCTTGAGCCGTCGCTGTCCGTTCCCTGAGCCGGGTTGGGTCGGACTGTCGCTGACCGTGGATCAGTCCGAGAAACATCGACACGTCGACAAGGCGACCGAGCTGCGGCTTGGATTGGGAGCGGGCAACCGTTTTCGGGTGTGAGGATGAGGATTAGGTTGCGGGCGAGAAGTCGTGTCCCCCACCGCTGAGGCGGTGGTCCACCCGGCTCAGGTGTCATGCACCCACCGGTCGTAGGCGCGTGCGGTCTCGCTGGCGTGGTCTTCACCGAGCGGCTAGAATGGGAGTTTTGTTTGCGCCATGGCGGTACGCGTCAGAGGTCGCCGTGGCTGAAGGGGGCGGAGGGCGACCACACCAGTTGGCGTTGGCGATGAGGATGAGCGCCACTGATCCGCGACCGTCGGACCGTGGGCTGCCTGTTATCACACCAGTTGGAGCCGGCCATGACCACGAGCAGGTCCCTTGGGACGAGAGGCGTTGTCGCTGCCTGGCTGATGATGGGCTGTTGCTGGGGCTGCGCCGGGGAGAATGTCGGCGACGGGGCGGTCGCGTCGGCACCGAGGCCTGTGGCGGTCATTACGTTAGAGCGTATCGATCCGGAGACGAAGCTGCGTCTAACGGGTTCGACGGAGCCGTGGCGCGAGGAGCATATCGGGTTCGAGGTCCCCGGGCGCGTCAAGTGGGTGGTCGAGGAGGGTACGGACGTCCGCGGAGAGCTCTACGACAGTCAGGGCAAGCAACTGGCCAAGGGCGATGCGCTGGCGCATCTCGACGAGACGCGCTACAAGCTGGCGGTGCGGACGGCGGAGGCGAGCGTGGCCGCGTCGGAGGCCCAGGCGGCGGCGACCAAGATCGAGCTGGAGGAGGTGCTGACCGAGCAGCTCGCGGCGGCGGAGGCGGAGCTGAACCGGGCCAAGCGGGACTACGATCGCGTGAAGGGCCTGATGGCTCGGGACGCGGCGAGCGAGGTGGAGCTGTACCGGGACGAGGCGCTGTTCAAGGTGGCCACGGCGAACGTGAACCGCATCAAGGCGAGCATCGGGGCGAAGAAGGCGGAGCTGGAGGCGATCAAGAGCCAGACGGCTCAGGCTCGGGAGGCGGCGGAGTCGGCCCGCAAGGACCTGGAGGACTGCGTGCTCCGGGCCCCGTTCAACGGTCAGGTGGCGAAGGTTCACGCGATTCCGGGGGCGATCGTTCAGGCGGGCAAGCCGGTGGTGACGCTGATCATGATGGATCCGATCAGCGTCGAGGTGCGTGTCTCACCGGACGTGGAACGGAACCTGGGGGAGCGCGATGCGGTGGACGTCTTCCCTCCTGGCGAGGGGTCGGAGCGAGTCCGCGGTGTGGTGTGGGTCAAGGACACGGTGGCCGACCCGTCGACGCGGACGTTCAAGATCAAGCTGTTGGTTCGGAACAGTCTGGTGCCGATTCACGTGCCGAAGGACCCCGCGGCTGAAGACCTGCCTCGGATCTCGAACGTCTGGCCGATCGCTCGGGAACGTCAGGGCGATCCGGACAGCCCTGTGGGGGCCGAGGTGAGCACGATCTACCGTGACGAGGACACGGGCCAGTCGTACGTCTGGCACGTGTCCGGCCGATCGGCGAACGAGCGTCACCTGGCACGCGATCCGGTGCTGCTCTTGAAGCGAGTTCCGGTAGAGCTGGGGCAGCGCGTGGTACCGCTGGTCGGTCTGTACTACTTCCGTGTGCTGCAGGATGCGGGGGGCCTGGTTCCGGAGCGAGATCTGGTGGCGGCGGGGGTGCCGAAGGGTTTCGAGGACGGCGGTCGGGCGCTGCTGGTCAAGGATCGGTGGCTGTTCCGGCCCGGGGGCCTGGTGGATGTTTCGTTGCATCCGGAGGGTCCCGGTGCGGGCTTTTATGTGCCGATGAGCGCGATCTTTCCGGACGGCGACGGGGCGGGTGCGGTGTTTGTCGTGCACGAGGGGCGTGCGGAGAAGGTCCGCGTGTCGGTGGGTGAGAAGGTCGGGGAGCTGTGTCGCATCGCGCCGAGCGAGGCGGGAGGATCGTCGCTGTTGCGGGAGGGCGCGGACGTGGTCTTGGACGGGGTGCACTACCTCGTCCCTGGTGAGAGCGTTCGGGTTCTGTCGAGGGAGTCGGTGAAACTGTGAGTCTTCCAGGCTTCGCTCTGCGATACCAAGCGATCGTGTTGACGGCAGTGGTCCTGCTGATGACGGCGGGTCTGGTGGCGTTCTTCACGATGCCGCGCCGCGAGAACCCGGAGTTCACGATTCGGATGTGCCTGGTGCTGACGTCGTGGCCCGGGGCGACGGCGCAGAAGGTCGAGCAGTTGGTGACGGACCCGATCGAGGAGGCGATCGACACGATCGACGAGGTCAAGCACGTGTGGTCGAGGTCGACGGTGGGTCTGTCGACGATCACGGTTCAGGTGGAGGACTACGTCGGGGAGGAGATCGACAACGTCTGGGACAAGATTCGCGCCCGCATCAAGACGGTGCGGCCACGGCTGCCGCAGGGCTGCTCGGAGCCGCACGTGAACGATCAGTTCGGGGACACGAGCGTGATGCTTCTGGCGGTGTATCAGAAGCGGTCGGACGCTCCTTCGGCGGACGCGCCGCGGTACACGCCCCGGGAGCTGGAGATCATCAGCGAGCGGATCAAGGACGAGCTGAAGCTGATCCCCGCGGTCGGGCGGGTGGAGCTGTTCGGGGTTCGGCAGGAGACGATCACGATCGAGACGGACATGGGGCGTTGGTCGCAGCTCGGGCTGACGACGGATTCGTTGCAGGAGCTGCTTCAGGCACGGAACATCGTGGCGCCGGGCGGGTCGATCGACACGGAGCACGGGCGGTTCAGCGTCAAGCCGAGCGGCGAGGTGGACACGGTGCGGGAGCTGAACCGCGTGACGGTGCGGTCGCCGTCGCTGAAGGCGCCGGTCTACCTGAGCGACCTCGGCCTGGTGGTCCGTCGCGGCTACGAGGACCCCCCCAGCGTGATCACGCGGTACGGCGATCCCCATACGATCGAGCCGTGCGTGATCGTGTCGTTCACGATGAAGGACGGGGAGAACGTGACGGTGCTGGGTGAGCAGGTGACGCGCCGGCTGCGTGAGATGAAGGCGGTGGACAAGATCCTACCGGCGGACATTCAGGTGAGCGTGATTTCGAACCAGCCGAAGAACGTGAACACGAAGATCATGAGCTTCGTGGCGAACGTGATCCAGGCGATCGTGATCGTGGTCGGGGTGGCGTATCTGATCATCGGCTTCCGGATCGCGCTGGTGATGGCGATGTCGATTCCGGTGGTGGTGCTGGCCTCGCTGGGGATCGTGCGGATCTTCGACGTTCAGCTGGAGCAGATCACGATCGCGTCGCTGATCATCGCGCTGGGCATGCTGGTGGACAACGCGATCGAGGTGTGCGATCAGTCCCACCGGCTGCAGCACGAGGGGTGGAGCCCTTACCGGGCGACGCTCGAGGGCACCAAGCAGATCATGTTCCCGATCCTGATCGCGACGCTGACGACGGTGTCGGCGTTCCTGCCGTTTCTGGTGGCGCTGGAGGGGTCGAAGCGCGAGTTCGTTTACAGCCTGCCGGTGACGGTCTCGACGACGCTTCTGGTGAGCTGGGTTTCGGCGATGACGTTCGTGACGCTGATGGCGTACCTGATCATCCGGCCCGGCCGTCGCGAGGGCTCGTCGGAGTCGCCGGTGCTGCGGCTGATCGGTCTTCTGCGGCGCCGGCGGGGCTCGTCGGCGACTGGGTCGACGGCGTCGGTGGGCGAACGGTACATGTCGTTCTGCCGGTCGTGCCTGAGCGTCAAGTGGCTGGTGGTGGTCGTCTCGGCGCTGCTGCTGGTGGGGGCGTTCAACCTGCCGGTGGGCTCGGAGTTCTTTCCGTCGGACCTGCGTGAGCAGTTCGCGGTGGACATCTGGCTTCCGGAGGGGTCGAGCATCGCCCAGACGGACGCGGCCTGCCGAAAGGTGGAGCGTTTGCTTCAGCGGTTGAGCCCGCTTTTGGACGACGAGGGCCGGCCGGTGTTCGACGGCGAGGGCCGACCGATCGAGCGGCTGCGGACCATGCGGAGCAGCGTGGGCCAGGGCGGGGCGCGATGGTTCCTGAGCATGAACCCGGAACCGCCGAAGAGCTGGTACGCACAGATCTGCGTGCGGACGAGCGATCCGCTGTACACGGACGCGTTCGTGGAGGACCTGAAGCGGGCGGCGCGGGTGGGCCTGCCGGAGCGTGGGATCGAGCCGCTTGCGGGGGCTCGGGTCGTACCCCGCCCGTTGATCTTGGGTCCGCCGGTGGACGCGCCGATCGGGTTGCGGCTGTACGGGCCGGGCTTCGCGGACATGGAGACGATGCGTCGCTACGGCGAGGAGCTGAAGGATCTGGTGCGTGGTCAGCCGGGCACGTGGGACGTCCACGATACATGGGGGAGCTTCGGGTATCAGTTGGAGGTGGACATCGACGAGGACAAGGCCAAGCTGGCGGGCGTGACGAACTACGCGGTGGCCAAGACGTTGAACGCGTTCTTCTCGGGTCACTATCTGACGACGTACCGCGAGGAGGACCACCGCGTGCCGGTGTATCTGCGGCTGCCGCGGGGTCAGCGCGGGGAGCTGGAGCAGCTCGAGGCCGTGTACGTGGAGGGGCAGGTCGGAAAGGTTCCGCTGGCGGCGATCGCGGAGATCGAGCCGCGGTGGGAGCCGGCGGTGATCGGTCGTCGCGACCTGAACCGCATGATCGAGGTGCGCGGCCGTGTGTCGGCGGACCAGCTCGCGAACGTGGTTCTGGGACGGATCATGTCCACGGAGGCGTACCGGTCGCTGGAGGCGTCGCTGCCGTCGGGGTACTTCATCGAGGTGGGCGGCGAGCAGGAGAAGACGGACGAGAGTCAGGATCAGTTGAGCCGGTCGTTCGGGATCTCGCTGCTTCTGATCGTGCTGTGTCTGGTGGTGCAGTACAACAGCTTCAGCAAGCCGCTGATCATCCTGGTGACGCTGCCGCTGGCGCTGATCGGGGCGCTGTTGGGGTTGTTCGTGACGGGGAACTCGTTGGGGTTCATGCCGCAGTTGGGGATCCTGTCGCTGTTCGGCATCGTGCTGAACACGGCGATCGTGTACATCGAGTTCGCCGAGATGCTGATTCGGGAGAAGCTGGAGTCGGGTGAGGGGCTGGCCGAGTCGGGTCGCGGCTGCACGGGCCTGACGCGTGAGGCGTTCCGGGATTGTCTGGTTCGGGCGGGGCGGATTCGGATCCTGCCGATCACGCTGACGACGCTGACGACGGTGGGCGGGCTGGTTCCGCTGGCGCTGTTCGGGGGCCCGCTGTGGGAGGGGATGAGCTACGTGCTGATCTTCGGGCTTCTGATGGCGACGCTGCTGACGTTGGTGGTGGTGCCGTGCGTGTACGCGATTTTCGTGGAGACGTTCGGGATTCGGACGGTGAGGACGGAGAGCAGGGGCTAGGGTTCGGGGACACGTCGAAACGGCGAAAGGTCGACACGTCTGCACGTGCAGAAGTCCACACGTGGACACGTCGAGACGTTCACACGTCCAGACTTCAGCACGGCTGATACGTCAGCACGTCGAGACCTCCGCACGTCCTCACTGCGGCGCGGTCGGTTGGTCGGTTGGGGCGTTTGGGGGACGTTCTTGACACCGTGGTCAGGGGCGTCGTACCGTAAACGGTGAGGATGGTGTGCCCGGACGCCGACGGCGACGGGGGCCATCGACCCATCTCGGAGCGAACCGGCCATGAACAGACGCGACTTCATGAAGACGACCGGTGGGGCGGTTGCCCTCGGGGGCGGTGTGTTCCTGACGGGGCAGGGCGGGCAGGCTCGGGCCGATGCCCGGAAGCTGGCGGTCGACTGGAACGTCGGATCGCCGTTCGAGGTTCCTCGTCGGTTGAGCGACGTGACGCACGCGCTGGCCGAGCGGGCGCTGGGGGGCGAGCACGGCCGGTCGATGAAGAACGCGGATTTCGCGCTCGACGCCGAGAGAATCCGCGGACTCTCGGCCGAGATGCGCTATGCCCACGCCGTGAAGCTGATGGCCGAGAAGGCCCCGCTTCGGATTCTGCCTGGCGAGCGGATCGTCGGGTCGGCGACGCTGAAGGAGGCGGCGTATCATCAGACGCCGGTGGCGGGGATCGGCAGCACGAGCCACACGACGCTGGGTTTCGACCGTGTGCTGAAGGTCGGCTACCGTGGGCTGCGGCGGCAGATCGCCGAGCAGAAGGCCAAGGGGGTTCGCCGCGAGCCGAAGCCGTTCCGTCATACGGTGCGGGGACGCACGCTGCCGGCGCTGCAGATGAGCGCGGGTTGCGCCCATTGGCTCGAGGCGGCGCCCAAGCCGGCATACACCACGCCGCCGCTGACGGTCGAATGCTGGGCGAAGGTGCGGTCGAAGGATCGGTTCAACGTGATCGTGTCCACGGCCGGCAAGGACTCGGCCCTGCACTGGGAGCTCTACAGCTACCACCGCGGGGGCGATTTCAGTGCCTACCTGCCGGGCTACGCCCCGGCCGAGATCCGGTCGGGCCAGGTCATCACCGACAACCGCTGGCACCATCTGGCGATGGTCTTTGACGGTAGGCGGGTCCAGCTCTACGTCGATGGTCGCCAGGTCGCGGACGAGGCCGTCAGGCCGACCGGCAAGCTTCCCGCTCAGCCGGGTCCGATCTGGTTCGGCGGCTACCTTCCGCATGCGATCGGCTCGGACGGCGAGCTCGAGCAGGTCCGCATCTCGAACGTGGCTCGCGGGATCGAGGGGGCGCCGCCCGACCGATTGGAGCGTGACGAGGCGACGGTGGGGTTGTGGCGGATCGATACGGCGAGGAAGGACACGGTCTTTGCCGACGCCTCGCGGCTGAACAACCCCGCCCGATCGATCCCCGAGGGGGTCGACCTGCTGGAGGCGATGGAGGTCTGTCTGGACGCGGCGACGATCTGGCACACGCGTTACATGGATCGTCTGGCCGAGCTGGCCGCGGGGTCGAGCGGGTCCGAGCGGCAGACGTATCTGGAGGTGCGGGGTGCGTTGGCGCGCGTGCCGGAGAACCCGCCCGAGACGTTCCACGAGGCGGTTCAATCGTTGTGGTTCCTGTACGCGTTCCAGCGGTTGGCGGGGAACTGGTCGGGCCTCGGCCGGATCGACGAGATGCTCGGGCCGTACCTGAAGCGGGACCTGGCGGCGGGTCGGTTGACGCTGGACGAGGCTCGGGAGATCCTGGCGCACTTCTGGATCAAGGGGTGCGAGTGGATCGGCGCGCTTGCGGGTCAGGGCTCCGGCGACGCGCAGCACTATCAGAACATCGTTCTGAGCGGGGTGGACGCGGCCGGTCGGGACGTGACGAACGAGGTGACGTACCTGGTTCTGGACGTGGTGGAGGAGCTTCACATCAGCGACTTCCCGATTGCGGTGCGGCTGAATCGCCACACGCCTGATCGGCTGCTGCGTCGGATGGCCGAGGTGCAGCGTCACGGCGGCGGCATCGTGGCCGCCTACAACGAGGAGGTCGTCATCGACGGTCTGGTGAAGTTCGGCTACGAGCTTGAAGAGGCCCGCTGCTTCGCCAACGACGGCTGCTGGGAGGTGATCATCCCCGGCAAGACCAACTTCGGCTATCACCCGATGGACATGCTCGCCGTCCTGGAGGACACGCTGGGCCTGCGCCAGGGCAAACAGCCTGCGCCGGACTTCGACAGCTTCGAGGACCTGTACGGGGCGTTTCGATCGAAGCTGGCCGGCGTGGTCGATCACCACATGAAGCTTTGCGATCGGCATCGGTTGTCGGGTCCGCCGGCGACGCTCGTCTCGTTGTTGGTGGAGGGCTGCATCGAGAGCGAGCGCGGCTACTACGAGCGCGGCCCGAAGTACACGGTGTTCGCGCCGCACATGGGCGGGCTTGCCAACGTGGCGAACAGCCTGCTGGTGGTCAAGAAGCTGGTGTACGAGGAGGGTTACCTCACGTTGGGCGACCTGGTGAAGATGCTCCGCGAGGACTGGAAGGGGCACGAGCATCTGCGGCGGCTGGTGCTGAAGCGGTTTTCGTTCTACGGCAACGATGAGGACGAGGCCGACGGCATGGTCGAGCGGGTGTTCAACGACTACACGGAGCTGTGCGCCTCGGTGCGAGAGCGGGCTGGGGTCCTTCGTCCGGCGGGTTTGAGCACGTTCGGGCGGGAGATCGGCTGGCGTCATCCTCACGGCGGACGGAAGGCGACGGCGGACGGGCACCACCTTGGTGAGATGCTGGCTACGAACGTCTCGCCGTCACCGGGGACGGATTTGAAGGGCCCGACGGCGGTGATGACATCGTACTGCAAGCTGGACTTCACACGGCTGCCGAACGGGGGGACGATGGAGCTGAAGATCCATCCGCAGAGCGTTCGCGGCGAGAACGGGGTGACGGCGCTGGCGGGTCTGCTGAAGGCGTTCGTGCGGCTGGGCGGCTGCTTCGTGCACGTCGACGTGGTCGACTCGGCCATGCTGATCGACGCCCAGCGCCACCCGGAGAAATATCCGAACCTGGCGGTCCGCATCGCCGGCTGGTCGGCGCGGTTCCACACGCTGACGAAGGACTGGCAGGATATGGTGATCCAGCGGACGCAGCAGTTCGTCTGACGCACACCGACAAGGGGGCCTCGCCAGGGGCGTTTTGGCTCGCCCCTGAAGTCCACAGGCTTCGGGCTACAGGCTTCAGGTTACCGGCTTTGGGGCCCTGAGCGATCGCGGCCGTGTTGACGTGTCGACGTCTCGACGTCTATTCCCTAACTCTCGTTTGGATCGTTCGGGTCGCCTGTCCCATTGGGATCGTTGGGGTCGTTCGGTTCGTCGCCGTCATCGGCGTCGACCACCAGCGCGCGGACCGGTCGGAACCACGCCAAGACGCCCGTGGCTATGCCTGCGTCCTCACCTCGGATGTCCCCGGTGTACGTGAGCTGCTCGATGAGTCCACCGGCGGGGAAGAGGAAGGTGTCGTTTTCGTGGTCCGTGTCGAGGTAGCCGTGGAGGAAGTGGGTGGGTTGGCCCTCGGCCAGGGCGACGAATCGTTTGCCGGCCGGGGGTCGGATGCGGTACCAGCGGCTCCAGCCGGCGGCGGTGGTGTAGTCGTCTTTGGGCTGGCCGTTTTCCCATTCCTCGGCGGCCATGGAGACGCGAAACTCGATGACGTTGAGCGAGGTGTTGACGCGGACCTCGGCGACGAGCTCGACGAGGGGGCCGTGACCCTTGAAGTCTCGATCGCCGGCGATGTGCAGCGGGGTGAAGTCGATGCCGCCGAGCTCGACGACGACCTGCTCGGCGTCGTCTGGGACGGTCTGACCGGTGTCGCCTCCGGGTCCGGGGATGACGACGTTGAGGCCCCCGGTGCCGCAGCCGATGAGGATGAGAGCCGAGACGGCGATGGTGATGACCTGCATGCGCATGGTGGTCACTCCTTTGATTGCGTAGCAGGCGGTGGAGCTTTTACTATAACGAATAGGGCCGGCCGGGGGTAGGGGCGCCGGCGATTCCTGCCAGGCGACGATGCCGCACGTGAGCCGCGAAGGAGGCCGTGTTGATGCTTCATCCTGTCATGCTCGCCGGGTTGACCCTGGCGTGGGGCGGTCAGGTGTCCGGTCCGAGGCCGATGCCGATTGCGCCGGGTGTGTTCGTGGATGAAGGCGGCGCGGACCGTGGGTCGGGGCTGGCGGGGAGGCTCTTGTCCGGGCCGGGCGATCTGGCGGGTCGGTCGATCACGACGACGGACGATGCGACGGGCCTGGCGCTGACGCAGCGTTATGCATGGGATGCCGACCGGCGGGTGCTGTTCGTGGAGGGCCGGCTGCGAAACGGCGGCCGGGAGGCGAGGGTGCTCGGGCGGGCGAGGCTGGTCGAGCTGCGGTTCGGGTCGGGCGACGGTCAGGACAGCGATCGGTATCGGCGGCTGCGGTATCGGTCGGATGAGTGGTACGGCTCGACGTATTGGACGGGTCCGGATTGGACTCGTGTGGGCAAGGACTGGCACCATCCTGGCAAGGACACGCCGAGCGTTCGACGGTGGACGGCGCCGGCCGACGGACGGGTCCGCATCACCGGTCGGGCGGCCAAGGCGGATGTGAAGGGTGGCGACGGCGTTCGGGTGATGATCCGTCATGGGGCCAAGACGTTGTGGCGGTCGGAGATTGAGGCCAAGGACGACCAAGGCGTCGAGCCGAAGGTCGAGGTTGAGGTCAGGCGGGGCGATGCGATCCGGTTTGTGGTGCACAAGCGGGGTCGGATCACGTGCGACACGACGCGATGGGATCCGGTGATCACGTACGTGTCGTGCGGGGATTGTGGTGCCGAGCGGGCGGGCACGAGCTATCGGGCGTCGGAGGGGTTCAGCAAGGTCCGGCAGGGCGAGCAAGGCTGGTCGTACGAGATGGAGGTGGACGGCAGGACGCGGCCCGATCTGCCGACGGTTCATGCGTTGGGGCGCGACGCGGGGTTGGTCTCGCGCGGGGTGAAGGCGGGCGAGCGGGTGGAGCTCGCCGCCGTCGAGACGCTGGGGCTGTGGGTTCTGTCGGATGCGGAGGATGAGAGCGGGCTCGTGCTGGCGGTGGAGGCTGGGGATCGGTGCGGGTCGTCGGTCGAGCGGGACGGCGAGGGTGGGCTGGCGTTTCGCGTGAGCTGTGCCGGCGCGGCCGGAGAGGTCTTGCGGCTGGCGCCCGGGGAGGCGGTCGATCTGCCTCGGGTGGCGGTGATGACGTACGACGGGTCGTGGATGTCTGGCGTGAGGTCGTTCGGTGCGTTGCGCAAGGCCAGGCCGGGCGAGCGGGTGTGTGCGGCGTTCGATCGGGCGTATGGTCGAGCCCTTGCTGGGCTGTCCGGCTGTGCGGGGGGTGGTGCGATTGCGGAGGGGGCTGGACGCGGGCTGCCGGACCTCGATCTGTGGCTGCTGGTGCAGGAGGCGTGGCGTCAGGAGGACAAGCTGGATGGGTCGGCCGAGGCGTATGCGGGGGCGGCGCAGGGGCATCTGGCTCGGGCTCGGGCGCTGATTCGGGACTTGCGGGGTGCGTTCGGCCGGCGGTGTGAGCCGGCGATGGGGCGGCTCGAGGGGGAGCTTCCGTCGGTGGAGCGGCGGCTGGTCGAGGCCGGGTCGTCGGTGTCCGCTGCTCGGCGGGCGTATCTGGGGGTGCGGTGGCTGAAGCGTCGGGTGGCGCTGGCGAACCCTCTGATGCGGTTCGGGCCGATGCTCTTCTGCAAGCGGGTGCCGACGTCGTACAGCCACCTGGTGATGCAGT
>CAZUQM010000038.1:0-69930 GCA_964622545.1 uncultured Planctomycetales bacterium | reverse complement strand
CCCTCGTTCAGACCCGCGATGATGCGGTTGATCGGCTTGCTGATCGATCGGGCGATCGCGATGCTGATCACGCTGACGATACCGGCGGCGATCGCGCCGATCGACGCGATCCAGATCAGCAGCGTGTTGACCGCCGACGCCCCCGTCGCCTGCATCGCCTGCACCGCCGCCATCGCCTCGGACTCGTCGATCTCGGCCAGCATGGCCCAGCGCGTCCCGAAGACGTTGACCGGCGTGTAGGCGCTCAGCACCGGATGGCCGTTGTAATCGGTGATGACCTTCGCATCGGTCTCGCCGGCCAGGGCCTTGCGGGCGCCCTCGGTGTCCACCGACCCCTTCGAGGGGTTCTTGAACGAGGCCGCCACCGAGTGATGCGTCGGGTCGAGGAACGAGTCCGACCGCATCAGCTTGTCCGGACCCACCAGATACGTCTCGCCCGTCTCGCCCATGCCCTCGCGGACCTGCATGATGCCATTGATCGCCTTGAGCGGCAGTTGCAGGGCAACCACGATGTCCGCCTCGCCGTCGATCATGACCGGCTGGGCGATGAAGGCCGCCGGGGCCCCGTTGCTCGGGGCGTACGGCTCGAAGTCGGCAAAGCCGAACGTGCCCGACTTGATGACCTGACGCGTCAACTCGCCCAGGTTGCTGTCCTTGTACTTGCCCGTGATGAGGTTCGTGTTGTAGTCAGCCTCGCGGCAAACACTGTAGAAGCAGTGGCCGTTCGGGTTGATCAGGAACAGGTCGTAGTAGCCGTACCCCTCAGCGTACTGAGTGAAGAAGTCCTTCTCCTCGCCCTCGACGTGAGGCGCGATGGCCTCTTCGAGGTTGATCTTGCTGACGATCGCCCAGTGCAGGCCGTCGATCTTCAGCGGATCATACGTGACCATCACGAGCGTGCCCTTGCTGTCGGTGTAGACCTCTTGGGCGCTCTTGCCGGCCAGGGCGTTGTCGATGTAGGGCGTGCTGATCGCGTAGCCGATCACATACTTGCCGTCGCCCATCGTCTTCATGTCGCTGCGGAAGGCGGTTTTGCCGTCACGCTCGCCGACGAGGTACGTTTCGCCCGTCTTGCCCATGCCTTCGCGACGCTGCACGATGCCGTTGATCGGATCGGTAGGTACCTGAAGTGCGACCACAGCTATGACCGACCCGTCCTTGTCTGTGACAGGCGCGGCCAGAAACGCCGCCTGCTGGCCCTTGCTCGGCGAGTACGGCTGGAAGTCGGCAATCGCCACGTCCTTGGTCTTCACCGCCGCTTCCCAGGCGCGGCCGAGCCCCTCCTCCTTGAGCTTGCCATGGCCCAGGTTCGCCCCGAGGTCGCTTTCCTTGGCCTCGGTGAACAGAATGTGCCCGTGCTGGGCCCCGATCAGGAACACGTCGTAGTAGCCGTACTCCTTCGCGTAGCGCGCCAGGGACGGATACCACTTGTCGTAAACCTTCTTGTAGGCGTCGGCCTTGACGTCGATGGCTTGATCCGGCTGGATCTTCGCCTCGGCGTAGAAGGTCTTGAAGTCCTCGAAGGCACCGGCCACGTCCTCGCTGGCCGCGAGCACCTTGACGTCCTTCCGGAATTTGGCAAAGAGCTTCTCCATCTCGGCCTTCTTGAGCTGCTGGACGGCCGCCAGCTTCTGGAAGGCCTCTTGACGGAGCGACTTGACCGTCTCGACCAAGACGCCCATGTCCCCCTCGCGCTCGTGGAAGTAGTTCTCGATCTGACGCTTCTTCACGTCGCGCAAGGCGATGAGCTGATTGTAGGCCTTGGCCTCCAGGTCCACCGCGCCCTTGTGCTCAACCTCTTGAAGCCCGTTCTCGGCCGTGCTGTAGCTCACGTAGGCCACAACGGCCAGCGGGACCAATCCACAACCCAAAAACGATGCGACCAGCTTGCCACCCAAACTCATAACCCACTTCTCCTGTCCAAAGATGTGTGCCAACAGGACCCACGCGCGTGCCGGGCGCAGAGCCCAACCAGATGCCGGGCAGAAGCCACGAATCCCTTCCGCTTCCAGCGGCACACCCGAGCACGAGCCAACCCCGGTCCCTGCGGCGGCTAACCCCGGGCCAGATGTTCCTATTTCCCTTTCCGTGATGGTGATCGTCCCCAAAGGACCGGGGGTGAAGTGGGACATCAATAGAAAGATGTAGTCGTTTCTACGTAGCCGACCGTGCCGTGAGCGTCATGCGGACGAGGTCGGCCACGTTGTCCGCGTGCATTTTGGACATGATATGACCGCGGTGGACCTCGATCGTCTTCTCGCTCAGGCCCAGCTCGGCGGCGATCTGTTTGCTCAACTTGCCGTCCACCACCATACTTAGCACTTCCCGCTCCCGCGGGGTGAGCCGCTCGAGCCGGCGGCGAATCACGTCAACTTCCTGCCGGGTCTCGCGATCCTCCAGGTCCTTTTCGATCGCCTCACGGACGCGCTCCAGCAGCACCTGGTCGTTGAACGGCTTCTCGATGAAGTCCATCGCCCCCTGACGCATGGCCCGAACCGCCATCTGGACATCACCGTGTCCGGTAATGATGATCACCGGAAGGCGAATGCCTCGCGCGTGGAGACTCTCCTGGAGCTCCAGACCCGTCATGCCCGGCATCCGAACGTCCAAAAGGAGACAACCGGGGACGGCCGGATCGCAGTCGTCCAAAAAGGCCTGGGCCGAGTCGTACGTGCGGACCCTCAGCTTCGTGGACTCGATCAGCCAGCGGAGGCTGTCGCGCACGGCCTTGTCATCGTCAACGATGTAAACGGTCGGTTCGGCCACGTTCGGTACCCGTCCGGTGAGGTCATGGCGGACTTGGCTGACTGTGCCATGGGGTGGATACCTATCTACCAGTCCGCACCCGATCGGTCAAGGCGAATCGGGCGAGCCGCGCTCTGCCCTTCGACCCCGTCAATCCGCCAGCGTGAACCGGAACGTTACGCCGCGTCCCTCGTTCGGCGTCACCCACAGCCTCCCGCCGTGGGCCTCCACGATCGATCGGCTGATGGACAGGCCGATCCCCATGCCCTCCGGCTTCGTCGTGAAGAACGGCGCGAAGACCTGGTCCATTGCCTTGGCCGTCATGCCCGTGCCACGGTCGGACACGTCCACCTCGACGCTCTTGTCGTCCAGGGCTTGCGTCCGGATAACCAGCCGCCGCTCCTCGGGCGGGACCGCCTCCATGGCCTCGATGGCGTTGCGGACCAGGTTTAGGATGACCTGCTCGATCCGGATCGGATCCACCGAGATCTGTGGCAGGCTCGGCGCCGGATCGACTTGCAGCTCGATCTTATGCTGTCGCAGATCGGCCGAGGCCAGGGCCAGCGCGTCATGGGTGAGCTGATTGATGTCGGCCTTGACGGTGCGCTGTTCGCCCTTGCGGACGAACTGACGGAGCCGCTTGAGGATCTCAGCGGCCCGCGAGGCCTCCTCGGCCGCCAGGCTCAGCACCGACACCAGGTCCTCGCGCGAGACGTCACCGCTGTCCAGCCGACGGATGCAACCCCGCGCGTAGTTCATAATGGCCGACAACGGCTGATTCAGCTCATGGGCCAGCCCCGAGGCCATCTCCCCCATCGTCTGGAGCCGCGAGACATGCGCCAGCTCGGCCTGATGGCGGCGGACCTGCTCCTCGGCCTGGCGGAGCTCCGTGACGTCGCGGCACGTGATGAGCACCGTCCCCTTCTTGATCGCCACGCGCTTCACGTTGACCAGCAGCTCATGCGTCTGGCCGTGCTTGTCACGGACGGAGCGACGGATGTTCGACAGCTCACCCGCGGCATCCAGCCGCTCGGGCTCGAAGAGACCCTCCCCCAACAGCGCATCGACGCGCCCGAGGGCCTCGGCCTCGGCCTGGTTGTACCCGAACAGGACGTGGACGTTGGGACACACGTAGGTGAAATCGCCCGCATCGTTGGCCACGAAGACCGTATCGGAGATGTTGCTCAGCGTCAGGCGATGGAGCTCTTCGGAGTTGCGGAGCGCCTCGGCCGCCCATCGTCGTTCCACCACCTCGCCGACGCGCTCGGCGATCTCGCGGATCAGCTTGCCCTCCTCCTTCAGGAACGGACCTTCATCGCCACCCGGCACCTCGCGCAGGTAACAGACCTGAAGCCGCCCCACATCCTGTCGGCCCACATGGATGCTCGCCTCCAGGCACCACCGTGTCTTGGCGAAGTTGCCCGTGGCCACCTCTTGACCGTCCAGCACGATCCGGGCGCACGTCGCGCCGGGGTACTGCCACGCCGACGGAATCAGATCGACGACGGCCTGGAGGATCTCGTCCACGGAGGCGGCGCGCTCTTCGACCAGGCTCGATATCGCGTACAGGCAGTTGAGCTCCTTGATCCGCTCGCCGAGCGTGTGGGTCGTCTCGCGGAGCCCGCGATGCACCTGATGGAGCTCGGTGACATCCGACCCGCTGAACAGCAAACCGTGGGCATCACCATTGGAGTTGCAGGGCACAACCGACGACCAGCGGACCTGCCTCGGCTCGCCGCTTCCTGCGACCACCGTCGACTCGAACGGGTCGATGTCCGGACCGGTGCCCCCGTCGCCGAAGGCCTGTCGCAGCCGACCCCGTCCCGATCGAAGGCAGGGCAGCTCCCACAACCTCTGGCCTTCCTGCTCGGTCGCCGCTATGCCGGTCAGACGCTCCCACGAGCGGTTGGCCAGGACGATCCGGCCCTGCCCGTCGACCAGGACCACCACAGACTCCACCGCGTTCAGCAGCGTCGATGTCAGGGCGTTAGACATGTTCATCACGGCAACTCCACCGCCTGTGGCGGCGGCTCGCCGACCCCGCGCGATGAGACGCTATCCAACGGCCGCGGGATGTGGAAGGCTATCCCGCCGGACGTCCCCTCGGGCCGGGTCGCGGCCGGGACGACCCATTGCGAGCCGATCCGGTCGGACCACGCGCCGGTCGTGGCCGTCTCATCACCGCGACGCGGCGCTATCTCTAACCTACGACATCTGAGGCGGACCGACCAGGGTCCCTCGGGGAATCCGCGCCCCGACCGCGCAGCAACGAGGCGGGGAAGGCCCGTGCGGACCCGCCCCGCCTCGAGGGGTGTCGCTATGATTTCATCACCGTCGTCGATGACGGCTGAGGGTGCTAGAAGCTCGGCTCGGTGGCGCCACCGCCGCCGAAGCCGCCTCCGAACATGGCCTCGAGCGCCACGTTCTTGATCTCGATGATCAGCTCGATGGGCAGAACGATGTCGAGCCGGCCGTAGTTCTTCTTCGCCGAGAGGCACACGCCCAGCGGGGCCTCGATCTTCGACATCGTGGGGATCTCCATCGATCCGGTCAGCGCCTGGATGGCCTTGAGCAGCTCATCCACGGCCAGGTACAGCTCGAAGAAACGCTCCTTCGGCATCTTGCTGCGGATCTTCTCGATGCCCTTGTTCTCGTACAGGGGGGTCTTGCCGGCCTTGACGTTGCCGGCGACGGTCTCGAAATGCTTGGCCCCGCCGCCCACGGTGATCACCACGTGCTTCTCGCCGACCGCCCCGACGCGGACCAGGAGGCCTTCCTCACCGAGGATGCCGGTGACGGTGTCGGAAGCCTGAGCTAGCTCGGGCATCACCTCGCCGGCCTTGGCCATGTCGAACTTGATATGGTTGACCGATGCGCCGGCGATCTGCTCGGCGTTCGCCTTGCAGCTCACCGCCTCCATCATGGCCTTGGCCGTGGGGTCCTTGAACAGGGTCTTGTACATCTCGACGGCCTTGAGCACGGCCTCGGACGTGCCCTTCGGGTCCGACGTCTCAATGACCTCGGTCAGCGCCGCCTCGCCCGGCACCTCGGCCGGCAGCAGGGTGACGACCATGCCCATGCTCGTCATCTTCCGCATCAGCATGTCGCCGACCTTCTGGATCGCCGCCAGCTGCTCCATGTCGATCATGTCCCCGAGCTGCGACTGGCTCATCACCAGGTCCATGATCATCTTCTGGAGGCCGCTGGGCTCCTGCCCTTCAGCACGCTTGTAGCCGAGGGCCACGATGTAGGGCCCGCTCGGCAGACCGGCCAGCATCGGCGTGGGCGTGAGTTTGGCGGTCTGAATCGTCTTGGCGATGTCGCCGTCTTCCTTGAACGTCAGGAAGGCGCTGAGCTGAATGCCCGACTCCTCCAGCGCCAGAGCCAGCTCGAGCGCGTTGATCTGGTCGACCAGGTCGACGATCTCCTGCGTGCTCTTCTGGATCTGCTCGGCCGCATCCGGGTTGCCGTCCATCGAGTCCATCATCAGCATCGCGACGACCTGACCCACGAGGGGGCGGGCCATCTCGATCGCCGGACGCAGATTCAACATGGCGTACAGGTCGCTCTTCGTGCTCCGCTCCACCTGATCGGGCTTGAGCGACTTGGCGATGCCCTTCGGGGCCTTGGCGACGAACTTCACCGACGCCTTATCGGTACCCAGCACCACGAACCCACCCTTGGGCACGGCGTAGAGCTGCTGGCCCATCAGGTCGATCCTCATCGTGCCGTCTTCGTCCTTCTGGGGCTCGAACACCTCCAGCAACGCCGCCCAGTTGGTCGTGGGCACCAGCACGGCCATGTCGTCCGGCGGCATGCCGTACTCCATCGGATCCAGGATCACCAGCCCCAGACCGGCCTTGCTGCGAAGACCGTCGGCAATGCCCAACTGGCCCATCAGCAGGGCGATCGGCGAGCCGACCGGAAAACTCAACTGCTCGGCCAGCATGCCTAGCTTGCCGTCGAACTTGTCCAAGTTTGGAATCGCAACGAAACCCCACGCATCGGCGGGGATCGCGTCAAGCAGGTTCAGCGGCTCGGTCGGCTTGGTGCTCGGCTCGGTCTCGGCCTCGGCGGCGGGCTTGGCGGCCTCTTCAGCCCAGACCGACGGCGCGGCAGCCAGAAGGACACCGGTTAGGGCGAGCAACGTCGTCCATCGTTTCATCCACAACGCCATGTGTTATCTCCTTTCGATTGCGGTAGCTCTCGCGACGAAGCGTCACTCCATATAGCAGCGCGGTCGAGCGACCGTCAAGCGGGCCTCCCCGCCACTGACAAGTTCCGACATCACACCACAGGCGGTCCGGTTTGTGTCGGGCACGGAGCGGCGATCGCGGATCGCGTCGGGACAGGATGAGCCGTTGTGAATGGGGAAAAGACAGCGGGGCCTGCGCCCCTCCGGCACGCAGGCCCCGCGTAAGCTCTACCCCCGGTCATCGGGGGCGCACGATTCGATTTGAAGGCCCGTCGGCGAGACGGACCTTAGGGCACTACAGCAAGCTCAAGACCTGACCGGCCTGCTGGTTGGCCACGCCGAGCAACTGCATGCTTGTCGACAGGAGCACGTTCTGCCGGTTCAGCTCGGCCGTTTCCACCGCATAGTCCACGTCGTTGATCACGCCCTTGGCATCGGCCAGACCCTTCTGGGTCGCCTGCAGACTGTTGATCGACGTCTGGACCTGGTACTTCTGGAAACCACCGATCCGACCACGCGCCTCGGCCACGTCCGCGATCGACTCCTTGACGATCGCCAGGGCCTCGGTGCCCGAGGCCGTCAACTGGTGCGAGCCGCCGCTCTTGACCTCGTTTAGGAAGCCCGTGCCGGTCTTGCCCAGCGTGTGGCTGAACATGCTGCTCAGACCGAAGACCTCCTGTGTCGAAGAGTCCGTACCGAGCTGGAACGTCGCACCACCACCCGAGACCGTCATGTCGAAGCTGCCGACCGCGTCGCCCGTGCTGGTCAGCGTGAACGTGCCGCTCGAACCGCCGGCGTTGAACGAGATCTTGTTGCCGTCGGCCGCGGCGCTCTGACCGTTGACCGTCAGCTCCGCGTCCGTCCCGTTCTCGACGTGCGTGTCGTTCCAGCCGGCCGCGCCGCCGCCGGAGATCATGTCTAGCGTGATGAACTCGTCCGAACCGGTGCTGGTCGAGCTGAAGTTGATGCCGTTGCCCGAACCGGCCGCGGCACTGACGCCCGTCTGGTCCTTCACGGCGTTGATCAGGGCGATCTCGTCGGCGAGGGCATCGGAGTCGCCAACCTCGATCGTCGCACTGCCGAGCGAGCCGGTGACCGTGTAGGTCATCGCGCCCGTCGCCGAGTTCGTCGTCGAGAAGCTCGCCGAGCTCGAAGCCGCCGTGACATCCACCGTCAACGTCGCCGAGCTGGACCCCGCCTTGCGGCTGTACAGACGGATATCCTCGGCCTTGCCGCTCGACTCGGTGACCTGAATCCCCAGTTCACCGTTGAGCAGGTTCTTGCCGGCGAAGTCCGTCGTGCGGATGATCCGGTCGATACTGGAAATCGCCTGGTCGATCTGCGCCTGGTTCGCGGCCTTCTCCGAATCGCTGATCTGGTCTCCGACCGAAGCGGCCACAAGACCCTCGACGTCCGTCAGGAGCGACTCGACCTCTTTGAGGGCTCCGTCGGCCACGTCGAGCATGGCGTTGGTGCGCTGGTTGTTGTCGATGGATTGGGTGACGGCGTGGTATTCGGCGTCGAGAGTTCTGAGGGCGATCAGTCCGGCGGGGTTGTCTTTGCCGGCGTTGATCTTCTGACCCGTGCCCATGCGGGTCGTCGTCGTTGCCTGGGCCTGCGATGTCTTGTTGATGATGCTCAGCAGGCTCAATGTGTTTGTGTTGTTGACTGTAAGACCCATCGGATTACCTTTCCTTCTCGCGGCGAGGACTAAGTGAACAGAAAGAGACTGACCGCAAGGAACTTAAGATATAACTGCACCGGCACAAAGAACCTGACCGGAAACCGCAGAATTTTTTTCAACGTACTGCCTGCCAAAGATTTAGTGTTGTTAGTTTGGGCAAGCCGCAGGGTCCGATTTTGTGGCGATCGTCTTGCTCCGGCCTAATGCGAAGATCCTTGTCGCAGGAGGAGTTGCGGGTCTGGGAGACCTCCCGATCATCGCCGACGTCCCCGTCCGTGACTTGAGAAAGAATCTTCCTAAGTCGGCCCGCTCTCCCGAACGCCGCAACGGGCCTGCGCTTTGAGCGGATCGCCCACGATGAAGACCGTCACCGACCGGTCGACCGATAACCGACGACGGTGCGACCTCGTTTCACGCGGTGGCCCAAACGGGCTGCGGAGCCTCGGGACGCCTCTCGCTCTCCCGGCTGGTGTCTTGCCGATGGAAACGTGTCGGTGTGAAGTGCGCTCAGATCCCGGCAGGTGCACCGGGAAGGCCTCGCCCAGGTCGGTAACACGCCACATGACCAGAGGCCCTAGTCGTCCAACACGGTTGAATCGGTCGGTTCCCCGGCTTCGGGGTCGCCTCCAGAGGCGCGACTGTGAAGGAGCGTTGTTGTTCAAGCGCTCCAACAACACAGCTCCCTGACGGTCGCTGCTCTGAGTGGCGTCTCGTCCTCCTGATCGGAACCCACCAAAACGGGTGTGGTCGGGTACTAGCGGCCGGCTCGTAAAACAAAGCCGGGCCTGCGCCCCCCGGACGCAGGCCCTTCGTTCTCAGACCCCCTCATGGGGGTGGGTTTACAGGTTGGAGAGCCCGACGGCTCGCTGCCTACAGGAGGCTGAGCACCTGACTCGACTGCTGGTTGGCCACGCCGAGCAACTGCATGCTCGTCGACAGAAGCACGTTCTGCCGGTTCAGCTCGGCCGTTTCCACCGCATAGTCCACATCGTTAATCACGCCGCGGGCGTCGGCCAGACCCTTCTGGGTCGCCTGCAGGCTGTTGATCGACGTCTGGACCTGGTACTTCTGGAAACCACCGATCCGACCACGCGCCTCGGCCACGTCCGCGATCGACTCCTTGACGATCGCCAGGGCCTCGTTGTCGGCCGCGGTCAACTGGTGCGAGCCACCGCTCTTGATCTCGTTCAGGAAGCCCATGCCGGTCTTGCCCAGCGTGTGGCTGAACATGCTGCTCAGACCGAGGACTTCGCGGGTGCTCGAATCCGTACCGAGCTGGAACGTCGCACCACCACCCGAGACCGTGACGTCGAAGCTGCCGACCGCGTCGCCCGTGCTGGTCAGCGTGAACGTGCCGCTCACACCGCCAGCGTTGAACGAGATCTTGTTGCCGTCGGCCGCGGCGCTCTGGCCGTTGACCGTCAGCTCCGCGTCCGTCCCGTTCTCGACGTGCGTGTCGTTCCAGCCGGCCGCGCCGCCGCCGGAGATCATGTCTAGCGTGATGAACTCGTCCGAACCGGTGCTGGTCGAGCTGAAGTTGATGCCGTTGCCCGAACCGGCCGCGGCACTGACGCCCGTCTGGTCCTTCACGGCGTTGATCAGGGCGATCTCGTCGGCGAGGGCATCGGAGTCGCCAACCTCGATCGTCGCACTGCCGAGCGAGCCGGTGACCGTGTAGGTCATCGCGCCCGTCGCCGAGTTCGTCGTCGAGAAGCTCGCCGAGCTCGAGGCCGCCGTCACATTCACCGTCATCGTCTGCGAGGACGAACCGGCCTTGCGGCTGTAAAGCCGGATGTCGTCGGCCTTGCCCGTACCCTCCGTCGCCTGGATGGAAAGCTCGCCGTTGAGCAGGTTCTTGCCGGCGAAGTTCGTGGTGCGGATGATCCGGTCGATGCTGGAGATCGCCTGGTCGATCTGCGCCTGGTTGGCTGCCTTCTCCGAGTCACTGATCTGATCGCCCACCGAACTGGCCACCAGACCCTCGATGTCGGTCAGGAGCGACTCGACCTCCTTGAGGGAGCCGTCGGCCACGTCGAGCATGGCGTTGGTCCGTTGGTTGTTGTCGATCGATTGGGTGACAGCGGAGTATTCTGCGTCGAGGGTTCTAAGAGCGATGAGTCCGGCGGGGTCGTCTTTGCCTGCGTTGATCTTGTGTCCTGTGCCCATGCGCATGGTCGTCTGCGTCTGGGCCTGCGATGTCCGGTTGATGATGTTCAGCAGGCTCAGTGTGTTTGTGTTGTTGACTGTGATCGCCATGATTCGTGACCTTTCCTAAAAAGCGGTTGCGGTTGCGGAACAGAAATCCAATGACCGAAGGGAAGCTAAGATATAACCGGCGCGCGTCCAAAGATTCCGGCCAAAAGACGCAAAACCGTTGCAACCGCCTTGCGGAGCAAGTATTACGGGTGTTAGTTTGGGCAAGCTTCAAGGTCCGCTTTTCGGGCCCGCGCGCCGAAAAGGGCTTACCGGTCCTGAGTTCCGGTGAAGCGACGTCGTAAGTGCCCCGCGAGGCGGACCGTCACCACCAAGCAATGACGCCGACTCAGGAGGACACCATGATCAAAGCCATCAGCACGTGGGCCTTTCCCGGCGGACTCGCCGGAGATCTCGATCTCGAAGAGGCCATCGAAAAGGCGGCCAAGGCGGGGTTCGAGGGTATCGAGCTGGCCATAGCCCGGTCTGGAGCGCTGACCCATCGCACGTCCGAGAAACGCTGCAAGGAACTCATCGCCGCCGCCCGGTCCAACCGCATCCAGATCGTCTCGACCTGCACGGGCGAGTTCTGGGCCACCTCCCTGACCGACCCGAAGGCGTCCGTCCGTAAGAAGGCCCTGTCGTTCCTCAAAGACGCCCTCGAGGTCACGGCCCGCCTCAAGGCCGGGGCCATGCTGGTCGTGCCCGGATGCGTCCACGCCGACTTCATCCCCGACTGCCCCGCCGTGCCCTACGACGTCTGCTACAAGACCGCCCTGAGCCAGATCCGCAGCGCCGCCAAGATCGCCGAGAAGCACAAGGTCACCATCTGCCTGGAGAACGTCTGGAACAAGTTCCTGCTCTCCCCGCTCGAGTTCAAGCAGTTCATCAAGGAGTGCAAGAGCCGTCGCGTGGGCGCATACTTCGACGTGGCCAACAACATCCCCTACGGCATCCCCGAGCACTGGATCGCGATCCTGGGCAAGACGATCAAACGCGTGCACTTCAAGGATTATGGGAAGGTCACCAACCCCGACGGCTCGATGTCCTGGCCGGGCTTCCCGCAGGGTTTCGAGATCCCGCTCGGCAAGGGCGACGTCGACTTCCCGGCCGTCCTGGCGGCGCTGAAGAAGATCGGATACAAGGGCCCCGTGACGTACGAGCTGCTGAACTTCAGCGACGATCCACGGGCCGTCAAACGCTGCAGCCGTGAGATGGATCGCGTCCTGGGCAGGTAGCACCCGACCCGAGCACGGCCGAAACCAGCAGGGCCGTACCCCCGCCAGGGCGGCGGCCCGCGTCCAACGGAGCCCATCTATGGAGATATCACTGGCAGGTTGGAGCATCCACCGAAGGTTCTTCGACGGTCAGGTGACGCTCGTGGATTACCCGCGCGTCGCCGCCGAGGAGTTCGGCATCCGCATGATCGAGCTGAACTCGCCCTTCTTCCAATACGAGGACCAGGACCATCCCGCGACCAGCGCCGTCAAGGCCTCGAACGTGGCCGAGATCAAGAAGGTCGCCGACGACTGCGGCGTGAGGTGCCTGAGCATCGCCGTGGACGGTCACGGCAACCTGGCCGCCCTCGACGAGTCCGAGCGTAAGGCCGCCGTGGACGGTCATCGCAAGTGGTTCGACATCTGCGGCGAGTTGGGTTGCACGTCGTTCCGCGCCAACAGCGGCGGTCACGGACCCGAGGGCACCGAAGACGAGCAGATCAAGCGCTGCACGCAGAGCTTTGCCGAGCTGGCCGAGCTCGGCGCCGCCAACAACCTGGTGGTCACGATGGAGAACCACGGCGGCATCAGCTACGACCCGGACGTGATCGTGCGGATTATGAACGAGGTCGACAGCCCTCACTGCCGCGTCCTGGCCGACTTCCTTAACTGGCCGCCCGAGGACGACAAGCTCGAGAACCTCCGCAAGGTCGCGCCCCTGGCCTTCGCCACGCACGCGAAGTTCCTGAGCTTCGACGCCAGCGGCGAGTCGCCCGAGATCGATGCGGGACAGGCCGTCCAGATCCTGCGGGACGCCGGCTACAGCAATCCGTTCGGCATCGAGTACGAGGGCGAGACCGACGATCACGAGGGCGTGCTCAAGAGCAAGGCCCTGCTGGAAAGGTACGCCTGACGTCGGGCCACGGCGGATCCGGTTTGAAGCGACTCACCGCAAGCGGGCAGCGCGCCGTCGCCACCCCAACAGACCCATCAGACCCATCCCGAAGAGCGTGAACGAGCCGGGCAGCCCCTCCGAGCACCTGAAGATCGCGTGGATCTCCCTGTCGCGATCCATGACGACCGTAATCGGGTTGTTGCTGTCGTGGACGGCGTGGTTCAGGTCGCCCGGGTAGTTCGGGTCGCACAGGGCCCACGCCTCGAATCGGTTGCCTCCTGTCGGCGCCGCGTTCAGCGTCACCGCCTGCCCCGCCTCGTAGACGGCCAGGTTGGCGTCCTCCGCCGGCGGGCTCAACGTCACCTCGCCGAATGCCTCATTGGTCACGGCAACCTGCAGGGCGAACCGCTTCGGCACGAGGCTGAGCGAGGGATCGCCGTAGATGTTGAACACGCAGAAGTTCATCCACATGGCCGAGCTGCTCGGGTAGAGGTCCTCCTTGATCTCGTGCAGCGCCTCCCCGCAGGTCCGATTCAGCGCGACGATCTTGTTGGCATAGGCGTAGCCCATCCCCGAATTGCTGGGTGAGTTCACGAACACCGTTTGGCCCGGGTAGTACCAGGAGACGCGGGTGGCGCCGATGCCGGCCGCCGCGCCGTACCCCAGCAACGTCGCCGTGAGGTTCAATTGCTCCGGTTTGCTGTTGTGGCAGGAGACCTGAAAGGTGAAGACCGGATAGTTGGCGTCGGTCTTGGTGGCCCAGAGGCTGTCCATGATGTCCGTCGCGCTGTAGTACGATCCGTGCGTCCACCAGACGACCAGACCGAAGGGTGACGCGTTCCAGGCGGCCGAGACGTTCGGCTTCGTGCAGGGCGTCGTCTCCGGCGGCGGCGTCAACCCGTAATCCTCGTCATAGACCCGATGGTAGCCCCACCCGGTCGGTACGACGATGTCGTCCTTGATCTCCTCTCCGAGATGGTAGCCCGGCGTGGAACCGTCGCTCGGCTCCATGGGCAAGAGGACCTTCCTCCGCCAGGCCGCATCGGGCGTGGCGGTCCGCTCGAAACGGATAAACTTGTCCAGTACGGCATCCAGCTCGACGGCGGTAGCGTAATGGGGCAAGCGACCGACCAAGACCTCCGCATGACGGTCGACGCCGCCCGTGCCGAAATCGTCGTAGCGCTCGCCCGCGAAGCCGTCCCCGTCCAGGTCCCAGTTGCCCGTCAGATCGGCATAGTAGTAGTCCGACGGGGCCTCGTGATGATCGGAGCTGTTGCGACGCGGCCAGAGCATCTTCATCGGCAGCGTGCTGGTGCTCGGGTGCGGGTCCGCGATGATCAGCACGTAGTGGATGTTGTCGGCGAGATAGTGCGCCTGGAGCCAGCCGCGGATGCTCTCGGCCGCGACATCGCCGCTGGCCCCGCCCAGGTCCGTGTCGGTCACGATCTGAACGTCGAAACCCCGGGCCTCCTTGACCGCCACGAAGGCGTCGAGCCGGGTCAGTTGCCCCAACAGATCAGACGTCACGAAGATCACATAGCCGGGCTTGTCCCCGTCGCCTTCGCCGTCGGCCTCCGGCTCGGCGCCGGCCGTGTACGCCTCGGCGGCGTGGTCGAAGTTCACCGCCAGCTCCGCCAGCCGCTCGCGGGCGAACGCGTCGTCCGCCCGGAAGCTCGTCTCGCCGTCGCCGTCCGCCTCGGCGACCTCGTAGCCGATCACGAGTGTGCCGTCGACCAGCCGTTCGAGTTGCTGCCGCGCCGGGTTGTAGCGCGCCAAGGGGATCGCGACCTCCACGAGCCGCCAGCCGCGAAGCTCCGGCACGCCAAGCACGCGAGCCGTCTCCCGCGGCCACACCGCGTCCCGTGTGTAGATCCGAACGTCCCGACCCTCGACCAGCACGCGGTCTGCCGGCTCATCGACGACCAGCCGTCCGTCCGCGTACGTCGCGGCCGGCGGAATGGGATCCACCAGGCATGCGCCCTCGATCGTCTCGTAGGTCGCATCCTGGATCGCCGCGCTGACCGCCCCCGAATCAACCCCCGGCGGCACCAAGACGGTGACCCCATGCCAGGGCAGGTCGGGCTCACCGGTCTCACCGATCCGCCGTCCGGCCCCGCCGAAGCCGACGCGCCCCTCAGCGTCTCGCTGCACCTCCACGACCGGTAAGTCGACACCGGGCCGCAGCTCAGCAGCAGGCACACGCCCCCCACCCCAGACGGTCACCAGCATCGCTGCGAGGAGCCCTACATGACACATCGATGGTACACGTCCGCGACCAAACCCCATTCCCCAGTCCTCCCCAGACCCAGGTTGTCTGATGAGAGAAGCGCTCGCCAGGCCGGTCCTTGCCTCACACCAGTCTAGCCATGCAAAAGCCGAGATTCAAAGGGAGAAATCGGCGGTCGTCCGAGGCGCCGGACCCCGCGGCCGGGCTCAGGCGTTGTGGAGCCGCGCCTGACCGATCAGCTCGGCGACCGATCGCAGCTCGCGGCGTCGGAGGTACGACGCCATCCCCTCCAGTAGCGCCGAGGCCGAGTCCGGGTCGCCGAACAGCGCCGTACCGACCGCCACACCCGTCGCCCCCGCGAGGTGAAACTCGATCGCGTCGCGCCAGGTCGTCACACCCCCCATGCCGATGATCGGCACGCCCGCCGGGCGGGCCACCGCATGATAGACCTTGCTGATCAGGTGGACCGCCAGCGGCTTGATGGCCGGTCCGCTCAGACCGCCCGAGTTGTTGGCCAGCCGCGGACGCCACGTGTCGACGTCGATCGCCATCCCGACGAACGTGTTGACCATGCTGAGCACGTCCGCCCCGCCGTCGACGGCCGATTGCGCCGTGGCCGTGATGTCCGTGACGTTCGGGCTCAGCTTGACGATCAGCAGGCAGCGTCGGACCTCCTGCCGAACCGCCGCCACAAGATCCCGCAATCCCGTCGGGTCGGTGCCGAACACCATACCGTCCGAGACGTTCGGACAACTGACGTTCAGCTCGAGGCCCGCGATCGCCTCGATCGCATCGAGCCGACGGCAGACGGTCAGGTAATCGTCCAGGGAATGACCCGCCACGTTGACGAAGACCGGCACACCGAGGGTCGCCAGGTCGGGCACTTTCTCGGCCACGAACCGCTCGAGCCCGACGTTGGCCAGGCCGATCGCGTTGAGCATGCCCGCGCTGGTCTCGACGATACGGGGCGGCGGGTTGCCCGGACGCTCCTCGACGGTGACGCTCTTGGTCGTGAACGCCCCGAGCCGCGAGAGGTCGGTGAAGTCCGCCAGTTCGAGCCCGTAGCCGCAGGTGCCGCTAGCCGTCATCACCGGGTTGGCCAGCCGCAGGCCCGCCAGATCGACCGACAGATCGACATCGGATGTCACGCGAGGGTTCATGGTGCCGCAAGCATCGCGTCGAGCGCCGCGGGTGTCAACGGCCGGCACGCGATCAGGATAGCTCGTCGCCCATCCGTCCGGAGGTCTTCTTCGCCCCGCTGACCATCGCGCTGAGGAAGGCGGATCGCAGGGGCCGCACGGCCAGGGCCGCGCGGAACGGCGGTGACTTCTCGATCACGCGCAGCACGCGGCGCAGCGCGCGATGGCTGAGCCGCTCCGGCGCGTCGAAGATCAGGTCGGCGAGCTTGCCGCGCTCGATCGCCATCGCGACCCGCTGGTCGAAGACCGTCTCGGGCGTGTAGACGCGCTGCGGTCGCGGCTTCATCGTGATCGCATCCGACTTGCAGACCGAGTAGCACGCTCCGCAGCCGAGACACAGATCCTCGTCCCGAGCCGCCACCTTGATGGGCTTGCCCTCCGGGGTGCGGCCGACCTCCTCGATGACGATCGCCTGAACCGGGCACAGCTTGGCGCACTTGCCGCACCCCTTGCAAGCCTCGGCGTCGACGTGCATCAGCCAGTTCGACGTGACGATCGCCCCGCGAATGTCGAAGTCGCGGATCGCCTGCATCATGCCGCAGCAGCAGCCGCAGCAGTTGCAGAGGTACGTCACCTTTCGCTGGACGTTGTCGCCCGTCTGGGCCAGCCCCGCCTCGCGGCAGCGCTCGAGCACCTGCATCCCCTCGGCGTTGCTGAGCGGCTTGGCCATGCCGTTGCGGACCAGCGTCGTCGCGCCGTAGTTGAGCGACATGCAGACCTCGAGCTCCTGCTCGCAGGCGTGACCGAGATGAAGGGCCTTGTGCCGGCACGCGCACATCGACACGGCCACCGCCGACGCCGTCGAGACCAGGTGGCTCGCCCGCTCCCAGTCCAGGATCTCGGTATGGTCGCCCTCGGGCAGGGCGCGCTCGTTCACCAGCGACCGACCGATCTGCGTCTCGCCGCCGAAGACCGACTCCTGGAACGCGCTGCTGTTGCGCATGTAGGTGTCGAAGAGCTCGGCCAGCTCGGCCATCGGCATGTCCTCACGCGCCCGCATGAACGTGAACTCGAAAAAGCCGATGACCACCGGCGCGAGGAAGACGTAGCGTCGACCTTTGACCTCCATGTCGACGACCAGTCCGCGCTCGGCCATATCCGTCAGGGTGCCCTCCAGCTCGTCCTGTGGAATGGCGACCTTCTTGGCCAGCGACCACGTGGAGATCGGCTGGCTCGGGATCTGGCGGGCGAGGTTCGCTTCCTCGGGCGAGAAGAGCAGCCGTAGAATCTTCATGAAGACCGGCGAATCGGGCGCGCCGGTCAGCGTCCGGTCGAGACGCTGCTGGAGCAGACGGTACTCGCGGTCGGGGTTCGTGACGTGTCCCACGCTGGGCCTCGTGATGCTCGCCGGTGGAGAGGTAACCCCTTCATCTTAGCGGGCGTCAACCCCTGGCGAAAGATGCGGCTGCCAGGACGCGCAACCGCGACGAAGCGTTGATGGTGACAAAGACGCGTCCGTCAGGAAGCGTTGCCGTTGCACGGCCTGCCCTCGGCGCGACTGCCATCCTACCGACGCGACGCAGCCTACTCGCCAGGTGCGAACACGGCCAGGCCCTCCGGGGCCTTGAAACCCTTCTCACCCACGGCACGCGCCTTTTTGCCGTTCCAGACCACGTCCCAGCCCTTCACGTCGCGCACGCCGAGTTGTCTGTCCATGCCGCGGGTCGTCACGGTCAACCGCTTGGCCTCGTGATTGAAGGTGATCTCCAGGTAGGGCGTCTTGACCCGTGTGCGGAGGTCCATGCTGTCCAGACCCGTGCGGACGTGGCTCCCGTCGACCATCAGGATCCCCTGCACGCGACCGGCCTTGTCGATGCTCCGCACGAGGAACTGCGCGTTGCTCTCGAGCGCCATCGGATCGTCGGGCCTGTCACACCCCTCGCCGAGCCAGAGCCGTCGCGGCATCGAGAAGAACCCCCGCGTCCCGATCAGCGCCAGCGTCATCCCCCCGTCCTCATGCCTCCGCACGACGTTGGCCTGACAATGGCCGATCACCCGCTCGTCGTTGACCGTCAGGTTTTCACCCTTGTGTCGCACCCAGTGGTTCTCGTGGAAGCGTCGCCGCGCCGGTAGCAGCTTGGCCATCGGATCGGGCGGCATGTTGTAGAAGCCGTACGCCTTCATCATCTTCTCATCCCAGTCCAGGTCCCACCGCGTCGGTTCCGTGCGATAGAACAGCGGACACAGCGTGTTTCGCGCCGGCTTGGCGGCCAACTCGTAGATCAGCCCGTTCGTGTGCCGCATGACCTCGGTCAGCACGGCGTAGGGCCGATCGGACCGGTCGATGATCCCGAAGTTGCAGTCCTCGGCGTAACCGTGCCATCGCACCGCCGGCCGCTGATCGCCGTAGCAGAACCACACCGTCCCCACATAAAACGGGAACGCCGACATCGCCGAGACGTAAGACAGGTAGCCCACGCCGCGGTCGGTCTGCGTCGGCACCGTCGGCGGGGCGCCGGTCGTGTTCGGATGGGCCGTGTCGCCGCCGCGATAGCTGAACTCGCTCGTCATGATCGGCTTCTTGAGCAGCGCCTGCACCGTCGGCAGGATCGTGAACGCCTGTGTGACGATGCGGTCGCCCCACGGGCTGTAAAGATTCAGGCTGATTACGTCGCAGTGCTTGGCCATGACGGCCATCACCTCCGGCGGCGTGGTGACCGACATCACGAGACGCACGCCGAGGTTCAGGTGGTTCGGCGCGGCCTTGCGACACGCACCGGCCGTCACGCTGAAGTACCGCTCGGCCACCGCGCGGTTCCAGGCGACCTCGAGCTTCGGCAAGGCCGGCGGAGGGCCCTTGACCCGGGCCAGATCCTCCACGGTCTTGACGTCGTACTTCTTCCAGTCCTCGACCAGTTGCGCCGGGTTATCCGCATAGTACCTGCGGGCCACCTCAACGAAGGCCTGGCGCGCCGGCACGTCCGGCGGCGCCTGCATCACGCCCTGATACCAGCCGGCCAGGCACAGCTCGTTGTCCATGAAGTAGCCGAGCAGCAACGGATCGTCCGCGACGCCCTTGAGGTGCTTGTCCGCCTCGGCCTGGACCCGCGCGGGCCACTCCGGGTCGAACACGTCCGGGAAGACCGTCCACGGCGGCAACCCCGGCTTGTAGCTCAGCGGAAGCTGAGGCCTCGCGCTGCGAGCCAGGTGGAAGACCAGCATGTACGGCACACCGCCGTCGGCCGTCGGGGGACGATGGCGGCCATGCTGCGTGCAGTTGAATCCCCAGGCGCGGATCCGCTTGACCTGCGACGCGTGCCAGCCCTTTTGGTGAGCAGCCGGATGTCCGGCGTGCATCGTCAGGCCCAGTGCGAAGTAGGCGTGCCCCTCGGGCGTGATGAACCACCACCGCTTGCCGATCCGCTCGGTGTGGAAGAAGCCGGTCTTGTTGCCCTTGAGGCCCATCCACCCGCCGTAGGCATCCACGTCGCTGCGAGGTCGGCTGTCGTACGGCAGGTCGGGATGGATCACCGTCGGCCCGACGCGGAGGTGATCGGCGGCTTGCTTGCCCTCTTGGCAGCGCCCGGTCGTGGCCAGGGCGGTCACGGCGAGCACGACCGCCAAGGCAAGATGCCCGGCACCGATGGTCTGCCCGAGACGGACCGCTAGTCGAGAATCGCGCATGATGCCTGCTCCTTCCTGTCGGTCTCGGGGTCGCCGAGGCCGTCGGTGACTTGTTCACCGAGGTTGTAGCAGGCTACCGATAGGCATCAAGCGGACCGTCACGTCGACCACAAGTTCTGACAGCGTGCGTCGCAGGTCCCCGACGCCAGTAACCGTCGAGGGGTATGCGGTGCAGATCCGCGTCGTGGTGTGCCCCAAGATCTGTGTCAGAGTCCCCCCACAGGCGGAATCGGGTCAGGCCGGCCAACGGCATCGCGCCGCGAAGCCACGCCAACCCCAGCCCGGAACGCCTGAACGAACATCCTAACCCCGGCAGCGGTCTCGGAGCATCCGGCTCGTCCGCCGGACCCCACATCCCAAACCCTGCCGTGCGTCACTCGATCGGCTTGGCCAGGATCTCCCGGATGCTCAGACGGCCCATGTCGCCCGGCTTGGCCGCGGTGCAGACGATCGCCGCGTCGGCCCCGCGCCCCGTACCGCCCACGCCGATGACCACGTCGCCCGGCTCGATCTGCCCCGTCTCAGTCGCCCAGATGACCACCTCGGCGGCCACCTTCACGCCCTGCCCCAGCTTGCGCAGCGTGTCGGCCGACTCGCCGGAGATGTCTCGGATGAACGTCGTCTGCGGGTTGTTCGGGAGGAACTCGACGCCCAACTGGCGGGCCCTTGCCACGAGTTGCGTGTCGGGCTTGGCCATCTTGTCCCACTGATGGGCCTGGAAATGGGCCCCGATCACGCGGATGCCGTCCACGTCTATCGTTTCGGCCGCTCGAACGGCCGTCCCGCCCGTCGTGCTGGCGACCACGACCGTGCGGATGTCGCCTTCCTTGAGCCGTTTGCAGACCGCCTTGAGGACATCGTCCGTGTTGTCGGCCCCAGGTTTGTCGAAGTAGGTGATCTCAGCAACGCGCATAGCATCTCCAGCTTGAATCGGGCGCTGGATTCAGCGTCGGACTCGATTCGAGAGTGTGGTACGCAATCAGGTGTCGGCCGGCTGCGGCCGACCAACAAGCCTACGGAACCGAGACGAGTTCTGTCACCTCAGGAACGTCCGCCTTCAGCTTACGCTCCACGAGCATCGACAGCGTCTGGGACGCGGAGGGGCAACCGGAACAAGCCCCGCGCAATCGCACGCTGACGACGCCCTCGTCGGTTACGTCCACGAGTTCTATGTCGCCACCATCGCGCTGCAGGGCCGGCCGGATTTGTTCGATCACACCGGATACACGCTGCTTCACGTCGGATTCAGTTCCTTCTGCCATGGGCTCGTCCTCCATTCTTGGTTAGAGCCGGATTATAACGACGGTCCGGCATCTCGGCAATTCTCGCCGGCCGGTGACGGTCAGACCCTTTACCGCCGCATGTGTCTCGGCGCACCGCCCAACCAGGGCGCATCCGTAATGAGGGATGCCCGCGCATCCGCGCATGTTCCTCCCGCTGTCGAAGTTTCTTGCCGGCCGCCCCGCCCAGCCTCACATCCCGCCCGCCGTCTCGAGCCACGCGATGCCCTCGCTTGACACTGCCACGGCCCGTTCTTACCCTCGACAGGGTTGCATCAACCACGTTGTCCGGCAGGCCCGAACACGGAAGGATGGCACAACCGTGAGCTCACCTGACGATCGCAAGTACACCCAGACGCACGAATGGTTCCAGGCCGACGGAGACGTCGTCACCGTGGGCATCACCCAGTTTGCCGCCGACGAGCTGACCGACATCACCTTCGTCGATCTGCCGGAGCCCGGCACGACGATCACGGCCGGCGAGCCCTTCGGCGAGGTCGAGTCCGTCAAGGCCACCAGCGAGCTCAACAACGTCGTCGACGGCGAGATCGTCGAGATCAACACCCGACTCGCCGACGAACCCGAGCTGGTCAACACCAGCCCCTTCGACGAGGGATGGATGGTCCGTATCAAGGCCGACAGCACCGATCCGCTCAAGGAGCTGATGTCCGCCGCGCAGTACGACGACATGCTGGCCCAAGGCTGAGCCCACCGACGGGGCCATACCCACGATGCGCTACACCCAACTGACCGATCGCGACGTCGCCCACATGCTCGACGCCATCGGCGCCGCCTCCGTCGACGATCTTTTCGCCCGCATCGATCCTCGTCACCGCCTCGACCGACCCCTCGATCTGCCCGCGGCCATGTCCGAGCTCGAGCTGCTCGGCGAGCTCGACCGATTGGCCTCGGCCAACCGCGGCTGCGATGCGCTGTCCTGTTTCCTGGGTGCCGGAGCCTACGACCACTTCGTCCCCACCGCCGTCGACGACCTCGCCACCCAGAGCGAGTTCGTCACCGCCTACACGCCCTACCAGGCCGAGGCCTCGCAGGGCTCGCTCCAGGCCTTCTACGAATTCCAGACCATGATCTGCCAGCTCACGGGCATGGACGTCTCGAACGCCTCCCTCTACGAGCTGGCCACCGCGACCGCCGAAGCCGTGCTCATGGCGCGATCGGCCACCCGCAAGCGGCGCGTCCTTGTGGCCCAGACCATCCAGCCCGAATGCAGGGCCGTGCTCGAGACCTACGTCCGTGAGCTGCCCATCGAACTGATCACGATCCCCGCCCGCGCCGGCCGGATCGACCTGGACGCCCTCGAGGCCGCCCTCGACGACGACACCGCCGCCGTCCTCGTCCAGACGCCCAACTTCTTCGGCATCGTCGAGCAGATCGAGCGAGCGATGGAGCTGGCCCGACGCGTCAAGGCCCTGGGCATCGTCATCGTCGACCCGATCGCGTGCGGCCTGCTCAAGCGCCCCGGCGACCTCGGCGCCGACGTCGTCGTCGGCGAGGGACAACCTTTGGGCATCCCGCTCTCGTTCGGCGGTCCGTATCTGGGCCTGCTGGCGTGCCGCCAGGAGCACATGCGCCGCATCCCCGGACGGGTCGTCGGCGCCACCCACGATGCCGCCGGCCGACGCGCTTACTGCCTGACGCTTCAGACCCGCGAGCAACATATCCGACGCGAACGCGCGACCAGCAACGTCTGCACCAACCAGGGCTTGCTCGCCCTCCGCGCGGCCGTCTACCTGTCGCTGGTCGGCAAACAGGGCATCCGCGCGATCGCCAAGCAGTGCCTCGACAGGGCCCACTACGCGGCCCAGCGGATCGCCGCCGTCGACGGCTTCGAGCTGGCCTGGCCCGACGCGCCCTTCTTCAAGGAGTTCGCCGTCCGCACGAGCAAGGACGTCAACACGGTGTTGGCCACGTGCCGCGAGCGAGGCATCCTGGCCGGCGTGCCGCTCGCGTGCTGGGGCGAGGAGCTGGCGGATTGCTTCCTGGTCGCGGTGACCGAGAAGCGCCGCCGCGACGAGATCGACGCCCTCGCCGAGGCGCTCGCCCGGGCCTGACCGGTACGATAGGGAGGACCCGACCGACGTGAGTCATGACCAGCACAACGGATTGCAGGGCGCGGGCCTCGTGCCGCCCGAGCCGCTCGTGTTCGAGATGAGCTCGCCCGCCGCGTGCGGGGTCTCCCTGCCGCCGCAGGACGTGCCCGAGGTCGATCCCGCCTCGGTCATCCCCGCCGACCTGCTCGACGAGCCGCCCGACCTGCCCGAGCTCGCCGAGTGCGAGGTCGTGCGGCATTTCACGCGCCTGGCCCGCCGGCTGTTCAGCGTCGACGGCAACTTCTACCCGCTCGGCTCGTGCACGATGAAGTACAACCCCAAGATCAACGAACGCGCTGCGGCCATGCCCGGCCTGATCCATCTGCACCCCTACCAGCGCGACGCCGACGTGCAGGGCCTGCTCGAGATGCTGCATGAGCTCCGCACCGCCCTGGCCGAGATCGCCGGGCTCGCCGAGGTCTGCCTCCAGCCCGCCGCCGGCGCCCACGGCGAGATGACCGGCCTGATGGTCATCAACGCCTATCATCGCGATCACGGCGGGGCCCGACCCAAAGTCCTCACGCCGGACACCTCGCACGGCACGAACCCCGCGAGCTGCGCCGTCTGCGGCAAGCACGCGGCCATCGTCGAGTCGCTGCCCGACGGACGCGTCGACCTGGCCGACCTGGCCAGAAAGGTCGACGAGCAGACCGCCGCCATGATGATCACCAACCCCAGCACGGTGGGCCTGTGGGACGACCAGATCGACGAGATCGCCACGATCCTGCACGACCACGGCGCGATGCTCTACCTCGACGGCGCGAACATGAACGCCGTCCTCGGCGTCGTCCGGCCGGGTGACGTCGGCGTCGACGTGATGCACTACAACCTGCACAAGACCTTCAGCACCCCACACGGCTGCGGCGGCCCCGGAGCCGGTCCCATCGCCGTGTCCGAAGCGCTGGCCCCCTATCTGCCCGTTCCCCAGGTCGTGCGAGGCGGCCACGGCACGTTCTCGTGGGACTACGACCGACCCAAGACCGTCGGCAAGGTCCGCAGCTTCTACGGCCAGGTCGGTGTGCTGATTCGGGCGTGGACGTACATCCGCGCGCTCGGGCCCGACGGGCTTCGCGACGTCAGCGACAAGGCCGTCCTCTCGGCCAACTACGTCGCATCGAAGGTCCGCGACGCCTACCACATGCCGTTCGACGGGCCCTACGCCCACGAGTTCATCACCGTGCCCGAGTTTCGCGACTATGGCGTCACCGAGCTGGACATCGCCAAGCGCCTGATCGATTACGGCATCCACCCGCCGACGATGAGCTGGCCCGTCGCCCACTGCCTCATGATCGAGCCGACCGAGACCGAATCGCTGGCCACGCTCGATGCGTTCGTCGACACCCTGCTCGCCATCGCCCGCGACGCCAAGGAGCGCCCCGAACGCCTGCACCACGCGCCGTTCACCATGCCGGTGAATCGTCTGGACGAGGTCACGGCCGCCCGTCGGCCCGACCTCCGCTGGCGGCCGGACGACAACCAGGCCGACGCATGAATGGGAGTAGCGCCCTCTTAGGGAAGCACGTTGCGCATTGCGTACCACCGGCAGCTCGTCTGCCAGTGCTTCCAGCCGTGCATCAGCGCATCCACCGGCGGACAAGCCGCCCGTGCCACCCGCGGACATCACGACCTGACTGAAGGAAGGCGGTCGTAGCGTGCTCCGGATGATCTTCGACAATCCCTTGCCGGGCCCGGTCAACATGGGCCGCGATGAGGCCCTGCTCGAAGCGGTCGAGCGCCGAACCGCCCCGCCGACGCTCCGCTGCTATCAATGGTCGGCGTCCACGGTGTCGCTCGGCTATTTCCAGCGCTTTGACGAGATCGCCGACGCGAACGTCCCGCGAGACATGCCCGTCGTCCGCCGAACCACCGGCGGCGGCGCGATCCTGCACGACCGAGAGCTCACCTACGCCCTGGCCCTGCCGCGATCGCATCCGGCCGTCCAGAACGCCCCGAATCGGCTCTACGACGTGGTGCACGACGCCATCGCCGCAGCCCTGCTGAGATGGGGCATTCGCGCCCGACCCCGGGGACCATGCGCGAGCCACGCGAATGATCGCGGGCCCACCGGACCGCCGACATGCCCAACCCCTCGGCGTCGGAGAGCCCGTCGCGACGAGCCGTTCATCTGCTTCGCCCGACGGCACCCCGTCGACCTGCTCGTCGGCGCCCACAAGCTCGCCGGCAGCGCCCAACGCCGGACGAATCGCGCGATCCTCCAGCACGGTTCGATCATCCTCGAGCCGAGCCACGCCGCTCAGCCGTCGCCGCGACTCGACCCGATCCGACCGATCCGACCAGACGAGCTGGCCTTCGACCTGGCCCGCGGCCTGGCCGGACGCCTCGACCTGACGCCCCACGTCGGACGATGGCAACCGGACGAGCTGCGCCGCGCGGCAACGCTCACGACCCGCTACAATGATCCGGCCTGGACGCGACGACGCTAACCCCATGTCGTGGAATGGATCGCATTGTGGCACAGCCTCCCCCGGCTGTGCGCCGCCTGTTTGTGCTTTCCCAGTCGAGGGCGACTGGGCCACACGGACGCTTTCCCAGTCGAGGGCGACTGGGCCGCACGGACGACTCACCATCAAGGAGCCCAACCATGCCGTCCATCGACATGCCGCTCGAGGAGCTGCGGCACTACAAACCCGCCCAGACCAAGGCCGACGACTTCGACGCCTTCTGGTCCGAGACACTCGAGGCCAGCCGAAATCAGCCATTGCAGGCCGAACTCACGGCCACCGACTACCCGGCCCGCGGCGTCGAGTTGTCCGAGGTCCGACTGAACGGCTTCGACGGCGGCACCGTGTTCTGCTACCTGATGAGGCCGGACGCCGGCGGCCGGCTCCCTGCGATCGTCTTCTACCACGGCTACAGCGGACGCGGTCCGAGCCCGTTCGAGATGCTCCCCTGGGCCTCCCAGGGCCTGGCCGTCCTCAGCGTCGACTGTCGCGGCCAATCGGGCAACAGCACCGACGGGGCGGTCTACCCCGGCGGACACCGACCCGGCTTCATGACCCAGGGCATCGAGGACCCCCGGCGCTACTACTACCGCTACGTCTATACCGACTGCGTCCGCGCCCTCGACGTCATGGCCGAGCAGGACGGCGTCGACCCCGACCGCATCGCCATCACGGGCAAGAGTCAGGGAGGCGCGCTGACGCTCGCGGCGGCCGCCTTATGCGATCGGCCGAAGCTCGCGGTCGCCGAGGTGCCCTTCCTCTGCCACTTCCGACGGTCGGTCGACATCACTCCTCTGGGACCGTACACCGAGGTGGCCGACTGGATGCGCTTGCGGCCCGAGACGGCCGAGCAATCATGGCGGACGCTCAGCTACGTCGACTGCATGAATCTCGCCGACCGCATCACGTGCGAGACGGTCATGACCGCCGGGTTGTGGGACGACGTCTGCCCGCCGTCGGGCATCTTCGCGGCCTACAACCACATCGTCGCCGACAAGCAAATCGAGGTGCACGATTTCATGGGCCACGAAACGCCACCCGGCTTTCCGGACAAGATGCTCGACCTGATGATGAACCGGCTCAACGCGTGAAGCGGATCGTTGAACCCACCCGCACTCTCCGGTATCGTCGAATCTCAAGGTTGGGCGTGGAGGCAGGGCGCGATTCCAAGAGCCCACACCCTAAGGCCTGGAAACCTGAAGAGACCGGTCTCCGTTACGAACCCCGATAGCGACTAACGAAAGGTGCCCCATGGACTGCATCGTTCTCTGTGCCGGCTACGCGACACGGCTTCAACCGCTAACCCTGACCACGCCCAAGCCCCTGCTCGAGGTCGGCGGCAAGCCCATCCTCGGCCACATCCTCGACAAGCTCGTGGGCACCCAGGTCCGACGGGTCTTCATCGCCACCAACGACAAGTTCACCGGGAACTTCGAGACCTGGACCGCCGAGGTCTCCTTCCCCGGCCTCGAGCTGATCGTCGTCAACGACGGTACGACCACCAACGACGATCGCCTCGGCTCGATGGGCGACGTCCACTTCGTCTCGAAGGAGAAGGGCCTCTCCGACGACTTCCTCATGATCAACGGCGATAACCTGTTCACCTTCTCGCTCGAGCCGATGCTGGAGGCCTTCCAAAAGCGCGGCAACATGCTCGCCCTCTACGACGTCGGCTCGCTCGAGACAGCCAAGCTCTACGGCATCCCCACGGTCACCGACGACCTCAAGGTGGTCGGCTTCGTCGAGAAGCCCGAGAACCCCTCCTCGACCCTCGCGTCCATCGGCATCTACGCCTACCGGGCCGAGTGTCATCAGTTGCTCGCCGACTACCTGGCCGAAGGCAATTCCGCCGACAAGACCGGCGAGTTCGTCGAATGGCTCCACGACAAGACCGACGTCTACGGCTATGCCTATGCCGGCAAGGACGCCGTCTGGTTCGACATCGGCACCCTCGAACAGCTCGAAGAGGCCCGCCAGCGTTGGCAAGACATAGGGACCTGACCGAACCGATCACGATACCTTTGAGGCGTGCCTGCCCCGGCGGACGCCCCGGCCTTGTCGCAGCGGTTAGCGCGCGGTACGGCCTCGATCTACTCGGCAAGGAATCGTCAGGAAGTCACGGCCTGGTGGGCACCTGGTGCAACGGCCTCGCCCCAACGCCCGCCCCGCGACCCGCTTGCTTGCCTCATCGACGGTACGCCCCAGCAACGGGGATAGGTACCGTTCAGTACGGTTCAAGGGGGAAATCGCTTACATGAAGTGGGTGCGCTAGGCCCGAGGCTTCTGCTCGATGCCCAAGGCGTGCGCGGCGCGAACCAGCGCCTGGAAGGCCATACCCAACTCCCGCTTGGCGGTCTCGTAATCGTCCGCATCGACCTGGAGGGTCTCGCTTCCGCTTGCCTCTTCCCGTAAATGCTTGAGCAGCGCGGTGGCCGTCACGCGAACGAGTTGCGAAAGACGTATGAGTTCCTCTGCTGACTGCATGCGCTAGATGCTCCAAAGCCCAGTAGATTATAGCCCTTGTGCGGGCTGGCGTCTCCTATTCCTAAAGCCGCTTGGATAAGTGAACGCCTTGCCCAATGCAAGCGCGATTTTTCGTTGGCGATGGCGTGCCTTATTGGTTCATGATGAACTAGTTCTTAAACACAGCCTTTTGCTCGGCTTCGACGCGCTCCACGAGCAAAGGCCCGAACCTTTGAGTAAAACGACGTGGGATCTAGCCCACGGCACCTCAGCCTCGCCTAGAGGGAAGACCCGAACATAAGCTTCTGGACCGTCCTGTTAGTCGCTGGTAACATGAAAGCGGCGGATGCCTCTGTCGGCTATATGGTCTTATCAGCCTAGGCAGCGCCGCAGCGTGCTCGGATCTGGAGGGGCGGCAGCATCTCTTCTTCAGGGGTTTCAGGGGACTTCGGAGTAGGCAAAGGGGCCGATCATGTACCGCAAGGGTTGCACGGAGAGGTTGTGGGGTCTGATAGCGTTCATCGTACTGGTGTCGACGGGTTTCTCGGCCGCGGCCGAGCTATCGTACGCGCGCCTCTACACCGCCAAGGTCGACGGCGGGACGGACCTGACGCTGGCCGAGCTCGAGCAGATCGCCAAGGAGAAGGGCACCGTCGAGGTGCTCGGCTTCGAGAGCGATCCGACCGCCCCGACCGAGCGCAGCTTGGTTCGTCTCGGCGAGCAGGGCTTCGCTTATCCCGGCTTCACCGTCCAGGCACGGACGATGGTGGCCAAGAAGAAGGCCGCCGGCAAGCGGTCCTCGGCCGCGTTTGAGGCCGCCGGAAAACAGGGCGTCATGGCATGGTCCGAGCCGGCCACGGCCGAAGCGCCGCTCGAGCTGACCGCCACCTCCGCGGGCAAGGTGCTGGCCAGGACGCGGGTCTACCCGGTGATCGACGGCGGACAGCGCACCGACAAGCCGAGGATCTCGACAACGACCTCTCCGGAAAAGGATCTGGTCATCGTCCAGGTCTTCGAGTACGTGGACCAAGAGCCGGCCGAGGAGGCCATCCAGCCGGCCCGTCCCAAGGCCAAGCCGATCGCTAAGGCCCGCGAGGCCGCGGGGGGCGCCGAGCCGGAGTCGGTCGGTCCCTTCACGGGTGACGGGGTCAGCTTCGACGGCGACCTGACCGGCCTGAGCTGGAGCTGGGACACCAAGTGGTGGCCGGGCGACAACGAGGAGCCGGGCGGCTTCCCCATCCAGATCCGCATCGACATGGGCGCCGGCGCCGACGTGTTCAGCCACGTCGAGGGCGAGTTCGTCCTTGACCACGGCGCCTCCGAGCTGCAGGTCGGCTCGGGCTCGGGTGATCTGTCCATCGATCTGGGCGCCGAGCTGTCCGCCCAGGGCTCGATCGACATCTACCTCTTCGACCCGTTCACGTTCGACATCCCCTACGTGCCCCAGTTCGATCTGAGGGTCTACGACCAGGCCACCTTCTCGTCGTTCCTGCTCGACTCGTCCGTGACCGTGTCCGACGCGACCGGTCGTGAAAACATCGTCAACGTCGACCTCGTGGAGATCCTGCTCGCCAACCTGATCGACATCCCGGGCCTCGGCGGCGGCGTCTCCATCGACGCCTCCTTCAGCGCCAGCGGCGAGATGACCGCCGAATCGATCACCGTGACCGACGGCAACCGCTTTCAGTCGGAGGGACAGGTCCTGCCCGTCTCCATCGGACCCGACGGCTACCACGAGCAGGCCTCCTACAACGAGATCCTGGACATGACGGCGACGCTGACGGCCTACCCGTCCATCTACGTCGAGTTCCTCTGGTTGGATTGGAGCCTGCCCGTGTTCAACCTGCCGTGGGACATCGTCTCCGGCCAGGTCAACATCAGTTGGAACATGTCCGGGCTCGACTACGAGCGGATGTACGCCCTCGCGCTCACCCAGGTGAACCCGCAGTTCGGTCAGATCACGATCGACCCCGAGCCGGCCGACGCCAACAACATGACCTTCGAGGCCGGCACCGAGGTGGTCCTGACCGCCCAGCCGAACCCGGACAAGGTCTTCCACCATTGGAAGATCTTCGACCCGAACTTCCCGGGCGATGAGACCCACGCCGTGCTCGATGCCAACCTGAGCACGACGATCACCATGATGGCCGATCGCCAGGTCGAGGCCACCTTCAAGTGCGGCAGCGGCATCGATGCCGCCCTGCCACTCCTGGTCGTGATGGGCCTGACGGCCGGTCTCGTCGCACGACGTCGGCGGCGCGGCTGAGACGCAGGAACGCGCTGGGCGCGGCCGCATGGGCAGCTTGGTGCTGAGCGCCTGCAAGACACATCACGGGTCGGTCACCTCGAGGTGATCGGCCCGTCTGTGTTTGCCGTGGGGCCACAACGGGTGCTACCTTTGAGGGTCGATTCCGCTCTACCCGAACGCGCGCCCCGCACGGAGAGGACCCGCCATGCGAATCACGCTGGTCGTCACACCCATGACCGACGAAAACCTCCAACTCGCCGCCCAGGTCGGCGCCACCGACGTCGTCGCCCGATACCCGGGGCAGGATCCCGCCGAGCTCCGAGCCTTGCGCGATCGCGTCGCCGCAGTCCGCCTCCGTCTGTCCGTCATCGAGGGCTACGTGCCGATGGACCACATCAAGATCGGCGCGTCAGGCCGCGACGAGGAGATCGACGCCATCAGCGAGCTGATCCGCAACATGGGCCATACCGGCGTCGAGGTGCTCTGCTACAACTTCATGGCCGGTAGCGACTGGTCGCGGACCTCCTTCACCCTCCCGGAACGGGGCGGGGCCCGGGTTAGCGGCTTCGACATCGACCAGGCCGAGAGCCTGCCCATCGACCCCGTGCCGCCGCAGACCGAAGAGCAGATGTGGGACCACCTGCGCTACTTCCTCGAGCGCGTGGTGCCCGTGGCCGAGGCCGCCGGCGTCAAGCTCGCCCTCCACGCCGACGATCCGCCCGTCTCGCCCCTTCGCGGCGTGACGCGAATCATCACCAGCCCCGACGCCTTCGAGCGGGTCGTCGCCATGGTCCCGAGCCCAGCCAACGGCATCTGCTTCTGTCAGGGGTGTTTCCTCGAGATGGGCGTCGACCTGCCCGCGACCATCCGCCGCTTCGCCGAGCATATCCACTACGTGCACTTTCGCGACATCCGCGGCTCCGCCGAGCGGTTCGTCGAGACGTTCCACGACACCGGCCCGACCGACATGTTCCGGGCGATGCGGGCCTACCGCGACGTCGGCTTCGACGGCCCCATGCGGCCCGACCACGTCCCCCAACTCGTCGGGGAGGACGACGGCGAGCCGGGCTACACCATGCTCGGTCGGCTCTGGGCGGTCGGATACATGCGGGGACTGCTAGACGCCTTGGAGAGCGTAAATCGGCCACAGGTTCAGACGGGATAAGAGGAGATCGAAGAAAGTCCAGCACGCGGGGCACGCCACGGGCTGAACCGAGGGTACCGGCGCCAGGCCGTTGGATCTGCGCCGGCGGCGCTACGCGCTCTTGCTGCGCTGGTAGTGGTCGGACGGGTCTTTGGGGGGAACGATCCGCCAGATCGGCTTCGGCGGTTCACGGTACGTCCGGATCTTGCCCCACATCAGTTGATTCAGCCAGCCGAGGGAGCGGTAGAACGACTGGAACACGGTGATCATGCCCGTGATCTGGAAGATAACCTCATGACGATACGTCCGGTCCCCGAGCCTGGCCAGCTTCCGCAGCATGGTCATCGGATTGTAGAACGCGTAGTAGGCCCGAAAGATGTCCATCTGGCGCTGGAACGGGAACGCGTGCCGTGACGCGATGACATGGTTTCCGTCATAGAGGTAGTCGGCCACCTTCCGGCTGCCGACCTGGCTGACGACAACGCCCTGGTCGAACAACACCTCGTACAGCTTGCTGCCGACCATCGGCATCAGCGACGTGACCTGGACGGTCGCCGCCCCGTGATCGCGCAAGAACCGAACCTGGTCCATGATGCCGCTCAGACGGTTGCCCGCGTAAAGGCGCTGGTCGTCGTGGTACATCAGCATCGGCATGGGGAAGATGCCCTTCGACCGCAACACCGGGAAGAGCTCCTCGACCTTCTGGGCCGACTGCCCCTTGCGAACCAGACCCGCCGTCATGTCCTCGATGCCGAACCAGAGCGCCTGCAAGCCGCCCTCCCGGCCGAGATCCAGCAGGTCCTGATGCCGATAGACGTCCGTCAGCGTGGCCTCGGTGCCGAAGAAAACCGTGTCGCGGAACTTGCGCCCGTTGATGCGACCCTCCGCCATGCCGCGGAAGATATCCTCCGTGACCTGCCGCTTGTTGAAGAAGTTGTCGTCGGTGCCGAAGAACTTCGTGACCCCGAAATCCTCCGCCACGTCCTGGATCTCCTGCCGAACGCCCTCGGGGCTCTTGTGGCGAAACTGTCTGTGGTTGTACGCGGGGATCGGGCAATAGGGGCAGCTCAACCGACAGCCCTGGGTCGTCAGCAGGGGTACGACGCTCACGTAACGACGCACCTTCTCCCGCGGCAGGGGCTGCGTGGCCATCTCGTGCCGCCGGTGAGGCGGCTCCAACAACCGAAGCGCCACCGTCGGCGAGGGGAACTCGTCCAGATCCTGGATGACGCGAGGCACCTCCGTGGCAACCAGCCGCGGATGGCCGTCCAACTCGCCCTCCCCCTTGTAGACCAGACCGGGGATGTCGCTGAACTGATCCTCAAGCCGCATCCGGTGGAAGGCCTGCCGCAGCGACTCGTCCCGACCCCGCTCGGCCAGGAGGCGCTCGAGCAGTTGCATGAAGACGAAGGCCTCGCCCGTGACCGCCACATCCGCGCTCGGACCGCCCGACGGGTCGAAGAAGTCCCACGGCTCGTAGGTCGGCTTGGGACCGCCCACCACGATCAGAGGCCGCTCCGACGCCTCCAGCTTGCACGCATCCGCCACGAGCTTGTACGCCGGCTCGCTGTGGATCTGCATGGCCGAGATCATGACGATCTGGAGCGGTCGGCCGTCAATCCGGCTCCGGCTGGGTCGAACCCTCGGCGACCACTGCTGGAGGACGACGCGCGTCCGATCGAAGCCGGCGTTCTTCATCGTCCCGCCGAGTTGCAGCGCACCGGCCGGCGGCAGATAGCGATCGATGTAGCTATACGGCCCCACGCGCGTCCGGTAGTCGAAGGCGTAGAAGACACCGACGGGCATCTCGGCCAGGTCCCGATGCCTGGCGATGCGGCGATTCGTGTCGAGAAACTCACCGACGGGTACGAAGGCGTCGTCGCGATCTCGAAGTGGACGTTCCATCTCGGGTTCCTGTGATTCGGTCAAGCCCTGCTGTGGTCCCTGCCCCTAAGGGGCCCTCACCCTTTTGGATTCCGTCCAGAGCAGGAGAAACTCCGTGGAGGCGGGAACCGATCCGTCCCATGCCCGGAGTCACGGCCGTAGGTTGTCCTTGGGTTCCGTCAGCCCGCCAAGCACCGCGCCAAGCTGGCGGCTTCCAGGCTGGGCATCTTGCCTAGCCCGCCTACAAGAGAACAAGCCTACGCCGTTGGAGCCAAAAAGGCAAGACCGCACCCGAACTCATGACCGTGTGAAGGGTTACTATCCGGAGCGCCCCAGCTCAACACCGGCAACGCCGCAGATCCGGCCGATCCGACGTCCCTGTCCCTCGATCCCGCGACCGCATATCCTCATAATGGTGGTCCTGGCCAGGAACCCGATCGAGAGTGAGCTTGCACGGCCCATGAAATCAGCCCCCAACCCAGTCCGTCGACGCACCTGGTGGCTCGGAGCCTTGGCGGTCTATGTGCTGGCCTTGGCCCTGCGCCTCGGCTATGTCTGGGATGCCCACGACAACCCGCTGTATCACTTCATCATGTTGGACGAGCGGTCCCAGCACGAGGTAGCCGTGGCCGTCTGCGAGGGGGCCCTCCCCCCCAACGCGCCGGTCAAGGCCCCGTTCTATTCGTACGCCCTCGGCATGCTCTACCGCCTCGTGGGCGTGGACACGGACCGTGCCCGCATCGTGCAGATCTGCCTGGTGAGCCTCTGCCCCGTTTTGGTCTACGCGATCGCCGACCGCCTGCTGTCCTTCGGCGTGGCCGTGCTCGCCGGCATCCTCGCAAGCGTCTTCTGGACGTTCATCTTCTTCAGCGCCGAGCTGCTCGACGTCTCGCTGGCCTGTCTGATGTACCTGCTCCTGGCGTACGTCCTGGTGGCCGTGGACGACAGGTCCCTGGGCAAATGGCTCCTGGCCGGTTTGCTGATTGGGCTCGGCGCGATCACGCGACCGAACATCCTCGCCTTCGCGCCGGTGTGCGGGGTACTGATTCTTCTGGTGTCGAGGCAACGCCAAGCCGCCGAGTCGGCCAGACCATCGGGCTGGCTCCGGTTCGGCGCGGTCCGTGCCCTGCTGCTCTTGCTCGGTACGACGGGCGCGATCGCGCCGGTCACCATCCGCAACGCCGTTGTGGCCAACGACCCCGTCTTGATCGCGTTCTTCGGAGGCTACAACCTCTACGTGGCCAACAACCCCACCTCGGACGGCAAGAACGCGATCTCGCCCAAGGTCGACTTGCGGCAAAGCAATCCGGGTCTCGACCTCAACGATCCTTGGGTCAAATGGGACGAAGGCTTCCAGGCGGCTTATCTCTATGCGGCGAAACACATGGGCGGTTCGCCGACCTACGCCGAGGCCGAGAGGTTCTACGTCCGCCTGACGATGGACTACCTGCGACGGTATCCCGGCAAGTTCGCCCGTGACACCCTCAAACGCCTCTGCTGGATCTTCAACGCCTACGAGTACCCCAGCAACAAGGACCTGAACTACCTGCTCCGCTTCAGCGGTCTACTCAGCACGCTAAGCTGGCTGCACTTCGGCATCATCGGGCCCATCGGGGTGGTCGGCTTCGTCATGCTCGCCTATCGCGAGAGGCTGTCGGCCCCGGCCGTCTACTACATGGCCATGATCCTCACGCTGGCCTTGCCGGGGGCGTTCTTCGTGGTCAACGCACGCTATCGACTCCCCTTCGTCTATCTGCTCATGCCGTTGGTAGCCTGGGCCCTCATCGACACGGCCCAACGCGTTGCAGGGCGACGTGACCTCCGACGCGTGGCCGGGCGATGTGGGCTGGCGGCGGCCTTGGCGATCCTCGCCAACGTCAACTGGTTCGGCTACCGTCCGCCCGCACACGACTACATGCTGTTCAGCTATGCCGGTGCCTGCGGCGCCGCGGGGCGGGACGACCTGATGGCCGAGGCCATCAAGGATATCGAGAGGGCCTTGGCCGACGACAGCTACGACCATGCCCTTCATCCCTGGGCGATGACGTGCCTCTTCACCTATTACAGAGATCAGACGAACCTTGACAAAGCCGCTCACTACGGCCGAAGGATACTGGATCGGGACGAGCCGGTCGGCCCGCTGCTGCTAGCGTCGATGGTTCAGGCTTTTGTCAAGGCGAACGATCTACCCTCAGCCGATCAGGCGATGAAGCTGATGCTCCGTCGAGCGGGCTCCCAGGTGAATCTTGACGTGGCCGAGGCCACGCTCGCCTACGGCAAGGCGAGGAGGGATAGGCAGTCGCTGAAGGCCGCCGCGGTCATGTTTCAGACCCTCGCCGAGCTGCATCCCACGCACGAAACCTTGCGAAGGAGGCTGTTGGAGGCCAGGCGGCTTCTGAAACGGACAAGCGGAAATGATCCCACGAGCCTTCCGGCTCCTGATCCGTCGTAGTCGGCACCGTTGGCCGCGATAGGCCCGCCCCAAACGGACACCTCGGCGTGAGCCCATCTGCCCCCGATCCCATTCACTTCGCGATCGTTCAGAGGGACCACCGCAGGCAGGCCTCGCCTGGAAATCTCGGCAATTCTTTTCGTGTTCAATCTGGCCTGCCCAGATGACCTCGGGGCTGGTGCGAGCACGCCATGCCCGAATCATAAGTAACATAATTACAGTATCTTATATACTACACCGGCCCAGCCCCAGGCCTGTCCGCGATCGATCGACCGCCGGCAGCCGTCAAGGCAGAGGATGAAGTTTGTGTGAACTAGGATTTTGTTGTTGACATCCCTTCGGCTCCCGGTCACAATACGTATCAGTAAGGGAGAGCGGCAGGAGGTCTATGGGGAAGTCGAAGGGGAGAGGGTTCATTTCTCAAGTTACTCCTTGCTTCGACAAGTCACATCGCCAGGTAGCGGCTTAAGCCTTGCGAGGCTGTTGTTGTGCTGCCAACCTCTATAGCCGTAGGAGTGAAAGGGTCTTTTGAGAGGAGGTTCTTGTGATGGGGAAGGTTACTGCTATAGCTGTTGCACTAGTTGTGGGTCTCGCGAGCGGCGCGTACGCGGACTTGGGATCGTATGGGGTGAACTTCGATGGAGCGAGCCAGTCGCTGACAGCCGACATCACAGCCGGCGGTTCTGCTACCCTGAGCGGTAGTGGTACCTATTACAGCTGGGTCGGTTGGCCCGTCAGCACCTGGGCGAGCGTGAGCATCAGCTTCAACAATCAGACCGTTGGCATCGGCACGAATCCTGACACGATCAATGTCAACAAGGATCCGGACGGCTCGGCGACGGTCGGTTTCGAGCGCCTGTTCACCACGCTGGACGATGCCTCGCTGTCGAACCTGTCCGTCGACGGCCTCGGCGGTTCGGCCCAGGGCGTTGCCCTTGATCAAGTCACCCTGAACGGTGAGGTCATCGGCCTCGTGCCCGTCGAGCTGCGTCTCGACGCCTCCGGCTCGATCAACACCCTCGACCTGAGCATCCCGAGCCCAGTTCTGATCGGTCCTGATGGTCAGTTCAACGTCGCGCCGATCGGCCAGGCCACCTACACGGCCCTCGGTTCGGGCAATGTCTCGGCCAGCCTTTCGGCCAGCGTCACTGGCGAGATGGAGGTGCTCGGCCTGTTCACGATCGGCCTTGGCACGCTCGTCAACTTCAACGAGTCGCTGAATGAGGCGATCCCGTACCTCAGCACCGTCACTCTGACCGAGCTCGGTGTCCAGGATAGCGGCATCTATCCGAAGGACGTCGCCGTGCACCTCAGCACGGACCTCGCCGACCTCGCCGGTGGCGATGCCATCGAGATCCCGTTCACCACGAGCGGCTCCGAGAACATCAACACCTACGACGGCTCCAAGAACGACTACTACAAGGTCAACTTCAACTACGCGTTCGATGGCAACGTGGCGATCTCGAATGCTTCGATCGATCTGTACGACACGATCGTCGGGGCGATCCCCGAGCCCGCCACCGTCGCGGTCTTCGGCATCGGTGGTGCTCTGCTGAGCCTCGCCCGCCGTCGCCGCAGCTAGAGCCTGAACACATAGGCTCTTAGCACAAGAATCCTACCTCCGCTCATACAAGCCCCCTGGGCCGACCAGGGGGCTTCTTTTCTTTGCAGCCGACTGTTCCGCCCCCTACCCAGGTAGTCCCAGGTCTCACCAAAGTCAGCTCAGGGGAGCCCTGTGCTCCTCCTGGCATGTCCGAGGGGGTCAACAGCGTCGGTGTCTCGGCTCGCGAGATATCGCCCTGGCCACGCGTACCACCTCTGGCCAGAAAGGGGGAGGATCTGTCATGCCATGGCTGATCAACGGCTCCGTGAGCATGAACAGCTATGCCCACCTCAGACGCCCTTACTACAGGATCGACGCCGATGACGCCGCCAACGGCTCGATCATCTTGGACAGCCTCACTATCGCCACCCCACGACACGATCATGTTGCCGCTCGAACCAAGCGCGGTTGCTCTCTTCGGCCTCGGTGCGCTGCTGCCCCGGCGTCGTCGCCGCTATCAAGCGTCCCGCCCCTCGGGCCCAGCGCCCACCACCGTCTCCCCGCGTCATCCTCCCGCCGCCCGGCTACCGTGGCGGGTACCGTGACTCCACCGCGCTCTTCGGCTTGACGCTCCTCGCCGTGGGATGCTATAAGCGAATGCCTACCAACCCCCGAATTCGGACGTGCGGATTGGATTGCTTCTGCCTATGATCATCGACTGTCATACCCATCTCTGGCGATCGCCGGAGCAGCTCGGCAAGGCTCGATTCGGTCAGGTGTCCGGGCCCGGCAGCGTCCGGCTCGCCCCGGCAGAGCTTCCTCAGGCCGGTCCCGAAGAGCATCAAGCTGCCTGCCAGCGCGTCGACAAGGCCGTCATCATCGGCTTTCGCAGCGCGTACCTGGATTGCCACGTTCCGAACGAATTCATCGCCCAGTACGTGAAGTCCCAGGCGGATCGCTGCATCGGCTTTGCGGCCGTCGACCCGGCCGATCCCGTCCTGGCGATCGAGGAGACCCGGCGAGCGCGCGACGAACTCGGGCTGTCCGGCATCGCCGTCGCACCCGCCGCGCAAGACTTCCACCCCTCCAGCACGGGCGCGATGCGCGTCTATGCCGAGGCTTGTGAATCCAGCCTGCCCGTGTGCTTCCACTACGCGGCGTGTCCCTCACGCGAGGCCAAGCTGGAGTATGGCCGGCCGCTGCTCCTCGACGAGATCGCGCGCGAGCTGCCCGACCTCAAGATCGTCGTCGCCCAGATGGGCTTCCCGTGGTTTCACGAGTGCGTCATGCTGCTGGCCAAGCAACCGAACGTCTACGCCGACATCAGCGGCCTCTTGCGGCAGCCCTGGACGGCCTACAACGTCCTGCTGGCCGCCTACGAACAGGGCGTGATCGACAAGCTGCTGTTCGGCAGCGGGTTCCCCTACGCCACGGCCACCGCCTGTCTGGAAGCCCTCTACAGCGTCAATCAGATCGTCCACGGCACCAGCCTGCCCGTGATCCCACGTGAGCGGCTGCGGGCCATCGCCGAGCACAACGCCCTCGGGGTCCTCGGTATCGAGGCGCCCGCCGAGCCCGACGACGACCGAGACGGGAGCGTCTTGGACGATGACCTCTAGCCGGCCACGAAGCAATCGACGATCGGTCCTGCGTCCCCGTGGTCGTCAGGCGCCACGATACGGCCTTCTGATCCTCGGCCTGATGACGCTCGCGTCCGGGTGCACGCGCCACAAGACCGAACTCCGCATCCGCTCGTTCAAGCCCGACCAGCCCCCGAGCGAGCTCTACGAGCAGTTCGACGAGGCCTACTACAGCCTGGATGCCCGCGGCAGCCTTGACCTCATCCTACGCAGCGTCCGACCCAGCAAGCAGGACCCGTCCCAGCTCATCCGCCAGGTGGTCCACGTCAACGCCTTCTGGAAGCCCATTCCCGGGCGGACGTTCGTCGAGAGCACGCAGTGCAACGCGACGTTCTGCTACGTCATCGGCACCGGCCCCGTCAGCATCAGCTACGAGGGCGCCGGCTTCCTGACGTTCAAAGAAGAATGGTTCGGCTCGCGGATCCGCGGCAAGATCGAATCGGGCGAGCTGGCCCCCCTCCGACGATCGGGGCGGCCCAAGGACCTGCTCGGACAGGCCCAGATTCAGGGCACCTTCCGGGCCAAACGCGACAAGGCCCACGTCCTGGCCATGCTCGGCGAGCTCCGTCGCGAGCTCGGACCGCCGCCCACCTACAACCGCCCCTTCGAGGACCGCGGGCCGCGGTGATCCCACCCGGCCGATTGCCCCGCCGCCCAGAGGACCTACCAAGCCCCTTGCAGGAACAGCTGACACGTCGCATGGGACCGCGCGCCATGTGGCCCAGCCGCCCTCGGCTGGCCAAGTCGATCGTCACGGCCGGGGGCGGCCGTGCCACACTGGAGATCCTTTCTTAAAGGCTGGTGAGCCATCCTTCGAGACACGCACACAGCCAACCGACAACCTTGAAAACCCCGCTCGTTCCCACGATCATGCCCTTCTGGCGCGGCCACGATACCGGACCGGTACCAACACCATGGCTCAAACGAACGCGACACCTCCCCCCGCCCTCAGCGACGGGCGCGAGAACTGGGGCACCAAGATCGGCGTGATCCTGGCCGTCGCCGGTTCGGCCGTCGGACTCGGCAACTTCCTGCGCTTTCCTGGCCAGGCCGTCAACAACGGCGGCGGCGCGTTCATGATCCCCTACATCATCAGCTTCCTGGTGCTGGGCATCCCGATCTGCTGGTGTGAGTGGACGATGGGCCGTCTCGGCGGGCGCCGGGGCGTCAACACGCCGCCGGCCATCCTCGCGGCGATCTGGAGCCACCCCATCTCGCGATGCATCGGCGCCCTCCAGCTCATGCTGCCCGTCGTCATCTACATGTACTACGTCTTCATCGAGGCCTGGTGCCTCTACTACACCGTCGAGTTCTTCCGCGGCACGTTCGATCACATGTTCGCCCAGGCCACCCAAGACGCCGCGACGCACGACGCCGTCGTCGGCAGCGTCGTGGGCGCATCGGGCGACTTCTTCGGCACGCGATGCGGCCTCGCCGAGCACGGGCGCGTGTTCACCTCGCTCGGCTCCGGCATGCTGCTCTGCGTGGCGATCAGCTTCGCCGCGAACTTCGCGCTCATCTACCGCGGTGTCACCAGGGGCATCGAGGCTTTCTGCAAGGTGGCCATGCCGCTGCTCATCGGCTGCGCGATCATCATCCTCGTCCGCGTGCTCACGCTGCCGCACATCGAGGTCGGGCTGGGCTTCATGTGGAACCCCGACTGGGACAAGCTGCAAGACCCCAGCGTCTGGCTGGCCGCGGCGGGTCAGATCTTCTTCTCGCTCAGTCTCGGCTTCGGCCTCATTCTCACCTACGCGAGCTATCTGAAGAAGGACGACGACGTCGTGCTGAGCGGGCTCAGCGCCACCAGCGCCAATGAGTTCTGCGAGGTCGTCCTGGCCGGCCTCATCGTCGTGCCGACGGCCTTCCTCTTCCTCGGACCCGAGAACGCCAAAGGCAGCACGTTCGGCCTGGGTTTCGTGACGCTGCCCTCCATCATGCACTTCATGCCGGGCGGACGCTGGTTCGGCGGCTTGTGGTTCGGGCTGCTCTGGCTGGCCGCCCTGACCAGTTCGCTCAGCATGCTCCAACCCGCCATCGCCTTTCTCGAGCAGGGGTTCGGCCTGCGCCGCAAGGGCAGCGTCACCGTGCTCGGCTTGATCACGCTGAGCGGCGCCCTGCCCATCATGTACTTCAGCAAGAACGCCATCGCCCTCGACCATGCCGACTTCTGGGTCGCCCAGCTCATGATCTACATCTGCGCCACGGGTCAGGTCCTCATCTTCGGCTGGGTGCTGGGCGTCAAGGAGGGTATCGCCGAGGCCCATCGCGGCGCCGAGATGCGCCTGCCCAGGGTCTTCGGCTTCGTCATCCGCTATGTCACGCCCTCGTTCCTGATCATCGTGTTCGTGTCCTGGGTGTACGTGAACGCGCCCGGCTACGTGGCCAGCATGAGCCCCGGCGTCGCCGGCCGAGACGCAGAACGTGCGGTCTATATGCAGGCCGCCTACCAGCACTTCGGACGGCAGTGGCTGGACCTGCCCGACGATGCCCAGCTCCCCATGGGCGAGGCCCAGACCGACCAGCAGGCCCGGATCGCCGAGCGGAAGCTCGACGCGATGCTCGGAGCCGGCCCCTCGATCGACGCAAACGCGTTGCCCCCACCGCTCCGTGCCGTAGCCGACCAGGCCAAGAAGGCCCGGTCCGAGGCCGAATCCCAGGCGTCCATCGCACGGGGCGTCTTCATCGGCCTGGTCATGCTGCTCATCGCCACACTCGTCGTCAGCCAGCTCGCCTACCAGGGCCGCTTTGCGGGCATCATCCAGCGGCATCGAGACGCCGAGGCATCCGAGGAGGTCGTGTCATGATCGCGCACACCACGATCATCGCCGCCGAGATCGGCCGGGCCGGACTGACGCCCGCCGGCTGGGTCATGATGGTCGGCAGCGTCGGTGTGGTCCTCAGCCTGTGCGGCTACTGCGCCTACCGAGCCCTGACCGAACCGCATTCCGAGGAGCACATGCACGCCCCGCTGGACATCGACACCCAAGACCTGGAGGATTGAACCAGGCCCCGCTCACTAGGAGAACGCCATGCCCGAGCAACTCGAAGCTCCCGCGACCTGCAAGGGCGGTTGCGCCGAGGTCGTCATCACGCCCCCCTTGGGCGTCTCGATGGCCGGCTACTTCCATGACCGCAAGGCCGAATCCGTCCGCGACGACCTCTTCGCCAAGGCTATCGTCCTCGAGCACGCCTCCCGACGCCTCGTGCTGGTCTCGTGCGATCTGATCTGCATCGACCAGGACTCCGCCGACAAGGCCAAGGCGCTCATCAACGCCAAGCTCGGCATCCCGTCGCAGGACATCATGATCTGCGCCACGCACACCCACACCGGCCCGGAGACCCGCAAGAGCGGCCACATCCCCATCCACACCGCATGGCGCGATGCCCTGCCGGGCAAGATCGCCGAGGCGGCGGCCCAAGCGGCCGGTTCGCTCAAGACCGTCTCCCTTCGCGCCGGCAGCGGCTGGGCCGAGGGCTACGCCTACAACCGACTCTTTCGTCTCAAGGACGGCTCCGAGGTCTTCGGCAAGGGCCGCGGCGGCGACCAGATCATGGGCACCGCCGGCCCGGTCGACCCCGAGGTCCAGACCCTGAGCCTCGTGGACGAGGACGAGAACCTCATCGCCATGGCCGTCAACTTCGCCTTGCACGTCGACGTGATCGGCGGCGGCCGGGCCAAGGCGATCTCGGCCGATTGGCCCGGCGTGCTGGCCAGGTCCATCGCGGCCGTTCATGGCCGGGACGTCGTGACCCTCGTGATGCAAGGCACCTGCGGCGACATCAACCACGTCGTGCACGACCCCACGAACCTGCCGCGCGGCGGGCCCGAACGGGCCGAGCTTATCGGACGCGGCCTGGCCGGCGTCGCCCTGCACGCCTCGGGCCTGGCCGAGCCGATGACCCACATCGAGCTCGACAGCAAGGTGCGGGTCCTGGCCATCCCTTACTACACACGCGACGAGGCCTTCCGCGCCGAGATGCAGAAGCTCCGCGACAAGCCCAAGCGGTCCGCCAAGGACGACTACATTCTCCAGCGCGGTGAGACCTGGCCCCACGACGGCCAGATCGCCGACGTACCCGTCCAGACGATGCGTATCGGTGAGATGGGTCTCATCGCCCTGCCGGCCGAGGTCTTCGTCAGGCTCGGACTCCAGGCCAAGCACTACTCCCCCGCCGAACGCACGTTCGTGGTTGAGTTGGCCAACGCCCGGAGCTCGACCTACGTGCCCACGACCGACCAGGCGGATCGCGGCGCGTACGGGGCCAAACCCGTCCTCAGTCGCTGGCTCTGTGCCGACGCCGGCAGCCGCATGATCGACGCGTCCCTGAACATGTTGCACGACATGTGGAGCTGACCGGCCGGCCGAACGGACCTGCAAGACCCCTGCCCAGAAAACCGCGTGGATGCCTCACCGCTTCACGCGAACCGAGCTTGTCGAGGTAGCGGTGGACGACACGAATTCTCCGCCCACACTGGCAGCCCAACCCACTTGAATCTGCGGGTTTCCCAGCTTCGTGGCCGCCGCCGGAGACAGGACTGTCAAGGAGCGTTGCTGTTCCAGCGCTGCAACAACACAGCTCCCTGACGGTCGCTTCTCTGTTCGCCGCAGCGCCCTCCGCCACCGCGTCCCGGTTCGCCACGGCCAGGCGCGGCACGCAAGCCGGCTGCCGCCAGCGCGCCGGCCCAAACACACCGCCGTATCCTGCCGATACCCCTTGCGGAGGACCGGCCGTAGATCGGCCGACGGCGCGAGGTCCGTCCCCGATGTTATCGGACCGGCATCCGAGCCCATACCTCGAAGGGGCCACGCCCATGCCCAGACCCTGCCGCTTGGCATTCGCATTGCTGGCCGGCCTGATCTCCGCCGGCTGCGGCGCCCCCAACCGCGCCGTCGTCTACAACCCCTATGTCGAAAACGACGGCGATCCCACGCTCGGTAAGCAGGTCGAGGGCGTCATGGACGACCTGATGAAGGCCGTCGAGCACATCGACACCCGCATCGAGAACACGCTATACTGAATGCCGCAGAGCCCCCTGGGCTATCAAACCGGCGCGCTAGGCATCCAAGTCAGGGTGCCGTCGTGACGGCCGGCCCGTCGCGGCGGCCGCAACCTCTGGGCGAGTGCGGGGAGACGTATGCGCATCTGCTTCACCACCGACTTCCACGGACGCGAGAACCTGTACGAGGAAGCCGCCGGCCTGGTCGCCACGGCCAAGCCGGACCTGCTCATCCTCGGCGGAGACATGCTCCCCGACGGCGATATGAGCGATCCCGGCCCCGTGCAGGTCGAGTTCACCCGGGGCTGGCTGGCCGAATGGCTCCGGACGCTCCGCGACGACTGCCCCTTCTGCCAGGTCGCCATGATCTTCGGCAACCACGACTGGCTGTGCTCGACCCGCATCCTCGAGGACTTCGATGAGCAGGGCTTGGTCACGGTGCTGCGTCCCGACCGCGCCTTTACGTTCGACGACTGGTCGATCCTGGGCTACAGCTTCAGCCCACCCTCGCCGTTCTTCGCCAAGGACTACGAGCGGCTCGACTTCGCCGACACCGAACCGCCGCTCGCCGGCGGTGGACGCTGGGACCTGCTGGCCGAGAAGGTCGTCGAGGCCCCCACGCCGACCTACTTCAAGAACCAGCCGAGCATCGACGAAGACCTCTCCAAGGTGCCCGTCCCCGAGGGGCGATGGATCTTCGTCTCACACTCGCCGCCGCACCACTCGCACCTCGACCGGCTCATCACGGGCCAGCCCGTCGGCTCGCGGGCCGTCCGGAAGTTTCTTGAAGAGCAGCAGCCCGACGTCTCGCTCCACGGCCACCTGCACGACAGCCCCTACGTCTCGGGCCAGGTCTACGAGAAGATCGGTCGGACCGTCGCCATCAACCCTGGCGCGGGCTCGTCCACCCTCGCCGCCGTCGTGTTCGATCCTGCCGATCCGGTGGCCACGCTCGAACCGCACGGCGTCCGCTTCAAGACCAAGACGACAACCTGATCGTCGCAGGACACGACGGGCCCGTCACCTAGGGCCCGCCCGCTCCGCGCTCGGCGCCTCGGCGGCACCCAGGTCGCGGACCTGCGACATGGTGAACCCGTAACGCCGGCCGAGTCGGCCCAGGCGTTCATCGTCTGCCACGTCCCGCGGCAGGCCCAACGCGGTCTTCAAGTCCTCAACTGCCATGCCCTTAATCGCCGCGGCTTCGCCAAGCGTCAAGGACCCGCGGATCTCCCGGCCGCCCGTCTCCTGCCCGGCCGTACCCCGGCCGAGACCTGGGGTCTCTGAGGCTTCCCTGGCCGGACCCCGGCCCCGATCCGCATCGAGGGCACCGCTGCGTTCCGACGGCCGCGCCTCGTCGCTTCGCTGCCGGCCTCGCCCTTGTCCGCCCCGACGGCCTTGGCCTCGCCTCTCACCCCCTTCGCGGCCCTCGACACGATCACCGCCTTCCACGCGATTTCGGCCTCGTCGCTCATGGGCTTCCTCCTCCGCCCCGCCCTCGATCTCGGCCACGGCCGAGTTGGCCGCCAGCAGCAGCCCTGTGGCTCCGCCGGCCAGGACGACGATCAGCACGAGCCCCCACACCGCGCGCCAGCCCTTCTTGCCCACGTACTCGGGATCGGTCGAGCTGACGACGAGCTTCCGTGTCGTCGCGCACACCCACTGCCAATGCAGCAGGACATGCAGGAAGACCACCACGAGGACACCGATGGCCAGCCAGAAGTGGATGTCCCCGAAGTCGTGCCGGTTCATCCCACCGATCGCCAGGAAGTGGCCGCTGCCCGGCGGCAGCACGTACTTGATCAGCAGCCCCGTGACCAGCAGGCCCCACATGACCACCAACCCGATCAGATCGATGACGTAGTTGAGCGTGTTCCGTTTCATGGGTGTGCCTCCAAAGATGCCGTTCCTACCATCGGATGAAACGTTGGATGTCGTCGTGGCATGCGAAGGCTTGTAGGGGCCCTCGCTGTTCAACGACCGTGTGCGTCCGCCCGGCCTTGTCCCCTCGCGTCAGCCCGCTTGCGACGCCGCCCGCGATGACAGAAGATGGACCCGGTCCCCATAGCCACGGCTACCAACGGCCACGATGATGAGGAGGCCCCGCATGCCGACCCAACCGATCATCCGACGTCTCAGCGAGACGCCCGTCACGCCGTGCCCCTGCGGCGAGGCCTTCCGCATGATCACCGCCGAGGACGGCGGGCCCATCAGCTTCCACATTACCCGAATCAGCGGCCAGGCCAAGAGGCATCGGCATCACCGCGTCACCGAGACGTACTACTGCCTCGAGGGCTTCGGGCGGATCGAGCTCGATGGGGAGCTCCACGACTTCACGCCCGGCATGGCCGTGATGATCCCACCCGGCGTCGTCCATGCGGCCAGCGGCGACATCACCATCGTCAACGCCGTCTGTCCCGCGTTCGACCCGTCGGACGAGGAGCTGGTCGAGTAGCGCCGAACCGAGACGGAACCACTCCATGACCCCAAAGCAGCGCGTCATCGCCGCTCTGCGTCACCAGCCGCCCGACCGCGTGCCGTACCAGGTCGGCTTCACCGTACCCGCGCGCGAGAAGATGGCCGCCTACTACGGCGATCCCGACTTCACCGCCCAGATCGGCAACCACATGATCGTCGTCCCCGTCATCCGCGTCGAGTGGGGCGTCCGCGACGCCGACGGCTTCTACACCGACGAGTTCGGCCTCCGATGGAACCGGCAGGTCGACGCCGACATCGGCATGCCCGAAGGCACCCTCACCCCCGACACGCTCGACGACGTCGCCTGGCCCGACCCCAGCGAGCCCGGCCGGTTCGATCGTCTCGGCGAGGCCATCGAGCACCACCCCGATCGCTTCGTCGTGATGGCCCTGGACTTCAGCCTGTTTGAGCGGGCGTGGGGCATGGTCGGGCTCGAGAGCTTCCTGCTGGCCATGGTCGACGATCCCGCCTTTGTCGAGGCCGTTCTCGACCGCGTCCTGCAATTCAACCTCGACCTGCTCGAGGCCGGCCTGACGCAATGCCCCGGCGTGGACGCCGTCTACTTCGGCGACGACTTCGGCTCCCAGCTCGGCGTTATGATGGGTGAGGAACGCTGGCGGGCGCTGCTCAAGCCGCGGCTCGCCCGGCAGTACGCCCGCGTCCGCGACCACGGCACGTTCGTGCTCATCCACTCCTGCGGCAAGGTCGACGCCCTGTTCGAAGACTTCGTCGAGATCGGCGTGGACTGCTTCAACCCTTTTCAGCCGGAGGTCATCGACACCTACCAGGCCAAGCGCGACTACACCGGCCGGCTGGCGTTCTGGGGCGGCATCAGCATCCAGCGCCTGCTGCCCTACGGCACGCCCGATGAGGTGCGATCGGAAGTCCGCCGCATCCTCGCCGACATCGGCGCAGCCGGCGGCTACATCGCCGCTCCGTCCCACGACATCCCCGGCGACGTGCCCGCCGAGAACATCGCCGCCATGCTCGACGTGCTGCGGGAGCCGTGATCGACACCCGCCGATCCGTCGGAATCACCAATCCCCCACACTGCCGTCGGCGCAGAACGACCGCTGGAGGATCTCCTGCTCGAACGGATGCTTGGCCACCTCGGCCTCGTTGATCTCAATGCCGAGCCCGGGCCGATTGCCGGGACGGACGATCCGCCCCTTTGGCTCGACCGTGAAGCCCTCGCAAACCACGTCCTGCCGCCACGGGACGTCCTGTGTGACGGTCTCGCAGATGAGGTAGCTCGGCGTCGACAGGCCCAGCTCCAGCGATGCGGCCGTGCTGACGGGCCCCTGCGGGTTGTGTGGCGCCAGCGCGACCCGATAGGCCTCGGCCATCGCGGCCACGCGCCGGACCTCGCTCAGCCCGCCCACATGCGTGATGTCGGGTTGGATGACGCTGCACGCCCGCTTCTCGAGCAGCTCGCGAAAGGCGTGCTGGCTGACCAGCCGCTCACCGGTGGCGATCGGCGTGACCACCGCCCGCTGGCATTCGGCGATGCCGTCGACGCTCTCGGGCCAGCACGGCTCCTCGAACCAGTACAGGCCGTACGGCTCGAGCGCCTTGGCCAGGAGCACGCCCATCCGCGGGCTCGGACGGGCGTGGCAGTCGACCATCAGGTCGATCTCCGGACCGACCGCGTCTCGCATCGCCGCCACGCAGGCCTCGGCGTACTTGATCGGACGCAATCCCTCGATCGGCGCCGTCTCCGGCACGGCCATCGTCTTCATCGCCGTGTAGCCGTCGGCGACGGCCTGGGCGGCCAGGTCGGCGAATCGCTGGGCGTCGGCCGGCGAGGTCTCGTAGAAGTCCTCCATCTTGCCGCCGCCGAGGTGACAGTACGTGCGGACGTAGTCCCGCACCGGCCCGCCGAATAGCTTGTGCACCGGCACGCCGTGGACCTTGCCGACGATGTCCCACAGTGCCAGGTCGATCCCGCTGATCGCCGTGCCGCGCACGATGCCGTTGCCGTGCCAGAAATGCTGACGGTACATCATCTGCCACAGGTGCTCGACCCGCGTCGGATCCTCACCGACGAGCAGTTGGGCGATGTCCTCGATCGCCCCACAGACCGCGCGCGTATGCCACTCGAGCGTGGCCTCGCCCCAACCCCACAGGCCGTCCTGGTCGGTCAGCACCTTGACGAAGATCCAGTTGCGCATCCGCGCGTTGCAGACGTGGGTCTCGATGGTGGTGATCTTCATGCGGTCGGCTCCTACTCGATGAGGCGGATCACACCGGTGACGGCGGCAACGACAACGACCCGGCGCTCATGACGCCTCGTCCATGAGAAGCTTCAGCAAGCGGTCGCCCTGGCTGAAGTCCGGCACCACCAGATCGGCCCCGGCGCGGATCAACCGCGTCCGCTTCTCGCGGTTCAGGCCGTGTCGGCGGACCTCGTCGCTGGCGATCCCGACGGCGATGCCGCCGCGCTTCTTGGCCTCCCGCAGCTCCACGGGCCCGTCGCCGAAGACGGCGAGCTGGCTGCCCGTGAGCTGGTTGTCCGACAGAATCTTGTCGATGACCATCTTCTTGCTGTACTTGCTGACGTCGCCGACCGCCCCGTAGATCCGTCCGTCGAACATCCCGGCGTAGCCCAACGCCGTCGCCTCGGCGATCACGTCGTCCCGATCGGTCCCGCTGGCCAGATACAACGTCATGCCGCGGTCGTGCAGCCGGCGCAGGAAGTCCACCGAACCCTTCATCGTGAAGTCGCCCACGTCGAGCTCGCCGCGGTCGAACTTCGCCAGCCGCACCCGGACCATCTCCATCAGCGCGTCGTTGTAGACCTGCTTGTAGCCGAACTTGTCGAGCACGTCCGACTCGGGCACGCAGCCGAAATCCCGCACGAAGCCCACCAGCGCCTCCATCTGCAGAATCGTCTGGATGCCCGTGGACTTGTCGATGTAGTCTCGGACGGTGCCCACGACCTTGCGGTAGAGCCCCTCTTCAGCGTCGTCGTAGCGCGGACCCAGGATCGCCCGCACCATCACCGGCTCCATGATCGCCTCCCAGCCCTGGCGGAGCGTGCTGATCGTCCCGTCGTGGTCGAACACGGCATGGGCGATGCGGCCCAACGTAAGCCCGTCGCCGACCACCTCGATCTCGCTGCCGTCGGCGAAGCGGGCCCGACGCGGGTCGTCCGACAGCTCCGGGTTGTAGACGTAGTCGGGGTCGGCGCCGATGCCGAGGATCTCCGCCGGCGCCGCCGAGCCGCACTGCTCCAGCTTGGTCACCGTCACCGCCGCGGCGAAGTTGCCGAGATGGCCCGCCTCGGCCACCGTCCCACCGGCCGCCAACGCCCCGGCCATCGCCGAAACCGCCGCGTCGCCCGCCCCGACCGGATCGGTCGGCGACAGGATCTGGATGCCGGGCACGTCCTCGATGTGCTCGCCGTCGAACGCCACGCACCCGCGCGCGCCGCGCGTGACGAACACCGGCTTGCCCGTTCGCTGATAGATCGCCTTGACGAACTCGTGGACGTCCTCCAGCAGGACGACGTCGCCCACCTCGCGTCGCTCGCCGGCCATCGAGCCGGCCTCGATGTCGTTCAGCTTGAGGATCGCCCCCTCGTACTGCCCGCTTTTGTGCCGGCTGTCGACGATGAAGACGCGCTCGGGGTGCTCGGCGATCACGCGGTTGATCTCGACGACGAGCGCGTCGCTCTTGATGCCCCGAACGATCTGCTGGTTCAGGATCACCACCTGCACGTGCTCCAGCGTTCGCCTGAGGTGATCGATCAGCTTCCGCTCCGTGTCGGCGGCGATCTCGTTGAACGCCCCGAAGTCGAGCCGGCTCAGCTCCTCGCGATCGACGTACGGCTTGCCGTAGACGGCCGTGTCCCACCCCCGGCCCTGCGTCACCATGCCGTCCACGTTGACGCCGAGCCCGGCCAGCAGGGCCTTCATCTCGCGCCCGTACAGATCGTTGCCCACCACCCCGACGGCGTAGACCTGACCCACGCCGAGGTCGACCAGATTGTTCACCACGTTGCCCGCCCCGCCCAGGCCGTACCGCTGCTCGCTGACCGTCTGCGTCGGCTTGCCCGTCTCCAGCGAGATCTCCGACCCGCTCGGATCGATCGTCCAATAGGCGTCGATGCAGAAGTCGCCCATGACGGCCACGCGGGTCGTCTTGATGGCATCGAGGAGTTGCTCGAGTCGTTGTCGCTCCATGTCGTGCTCGCCCTTGTCAGTCCACAAAACGCGTGCCGTTGGGTTTGTGGTGCTCGTCGTCGAACGTCATACAGCGCCTGTGTTGCCGATCCGCTTCGTAGTCGAACACAATTGAATCTGTCGGTTCCGCAGCCTCGGGGTCGCCCTTGGAGACGCGCCTGTGAAGGAGCGTTGTTGTTCAAGCGTTCCAACAACACAGCTCCCTGACGGTCGCTGCTCCGATTGGTGTCTCGCCCTCACGATCCGAACCCACACGAATAAGTGTGACGAGGTACTAGCGCAGCGTCGCGCGAAGCGCCTTGTAGAGCGCGGGGATCGTCGCCTTCTGGTTGCCCTGCACGTAGTACCCCCGACCGCCGAACGCCTGCGGCACGCGCGTCACGATGCTCTTCTGATCGCGGTAGTAGTACTCGGCCTTCGACTCGTCCGCCATCGCGCCGGGGTCGTGCGGCCGTATGTCGAAGTCGGCCGTCACCAGGCCCGTCGGCGCCTTGCCGACGTTGCCGACCATGCTCACCGCCTTGAGCAACACCTCCGGTCCGGTCACCGCCGAGCCGATGTTCACCACCACCCCGCCTTGCGTGAACCCCGCCATGTGCTGCGTGAAGATCAAGAAGTCGCGCCCACTCGCGGCGCCCTTGGCCGAGGCGTCGAAGTTCGGGTGCTGGTCCAACACGTCCGTCCCGATCGAGGCGTGCACCGTCAGTGGCACGCCGGCCTGGTACGCCGCGGCCAGCACGCTCACGTCGGGATGCTTGAAGTACTCCGGCGCCCCCTCACGGTGCACGCGCTCGAGCACCTGCCGGCGGAACTCGCGGTCGCAGATCATCCGCCCCAGCGACTCGCCGTAACCGAGGTCCATCGCGTGACCGACGTTGATCGCCTCGTTCTGGTAGGCGAACTCGTACGCCATGCCGAACTGACCGGCCGGCAAGGCGTTGGGCACATGCTCGCTCGTCTGGCCGAACAGCGCCAACTCGAAATCGTGGATCGCCCCGGCCCCGTTCGTCGCCACCAGCGTGATCGCCTTGCGCTGGATCAGGTCGAACACCAACGGGCCCAGACCGTTCTTGATGAGGTGAGCGCCCGTGATGACGACCACGGGGCGCTCGGCCTTGCGAGCCTCGACGATCTCGCCGGCCACCCGGTCGATCAGCTCGGCCTGCTCGGGCGTCACGACGTGCTCGGCCTCCAGCGCCGCAGCCGGCCTCATCAGGTCGTCCAGCTTGACCTTGTTCGGCCGGCCGGCGACGGGGTAGGTCTCGATCCTCGTCGCATCGAAGATCGGATACCGTCCGGCATAGCGGAGCATCGGTTGAACGTTGTCACGCATCATGCCGAGGCAGTCTAGCAGGAAGGTCCTGCGCTGCCAATTTCCCCGCCGTTGCCGCGAAACCTCCGCGCAGAAAGCAGGCCCTGACGGGTTGCTCTTGCCCCGCCAGGGCCGCTCGAACGCAGGAGGGTAGAGGGGTATTGGCCGAGCACGACGAGAGGCCTTCTAGCCCAGCAGGCCGTGCTCAGCGAGTTCTCAGCGCTCCAGAACCACTTCACGCCCTTCGACCAGTTCAGCGGTCGGCAGGCAGCCGTCGAAGATCGAGATGCACGCCAGCCCCGAGACCGTCAGGGCCAACAGCAGGTAACGCACTTTTCGCAAGATCTGTCGAGTCATCGTAAGTCTCCTCCCCGGTTCGCCGGGGTCGTTGCCCATGTCCGATCGCCAGCAAAGAGCGATGCTGTCGATCGATCTCATTGCAAGCCTCGTGCCAGACTAGACACCGCGCCTGAGGCCTCGTTAGGCGCGATCGATCCGTGCGCCTGGGCACAATCGCCCGATAATCATTCCCCGCCCGGGCCGTGAACCACAGCTCAGGGCACCCCCTCAACCATCCGCCGAGCCGCGCGACGCCCAGCGAATCTCCCGCGATGCCTTGACAGCCTGAGCAGATGGTGTTACCTTTTCAGGAAGTGTGTTACCAGAAACACGCGTCGGCCCGCGTGCCAGAGCAGGCCGGCAGCCGACGTATCGGAAAGGGAAACCACAAGGAGGCACGACACGATGGGCACGAAGACAATGCAGGTGATGGGCGCAACGCTCCTCTTGATCATAACCCAGGTCACCACGTCACACGCGGCCGACGCGATCTGGCCCATTCAGGCGGTGGATGCCAACGGTCAGCCGACCGACCCACGCGTCGGAGGCGACCCGATGCTCCCGGGCAGTTGGGTCAGCATCGAGGGCATCGCCCTCAACGCCAGCAGCGAGATGCTGCCCTCGAGCATGTGGCAGGTCTACGTGCAGGCGGAAGCACCCGACGCCGGCGGCATCGCGTGCTGGCACGGCTCGTGGTTCAACCCTGAGGGTTGGCCCTGGCCGCCCTTCCCTGACGTCCAGGCGGGCGACCGCATCCGCGTCGATGCCCTCATCTCCGGTCACAACGGCAAGGTCAACATCAACTCGCGACACTCGAGCGATCCGGGCATGCAGTTCTATGTCACGGTCCTCCAGGCCGGCGTGGGTATGCCCACGGCGCAGCTCGTCCCGAGCGTCGCCGATGCCATCATCTTCGATCAGACCCGCGCCACTGGCGGCGAGCACTATCAGGGACAGTGGTGCCAGTTGAATGATGTGGAGCTCGCCTCGGGCACCTGGGCCCCAGGCCAGACGCTCACCATCACCGACGCCAGCGGCGAGGAGCTCAACCTCTTCCTCTCCGGCCCCGGCGACTTCGCCGACTACGACCCGCCCGTCGGCCCGTTCAACGTCCGCGGCATCTTCGACCAGGAAGACCCCGACCTGCCCTACGACAACAACTACCGCCTCTGGGTCAAGACGTTCGCCGGCTTTCGCTTCCCGCTGACCGTCGAGGTCGTGAACGGGCCTTGGGGTGTGGTGTCGGTGACGCCTGATGCGAACGACCCGAACTTGGGCGAGGTCGCGCCCGACGACGCCAACAACCCGTGCTACCCGGGAGGGACCGAGGTCACGCTCTCGGCCGATCCCATCGAGGGAAGGACCTTCGGCGGTTGGACGATCTACGATCCGAACTTCCCAGGCGACGCCAACTACGCCACCGAGGACACCAACGCCGTCCTGACGATCGCCATGACCGACGCCCAGCACGTGGTCGCCACGTTCAAGTGCGGCAGCGGCATGGGTCCGATGCTGCCGATCGTCTTGCTGGCCGGCGTGACGCTGCAACTGCTGCGACGACGGAGGTAACGGAGGCATCAAGGACGAACGCCCGTGCGACGACGCGGCTTCACACTGATCGAGCTCCTGGTCGTGGTGGCCATCATCGCCATGCTGATCGCCATCCTCGTGCCCAGTCTGTCCCGCGCGCGGCTCAAGGCCAAGGTGACGAAGGCTCACGCGGAGCTGCGCGGTATCGGCATCGCACTGCATCAATACCACGACGACTATCGCGACTACCCGCTGGCCCAGTCCTATTGCGCCGGCGAGAGCCAGAGCATGGATCAGTACTTCGAGCTTCCGGCCGAGCTGTTCTCCGCGGGCTTCCTCAGCGGCCGCATGGACACCGACGACGGGCACACGTACACGCGGTTCCGCGACCCCTTCGACCCGAACGGCAACAGCTACAAGTACATGAAGCCGGGCACGGGCTGGGGCAACAACCACCAGATGACGCGCTACCAGATCTGGGTGCCTGAAAACTTCCCGGATGACGACGGCGAGGACGTTCACTATCCGACCTACAAGCCCAACCCGGCGCCGAACCCGAAGCCGTGGGAACGCTACATCGTGGATGAGGAGAGCCCCGTCGCCTACACCTTGTGGAGCTGCGGCCCGGGCGGCCCGATCGATTGGCTCGCCTTCCAGGAGAGTCAGATGGCCGGCGATGCCGAGGACGAGCGTTCGCATCTGCCCGTCCCGTCGCGCAACTGGTATCCCAACGTCGGCCCCGACGGCGAGAGCATCCTCTGCCACCTGGTCACGAGCAAACACTACCGCCTCGGCCCGGGGCATCGGATGACGTCGCCGTGAGAATGGACAAACCGAGCCGCCCCCCGTGTTGACGCAGCCCAGCCGACACCTAGGATGGACCTCGATGACCTCTACGGCCCGCACCATGTCATGTTCGACGCCGCCCAGGTGTTCGCATCAGTGCCGGATGAGTCGGACACCGTTGCCTTCCGTGGCTCAGCCGCCCTCGGCTGAGGTATCCCGCGGCTCACGGCCGGAAGCCGTCGTGCCACACGGTGCGATGGTCGTTGCCGGCAGCCTGCTATCGTGCGTCGTGCTGGTCGCCTTGGCCGGCTGCGGCAACGACAAGCCCGCATCGTCGTCGACCAACAAGCGCGCCCTCGCCGTCACGACCACCATGATCGAGTGTGCTTGCCGCGACGTCGCCGGCGACGCCTTCCAGATCGTCCGCATGCTACCGCCCGGCGGATGCCCCGGTCACTTCGACATCTCACCACGCATGATCGATCGGCTCCGCGATGCGGCCATCCTGTTTCGCTTCGACTTCCAGGCCGGCCTCGATGACCAGCTCAGCCGGCTCGCCGAGCGAGGCCTGACCGTCGTCGAGATCGCCCCCGGAGGGGGCCTCCTCTGCCCCCATAGCTACGTCACGATGTGTCGCCAGGTGTGCGAGGCGTTGTGCCAGCGCTGGCCCGAGCGGACCGAGACCTACCGCGGGCGGCTCGAACAGACCGAGCGACGCATCGCCGCGCTCGCCGGGAAAGGCCGGCAGCACGTCGCCGACGCCGGCCTGACCGGCGCGAAGGTCCTCGCCTCCGAGCATCAGCAGGCCTTCTGCACCTGGCTCGGTCTCGACGTGGTCGACACCTTCCCGCGGGGCGAGCTCGCCCGAATCTCCGAGGTCCTCGACAGCCTGACCGCCGCCCAGAAGGGCCACGTCCGCCTCGTCGTGGGCAATCTCCAGGAGGGCACCCGCGTCTCCGACACGCTCGCCGACCGCCTCGGCGTACCGACCGTGGTCTTCAGCAACTTCCCCTCGATGGCCGAGAACCAGAAGACCTTCGACGACCTCTTCTGGGCCAACGTCGGCGCGCTCGTCCAATCGCCGGCCTCGCAGCCGAGCTCTACGAGACCGACCACGACCGACGCAAGCCCAACCGCACAAGGGGCGCCCTCGTGAGCGGCGCGCAGATCAGCTTCGAGGACGTTACCGTCGTCCGCGGGAGGCGGCGGATCCTCGACGTGCCGGACCTGACCATCGAACCGGACCAGGTCGTCGGCGTCATCGGCCGCAACGGCGCCGGCAAGTCGACGCTGCTCCACGTCCTCGCGGGCCTGCTCAAGCCCACCACCGGGGACGTGCGACACGGCGACGTCAGCCTGCGCCGCCTGTCGGCCTGGCAGCGGACCGGCCTGCGCCGACGCCTCGGCTTCGTCCCGCAGGCGGCCGACTACAACGCCGACCTGCCGCTGACGGTTCGCGAGGTCGTCACCATGGGCTGCGCCGGACCGGCGGGACTGTTCCGCGGCATCGATCGCGACGCCCGTCGCCGCGTCGACGACGGGCTCGACCGGCTCGACCTGGCCTCCCTCGCCGGCCGGACCTTCCGCAGCCTCTCCGGCGGTGAGCAACAGAAGGTGCTGCTCGCGCGGGCGATGGTTCAGCAGCCGCGCCTGCTCTTGCTCGACGAGCCGGCGGCCAACCTCGACGTCGACTGGAAGCAGCGCCTCGTCGAGAGCCTCGATCAGGTCGCCGCCGAGCACCCGATGACGATGGTCATGGTCTCGCACGAGACGGGCCTGCTGCCGGCCTGCTGCGGACGCGTCCTGCTGCTCCGCGAGGGACGCGTCTTCCGCGACGGACCGCCCGATGAGACACTGACGGCCGAGGTGCTTGCCGAACTCTATGGCTGTCCGATCGCGATCCACACTTCGGCCGGCCGACGACATGCGGTGGCGACGGAGAACGGCAGGGAATAGGGAATAGCGACCAGGAGACAGAAGACAGGAGACAGAAGGCCAGAAGCACGGCCCCGAAGGGGCGATACGGCTATTCTATCCCCGCCTTCCAGGCTTGACCTCGACGGTGCGAGACCCGGACCCCGGATCCCCGAACCCTTGATCTCGGTCGGCGAACGGTCGCTGTCTGAGTGAGACCGGATACGCCAGAAGGAGTGATCCATCTCTTGATCGCAGCGTTCGACAGCTTCTTCATACCCATCATCGCGGCCGGCCTGGTCGGCGGGGCCGGGGCCGGTCTGCTCGGTGTCTCCATCATGGGCATGCGAATGCCCTTCGTCGGCGTCTGCATCGCCCACGCGGCGATGGCGGGCGCCGTCTTCGGCCTGCTGCTCGGCTGGCCCGAGCTCGCCTGCGCCCTGGTCACAGCGGGGCTGGCCACGGCCGTCCTCGGCGCGATCCCACCGGGGCGCCTCCGGCTCGACGTCAACCTCGCCATGGGCGTGCTCTTTCCGCTGATGATGGGCCTGACGTTCCTCGGGATCGGCATGATGCCCGGGCCGCGGACCGAGATGCTCAGCCTCCTCTGGGGGAGCCTGCTCTTCGTCGGCGCCCGCGAGGTCTGGATGATCTGCCTGGCCAGCGGTGCCCTGGTCGTGTTCATGCTGCTCTTCGCCAAGGAGATGCGGGCGATCCTCTTCAGCCGTTTCCTGGCCTCGGCCACCGGCATCCACGAGCGCCTCGTCTACGTCCTCTTCCTGGCCATCTGCGGCGTGCTGCTGACGGTCAACCTCCAGACGGTTGGGGGCCTGATGATCTTCGCGCTGATCGCCAATCCGGCCGCGGCTGCGCTCCAGATCGGGCGCGGCTATGCCGCCATCTGCCTCATCGCCGCGGTCCTCGGCGCCGTCAGCGCCATGGGCGGCCTGCTCATGGCCTATGAGCTCGACCTGCCGACCGGGGCCTGCATCGTCCTCGTCTCGACCGCCCTCTTCGTGCTGGCCTGGGCGTGGCGGCGGCTGAGCGTGCGGATGGGCCGCAGCGAGTGAGGCCGCCTCCCAACCTTGATTCACGCTCGCAGGGCCACTAGCATGACGGTCTATCGCTATCGCGCGAGGGACTGCTATGGGTTTTGCGAGCGTTGAAGAACAGTTGGCCGTGCTGGAGCGCGGCTGCGAGCACATCTACACGGCCGAAGAGCTCCGCAAGAAGCTGGAGCTGTCCAAGGCCGAGGACAAGCCCCTGCGGATCAAGCTCGGGCTCGACCCGACCGCGCCGGACATCCACCTCGGCCACACGGTCGTGCTGCGTAAGATGCGGCAGTTTCAGGACCTAGGACACAGGGCCGTCCTCATCATCGGCGACTACACCGCCATGGTCGGCGACCCCTCGGGCAAGAGCAAGACGCGGCCCGTCCTCAGCCCAGACGAGATCAAGGTCAACGCCGAGACCTACTTCGCCCAGGCCGGCAAGATCCTCGACACCAGCGAAGAGCGGCTCGAGATCCGCCCCAACAGCGAGTGGCTCAACCCGCTCAACCTCGCCGACGCCCTCAAGCTGGCCGGCAAGATGACCGTCGCCCGCATGCTCGAGCGCGACAGCTTCGAGAAACGCTACAAAGAGGGCGAGGCCATCTACATCCACGAGTTCCTCTACCCGCTGCTCCAGGGGCACGACAGCGTGGCCATCGAGTCGGACGTCGAGCTCGGCGGCACCGACCAGACCTTCAACAACCTCGTGGGGCGCGACCTCCAGATCGACGCCGGCCAACCGCCGCAGGTCGTCATGATCATGCCGATCCTGGTCGGCATCGACGGCGTCGAGAAGATGAGCAAGTCGCTCGGCAACTACATTGGCGTGACCGAAGAGCCCAGCGAGATGTTCGGCAAGACGATGCGGATCCCCGACGAGCTGATGCCCAACTACTTCGAGCTGCTCACGACCTGGCCCATGGACGAGATCCGCACGCTATGCGACGCGTCGAAGACGCATCCGCGCGAGGCTAAGGTCGCCCTGGCCAAGGAGATCGTCTCGCAGTTCCATGACGCCGCGACGGCCGATCGCGAGGCCGAGATGTTCGACCGCGTCTTCCGCGAGGGCGGCCTCCGCGACGACATCCCCGAGGCGACGCTCCCTGGCAGTGAGGTCGGCCACGACGGTATCATGGTGGGTAAGCTGCTCAACCTGCTCGAGCTGGCCGCGTCGGCCAGCGAGGGCAAGCGGCTCGTCAAGCAGGGCGGCGTGTCGATCGACGGTGAGAAGCTCGCCGATCCGCAGGCGATGATCACGCCCACGGACGGCATGCTGATCCGCGTCGGCAAGCGCCGCGTGGCCCGGATCAAACTGACGTAGCCGTGTGGCACCGTCGCCCCCGACGGTGCCTTGTGTGCTCCCCCAGCCGAGGGCGGCTGGGCCACACATGGGCGGCTGGGCCACACATGGGCGGCTGGGCCACACAAGTGAGGTGCTCCACGACCCTGATCGAGACGTGGCGATCGTAGAACGAATACCCATGCACCCGCTACCCCAACTCGACGACCCGATCCGCTACACCGGGCTCTACGTCTTCGACTTCGGTGACAGCGTCGCCGTCGGCTACACCGCCCACGAGATCGGCACGCTGCTCGAGTCCGAGCGCCACGCCGGCGGCAAGGTCTACAAGATCCACCGCGCCTATCCGGACGGCCGGCTCGAGCTCAAGGGCGTCGCGCCCGAGCGGTTCCGGGCCGAGGAAGGCCTGTTCTTCCACCGACACGACCCGGCGCGCGCGAGAGACGACTTCGAGGCCCTCAAGCGCCTCGCCGATCAGACGCTGCCGCCCTGCCGCTGCAAGCTCCACCTGGCCGAGATCACCGGTGCGAGCCACCCCCACGCCGTCGCCCTGATCTACCCGGCCGAGTACAGCGACGAAATCAGCACGTGGCTCGGCGCGATCGGCTATGATGGGGGCGACCTCGTCGAGGGCGGCATCAGCCAGGTCACCGACTACTATGCCGCGACCGTCCGCCGCATCGACCAGCACCAGCTCTGGGGCACGCTCGACGAGACGTCGCGTCCGGCTGAGGAGGTCTTGGCCACCACGCACATGGCCGTGCAGCGCTAGAGGAGACGACGACACCTGATGCCCCGCATGCCCGACAACCCGAGCCGCGATCAGATCATCCGGTCGCGCCTGGTCGCCGGACACGTCGATCCCGTCCGCGCGAGACTCAAGGCTCTGGCGCGGCAACGCCGGCAGCGGGCCTCGAACACGCGACTCGGCGGGGCGATGCAGCGGCTCATGTTGGCGATGATGCACGCGCGGATCGCGGCCTCCCGCACAGGCAAGGCCGAGTGCGACGAGCCCCTTCCACACGATTGGACCACGAACACCCGGCGGATGGGCGTGCGCACCACCGACCGCATTCGAGACACGTGGCGCGGGTCATGGATCCGCCTGGTAACGTTCGACGACGAAACGACAGAGACAGAGGACTAGACTCATGGCCAAGACATACGGGTTTGGTGTCATCGGAGCAGGGTTCATCGGCGGCGTGCACGGCGACGCCATCATCGGCTTGGACAACGCCAAGCTCATCGCCTGTGCCGACCCGGTGGAGGCCGCGGCCAAGAACTTCGCCGAGAGCAAGGGCTGCGACTACTACACCGACGTCGACGAGATGCTCCGCCGCGACGACATCGACGTCGTCACCATCGCCACGCCCTCGGGCATGCACGCCGAGGCCGCCGTGGCCGCCGCCCAGGCCGGCAAGCACGCCCTGGTCGAGAAGCCCCTCGACATCACGCTCGACCGCATCGACCAGATCCTCGAGGCCCACGACAAGGCCGGCACGACCGTCGGCTGCATCTTCAACGGTCGGTTCTACCCGACGGCCCAGCTCTTCAAGAAGGCCGCCGACGAGGGCCGCTTCGGTCGCATCACGTTCGGCTTGGCCTACGGGCCGTGGTGGCGGAGCCAGGAGTACTACGACAAGGGCGGCTGGAAGGGCACGTGGAAGCTCGACGGCGGCGGGGCCTACATGAACCAGGGCATCCACACCGTCGACATGCTTCAGTGGCTCATGGGGCCGGTCAAGCGCGTCCGCGCCCAGGTCGACATGCTCGCCCACGTCAACGTCGAGGTCGAGGACACCGGCGCGGCCGTCATCGAATTCGCCAGCGGCGCGATCGGCGTGATGGCCTGTGCGTCCAGCATGTTCCCCGGCCACTTCCGCATCGTCGAGGTCGGCGGCGACAAGGGCACCGTCGCCATGGCCGATACCAACTTCTTCTTCTGGCAGTTCGCCGAGGAGACCGACCAGGACAAGGAGATCCGCGAGAAGTACCTCGCCTTCCCGGCCGTCGGCATCGGTGCCGACGATCCGGCTACGGGCGTGACGGGCGAGCGACACGCCCCGAACTTCGTGGACTTCCTCCAGGCGATCGACGAGGGTCGTGATCCGCTCGTCAGCGGCCCCGAGTCGCGCAAGAGCGTCGAGATCATCCTGGCCGTCTACGAGAGCAGCAAGACCGGCAAGCCCGTGGACCTGCCGATGAAGTAGGCTCAATATGAATACGCGTCAGGGAGCTGTGTTGTTTGAGCATGTCAACAGCAACGCTCCTTCACAGTCGCGTCTCGGGCGGTGCCACTGCTCTGTGCGCAGCGCTCTTGCGCTTAACGCAGATGACCGACTGAATTCGTGTCCCCCACCGCTGAAGCGATGGGCCACCCTGTGTGGATGCAAACCAAAGTCGCGTAATGCAGGTCCCGCCATCAGAATGAGACAGAACGACAAGACACTGGCCGCGTTCGCAATCGCACTTCCCATCCTGCTATCCCTCTGTTGCCCTGTCGCCCTCGCAGCGGGTTACCCCAAAATCAACCTGGCCGTGGGCTATGCCGTCGATGCGAACTGGCCGGCCAAGACGCCGCAGATGGCGTGGCGATACGTCACGGGTGTCGCCGTCGACGCCCAAGACCGCGTGTGGACGCTCAACGCGATCGACCCGCCCGTCCGTGTCTATGCTACCGACGGCGCGTTCATCAAGGCCTGGGGCAAGGGGCTGTTCAAGAACCCGCACCACATCTGGGTCGATCGCAAGGGCAACGCCTGGATCACCGACTACGGCCGGCACGTCGTGCAGAAGTTCACCGAGGACGGCAAGCTACTGCTGACGCTCGGCACGCTCGATGAGGAGGGCTGCGACGCGACGCACTTCAACAGGCCGACCGCGGCGGTGGTCACCGCCACCGGCGAGGTCTTCGTCACCGACGGCTACGGCAACAACCGTATCGTGCACTTCAGGGACGACGGCACCTTCGTGAAGGATTGGGGCAAGCTCGGCGTCGCACCCGGCGAGCTGAGCCAGCCGCACGCGATCGCAATCGACTCCAGGGGCAGGCTCTACGTCGGCGAGCGGAACAACTGCCGCATCCAGATCTTCGACCAGTCCGGCAAGTCGCTGGGCCAGTGGCGGAACCTGTTCAACCCCTGGGGCATCTGGATCACGCCGGACGATTCGGTCTACGTCTGCGGCTCGTCGCCGAAGCGCTGGGGCTCGCACAGCAACCTCGGCAACCCGCCGACCGATCAGCTCGTCATGCGGCTCAACACCGACGGTCGGGTGCTCGAGGTCTGGACCTTTCCGCTCCTGGCCGATCCGGCCAAGCCGGTCCCCGGCCACATCGACTGGATCCACGCCATCGCCGTCGACTCGGCCGGCAACTTGTACCTCGGCGACGTGGCCGACAACAGCAAGTCGCACCGCATCCAGAAGTTCGTCCGTCTGCCGGCCGAAAGGTAGACACCCTTGCCGTGCCCAGGTGCGATCTACATGAATCGACGGCGAGTGCCGACATGTCTCCCGCTGGGGTGTGACGACAAGGCAGTCGGGTCCTATCTGGCGTTTCACCGACATGTCGTGACGACAGCCCTGAGCCGAACAGGAGTGCTTGCTCGATGGTGCGATCCGGTACCGGCCTCTTAGCCGCATGGACGGCCGCATGCCTGCTATCGCACGGCTGCTCGCCCATGAGGGACTCGAACGAGATCAGGCAGGAGCTGGACGCCAAGTGGCCCGCCAAGGCCATAGACACCCCGCTCACCGCGGCCGAGATCGCACAGGACGTCGACACACTCGTCCGAACCGTCGACGAGGTCCATCCCGACCCCTACCGGGTCGTCGACAAGCGGGCGTTCCACGAGGCGGCCGGCAAGCTCAAGCAGCGCACCGAGCCGATGACCATCAAGGCCTTCTACGACACCTTGGCGCCCCTGGTCATCTCGCTGGGCCACGACCACACCTACGTCGAGTTTCCCTGGAACGCCTACCACGACTACGCCTCACAAGGCGGCCTGGTCTTTCCCCTCGACGTCCTGGTCGAGGGTCGCGGCCTGCTCGTCAGGGCGAATCACTCGTCCAATGACACGGTAGCGCCCGGGGCCACGATCCGGTCGATCAACAACATGAAGGCCGAGCGGATCCTCGACGACCTGCTCCGCTACTGTCACGGCAGCACCCGCTACATCAAGACGCAGAAACGGCTGCCGGTCTATTTCCCCGCCCTGATGTGGCACCTCTACGGCCCGCAAGAGGCCTTTTCCATCGACGTGGACGGCCGCGTCCACGAGGTGAAGGCCCGAACGCGGAAGCAGATCGACCAGGCCCGCCAGACACAGACCTCCCGGCAACCAGGCAAGGTGGGCGTCCAATACAAGAGGCTCAACAAAGGCATCGGCCTCCTCGTCGTCGACGGCTTTGCGCAAGAGGACTTCCCCGCGAAGCTCAAGAAGGCGTTTGCCACGATCAAGCAAGAGGGGGTCCAACGGCTGATCGTCGACGTTCGAGACAACACCGGCGGCAGCACCACCCAGGTCGAGCAACTGCTGGACTACTTGACGGATCAGCCATACAGAACGGCCTCGTTCACCGTGCAGCGGCGAAGTCGCCAGATGGACGCCTTCCTGGACAAGCTGTTCGTCTGGTGGTTCCGGCCGCTGTCCCGGCTCCATCCACTGATCGGTGCGTACTACAAGACACCGATCGGCAAGAACTCCCGGATCGAGATGGACATGAATAAACCAACCCACAACCCGCGGCGGTTCTCCGGCAAGCTCTACGTCCTCATCGGGCCCAACACCTACTCCGCCGGCACCGAGTTCGTCGTCGCCGTTAAGGATCACGGCATTGGGACGCTCATCGGTGAGGCCACCGGCGGGCCGGCCAACGGCGACGGCAACGCCCTCGAGTTCGTCCTGCCCAACTCCCGGCTCAGGGCCAGTTGCGCCACCAACTTCCAGATCAGACCCAGCGGCCGGCAAACACAGGGAGGCGTGCAACCGGACGTCGAGGTCTCGCCCTTGTATCGGGGCGACCGAGACCTGGCGCTGGAGAAGGCGAGGGCGTTGGCTCGGCGTGAGACGTGAGGCAGCAAGCAGCCTTCCGCCGCCCCCGTACGGGGGCTCATCGGTTTGTTTGGCCGGTGACCACGGGTTCCGTTCGCCTGACGGCTCACGCCACCCGTGGCTACGATCCTGACGGCCCTCCGGGCCTGAGCAACGCGGGGTGCGTCTGCACGCCGATTCGTGTCCCCCTCCGCTGAAGCGACGGGCCACGCAGGGTGGCAACGCTCCTTGACAGTCGCGTCGCTGATGGCGAGCATCGCTTCGGTTCAAGACGCTAGCGCCGTCAACCGATTCGACCGTGAGGCCAGCCCGATGCGCGTTCGACCTATTGCCGCTCTCATTGTTCCTCTCTGGGGACTGACTACCATGGCCGCGCCGAGCCCCGCCGCCGAGCCGGAGCGCCTCCGCGATCGCTTCTGGCTCTTCGCCTGCGTCGCCGGCGCCGACAACGAGGGTTGGGGCCTGCCCAAGCCCTCGCGCATGACGCCCGCCGAGGGCTGCTTCTACCTGGGCCTGCCCAACCTGATCATGGTCAACTGGCAGGGCAAGCCCGCCCCGCCCTATGACCAGTACGCCATCCCCTTCCGCCCGCTGAAGCAGGTCGTCTGGTCGGTCGTCGGATCGGGCGGCAAGACCGCCGAGGCCGAACGCGCCGCCGTCATCGACCTTGCCCGCCGCATGCCCACCGTTACCGGCCTGTTCATGGACGACTTCTTCACCAACAAGGGTGACAAGATCGCCCAGCTCACCCCCGACGAGGTCCGCCGCATCCGCAAGCAGGCCGAGCTGCCCGACCGCCGCCTCGACCTCTGGGTCGTGCTCTACACCCACCAGCTCGACCGCCCCGTCGCCGAGCACCTCAAGCTCTGCGACAAGGTCACGCTCTGGACCTGGCGGTCGGCCGACCTGAAGGACCTCGAGGCCAACATGGACCGGCTCGACCGCGTCGCCGGCTCCTGCGACAAGCTGCTCGGCCTGTACATGTACGACTACGGCGCCCGGGCTGAGATGCCCGTCGACCGCATGAAGCGCCAGTGCGAACTGGGCCTCCGCTGGCTCCGCGCCGGCCGCATCGAGGGCATGATCTTCCTGGCCAACACCGTCGCCGATTTCGACTTCGAGGCCGTCGAGTGGACCCGCCGCTGGATCGCCCGCCTCGGCGATCGGCCCCTGACCGTGAGCGAGTAAGGACATCGGTCATCAGGGCCATCACGTCGCAGCCCCAGCATTCATGCTGCGTGCAACGCTCACCGCACCGATGGCATTCCGCCGTTCAGGCCCAAAACCCCTCCCCCGACGCCCTCGCATCGACCTAGGCCACACACCCCGAAATGCCTCCGCGCAGGCGGACTTCGTTGACACCCCTTCGCGCCGGCTCATATAATCCGCTCGTTCGCAACGACCTGGGCACCGAACGTGGAGCAGGGATGCGACACGCCATGAACTCATCGCGATGCCTGACCGCGACCGTGATCCTCCCGGCGCTGCTGGTCACCGCCGGCTGCAACGGCTGGGGCGGCTCCCGCACCGGCCCGGTCAGCCCCGAGGCCGTCGCGATGCTCCTGCCCACGCAGATCCGCATCCACAGCTTCACCAAGATCAAGCCCCTCTTCGGCAGCGCCCTGCCCAACGGCATCGAGGTCTGGCTCGAGCCCCTCGACCAGTTCGGCGACGTGGTCAAGGTCGTCGGTGAGTTTCATTTCGAGCTCTACGGCTTCAAGCCGGCCTCGGCCGACCCGAAGGGCGAACGCATCGAGTTCTGGCAGGTCCGCATTGGCTCACCCGAGGAGCAGCAGCGCTACTGGGACCGTGTGGCCCGGATGTACCGCTTCCCGCTGGCCTGGGACTACGCCCCAGCCCCGGGCCGGAAGTACGTCTTGCTCGTGACCTATCGGACGCCGGGCGAGAAGCGTCTCGCCGACGAGATCACGCTCACGTTCAAGGTGGACAAAGGTTCAATCGTCGAGTCGTTGCTGGACAAGGACAAGCCGCAAGAATAGATCAAGCCGTTCGGTACAAACGTAGGCATCCAACATGTGTCTTACCTGTGACAGGCCGGCGGTCGGTCCCTGTGTCGAGCCATGGACGAACAGGCTCACCCGCCCCGCCGGGATAGGCTACTCGTTCGAATCGCATCACTTGCGGAGGAGCTTGCTGATGAAACGTTACGCAAACCTGGCCTCGCTCGCGTTGTTCTCCGTCGTACTGATCAGCCTCGGCTGCGAGCAGAAGCTCACCTACCAGCGTTGGGACCTGGTCCACATGGGACAGACCCAACTGGGCGTCGAGAAGACCCTCGGCGATCCGATGGTCAAGATGACCGACCAGTGGACCTGGACCGACAGCGACCGGAGCATCACCGCCCACGTCTGGTACGACCAGGCCGGGAAGGTCATCGCCAAGCAGTGGTTCGACCCCAAACGCGGCATGGTCGGCAACCCCCCGGGCGGCTCGGCCGCCGAGGGCGGTGAGGTCATCCGCCAGGAAACCAAGATCATGGTCGTCGAATAGACGCCCGTCGACGCAACCGTCTTCACGACGCGGCGCGTGCTCGGGTCCAACGGCCGGTCACCCCACGGCCCGCCCCGAGCCCGCGCCCGTCATCCGTTCACGCCACGCCCGATCGCGCCAAGAGCACCCTGCGCCTTCCGCGCCCCGGCCCCTGTGTCGCTGCCGCCGCCACTGTCCCCGTTCCGATGTGGCCCAGCCGCCCCCGGCGGTGCCCTGGGGGACGAGGCTCCTACCGGACCGCAGCGGTTTGACACCCACGCTTCCTGACGGGCGGGTCTCTGAAAGGCTCACCGCCGCAACGTCGTCGGGACCGCACGCGAGCGCCCCTCCTGACGCCGATCCCTCATCGCCATGAGCTCGCGATAGATCGCCCGCCCGGCCAGCCGCATCCCCCGTCGGTTCCAGTGTCCGTCCTTCTTGAAGTACAAACCGAGCGGGTCGTCGGCGTCCTTGATGAGCAGCCGGAGGTCCAGCACGTCCACGCCCCGCCGGCCCATGACCTCCACGATATGATCGTAGCACGCCTCGGGCCGCTCGATGCCGTGCAACAGCGTCGACGGTCCCGGTATGAGCACCACCAGCATCAAGGCCGACGCCTTCCGACACATCGCCGCGGCCGCGAGCGCCTCGTCACAGACCCGATCCAGCCCGTGGTCCACGATCCGCCGGGCCTGCGCCTCGGCGAAGCTCTTCGGCCGCGCCGCCCGCCACAGCGCCCGATACCCCGGCAAAGTCCAGAACCGCTTGCTGTCATACGGTGGCCCGCACCAGGTGCCGCTGTGATACGCGAACCAGTCCATCCCCGACGCCTGCCAGGCCTCGAAATCGCGTATCTCGTAGAAGTCGTTCTCGTAGATGCCGTAGATGACGAAGTTCGGCTCCAGCGGCAGGGCATACTCGGCCAGGATGAGGGTGTACTGCGGCGGGCTCTGGCGGTGCATCGCGAAGCTGTGATAGCGCAGCAGCCGCTCGGCGAACAGCTCATACCACGTGCCGGCCGCGATCTCCACGAACGAGTCGCCCACGCCTACCACGTCCACGGGACGGTTCCGACGCCGGTCTTCGATCGCGCCCGGGGCGTTGCGGAACCCCCATGCGTCCGTGCTCAGGATCGTCAGGTTCGGGTCCTGATCCGCCCAGGTGATCTGAATGCGCCGCTCGGCCGGGATGTTCGGCTCCCACAGAAAGCCGATCCGCGGGTGCGTCACCAGGTACTGCTGGATGTGATCCACCACCGAGCTGCGCCGGTGCGTCACCACGCCGAACCGATAGCGCAGCAGCAACTCCCCCACGACCAACGCGATCGCGATCGAGGCCACGAGCAGGCCTATCTTGGCGAGGGTCTGCTTTCGACGTGCCATACCGGCTCAGCTGAGCCGCCGCAGGACGAGTCCAACGAGGTACGAAGCCCGACCGCTAGCGGCGCTTCTCCCACTTGTCGAGTTCGACGACTTGCGCCAGCGTGCTGCCGGCGTCGATTTCCGAGCGGATGCGGTTTTCGCGCTCGAGCACGTCCTGCGCCCGGTTCGCGATCTCGACCACCTCGCCTCGCGGGATCACGATCACCCCGTCGTCGTCGCCCACGATCCAATCGCCCGGCCGGACAGGTCGATGGCCGACGACGATGGGCACATCCATCTCACCCAGCCCCTTGGGATCCCCCGCCGTCGGGACCACGTGCTTGGCGAAGGCCGGGAAGCCCATCCGCTTGATCTCCACCGTATCACGGATCGCCCCGTCGATCACCACCCCCGCGATCTTCTTCGTCTGACAGCTATGCGTGGCCAGCTCGCCCCAGATCGCCGGGGGCGTCCCGCCGGCGTCGATCACCAGCACGTCGCCCGGCTTGGCGTGGTCGATCGCCTCGACCGGCTTGGCCCAATCCCCCGCCACCGTCCGCACCGTGAACGCCGGACCCGCCAACTTCAGCCCCTCACGGATCGGCTTGACCCCCTCGATCTCACGCGCGTTGTGCATCGCGTACGAGATGTCCGCCGTCGTCACCCGGCGGAAGACCTTCATCAGGTCCTCCTCGCCGACCCGCTGGAACAGCTCGCTGCGAACCGCCTGCCCGCTGGCGATGGCCTGCTTGATCTCCTCGGTGGCCTTGCGGGCGTCCGGGCTCTTCGTGATCGCCCCGCCGACGATCACCACGCTCGCCCCGCTCTGCACCGCCTCCACGCACGTCTGCGAGTTGATCCCGCCCGCGATCGCCAGCGGCACGTCGACGCGCTTGGCGATCTGCTCGAGCACCTGAAAGCTCACCTTGCCGTGCATCTGCTCGTCGATGCCCGTATGCACCGCGATCACGTAAGGGCCCAGCTTCGAGATCGCTTGCGCCCGCTCGACAGGATTCGCCGCCGCGATCAGGTCCACCGCGATCCGAGCCCCGTAGTTCGCACCCGCGTCGATGCAGTCCGCGATCGTCTCGTCCGTGGCCTGGCCCAGCACGTCGACGATGTCCGCCCCGGCCTTGGCCGCCGCCTCGACCTCGATCCGACCGGCGTCCATCACCTTCATGTCCGCCACGATCGTCTTGTCGGGAAACTCGGCGCGGAGCCGCCGGACCGCGTCCAGCCCCTCGGCCTTGATCAGCGGCGTCCCGGCCTCGAGCCAGTCCGCCCCGCCGGCCACCGCCTCGCGAGCGACGCGCAGGGCCTGCTCTATGTTCAGAAAGTCCAGCGCGACCTGGACCACGGGTTCTTCCTGCATCGAACCTACCCCCGCGCTTGCCGAAGGCCTCTCAGGTGCATGTAAGTGATTACTAACATCAGTATGCCGCGCCGCCATCCTTGATGCAACCCACAACCGCGCCGTCATCCTAGCAGCGCCCAAGCGCGGGTCAACCGATACCGGCATCCGCACCAACCCGACCCGCTCCCGAGCCCCGCTGGCTCCTGCGGCGTAGCCGAAGGCGAAGCCGGTTCCTCAGCGTGATCCGGTGCCCGCAAGGGCAGCCACCCGAGCCCCGCTGTCCCCAGCGGGGTCCGTTGCCCTGAAGGGGCAAGATACAATAGCCGCCGGCGAGCTTGCCACGGCGAAGCCGTGAGCCAAGCCTAGCCCCCGGTAAGCATGCCCCCGACGATCGAAGCCCTGTAGGGGCGACACATCGGTCTGGAGAACCGTCACAACACGAAGATGCTGACCGCCCTGGGGACACGGCGGCTCGGCAAACGGCCCGCCCGGAACGTCATGCACCCCCCATCCGGGGGGCCCAAATGGATTTTGTCACCGGCTACGCGGCGCATCGGAGGGGTTCGGTTTC
>CAZUQM010000037.1:0-72692 GCA_964622545.1 uncultured Planctomycetales bacterium | reverse complement strand
TTTGCCTGATTCAGGGCGAAGAGATCACCGACAGTTGCCAAGGCGTGCCCGTTCATCTTAACGGCATCAACCTGAAGGCCCTCGTGCCCGTCAAGCGGCGGTCGAAGCTGCCGATCGTCGAGACCATCAAAAAGCACAACAAGACCGTCGCCGACCAGAGCAAGAACGTCGGCCGCCCCATGCTCTGCATCCTGAACCACCCCAATTGGCGACGGTCGCTGACGGCCGAGGACATCCTCGCCGCCCCTTGCACCACGTTCTTCGAGCTCTACAACGGCGGACCCGACTGCCGGAACTTCGGCGACAAGCACCAGGCCGGGCTCGAGAAGGTCTGGGACATCGTCATGAGCTTCCGGCTGTCCAGGGGAGTCTCGACGCCCCTCTACGGCGTCGGCACGGATGACATGCATCACCTGTCGGAGATCAGCCAGTTCAAGGCTATCCCGGGGCGGGCGTGGGTCGAGGTCCGCTCGAAAGAGCTCTCACCCGACGCGATCGTGACGGCCATGCAGGCCGGCGACTACATCGTCAGCACCGGGGTCAGCGTCAAAGACATCCGCTTCGACGGCAAGAAGCTCTGCATCGACATCGACGCCCAGGACGGCGTGACCTACACCACAAAGTTCGTCGGCACGTGCAAGGGATTCGACACGACCAGCAAGATCGCCTTCGAGGACACCAACAAGAAGCATCGCTATACGCGCAAGTACGGCGACGACATCGGGCGCATGCTGGCCGAGGTCAAGGGCACGTCGCCGAGCTACACCCTCAAGGGCGATGAGCTGTACGTCCGTGCGAAGATCATCTCGTCGAAGATCAAGAAGTGGCCCCATACCGGCGGCGAGACCGAGATGGCCTGGACACAGCCGTTCGTACCCGGCGCCAAGATGGGCGTCGCGAGCCGGTAGCCCCCGGCGCATCCCAGCGCCCGTGTCGACGGCAGGACCTCGTTCGACCGCTTGCCGCCGGCGGCATGGTGAACGACAATCCCTCCCCTACCGGCCTGGCGGACGCCCCGCCTACCCGCCGGGCCTTCACGGAGGCCACCATGCGCGTCATCGACCGGGGATGCGTTCTACAGGGCGAGCCGAAGACGGACCGATCGAGCTGCGCGTTCCCCAACGCCTGTGTGGCGCCGAACGGGCGATGGCTCTGCGCGTTGCGTGCCGCGCCGACCAAGGCCGGCACGATCGGCCAGCAGACGCTGCTCACCGCGTCCGACGACGAGGGCCGTTCATGGTCCGAGCCGAACCCCGCACCCGATCCGCCGCTGATCGACGGCCGGCCGGGCCTGTTCCGCGGCGCCGCCCCGACCGCCTTGCCCGACGGCCGTGTCCTGCTCACACTCTACTGGGTGGATCACAGTGATCCGTCGCTGCCGTTCTTCAACGAGCAAACACAAGGCCTGCTCGATTCGCGGATCTTCCACGCCTGGTCCAAGGATGCGGGCCTGACCTGGTCGACGCCCGCCCTCGTGGACACCACCCCCTTCAACCAACCCACGCCCATCACGGGCCCGACGCTGGCCCTGCCCGACGGACGGCTCGCCTGCCAGTTCGAGCTCAACAAGCACTACGACGATCCATCGCCATGGCGGCACCAGCCGGTCATCCTCTTCAGCAGCGACGGCGGCAAGACGTGGCCGGAGCACGCGATTCCCGCCGCCGATCCCGACAACCACGTGTTCTACTGGGATCAGCGGCCGGCCGTCATGGCGGAGGGTCGGCTGCTCAACCTCTTCTGGACCTATGACACCGCGCGATCGACCTACCTGCCGATCCACGCCGGCGAATCGCTCGACGGCGGACGAACGTGGTCGCAGCCCTGGGACACGCACGTCCCCGGCCAGGCCGCCCAGCCGGTGCAGTTGCCGGACGGTCGGATCGCGATGGTCTATGTGGATCGCACCGGTCCGCCGACGATCAAGGCTCGCGTCAGCTCTGACGGCGGTCGCACCTGGCCCGCCGAGACCGAGCTGGTCATCGACCGACCCGCCGAACACGCGCAGACGCAGCGACGCGCTTCGACCGAAGAGACGTGGGCCGAGATGGAGGCCTTCTCCATAGGCCTGCCCGCCACCGCGCCGCTGCCCGACGGCGAGGTCCTCGTCGTCTACTACGCCGGCCCCGAACCCGACCACACCGACGTCCGCTGGGCGCGACTCCGAGTCGATTGAGGAACGCAACCGATGCCGATGACCCTCCGCGAACGGATCCTGGCCGTCTACGCCGGCGCCACGCCGGACGTCGTGCCGTTCATGCTCGACCTGTCGCACTGGTACTACCACAAGCATGGTCTACCGTGGGACCTGAGCCACGTCTACGTCGAGCCCGAGCGCGACCTGATCGATTACCACCGCCGCGTCGGCGCGGGCTTCTATGTCCCTCAGTTGCCGGGCTTCATCGCGGCCCGTTACGCCGACGACGTGACGGTGACCGTTCGCAAGAGCGACGACGGACGGGAGATCGCGTGGCGGTACGAGACGCCGCTCGGCGGCTTGCAGCGCGTGCGACGGTGGGACCAGGCCAACTACGCCTGGGGCATCCCCGACTGGGCCGTCAAGACCGAGGACGACCTGCGGATCGTCGGCTATGTCCTGAGCGGCGCGACCTTTACCCCCCAATGGGACCGCTTTCGCGCCTGGACCGACTACGTCGGCGACGTCGGCGTGGTCACCATGCCCACCGGCTACAGCGGCATGGGGCACCTGCTCAACTACTGGATGGGCGTCGAGGGCACGATGTACGCCACGGTCGATTGGCCCGACACGATGCACGACGTCGTCGACCAGATCAATGCGGCCAACCTGCGCCTGGTCGATGTGATCTGCGATTCCCCGGCCGAGATCGTCATGATGGGCGACAACTTCTCCAGCGACATCCAGCCGCCGCACTTCTTCGCCGAGTGGTCCAAGCCGTACTACGACGAGGCCGTTCGCCGGCTGCATGCCGCCGGCAAGCACGTGGCCGTGCACATCGATGGCATGCTCCGCGGCTCGCTCGGGATGATCCGCGACACCGGCGCCGACGCCGCCGACGCCGTCACGCCGAAGCCGTCGGGCGATCTCACGCCGGCTGAATGCCGGGCCGAGGCCGGTCCGGACTTCATCCTCTCCGGCGGTGTCCCGCCCAACCTGTGGCTGCCCGACGTGCCGATCGAACGCTTCGACCAGGCCGTGATCGACTGGCTCGATACGCGCGCGCAGAGTCCGCGTCTCATCGCCGCCGCGGGCGACCAGGTGCCCCCAAACGCCGACGAGCAGCGGATCCACCGCATGCGCGATCTCGTGGCCGAGTCCGGGCGGTATTCTTGAAGACGGATTGCATGAGACACGTGAAGCAGCTCGATCGGGACCCGGGACCCGGACCCCGACTGCCAACTCGTTTGCGAGGGCTACTGCTCTGTGTGCAATGCCGCGGTCGGGCAATCGTACCTGACCACTCGCTGCCGACACGGCCCTGGCAGAGTGCGCCATTACCTGGTCGTCCGCTGCGCAAACCCGATCAGCAGCGACCGCAGCCGACCCTCGTCCGCACCCGCGTGCAGCCTGAACGCCTCGCCCCGTTCCACCGCCTGGGCGTAGTGCCTCGTCGCCTGCTCCTGGCTCAGCGGGCGCTTCGCGGCATCGAGCGGATTGACGAGCAGCGTCGGCATGCCCAACCCGGCCACCAGCTCCGGCAGGTCGTAATGCAAGAGCACGTTCGGCAGGAAGTCCTCGTGCGACCAGGCGTACGAGTCGGCCGTCGCCAGCGATTCGAACCTCGCCAGCCCCCCGGCACAGAACACACCCGCCACCCGGCCGTCGGCCGCGGCGACATGGAGGGCCACCACGCCGCCCATGCCCCGCCCGCCGACCACGACCTTGTTCGGATCGATCTCGGGCCGGCCCCGCAGGGACGCCAGCGCGGACAGCCCGTCCCGCACGCGCATCGCCAAGACGTGATCGCCCATCGCGGCCGAGACGTACGACAACCACCGGCTACGGTCGCCCCACCCGGCGATCTCATACGGCATGTAGGCGGGCGTCGTATCGCCCCAACCGCGGAGGTCCACGGTCATGACCGCCGGACCGTCCGTGCCCTCCTTCAAGAAGCCGGCCATCGCCGCCAGCATCCCGTTGCGAGCCAGGTCGACCCATCGGCCGCGATCGTCGAAGTACAACACCGCCCCGCCCTTCCATCCCGCCCGCGCGGGCGCGATCAACGTCGCCGGCAGCTCGATCCCCGGTTCGGGACACAACATCAACTCGTGGAGATCGTGGAACCAGATCAGCTGCTTGGCGCCCCGGCGGACCTTCGGCGCGGGGGCCTCCCCGTCGACGTGACACACCCGCCGCACCGCCTCATCGATCGCCAGCCCCGACCGGTTCCCGCGCAGTCCCTCGGCCATGGCACGGTTCATGCTCCGGATGTTCCCCTCTTGCCGTGGCTTGCACCGCAGCATGTCACGGGGCGCCATCTCGAAATCGTCTCGCGTCAGCTCGGGCACCTTCCGATCGGGCGTCTTGCGAACCCACCGGTCCATCCACCCGACGAATTCGAGCGCCATCGCGACCGTGTAGGCGTGTCCGCCCGGATCGACGAAGAACCGGAACCGCTCGGCCTGGCTCGCCTCGGCGTAGGCCTCCCGGACGCTCGCGGCGATCCGCTTGCTCCACGCGATCTTGAAGACCTCGTCCTTCGCCCCGGCCATCAGCAGCATCGGCGTGGGCAGCGCGGCGATCAGCACATCGACGTCGTCGAGACCGGCCTCAAACCGCCCGGCCGCCAGGGTCTCGGCGCAGGGCGCGTAGCAGTCGAGCACCGGGTGATAGACGTTCGGCAGGGCACAACAGGCCGGACCGGCCGCCGTGATCCGATCGTCAAACAGCGCCGCGAACATCGTCGTGGTCCCGCCCCCGCTCACGCCCGTCATCCCCACACCGCGAGCCATGTCGACGTCCGACCGCGTGGCCAGGTAGTCGATGCACCGCAGGGCGTCGATCACGAAGTAGCGGTTCGAGCTGTGCCCCGTCAGATAGCACCGCACACCGTCGGAGAAGTGGTCGTTGCCCGCCCGCTTCTCGCCCGCCATCCCCGGCGGATCGAACGAGACGGCCACGTAGCCGCAGCGGGCGAAGACCTGGGCGGGGATCTGATAGTTCTCGAATTGCTTGCCGCTATGACCGACGGGCACGACGACGGCCGGCCAGGGCGGCGGGTAGACCTGCGCATCCGGCAGATAGACCGACGCGTTGACGTCCCAGCCGGGCAACGACTCGAACAGCACGTTCTCGATCACGTGGCCCTTGCGCCGGTGCCGCGAGACCTTCCGCACGTTCAACGGCCCGCCCTGCTTGCCGAACGGCATGGGACCCATCTGTTGCAGCGCCGCCCGCCGGGCCCCGTCCCGCCAGGCCTTCCACGATCCCGACGCAAAGGCCCGGCGCCGCCGCTCGGCGCCCGCCTCGAATAGCGCGCGGCAACGCCGCACGATGTGCTCCCGCACCATGTTCCGAAGGTCGACCGTCGGCTCGACCGGACCGAGTCGGAAATGCAGGTCGCCCTCGGCCACGCTCGGGTCGCCGGCCCGCGCTTGCGACGGGGACCAAGCCAGGATACCACCTACCAGTATGAACGCGGTGCAACAGACTCGCATGGTTCTCCACTCCGATGTCGCTCGGACGGTTGGCACACTCGGCCGGTTGGTCTATCGTTACAGATTGTGCGCCGCCAGGGCAATGCTCCCGCCGCGCCCAACCAGAGGAACGCACCCATGACCAGGACCCCGCCTCCGCCCAGACCGATCGAGCCCATAGGGAGTCTCCCCGGGCGCCTGACGGCCTATGCGGTCCTCGTCGTGGCCCTGCTGGTGGTCTACTACCTCACCACGATGGAGCACGCCATCCCGGTCGACGAGAGCTTCGTCATGGTACGCTCCGACGACGACTATGACCTCTACATGGGCGACAAGGGCGCCCGCTCCATCGTCATCAGCGGCGTGCGACGCTACGCCACGGCCCAGGATACCATCGTGGGCGAATCCGACGAGGGATGGTTCATCGTCGACGTGCGGCGCGGCCGTCGCCTCACCAAGGCCGGCCTGCCCGAACGGGAGATCGAGGCCAAGCCCTGGTTGCCGCCGTGCAAGACGTTTCCCCTGGACGACATGGAGGCCTGGCGCAAGGCCCTGACGCAGCTTGGCATCGACCCGAACGTCCGTCTCTCCGTCCCCTCGCGGTGGCATGCCCCACCGTCGCGCTGGTCCTGGATCGGCTGGACGATCGTCTTCGTCTGCTGGCTCGTCTGGTATCTGCTCACGTTCAGCCGGCGCCGCAGGTTCCAGCCGCCGCAGGCGCCGATCCTGCCGCATGCGCCGAACCGAAACAACCACGACCGTCGCGGACCGACGGCCTGAGCCGAGGACAACCCATGAACCTGACCTTCACCGCCGTGCTCGCCTTCATCGCGCTCGCCGCACCGGCCGAGCCCATCGGGCTGTACGACCTGACCGACACGCTCAAGTGCGACCTCAACGACCCCAATCAGGTCCGACGGGCCTGGGACCACTGCCATGCCGTGGCCACGCTCCAGGGCATCGTCAACCGCGACGCACCGAGGCTCTACGTCCGCTACGTCAACGCCTACGGCAGAAACGTCGACGACTACTGGCTCACCGAGATGAGCAAGCCCGGCGGCTGGCTCCACGGACGGAAGGTCAAGACCATCGCCATCATCGCCGACCTCGTCAGCGACTACCGCCGCTTCATCAAGGGGGCGGTGCTGTACGATCCGCGCGTCCCGGCCACCAGCAACCTGGCCAGCACGGTCGCCGGCGCGGACGACCTCATCGCGCTGCGCTACGACCCGCGACCCGACAGCCTCTACCGTCAGCTCTGCGGCGCCGGCCCGCATCTCCGCGTCCGCCGGAAGTTCATGACCGATCGCGGCGAGCTGATCTTCACCGGCAAGGGCAAGGTCTACGGCACCGACATCCCCTCCTCCGGCAGCGCCAAGTGTGACGCCTATCTCTGGCTCAAGCACCACTACCTCGACACCGGCAAGGTCGACGGCGCCTACGCCGGCTACTACATCGACTATTTCTGGACGACGAATCCCACCGCGGCACCCGCCAACCACCATCAACTCGTCAACCACGACTTCTTCGTCTCGAAGCGGGCGTGGTTCTACGACCTCAACGTCTGGCCCGACGAGGCCTGCGTCGACGACCCCAAGCAAGAGCCCGGCACCGATCGCAAGACGCTCATCGCTTTGTTCCGCAGCGCCTACGACCACGGCGGCAAGGAGCGGATGATCCACGTCGGCGGCTTCGCGCCCTGGGCCAACAAGTACACCACCCACGGTAAGGCCGGCGGCAAGCACGACCCCGTCCCGACCGAGTGGGAGTTCATCCGCATCGCCAGCGCCTTCAACGGATTCGGCGACTGCGACGCCATCGGCCTCGGCGCGATGGCCAACGCCTCGTTCTACCAACACTACCCGCTGGCCGAGAGCTACCCGCAGACATGGGTCACCCACGACGACCTCAAACGCCGCGGCTATCTGACCGACGACGGCAAGGTCCGCTTCAACGGCCGACAGTTCGTCATCTTCTACGTGGGCGACTACGACGCCGCCGCGTGGGTCTATCAGTTCATGCCCCACGTCTGGAACCATCGCGACCGCGGCAAGCTGCCCTTGATGTGGTGCGTCAGTCCGGTGCTCGCCCGCCGCGTGCCGATGGCGCTCGACGACCTCCGCCGCACGGCCACACCGAACGACTACTTCGCCGCGGCCGACAACGGCGCGGGCTACCTCAACCCCGGCATGCTGCAAGAGCCGCGTGGCATCAGCGGCCTGCCTTCGGGGCTCGACGCCTGGGCCAACCACTGCAAGGCCTACTACGACCGTTGGGGCTTGTCGATCACGGGCTTCGTCATCGACGGCTACGCCCCCGGCCTGAACGAGAAGGGCCTGGACTGCTATGCCCGCTTCAGCCCCAACGGCATCGTGCCGCAGAAGGTGCCGCCCTCGCTGCTGCACGGAAACATGCCCGTCCTCCGCGCCGATCACGACATCAACCAGGCACCCGACCAGGCCGTCAAGCGCATCCTGGAACGCGTCCGCGACCGCTCGCTGCCCTTCCACTGGTTCCGCAACATCCTGAAGACGCCGGACTGGTACGTCGCCGTCGTGGACGGACTCAAGAAGGCCGATCCCAACATCGAGCTGCTCGACGCGCCGACCTTCTTCGAGCTGCTGCGGATTTACCTGAAGAACCACCCCGACGCGGCCAAGGGAAAGATCTGAGGGAGCACCGACCATGCCCGACGACATGAAGCTGTACTGGGCCGACCTGCACAACCACAACAGCGTGGGCTACGCCAAGGGCTCGCTCGAGCGATCGTACGACATCGCCAAGCGGCACCTCGACGTCTTCGCCTTCACCGCACATAGCCGCTGGCACGACCTGCCCACGATGCCCCAGAACAAGCACCTCAAGTGGGTCAAGGGCTTCGAGGGCGTCAAGAAGGCTTGGCCGCAGGTGCAGAAGCTCGCCGCCGCACACCACAAGCCCGGCGAGTTCGTCACGTTCGTCGCGTTCGAGTGGCATTCCAGCCGGTTCGGCGACTATTGCCTCATCTACCCCGGCAACCAGCCCTCGCCGATGAAGGTCTTCGACCACGTCCGCGACCTCCAGGCCTATGCCAAACAGGTCGGCGCGTTGATCATCCCCCACCATCCCGCCTACCTGGCCGGCTGGCGCGGGGCGGCTTTTGAGCACCTCGATACCAGCGTCTCACCCGTGCTCGAGATCTTCAGCGAGCACGGCGGCGCCGAACATGACCGAGGCCCCCATCGCTACCTCCGCCACAGCATGGGCGGCCGATGGACGCCGAACACGCTGCGCTCGCTGCTGGCCAAGGGCACGCGCATCGGCGTGACCGCCGGCACCGACGACCATCTCGGCTATCCCGGGGCCTACCGCGAAGGCCTGACGGGCATCTACGCCAAGCAGCTCACGCGCGAGGGCGTGTTCGAAGCCCTCCGTGCCCGACGCTGCTACGCCGTCACGGGCGACCGCATCGAGCTCGACGCACGCGTCAACGGATGCTGGATGGGCCAGGCCCTGCCCGCAGCCGCCAAACGAGAGGTCACCATCCGCGCGAGGGGTTGGGGTGAGATCGACCGCCTCGAGCTGATCAAGAACGGCCGGACCATCGCGAGGAGCTTTCCGCTCGATCAGTCGCTGCCCGCCGATCCCTGGGCCGAGCCCGTGCTGTGTCGCGTCGAGTTCGGGTGGGGCCCGTGGGGCGACCTGAACATGGCCCGCATCTGCGACTGGGAGTTCGACATCGCCCTCAGCGGCGGCACGATCGTCGACAAGCAGGGCTGCTTCCGGTCCGGCCCGTTCGACGAGAACCGGCGGAACATCGTCACCCCCGTCTCGAATAAGGCCCTACACGTGCGGTCGTACACGTCGCGCATGCAGCCGCTGGGCGACCTCGTCACCAACGCTGTCGTGCTGCGGCTCGACGCCAAGCCGGACGCAACCCTCAAGATCACCATGACCGAGCCGACCGCCAAGACCATCACGCTGAAGCTGGCCGACCTGGCCGAGAGCGGGCACGTCGAGTTCACCGGCCCGTTCAGCAGCGAGTCGATGCTGGTGCATCGTCTGGTCTTCGCCCCGCACGAGCGCGCCGACATGACATTCGTCGATCAGCCCGACGCCAGGGAGTGCGTCGCCGGCGAACCCATCGACGACTGGTACATGGCCCGCGTCACGCAATCCAACGGCGACCGCGCCTGGTCGAGCCCGATCTGGGTCGCGAGTTGACGGTCGCGTGATGCGGCACCCTTGATAACGCCCGGCCTCAGTGCGAAGATCATCGGAATGGCGTCACGCCCATCTGAGGAGACAACGCACCATGAATCGGGAGGCTAAGGGCGACACCAATCCCGGCTGGGCCCTGTGGACCAGGGCCTGCGAGTTGATCCCCGGCGGCGGCATGCTGCTGAGCAAGAGGCCCGAGCTCTTCGCCCCCGAGCAATGGCCCGCCTACTTCAGCCGCGCCAAAGGCTGCCGCGTCTGGGATCTCGCCGGCCGCGAGTTCATCGACATGCAGATGAGCGTCGGCCAGGCCATCTGCGGCTACGCCGATCCCGACGTCGACGCCGCCGTCCAGCAACGCATCGCCTCCGGCGTGACCACCACGCTCAATACCCCCGACGAGGTCGCCCTGGCCGAGCTGCTGTGCGAAATCTTTGAGTGCGCCGAGATGGTCCGCTTCACGCGAACGGGCGGTGAGGCGCTGGCCGTCGCCGTTCGCATCGCACGCGCCCACACCGGCCGCGACCGTATCGCCTTCTGCGGCTACCACGGCTGGAGCGACTGGTACCTGGCCGCCAACCTCGTCGGCGAAGACACGCTCGAGGGCCACCTCCTGCCGGGACTCGCCGCCGACGGCGTGCCCAAGGCCCTGGCCGGCACGATCCTGCCCTTCGAGTACAACCACCCCGACCAGCTCCAGGCCGTGCTCGAACGACACCCCGGCGAGTTCGCCGCCGTCATCATGGAGCCGATCCGCCAGCACGAGCCCGATCCCGAGTTCCTGCCGACGGTCAAACGGCTCGCCCACGAGCACGGCTGCGTGCTGATCTTCGACGAGGTCACCGTCGGCTTCCGCTATGCCATGGGCGGCGCCGAGGAGCACCTCGGCATCAGCGGCGACATGGCCGTGATCGCCAAGGCGATGGGCAACGGCTACCCGATGGCCGCGATCCTCGGGCGACGCGACGTCATGAACTCCGCGCAGCGATCGTTCATCAGCAGCAGCTACTGGACCGAGGGCATCGGACCGGCCGCCGCGCTGGCCACCATCACCAAGCTCCGCGACGTGGATGCCCCGTCGCACTTCTGGCGGCTCGGCGGTCGCGTGCTCGAAGGCCTGCGCGAGCTCGTAGCCAGGCACGGCCTCTCGACCAAGGTCGTCGGCAAGCCGCCGTTGCCGGCGTTCAGCTTCGACTACGGCGGGCAGACCATGGCCGTCTCGACGCTGTTCGCCCAGGAGATGCTCGACCGCGGCTTCCTGGCGGCCAAGAGCGTGATCTTATCCCTGGCCCACGACGACGCCGTCATCGATCGGTATCTCTCCGCCGTCGACGAGACGTTCACCGTCATCGCTGACGCCATCCAAAACGATGACGTACTCTCCCGACTGCGAGGCCCGGTCGCGCAGAGCACCTTCCGGAGAATGGCCTGATCCGACAACCGACCGCGCCGGAGGCGGCCGCATCCCCCGGCCCGACGATACGAGGCTGCATGATCCAAGACGCCGACAACATCCCGACACCCCAGCCCGACGCGTTCCAGATCCTCGCGGCCGACATCGGCAACAGCGGCATCCACCTGGGCGCGATGACGACCGCTAAGGCGGCGACCTCCGTCGTCGTCGGCGCCGATGAGCTGGAACGCCTCGACGACGCCGTCCGCACGATGTGGGCCGCGCTGGCCGATGCCAAGGCGAAGGCCTTCGTCGCCGGCTCGGTCTGTCCGCCGCTGCTGGAGCAACTCGCGGCCTCAGCCGATCGCGTGCTCGGCGAGGAGATCCTCGTCGTCGGACGCGACGTGCCGATGCTCATGCCGCTGGCCGTCGACGAACCTGAGGCCGTCGGCATCGACCGGATCTGCGCCGCGCTGGCGGCCTACATGGAGCTCAAGCAGGCCTGCGTGGTCGCCGATTTCGGCACGGCCATCACCATCGACCTCGTCGGCGACGACGGCGTGTTCATGGGCGGCACCATCCTGCCGGGTCTCCGGCTCTCGGCCCGCTCGCTCGAGGAGCACACGGCCGCGCTGCCCCTGGTCCAGGTCACCGAGCCCGAGCACCCCTGGGGCCGCAACACGCGGGAGGCCATCAACAACGGCATCTTCTTCGGGGCGATCGGCGCCCTGCGCGAGATCGTCGAGCGCTACGCCACGGAGGTCGGGCGGTGGATGCCGCTCGTCGCCACGGGCGGGGCGGCCGAGATCGTCGCCAGGAACGCCAATTTCGTCGACCATGTCGTGGGCGACCTGACGCTACGGGGCATCGCCCTGACCTGTCGCCTGGCCAAGACGCAGCAGGATGACTGAACCCGTCGATCCCAACCCGCGCCCGTCAACCCGCGTCGCGGCACTGACGCCCATCGGCGCCGCGGGCATCGCCGTCATCCGCCTGGTCGGTCCCGACGCGGCGGACATCGCTCGGTCGGTCTTCCGGCCGCTGTCCCGAAGCGAATCCCGCCAGTCTCTCGCGCCCGGCCGCATCCATTACGGGCAGATCATCGACGGCGAGGACGTCATCGACGACGTCGTCCTGACCGCACGGTCCTCTGCATGCCTCCATCCCGACACCGCCCGGGCTGACGCCTCGCCCGATCCGACGCCCTCTGCCGCGTCCGACCTCGTTGAGATCAACCCCCACGGAGGCGTCCGCGTCGTGCAGCGCATCGTCATGCTACTGGTCGATCACGGTGCCACGTTGGTCGATCGCGACGAGATCGGCTTGCTCGGCTGGCCGTGCCGCACCACCGTCGAGCGCGAGGCATGGGAGGCCATCTGTCAGGCGCAAACGCATCGGGCCGCCCTCTGGCTCGCCTACCAGCAAACCGCCCTGCCCGAAGCAATCCGTCGCTGCAGCGACCGCCTCGTCACCGACGACCCTGCCGCAGCTCGCGAGGTCGCCTCGGACCTCGACCGCCTGCTCGAACGCTACGAGCCAGCGCGGCGGCTGGTCTGCGGTGCGGGCGTCGTCATCTTGGGCCCGCCCAACGCCGGCAAGAGCACCCTGGCGAACCGGTTGTTCGGTCGGCCCCGAAGCATCGTCGCCGAACAGCCCGGCACGACGCGCGACTGGGTGGCCGAACCCACCGCGGTCGAGGGCATCCCCGTCACGTTGATCGACACGGCCGGCCTACGAGAGACGCTCGATGCGATCGAGCGCGCGTCCATCCAGAGGGGACTAAAGCGCCTCGCCTCGGCTGATGGGGTGCTGTTGGTGGTCGATCGGTCGCAGCCCCTCGACGCGCAAGACCGCCGTATGCTGTACGACGTGGTGCGAGCGCATGCCGCGGGCCGCGTGCTTCTCGTCCACAACAAGTGCGACCTGCCCGCCGCGATCGACGAACAAGACCTAACCGAGCTGCCGGCGGCCGGATCGGTGACCATCAGCGCGACCACCGGCGAAGGCATCGATATCCTGTCGCACGCCGTCGCCGAGGTGCTGGGTCTAACCGCTTTATCGCAGGCGATGCCCGCTCCGTGGACGCCTCGCCAGCAAGCGGCCTTGGAATCCGCACGGAAGCTTCTTGCCGACAAACCGAAGAAAGCCTCGGAAATCCTGTCGGACCTTGTCGAAATGTGCTGAGGGGGCTTGATCCAACCCCTTCAGGCATCTACAGTTTGGTAGAATCCGCACCTCGCGTTGCGGCCCACGTCACCGCTGAAGGACGTTCGAATACCACTGGGAACCGATTCGAGCACTGCCATATGGTCAGGCTGAGTGAAGATACATACATCGCCCGCTATGTGATCGATCACAAGCTGGCGTCCGAAGACGACGTGAAGAAGTGCATGGCGAGGAAGAAGCAGCTTGTCGCCAAGGGCAAGAACGTCTCTTTGGCCAACGTCATGGTCGAGCAGGGCGTCCTGACGGCTTCGCAGCTCAAACGGCTCGAATCGGCGGAAGACTCCACGGCCCGCCCCGCCCAGCAGATCCCGGGCTTCCAGATCCTCGAACGCATCGGCGCCGGAGCCATGGCCACGGTCTACAAGGCCAAGCAGCTCAGCCTCGACCGTATCGTCGCGATCAAGGTCCTGCCCAAACGGCTCAGCGAGAACACCGAGTTCGTCGAACGCTTCTACAAGGAAGGGAAGGCCGCCGCACGACTCAACCACAACAACATCGTCCAGGCCATCGACGTCGGTGAGGCCGACGGCCGGCATTATTTCGTCATGGAGTACGTCGACGGGCACACGCTCTACGACGAGCTTGCCAAGGGCAAGGTCTTCAGCGAGGCCGAGGCCATCGACATCATCATGCAGATCGCCCGGGCGCTCGACCACGCCAACCAGCGCGGCTTCGTCCACCGCGACGTCAAGCCCAAGAACATCATGCTGACCAAAGACCGCGTCGCGAAACTGGCCGACATGGGCCTGGCCCGCGAGGTCAGCGACGTCGAGGCGGCTAAGGCCGAGGCCGGCCGCGCCTTCGGAACGCCCTACTACATCAGCCCGGAGCAGGTCCGCGGTGAGGTCAACATCGACTTCCGCGCCGATGTCTACTCCCTCGGCGCGACCTTCTATCACATCGTCACCGGACGCTACCCCTTCGACGGTCCGACACCCTCCTCCGTCATGCACAAGCATCTCAAGCAAGAGCTGGTTCCGCCCGACCATATCAACACGCGACTCAGCTCGGGCATCGGCGAGATCATCGAAGTCATGATGAAGAAGCGCCCGGAGGACCGCTACGGCTCGACCAAAGACCTCCTGACCGACCTCGAAGCCGTCGCCCGCGGTGAGCCGCCCATCCAGGCCAAGCGCCGCTACGACAGCAACCTGCTCCAAGACCTGGCCGACCAGGAGGAAAGCGCTGAACCCCACATCCAAGAGCCGGGCTATGAAGCGGCGGGCGGCGGCATCCGCCCGAATTGGACCATCATCGGTATCCTCGCGGGGGCCCTGGTCGTTAGCCTGCTCGTGAACCTTATCTTGGCACTGAAACTTGCCGCCTCCGGATCGTGACCACTGAACGCAACATCAAACTGGTTGTCGCCTACGAGGGCACGAACTACCACGGTTGGCAGCGCCAACCGGGCCTGCCCACCGTGCAAGGCACGATCGAGCAGGCCGCCCGACGCGTCCTCCGCCACCAGGTCGACGTCGTCGGCAGCGGACGGACCGACGCGGGCGTTCACGCATCGGGCCAGGTAGCCAACGTCTTCACGACCTGCGACATCCCCGTGGACAACATGCGGCGCGCTATCGGCTCGCGCCTGCCCAAGGACATCACCATCGTCCAGGCTTCGGAGGTGCCGCTCGGCTTCGACGCCATCAAGTCGTCCCGCGGCAAGCTCTATCGTTACCGCGTCCATGCCGCCGAGGGTCGTCCCGCCGAACGCCACCAGCAACGCTACACCTACCATTTCTGGCAACCGCTCGAACTCGAGCCCATGCGACGGGCCGCCCGACACATGGTCGGACAACGTGACTTCGCCGCGATGGCCTCCAAGGGCAGCCCACGCGAGAGCACTGTTCGCACCGTGCTCGGCATTCAGATCGGTCGACGCTACGACGAGATCCACGTCGACGTCCAGGGCCGGGGCTTTCTTTACAACCAGGTCCGCAACATGGTCGGCACGCTCCTGGAGGTCGGACGAGGCCATTGGCCCGCCGAGTACGTCGCCGAGATCATGGCCGGACGAGACCGTACCCGGGCCGGCCCGACCGCCCCCGCCAGAGGCCTCTGTCTTCAGTGGGTTCGCTACGTGCTGCCGAACGTGCGGAACGAACCCGTTCGGTCTGCGTTGTCAGAACCGAACGAAGCCGCCGATAAGTGACGCCTCCCTCGCAACCGTCCCACTCGCATCCGCGCCGGTCGCAACCGGTCGGTCAGGGCACTACAATGTGTCCAAACCCGCGCACGGCGACCTGCCATCTCAGCAGCGCCCGTCCGGGGCTGGTCCAATCAAGGGAGCCGACACCATGACCGCGCACAGACCTCGTACGAGGTGGTCACCCGACTGCCTGGCCGTTGCCGCCGCTGTCGCCGCACTCTGCGCCTCCCAGACAACCTTGCTGGCGGCCGGCCCGCCCCGCGTCTCAGACGACGGCAAGGTCCTCAGCGTGCGGTGCGAGGATGCCACCGCCATGACGTACCGCTACGGCGGAGACCTCTTCAAGCCCTACGTGGCCGAACTGTACCTGCCGGACGGCAAGAACATCCTCCGCGATTCGCCCCACGATCACATCCATCACCACAGCCTGATGTTCGCCTGGAACGTCGACGGTATCGAGTTCTGGGCCGAGGCAGGCAAGGTCGGCAAGCAGATCCACCGGCGTTTCGTCAGCACCAAAACGCGCCCCGACGAACCGCGCCTCGACCTCGTCGAGCAGCTCGACTGGGTCGCCCCCGACGGCAACACCGTCGTCCTGCACGAGCGCCGGACGATCACCTACTGGACCGGCACGATGCCGCACGCCACGCGGTTGCTCCAGTGGCAGTCGGAGTTCACCGTCCCCGCGGGCCGCTCGAAGGCGACCATCACCGGCCGCAAGTATCACGGCCTCGGTGTGCGCTTCGTCGAGCCGATGGACCAGGTCGCCCGATTTCTCACGACCAAGGGTGTGACCGACGTCAAGAAGGTGAATGACTCACGCGCTCCGTGGTGCGCGGTGACGGGCCCCGTCGGACCGGACCGGAAGATCACGTTGGCCTTCTTCGATGCGCCCGACAACCCGCGCCATCCGGCCACGTGGTTCGCCATGACGCACGCCTTCACCTACATGACCGCCACCATCGCCCCGCACAAGGAGCCCTACGTGCTCGAGCAGGGCAAGACGCTGCGCGTCCGCTATGGGGTAGCGCTCTGGAACAAGACCACCGGCGCCAAGGCCATCCAGGACGCCTACGACCACTGGATCAAGCGGAGCAAGTAGCGTCCGGTCGCTCCGCGCGCAACCGCGCTTGGCTTGAGGTCCGTCGAGCGGTTAGGATCGCGCCTATGACAGGCCACACACACCGACAGATCGTTCGCATGACCTCGCTTGCCGCCGTCTGCATCGCTGCGTCCGGCTGCGTGATGAAACAGGATTACGAGCGCGCCGTCCGCGCTCGCGAGCAGAAGCAGACAGAGTTGAACGACGTCCGCAAGCAGCTCGACGAGGCCCGTGCACAGCTCAAGACCCAAGCCTCGCAGGAACTGGTCCTGCGCCGTCAGATCGCCCAGCTCAACGAGCAGGTCGGCACGCTACGAGAGAAGAACCGGTCTCTGGAGGATAAGGTCGGCTCGGCCCAACGCACCGGAGGCGAAGCCCAGGAACGGCTGGAGACCGTCAAGGCCGCCCACGCCCAGCGGATCAAGGAGCTTCGGGAGGCCAACGAGCAGGTCCTGGCCCAGCGCGACCTCCGGATCGAGCAGCTCAAGCAGCGGATACGCCAACTCGAGGCCCTCGTCGCCCAAGGCCGCACCTCTCAACCACCGGAGACCAAGAGCCCACCACCGCCGCCGCTGCCTGACGACAAGCACCGAAAGTGAACCAACGGGGAATCGACACGACCTGCCCAGCCCCACCGCGCCTCCCCAAAGCCCCGTGCCTCGCTAGCTGGCGCTGCATTCCGATAGTATCGCGACGACTTGCCTGAGCCGCTTAGGGCGAGCGCCGTCGAGCCGCCGGATTCATCCGGCGCGGCCGCGCGGCATGCATGCCGCGGCTCGAGGAGCAGGCGCAGCACACAGCGACTCTGCGATAGTCACAACACGTGCGAAACACGGTGCTAGTACCCGACCACTCTTGCCTTTGTGGGCTCCCACCGGGAGGGCGAGACGCCACTCAGAGCGGCAACCGTCAGGGAGCCGTGTCGTTGGAGCGCTTGAACAGCAACGCTCCTTCACCGTCGCGTCTCCGACGGCGGCCCCGAAGCTGGGCAACCGACAGATTCAGTCGGTGTTGGACGACTAGGATGGTCGAACCAACGTGATCAGATGCCGCGGAGCATCTCGGAAAGCTGTAGGCCCATCGCGCTGCTGATCTTGGCGAGCGACCAGACCGAGGCCGCGTTCTTACCGAGCTCCACCTGCGACAACTGACTGGTCGTCAGGTTCGTCCGCTGGCTGAGCTGGCGTAAGGTAAGGTTCTGGCGCTGCCGCTCTTGGCGCAATCGTTGGCCGATCAAGCGGTTCAGCTCTTCCTCCGACGTGTAGATCAGGCCCTTGTCGCGGGCAACCCGCTCCACCGCGTCGAGCAGCTGCTCCTGTCGAAAGGGTTTGGTGATGTAGTCGCAGCTTCCGCGGCGCATGGCCGCGGCCGCCGTCTCGACGTCGGGATAGGCCGTCATCATGATCGGGCTGACGCGCCGGTCGACGTCCATCAGCGCCTGGACGAACTCCACACCGCCCATCTCGGGCATCTTGATATCGACCAGGGCGATGTCGAACGCCGTCTTCTCGGCGGCCTTGAGGGCCTCCTTCGGCTCGTTGTGCACCTCGACCTGGTAGTTGTTGCTCTCGAGGATGAGCCGAACCGTCCGGCAGACCGTCTCATCGTCGTCGATAACAAGCACCCTGATGTGATGTCGCGTCGGCATGGTCTGATCTCGATTCCGGACCCGGCGGCCCCGTCTCGACCCTCCCCCATTTTGGATGTGATCACGAGGAGCCTGGTGACGCGTTCGTCAAGCTAACCCTATCGAATAGCCCTCAGACTCGCAACCCCGCCCGACGGATCCCGCGATGGCACCTCCACGGCGAGACCGGCCCACAACTGACAGAACCGCCGGCGGACAAGGGATCTGCACGACCGATCTGACCGCAAATCATAGGCGCACCTGTACGCCGCTTCAAGGGCCAATCCGACCTTACCCATCTGGCCCCGAACGATAAGCAAACCCCGCCGTTTCATTCAGAATCCTGACACGGACAAAATGAACGGGCTTCATAAACCCGCTCAAGCCCAACGCACACAAAACCTAGCCGCGAAGGCCAACGCCCTTGGCAACAAGGCTATCTATGCAATTCTGAATCTCCCCTAATACATCTAAGCCCCCAGCGACCCGCCCACCAACAGGCCACCTTAGGGCAAACCCGGGCAAAGCGCTTGCAGTCCGCTATCCCCTTCGGCAGTTGACGGTCCCGTACGACGGGAGGATATGCTTGATTCCAGCGCCCCAAGTTTGATAAAGTTAGGTTTCCTAAAGGGATCAGGCACCGTTTCGCAAGTCCCACTGGATTGTGAGCCTGATCGATGCCGATTAAAGTGATGGTGCGTTCGTGGGGGGGTGTCGATTGGAAGGTTCAGGAGGCCGCTTGCCTTGCGTAGACAGCGCAAGGCCTTGGACAAGTGCACAGGTCCATCGGTCGGCCAATGCCAAGGAGCTTTGCCTCCTCACCTCTAACGCCTGTAGCGCCTGGCCATGGAGGGCGGGATTGCCCGCATCGACGACGTGATCACGACCTGTGAAGAACCCCTTCCTGCACGGAGGTGGCCGCACGGCGTATGCTAGTCCTATCGCGACAGCGCGACCAGGTGATCATGATCGGCGACGACATTGAGGTCGTGGTCGTCGACATTCGCGGAGATAAGGTCCGTCTCGGCATTACGGCCCCGAAGAACATCAGCGTCCATCGCAAAGAGGTCTACGACCAGATCAAGCAGGAGAACGAAGCGGCCGCCACCATGGAGGCCGGCGATCTACCCGTCCAAGGTCCTAACACCACACCCCCAGGCCGCCACAAATCCGGCAACACCAAGAAGCGCTGAAGCACGTCTTCCCCCCCCTGCGCCTGCAGACGTGCCCTCGACCCGACCCTGCCCATAGAAGCCGAGCCGCCCGAGTCTATGCCCACAGCGTGATCAAGCGCCGCCAGCGAGCAGGGCCCAGCGCCGGCCAAGGGACATGCCAAGGGCAACAGGGAAGCGCACTTTCCGGAATCGGACACTTCGCGGGCCCAGTGCATGGGCCGAAGACAGGGACCACCGACCAACGAAAGGCTGTGCGGCGCGAACGCACCTCAGGCCGAGAGGGACATCTCCCCATAGATGCTGTCCTCGATCGCTCCGTAGTGGAAAGCCTCACCGTGTTTGCTTTCGTACTCGAGGATCGCATCCAACAGGGCTTCGTGCAGGGCGGCCAGCCCTGCCTGAAGCTGGCCTTCCTGTCGTTCCTCCTCCGGTCGCAGACGGACCGGGTCGAGGGCAGCGGCCTGGAGGAAATTCCGCGACTGGAGCATCGCGTTGAGCCGCTGACAAACACGCTGGCATGGGATGCACAGGGACTCTCGGCCGGCGACCGGGTCGGTGCAGACGAGAGCCTGCAGCGTTCCGTCTGGTGACACCGAGACCATCGCTCGCATGGTGCATCCGCAACCGCACAGATGACGTCTGGAAAAACCACGTGCATTCATCGCAGGTGCCTCCTCATCCACCGAGGCGCGGCCCCGCCGGGGACTTCTCAGAGGTGAGGCCCCCCAAAAAAGGGCCATCACAAGTATACCTCACGATTATGGGCCCTGCTGCAATTCGCGGAAAATACTTGGTGACCGGCCGCGGTGGGCACGCCCCGCATCGGGCAAGCCGCGCCTCGCCAAGTCTGTAGTTCACTGGGGTGCAAGCAGTCTCGAAAACGCTGCCTGCCGTGACGCGCGAAACATGGCTTTGACGATTTCACTCGCCCACCCGAATCGATGAACTCGCGTCCGGTTAGTGTCTACGAGGTTTGACTAGTCGTCCAACAGCATTGATTTTGTCGGTCTGCCGGAAGCCCTCCGCCTTCGCCAGGGCTACAGAGGATAGAAGCCGCTACTGAGTCGAATGTTGCACGTTCTTCCGGGCGCATCACAAGCCCCTGTACTTCGGCGAGGGAGTACCACCCCGGCAGGTGAGCCACTGTGTCGCGCGATGAAGCGTCAACCGGCAGCACGAGCTGCTCAGGGCCGGAGGCCCGACAGAGTGTAGCCTGCGGCGTGAGCCGCAGGATTCGTGCGACTTAACCCCGATACGGTCGGCAGGTCACCGGTGCCCAACCGGGCGTCAACGCCTGTTTCGATGGCCCTCGGGCCTGTCGCCCCGCTGGGGATTGGTTCGTTGGGCGACCATCGACCACGGGTTCCGCACGCCTGGCGGCTCGCTGCACCCGCGGCTACATTCCTACGCCCCTGGCGGGGCTGATGAGGCGTCCCGGCTTCGCCTGCGACTACGCCGGACGAGACAAGCTGCCGCACGGCGAAGTCACGGCTCGGGGGGAGCCTCACACTCCCAATTCTAGCCTGCCAAAACGAATGTGGCGGGGTACGAGCCGGGCTTGTGGCGTTGGCCGGTCATCCGAGCTGGCGCCGGGGTCAGCCCCTGGGCGTTATGGTTGGGCCCGTGACGCGGCAACGCGCCGAGCGATTGCAGCCTCACACCTTGCCGGTCTTCCACCATTTCTTGGCAAGCCGGCGGCCGCGTGACTTGTCCTGGGGGGGAAGCGTGTCGAAGCACCCCTCGCAGAGCAGGTCCATCCTCGTGTTGGGATCCGGATGCTCGATCACGGCCACCCCGGGCGCCCGTTGCGGTCCGTTGCGCTTGCCGGGGCGCTGATACACCATGCCCTGCGGCGGCTGGAGCTTCGTGCCGCACTTGGCGCAGATCGCCTCGGCGGTATGCCAGCCCTGGCCGGCACTAACCCCAGTCGGTTCGACCACCACGGTCTCCACGACCGGCTTGCCCTTCCGGCCGGACTTTTTGACCTCCGAGGCCACACTTGCGGACGCATGAGTCCCGCCGGAGTGACCGTTGCCATCCGAGTCCGGGGCCGGAGACGGGGAAGATTCGGAAGGGCTCTCGGTCCGGTCCTGCCCCGACCTCTTCGCCGAGTTCTCCCCTTCCTCCTTCGGCGGCGACGGCGGCTCGTCCGGCGGCGGTGTCCAGATCTGCGCCCTCGGGCTTTGCGGCGGCAAGAGCTTGTAGATTACGAGCATGTAGACCAGCGCGATCGGGATGATCCCCACGCTGATCGCCTGGCTGATGGTCAGTCCCGATGAATCCAGCGGGTTGTCCGCACGGATCATCTCCAGGACGAACCGCGTGATGGGATATAGGATGAACATGAGCCCGAAAACCGCCCCATGCACCCGGCGGCGATGGAAGAACAGGCTGAGCACGCCCGAGAGGATCATCGCATTAAGGAACCCCAACGGCTGAGCAGCCCAGATGCGATGGGAGCGAAACTGTCGGACCTCCTCCTGGTACGCCTGCAGCTTCGAGGCCGGCGGACGCGGGTTCTTCGCGTCGCCCAGCAGGTCCCGCAGCTCCGTGAAGTGCTTGCGGCGCGCGTCCCAGGCCTGATGCTCGGCGTTGATCAATTGCTTGACCTCGTTGCCTTCCGGGAAGGCAGCGCACTGGTCGCTCAGCTCCTTGTGCAAGGCGCGCAGTTGGGCCACCTCCTGTTTGAGGCGCTCCTTGTCCAAGCCCGCCAGGGGCCCTTGTGGCATCCGCTCCCGCTGCGCGGCAAACTGCTGCCACGTCTGGCGGACCTGTTTGGCCGTCTCCGGCGGAGACAGCCCCTCCAACGCCTTGAGCAACTCCTTCTGGGCCTCCCGGTGCCGCTCGCGCGGCGCGAACACCTCCGACGGCTCCATGGCCAGGTGGTCGCGATGGATCGGGCTCACCCAGCCAAGGCTGTTGACGTAGAGGTACTCGCGCGGAAGGGCGATACGGTTGGTCTGCAAGTGGTGCACCATCGCCGGGCTGCCGTGAGGGAACGTCAGCGCCAGCGGAAACGGCACCCAGTCAGGACAAATCCCGCCGAAGCAGCAGCCGTTCAAGAAGCAGCCCAGGCGTCCGAAGGCCAGCCCGAACATCACACCAGGCGCCATGATATCCAGGAAGAGCCGCGCCGAGTGCCCCCGGATGCGGAGGTACAGCAGGATGGCCGCGACCGCCGCGAGGAACCCGCCGTAGAACTCCAGCCCACCCGAGCGAACGTCGAAGGCCGCCCAGATCCCCCTGCCTCGGAACTGCGTGTCCCAGTAATGCACGACGTAGAAGATCCGTGCCCCGAACACGCCGCACAGCAGGGCGAGGAACCCCGCGTTGAGCACCACGTCCGGATCGCTGCGGACCTTCTGCGCCCGCCGCATGCACATGTAGATCGCCGTCAGGAACCCGATCATCATCATCAGGCCGTAGCCCTTGATGGGCGTGGGTCCGAGAAAAGGAATCGGCAATGTGAAGACCGTGGGTAACATGCGTCCCTCGCGTCGGCGACGGTCCACGGTGGATCGGCCCGCTCGCCTCGTCAGTGTCCCTACAACTCCTGTGCAACCCGGTTCTGGGCGTCGGCGAGGATCATACGCGGCTTGTGTTCGGCCAGCTCCTCCTCGCTCAGGTAACCGAAGCCGAAAATGATGACCACGTCACCGACGCTTACCAGCTTGGCCGCCGCCCCGTTCATGCAGATCGTGCCGCTGCCTGGGTCGGCGTACTGGACGTACGTCTCCAGGCGTACCCCGTTGTCCACGTCGGCCACCAGCACCGCCTCGTGCTCCACGAGACCGACCGCCTCGCACAGCGTCCGGTCGATGCCGATGCTGCCGATGTAGGCCACGTCGGCCTCGGTGACCGTCGCCCGATGAATCTTGCTCTTGAGTACTTTGATCAACACCCCTGCGTCCTCTCACCAGTGGCAAAGTCGTTAGTCTATAGCGCAGGGCCGCTGGGGTCCACCTGCACGTTGTCGATCAACCTTGCCGGACCGATCTGCACGGCCAGCGCCATCAAGGCCGTGTCCGTAACCTCCTCGATCGGCTCCAGCGTCTTGGCGTCGACGATCTCGACGTAGTCGATCTCGCACGGCCCCGCCGACAGGATGACCTCTCGCATGGACGCGATCAGCGGAGCGGTTCGGACCTGACCCGCGGCGACCTCGGAGCGGGCCTGCTCCAGCGCACGATACAGGCACGTCGCCTGACGACGCTGCTCCGGAGTCAGGCGCGCGTTCCGGCTGCTCATGGCCAGCCCGTCCGGCTCCCGCACCGTCGGACACACGTCGACCTCGACGGGGAAGTTCAGGTCCTCCGTCATCCGCCGCACCACGATCGCCTGCTGGGCGTCCTTCTGCCCGAAGAAGGCCACATCCGGTTGAACGATGTTGAACAGCTTGGCCACCACCGTCGTGACCCCCTCGAAGTGCCCGGGGCGGTCGCGACCGCACAGCGGCTCGGTCAGCTTCTCGACCCGAACCCGCGTCAGGGCCCGGGGTCCGTACATCTCGTCCACGTGCGGGGCGAAGACGGCGTCGACCCCCTCGGCCCCGCAGGCGTCCACGTCTGCATCGAGCGTGCGAGGATAGCTCCGCAGGTCGTCGGCATTGTTGAACTGGATCGGATTGACGAAGACCGTCACGACGACGTACGCGCAGCGCTGACGCGCCCGGCGGACGAGCGACAGATGCCCCTCGTGCAGCGCCCCCATGGTGGGCACCACGCCGACGGTCATGCCGTTGCGGCGAGCACGAATCACCAGCTCGCGCATCTCGGTGATGGTGGTCGCGACGGCGGGCTCGGTCAGTGCGCTCATGACAACCTGCTCAGCAGCTCCCGAACGGTAACCCCCAACAGGGGATGGCGGACGTCCGGCGCGATTTCGCATAGCGGTTCGAGCACGAATCGCCGTTCGTGCATCCTCGGATGCGGTACGGTCAGCTCCTCCGTATCCACAACGGCATCGTCATACAACACAATGTCGAGGTCAAGCGTGCGCGGACCCCACCGGACCTCGCGTGTGCGTCCGAAATCCGACTCGATGGCTTGACACCGTCTGAGTAGCTCATGCGGCTCCAGCGTGGTCGCCAACTCCACGACGCCGTTCAGGTAGGCACCCTGATCGGACGGGCCGCCCACCGGTTCGGTCTCGATGAAGCTGCTCACCCGCGTCACGTCGATGCCGCGGGAATCGGACAGGGAGGCCACCGCCCCCTCCAACGTCTCCCGGCGCCGACCGAGGTTGGAGCCCAGACCGACGTAGGCCACGTGCGTGGACGGCCGCTTCATCATGGCGGACGATTCTGAGCGATGCACCCAGCGAACGCAATCACGATTCTGGGTGGGATCCGGCTGAATTGCGGTGTGCGTCGGTGCCGTTCATCCGGACGCCGAGCCCCGTGCCTCGTGACTGAGGTTTAGGCCCCGCCGCCCGAATCCAACGACACGGCACCAACGTCCTCGGAAGGCCGGCGCCGGCCGAGCCGCCGCAGGTACGACAGCGGCCTGACGATCGGTTGGTAGATGAGATTCCGGTAGACCCGGCGACCCACCTGGTAGAGCCCGAACGAGACCGGGCCGAACCATCGCCGGTCCAACGCCGCCCGAACCACGCGATGCGTCGCCACGTTGATAGCCGCGTGGGCGAATCGGGGCGAGTAACCCGCGTTGCGCAGGCCCAGCACGATGCGGAGCCACACGTCCAGGTAGCTGTGTGCCCCGATGACCGTCTTGCCCGTGAGCGTGTGTTTGTAGGCCTTCTCGTCCCGATCCTCGATGACGCCTTCGGCCTTGGCCCGCTCGAACAGCGGCGTGCCCGGAAAGAAGATAAGCGGAAACACGCGACATCGCGCCGGCCCGCGGTGGTGGTCGGCGATGAACCGCATGGTCTCGATGACGTTGGCCTCGGGCTCGAACGGGTTGTTGACGATGTAGTGGTACTCGGCCGGGATGCCGCGCCCGTGCAGCAGCTCGATGCCCTCGACGATGGTCTCGAGGCTCGTCCGCCGATCGTAGATGTTCGCCAGCGTATCGGGGCTCGCGCTCTCGATGCCCAGACTGATCAAGCGGATCGGCACGCCCTCGAGCGCATCCAGCTTCTCGGCGGTCAGCATGCCGGGGTACGCGTCCAGCTCGAGCGGCAGGTTGACCCGTTGCGTGAACGCCTTAGCGAACTCAGCCATCTGCTCGGCGCTGCGCACGAAGAAGAGGTCGTCGACGATGTTGATCGCCTCCATGCACGGGAAGCGCTGCTTCATGCTCTCCAACTCGGCCACCACGTTGTCGACCGAGCGCATCCGCACCCAACGACCCTTGCCGCGATAGAGCTGCCTCCAGGCCGCGTTGTTGCAGAAGGTGCACCGGTTCGGACAGCCGCGCGTGCTCAGCACCCGCGGCCTCTCGATGGCGTTGCGAAGGTTGTCCTCGCGAGCCGGAACGAGCCGGTCGCGCTTCGACACCCAATGCGTCGAGAGGTCGTAGTCCGGGAACGGGAGTTGATCCAGGTCCTGGACCAGATTGCCCACCGGGTTCACCACAGTCTGATCCGCGCCGAAGACGCCCCCCGCCGGAAAGCCCAAACCCGGGATGTCCGTCGGATCCTCGCCGGCCTCGTACCGGCGCACCAGCTCGGCCACCGCCACCTCGCCCTCCCCGATGCAAACCGCGTCGGCGATGTCGAGGCATTCCTGCGGCGCCAGACTGGGATGCGTCCCGCCCCAGATGAACGGAGCGGACACCCCCACCTCGCGGAGACGCCTGGTCAACTCGCAGGCCCGATGGTAGGTGTTCGTCATCAGGCCCATGCCGATCAGGTCGCGGTCTTTCAGCCGCTCGGCCAGGTCGCGGACCAGCGCGTCCGAGAAGCCGCCCTTGGCGGTGTCGCGCTTGGAGCACATGAAGTGCATCTGCACGTCATGGCCTTGGGCCTTCAGGTAGCTGCTCACATAGCGCAGCCCGAGCGCGATCGGATGCGTTTGTGTGGAAATCAGCGCGACCTTCATCGCGACTCTCCGGATAAGCGGGGAGCAGGCGCGGCGCTTCGGGCGCCCCTCCCGGTTTCACGGCGGCAAGATGGTGATGCGAGTTGATCTGGTCCCGACGAGCAACCGCACGCCAACCGCGCCCTCGTACGGCCCGCACGCTTGACCAGGCACAGCAACGTCAGCCTAACCTCACACCTCGCCTTCAGAGTATCAGTGAACACAGAACCCGTATCGTCTGTCAAGGTCTACCGCCGAACCGACGCCGCCGCCGAGCCGCGATGCGGTCAACGACCGGGCGCATACGCGACACCCCGGGCCCTGGTCATGAGCGGTGCACGGTGCTAATCTAACTGCCGCAAACGCTTCCGCGTCACACCATGCCAAGGAGACCCGCCATGCAGATCGGCATCAGCTCGTGGAGCTATCGCAAGGCCCTGGAATCAGGGCGGATGAATTTCAACGAGTTCGTTGACGAGACCGCCCGGCTCGGGGCCCACGGCGTCGAGGTCGCCAACTGGCACCTCATCGGCGGACCCGGCAGCCCCGATCCCGACAAGGCCGCCGACCTGAAACAAATCGTCGTCCATGCCCAGACGGCCGGGGTCGGCATCTCGGCCCTGATCGCCGGAAACGACTTCGCCCTGCCCGCCAGCGCCGATCGCGCCAAGCACATCGCCGACACGATCGGCTGGATCCGCATGGCCGCCGACACCGGCATCGAGCGCGTCAATGTCTTCACCGGCTACCATACCGACGGACAAGACCCGGCCATCGAGCGCGTCCGCGTCGTGGACGCCTTCTGCGAGGTCGTGCCCGTCGCCGAGGCGCTCGGCGTGACGCTCTGCCTCGAGAACCATAGCACCGTCCACCCGGACGCCGATGGGCTGCTCGCGATCATCCGCCAGGTCGGCAGCGATCGGGTCGGGACCAACCCCGACCCGACGAACTTCGTGTTCGGATACGACCGCCTCGACCCGACCGCTCGCGAGCGCATCTACACCGAGACCGAGAAGATCGCTCCCCTCGCCGCGAATAGCCACCTGAAGATCAACACGTTCGACGCCGCCGGCAACGCCGAGTTCGTCGACGTCGAACGCATCCTCGATATTTACCGCAGGACTGGCTTCGACGGCTATATCGTGCTCGAATACTGGGGCGAGGGCGAACCGGAAGAACCCAACGCCAAGGGCGTCGAGCTGCTCCGAAGGTTGCTCGGCGTCTGACGGCGGTCGCTGGGAGGGCGAGGCCCCTGCCGAGCCGAAACCGCAGCGCCTCGTAGGGACCGGAGCGGCCCGCCAAGCCGGCCCTGCCCACGATCGGTATGCCTTAGAGGGAGATGACCATGAACCGACGACAGTTCCTCGCCATCGGCCTTGGCGCCGCCGGCGGTCTCACCATGCGCTGCGGCACGCCCGGCGGCAACCTTGCCGGGGCGGCAGCCAAGCCCGACTGCGACGAGCCGTTCAAGATCTCGCTGGCCGAATGGTCGCTCGTCAAGACCATCCGCGCCGGCACGATGACGAATCTCGACTTCCCCCGCGTGGCCAAGCGCCAGTTCGACATCGACTGCATCGAGTTCGTCGACCAGTTCTTCGCCGACAAGGCCGAGGACATGGCCTATCTGCGCGACCTCAAGAAGCGCGCCGACGACGAAGGCGTCAAGCTGAGCCTGATCATGCTCGACACCAACGGGCCGCTGGGCATCGCGCGCGACAGCCTCCGCAAGCGATCGGTCGACAAGACCAAGACCTGGATCGACGCGGCCCGATTCCTTGGCTGCCGGACCGTCCGCGTCAACGCCCGCGGCGAGAAGGACCCCGCAGAGCTCGCCAAGTACATGGTCGAGAGCTGCGGCAAGCTGGCCGACTACGCGGGCCCGCTCGGCATCAACGTCGTCATCGAGAACCACGGCGGCCCCTCGTCCGATCCGACGTGGCTCACCGGCGTCATGAAGGCCGTCGGCCAGGACAACTTCGGCACGCTGCCCGACTTCGGCAACTTCCCCGACGAGATCGACCGCTACGACGCTGTTGAGATGCTCATGCCCTACGCCAAGGCCGTCAGCGCCAAGGCCACGCGCTTCACCCCAAACGGCCTCGTCGCCGAGACCGACTACGTCCGCATGATGCGGATCGTCCGTGACGCCGGCTACCGCGGCTATGTGGGCGTCGAGTCGGGCGCGACGGCGCCATCGGGTGAGGCCGACGCGATCCGTATGACCCGCGACCTGCTGAGGACGATCCGCGAGCAGCAGCGGCAGTGCCGGCCTATCTTCAACGGCAAGGACCTCAGCGGCTGGGTCGTCGTCGCCGGCGGCGAGTGGATCGTCGAGGACGGTGTGCTCATCGGCCGCAACGGGCGCGATTGGACGACCAACCCCGAGAAGACCGGCTCGTGGCTACGTACGCAGAAGCAGGTCGACGACTTCCGCCTCGAGTTCCAGTACACCGTGGGCAAACGCAGCAACAGCGGCGTCTTCTTCCGATCCGCCGCCGAGAAGAACCCCGCCTTCACCGGCTACGAGATGCAGATCTACGACGCACCCGGCGCCCCGCCGAGTAAGAGCGGGCCCGGGGCGATCTACGACGTCGTCGCGCCGACCAAGAACCTCGTGCGACCGGCCGGTCAGTGGAATACCGTCACCATCATCGCCCGCGGCAAGCAGATCGCGATCGAGATGAACGGCCGGCGCGTCGTCGACACCACGCTCGACCGGTCGATGAAGGGCTACATCGGGCTTCAGAACCATGACGCCCGTTCGGTCGTCCGCTTCCGCAACATCCGCGTGCAAGAGTTGTAGGAAGCGAGGGAACATTACGCTACAGTAAATGTGCCACCGCCAATCGTGCGATGGCTTCGGCGCGGACCGTTTTTGGATGCGAGCGAGGACAAAAAGCACAGCTACCTTACGGTCGCTGCTCCGATGGCGCACACAGCGTCAGAGATACGTCACTCAGGACGTGCCGCACCAGTCGCCGACGCACCCGTCGGAGATACACCAGTCGCAGACGCGCCCGTCGCAGACGCGCCCGTCAGAGACGCGACCGTCAGGGAGCGTTGCCGTTGGAATGCATCCCACGCCACCTAGCGGCGTCGCGGACCAGTGCTTCACAGGAGGGCACATCATGAATGCTGATCCTTCGCACCGCAATGTTGCCACGCATGATCCGTCCCGTCGTGATATCCTCAAGCGTGCCGCCACGACCGCCGGCGTCCTGTCGTCGGCGACGGTCGCCCCCACCGTGTGGGCCGCGCCGAGGCAGCCCGACCGCGTCCTGCTCCAGCGGGGGCTCATCGTCGACGGCACCGGCCGCGAGCCGTTCGAGGGCGACGTCCTGCTCGAGGGCGACCGCATCGCGCAGGTCTCGCCCGAACGCATCCGGTTCGACGGCCACGCCCTAGACTGTCGCGGCAAAGCCGTCGCGCCCGGCTTCATCGACGCCCACTCGCACATGGACTGGATCCTGGCCATGCCCGACAAGCCCGACCTGAAGAGCCCCTTCACGGGCCAGGGCTGCACGACGTTCGTCGCCGGCAACTGCGGTGCGGCCGCCGCCGGCTTCCGCAAGGGCAGCCGCCTGAAGCGCTACGATCGGCCGAACATCTTCCCCGATTTCGAGATCACGTGGGACTCCATGGCCGAGTACACCGACCACATCCGCAAGGTCGGCCCGTCGCACAACATGATGATGTTCGTCGGCCACGGCCTGACCCGCGCGTCGATGCGCGGCAACGACCCGAGCCCGCTCAAGCCCGTCGAAATGAAGGAGTTGCTCGCCCTGCTCGAGCAGGGCATGGACGAGGGCGCCTGCGGCGTCTCCCTGGGCCTGCAATACGACCCCGGCATCTTCGCCACGCCCGACGAGCTCGAGGCCGTCGCCAAGCTCGTCGCGAGCAAGGACAAGATCCTCAGTGTCCACGCCCGGGCCTACTCGGCCATCGCGCCTGAGTACGGCCTCAAGCCGTTTGGCACGCCCGCCAACATCCAGGCCCTCGACGAGATGATCGACCTGGCCAAGCGGACCGGCGTCCGCGTGCAGTACTCGCACCTGATCTTCGCCGGCAGGATGTCGCACCGCAGTTGCGGCATGGCGCTCGATCGCATCGACAAGGCCCGCGCCGCCGGCATCGACATCTGGTTCGACACCTATCCCTACCACTGCGGCAACACGGGCCTGACCGTCCTCCTGCCGAAGTGGTTCCGCGAGAACGTCCCGGCCAACTACGACGACCCTGCGGCGCTCCAGCGCCTCCGGGCCGAGATCGCCGCCATGAGCAACCTCGTCGGCCTGGGCTACGAGGATGTGCAGATCACCCATGCCGACAGCGAGGAGCTACGGCAATACAACGGCATGTTCGTCGCCGACATCGCCACCAAGCTCGGCAAGACGCCCTTCGAGACGGCCCTGCTGTTCATGAAGACGGGCGGGGCGTGGGTCCTGCTGCACACGTACAGCAACCTGGACATCATCGAGGCCCTCATGCGCCACGACGCGGCCCTGTTCATGACCGACGCCGTCCCCGCGCCATGGCTCCGCAACCCGGCCGCGTACGGGTCGTTCCCGCTCTTCCTCCAATACGCCCGAGACCGCAAGCTCCTCTCGCTGGCGAGCGCGGTCCGCAAGATGACCGGCCTGACCGCCGAACGGTTCCGCATGAGGGATCGCGGCCTGCTCGACAAGGGCCTCGCCGCCGACGTGACCGTCTTCGATCCGAAGACCGTCAAGGACAACACGACGTTGAAGGACTTCAACAGGGCCCCAACAGGTATCGAAGCGGTGTTCCTGAACGGCCGGCGGGCGCTGACCGGCGGCAAGGTCGACGCCGGCGCCAAGGTGGGGAGGTTTCAGCCGGCGTAGGGTGATGCGGAGCCGCAACCCGTGTGGCCCGACTCGTGTGGTCCAGTCGCCCTCGACAAGGATACTCCCCAGCCACAGCCGGGGGCGGCCGTGCCACAACGCCATTCACGCCGTCCGCTTGCCGCAGCGGGCTTCCAGGGCGTCGCGCAACACCTCGAGCTCGCTGATCACCGCCGACCGCACGCTGAACCCCTGGGCCGTCTCCAGCCCCGCCCGCTTGAGCCGACGACGCAGCTCCTTATCGATGATCAACCGCTCGATCGCCTCGACGCACGCGTCGAAGTCCGACGTATCCACGATCAGCGCGTTCCGGCCGTCCTCGGCGTACTCGTAGACGCCCCCCTCCTTCGGCAGCACGGTCGCGCACCCGACCGCCATGGCCTCCAGCCCCGTCCGCCCGAAGGCCTGATACGTCGACAGGTCGGCGAAGATGTCCGACTCGCCCATCAGCTCGGCCACCTCTTCGCGGATCAGCACGCCGCGGTTCTCGAACTCGAAGTCGCGCGGCAACGCCAGGAACTCCTCGCTCTCCGGATCGTTGCCGAAGATGATGATCCGCACATGTTCACCGTGCCGCCGCTTGATCTCCCGCAGGACCTCCATCGTCAGCGTCGGCGATCGTCTCGGCGTAGTCGGTCGGACCATGGCCACGATCCGCCTCGGCCCGCCCTTGGATTTCTTGATCCGGTCCGGATAGTACACCGATCGATCCAGGCTCGGCCGCACCTTGTGCACCTTTGTCCCGTGGTAGGTGGCCACGGTCTGGCAGATCCAATGCGTCTTGGCGAAGCAGACCATGTCGGGAATCAGCGTGTACGACTCCTTCGCCTCGGCCACCAGCTCCGGCGTCGGATCGCGGATGATCCACGGCTCGTAGTCCTGGATGTAGTACGCCGGCAGGATGCTCGGCACGCGATCGTAGAGCGCCTTGAGCGGCCGGACGGTCGTGAAGATCGTCGCCACCACGATGTCGAAGCTCGCCGCGTGCTCCCACAGGCTCGACTCCTCGGTGTAGTAGTGGAACAGGTCCTCCGGCGCGTTCGGGTAGAACCGCTCGTAGTTCTCGCGCACCTTCGCCGGCAGGGCGATCTCGGTGTGCACGCCGAACTTCCGCATGCCCGTCGATTCCTGGTAGATCGAATGCACGCCCCCGCCGCCGCCCTTGCCGCGCAGCAGGTACAGGATCCGCAAGCCGTGAACGCCCGGCATGACGTTCTGGGCGATCCGCTCCTCGATGAAGTCCCGCAGGGCCAGCCGGAGACGCTGCAGGTACGGATCCTTCTCCAACGCGTCGACGCCTTCGGTCAGCTTCTCGCGGCCGTGCTTGGCCTCGATGGCCTCCCGCGCGGTCTTGGCCAGCCGATGACGACGCTCCTTCGAGAAGCTCTTGGACTTGTGATGATAGACGTACCCGTGGTCGGCCACCGCCAGCTCGAACCCCGCCTCGCGGGTGCGAATCGAGTAGTCGTTCTCCTCGCCGAAGCCCACGGGGAACGTCGCTTCGTCAAACAGGCCGATCGCCTCGATCACCTGGCGTTTGATCGCGTAGCAGAACCCGTTGATAAACGGAGCTCGCGGGAACCGCCGCTCCGAAAGCTCGAGCACCTTGGCGGCCATCTCCGCGAGGTCCACCTCGACCGGAAGCGGGTTGATCGCCCAGTCGCCCTCGACGCTGCGGATGTCCGGCACCGACTGATACGACGCGGCGTTGGACAGCGGCCCGATCACCCCGATCCGCTCGTCGCTCTCGCCACACTCGAGAATCCGGTCGATCCAACCGGGCGGCACGACGGCATCGCTGTTCAGGAGGATCGCATACGCCGCCGTCGAGGCCCGAAGCCCGCGATTGGCCGCCCTGGTGTAGCCCTGGGCCTCGGTGTTCTCGATCAGCGTGATGAACGTGTACCGCTCGGCGAACCGGCGGACGTGGGTCGACGTCGGCTCATCCGAGCCGTCGTTGACGATGATCACCCTCACGCCCCGCCGGGGCGTGTTCTGGACCACCGCATCCAGACAGCCTCGCACGAAGTGCAGCGCGTTGTGAACGCAGACGATGACGTCCACCGTCGGGCGGTCGGCGGTGTTCGGGTCCTGTCGGCTCCCATTACGTCTTGCCATGCCTGCAGCTCTTCCTCCGGATCGGCTCCGGCCAGGTCCATCTCATCAGCCCGTGGCCCCGGATGCGCCGGCACCTCGCAGCCGGCGGGTTTCGTCTCGCGCGTCCCTCGGCCGATCACTCACAGCCGCCCTCGCCGGCCTGCTCCAGACCGGCGACGCGCTGCTCCAACCGAGAGACCGCCTCGTGGATCGCGTCCAGCTTGTCCAGAATCGCCCGCTCGGACTCGCGCAGCCCCTCCAGGGCGTGCGTCGCCGACGACAGGTCGTCCGTCCGCGCCCGGGCCGTGTCCCGGCTCCTGCTCAGTTCCTCTTGCAGGCCTTCTATGGTTCGATCCCGCTCGGACACCTCGCCGCGCAGGTGCTTGGCCTTGGCCTCCGCCAAGAGCGTCGCATCGTGACTTCGCAGCGTCTCCTTGCCCGTCTCCGACTGCTCGGGCAGATACCCGCCCTCCAGCGCCGAGCCGTCCGACAACGCCCGCGCCAGGGCGAGCTGAGGCCGCGTCAGGAAGTCCTCGAGCTGCTCGGTCGTCGCCCGCTGCCGCCGGAGATCGGCATCGACGAACGCCCGGACCTCCGACTCCTCCGGAGGCGCCAGACCACGCACACCCGACTGGCAAAGTCGCTCGACCAGCCGCTGTGCCGTGCGGACGGGATCGTCCAACAGGTCGTGATACTGCACCAGCATCCGTGGGATGTCCTGCGTGCCGCGCAGGGCCTCCACCATGTGAAGCTCCCACAGCGCCACCCCCACCGGCACCGGCATGCCGTTCCGTGCACGTAGCGACCCGGCCACCTCCACCGGGTTGCGGTTCACGACCACGCACACGGGCACCTCGAGCATCGGCCGCCAGAACGGCATGAGCAGGCACATCCGCGGGTCCTTGACCGCCCACGGCCGCGATCGATCCAGGTCGATCAGGAAGTCCAGCGCACGCCGCCGCAGCGTCGCCAGCCGCTCATCACCCAGGCGCGTCCGGTCGAACTCGCCGAGCCTGTCCCAGAGGCACCGCTGGGCCGCCAGCACGCCCTTGTTCAGCTCGACCAGGTCCTCGTTCTCCCAGAAGCCCTTCGGGTTCTCGGGGTTGGCGCCCTTGATGCTGCCCGGTGGGCCGAGATACGCCCCCATCAGGTTCAGCAGCCGAACCACGGCCGAGGTCCCGCTTCGATGCATGCCCAAGACGATAATCTGCATGATGACCCGCTCGTCGTCTCCGTCGCGGTCAGCGCGTCTCCCCATTGCACCCGCTTTCGGGGACTTTTTCAAACCGCATCCTGTCGCTCCGCCGCCGGGCCGGCGCCCCCTGCGAGCCTTTCCGATCCCCCGGGCTCCTGCAGCACCGGTGGACCAGCCCCCTGGAACGGCGGTCTCCACGATTGGACACACCCCGCCCCGCATCCGGTTGTCGAGCGATGTCGGAAGTTGTCCGCACCCTCCGTCCCGCGTTGACGCTCTGAACCGCGAGTTCTTATGATCCGTAGCATCAGGCGGCTACAGCCACAGACGGAGGAATTCCCCGCCGCAGTCGACACGGCGCCGGGCCGCCAAGCCGGGACCCGGCAAGCAACCCTCAACGAAAGGAACTCCGATGCACGCACTCATTCGCATGACCCTGCTCGTCGGCTTCGTCGCGACCTCGGTCTCGGCCCAGCCGCTCGAGAACATGGCCAAATACCTGGCCAAGAAGGACACGACCTACGGCTGGCGCATCACGGACGTCCGGCCCATCAACCCGCTCGTGAGCTGCACCGAGATGATCGTGACCAGCCAGACCTGGCGGGGCCTCGACTGGCACCACCGCGTGATGATCTACCACCCCAAGAAGATGAAGGACATCCACCACGCATTCCTGCTCATCTCCGGAGGAGGCTGGAACCCCGAAGCCGAGGCCAAGCGCGAGGCCCGGCTGAAGCGCGAGCGCGAGGCCCGTGAGGCGGGCGAGGCCCAACCCAAGAAGAAGCCGAGCCTCGATTTCGACGAAGGCACCATGGCCACCATGATCGTCAACAAGATCAAGATGCCGGTCATCGTCCTGCGCAACGTCCCGCTCCAGCCGATCTTCGACGGCAAGACCGAAGACGCCATCATCTCGTACACCTTCGAGCAGTACGTCGAGACCGGCGAGGCGGATTGGCCCCTCCTGCTGCCGATGACCAAGTCGGCCGTGCGAACCATGGATGCCATGCAGGAAATGGGCAAGAAGGAGTGGAAGACCGATCTTAAGGGCTTCATCGTCGCCGGGGGCAGCAAGCGAGGTTGGACCACCTGGCTCACCGCGGCCATGGACGATCGCGTCACCGCCTGCGCGCCGGCCGTCATCGACGTGCTCAACATGCCCGTTCAGATGGTGCACCAGCTCTACGCCTGGGGTAAGTACAGCGAGATGATCAGCGACTACACCATGCGCGACATCCAAGACCGCATGGGCTCGCCCCGCGGTAAGGAGCTTCTTCGCATCGTCGATCCGTACAGCTACCGCAAGAACGTCACCATGCCGAAGATGCTCATCATCGGCACCAACGACCGCTACTGGCCCGTCGACGCCCTCAACATCTACTGGGACAACCTCGTCGGCGACAAGTACATCCTCTACGTGCCCAACAAGGGCCACGCCGCGATCGATATCCCGCGCCTCATCGCCAATTGCAGCGCCCTGACCAAGCTCGGCGCCGGCAGACTCACCTTCCCCAAGATGACCTGGAAGCACGAAGCCTCGGACGAGGGCCTGACCCTGACCGTCAAGACCGACGCCAAGCCCAAGCGGATGTGGGCCTGGAAGGCCACCAGCGACGTGCGAGACTTCCGCGAGGTCCGCTGGACCCACGAGGAGATGACCAAGACCGACGACGGCTTTGTCTACAAGATGCCCATGCCCGACGCCGGCTACGCCGTCCTGTACGGCGAGGGGCTCTTCCCCGTCGGCGAAAACGATTCGGTGTATCTCTGCACCACCCTGAAGGTCATCGGACCGGGTCCGAACACGCCCGAGGACGTGCTCGAGCAGGCCAAAAAGGCCGAGGCCAAGGCCAAGGCCCTGTCCAAGAAGACCGGAGCCCCCATGCCCAAGTTCGATTAGGTCCCCAAGCGGGTTCATGGGACGACAGCATCCTAACCCGCTTCCTCCTCCCCCGGCCGCCTGGGTCCACCACCACCCGGGCGGCCGGTTGTCCATGGGGGTGATCCCACTTACACTCCCAGGCCGGACAAGCCCAAGGGAGGTATCCCCATGAACGTATGCGTCACGGGAGGCTCGGGCCTCGTCGGCGGCTACGTCCTCGAGGAGTTGACCGCGCACGGCATCGAGGCTGTCAACATCGACACCAGGCCTTCGGCCGGTCACCCCGACGTGCCGTTCCTCCGGACGGATCTCATGGACGCCGCCGCCACCGAACAGGCGATCCGCGACGCCGACGTCGTCGTCCACCTGGCCGCCATCCCGAACCCGTTCGAGGACCCCGGCGAGCGCGTCATGGCCGTCAACACGGTCACGACCTACAACGTCATCGAGGCCGTCCGCAAGGCCGGCTTGCCCCGCATCGTCTACGGATGCAGCGAATCGGCCAGCGGCTTCGGCATCCACCGCGTCGAGCACGTGCCGCTCTACGTGCCGATCGACGAGGAGCACCCCTGCTGGCCGCACGAGACCTACAGTTTCAGCAAGTCCTTCGGCGAGCTGATGTGCCGGGAGTACGCCCGAGCCGATCGCATCGAGGTGGTCTCGCTCCGCTACACCTGGGTCTGGTTTCGCGAGCATCAGGAGCAGCTTCGCGAGAAGGTCGCCCACCGCGCCGACCCCGACCAGCAGCGGCTGTTCGGTGCCTACGTCTTCGCCGAGGACGTCGCCCAGGCCGTCCGCCTCGCGCTCACCGTCGAGCTGCCCGACCCCGAGATGCCTTTCGAGGCGTTCTACATCGTCGCCGACGAGCCGCTCTACACGGCCCCGACGCTCGAGGCGATCCGCAACGCCTTCGGCGATCGCACGCCCCCCGTCCGGCCGCCGGACTACTTCGAACGAAACCCCCGCGCGCCCGCCTTCAACATCGACAAGGCCCGACGCCTGCTAGGTTATGAGCCGCGGTATACGTGTGAAGCTATCTGAGGGGCAGTCCGCCCGACCGCGAGGACGCCCCCGAGCGAGGCCGGCCGCGTCGCATGACAAGGAGCCAAGCATGGACTACCTGGACCAGAACAAGGCCTACTGGGAGAAAGGATACAACGCCCCCAACGTCGATCACCCTGTGTTCCGCTTCTACGGCAGGATTCTCAAACCCCAGTTCGACCTCGGCGGCCACTGGGAACGGCTGGTCGATTTTGGCTGCGGGCAGGGAGCGAGCGTCAACTACTTCCACCAACACGGCTTCCAGGCTCGCGGCGTGGACGTGAGCGAAGCCAGCATCACGGTCGCCAGAATCAGGTACCCGCACATCGCGGCGTGCTTCTCGGTATGCGCTGCCGAACCGAGGGACAACCAAGCCTATGGTTTCGCGGAGGACGTCGCGGTCGTCACCGCCGTTCAATCCCTATACTACTTGTCGGACACGCACCTCCGTGACTGCCTCGAGTTGCTGGTCCAGTCCATGCGTCCAGGTGCCGTCTTCTACGCCACCATGATGGCAGAGCGTAGTCGCGACTTCTTCGAGAACTCAACCGAGTTCCAGGACGGCCTGCGCGTCGTCAACTTCAAGTCCGCCCGAATGGAAGTGAAAGACTACTACATCAACTTCACGCGTGACGAAGACGACCTGAAGCGCAAGTTCGGCATGTTCCAACCGGTCCACGTTGGTTACTACGCCGAGAGATTCCGCGAGGATGAAGGGGAGACATGCCACTTCACGTTCTGCGGGGTGAAATAGGGACGTCTGATCCGCATGGCGATTCGTTGCCGGAGCCGCCAGGCAAGCACGATTCCGGGCTGGGAGCCCCCTGGCCCTCGCCTCAACCGAGGGTTTGCCGCTCGCCGGCCGGCTGCGCCTCGCGAACGAACAGACCGTAGAACGTGCTCAGGCTCACGTAGAGGTAGCCGCTGGCAAACAGAACGAGGAAAGGCGTGCCGAAGGCCATCTTCGGGTCGCGTACCGACCACAGGACGCAAAGGGACAGGTACGCGCCCAGCGCCAACTCGAAGAACGGCTGGAGCTTGACGCGCTGGCGGAAGGTCTTGGCACGAGACCGCCACGTCTGATCGGTCGCCGCCGAGACGCCGTACTTCGGCGTCCGTACGAACTCGCCCGGCTTGCCGAAGAACCCCTCCAGCGCGGCCCGGGCATTGTTCAGCGAGATGCCGATGCCCACGCTCATCAGGAACGGAAGGTACTTGATCTTGTCCGACCAGGTCCGGAAGATCTCCCGCTGGCTGGCCAGGTAGAACGCGCTCGGCGAGCACGTGGCGATCACGAACAACGATAGGCCGAACAGCATGTTGCCCAGCACCTCGCTCTCGCCGAAGAGGCTCAGCCGGAGCTTCATCGCCGGATAGAGCATCAGCGTCAGCGCCACGATGTACAGGTACACCGTGCAACTGGTCAGGTGGAAGAACGCCTCCATCTTGATCTTCGCCGGCAGACGCGAACCCAGGATCTTGGGCAACAACTTCTTGCACGTCTGAGCGCCGCCCTTGGCCCAGCGATGCTGCTGCTGCTTGAACGACTGCATCTCCGGGGGCAGCTCGGCCGGGCTCACCAGATCGGGCAGGAACAGAAACTTCCAGCCCTTCATCTGGGCCCGGTAGCTCAGGTCCAGGTCCTCGGTCAACGTGTCATGCTGCCATCCGCCGGCGTCGGTGATGCAGGACTTCCGCCACATCCCCGCCGTGCCGTTGAAGCTCATGAAGCGGCCCGAACGGTTCCGAGCGGCGTGCTCGATCACGAAATGCCCGTCCAGCAAGATCGCCTGCGTCCGCGTCAGCATCGAGTGGTCGCGGTTGATGTGGTCCCACCGCGCCTGCACCATGCCCACCGACGGATCCGTGAAGTAGTGGATCGTCTGGTGCAGGATGTCCCGCGGAGGGATGAAGTCCGCGTCGAAGATGCAGATGTACTCGCCCTTGGCCGTGTTCTGACCATGCTCCAGCGCGCCCGCCTTGTAGCCCTTGCGGTCCTCACGATGGATGTACACCACGTCGTGCCCGGCCTGCCGCATCCGCTCGACCGTCCGACGCGCGATCTCCCTCGTCTCGTCCGTCGAGTCGTCCAGCACCTGGATCTCGAGCCGCTCGGGCGGGTAGTCGATAGCGCACGTCGCCTCGATGATTCGCTCGGCCACATACTGCTCGTTGTACATCGGAAGCTGGATCGTCACGTGCGGCGGCTCGACGAAGCACGCGCTAAGCCTGGGGGTATTCTTGCGATGCTTGTAGTACAGGTGAACCAGCTGATAGCGATGCAGGGCGTAGACGCAGACCAGAGCGAGCACGGTCATGTACACCACCAGAAAGACCGTCTCCAGCCCGCCCACGGCAAGCATGTCTGTCCCGGCGTCGTCGATCATCGTGGTACCCTGACCAGGGGCGGCGGTCGGCGGCCACGCATCCACGGAGCGACCGTCACCTCAGTACGTCATTCTTATCCATCTCTCGGGCGCAATGCAAGGATTCCTTGCGATGCCGCACCGGAATCTCCACGACCTTACGGCCTAAGAGGTTACTCGATCTTGTCCGCGATCGCCTGCCGCATGGCCTCCATCTCGCCCTCGGCGTACTGACCCGCATTCCAGCGGTAGCCCAGGCCGTCGCCTGTCTTGCGAGGGATGATGTGGAAGTGCACGTGCATGACCACCTGACCGCTGGCCTGACCGTTGTTCTGAAGCAGGTTGCAGCCCTCGGCACCGCTGGCCTCCGTGACCGCCTTCGAGAGCGGCCCGAGCTGCTCGGCGATGCCTTTGGCCGTGTCGGTGTCCATCTCCCAGAGGCGCTCGTAGTGCCCCTTGGGGATGACCAGCAGATGCCCCGGCGCGAGCGGGCCGATGTCCATGAAGGCCAAGCAGTAATCATCCTCATAGACCTTAGATGACGGCACCTCGCCGGCGACCATCTTGCAGAAGATGCAATCGTCTTTCCGCTCTGCCATCGGATCGCTCCCATGCTGAGAAAGAAACAGGCCGGACGGACTCACAGGAACCGCCGGCCTGGGATGCTGCGCCCTGATTGGGCCGCTTCGTACGTTGCCGCGGGCCTAGCCCGGCTAGGTGTTCTTCTCGTCCTTGCCCTCGGCCTGGTCTTGCCGCTCGTCGCCCGAGTCCTCGCCCTGTGAGGCCTCGCCGTCACCGGCATCGGCCGGCTTGGCCTGCTCGTCCGCCTCGGCCTCAGCCGCGGGGGGCTCCTGCTCGACCTCGTCGGGTTCGGGGGTCTCAGCCACCGAGGGGGCCTCGGCCTCGTCGGTCTCCTGGGCCTTACGAGCGTCGGCCTTCCGCTCGGCCTTGGCCTTCGTGGCGGCGCGACGCTCCCGCGGACTGCCCTTTTCCACCATGGCGTAGCGGGCCTCGGCTCGCTTTCGGCGGGCCGTCGGCGCCCCGCGACGCACGGAGCCCGGCTCCTCCTCTTGGCCCACGAACTGGATCACGGCCAGCGCTGAGCCGTCGCCGATTCGCGTGTCAGCCAGCTTGATGATCCGCGTGTAGCCGCCGGAGCGGTCCTCGAAATCCGCCGCGATCTCGTTGATGAGCTTGCGTGCGACCGACTCGGCCGTGAAGGGCGTGCCCGTGCGGGCCTCCCCGGTCCGGTGCCGTCGCCCCGTCTTGGCCCGCAAGACCTTCGCCCGCGCCGCGTCCGACATCATCTCGTAATCCTCGAGGCGGTCGGCCGGGATCATCGCACGGTCACACAGATCCTTCATCAGCAGCCGACGGGCGATCAGATCGCCTCCGCGGGCCCGCTTGGCCAGCGTGATCAGCTTCTCGACGAACGGCTTCAGCGTCTTCGCCTTGGACAGCGTCGTGCGGAGCTGACCGTGCTCGATCAGGCTCTGGGCCATGTTCCGAAGCATGGCCGTCCGGTGCGACGACGTTCGATTCAGTTTGCGCGCTGCCACACGGTGTCGCATGATTCCACATCCACTTTCAGGCCGTCAGCCGAACCCCCGAGCAGGCTCGCCTGCACCGAAAGCTCAACTCAGTCGCCCTTGGCTCGACGCGTCACGACTCACTCTTCGTCGGCGTCTTCCTCGTCCTCATCGCCGGTGTCCACGGCCTCTTGCGTAGCCGAGGCGCCCACCGGGACCTTCATGCCCAACGACAAACCCAGATCGGCCAGCTTTCGCTTGACCTCTCTCAGGCTCGTCTTGCCGAAACTCCGAACCCGCAGCAGATCGGCGTCCGTCATGTGGACCAACTGGCCCACCGTCGTAATCTTCGCCGAATCGAGGCAGTTCCCCGCCCGAACAGAAAGGTCCAGCTCCGAGATCGGCATCGAGAGCTTGGCCTGCATCTCCGCATCGATGCCCTCGCCGTCGCCCTCGGCCTGGCCCTCGGCCACGAGCTGATCGCCCACCTCGGCGTACTGCACGAAGGGGTTCAGGTGCTTACGAAGGATCTTGGCCGCCTCCACCAGGGCCAGGTCCGGCGTGACCGTCCCCTTCGTCCAGATCTCCAAGACCAACCGATCGTAGTTCACGCGCTGGCCCACGCGCGTGTCCTCGGTCTTGTAGCGGACCCGCGTCACGGGCGAGAACACCGAATCCACCGGGATCACCCCGATCTCATCCTCGCCGGCGGCGTTCTCCTCGGCCGTGATGTAGCCCCGTCCGCTCCGGACGGTCATCTCGGCGTGGAACTCGACGTCGTCGGTCAGCGTCGCGATCAACTGGTCCTTGTTCACCACGTCGATCGCGGCGTCCGCCTGGATGTCCGAGGCGTACACCTCGCCCGGACCCTGCTTCGTGACGAACATCGTCTTGGGCCCTTCGCCGTCCAGCTTGACGACCAGTCCCTTGATATTCAGGATGATGTCCGTCACGTCCTCGAGCACGCCCTGCAAATGGCTGAATTCGTGCTGGGCGCCCGAGATCTTGACCCGCGTGACCGCCGCCCCCTCCAAGCTGCTCAGCAGGATTCGACGCAGACTGTTACCCACCGTCGTGCCGAAACCGCGTTCAAAGGGCTCGACGCTGAACCGGCCGTAGGTATCCGTGCTGACCTCGCGGTCCAGGTCCACTTTGGTCGGCAGCTCTAGATCACGCCACCTGATACGCATCGGGCTAACCTCCCTCTTGCGTGTGCTTTGGTCGTCCCGTCGCTTCCGGTGCTCGGGGACCGCTTAGCGGCTGCACAACTCGACGATCAACTGTTCTTCCACCGGGATCTGGATGTCGTCGCGCGTCGGCAACGCCGCAATGGTCGCCTCGAGACGCTCCGGCGTTAGCTGAATCCAAGGTTGCACCGTTCGCACACCATCGCCCTCGAGTTGCTGGCGGACGAGCTTCTGACTCTTCTCGCTGCCCTTGACGCTGATCTTGTCGCCCTGGGAAAGGCGGAAGCTCGGCCTGTCGACCCGACGTCCGTTCACGTAGATGTGACCGTGGCCGATCATCTGACGCGCGCTCGGACGCGAGGCCGCAAAGCCAGCCTTGTAAACCACATTGTCCAGACGACGCTCCAACAGACACAACAGGGCCACGCCCGTGTTCTGACGTTGACGCTCCGCCTGGGCGAAGTACTTCATGAACTGACGCTCAAACACGCCGTAGTACCGCTTGACCTTCTGCTTCTCGCGAAGCCGAACGCCGTACTGCGTCGCCTTGCCTCGTCGCCACGAGTGCATCCCCGGAGGGTTGCTCCGACCCTGACGCTCCATCGCGCACTTGGCCGTCTCGCAACGGATGCCCTTGAGCATCAGCTTCACGCCTTCTCGTCGGCACAGCCGACATTTCGGTCCGGTATGTCTCGACATAGTTTACACCCGACGCCGTTTCGACGGACGGCATCCGTTATGGGGCAGCGGTGTCACGTCCTCGATGCTCAAAATCTTCAGCCCCGCGCTCTGAAGGGCCGTGATCGCCGACTCACGCCCCGAGCCAGGACCCTTGACACGTACTTCCACCTCGTTCACACCCATCCGTTTGGCTTCGTTGGCCACGTGCAGCGCCGCACGCTGGGCCGCGAACGGCGTGCTCTTGCGCGTGCCGGAGAACTTCCGCTCCCCGCCGATCGACACCGAGCCCGCCGAGCCCCAGCACAACGTGTCGCCGCCGGGATCCGTGATCGTGATGATCGTGTTGTTGAACGTCGCCTTGATGTGGGCCACCGCCCGCGGGACGCTCCGCCGGACGCGCCGTTTGCTCGACTTAGCCACGATGCATCTCCTTCACGCCCTTCTTGCCGGCCACCGTCTTCTTCGGACCCTTGCGCGTTCGGGCGTTCGTCTGCGTCCGTTGACCGCGAACCGGCAGCCCGCGACGATGACGCAAGCCGCGGTAGCAGTTGATGTCTCTCAGCCGGGCGATGCTCTGCTGAACCTGCCGCCGAAGCTGGCCCTCCACCACGAAACCGCGATCGATCACCCCCGCGATCCGCGAGATCTCGTCATCCGTCAGCTTGTTGGCTCGCACCGACTCGTCGATGCCCGCCTCCTTGAGAATCCGACGGCTCAGCGTCGGACCCACGCCGTGGACGTACGTCAGGGCTATCACGATCCGCTTGTCGTTCGGCACGTCCACGCCTGCGATACGGGGCATGTCGTCCTCCTTCAATAACGCCGCCGCCGGGCACGCTCGGCCCGTGGCCTAAACCGCACGCCTTACCCCTGTCGCTGCTTGTGACGCGGATTTGAGCAGATCACCCGCAGCACACCCTTGCGCCTGATCACTTTGCAATTCTCGCAGATTCGTTTGACGCTGCTTCGAACCTTCATCACAACCATCCCTTCAAAAAGAACATCACCGGCCGCGCGAGCCTATGTCTCCCACGGTCGGAAACGCCGCTGCAACCAGCCCCGATCCGCCGGGCTCAGTGCCCGTTGGACAGCACCTCGACCCCGTCCTCGGTGATCGCGAGCATGTGCTCGAAATGAGCCGCCCACCTGCCGTCTCGCGTGACCACCGTCCAACCCGTCCCGTCGTCGGCGTACTGCACCTTCGACGTGCCCGCGTTGATCATCGGCTCCACCGCGATCACCAGGCCGGGCTCCAAACGGATGTCGTGCTGCTTGAGGTGCCGGTCCACAAAGTTCGGCACCTTCGGGTCTTCCCACATCTGGCGACCGATGCCGTGGCCCACGAAGTCCTTGACGACCCCGAAACCCGCCTGTTCGGCATGCCGCTGCATCTGGCCGGCCACGTCGCTCCACTTGCCGCCCGGGCGGGACTCGCGAATCGCGATCTCCAGCGCCTGCTGCGTCACATCCAGCAACCGCTGAGCCTCGTGCGAGATCGACCCGACCGGAATCGTCGTTGCCGAGTCACCGCAGAAGCCGTCCAGCCGCACACCGCAGTCGACGCTGATGATGTCCCCCTCATCCAGCACCCGGCTGCCCGGCACCCCGTGAACCACCTCGTCGTTCACGCTCGTGCAGATCGCACTGGGATACGGCATCTTCGCCTGAGGCGTCTGCTGACCCTTGAACAACGCCTCGGCCCCGGCCTGCCCGATCATCTCGTCCGCGATCCGATCCAGGTCCGCCGTCGTCACGCCCGGCCGAACCGCTTGACGGATCGCTGTCAGGATCTGATGGACCAGCCGACCGGCGTGGCGCATCAGCTCGATCTCCTGACGGCTTTTCTTGATGATGGCCATACCGCCATCGGACCCAACCGGCCCGTCCCTGTTGCTCTCACATCCCGGCCGGCACCGCCGCCCGAACCCCGCAAGACCGGGCAAGGAGGACGCCGCCGCACCCTCAAGATCCGGCGACCTTCTCGCATTCGGCCCGCACCGCCGCCGTCACTGCGTCCACCGGCTTCGAGCCGTCGACCTCGACCAGCAGGCCCTTCTCGCGATAGTAGGCCGCCAGCGGCGCGGTCTGCTCGTGGTACGTCGACAGCCTCTCGCGCACGACCTCTTCGGTATCATCCGGTCGCGTCACCAGCGCCCCGCAATCCTTGTCACACTGGTCCACCTGCTTCGGCGGGTTGAACGTCACGTGATACACGGCGCCGCACGCCGGGCAGCTACGACGACCCGTCAGCCGGCCCGCCACGTCATCGTCCGGCACCACCAGGTCGATCACCAGGTCGATCCGCTTGCCCACCTCGCTCAGGCTCTTGTCCAGGGCCTCGGCCTGCGGCGCAGTTCGCGGAAACCCGTCGAGCAGGACGCCCTTGGACGCCTCAGGCTTGTTGATCTGCTCGACCATCATCGAGACGATCAGATCGTCCGGCACGAGCTTGCCGGCGTCCATGTACTCCTGCGCCTTCCGGCCCAGCTCCGTCCCGGCTTTGCGCTCGGCTCGCAAAATGTCGCCGCTGCTCAGGTGCAGCAGGCCGAACGCCTCGGCGATCCGCTTGGCCTGCGTGCCCTTGCCCGCGCCCGGAGGTCCCAACATCACGAGGATCATGCGTACGCCCCCTTGATGCGTCCACCCCCTTCACCGCCCAGGAACCCGCTGTAGTTCCGCATGATCAGGTTCGCCTCGATCCGCTGGACCAGGTCCAGCGCGACGCTCACCACGATCAGCAGACCCGTCCCGCCCAGAAACGCCGACACCTGGAACGGGATCTCCAACCAGATCGCCACCACCGAGGGGATCACCGCGATGATCGACAGAAACGCGGCGCCCACGTAGGTGATTCGCTCCATCACCTTCTCGAGGTAGTCGGCCGTCCGCTTGCCGGGCCGCAGCCCCGGTATGAAGCTGCCGTAGTCCCGCAATTGGTCGGCCATCTCCTTCGGCTGGAACTGGACCGTTGTCCAGAAGTACGCGAAGAAGTAGATCAGACCGATGTACACCACCTCGTAGACGTACGCTCCCGGGGCCATCGCCTCGGCCAGGAGGCGAAAACCGCCCCACTGGAACGAGTCGGCCAGCCAGCCCAGCACGATGCCCGGAAAGATCAGCAACGAGCTGGCGAAGATGATCGGCATCACGCCGCCGTGGTTCACGCGGAGCGGCAGGTACTGGCGCTGACCGCCGTACACGCGACGCCCGCGCGTCTGCTTGGCCTGCTGGATCGGGATCCGCCGCTGGCCCTGCGTGATCAGGATCGATCCGGCCACCACCGCCACGAACGCCCCGATCAGGAACAGGACCTTCGTGATGTCCATCGAGTTCTGGCCGCCGGCCTCGTCGAACCGACGAAAGTTCTGCGCGACCATGATGATCGCCTGCGGCATGCGGGCCACGATGCCGGCCATGATGATGAGGCTGATGCCGTTGCCGATGCCGTATTCGTCGATCTGCTCGCCCAGCCACATCAGGAAGATCGTGCCCGTGGTCAGCCCGATCACCACCATCATCCGCACGGTCCACCAGTTGGCGTAGTCGGCCATCAACAGGCCCTGACGCCCCATGTAGCTCAGCCAGAAGAACGCCTGCACCAGACAAAGCCCCACCGTCGCGTAGCGGGTGTACTCCTGGATCTTCTTCTGACCGGTCTGGCCCTCCTTCTTGAGTCGCTCGAGCGCCGGAACCACCGTCACCAGCAACTGGAAGATAATGGCCGCCGAGATGTACGGCATGATCCCCAGGCCGAAGATCGTGCTCTGCTGCAGATCGCCGCCCGTGAAGATCGCGAAGTACTCGGCCACCTGGCCCGCGCCGCCGCCGCTGAAGTGCTTGCTGAGCTGCTCCTGGTTCACGCCCGGCAGGGGCACGAAGAACCCCACCCGATAGATCGTCAGCAGACCGAACGTGAAGAAGAGCTTGTTGCGAAGCTCCGGCACCTTGAAGATGTTCAAAAACGCGCTGAGCATATCACTCGCCGATCGTCTTGGCCTTACCACCCGCCGACGCGATCTTCTCCGCCGCCGACTTCGTGAACCGATCCACCTCCACCGTCAGCTTCTTGGTCAGCTCGCCGTCACCCATCACCTTGATCGGCAGCGACTTCTTGCCGCCTCGGATCAGGCCCGCCTCGATGAGGCTCTCGCGGTTCACCGTCGCGCCCGACTCGAAACGCTGCTCCAGGTCGCCCACGTTGACCAGCTCGTAGACCTTGCGGAAACTCGCGTTGTTGAAGCCGCGCTTGGGCAACCGGCGGAACAACGGCATCTGACCGCCCTCGGTCAGCGGGCGAACGCCACCGCCCGATCGGGACAGGCAGCCCTTGTGACCGCGACCGCACGTCTTGCCCTTGCCGCTGCTCCGGCCTCGGCCCACGCGCTTGCGGGGCTTGTTGGCGCCGGCTTGTCGGGTGATCTCGCTCAGGTCCACGGCTTACGTCCCTTTCGTCTCGTCGTCGGACCGCCATGGGCCCGAATGAGGTCGTGTCTGTCCAGTCATACCGTCTGGCTGCTGACCTTCACGCCGCGCAGCTCCTCGACGGTCTCCTGCTTGCGGAGCTGCTCCAGCCCGTTGAGCGTCGCCTTGACCAGGTTCTTCGGGCTGTTGCTGCCGTAGCTCTTGGTCAGCACGTCATGGATGCCCGCCAGCTCCAGCACCGGACGCACGCTCGAGCCCGCGATCACGCCGGTACCCTCACTCGCCGGCACCATCACCACCTTGCTCGCACCGTAGCGACCCACCACGCGATGCGGGATCGTCCTGCCCTTCAGCGGGATCTCGGTCATCGCCTTGCGGGCGTTCTTGATGCCCTTCTCCACCGCGGGAGGAACCTCGTTGGCCTTGCCATAGCCCACGCCCACGTGTCCGGCCCGGTCGCCGACCACCACCAGGGCGGCGAAGCTGAACCGTCGACCGCCACGGACCACCGTGGCACAACGGTACACCTTGACCACCTCTTCCTCGACGACCTTCTCTTCGTCCACTCTCGGGCTATAGTCTCGAGCCATGCCGACCTCGATTTCTGTTCGGTCCTCTACGGGCCCATACCGTTTGGATGCTGCCTAGAACTCGAGCCCGCCCTTGCGGGCCGCGTCCGCCAACTCCTTCACCCGCCCGTGGTACTTGAACCCGTTCCGATCGAACGAGACCCGGACGATGCCCTTGGCCTTGGCGCGCTCGGCCAACGTGGCCCCCACCACCGCGGCCGCCTTCTTGTTGCCCCCGTAGCTCACGTCGCCGGCCAGCTCCTTGTCCTGCGTGCTGGCCGAGGCCAACGTCTTGCTCTCGGTGTCGTCAATGATCTGCGCGTAGATGTTCTTTAGACTGCGAAACACCGTCAGGCGCGGCCGTTCGGGCAGCCCGAAAATCCGCTTGCGCACCCGAATCTTCCGCCTCGTCCGTCGCTTGCTCTTGGTCTTGCTTGCGTCCATCGTCTGGCTTCCATCAGGCAACCGCCACCACGGACGATCGCGACTCGTGAACCCTAGCCACCACCCACAAAGGCCTTGCCCGGCAGCCGACGCACGTACTCGTCCGCGTAACGAAGCCCTTTGCCCTTGTACGGCTCCGGAGGACGAATCCGACGCAGGTCCGCCGCGAACTGATGCACCTGCTGCTTGTCGATGCCCTTGACCGTGAACTTCGCCGGCACGTCGTCACCCCGAGCCGCCGGCGTCTCCACCGTCACCTCCACCCCCGCCGGAACGGGAATCGTGAACTGCGCCGGGGCGTTCAGGCCGCGACCCATGTAACCGCAGTTCAACATCAGGGTGTTGCCCTGCAGGTTGCAGCTGTACCCCGCCCCGTACAGCTCCATCTTCTTCTCGTAGCCGGTCGTCACGCCCACGATCATGTTGTTGATCAGCGAGCGGGTGAGCCCGTGCAGCGCCCGATGCTGTCGCGAATCGCTCGGCCGGGTCACCACGATCTGCTTGGTCTCGGTGTCGACCTCCACCTGGATCGCCGGAGAGACCTCGAGACTCAGCGACTTATCGCCCTTGCTGACCGACACCGACGATCCGTTCACCGAGACGGTCACCCCGTCCGGAATCGGGATCGGTTGCTTGCCTACGCGTGACATCGTTCCTGACCCTCAATCCTTCTAGTAGACGGTGCACACGAGCTCGCCGCCCACGTTCTTCTCGCGACACTCGCGGTCGCTCATCACGCCCTGACTCGTCGAGACGATCGCCACGCCCAGCCCGTCCAACACCGAGGGCAGGTCCTTGGCCGACCGATACACCCGACATCCCGGCTTGCTCGCCCGGTCCAGCTTGGTGATCACCTGCTCGCCGTGCGGACCGTACTTCAGCGTCACGCGAAGGACTCCCTGACGTCCGTCGTCGATCACGTCGTAGTCCGTGATGAACCCCTCGGCCTTGAGCACCTGGGCCACACCGACCTTCAGCTTCGAACTCGGAATCGTCACCTCGTCCCGACGAATGCGAACCCCGTTGCGGATCCGCGTCAGCATGTCGGCTACCGGGTCACTCCACATCGTCTGCTCCGTTCAGCGGTCGGTCCGGCGAACCCCGCCTCGACCGCCCCGCCTCAAGCTCCATCCTGCTCTCTACCAGCTCGCCTTGCGCACGCCCGGGATCTTGCCCTGGTTGGCCAGCGTCCGGAAGCAGATCCGACAGAGGCGGAACTTCCGGTACACCGCACGAGATCGGCCGCACAACTCGCACCGCCGATAGGCCCGCGCGCTATACTTGGGCTTGCGATTGCACTTGGCAATGAGCGATTTCCGTGCCATCCAAACACCACCCTGGTCTTCTCAGCCCGACCGACCCCCTGCGGGCCCGTCCGGCCTACCGCCTCTCGCGGTGACTAGCTCCTAAACGGCATCCCCATCATCGAAAGCAACTGCCGGCACTCGGCGTCGTTCTGGGCCGTCGTCACGATCGTGATGTTCATCCCCTGCTGGCTCTCGACCTTGTTCGGGTCGATCTCGGGGAACACGGTCTGCTCGCTCAGACCCATCGAGTAGTTGCCCCGCCCGTCGAAGCTCTTCGGATCCAGACCGCGGAAGTCCCTCACACGAGGGATCGCCACGCTGATCAGCCGATCCAGAAACTCGTACATCCGATCGCGACGCAGCGTCACCTTCAGCCCGATCGGATTGCCCTTGCGGAGCTTGAAGTTCGAGACGCTCTTGCGGGCCTTGCAGATCACCGGCTTCTGCCCCGTGATCTGAGCCAGCTCCTTGCTCGCCGGCTCCAGGAACTTCTTGTCCTGCACCGCTCGGCCGATCCCCATCGAGACGATCACCTTCTCGATGCGCGGGATGCTGTGCACGTTCTCGCGGCCGAGGTCCTGCTTCAGGGCCGGCATCACGTCGTTTCGATATCTGTCATACAACCGGGCCATTGTGCTTTGCTCTCTCAACGAAGCCGGAGGGGTGCGTTAACCCGCCTGTTCGGCGGCCCCGGCGCCCTCGATCCGACCGTGCGTGACATCACCCAAGGTCGTTCCGCCCACGGTGACGCGCTGCTTGGCCACCACCTTGCCCGACGCGTCCCGCTCGGTCACGAACCGAACCCGCGAGCCGCGACCCGTCTTCGGATCCACCGGCAACACGTTCGAGACGTGGATCGGCGCTTCCTTCTGCAGCCGACCGCCCTGGGGATACTGCCGGGACGGACGGACGTGCCGGTAGACCAGATTCACGCCCTCGACCACCACGGCGTCACGTTTCGTGTCGACCCGTAGAATGCGTCCCTGCTGACCCTTGTGGTCGCCGCTGACGACCTCCACCAGGTCGCCCTTTCGGACGTGTCGAGCCATCGCTCTACTCCAAGCCTTCCTATCGTCTCACCCCGGCCGCTCGTCACCGCCGGCCCGCCGGGCGCCTTGCGACTACACCACCTCACTGGCCAGCGAGATGATCTTCATGAAACCCTTCTCACGCAGCTCCCGGGCCACGGCTCCGAAGATCCGCGTGCCACGCGGGCTCTTGTCCTCGTTGATGATCACGCCCGCGTTGCTGTCGAACCGGACGTACGAGCCGTCCTCACGACGGACCGGGTTGCGCGTCCGGACCACCACGCAGCGCACCTTGCGGCGGGTCGCCTTGTCGCGACGGTCCTTGCCGGCCGCGAAGTCGCTGTTCGGCAGCGCGTCCTTCACGCTGCACACCACGATGTCGCCCACCGACGCCGTCCGAAGCTTCTTCTTGCCGTGACGCGCCGTCGAACCCCCCAACACCTGAATCACCTGGGCGCGACGCGCCCCGGTGTTGTCAGCGATGTCGAGCATGGTCTGAAGTTGGATCATCTCTCTGCTCCAGCCTCCGGGCCGATCCGTCCGACGAACCGGCCCGCGGCCTCTAGCTCAACACACCCTTGGACACGATGCGAACCAGGCGCCACGCCTTGGTCTTGCTGATGTTACGGCACTTCATCAGTTCGACCTTGTCCCCGACCCGGGCCTCGTTCTTCGGGTCGTGCGCGTGGGCCTTGACGCTCCGTCGGATGAACTTGCCGTACTTGGGGTGCTTGACGTTGTAGTCCATCACGACCACGATCGTCTTGTCGCCCTTGTCGCTGGCCACCGTGCCCGTCCGCGTCGTCCGCTGCTTCCGCTTGGACGACGTCGCCGAGGTTGTCGCTGTCGTGTTCGTTTCGTCTGCCATCGCCTGTCCTTCGCTCGACCCGGTGCGCCATCGCCAACCGGCCGGCCGCAATCCCTAACCGCCGGCCTTGTGACTCGCCAGCGTTTCCATGTGATACTGCTTCTGCTCGACGTCCTTCTCACCGCGCTCCTGCAACACCGTGTGAATCCGCGCGATGTCGCGTTTGGTCTTGCCGAGCTGAGCAGGATCCTCGAGCTTCTCCGTGACGGCCTGGCTTCGCAGGTCGAACAGATGCCGGCGCAGCCGGTCCAGTTCGCTGTGCAACTCCTCGGTCGACAACTCACGGATCTCGTCGATCTTCACGACACCCACCTCCCGCTGCTAGACCGTCAGGCGACGCGACACCATACGACACCGATACGGCAGCTTGGCCGCCACACGGGCCAGCGCCTGCCGAGCAATGTCCTCTTCCACGCCGCCCAACTCGAACACCACCGTCCCGGGCTTGACGCGGGCGACCCAGAAATCAGGCTCGCCCTTGCCCTTGCCCATCCGAACCTCGAGCGGCTTGCTCGACACCGGCTTGTCCGGAAAGATCCGAATGTAGACCCGCCCCTCGCGACGCAGAAAGTGCGTCGCCGCGACGCGGGCCGCCTCGATCTGAGCCGCCGTGATCCAACCGCCGTCGAGCACCTGAATCCCGAAATCCCCGAACGAGACCCGATTGCCCTTCTGGGCGACCCCTCGAATCTTGCCTCGCTGCTGTTTGCGGAACTTGATCCGCTTGGGCATCAGTGGCATCGCGCCACCTCCTGAAACACATCACCCCGCCCGTCTCGGCGGGACGCGTCGTCGCACCTCAGCGCTTACCCCGTCGGTGCGGCCGCCGGGGGCCTTCGTCCCCTTCCGAAGCCGCTTCCTCTCCGTACATGCCGGTGTAGATCCAAACCCGAACCCCGATCGTGCCTTGCTTGGTCACGCTCGGGGCATAGCCGTAATCCACATGGGCCTGAAGCGTCTGGAGCGGAATCGATCCCATCGTCTGACGCTCGCTCCGGGCCATCTCCGCCCCGCCGAGCCGACCCTTGCAGATGATCTTGACGCCCTTGGCGCCCGCCTGCATCGTCCCCTCGCACCGCTGCTTCATCGTCCGCCGAAAGCTCGACCGCTTCTTGAGCTGCTCGGCGATCGACTCGGCCACGAGCTGCGCCGATAAGTCCGGGTTCTTGATCTCGATCACCTTGATCTCGACCTTGCGGTCGATCAGCTCCTCGAGCTCCTCCTGGAGCTTCTCGATGTCCGCCCCACGGGCCCCGATCACCATGCCAGGACGGGCCGTGTGGATGTACACCGCCACCTCGTTGCGCGTCCGCTCGATCTCGACCTTGGCGATCTGAGCCGACGGGGGCCTACGGTTCAGCTTGTCGTCGACGTACCGACGAATCTTCTGGTCCTCGACCAGGAACTCCCCGTAGGCGGCCTTGGGCGCGTACCATCGCGCCTTCCACCCCTCGGTGATCCCCGTTCGAAAGCCGATTGGATTGACCTTCTGACCCACAACCTTGCTCCTGGCCTGATCTCAGGCTCGTCCTGCCGGGCCCCCTCTGCCGGCGCCGTCCCTATCTCCGCCTAGCCCTCGTCCACCATCACCACGATGTGACTCGTCGGATGGGCGTACGGATGGGCCCGACCGCGATCCTTGGGCCGCCAGCGCTTGATCTGCGGGCCCTGGTCCACACGAACCTCTTGCACGAACAGCGTGCTGACGTCGGCCTCCTGCTCGTCCGCGTTGGCGATCGCCGAGCGCAGGACCTTCTTGACCATCCCGCTGGCCCGCTTCTTCGTGAAGTCGAGTATCTCGATCGCCTCGTCCACGTGGCGACCACGGATCATGTCGGCGACCAGCCGCGCCTTACGAGGGCTGATGCGTGCGTATCGGTATACCGCTTTCCAAGGCATCGACAGCTCTCCCTGTCAGACCACTAGCGCCGCTTGCCGCCGGCATGGCCGCGGAACAATCGCGTCGGGGCGAACTCGCCCAGCTTATGGCCCACCATGTCCTCCGTGCACAGCACATTGACATGGTTCTTCCCGTTGTGCACCGCGAAGGTGTGACCCACGAACTCCGGCACGATCGTGCAGGCTCGCGCCCACGTCTTGATCGGTTGGCGCTCGCCCGTCTCCTTGCTCCGCATCACCTTGCGAAACAGCTTCTCGTCGACGTACGGGCCTTTCTTTAAGCTACGCGACATGCCTCAACCTCTCTCATGTCTCACATCTTACCGCGGGTCTCGCTCCAACCCGTCCCTGTCGCTACTTCGGCCTCGGCAACTGACCGTAACGCACCGACCGACGGCGACGCAGAATCCGCTTGCTCGACGGCTTGCCTTTCTTGCGCGTCCGACCCCCCTTGGCCAGCTTGCCCCAGGGGCTGCACGGATGGCGACCGCCGCCGCTGCGACCTTCGCCGCCGCCCAGCGGGTGAGCCACCGGGTTCATCGCCGTACCCCGCACGTGGGGCCGGCGACCCATGTGCCGCTTGCGGCCGGCCTTGCCGAGCCGAACGTTCTGGTGGTCCGCGTTGCCGATCACGCCGATCGTCGCGCGACACTCACCACGGACCTGCCGCATCTCACCCGACGGCAGCAGCAGCGTCGCCCAGTCGCCCTCGCGGGCCACCAACCTCGCCGAGCTGCCCGCCGAGCGAACCATCTTGCCGCCCTGACCGGCGATCAGCTCGATGTTGTGCACGTCCATGCCCACCGGAATCGACTTCAGCGGCATGCAGTTGCCCGACTTCGGCTCGACCTGCTGGCCCGATTCGAGCACCTCGCCCGCCTGGAGGCCCTGAGGCGCCAGGATGTACCGCTTCTCGCCGTCGGCATACTCCAGCAGCGCGATGTGGCACGTCCGGTTCGGGTCGTACTCGATCGCCACCACCTTCGCCTCGACGTGGTCCTTTTTCCGCTTGAAGTCGATCCGACGGTAGCGGCGCTTGTGCCCGCCCCCGCGATGCCAGGCCGTGATCTTGCCGTGATGGTTCCGGCCCCCCGTCTTCTTCAACGGCTCCAGCAGCGACTTCTCGGGCTTGCGGCGCTTGTCGGTGATCTCGCTGTGCAGGTTCACCGAGGCCTTCCGTCGCCCGGCCGACGTCGGTTTGTAGATCTTGATCGCCATCGTCACTCACCATCCATGCCGGTCGGCACCGGCCGCTGCTAGAACAGGTCGATATGGCTGTCCGGATCCAGGACCACCACCGCCTTCTTCCATTCTTTCGTGTTGCCCGTCTTGAACCGCACCCGACGAGGTTTCCCGCGCCGGTTGGCCGTCCGCACGCTCAGCACCTTGACGTTGTAGATCTTCTCGACGGCCTGTTTGATCTGCGTCTTGTTCGCGTCCGGATGGACCTCGAAGCTGTACGCCCCGCCGCGCGGAGCCATCCACTTCGTCTCGCCATGGTTCTGCTGGCTCTGAAAGGTGCCCTTCTCGGTCACCAGAGGCCGAACGATCGTGTGGTAGATGTCCATCCGATCCTACTCCTGTCCTTCCGACGAAACCGCTTCCTCCGAGCCCTCCGCGACCTTGGACGGCACGGCCCCCTGGGCGCCGGACAAGAACACCTCCCACGCCTCCCGGGTCATGAGCAGCCGGCGGCGCCGCAGAATCTCGTACGTGCTCAATTCGTTGGCCTGGCGGATCTCGGTCTTGGGGATGTTCCGGCCCGATCGGTAGACGTTCTCGTCCCTCCCGGCCAGAGCAAGCACACAGCCCCGATCGGCCTTGAGGGCCCGAAGCATCGTCGCGAATCGTTTGGTCTTGGGTTCTTCGAAGGTGAGTGCGTCGATCAGGAGGAGGTCGCCACTGAGGGCCTTGGCCAATACGGCATTGCGCCGGGCGAGGCGTCGCATCTTCTTGGGCATGGACTGACGGAAGTCGCGTGTCCGCTTGGCGAACGCCATGCCGCCGCCCCGACGGATGTTCGTCCGGCTCGACCCCATGCGGGCACGGCCTGTGCCCTTCTGGCGATACAGCTTCTTGGTGCTGCCGACGACCTGGCTGCGGTTGCGCGTCGCCGACGTGCCCTGACGCTGATTCGCCAAGTGCATCACGACCGCTTGCTTGAGCAAAGCCGGCCGCACCTCGCCACCGAGCTCGGACTCATCCACCGAGACCGTCTCGATCTGGTCGCCATTCTCGTTGTAGACGGGCAAGTCGATCATCGTTCAATCTGCCTGTGCGGGCGAGCGCCGACCGGCGCGCCTCGCTCTGATTCCCTGGCGATGCTAATCCTCAGTGCCGCCCGACGCCGCACCAACGACCTCCAGCTTGAACACCTTGCTCGGCTGGGCGTCCTCATCGCTTCCGACAACGTAGTACAACCGTTCGATGTCTTTGGGCTGATTCTTGGCCACGCTCCGCTGCACGACCACGTAGCTGCCGTTCGCACCCGGCACGCCCCCCTTGACAAGCAACAGGTTGCGGACCTTGTCCACCCCGACCAGCACGTGGTTGCGGCTGGTCCGCCGGACGTTGCCCATCTGGCCCGCCATCCGCTTGCCCTTCTTCAGATTCCCACCGTGGCCCAGATCGGAGCCGTGACTCGAGATCGAACCCGGGCTGCGGTGCTTACGCTCCACGCCGTGCGAGGCCGGCTGACCACCGAAGTGATGGCGTCGCATCACACCGGCGAACCCACGCCCCTTCGTCGTGCCCACCACATCCACGAACTGAACCTCGTCGAAGACGTCGACGGTCCACAGGTCACCGGGCTCGGACTCCGGCGCGGCCTCGTGAAAGCGGACCTCGCGAACGAACCGCTTCGGTCCCGTCCCCGCCTTCTTGGCATGGCCGATCTCCGGCAGCGTCGACCGATGCGGCTTCACCTCGTCGAAGCCGAGCTGCACGGCATCGTACCCGTCGGTCTCCTGCGTCTTGACCTGCAGCACGGGGCAAGGACCCGCCTGGATGATCGTCACGGGCACCGACCGACCCGCTTCGTCGTACACCTGGGTCATCCCGATCTTTTTGCCTAGCAGCGCCGCCACCATGTGAATAAATCTCCCCTATCGCCCCTCGGGAGCGATCTGGTGACACACGATCAAGCTCATGTGTCCGAATTGTTTGTCGATACGGGGCTAGACGAAGAAGCCAGCCTTGGCGCCTCGCCAACACAGCCCGGCGAAAGCTCCCGCCCTTACTTCAACTGCATCTTGACGAAGACACCCGCCGGCACCACAAGCCGGTTCAACGCTTCGACGGTCCTTGCCGTCGGCTCATAGATGTCGATCACCCGCTTGTGCGTGCGCATCTCGAACTGCTCACGCGACTTCTTGTCAATGTGAGGCGACCGCAGTACCGTGTAACGCTCGATGCGAGTCGGCAGCGGAATCGGACCCCGCACGCGGGCGCTGGTGCGCTTCGCGTGGTCGACGATCTCACGGGCGGAGGAATCCAACGCGCCGTGGTCGTAGGCCTCCATCCGAATGCGTATCATCTCTCCGTCCATCGGCGTATACACTCCCTATCTATTCCGTACGAAGACAGAAAGGCCAGTGTAGCAAGCAGAAGTGCTTTGTCAAGCAAATCTTGCCACCAGAGGACCTGCGCGGAAAAAATTCGGGGATTTCGACCGAAAGGTCACCCGCGATGACACCCGGGCGAGAGCCGCCGAGTGCTTCGCTTGCCAGAAACGGGAACCACCCTTGATCTAACGACCGGGAACCACCCTGGGCTTGAGCAAGGGGCTTGGCAAGCCGCTCTGCCCGCGTCCCTTTCCAGAACCGTTCATCAAACCGGGCGACGAGTGAAGCTTCTCGACCAGATCCTGCTCTCGCGATCTCTGCCGAGCGAACTCCTTTTCAGTCAACCACTTAGCTTGAAAATCCGCCCGTTTGCACAGCAGAACCGATCGCCCATGGTGGCTGAAGAGCTGCCCTCGAGGCTCCAAATCATAGACGAGAACGACCGGCATTTGGCCCAGGGCCGCGATCCTACGGCGGTCGATGTCGGCGTAGCCCAGATGAGACGTGGACAGCTCTCGGCCCGACCTGAAGACCACGTCAAGGCTGCTGGGCAAGGCGGCGTGCTCGTGCACCCAACTATCGAACGCCTGGCCCACACGCTCCATATCATCGAGGGCAGCCTCCCGTATCACCTGGTCTCGACGAAGCCCTAACGCCAGCAGCAGCAGCACCGTCGAGATTCCCAGCGCTCCCAGAATGCGCCAGAGCCCCTGTCGGCGAACGAGCAGGTTCTGAGTTTCCACGCGCTGGCGAACCCGGTCCGCTTCTTCGCTAAGCGGCTGTGCTGAGGACGGTTGCGTATCAGTGATTCCCAACAGCCATGCCCTCGGACCCAGAAGCCGCACGAACTACCCTACAGCGATCATCCTAACCCTTCTGCAAGGCCATCTGCAAGACCGGCGGACATAATCCTGGATCGGCACCCCAAGTGTATCCCCCTGGCTGGGGCAGGTCCGTCAAACCCCTGCCCCCTGCAGCCCCTCGAACCACCGACGCGCTTGGCAGGCCCGACGCCGCGGGCTATCCTCTGGACGTGAAGGTCGCATCGGGATTCATCCGGCCACGTCACAAAACGAAATCGCAGCCAGGAAGAAGGTCAGCCGATGCCCGGGTCCGACTGGTATGCCCCCATCAAACGCCTCATCGACGTCGTCCTCAGTCTGATTGGCTTGATCCTCCTGGCACCGGTCCTCTTGATTGCCGCCGTCCTGATCAAGCTGACCAGTCCCGGCCCCATCCTGTTCACACAGACGCGTGCCGGACGCTACGGCAGGCCCTTCAAGGTCTACAAGTTCCGCACCATGCGAGGAGGGCGCGCGCCGGATCCGAAGGAACTCGTGCCCTTGGACCATCCGGAGATCACGACCGTGGGCCGATGGCTCCGCCGGCTGAAGATCGACGAGTTGCCGCAGATTCTCAACGTGCTCCGCGGCGACATGTCGCTGATCGGGCCAAGACCCACGTTGATGGACCAGGTCGAGAAATACGGCGAGTTCGAAAGGCGGCGCCTGCTCGTTAGGCCGGGCTGCACCGGTCTGGCACAGATCCACGGCGGCACAGCCATCTCCTGGCCCGAGCGCATCGTGTGGGATGTGTGCTACGTCGAGAACCTCAGCCCAGCACTGGATCTCCAGATTCTGCTCCGCACGCCCGTCGTTATTCTACTGGGTGAAGAGCGCTTTGCGCGGATCCTGCCGCAATCTAACGAGTCGCCGGGCGGGCCAACGCGGCCCTCCACTGGCTAGGGCTGCATCAAGGCGCCATCCCGTGCGCCCTCAACGATCGCCCGCACGCTTTCAAACTGCTTGCGATACAACTCCGGAGTCATCCAATCGGCCATCAGCGGATTCAGCGCGTAACAGAGGATCATCGGACAACCCTTCTGCGCAGCGATCTTGGCCTTGCCGTAGTTGGCCGAGTAGGGAACGCCGCACTCGCATCCAGCCGTACTGTCCAGCGTCAAGGAGAGATGAGGAACCACCGGCTTGCCGAAGGTGTTGTTGATAGCGTCGATCGTCATCGCAAGATCGTCGACGCAATCATCGTCCGAGCCGTAACGGGCGAAGTTGAAGTGCGTCTGTCGGGGTACGCCTGGGAAATCCTCGATTGGCAGCCAGGGCGAGGGCCTTGCCGGCAAGCCGTCGGCCGTATAGTCTAGGTACCCTCCACACCACCAGAACTGCGAGAGCATCTTGGGGGTGGTCGGTTCCACCGATTCCACGTAGGTCCAATCGTCGGCGTCGACGATGCCATTGTTGTCGAAATCGCCCATCGGATGCTGGTCGACCATGGCCTGCTGGAAGAGCGCCTGGTCTTCAGCGTCAAAGACGAAGTCCCGGTTCAAATCGCCGGCCGGAGCCGCCCCAAGCCCCCTCATCATGGCATGAACGATGTTCGCTTGGAGCTTGGCCAGGTGCTCATTGTGCGCCTCCCTGCTCCCACAGGCCGTGCATTCTTCATACATGGCGAACGAGACATGCCATTCGCTAGTCACCGCTACATAGGCTGATTCGTCGTGCACCCACACACCCTCCAGCATGTCCGCCGACATCCCTGACGCGCGTAAGTCCTCGCCCGCTTTGAACCATCGCGCAATCTGCCGCTGACACGCGTGCCGACACGGACAGAAAAGGCGTCGGGATTTTCGCCGGCCAGCGATTGGGTGCTCCGGGTTGAGGTACTCATCCAGCGGCCTGGGACACGCGTGGAAGCAGTTGGGATCGAAAGATCCGATCGACTCACAGAAGCCGAGGCCGCCGATCGAACCCATCTCCAACCAAATGGGGACGCCCTGCTGGGCGAAGTCCCTGGCGATCCGGAGGTACGTACCATCCGCCCCTCCCGTGTGTATTCTCGAGATATTCGCCTGGTACGTGCCACCTATCCGTACGAGTTCCGCCAATATGGGACGGCCGCCGTTTATCTCACCCCAGTAGCCGTAGTTCTTCATGATCTGAATCCGCGGACCGCCGCTGTAGCTCGGAAGTGACTTGAGCATCATCAAAGCGTGATCCGACGTGAAGCTGCCGTCGCTCGGCCAGGGCGTGGCCACGAAGTCGTGCCCGCTCGCGGCCGCCTCCACGAAGGCATACGTCCTGCGTGGCGGTTCGAACCCGTAGTCCGCCGGCATCGGAGCGATCTCGCCCGACCAGAGATTCGGGACCCGCAGCTCGTACACTCCCGACGCATCCGTCGTGGTCGTCCCCCCGTCGGGCACGGCCCGCACCTCAAGATCCGCCACCGGATCGCCTGCCGTATCGGTCACCACGCCGGCCACCGTGACCCAACGCGCTAGACCGACGAAGTCCTGGCCGGGGATGTCGCCGTTGACTCGGGTGAAGCTTCGGTCGGCGCGATCGAAGTCGTAGTCATCCGTCTCCGGACTGATCCGACCAGACCATCCCATCGGCACGTCCAGGGCGAAGAGGCCGTCCGCGTCCGTTTCGCAGGACGCAGCGCCGTCACCGGCCTGAACCACAACGCCCGCAATCGGCTCGCCATCGGGGTCGCGAAGCGCACCCGAAATCCGAGGCCAGACCACGACCGTCGCCGCTTCACCCCCGCCGTCGGCGTGCGTGCAAGTCGAGAACAACGAGGTGGCCGAAGGGGCATAGCTCAGACGGATCTCGTGACTGCCCCCCGTCTCCAACGTGACCGCCCGACCCGCGTGCGTATCGCGCGGTCCGGAATCGGCGACACCGTCGATAAGCCACCGATACACGCCCTCAGGCAGAGCCCCCGTCGACTCCGCCGAGCACGTCACCACCAGCGGCCTCGGGCCCTCCGATGGGCTGACCCTGAAACGTACGACGACAGCGTTTGGATCATCATCCGAGCCGCCGTCATCGCCTGCGTCCTGGCCCCCGTCGAGGTCCGTCGTGTCGTCGTTCGGGTCTTGCGTATCGGTAGGAAGGTTGGGATCGGCGCCGTCGTCAATAAGCCCGGCCACGATGCCGCCGTCACTGCCATCGCCCGGCCCGAGCAGATCCCCCGCAGACGCGGCCCCGCAACCGCCCGCGGCCAGCATCACGCCCGTCGATAGCGCCCAAAGACCAAACACCGCCGATAATCGTACGACCATCCCCGCCTCTCCAGAAGCTCGGCCCGCCAAGCCGACTGCCATCAGGCGACCCGGTACTTACCCAGGACGCCGGCGAAGCGTACAATACGCTGTCAAACTAGGCAAGCTACAGGAGATAGGCGCCGCACCAACGCCATGGCCTACGTCGGCTTACCGGTAGAGAAATGTCCAACGTGTGTTGGTCGCCACTAAAGGAGCCAGAACGCCAGCCGCGTTGCGGTTCGCGCAGCCGGGGGCTCATCCCTGCTCAACCGGCTTATCGGTCGCGTTCGTCAGGTTCAGAGCGGGCCGATCGGCCGCGTGAATGCGTGGATCCTCGAACCCCAATCCGCGGGCGATCACATAGGGCGGCCGGCGCTTCGTCTCCTCGTACGTCCGGCCGACGTACTGGCCCAGCAACCAGAAGGCCACGAGCTGGAACCCGCCGACGAGCAGGATCGTCGCGGTCGTGCTCGCCCAGCCCGGCTGCACGCTCAGTCGATCCGGCGCCAGCAGCCGAGCCCCTAGGATGAACAGCAGATACGCCAAGCTGCCTGCCGACAACACCAACCCCAGCATCCCCACCACGTTGAGAGGACGACTGGATAGCGAGAACACCGCGTTGCCGAGCAGGCGCACACGCTGGCTGAACCGGTACGCCGGCCGGCCGGAGTGCCGACGGTCCTCCCGATAGACGACCTGCCCCTGTCGAAAGCCCAGCCACCGGACCAGGCCGCGGTCGAACCGAAACCGTTCACGGAGCTGGCGCATCACCTCGACCACGCGCCGATCCATCAAACGGAAATCGGCCGCGTTGGGCAGGATATCCACCTCACACAGTCGGCTCAGGATGCCGTAGCTCAGCCGCGACAGCGACCGTTGCACGACCCCGCCGCCGCTGGTCTGACGAACGGCGTGGACGACGTCCTCGCCGTCCTGCCATCGCGCGAGCATCTCCGTGATCAACGTCGGCGGATGCTGCAAATCTGCGTCCATGGTGATCACCGCGTCGCCCGCCGCCACGTCCAGCCCGGCCATCAGCGCGAGCTGGTGCCCGAAGTTGCGGCTCAGCTCGATGAGCTTGACTCGGGGGTCTTTGCGGTGCAGCTCCGCCACGCGCGAACCGGTCGCATCGGTGCTGCCGTCGCTGACGAAGATGATCTCGTACTCGGCCGTGATCGAATCGAGAACGCCCCGCAAGGCCTCCACGAGGGGACCCACGTTGTCCTGCTCGTTAAAGCTCGGCACGACGATCGAGATGATCGGATGGTCGCGGTTCATGAATCGCCCGCCGTTACAGCCGCGCTGCCGCCGGCCCCTTACGAGGCATGTCACGCAAGACCCGCCCGGATTCGCCTGGTCGAACCGCCCGAGCGCCTCAGACGTCAGCACCTCTCGCCCAGAAGATCCCTGTACTCGGCGATCTTCGACTGCATGCCCAGGTAGAGCAAGACCTGATCCCCTCCCAGATTAAACATCTGCGCGCCCATATCCGCGTTGCGCTTGACCATCTCGGGCCTGATCGCCACCGTGCCCCACCACTTGCCGGCCCGATCGGCCGCCTCGGCCACGCGCTCGTACGCATCCAGGATCCTCGGGTGGTCGAACTCGAACGGAATGCCCAAAGCCAGGCTCAGATCGCCGGGGCCGACGAACAGCATGTCCATGCCGTCCACGCCGATGATGTCATCGAGATGGTCCAGGGCCTCGGGATCCTCGATCTGCGCGATGAGCAGCGTTTGATCGTTGGCGTGCTGGACGTACTCCTTCGGAGGGGCAAAGCAGAAATCACCATCGGGACCGGCGTTGTCGAAGCCCCGGCGCCCGATCGGGGGATAGCGCGTGTTGTACACGGCCGCCTCGGCCTCGGCTCGGTCCTTGATATGCGGGACCATCACGGCGGCAGCCCCCGCCTCGAGCGGACGGAAGAAGTTGGTGTAGCTGCCCTTGCGGATCCGAACCATGGCATCGACGTCGGCCGTCCGCGAGGCCAGGATCAGCAGCTCCATCTCCTTGTCCGTGAAGTTGCGGTGCTCCATGTCGATCCATACGCCATCGAAGCCGTGGATCCCCGCGAACTCGACCGTCTTGGTGGAAAAGCCGCCCGAGACGCCAAACGTCAGCGCGACCTTCCCCGCGCGAAGCTTGCCCAGCATCGTGCTGTCTCTCATCGTGGTGGGCTCCTTTCAGGTGCGGGGATTATAGTCGAAACGCTTGCGGGGCGAACCGGCCCGAGACGCGATCGACCGCGCACGAAAATCGCCCGCGCCTGCGTTGGAACGGGCGATGGGAACGCATGATGGGATGCGATCGATGCCGGCGGCGTCGCCGGCGACGACCGGCGAGCCCCGCGACCGGGCTACTCCTTGCTCGCCTCGGCCTGCTCGGGCTTCCAGGTTCGCTTCGGTGGCTTGACGACCAGGCCCATGCGGATGGCCTTGGCCGAAACGCGAATGCGGCAGACCTTGCCGTCCACCACGGCACGGACCTTCTGGATGTTGGGCTTGAACTTGCGCTTGCTGCGACCGGTCACCTTGCGGCCCACGCCGCCGAGATACTTGGCCTTGCCGCGTCGACTGATGCTGCCGCCGCTACGGGTCTTCTTGCCGAGGAAGTAACACTCGCGTGACATGATCGACCTCACAGACTGCTGGGGGCAGGCCGACCGTAGGGAAACGGCTCCGACTGCCGCCATAAATCACCCAAGAAAACTCATCCCGCCGGACGCGGCCTCCACCATCCGACAAAACCACCGGCCGCATCGAAAACTACCCGTCCCGGCTGGCCTTACGTCACCGGACCTATCGGCCGGTAGAGCGTAGACCCTTCAGTATAGCTCAAAAGGGCGGTGATGCAAGGTGTTCGACGTGGAATCCGGGCGTGCATCCGCCGAGGCGACCTACGTGTAGCGGCCCTCGCGCCGCCACACATCGAGGATCAGATCGTACCGCGACAAGTCCATGCCCGTGTAGATGCAGTTGCTCGTGCTGAAGATGTAGCCACCACCAGGCATCCCGTGACGCAGACAGTACCTCGCCGAGGCGACACATTGCTCGTCCGTCCCCGTATCCAGCAGGCCACAATTCACGTTGCCGATCAGGCAGATCCGGTCTCCGTAGCGCCGCTTCATCTCGGCGAGGTCCACACCCCCTTGCGGGTCAAGCGAATGCAGCGCGTGCGGTCTGGCGTCCACGAGCTGATCGACGATCGGCATGATGTTGCCGTCGGTGTGCTTGATCACGTAGAAGCCCAGTTCCCGATACCCCGCCACGAGCTGCTTGAGATACGGTGCCACGAACTCGGCGAACATCTCCGGTGAAAGGAAAGGCCCCTCGTTGAGGCAGTAATCGTCACACAGGGCGAACCCGTCCAGGACGGTGGTCTTCTTCAGCTCGACGGCGCGGGCGAGCGCCTGATCGACCTTGCGCTGGGCCTCGTCCTTCAACCCCTGCGGGTCGTCCGCGATCCGACCGCACCAGTCCATCATGTGCTCGCCGTCCGGAATGCTGTAGGTCGCGTCCCCGTGGATCATCAGGAAGTACTGCCCGCCGGCCAGATGATCCACCAGATTGATGAACGCCTCCTCGTGCGCCTCGGCGCCCTGACCGGCTCCGTGCAGGAAGATGGCCGAATGCTCATACCGCTCGGCCGTCATGAGATACACGCTCGCCGCGTCGTGGAGCTGCGCCTTCTTCTCGGACGAGCTCATCTGGTCCCACTGACCGAACCACCGGTGCGAGGGATGCACCTTGCCGAAGGCCTCCATCGTCAGATAGAACACCAGCTCGAAATGCGGCACGCGTCCCGGCGGCTGCTTGCCCTCCAGCGCCGTCCTGAACCGTTGGCGATGTGTCGGCTCGCCCATGGAAAGCCCCTCGCGCACCCGCGCGTCGGTCATCTGTGGTACACTCGTCGAGCCGTGATGATACCGGTACGGGCCCAACCTGGAAACCGCGCTCGGAGGCCGCCGGATCATGCCGCTGCCACCGATGCAACTGCACATGGTGCTCGACGAGCCCCGTCACGAGCGTCTGCCGAGTCGGCCGCCACCGCCCGGCTACACCCTCCGTTCTTACCGACCCGGTGACGAGATCGGCGTCCTGCGCTTGCTGGAGCTGGCCGGCTTCGAGAACTGGAACATGGATCGGCTCAGTCACTACCTGCAGGCGCCCGAGCGAATCACCGGCTCGCGCGTCATCGGACGTCACGCGACGCTCGTCGCCGTCACCTTCGCCTCGCAGGAGACGCCCGTGCCTCGCATCGGACGCCTCGACTACGTGACCGTCGATCCGGGGCACCGCGGGCTGGGCCTCGGCCTGATCGCCTGCGCCGCCGCGCTCGGCCACCTCATCGATCAGGGTTACCCGAGCATCGTCCTCAGCACCGACGATGTCCGCTTACCCGCGATCAAGACCTATCTCAAACTCGGCTTCCGACCCAAGATCCTCCGCCGCGACATGCCACGCCGATGGCGGACCGTGCTGGACCGACTCGCATGGGCCTATCCGCCGGACTGGCTCGAACCTCCCCCACCCCAAGGTAGGAGAACCTGATGGAACCGCTAGACCTCGAGGCCTACCGCGACCTGTTCTCGTCCATCGATTCGATGATCTGGCTCGCCCATGCCGGCGTCTCACCGATCTCCCGCCCCGTGGCCGAGGCGGTCGCCGACCATACCCGCAAAGTCCAGACGCATGCGGCCTATCACATCCCCGAGTGGCTGGACGACCTCAAGACGACCAAGCAGCTTGCGGGCGACCTGATAGGTGCCGTGGGCTCCGACATCGCTGTCACCCCCAACACCACGCACGGGATCAACCTGATCGCCCACGGCATGCGATGGCGGCCGGGCGACCAGGTCGTCCTGGCCACCAAGGAGTACCCCGCCAACGTCTATCCGTGGTGGGCCCAACAAGCCCACGGCGTCGAGCTCGTCTGGGTCGAGCCCGACCAGGACGATCGCCTGCCCGTCGAGGCCTACGAGGCCACGATCACCGACCGCACGCGTGTGGTCACCGTCAGTCACGTGCAGTTCGCCTCCGGCTATCGCCACGACCTCGCCCGGCTCGGCACGCTGTGCAAGCAGGCGGGCGCCGTCCTCGTGGTCGACGCCATCCAGGCCTTCAGTGTCTTCGAGATCGATGTACAGGCCTGGCAGATCGACGCACTCACCACCGGCGCGCACAAGTGGCTTTGCGGACCCGCCGGCTCGGCCCTGTTCTACACCACGCCCGAGCTGCGCGACCGACTTGAATTCACCTGGGTCGGCGCCGATTCGGTCGTCGATGCCCGCAACTACCTCGATTACCGCTTCGAGCTCCAACCCGACGCGAGCCGCTTCGAGAACGCCATGCTCAACTGGGCCGGCCTGGCCGGCGTGCGGGCCGCGCTCGAGGTCGTCCACGCCGTAGGCCGCGAGACGATCCAGACCCGGATCCGACGAGCGACCGACCGGTTCGTCGAGGCCTTGACCGACCTCGGGTTTCACCTGCACAGCAGCCGACGCGACGGCGAATGGTCGGGCATCGTCTCGGCGCGCCATCCCGACGTCGATTCCGATTCGCTCATGGAGAACCTCAAGGCAGACCGCATCGCCACGACCGTCCGTGACGGCCGGCTTCGCCTCGCTCCGCATGCCTACCACACCGATGAGGCCATCGAGCAGGCCTGTCAGGCTCTGGCCAGGCACGTGGGCGACTAGCAGTCCGACTCATTCGAATTCGTCGGTTCCCCGGTTTCGGGGTCGCCGTCGGAGACGCTCCCACGTCGGATCGATGCCGCGCCGGAGACGCGACCGTGAGGGAGCGTTGCTGTTCAAACGCTCCAACAACACAGCTCCCTGACGGTCGCTGCTCTGAGTGGCGTCTCGCCCTCCTGATCGGAATCCACAGAAACAAGTCTGGTCGGGTATTAGCCGCGCGAGAGCCTCCCAGGCATTTGCGAAACCTCTCACAAGCGGCTAGATTCGTGGCGTTGCGCCGCCGGCCGGGGTCACGAGGAACCGGCGGCAACGTCGACCTGCTGCTGACACGAATCGAGGAGATCCCGATGCGTCGATGCTATTCCTGGCTGTGTCTTTGGTTCCTGGGTACCTGCTGTGCCTTCGGGCTGGGAGCGTGCGGCGACGCGGTCGGCTCGTTCTTCCTCGACTGGATCATCGTCCCGCTGCTGGGCAAGACGCCGTAAGCCCGCTCCCACCGCCGCCCTGCCTCGAGGCCCCGGCCCCGCAAGGACGGCGTGCTGAGTCCTTATCTGGCAGCGACACACGTGGTGGATTCAGCGCCCTCAAACCCGTTTCCCACCTCCACGACCTCATGTCAGCCCCGCAGACGACCGATAACCGTCTAAGGAAACCTCGTTGCGCGCCGACAGCGGGGCCGGACAGAGCGTCATGCCCGACCTCTCAAGTCCTAAAATACTGTCCCTAAACGACTTGACCGCGGCCATCCGCACCGAGCGTCAAGCCGGCAGGGTCATCGTCCAGTGCCACGGGTGCTTCGACATCGTCCACCCGGGCCACATACGCTACCTCCGTTTCGCCAAGCAGCAAGGCGACGTGCTGGTGGTGAGCCTCACCGGCGATTCGGCCATCGACAAGGGCACGATGCGGCCCTACGTCCCCCAGGAGCTGCGGGCCGAGAGCCTGGCCGCCCTCGAGTTCGTCGATTACGTCTACGTCGATCCCAACCCGACCGCCTGCCAGGCCCTGGACCAGATCCGTCCCGATCTGTACGTCAAGGGCCGCGAGTATCAGTCGAGCACGTCGCCGGGCTTCCTCGCCGAGCGCGAGACCGTCGAGCGTCATGGCGGACGCGTCCTGTTCTCCAGTGGCGAGGTCGTCTTCAGCAGCACCCAACTGATCAGCCACATGGGCCTCGACGAAGACATCGAATGGCATCGCCAGCGGCTGTTCTGTCGCAGGCACAAGCTCGACAGCGACGGAGCCGAAAGCCTCCTGCGCAACATGGCCGGCCGACGCGTGGTCGTCGTCGGTGACATCGTGCTGGACCGGTACGTCCTCTGCGACGCCGTCGACATCGCCAGCGAATCGCCCATGATGTCCCTGACACGGCTCGACGAGCAGGAGTTTCTCGGCGGGGCGGCCATCGTCGCCCGACACGTCGCGGCCATGGGCGGCGTGCCCTTCCTCGTCAGCTCGGTCGGCTCGGACGCCATGAGCGACCGCGCAACCCGCATCCTGACCGAGGACGATATCGACTGCCACCTCCTGCCTGGACGGCAGAGCATGGTCGAGAAGACCCGCTACCTGGTCGAGGAGAACAAGCTCTTCAAGGTGCAACAGGGCAAGACCGAGCCGCTGGACAGCGTCTCCCTCCGCAAGGCCGGCCAGATGATCCTCCAGCGCGGCGTCGACGCCGACGCGGTGATCTTCTGTGACTTCGGATACGGCATGATCAGCCCGGCGTTGCTCGACACCGTGCTGCCGAAGCTTCGCCAGGGCCGGCCCGTCATCAGCGGCGACGTCAGCGGCCAACGCGCCGATCTGCTCGCGATGCACGACATGGACCTGCTCTGTCCGACCGAGCGCGAGCTCCGCGCCTCGGTGCACGACTTCGAGAGCGGCCTGTCGCCGGTGGCCTACAAGGTCATGCAGCAGACGCAGGCGCGACACCTGTGCGTGACGCTCGGCAAGGACGGCCTCGTGGTCTTCTACCGTCAGACGCTCGATAAGACCTCGCCCGAGTGGGAGGGCCGACTCCGTAGCGAGCACCTGCCCAGCCTGGCCCACCAGACCACCGATCGGTTGGGCTGCGGCGACGCCCTCTTGGCGACCATGACCCTCGGCCTGGCCAGCGGCGGCAGCCTGGCCCAGGCGGCCTTCCTGGGCAACGGCGCGGCCGCGATCGAGTTGGCCCACCTCGGCAACGTCCCCATCGGACACGACGCCCTGCGGCGATGGCTCCGCACGCGCACCGAGCTGACCGGCCGACCCCGCCTCGAATTCGACCTCATGCCCACGCCCTGATACACCGGGCCGCGATCCTACGCCGACATGACCTCCCGGCCTGGCCTCGGATGGGCGGACACCCGGCGACCTGTTACAATACCGCATCATGGCCTTACCTGTCGTCGCCATCGTCGGCCGCCCCAACGTGGGCAAGAGCTCGCTGCTGAACGCCCTGTCGGGTCGCATGATCTCCATCGTCGACCCCACCGCCGGCGTGACCCGAGACCGCGTCAGCACCGTCTGCGAGATGGACGAGTTGTACTTCGAGCTGGTCGACACCGGCGGCTACGGCATCGAGGACACCGATAGCCTCACCGAGGACGTCGAGCAGCAGATCGCCTACGCCATCGACCAGGCCAGCCTCATCCTCTTCGTGGTCGACGTCCGCGACGGCCTCACGCCCTTGGATCGCGAGGTCGCCGCCCTGCTCCGCCGCCAGGACCGGCCCGTTGTCCTGGTCGCGAACAAGGCCGACAACGAACGCCTCACCGCCCAGGCCGCCGACTTCTTCCCGCTCGGTTTCGACGAACCGCTGTGCGTCTCGGCCAAGCACGGACAGGGGCGGCGTGAGCTGATCGAGGCGATCCTCGACCACGTGCGATCCGTCGCCGGCGAGGAGCCCGACGAGCCCGTCATGCGGATCGCCCTCGTCGGTCGGCGCAACGTCGGCAAGAGCACCTTCGTCAACAGCCTGGCCGGACAGCGCCGCGTCATCGTCAGCGAGATCCCCGGCACGACCCGCGACGCCGTCGACGTGCAGTTCCAGATCGACGGACGGACCCTGATCGCCATCGACACGGCCGGCGTCCGCAAGAAAAGCAAGCTCGCCGACAGCATCGAATTCTACAGCTACAGCCGGGCGACCCGGTCCATCCGCCGCGCGGACGTCGTGTTGTTTCTCATTGACGCCACCGTGCCGATCAGCCAGGTCGATAAGAAGCTGGGCGCCTACATCGCCGAGCACGACAAGCCCGTGGTGCTGGTCATCAACAAGTGGGACCTGGCCAAGGACCGTTCCCACAGCGCCGCCTACGACGAGTACCTCGACAAGGTGCTGCCCGAACTCCGTTACGCCCCGATGACCTTCGTCACGGCCGAGACGGGCAAGAACGTCCAGGCGACGATCGACGTGGCGCAGTCGCTCTTCAAGCAGGCCGGCCAACGCGTCGGCACCGGCCGCCTCAACGAGGCCCTCCAGCGGGCCCTCGATGTCCGCGGACCGAGCTCGAAACGCGGCGTCAAGCCACCTAAAATCTACTACGCCACGCAGGTGGGCATTCGACCGCCCACCATCGTGCTGTTTGTGAACAACCCGACGCTCATCAGCGAGGAGTACCGGCGGTTCCTGCTCAACCGAATGCGGGAGTTCCTGCCGTTCGAGGAGGTGCCGATCCGACTCCTGTTCCGATCGCGACGTCGAGAGCAGTCGCGCGACAAAGAGATGTCGCGCCCCCGTTGAGAGCGCCTCGTCCCGAACACCCGAGGGAGGGACCGATGAGCAACACACGTCGCTGCACGCACTGCGGTCAGAAGATCGAAACCGAGCAGAAGCCCGATGAGAACTGGGTGGCCTGCGAGCACTGCGGCCAGAAGATGTACCTCGCCCAGCCCGACAACGTCGAGGAGATCCCCATCGCCCCCGTCGACGAGGAGGAAGAGCGGCGGGCCGAGCAGCGCCGAGCCCGGGATCGGGCCATCGCCGACCAGGCCCTTGAGGGCAACTACACCCCCGAGGCGCCCTCCACGCCGAGCCAACCCACACCCGCGCCCCAACCGTCGGCCGGCGCCTCGAGCGACAAGCTGACCGACAGGCTGGCCCAGTATGTCCTCTGGATGAGCCAGGGCGAGATGGCACGGTGCGACGACGTCGTCTCCTCGCTGTTGGGCCAACGGAAGAAGGCCCACGCCGCAGCGCAGGAACTGCTCAAGGAACTGCCCAAGCGCTCCGACCTTAACGATGTGCCGCCCGCCGTGGTCAAGGGCTACCTCAAGCAGTTGCTCGCACAGCTCTGACGCCCCGCAACGCCCCTACCCTATCGTCACCACGGCTTTGATCGGGTTGCCCTTGCGGTTCTTCACGTCGGCCAACCCCTGCGCCAGTCCGTCGAGCTTCATCGTGTGCGTGCAGATCATGCTCAGGTCGACCTGGCCGCTGGCCATCGCCTCGATCGCCGTCGGCCAGACCAGCGGCGCCAGCCAACTGAACCGGATCGTCTTGTCCCACAAGATCGACTCGAGCGCCGGCACCGGCACCACCGCGTCGTCGGCCGGCAAACCGAAGAACACCACCCGCGACCGCCGTCCGCTGATCGCCAGGGCCTGCTCCATCGCCTCGACCGAGCCTGTGGCCGTGACCACCGCGTCGGCGAACATGCCGTCGGTCACTTCCTCGATCTTGGCCTTGAGATCGCTCGCGTAATACGGAGAGCTCGCGTCGTCGGTGTTGATGACGACGTCGGCGCCGGCCTGCTTGCCGATCTCGAGCCGGTAATCCCGCGTACCCAACAGCACCACCTGGCCCGCACCCGCCGCCTTGCAGAGCTGGAGCATGATCAAGCCAATCGCCCCGGGGCCGATCACCACGGCCGTATCGCCCACGCCGACCTCCATGTTTTTCACCGCGTACGTGCTGCACGCCAGAGGCTCGGTCAGCGCGGCGTGCTCCCAGGCGATGCCCTCGGGGATCTTGTGCAGGCCCGTGTAGTGGCTCACGCAGTACTCGGCGAAGCCGCCGTTGGCGCTGACGCCCAGCACCTGCTTGTACTCGCAGAGGTTCACCTGCCCCTTCTTGCAGACCTGACAGGCGTTGCAGTACTGCACCGGGTCGACCACCACACGATCGCCCGGCTTGAACAGACCCAGCGAGGCGGGGATCTTGCCGACCTCCACCACCTCGCCCGCGAACTCGTGACCCAGAATCAGCGGGCCCTTGCCGCTCTCGGTCTCCAGCGAGCTGTCGCCGAAGTAGTACGCCACGTCGCTGCCGCAGATGCTGCACGCCTTGACGGCGAAGAGGACCTGGTCGTCGCCCGGCTGCGGGACGGCCACCTCCTCCAACCGCATGTCCTCGGGCTCGTAGAAGATCTGGGCGCTCATCGTCTCGGGCATGGTCGGAACCTCCATCGGGACTGGTAAGATTGGCCTATCGAGCGGATAAGACGATACGCCACTCCGGCCACGGCATCAATCCCGCCGTCCAACCCGGCGCAACGACAAGGCCTCGGAGGCCGCAGAGATCGCACGCGTCTGCCGCCCACCG
>CAZUQM010000036.1:0-73502 GCA_964622545.1 uncultured Planctomycetales bacterium | reverse complement strand
CCTACAGCCTGCATCATACTCCATCTGTCAACAAGACTTTTACCACGGGCTGCTATACCTTGGGCAGCTCATACCCCTTGCGGCGGGCGCGGCTCAGCAGCGCGTTGGCCTCGTTGCAGTTCGTAAACTTCTCGGCAGCCGGGTCCCACTTGAGCGGCTGGCCAACCTTGCCCACCTCGCGGACGATGTTCGCGAGATAGCAGATGGTGCTGCTGCGCTGGCCGTACTCGATGTCGGCGGCGCACCGCTTCCGCGTCTTGATGCAGTCCGCCCAATCCTCGACGTGCGGCTGGGTGTTGGTCACGTTGAGATGGTCCGGCCGGTCGGGACGCTCGATCAACTCCTTGGGTTGCGCGGAGATTCGGTCGCGGTTGATCTCGATCCGTCCCTTTTCGCCCACGAAGATGCAGCCCAGTCCGGGGCCCCGATCCGCATCGAGGTGACACAGCAGCTCGGTCCCGTTGGCGTATTTCATCCGCACCTTCGCTCGCGACCCGGTGAGCCCTTTCACCATGTGGTAGTAGTCCTGTCCGGTTTCGTCCTCGGACGGCTTCCGCTCATCGAACGTGCCGGCCTTCTCGACGCGCATCGGCTCTTCCAACACGACCTCGACGGGCCCGGTCTCGTCGGTGCCGAGCCCCCGCTGGACCTGGTCGTAGCTGTGCGCGCCCCAGCCCGTCATGCCGAAGCAGGTTCCACCACCGTCATAGTCCCACCAGCGGTTCCAGCGATAGTGCAAGTCTTTGTGGTAGGGACGGAACACCGCCTGATTCGTCCAGATGTCCCACCACGTGTCACCGCCACCTTCGGGCATCTCCTGGCCGGGTTTGTCCTCCCAATGGTATGCCGCGATGAAATTGGGTGCGAGCACCGACGTCACCTTGCCGAGGGCGCCGTTCTTGACCAGGTCGCTCGCCCAGTTGTTGAGCGCAATCGTGCGCTGCTGCGTGCCCACCTGGGTCACCCGCTTGTGCCGTCGCGCCACCTTCACCATGTGCCGGCCTTCCTCGATGGTCAGGCACATCGGCTTTTCGATGAAGACGTCCATCCCCATTTCCATGGCGATACACGTGATCCACGCCCGGGCGTGCGTGGTCGTTTCCACCAGGACGCCGTCCAGGTTCTCCTTCTCGATCATCTTCCGAAAGTCGGTGTAGCCGGTCCATGTCCAACCTTCGGGCTTGTGCTTCATGCACTCATCCACCCGCGGCTTGAAGCAGTCGCAGACCGCGACCACCCGGACGTGGGGGATTTTGGCGCACGGTTTCACCATGTACTTGCACCGTCCACCCAGTCCGATCATCCCCACGTTCACCATCTCGTTCGCGCTCGGCTTCTTCTGCCCGAACGCCCTGGCCGACATGACCAGCGGTCCCGTAGACGCCGCGGCCTTCAAAAACCCTCTGCGACTCAGCATGGCGCACACTCCTCGCTTGTGGTCCCAACCCTCTCTTGTGTTCTGGTAACCTACCGACCCAACTTACACCAACCCCCACACCGATTCCAGCAAGGGACCACAACGTTGCGTGGCGGCGCATCGAGAGGATGCCGACCAGGGCTGACCCGGCCCAACACCCGCCGGCGCGGTCCTGAACCCGGTCACCCCGCATCCGATAACGCGTTGGTTGCGTCCGGAACCGTATGGTATAGTGTACGTGCGGTACGTGCGGACGTCGCAGGGCGTCCGTGACACCACGGAAAAGGTTGAGCGCGTCGTGGTCTTGATGGCTAGACAAGCGGTGGCCACGGGGTCCGGACGGTCCCGTCGGCCTGCTCCCCCGGTCCCGGATCCGCGGGACCTACTCGAAACCAACTCTCCTTCCAGTCGGGATGGTCGCCATGTCGCCCGTGACTCTTCTGCCTTCTGGATGGGACGTGGCTCGAGGGCCGAGATGCCGCTTCTCGGTACGCGTGCTTAACGTGGGAGCGTATGCAGAGACCTGACCAGACGGACGGATCGAGCATCATGCCAGACGACGTCGACAGCGGAGTACCGGGTGGCGGGGGGCGCAAGGAACGCGCGTTGACCCTCATCGACGAGATGCTCTGCGAGCTCCGCTCGATGCGGTTCACCTACCGCGAGATCGAGACCTTCGTGCGGCTCAAGATCATGGAGCACGAGTCCCGGATCGCGGACCTCAACATCGTGGCGATCGACTGCAACCCGGAGGCCCTCAGTATCTTCGAGGACCAGTTGCGCTACATCTCGCGGGTCCGCATCCACAGGATCCTGCTGAGCGAGCTGCGCGAGAACGAGACCCCCGAGGCCATGCTCGGCCAGTTCAACCTCATCTTGACGACCACCACGCACTACAACGAGCTCGTGGGCATGGTGCCGTCGCTGGCCGATCGCATCCTCGAGGCCCGCGTCTCCCCGAGCGAGAAGACGGAGCTCGAGATGGAGAGGCTCCGGCATGCGGTGCGGATCGGCGTGATCTGCCGCAGCGACGAGTTCCTGCGGATCATCAAGGATCACCTGAGTCTGCGTCTGTCGGCGCCGGGACAGGTCGACAGCCGTCGCGAGCAGCACGACCTGTATCTCTCCGAGTTCCTCAACGATAAGGACGTGCTTGTGATTCCACCCGATTCGACACTCGGCCAGGGCAAAGACGACGCCGCGGCGCTGCGCGGCTTCGCCGGCCGGGGAGGGCGAATCATCAAGTTCGAATACCAGTTGGACAGAGGTTCGCTGATTCGGATCGAGGAACGGATTTCGGATCTCCTGGAAACCGAAAGGTCGTCTGAGATAGATGAGTGATACACAACCGGTCGTTGTCTTGGGAGTCATCGGTTCGGACTGCCATGCGGTGGGAAACAAGATCCTGGAGCGGCACTTCGCGGAGGCGGGCTTCCGTGTGGTGAACCTGGGGGTCATGGTCAGCCAGGACGAGTTCGTCGATGCGGCCTCCGAGAACCAGGCCGATGCCGTGCTGGTCTCGTCCCTGTACGGCCAGGGCGAGCTGGATTGCCGCGGCCTGCGGGAGCGGTTCCGCGAGAGATCCATGCCCGACATCCTGCTCTACATCGGGGGGAACCTCGTCGTGGGCAAGTCGACCTTCGAGACCGTCGAGCAGCGCTACAAGCAGATGGGGTTCGATCGGGTGTTCCCACCCTCGGTGGACCTGAACGAGGTGACCGAACTCCTGCGAGCCGATCTGGCGGCCCGACACGTTGACGCGAAACGAAGCTAGCAAGCAGAGGTGTGGGACGTCCCATGGACATGGTACGGACGACGGATGAGCTGTTGGACGACGACACGTTTGAGATGCTGCGCAAGGACGTCCTTAAGGCCTGGCCCACGGGCGACGAGGTCGACCTCGACGAGGCCGTCGCGTACCACAAGGCCCTGACACCGAGCAGGCGGTTCTCGGTCGTCCTCTCGGAGGGCGTGTCCCAGGGGCGCGTGCTCGTCCAGCCCAGGGCGGGCGTGGCGCTCATCGACGAGCACATCGAGCTCTTGCAGTACCTCCAGGCTGACTCCGACCTGCTCCCCACCACCATCGACTCGTACACCCGTCAGAACCGCTACGAGGAGGCCGCCGACGGGGTCAGGCGGTCTCGAGAGGCCGGCGTTTCGCTCCTGAACGGCTTTCCAGCGGTGAACCACGGCGTGGCCGGCTGTCGCAGGGTCGTCGAGGCCTGTGACAAGCCCGTCGAGGTCAGGCACGGCACGCCGGAGGCCCGGCTGCTGGCCGAGATCACCATTGCCGCCGGCTTCACCTCGTTCGAGGGCGGGGGGATCTCGTACAACATCCCCTACGCCAAGAGCATCAGCCCCGAGAAATCGCTCTACGATTGGCAGTACGTCGACCGGCTCGTCGGCGAGTACGAGCGGCGGGGCGTTCGCATCAACCGCGAGCAGTTCGGCCCGCTGTCCGGCACGCTGGTGCCGCCCTTCGTCAGCCACACGGTCGCCATCGTGGAAGCGCTGCTTGCCTTGACCCAAGGCGTCAAGTGCGTCTCGATCGGCTACGGGCAGGGGGGGAACCTCATCCAAGACGTCGCGGCCATGCGGGCCCTCAAGGAGCTGGGCGAGGAATGCTTCGCCGAGGCCGGGTTCAGCGACTATCAACTGACCACCGTGTTTCATCAATGGATGGGCGGCTTCCCTGAAAACGAGGCCAAGGCCTTCGCCATCATCTCCCTGGGCAGTATGGTGGCCGCGATCGCCGGGGCGACCAAGGTCATCGTCAAGACGCCGCACGAGGCCTTCGGCGTGCCGACCAAGGAGGCCAACCTCCAGGGCGTGCTGGCTACGCGACAGAGCATGAACATGCTGAGCGATCAAGACGTCCTGTCGGGCCTCTCCATCGCCGAGGAGGTGGACATCATCAAGAAGGAGGTCCGCGTCCTGCTGAACCGCCTGCTCGAGCTCGGCGAGGGGGACCTGTTCCGGGGCACGGCCGCGGGCGTGCGACAGGGGGTGATCGACGTGCCGTTCGCCCCGTCCATCTTCAACCGCGGACGCCTCCTGCCCGTGCGGGACAACGACGGCGCCATCCGCATCCTCGACTGGGGCGACGTGCCCATGGACGACGAGGTCCGTGCCTTCCATCGGGAGAAGCTCGATGAGCGGGCCGCCTACGAGAAACGCAAGCCGAACTTCCAGATGGTCAGCGACGACATCTACGCCGTGAGCAAGGGTCGGCTCGTGGGGAGGCCCCGTTGAGAATCGAACGTGCCCTCTTCTGTGGCGGTGTGTCCTCCTTCTTCTTCGACGATCAGCGCGCGATCAAGGCGGGCGCCGACCAGGACGGGTTCATCTATGCGGGCCAACCGGCCACGGCCGGGTTCACGGCGGTCCGCCAGGCGGGCGAATGCATCTCCGTCATGCTGCTGACCGATACCGGCGAGATCGGTCTGGGCGATTGCGCCGCGGTCCAGTATTCGGGCGCGGGCGGACGCGATCCGCTCTTTGTGGCCGAAGCCTATCTGCCCCTGCTCCGCGACGCCGTTCGGCCGGTGCTCGAGGGGATGCCGATCGATCGCGTGAGGGACGCCTGCGAGGTCGTCGACGCGCTCGAGGTCGACGGCGCGCCGCTTCATCGCGCCCTGCGATACGGGCTCACCCAGGCCGTGTTGGACGCCAAGGCCAAGGCCGTCAGGAGGCTCAAGACGGAGATCATCTGCCAGGAGTACGATCTGCCCGTGATCGCGGAGCGCGTCCCCGTCTTCGGCCAGACGGGCGACGACCGGTACGTCGGTGTGGACAAGATGATTCTCAAGGAAGTCGAGGTGCTTCCGCACGGCCTGCTCAACAGCGTGAGGGACAAGGTCGGCCGGCAGGGCGAGAAGCTGCGAGACTACATCGGCTGGGTCGCCGAGCGGATCCGACGCGTTCGATTGCGCCCCGGGTACGTGCCCGACCTGCACTTCGATGTCTACGGCACGCTGGGGTTGATCTTCGATGACGATCCGGCCCGGATCGCGGACTACCTGGCCTCGCTGGAGGACAGCGCCCCGGGCCACGCCCTTTATATCGAAGGACCGGTCGACGTCGAGGAGAAGCCGCGACAGATCGAGAAGCTGCGCGAGATCAAGGACCTGCTCGACGCCAAGGGATCGGGGGTGAAGATCGTCGCCGACGAGTGGTGCAACACCCAAGAGGATATCGTCGATTTCGCCGATGCCGAGTGCTGCCACATGATCCAGATCAAGACGCCCGACCTGGGAGCGATCCACCATATCGTCGAGAGCGTCCTGTACTGCAAGCAGAAGGGCCTCGAGGCCTATCAGGGCGGCACGTGCAACGAGACGGACATCTCGGCGACCACCTGCGTGCATCTTGCCATGGCCGCCCGGCCGGATAGGATGCTGGCCAAGCCCGGCATGGGATTCGACGAAGGATACATGATCGTCAACAACGAGATGGAGCGCGTCATCCGGGTCCTTCGAGCGAGAAGCGAGACCTAGCATGGCTGACGAGGCCGCGGAGTTTCGCATCCTGTCCCCGTGTGCCATCCTCGGCTACGGGTTTCCCCCGGAGTCGTTCCGCCGGGGCATGGCCAGGGAGCCGGATCTCATCGCGGTCGACGCCGGCTCCATCGATCCCGGGCCGTATTACCTCGGCGCGGGCAAGTCCTTCACCGACAGGGTCTCCGTCAAGCGAGACCTCCGCTACATCCTGGAAGCAGGCGTCGCCGGCCAGATCCCCGTGGTGGTGGGCAGTTGCGGCGGTGCCGGCGCCCGGCCGCATCTGGAGTGGTGCGCCGACGTGGTCCGCGAGATCGCCCGCGAGGAGGGGCTGAGCTTCAAGATGGGGCTGATCGACGCGGACGTGGAGCGGCAAGAGGTCCTGGATGCCGTCGAGGCCGGCAGGGTGTCGCCCGATTCGCCGCTGCCGCCGCTGGACGCCGACACGATCAACGGGTGTGAGGCCATCGTGGCCCAGATGGGCATCGAGCCGATCGAGGAGGCCATCCGGGCCGGCTGCGAGGTGATCCTATGCGGCCGCGCGTACGACCCGGCCGTGTTCGCGGCGCATCCCGTGCATGAAGGGTATGACAAGGGGCTGGCGTTCCACCTGGGCAAGATCCTCGAATGTGCGGCCATCGCGGCCGATCCGGGTTCGGGGTCCGATTGCGTGCTGGGCATCCTCCGCGACGACCATTTCGTGCTCGAGCCCTTGAGCGACGACCGCCGCTTCACCGAGCAATCCACCGCCGCGCACTCGCTGTATGAGAAGTCGGACCCGTACTTCCTCCTCGGGCCGGGCGGCCGCCTCAATCTGTCGGACACGAGCTTCTCCGAGACGGGCGACGGGACGGTGGTGGTCCGCGGCAGCCGGTTCGAGCCCAGCGACGAGTACGTCATCAAGCTGGAAGGGGTCGCCAAGAGAGGCTACCGAACCGTCTCGGTGGCCGGGACCCGCGATCCCAAGATGATCGCCTCCATAGCCGACATCGTCGCCCACGTGGAACGCTACAGCATGGACCTGCTCGCCAAGGAGGGGATACAGGGACGGGTCTATTTCCACATCTACGGCAAGGACGGTGTCATGGGGCGGCTGGAACCCGAGACCGACGTGCGGTCGCACGAGTTGGGCATCGTGATCGAGGCGCTCGGGTCCACGCAGGATCAGGCTAACGCCATCTGCGGGCTGGTCCGCTCGGCCTTGCTTCACTACGGCTATCCCGGCCGGGTGTCGACCGCGGGGAACCTGGCCTTTCCGTTCTCCCCGTCGGACATGCAGGCCGGCGCGGTGTACGAGTTCTCGGTGTTCCACCTGATGACGATCCGCGACCAGAGCCTGTTTCGGTTGCGGACCGAACAGCTTTGAGGCAAGGCAAGCCGACGCATGAGAAAGCTCACGGACCTGGCCAAGGTGATTCGTTCGAAGAACTCGAGCCCGTTCGAGCTCACCTTGGATATCATCTTTGAGGACCCCGCCGTCTACGGAAAGGTCAAGGACGCCGAGGCCATCACACGGGACACGATCGCGGGGCTCTACGGCATCGAGGCCGAGCGCGTCCGGCGCGTGATCTACTTCGACCCCGCCCACGCGGTCAAGATCACGCTGGCCCGTCCGTTGCCCTCCGGCGCCCCAGGAGACACCGACGTGTACGGCGCGCAGCAGCACGGGCCGCTGCTGCAGCTCGCCCTGGATCTGTAGGAACACAACGCCCGGCTCGAAGAGGGGACGACCCATCGCCAAGACCGTGATACCAGGCAGCTCCGTCCGAGAGAACCTCATCCACGCCAACTACCATGCCCCGCGTGGACGCCAGCGTCTCTATACCCTCGCCGGCCAGCTCTCGCAGCGCTACCTCTACCCGTCGGACCTGGTGGTGGGCGTCATCGGGGCCGAGGGCGCGGGCAAGTCCATACTCATCAAGGGACTCTTCCCGGGGCTCGAGCTCACCAACGACGACAACGGCATCAACGTGCAGCCGACCCCGCTCTTCGAGTTCTCGCCGGACAACTACTTCTCCGGGCACACCTTTCATGTCGACATCCGCTACGAGAGCGCGTTCCGGCAGCGGCACGAGATCAAGAGCGCCATCAATCGCGCCGTCGAGCACAACCGGCGCGTGGTCATCGAGCACTTCGACCTGATCTTCCAGACGCTCGGCTACAACGCCCAGATCGTCTTCGGCATCGGCGAGGAGGTCATCGTCTGCAGGCCCACGGTGTTCGGCCCGTTCCCGTCGGCCATCAAGAAGGTCGTCGAGGAGACCATCGGCTATCGGCTCATGGCGCACTCGGCGGAGGACATCACCGTGCTGGTGATGCAGGAGTTTTTCAACTACGAACCCCCCGCCCTCCACTCGAACGTCAAGCACGGGTTCGTGCTCGGCTTCGATAAAAGGCCGGCCTTCGACCTCGAATGGCTGGAGAGCAAGGTGCTGGACATCATCGAGCAGGACGTGCCGATCGAGCAGGTCGACGAGAACCATATCCGCGTCGGCAAGTACATCATGTACTGCACGGGGACGCGCACCCACGTCCGCTCGTCCGGGCAGATCGAGAACTTCCGGATCAGGAAGCAGTTCGAGTACGACCCGATCGCCAAGGAATACTTGTTGGTCGGCATCGTGGGTAGGGAGGAGATCGCCGGCACGGACGAGCTGGTGCCGCTCTTCGATTGACCGTCGGTGCCGGCCACGACCGGACGCCATACCGGGGTGAGACCTATCGGGGCAGGATGATGCACGAGCGTGTCGTGGACGCCGACGAGATCTACGAACGAGCCAGGCGGGCCGTGCTCGACATGAACGTCTTCCTGCCGGACGACGTCCGCACCCGGCTGCGGGAGGCACGGGAGATCGAGAGCGGCCTGGCCCAACAGGTGCTCGGCAGGATCCTCGAGAACGTCGACGTCGCCGCCGCCCGGCGGATGCCCCTCTGTCAGGATACCGGCATGGTGATCGCCTTCGTGGAGGTGGGCCACGAGGTGCGCATCGAGGGTTCGGTGCGAGCGGCGCTCTCCCGGGCCGTTGCCGAGGCCTACGACGAAGGGTCGTTCCGCAGGTCGGTCGTGAGCGATCCGCTGGACCGCGTCAACACCGGCGACAACCTACCCCCGGTGATCTACGTCGAGGAGGTCGAGGGGACCTCGGTGCGCATCGGCCTTCTGGCAAAGGGCTTCGGCAGCGAGAACGGCTCTCGAACCTTCATGCTCAAGCCCACGGACGACGAAGACCGGGTCGGAGACGTGGTGTGCGACACCGTGCGAGACGCCGGCGGAGCGCCCTGTCCCCCCGTGATCCTCGGCGTCGGCATCGGCGGCACCATGGACTATGCGGCCTTCCTGAGCAAGAAGGCCCTGCTGCTCCCGTTGGACGCCCATGGGGCGGCGCAGCCGGACCCGCTCGAGGCGACCCTCCTGGCGCGCGTCAACGACCTCGGCATCGGTCCCGGGGGCTTGGGCGGCAAGACCACCGCGCTCGGCGTCAGCGTGCTGAGGTATCCGACGCACATCGCCGGGCTGCCCGTGGCGGTGAGCGTCAATTGCTGGGCCGACAGGCGGGCCGCGATCGAGATCTAGACCCGGTGCCGTGCGGAGCAGCGGGCCCATGAAGGGTTCCACCTCATGACGCAGATCGAGTTGCCGCTGGACGAGACGGTGATCGGCGAGCTGCACGCCGGCTGCGAGCTGGAGCTGAGCGGCGTCCTCTACAGCGCTCGCGACCAGGCCCACCGAAGGCTTGTCGAAGCGATCGAGGCCGGGCAGGCCCTGCCCTTCGACCTGACGGACCAGGTTATCTACTACATGGGGCCGGCGCCCACACCGGACGGCCGCGCGATCGGCGCCTGCGGCCCGACCACCGCATCCCGCATGGATCGCTTCACGCCCCGACTCCTCGCCGCGGGACTCCGGGGCATGATCGGCAAGGGCCCGAGGAGCGCCGAGGTGCAAGACGCCATCATGCAGCACCGCGCCGTGTACTTCTATGCGTTCGGCGGCTGCGGCGCCCTCTACGCCGAGAAGGTCGATCGGTGCGAGCTGGTCGCCTACCCCGAACTGGGGCCGGAGGCCGTCTACAGGTTGACCGTGACCGGCTTTCCCGCGATCGTCGCGGTCGATGCGGAGGGGCGGACCGTCTTTGCCGACGCGTCGTGATCGGATCTCCGCCCGGTCCACGTGCTCGTTGCGATACCGTAGTCATGCCTGAATCACGCAGACTCACGAAGGTCGGCCTGGTGATCGTGGCGGTCGCGGCCGTCGTTGCGGCCGGCCTTTGGATCCGCACCGGGCCCGACGAAACCCTCGTGACGGTGACGTCGCATCCCCTCGCCGTCATGGCGACCAGTTCGACGCTGACCGTCGTCGTGCCCCAAGGCGAGGAGGCCGCGGCCCAGAAAGCGCTCGCCAAGGCCGAGGCGACGCTGCGTCGCGTCGAAGCCTTGATGAGCGCCTACCGCGACGACTCCGAGGTGCGGCGACTCAACCACGCACCGGCGCGCGAACGGGTGACCCTGTCGCCTGAAACGGTCGAGGTCCTTCGGGCCGCGCGGCGATTCACCGAGCTCACCGGCGGGGCGTTCGACGTGACGGCAGGGGCGCTCTTTCGACTGTGGAGGCGATGTGCCGGCGAGGGCAGGCTGCCGAAGCGGGAGGAACTCGCCGCGGCCCGGGCCGCCTCGGGCTGGACCGTGCTGGAGTTGCTCGACGACGGAGCCGTCAAGGCCGATGAGCTGGCGAGGGTCGATCTCGGCGGCATCGCCAAGGGCTACGCCATCGATCGGGCCATCGAGGCGATGAAGGCCGCCGGCTGCGTCGGAGGGCTGGTGGATGTCGGCGGCGACATCCGGTGTTTCGGCGCCAAGCCCGGCGGCCGTCCGTGGCGGATCGCGGTGCGGGCGCCGGCCGGCTCGCCTCACGCCGGCGTGCTGGAGATCGGGCCGGCCGCCGTCTGCACCAGCGGCGACTACCTTCGGTTCGTGGAGATCGAGGGCAAGCGTTACGGTCACATCATCGATCCTCGCTCCGGCATGCCCGTTGAGGCCACGCCGTCGGTGACGGTAATCGCGCCGGATGCGTCGACGGCCGACAGCCTCGCCACGGCGATTTCGGTCCTCGGCCCGACCGAGGGGCTCGAGCTGGCCGCCACGCTCGAGGGTGTGGAATGCCTGCTCATGGTCCGCGAGCAGGGGGGTGAGGTCTTGTTGCATCGGTCGGAGGGCTTTCCGGACCTCATCGAGGGCCCAAGCCCCCGGGCCGCGCCCGGAGGCTAGGCGGATCAGGCGCTGTCGTCTGAACTTGTAAAATCGCTGAGGGCACTTAACGGGACGCCGCGTTCGGCGTACAATACCGGGTCTATGAAAAGACTATTCAAGCCGCTGGGGACGAAGCTTTTCATCGGTATCGTAGTCGGAGTGGTCGGTACGATCGGCGCGCGCGAGGCCGTCGAGTACACCTCGACGGACACCTTCTGCGAGGCCTGCCACGTACACCCGCACTCGACGGAATCGTGGAAGCTCTCGGCGCACTACAAGAACCCGAGTGGTACGATCACCCACTGTGTGGATTGCCACCTCCCGCCCGGCGGGGTCGCCTACCTCTACTACAAGACCAAGTTCGGCGTCAGGGACACCTTCGTCAAGTTTTTCGGCGACGTCGAATCGATCGACTGGGAGGAGAAATCGAAGCTCGATCACGCCCTGACGCACACTTTTGAGTCCGGATGCCTTAAGTGTCACCATGATCTGTTCCCGCCTGAGCTCTCGGAGCGGGGCGTCACCAACCATAAGCAGTACGAGAAGGACCCCGCCGCCAAGCCCTGCATCTCGTGCCATCTGCACACGGGCCACTTCCATGAGGGCGACCAGTTCGGCCGTCAGGCCGAGCCCGAGCAGGAGGTCTTCGTCGAGTCCGCGTCCGTGGAGAAGTTCGACAACTACACCGAGCGGATCCCCGGCACGGACGTGGAGTTCGAGATGGTCGCCATCCCCGGCGGGACGTTCCTCATGGGCAGCCCGGAATCGGAGGTCAACCGGCGGGCAGATGAGGGTCCGGTCCGCCCCGTCAAGCTCTCTCCCTACTGGATCGGCAAGACCGAGGTCACGTGGGACGAGTACGAGGCCTTCTATGCCGCGACCAAGAGTGAGGGCAGGTCGTCGGACACGGAAGCCATGAAGAAGGTCGATGCCGTGACCGGTCCCACGCCGCCTTGGGGTAACCCGGGGCAGGGCTGGGGCAGGGGCAAGAGGCCGGCCATCACCATGAGCCACCACTCGGCCATGACCTACTGCGACTGGTTGAGCCGCGTGACGGGCAAGACCTACCGGCTCCCCACCGAGGCCGAGTGGGAGTACGCCTGCCGCGGCGGCACGAAGGGACCTTACTTCTTCGATCCGGCCGAGCTGAGCACCAAGCGCTACGCCTTCTATAACGAGAACAGCGACGAGAAGACCCACACGCCCTCCGAGGCGGTGCCGAACCCCTTCGGCCTGCTCAACATGGCGGGCAACGTGTGCGAGTTCTGCCTCGACTGGTACGACGAGAAGACCTACGCCGGCTATCCCGAGAGCCCACCGATCGTCGACCCTCGCGGCCCGAAGACGGGCGAGGAGCACGTCATCCGTGGCGGGTCGTTCCTCACCGGGTTGTCCGAGCTGCGTTCCGCGGCGCGGGATTACACGCGCCACGACGACTGGGTCCGGACGGATCCCCAGATCCCCAAGAGCATCTGGTGGTACTCGGACAGCATCGACGTGGGTTTCCGGGTCGTCTGCGAGGGCAAGCCGAAAGAATCCCAATGAGCGTCGGGCTTTCGCTTGCCGGGTGATACGACTACAGTCAGACCTTCGTGAGTGAGGATCGGCCTGAAGCTGGAGGTCAATCGAACCGATCGGCTGCTTTGATGGGAGGCTAACCAATGCAACAAGAAGCGAAAGGATCTCTGAGCCGCCGCGGGTTCATGAACGCGGTCGGAGCCGTGGGAGCGGCCGGTGCGTTCTGTTCCCTCAGTGCCAAGAGCGAGGCCGCCAAGGCCGTCGAGAAGAAGACGTTCCTCGACAAGGCCCCGGACGGCAAGCCCCTCAAGGCCGGGCTCGTGGGCTGCGGCGGACGTGGAACGGGTGCTGCCCAGAACTTCCTGAACTCCGGTCCGAACGTGCAGATTACGGCGCTGGCCGACGTCTTCCAGGACCGGCTCGATAATTGCCGCAAGAGCCTGAAGGAGAAGAACAAGCAAGAGGTTCCTGAAGCGAACTGCTTCCTCGGGTTCGACGCTTACAAGCGGTTGATCGATTCCGGCGTGGACATCGTCCTGCTCGCTACGCCGCCGTACTTCCGGCCCGAGCAATTCGCCGCCTGCATCGAGGCCGGCAAGCACGTCTTCATGGAGAAGCCCGTCGCCGTCGATCCGGTCGGGGCGAGGTCGATCATGAAGACGGCCGACAAGGCCGACGCCAAGGGCCTCGTCGTGGCTACGGGCACGCAGCGGCGCAGCCAGCGCGACTATGTCTCCACGTACGAGATGATCCGAAAGGGGGCCATCGGCGACATCGTCTCGGCGAACTGCTACTGGAACGGCGGGCAGCTCTGGTACCGCACCAAGAAGCCGGAATGGTCCGACATGGAGTACATGATCCGCGACTGGGTCAACTGGTGCTGGCTCTCGGGCGACCACATCGTCGAGCAGCACGTCCACAACATCGACGTGATCAACTGGTTCACCGGCATGCATCCGGTGGAGGCCGTCGGCTTCGGCGCCCGACACCGCCGCGTCACGGGTGACCAGTTCGATTGCTTCAGCACGGATTTCGTCTACGAGAACGGAATCCACGTCCACAGCATGTGCCGACAGATCGACGGTTGCGTCAACAACGTCTCCGAGCATGTCCGGGGCACGGCCGGCTCGTCGAACTGCCACAACGAGATCCTCGGGCCGACCGGCCAGAAGCTCTGGGCCTACAACTACGGCAAGGACGACCGCGGTCGACCGCGCAAGAACGTGAAGGTCTCGCCCTACGATCAAGAGCACATCGAGCTGGTCGCCGCGATCCGCGCCAACAAGCCGTACAACAACGCCAAGAACACCGCCATCGCCACCATGTGTGCCATCATGGCCCGGGAGTCGTGCTACACCGGCAAGAAGACGACATGGGACCAGATGATGAAGTCGGATATGCAGCTCGGTCCCAAGAAGATCGCCATGGGCCCGGTCGACATGAAGGCCGTCGTGCCGGTTCCGGGAACATCCAAAGAAGACGAGAAGGCCAAGAAGAAGGGCAAGAAGGACAAGAAGTAGTCGCTTCGAGCCAGGGCCGGACGGCCCGCCCGGGCGTCGGCCGACGGCGTGCTCCTGAGGCCGCCCGTGCTCGAAGCCGGTACCGTTGATCCCCAAGGCCTGTCGCTACACGACGAGCGGCGGGCCTTCTTTTTCGCCGAGCGGATCGTCGCCGAGCTCGAGGAGATCAGACGAGCTGTGGATGGCGGGCAGCTGCATCGGCCGTTGAACGCCGCCGTCGTTCTGCTACCGTGGCGACGGGTCCTGGTCCTCGGTGGGAGCGCCGCCGTGCGAAGGCGTTTGCGGCAAGCGGCTCTCGTCTTGGGGCGCGACCCTGCCTGGCGTACGAGCCACACAAGGACGACCCATGCTCCAGAGTGTGTATCGACGGAAGGGCGTGCGTCCGATCATCGCCGCGACGATCGCATGCCTGCTATGGCCGCACGCCGCTGAATCAGCCCGGCGGGGCGGCGCGCCGAGTTTCGTGCTCATCCTCGCCGACGATCAGGGCTGGAACGGGACGTCGGTCGCGATGCACCCGCAGCGCGATGATGCGCAAAGCGACTACTACCGAACGCCCAACCTCGAGCGCCTGGCGAGAGGCGGGATGAGGTTCTGCCAGGGCTACGCCCCGGCGGCCCTGTGCTGTCCGACCCGTCGCAGCATCCAGTTCGGGCAGACGCCCGCCCGGATGGGCGATGACGACGCGTTCGCCAAACGCTACCCGCCCGGCACGCAGCGCCTGACGATCCCGCGAGCCCTGAAGGCCGTCGATCCGAACTACATGGCGGCCCATTTCGGCAAATGGGACCTCCGCACCGACCTCGCTCCGAAACACCTGGGCTACGACGAGAGCGACGGCAACACCCGCAACAGCGTGGGCAGCGAAGGCACCGACTTCGACAAGAAGGAGAAGTGGCGACGCTACGGCGTGATGGACGACCCGAAGCGAATCTTCAGCATCACCGGGCACGCGGTGGACTTCATGAGGCGCGCGGCAAGCCAGGGCAGGCCCTTCTTCGTGCAGATCTCGCACTATGCGGTCCACGTCGACATGCAGACCCGCCGCGCCAGCCTCGAGGCCTGTCGGAAGCGCCCGCCGGGCAAGCACCACCGCATCCCCGCCTTCGCCGGTATGACCGAGGATCTCGACGCCGGCGTCGGCCGCGTTTTGGACGAGCTCGAGACCCTGGGCATCGCCGACAAGACCTACGTGTTCTACATGGCCGACAACGGCGCGGTGCCCTGGATCCCGCCGGACCGCCGCAAGCACCTTTCCCACCCGGACGCCGTGAACGACGCGGGCCGCAACCATCCGCTCCGCGCGGGCAAGTGGACGTTGTTCGAGGGCGGCATCCGTGTGCCCTTTATCGTCCGCGGGCCCGGGATCGCCAAGGGAAGCTTCTGCAAGACCCCGGTCGTCGGGTGGGACCTCTTGCCCACCATCGCGCGGCTTGCAGGAGGCAACAAGGCGTTGCCTGCCGATCTCGACGGCGTCAGCATCCGACCGCTGCTGGAGGGGCGCGGCGACCAGAGTATCCACCGGGCCCCGCTGGTCTTTCATCGCTACGCGTCGAGCTACCCCCACTCGGCGATTCTCGACGGCGAGGACAAGCTGGTGCAGTTCTGGCGGCCGACGAAGCGACAAGGTTTCCGGCCCCGGTTGCCTTCGTATGTGCGGCCGACGCAGCTCTTCCACCTCTCGAGCGACCTGGGCGAGACCACGAACCTGGCCGATCAAGACCCCGACAAGGCGCAGAGGCTTCGCGACACGCTGATGGGCTGTTTGCGCCGATCGGGACACGAGGTCCACCTCGTTTCGAAATGACGGGGTATGGGCGTCAAACCGAAAGGAGCGGCGATGCGCAATCGCATGGTGGCTAGAACGCTGAGGGTGCTCATGGTGCTGTCGGGCCTCGCGCCCGCGTTCGCCGGTCGGGCCCGTGCGGCCGCGGCGGACGACCACCTCCTCTGGTACCGCCAACCGGCGGAGACGTGGACCCAGGCGCTGGCCCTCGGCAACGGCCGGCTCGGCGGGATGCTCTTCGGGACCGCCCCGAAGGAGCGCATCCAGCTCAACGAAGAAAGCCTGTGGGCGGGCGAGCCCGTCGACGCCTATCCCGAGGGCTTCGCCGAAAACCTGAAGGTGGTTCAGCGACTCGTGCTGGAGGGGAAGATCTCCGAGGCCCGCGCCTTCGGCCTGGAGACGATGACGAAGCGCCCGACGTCCTTCCGCTCGTACGAACCGTTCGGCGATCTGTGGATCGAGCTCGATCACGGACCCGACGTGACGGACTACCGCCGCCAGCTCGATCTGCGGTCCGGCATCGCCCGGGTCCGTTACGCCGCGGGCGGCCGCCGTATGGAGCGGGAGGTCCTGATCTCGGCCGTCGACGACGTCGTGGCCGTCCGCCTGAGCGGCGAGGTCTCGGGGACGATCCGCCTGACGCGCAAGAAGGACATGAAGGTGACGGTCCGCGGCGACGATCGCCTCCACATGGATGGCCAGATCGTCGACGTTCCGAAATCGGAAGGAGGCCCCGAGGACAATCCGGGCGGGTCGGGCCCAGCAGGCAGACACATGCGCTTCGCCGGGCGGCTGCTGGCCCGGACCACGGGCGGGGCGGTTCGCGGACAGGGCGACCACCTGGTCGTGAAGGGCGCCGACCAGCTCGTCCTGCTGCTGACGGCCGCCACCGACTTCAGCCTCGACAAGATGGACTTCGATCGCGGCATCGATCCGGGGCGGGAGGCGGACGCGATCCTCGCCAAGGCCGCCAGGAAATCGTGGCAGGAGCTCCGCCGCGACCACGTGGCCGAACACCGGGCGATCGTCGATCGCGTCTCGCTCGACCTGGGCTCCACCAAGCAGGACGCGCTGCCCACCGACGAGCGCCTCGCCGCGGTCAAGCGGGGCGCCGACGACCCCGGCCTGCTGGCCCTCTACTTCCGGTTCGGTCGGTACCTGCTCATGTCGAGCTCACGCCGCCCGGGGCGGATCCCGGCCAACCTGCAAGGGATCTGGAACGACCGCATGTGGGCGCCCTGGGAAGCCGATTTCCATCTCAACATCAACCTCCAGATGAACTACTGGCCCGCCGACCTCTGCAACCTGTCCGAGACCATGGATGCGCTGACGGACTGGTTCACCAACCTGGCGGCCAAGGGCCGGGTCTCGGCTCGCAGGCTCTACAACGCCCATGGGTGGGTGGCCTTCCACTGCAGCCCCATCTTCGGGCGCACGACGCCGTCCGGCTCCAATCGAGGGTCGCAGTTTCAGAACGGCGTCCTCGATCCGTTGGCCGGGGCGTGGATGGCCATGACGCTGTGGCGGCACTACGCCTTCACGAGGGACGAAGCCTTTCTGCGCCGCCGCGCCTACCCGGTCCTCAAGGGGGCGGCCGAGTTCTTGATGGACTACCTCGTCGAGGACCCCGACGGCAGGCTCGTCATCGTCCCGTCGGCCTCGCCCGAGAACAGCTACATCCACCCGAAGACCGGCAAGCCGGTGCGAATCACCCGAGGATCCACCTACCATACGACGCTCGTGCGCGTGGTCTTCGAATCCGTGGTTCGCGGATCGCGCCTTCTCGACGTCGATGCGGGATTCCGAGAAAAGCTGGAGGACGCCCTTAAGAGGCTGCCACCGCTGCAGATCGGCAAGGACGGTACGATCCAGGAATGGATTGAGGACTACCAAGAGAAGGAGCCCGGCCACCGGCACGTGAGCCATCTCCTCGGCCTGCATCCGTTCGCCCAGATCACGCCGCGGACCCCTCGGCTGTTCGAGGCCGCGCGAAAGACCATCGAGCGGCGCCTCAGCCATGGCGGCGGCCACACCGGCTGGAGTCGGGCCTGGGTCGTGAACTTCTACGCCCGCCTCATGGACGGCGAGGCGGCGCACAAGCACCTCGTCCTGCTGCTCAAGAAAAGCACGCATCCCAACCTCTTCGACAACCATCCGCCGTTCCAGATCGACGGCAACTTCGGCGGGACGGCCGGCATCGCCGAGATGCTCCTACAGAGCCACGCCGGCGAGATCCGGTTGCTGCCCGCCCTGCCCAAGGCTTGGCCGACGGGTCACGTCCGTGGGCTCAAGGCCCGAGGCGGCTTCATCGTCGACATCGCATGGGAAGATGCTCGCCTCCGACACGGCCGCATCCGTTCAACGCGGGGCGGGTCCTGCCGCGTCTCGGCGCCCGTGCCTTTGCGCGTGGACGGCGGCGTGGCCAGGCAGGGCGCGGTGGTCGTCGAGACGGAGAAGGGCGCGACCTACGAGCTGATCCCGTTGAAGTGATGCGGCGCCTTCCTGATAACGGGGCTGGCGTCTCGAGCGATAGGGTAGCATGACGAGGAGTCGTGATGGCGTGCCGCTGGTTGGGCGGGCGCCGCTGACAGACCGAGGAGACGGATGAGCGCACGACGTGTTGGTCAAGAGGTGAGGCGCGAGCCCTGGTCCTGGGTGGTTCTGGCAACCTTGGTGGTGGTGGGTTGCTCGCAGGGGCCCGGGTCGACCTCGTCCGAGCGGGTCGTCTCGGTCGAGCCCGGCGCGTGGCAACCGCTGTTCAACGGTAGGGACCTGACCGGTTGGCTCAAGCACCGATGGCGCGACAAGCCCGTCTGGACGTTCCGTGACGGCGTGCTGCGTTCGGAGGGCGGAAAAGGTTACCTGCGGACCGAGCGGACCTTCAAGGATTTCGAGCTCGTCCTCGAGGCCCGGGTATGGGACACCGCCGGCGGCCGCGGCAACAGCGGCGTCTGTTTTCGCTGTCAGCGCCATATCGACCAGAGCAAGGAGTACCCGCCCAGATACGAGGTCCAGATCGACCATCATGACCGCAGGAACCCGACGGGTTCGATCTACAACCGACATCCTGCCCGACCGACCGACATCGAGGACGGCGAGTGGTTCGAGCTGCGGCTCCGCGCCGTCGGCCCGCGCATGCAGGTCTGGGTCAACGGCAAGCTGGTCGTCGACGCCCGCGACACGACCTACGACCAGGGCTATCTCTTCCTGCAGCAGCACCACCGCACCGGCGTGTGCGAGTTCCGTCACATCCGCATCCGCGAGCTCAGCAGCGAGCCTGGGTCGAGGATGGCGGATCGCGCCGCACCAAGCTCTCCACGCTAGACGATCCAGCGGACAAACGGGTGCTCCGCCCGTCCCCGGCCACGGACCGAGCCCGGACGCCCAGCCGTCTCAAACAACCCGTAACCTCCTTGGGCGTCGCCTCGCCGTGCGGGGCGATGGACGCGTCGTCGTCGTCCGTGGACACCTTCCTGGTCGAACCGCCTTTTACCGTCTACGGCTAGTAGTCCGACTCATTTGAATCTGTCGGTTCCCCAGCTTCGGGGTCGCCGTCGGAGACGCTCCCACTTCGGATCGATGCCGCGCCGGAGACGCGACCGTGAGGGAGCGTTGCCGTTCAAGCGCTCCAACAGCACAGCTCCCTAACGGTCGCTGCTCTGAGCGGCGTCTCGCCCTCCTGATCGGAACCCACAGAAACAAGTGTGGTCGGGGACTAGGGCCTCTTGCCGGCGTGCTAGACCGTCGCAGCTTCTCCCTTCGTCCATTGCGGATAGGCCAACCAGACCGGCCTGCCTTCTTCGTTGGCGACCGGTGTCGCGCCCGTGATCGTGCGCTTCCGCGGATCGAGGTCGGCCACATAGACCGTGCGGCCGTTCATCGCGCACCTGAACACTTTCTGATATTCAAAGCAGACCCTCGTTTCGCTAAGCTGGTTCGCGCAGACGGCCTGCCACGGCCGTCGCAGCGCCGTCGCTTGCCAAACACGGCATGAGGCGGCTCAAGCGGCAGCTTCGGAGGACGCAATGTCGCAGACGCGAAGATCGTTTCTAAGAGGAACGGCCCTGGCGGCGGCCGGCGCGTGCACGGTCGGCAGGCCGGCCCTGCTCAAGGGCGCCTCGCCGAACGAGAAGCTGGGCATCGCCGTGGTCGGCGCGGCCAATCGCGGCAAGGCGAATCTGTTCGCGATGCGCGGCGAGAGGATCGTCGCCCTGTGCGACGCCGACGAGAGACAGGCCGCCGACACCCGCAAGTGGCTTCCCTGGGCCGACTTCACCGTCGACTTCCGACGCCTGCTCGACAGGAAGGACGTCGACGCGGTCCTCATCTCCACGCCCGATCACACCCACGCCGTCATCACCATGATGGCCCTCGACGCCGGCAAGCACGTGTACTGCGAGAAGCCGCTGACGCACTCGGTCTACGAGGCCAGGCAGATCGCGGCCAAGGCCGCCACCACGCGCGTCGCCACGCAGATGGGCATCCAGATGCACGTCGCCGGCACGTACCGACGGGTCGTCGAAGACCTACGTAAGGGTGTGATAGGCCCGGTCACAGAGGTCGTCGTCTGGCGGCGCGGCGGGTACGCCCCCGGCGACCGTCCAAAGGCCTCCCCGCCGGTCCCGCCCGGACTGCACTATGACCTCTGGCTCGGGCCGGCCCCGCGCCGACCGTATCACCCCGCGTACCTGCCCAAGAAGTGGAGGGGCTGGTGGGATTTCGGCGGAGGCATGCTCGGAGACTTCGGCTGCCACCTGATCGACCTGCCGTACTGGGCGCTCGAGCTGGACCACCCGCGCAGGATCGAGGCCGAAGGCCCCCCGGTGCACCCCGAGAGCACGCCACGCCGGATGATCGTGCGGTACGACTTCCCCGCCCGCAACGACAGCCCACCCGTGCGTTTGACATGGATCAACGGACCCAAACGCATAGGCCCGTTTCCCAAAGGCCCCTACAGCGACTGGAAGATGGGCGTCCTGTTCATCGGGCAGAAGGGCCGGCTCCTGGCCGACTACAACCGCTATGTCGTGTTGGGTAAGGAGGGCTCCGAACCCCAGCAGCGTTCCAAGGCGTTCCTCGATCCCGTACGCCACCACCATGACTGGATCGCGTGCTGCAAGACCGGCCGCAAACCGTCGGCCGGTTTCGACTACGCCGGGCCGCTGACCGAGACCGTCCTGCTGGGCAACGTGGCCTACCGTCTCGGCAAACCGATCGTCTGGGACGCCGAGAACCTGAAGGCCACCAACGAGCCCGAGGCGACGGAGCTCATCCGGCCGGAATCCCGAAAGGGATGGACGCTATGATGCCGCTTGCGGTGTGCCGCCCGGCCCCTCTCCCGAGCCATGAAGGAAGACCTCGGCCCGTCCTGGCAGGCCCGCCACGACGAGGCTGACAAGCTGCACGAATCGAGGATAGCCATGACGAAGCGATCGATGAAGCAAGCGGAGGTGGCTCTATCGTGGTGGTGCGCGATCGCAGTGGCGATCCCGGCCGCCTATGGCCAGGCCGGTCCCGCATCCAAGCCGGGCCCCAAGCCTGAGCCCCGGTTCACCAAACCGCCCAAAGGGGCGATCGTCCTCTTCGATGGCACAGACGCCGATCCGTGGACGCGGATGAACGGCAAGCCCATCCCGTGGCGCGTCGTCGATGGGGCGATGGTCTGCATGCCGCTGACGGGCAACATCCGCACCAAGAAGACCTTCCGAGATATCAAGCTGCATCTCGAATTCATGACGCCCTACATGCCCTGGTTCAGCGGCCAGGCACGCGGCAACAGCGGCGTGTTCCTGCCGGGCCGCTACGAGGTCCAGATCCTCGACAGCTACGGGATCGAGACGCCGAAGAAGAACGACTGCGGCGCGCTGTACGGCAGGATCGCCCCGGCCACCAATGCCTGTCTCCCGCCGAAGCAGTGGCAGTCCTACGACATCACATACCGCGCCCCGCGACGCGGCGAGGCCGACGGCAAGCCTCGGCCGGGGCGAATCACCGTCGTGCACAACGGCATCACCGTGATCGACGACGAGCAGATCCCCGCCCGCGGCAAGCGCGGTAAGGCGGGCGTTCCAGGGCCGATCGTCCTGCAGGACCACGTCTGCCCCGTGGCGTTCCGAAACATCTGGGTCGTCCCATTGGATTGAAAAGGACGAAGACCACCATGCGAACCTCGTACCTGACGGTTCTAACGCTGGCGGCAGGTTCTGGCCTCGCCGGCATCGGGTCACGCCAAGCCGCCGACCTGAACGCCCAGGTCTGGGCCGAGGGTCTGGTGCGCGCCGGCGATGGGATCTGGCGCAAGCGCGCCGTCGTTCGTGTCGCGAACTCCGCCGACAGGCCCCTCGAAGGTGTGGTTCTGCGTCTGACCGTTGGCAGGGGGGCAGGTGAGCTGAACCTGATCGGTACTCGGGTCGCCTCGATACGCGTCTGCGATCGCCTCGGTAGAGAGCTGCTGTTCGACGTCCGCGACCGCGACGGCGACGCGAAGCGCGAGGGAAGACTCGCCGCCGGTGACCGTCTGTCCTTCTGCGTCGATCTCGGTCCGAGGGGCCGGGATGAGAAAGCCGCCGCAACCTCGTTTGCCGATGTCACCATCTACTGCGAGAACCAGGCCGCGACCGCGCCCCTGGACTACCTCAACGCCGATCTGACGAATCGCGGCTTCGAGCTCGGCGACGAGGGGCCGGCGGGCTGGACACCGCGGTCGGCCGACCAGCAGCACCGCCTGGCCTGGGTCCAGACAGACCCGCACGGCGGGCAGCGGTGCGTCCGGGCCGAAGCGGCCAAAGGGGCCGAGCCCACGTGGTTGCAGTTCTCTCAGTCGGGGATCCGAGTATGCCCGAACGCGCGCTATCGGCTCACCGCATGGGTCCGGGCCGAGGACGTTGAGGGCAAGGCCGGCTGGTACATCCACGTCAACGGGATCAAGCCGATGCTGGTCAATCGAGTGGCCAATGCGGGCGGCGGCACGTACGGCTGGCGGCGGGTGACGATCGAGTTCGATACGCCGCCGGGATCGAGTAACGTCTCTCTCGGAACGGTCTTGTACGGCACGGGCCGGGCCTGGTACGACGACGTCTCACTCGAGCGGCTCGACGAGCGAACGGACGTCACCGTAAAATCCGTCACCGTCGAGCGCCGAAACGTGCAAGAGCTGACGGGCTCGTCCGACTGGCGGGTGTCGCGCGACGTGTGGCCGTATCGCGTTCGTGTCGTGGCCGACAACCCGGGCCCCGACGTGATGCGCGACGTGATGGTCGCGGTGAACCTCCAGCGGATCGCCCGCACGCTGACGGATCCCGACCAGGTGTTGCGGGTCCTGGTGGTCGACCCCGCTCAGGACGCGGCCGACGCCTCGAACCGACAAGAGGCCGTTCGCTTCCACCCGAACTGGGTGTGGACCGCGTCGCTGCCGGCTCGGACCCGCAAGACGTTCCATCTGTACTTGGCCGCGGCCAATCGCTCCGACGCCGCCGATGAGAAGACCGCCTACGCCAAGCTGCTGAGCGGCCGGGCTAACCTGGCGAGGAACCCCTCCTTCGAGACCGGCGATGCCATGCCGACCGCTTGGCGATCGACCATGCCCAAACCGCAGATGGCTACAAGCGCGTTGGCTCGGGTCGAGGGTGGAGTGTTCGGTGAGTCGTGTCTCCGCCTCGACGTCCCGACGTCCGCGCCGAAGCGATGGTACGGGTGGATGCAGGAGCGCCTGGCCGTCCAGCCCAACGCCGACTACCTCCTCGCCGGCTGGCTGAAGTGCAAGGACGTCGACGACGGCCATGTCAAGATGCACGGTCACTTCCACACTGCCGACGGGGGCTATACCCAGGAGCGCCAGTTCTTCTCGACAAGCTCGTCGCTGTCGGGCACGCAGGACTGGGCCCTCACGCGGACCACCGTGCGGACGCCCGGCGACGCGGCGAACGTCTCGCTGCACCTGACGATGCACGCCCACGGAACCGTTTGGCACGACGGCATCCTGCTCTGTCGCATCGCCCAGGCCCACCCGGGCCGGCTCGAGTCGGCCCGTCCCACCCCCGATCTGTCCCCGACCGGCTTGGCCGTCTGGCAGGTCAACCCCATCGTCAAGGTCTTCAAGGAGGACCTGCCCCAACCGTCGCTCGACGTCGTCCGCGCCGCCGCCGCACGGAACGAGTATGAGCCCATCCAGCTCGTGCTCTGGAGCGATCGACCCAGGCGGAACGTCCGCGTCTCGGTCTCTTCCCTGTGCAAGGACGGCGTACCGCTGCCCGACGTTCAGATCGATCGCGTGGGTTACGTCCCCGTGGACGTCCCGAGCTCGTATTACCGAAGCGAGTTGCCCGCGCACTATCGACTCGTCCCGAGAGGCGTGCCCCGCACGGACGGCTGGGCGGGGGATTGGCCCGATCCGCTGCCGCCGTGCCGCCCGTTCGATCTATCGGCCGGGCAAGCCCAGCCGATCTGGCTGACCGTGCACGTGCCCAAAGAAACGCCCGCCGGCGTGTACGAGGGTAATCTGACGATCGAGGCCGACGGCGGCGTGCGTCGAGAGATCCCCGTTCGGTTCGAGGTCTGGCCGTTCGACCTGCCGGATCGTCCGTCGCTCCGCGTCACGTACGATCTCCGACGCGGGCATCGCAGCCCGTTCGGCGACGGTTCGATCGCCGAGTACCGCAAATGGTACGAGCTGCTCGCCCGGCGCCGCATCTCGCCCGGCCTGCTGCCCCCGCCGCAGTTCCGTTACGACGACGGCAAGGTCACGATGGACACCGAGCGGTTCGACGCGGCCGCGCGCATCTGCATCGACGAGCTGAAGATGAACGTCTTCTACTCGCCGCACGTGTTCTACACCTTCGGTTGGGCGTACACCCCGCGAAACGTTATGGGTCACGAGCCCTTCACCGAGGAGTACAAACAGGCCCTGAGCGCCTGCTACCGCGCCTATCTCGACCACCTCAAGCGGCACGGCTGGTACGACGAGTGCGTCAACTACATCAGCGACGAGCCGCACGACACCCACGACCACGTCATCGAGCAGATGAAGAAGGTCTGCGACCTGTATCACGCCGTCGACGCGAACGTGCCGCTCTATGCGAGCACCTGGCGACACGTGCCGCAGTGGAACGGCTATCTCGACATCTGGGGCGTGGGGCAGTACGGGTGCTTCCCCGTCGACCAGATGAAGCGGCGGCAGGCCGCCGGCGAGACGTTGTGGTTTACGTGCGACGGTCAGCAGGCCCTCGACACGCCGTACCTCGCGACCGAACGCCTCATGCCGTACTACTGCTACAAGTACGGCGTGAAGGGCTACGAGTTCTGGGGCGTGTCGTGGTGGACGTACGACCCGTGGGAGCGCGGGTGGCACACGTTCATCCGGCAGAGCTCCGACGGGAAGGACTACTTCTGGGTGCGGTATCCCAACGGCGACGGCTACCTGACGTATCCGGGCGAGGCGGTGGGCCTCGATCGCCCCGTCAGCTCGCTGCGGCTCGAGCAGGCCCGTGAGGGTATCGAGGACTACGAGTACATGCGGATCCTCGAGGGATGGATCGAGCGTGCGCGACAGGCCGGCAAGACGCGCCAGGCCGAGCGTGCGGGCAAGGCCCTCGACGCGGCGCGCGATCTGGTGACCATCCCCAACGCCGGCGGGGTGCGATCGACGGACATCCTCCCGAACCCGGACGCCGTGCCGGCGGTTCGTGCGAAGCTCGCGAGCGAGATCGTGCGGCTGAAGAAGCTGGTCGATGACTGATGATCGGGCCGCTGCGGCCTACCGCATCACCTCACTCGTCCGCTGCATCCCACTGGCCACGTCGCGGACCGTGACGCGCCAGGTGCCCGCCTCGGCGTTGTGACCGAGGAAGACGCGGCCCTGGAAGGACCCGCTCTTGGCCGCGACGTTGCGGCGATACTCACGCCGGTCTCGACCCGACGGGTCAATCACGCGGACGTGGAAGACGTGCGTGACCGGCTTGGCATCGGCGTCGCCCGGCACGATCTCGACCGAGTAGGTCAGCGCCGGACCCTCCATCCGCGCGGCAAGCTCGAGCCCACGCACCTCGTACGGCAGCAGCGCGAACAGCTCCGCGCGGGCCGGGTAGATCACGTCCTCTAGCCTGTCCGTCATGCCGCGATACATGCGTCGTCGCACGTCATAGACGTGGGCCTTGCGGTGCAGCGTGATCCAGGCCGGCTTCGGGCGGAGGTCGGCCATGTAGATCGCGTCATCGGCCCGGAGCTTCGGGTGCCGCAGCACGCCGACGTAGTCCGCACCGTCGAGCTGGTAACGATGGAACTCGGTTACCTGGATGCGATGGGGCTCGTCCTCGCCGGCGGCGCTGACCTCGCAGCCGATAGCAGGCTTCATCACGCCCCGATCGGCCAGCAACCCGGCCACGGCGTCACGGAAGGGCATCTCGGTCGCCATCGTCCGGCGGATCTGATAGTCCCGGGCCAGGACGTTCAGCAGCACCGCGCACCCCTGGCCGAACCGGTTCACCATCAGCAGGGGGGTGCCGTCCGCGTCCTTGGCCGTCGCCTCGGCGCCGCGCAGCCTGACGCCCGCATCGACCACCCACGGCCCGAGCGCCTCACCCGACGTCGTCTCGGCCGGACCCGATCGGACCTGTCGCTCCTGGAGCCCGCCGACGAGCTCGACCCCGAAGACGTCCGCCAGCACGCCGCCGTGGTCCGTGCGGCACCGTCCGTCGAACAGACCCGGCAGGGCATCGGCGATCACCGTGCCACCGTCGCGGACGAACCTGCGAATCGTCTGTGCCTCGCCTTCGGTCAACCGAATATGGAACGGCAGCACCAGAGCGCGGTAGCCCTCGCCGAGGAACGTCCCGCTTTCCAGCGACGTCGCGTGGACCACCTCATAGCCAAAGCCCATGTCGCTGAGCAACGAGCTCATGCCCTCCCAACACTGCATGTAAACGAAGGCGTCGGACGAGGTGGCCTGGCCGTGCCACTCCCGGGCCTTCGGCAGGCCGTCGGCGAAGGCGAGCGACGCATGGATGTTCGCTGGGGCGTAGACCATCGCCATCCCGTCGTGCATGCGCTTGGCGTTGAACAGCAGCTTGGCCGTGCCGCGCTTCAGCTCGTTGAGGTTATCGAGCATCCTGGCCACGGCCGGCATCGGACCGAGGTCCGCCCCGAGCAGCCGCTCGCTGTACCACGTCCGACCCTGTCCGCCGTAATACAGACCGTGCAGATTCACACCGCGAAAGACCGACCACCACGGCAGGTAATCGCCGTCGTAGTAGGGCGGATACGTGTACAGGCCGTAGCCTCCGTACCACGTGCCGTGGAGGGCGTCCGGCGCCGCGGCCGAGCGAAAGATGTCGTGCACCCACGGGTTCGGATACTGAAAGACCAGGTCCTTGCCCTCGGCCAGTTGCCAGAAGTCGATGCCCGAGCCCGGCCACGTCCAGCCGACCACGCACGAGCCCATGTTCGACGGCGTATCGGGTGCGGTCTTGCGGATGCCCTTGCCCATCTCGCGCCACCACTCGGCCACCATCCGGTCGGTCCAGATCTGATGGTCCACGAAGTGACACAGCGGTCCCAGCTCGCCTCGATCGGCGGCCGCCTTGGCGACCGCCTGCTTGACCGGCGCGACGTCGTCGAACGTCGCATAGGACGTGCCCCACGCAACGTTGAGGCGATCGATCGTCTCGTAGCGCTGCTTCGCCCAGGCCGCCAGCCCAGCTCGACACGTCGGTGACCAGCAGGCGTCCTGGCCCTGGCTCGTGTAGCGGGCGTCGTCGCCGAGGTAGAAGAAGTAGGGCGCATAGGGCCTATACCGTTCGGCCTCGTCTTGGATCGTCCGGATCGTGTGCTCGCGATAGCTCGGCGAGGTCAGGCACGGGCTCGCCACGCCTTGCTCGTTCACGCGAACCCCCGTCATCTTGTAGGCGTAGAGGATCGGATGCACGTCGGCCATCGCCAGCGATTGGACCGCATCGAGCCCGCCCGTCAGCGCCCCGGCCATCCCGAGACGAGCGAACTGCTTCAGCAAGGCCCGCCGCCGCGGCTCGAAGCCGGCCCCGCCTTCCCAGACAATCCACGACACGTCGTCCCGCGGCGGCCCGGGCTGGGCGACGTAGAACCCGCGGCGATCCTCCGCCATCGTGCCACCGTCGGCATCAACCAGCGCCACGTTGACGGTGTTGTAGATGTGCAGCGACTCGGCGAAGTCGCCCTCGAACGCCACCGCCTTCGCGGCCGGCGGCTCGCGGCGGCACACGCTCCGCGCGTAGCCGTCCAGCACGTCGATCCGTAACGTCGAGCCCGGCGGCGGCGGGTCGGATAGCGTCACCGTCGCACGCACCTTCTCGCCGGGGTCCTTGAATGCGCTGTCCAGGGCGATGTCGGTGATGCCGACCTGCGACGCGACGCGGACGGATCCAAACGCCCAATCGCTGCCGACCCCGTCCCGAAACGCCTCCACACCGACGAAGTACCGACCCGCGGGAAAACGCGGCACGATCGGCTTGTCGCCTTCGTGGCGCAAACGCCCGTCGGCGTCCCAGACGCGAACGCGCAGCCTGGCCCCGGCTGGGTAGGCGATCTCGATCGCATGCGGCATGGCCCGGCGGTCGATCGGCTCCCTCGGCCAGGCCGCTTGAAGCGGCGTGCCCGCCTCGACGCGTCTCGACGCCCATAGCACGGCACGACCGACCAGGGCGAACCACGCCTCCTCTTCCATGCTCGGCAGCCACAGGTATTGCAGCCGGTTGGCCTCCGGGGCGGCGGCGTCGCGCGGATAGCCCGTCAGATCGGCGATACGACCGGCGTCGCCGCGCGTCCAGAGCCTGACGATCTTGCCGGCGGCGGCCTCGACCGTCGGAAACGCCTTGACCACCGCGCGAAGCCCCGCAATAGGAGCGGCAGCCTTGATCATCGCATGCTCGGCGTCGCGATTGCGCTGATGCCCACCCAGCTCGAGCCCCTCGACCGAACCCACGTAGCCCACGCCCTTGCCGATCAGCCCGAGCAGCCGCTCGCACACGACCGCACCCAGCACCTTCGGCGGGATGTCGGTGATGAGCATGTCGATGGGCTCGTTCATGGCCTGGAGCAGTCGGGCCTGCACGTCACCGGGGCGCTGGACGAACAGCCCGTGATCGGCCGGGCTGCCGAGCTCCGAGGACGAATGCCCGTAGACGGTCGTCACACGCGCGTCGAACCGCTGGGCCAGCTCGACCGGCCAACGTCCCTGCGACTTGTGCGCTATCGCCAGCACGCGAACCGGCCCGCCCCGAAGGGGCCTGGCCCACGCGATGTGCGGCGTGACGACGTCGTGCAGGGCGGTGACCCGCCGGACCTCGTCGTCGGGAAAGTAGTAGTACACGCGCCGGCCATGGCCTTCGGCGCGAAAGGCCCGACTCGGCGGTCCGTCGGCCCCCGCCGCGCTTGCCGCCGCGCCGAGCGCGAGCACCCAAACCAAGCTAGGTCTAACGCGATTCATGAGACGCTGTCTACCGCCTTTCTGCGCCCATAGCCGCAGGGCGCCGCCTTCGTGCATCGACCCGAGACAACCGACCCGTAGCCTTCCTATCCGCCGCGTTTCGACGGCCCCTTGCCGGGCCCGCCTTCACGGCCGCGGCGAGCCTTCTGACCACGCCGGCCGCGCTTGGCCCCGCGCGGCTCACGGATCTCCTCGTTCTTCGTCGGCATGGGAGCCTTGAGCTCCTGTCGCCAGGCGATCAGCCGGGCGTGCAGCTCCTTGACCTTGTCGGGATGCGAGGCGGCGAGGTTGTGCTTCTCGCCGATATCCTTGCGGAGGTTGTAGAGCTCCAGCCGGTTGTCTTCGAAAAACTCCATCAGCTTGAAATCGCCCGCGCGAATCACGCCGACGGGCAGCGTCCGCCACGTGTTGCCGCCCGAGCCGAGATAGCCGGGGAAGTGCCAGAAGAGAGGCTCTCGCGGCTTGTCGGCCTTGCCGCCGTGGGTCAACAGCCGCGCGTAGCTGTGCCCGTCCAGCGGGTATGCCGCCGGCGGCTTGGCCCCGGCCAACTCCAGCAGGGTCGGGTACAGGTCCACGCTGATGATCGGCGCTTCACACACGCTGCCGGCCGCGATCGTGCCGGGCCAGCAGAAGAGATACGGCACGCGGATGCCGCCCTCGTACAGCATGCCCTTGCCGCCCTTCAGCGGCTTGTTGTCGGTGATGTCCTTGCCCTTGATGCCTTCCCGCTCGTAGCCGCCCACCCCGCCGTTGTCGCTCGAGAAGATGACCAGCGTGTTCGAGGCCAGCTTGAGATCGTCCAACACATCGAGGACGCGCCCGACGCTCTCGTCGAGACTGGCGATCATGGCCGCGTAGGTCGGGTTGTTGTGCCCGTTGCCCGGAGGCTTGGCCTTGAACCTGGCGATGAGCTCCTTCTTGGCCTGCAGTGGTGTGTGCACCGCGAAGTGCGGCAGGTACAAAAAGAATGGCTCGCCTTTGTGACGCCGGATGAAGTCCACGGCCCGGCCGGCCAGGAAGTCCGCGAGGTACGTGCCGGGCGGATACGCCGTCTTGGGCACGGTTCGAAATCGGAAGTGCCGACCCGACGCGACGATGGCCTCGTCGAAGCCCTGGCTGCTCGGATGGTGGTCCGGGTCGTTGCCGAGATGCCACTTGCCGAACATGCCGGTGGCGTAGCCCGCCTTCTTCAACGCTTCGGCGACGGTGGTCTTCTCGACCGCGAGCTTGGTCACGTTGTCGACGGGGCGGAGCTGGCGGCTCTGCCAGTCGAAGCGCTCGATGCCCCCGACCGTGTAGACGCCGGTGCGCGGCATGTATTGCCCGCTCATCAAGGCCGCCCGCGTCGGCGCGCAGTTCGGCGCCGAGGTGTAGCCGCTGGTGAAGCGCATGCCCCGCGCGGCCAACCGGTCGATGTGCGGCGTCTCGTAGTAGGTGCTGCCGCAGCAGCCCAAATCGGTATACCCCAGATCGTCGGCCAGGATGAAGACGATGTTGGGCTTGGTCCGATCTCCCTCGGCGGCCGGGCACGGGGAACCGACGCCGACTAGCCACGCTGTCGCCACAAGGACGGCCGTCAGAAGTCCATCTCGCATGGGTGTCCTCCGGTTCATGGGTGGTGGCGGTCGAGGCCCCGCGCCGCTCTGGGCCGACAACGACGCCCACGACCTGTATCGACGCGTATCGTACCCGATCGGTGGCCGCGGAAAAGGCCCACCCGGCCGGGCCTGTCGTAACGCGTGGCGCGACAGGCCGTGGTACGCCATCTTCAAGACATACTTGTTCCATCTGCCCGCCGGCGCCATCCAACCTTCAAAGCCGGATCACCCGAGCCACACCCCAGGGTCAGCCGAGGCAGCCCTCAGGAGGTAAACGATGTCCACGGCAAAGGAGACGGCAAGCCTGATCAAGCGGCTCCATCAGGGCGAGGAGACCGAGGAGCTTCGGACCGACGTCCGACGGTTCCTCACCAGTCTGGACCCTGCCGAGCTTCCCAGTGTGGAAAAGCAGCTCGCCGAGGCCGGCTTCGGACCCGAGGAGCTTCGCCCCCTCTGCGAGGTCCACGCCGAGGTGGCCGAAGACACCACCGAGCAGTTGCGGGCAACGCTCGAGCCCGGCCACGTGCTGCACACGATGGTCGCCGAGCACGACCTGATCCTCGGTTTCCTGGACGATCTCGAGCAGCTCAACCAGCGAATCCAGCAAATGGACGCCTATCCCGGCGGCGAGGATATCGACAAGCTCAAGAACATCGCGCACCACCTCGTCGAGGCCGAGAAGCACCATCAGCGCGAAGAGGAGGTCCTGTTCCCCGAGCTTGAGCAGCGCGGCGTGACCTGCCCGCCCCAGGTCATGAAGAGCGAGCACGAGCACATGCGGGCCCGCAAGAAGGAGCTCGCCGAACTAGCCGACAAGGCCGGCGGCATGGACTTCGACGCGTTCAGGACCCGATTGGACGAGACGGTCAACGCGATCCTGCTGACGCTGCGTGGCCACATCCTCAAAGAGAACAACGTCCTCTACGCCATGGCGGCCCAGGTCATCCCGGAGCCGCACGTCTGGCAAGAGCTCAAGGAGCGGTGCGACCAGATCGGTTACTGCTGCTTCACACCATCCAGCTAAGCGGTTCATGCTGGCCCGGAAGGCAACCAGGGCCCACTGGGTCTCCCGCCGAGCCGAGCGTGTTCAACGAGCACGCTCTCTGACGGTGGTGTCTCTGAGGGGCGCCGTCTTCGACGATCCGGACCGTCTCACACGGCATGGACCCCCACTAGGCTGACCTCCGCCCAAGCCGTCGCGCAACGGTGTGCCAGACGACGCCCAAGGCGATGAGCCCCAGCCCGACCAGCCAGAACCGCTGCTCGACGAAGAACGCCAGGGCGAAGCAGGCCGCCAACCCCGCGCCGGCCACCCAACGAGGATAGTAACGCTGCTCCGCAGTCAGACGCAGGGCGCAGAGGTTCGTGATGCCGTAGTACACCAGCACGGTGAACGCGCTGAACGACCACGTCGTGTGCACGCTCCCCAGCAGCGTCAGGCCTGCGATCGCCGCCCCGACGACCGCTACGGACACGATCGGCGTCGTGCCCGATGAATCCAGCCTGCTGACGGCCGTCGGCGCGTCGCCGCGGCGCCCCATCGCCAGCAGCACCCGCGACAGACCGAGGATCAGATTGAGCAGCACGCCCAGCATCGCCGTGATCGCCCCCAGCGCCACCAGCCACCGCACCCAGCCCGCCTGGAACCGGATCGCCACCTGCTCGAGCGGCGCGGCGTTGCCGCGGGTCATGGTCGCCAGCTCGGCCGGCCCGACGGCCGACACGGCCACGAGACCCACCGCGATGTACAGCACGGCCGAGACGATCAACGTCAGACCTATCGCCCGGGGGATGGTCCGTCGCGGATCGCGAACCTCCTCGCCCAGCGTGGCGATCCGCCCGTAGCCGGTGAAGGCCACGAACATCAACGCGCAGCCCTCCAGGAACGCCGCCGGCACCGAGCGATCGCTTCGGGGCGACGCGAAGAAGGGCGTGAGCGTCTCGCCGGCCGACGTCCAGGCCTGGCCCGCGCCGACCAGTACGAACACCGTCAGCGCCGCCAGCGTGATCGAGACGATAACGATGTTGGCCTGGTTGGAGCGACGTATTCCGGTAAGCACGAGGATCGTCAGGACGACCACGCACGCCACCGCGAGCGGAACCAAGGCGGTCGATCCCTCCATCCCCAGACCGGTCAACACGTAGCCGCTGAAGCCCAGGGCGGCCGTCGCCGCCGACGCCGTCTTGGCGCACAGAAACATCCATCCGGCCACGAAGCCCAGCACCGGCCAGGCATACGTATAGCCGTACTCGTACGTCCCGCCGCTGACGGGCAGATTCGCCGCGAGCTGGGCGCTGCTCAGCCCGTTGCACACCGCCACGAGCGCCGCGACGACGATGGCCAGCACGACCGAGGGCCCCGCAACCCCCGCGGCGATACCGATGCTCACGAAGATGCCGGTGCCGACGATCGAGCCGAGCCCCATCATCATCGCGCCGAACACGCCGAGTTGTCGGTGGAGTCGGTCCGGGCCGGCTTCCAACTGCGGGTCCTGGTTCATGGGGCCTATTGGACAGCGAAGCCACACGCCGGGCAAGCGCTCACCTGCGAGGTTGCGTGTCCCCGCGGCAAGCCCGGATCGTCTCGATCAGCTCCCCCGATTGGCCGCTCTTGGTGAGATACGCCGACGCCCCGGCCTGACGCATCGCCGCCGCCACGTCCTCGTCGACGTGCATCGACAGCCCAATCACGCGGATCTGCGGGTGTCGCGAGACGATACGCCCCGTGGCCTCCACGCCGCTCATCTCGCCGAGGTTCACATCCATGACGATCACGTCGGGTTGCAGCCTCTCGGCCAGCTCGATCGCCTCCGGACCGTCGCAGGCCTCGCCGACCACCTCCATGTCCGGTTGGAACCTTAGCAAGCCGGCCAGGCCCTCGCGCAGGATCTTGTGATCGTCGACAATGAGCACGCGGAGCAGGTCCTCCTTGCTCCGCATCTCCACGATGCTCGTGGAAATCGGTTCGGACGGTCTCGGGGCCGGCTGGGGCGAGGCGACCGCTGCGCTCACCGGCACGGTCAGCGTGATCCGCGTGCCTTGGTTGGGCGCCGAGGCGATATCCATCCGACCGCCGAGGTGCGCGAGACGCTCCTGGATGCTGAACAGGCCGAAGGTGGTCTCATCGGAGCCGCGCCGGGTCAACACCTCCGGATCGAAGCCCCTGCCTTGATCGGACACGATCACATGGATGTGGCCGCTATCGGCTCGCATCAGGGCGATCTCCGCCTCGGTGACACCGCCGTGCTTGAGCGTGTTGAACAGCAGCTCACGCACGCCTTCGAACAGCAGCAGGCGGACGTCTTCGGCGGCCGGCTCGGCTTCGCTATCCGCCCGCAGATGGACGGTGAACCGGTTCGTCTCTTTCATGCGCGAGCATAGCCAACTGAGCCCGCCGATCAGGCCCGCCTCATGCAGCACCGGAGGGCTGAGGTCGACCGTGAGCGATCGTGACGCCTCCAGCGCCTCGCGAAGGATGTCGCCCACCTTACCGATCGTGGCCTGGACCTTGTCGATGTCGCTGCTGGATTCCACCGCGGACAGCTCCAGGCGGGCCCCGACGATGAGCTGCTGGATGTGGTCATGCAGCACCCGTGCCAATCGCTTGCGCTCCCGCTGCTCGACCTGACTGAGCTGAGCGGCCAGTGCGCGGAGCTGCCGGGCCTTGGCCCGGACCTGCGCTGTCCGCTCGGCCACACGCTGCTCGAGTGTGTCGTTGAACTCCCGGAGAGCTTGCTCGGAACGCTTGCGTGCGGTGATGTCCAGAACCATCCCGCGGGAGCGAACCGGGCGACGTTCCGCGCCGTCGCCGGCGAATTCCACCTGGCCCCGGACCTGGACCCAGCGCACCGAACCGTCGGGGCGGACAATGCGATGCTCGTCGAAGACCGTTCCGTCGCCGGCCGGGTCGAACGCCCTGTCGAGCATCTCTCGCACGCCACCGACGTCGTCGGGGTGGACAAAGTCCGGTACCTCACCCGGTCGCTTCAACGTCATCCCGTCGGCCACGCCCAAGATCGCCCACATCTCGGGTGACCAGAAGAGCTCACCGCTGACCAGATCGGCGTCGTAGATGCCGAACTTCGCGGCACGGGCGGCCAGCCGCAGACGCTCCTCGCTCTCGCGCAGCCGTTCCTCCATCCGCTCGCGGTCGGTGACGTCGTAGTTCACGCCCATGGCTCGCAACGGCCGGCCCTGATCGTCGAGATGGATTCGACCCCGCGCGGCAAACCAGCGGACCTCTCCGTCGTCGCGGACGATGCGGAACTCGTCGGCGAACTCGCCGCCCGAGGCGAACCAGGCCTGAGCGTGCTCGCGGACGCGTGGACGGTCGTCCTCGTGGATGTACTCGAAGAAGGTGTCGGCCGTGATCGGCGCGGTGCGATCGCGTTGGAGCAAGTCGTACAGCGTATGACTCCAGAGGACCTCGCCGGTGTGCAGGTCGTAATCCCACAAACCCACGTCGCCGCTCTCGAGCGCCAGGTGCAGCCGCTCGTGGTCTCGCCTGTGGTCGGCCTCAAGGATGGGGAGATGCAGCGAGCCCCGATCGACCGGGACGCCGTCACCCCGGGCGTCGCCCTGCGTCTCCCGGACAGCCTCGGGCTCATCAAGCCGGTTCTCGACTTCCTTGTTACGTCTTGACATGGTCGAGGCGATTCCCCAAACTTCGGACACGCGCCCTTGTCGCATCGTCAACTTGGATGGGTGACCGACGACGGTTCCAGTTGGAACTGCACATGGAATCCCAGATTAAGATGACGCGGCGGGCCATTCTAACCGGAATACCTGTCGAATTCTTCGGAGCGGCCTCAAAGCACCGCAACGAAGCGAACGTCCGCATGAAGAAACTCTCATCGAATGCTTGGCCTCGCACCATTCGTTAGGACATCCAAGTGATTGAGCCCACGGCATTGTGGTCTGCGGGGCCGTGACCACGTGGTCAGCAGGGCCCCCGGCCCGACCCCCTAGCGCGACCGACCAGCAAGGACGAGATCACATGGACTACAGGATGCTTGGCCGCGCGGGCGTGAAGGTCTCGCCGCTGTGCCTCGGATGCATGAACTTCGGCGACCCCACCGACGAGACCGAGTCCATCCGCATCATCGACGAGGCCATCGATAGCGGCGTCAACTTCCTCGATACCGCCAACATCTACAACGACGGCGCCTCCGAGACGATCGTCGGCAAGGCCATCCAGGACAAGCGCGAGAAGGTGGTGCTGGCCACGAAGGTCCACGGTCCGATGGGCGATGGGCCGAACGACTTCGGCAACTCACGCTATCACATCATGCAGCAGGTCGAGGCCAGCCTGAGGCGGCTCAGCACCGACCATATCGACCTCTACCAGCTCCACCGTCCCGACGACGACACGCCGATGGACGAACAGCTCAGCACGCTCAACGACCTCGTGCGGCAGGGCAAGGTCCGCTATCTCGGCACCTCCACGTTTCCCGCGTGGCAACTCTGCGAGGCCCTCTGGGTCGCCGACGCGCATGGCTTGGAACGCTTCGTCTGCGAGCAGCCGCCGTACAGCATCCTGCGGCGCGGCATCGAGCGCGAGGTCCTGCCGTTCTGCGACAGCTACGGGTTCGGCGTGATCCCGTGGAGCCCGCTGGCAGGCGGGTGGCTCTCGGGCAAGTACCGCAAAGGTCAGTCGCCGCCGGAGGGCTCACGCGCCGCCCGGCGCGATTGGCCCCTCGAGACCGACAAGGGGCGGGCCCGCCTCGAGGTCGTCGAGCAGTTGATCCCCCTGGCCGAGGACCTCGGCGCCACCATGACCCAGTTCGCCCTGGCGTGGACGTTGGCCAACCCGGTGGTGACGGCCCCCATCATCGGACCGCGTACGGTCGACCAGCTCCGCGACAACCTTGGGGCCCTGGACGTGGATCTCGGCGACGACGTCCTCGAGAAGGTCGACGAGATCGTCCCGCCGGAGACGGACATGCCGAAATGATTCCCTCAGCGACCGCCTTTCGCAGGGAGGTCTGCAAGACCGGTCGTTGTCGCCATGGTGAGCCGAGAGGACCTGAACCATGGATACGAACTCGATTGAAGGGAAGATCGAGGCCATGCGCGCCAAGATCGACGAACTCGAGAAGGAAGCGCGCCAAAAGGGACGTGGTGACCTGTTCGATACGCTCAAGGCCGAATGGCAGGAGAAGCTCGAGCGCGTCAAGGACAGACTGGACCACTTGAACGACCCGGCCGCTGGGCGGTCCCAAGCTCTTGCCTCCGAGATGGAGCGGTCCTTCGAGGAGTTGAGGGACTCGCTTCGCAAGGCTGAGAAGCAGTTGGCTTGAAGGAGGGCATGCTGCTCAGAGACCCCTGTCCCCCGCGTTCCGCGGACCGACCACGTCAGTCGTGGCGGGCGCGGGCGGAGACGCGGTCTCCAGGTGCGCGCCGCCATGAGCGGCGGATGACGCCGACGTGGTACCTCCGAAGCACCCAAGAAGTTGGCATGCAATCGCTCGCCGTACGCATCCAAGTAACCGACGAGCGAGGGCGGTCGGCCACTGAACATCAAAACAGCGGCTCGAATTCCACGGAGCGAGTATCGTGAGCGACAGCGAGTGGAGGCGTGCGATCTGTGGCATCTGCCCGGCCGGGTGCTGGATCGAGGCCAGGCTCGACGACGGCCGCCTCGTCGACATCCGCAAGGACGACGGCCACCCGCTCGGCATGATATGCCGCCGCGGCAAGCACGCCCCGGAGATCGTCTACTCCGAGCATCGTCTCAAGCACCCGCTCCGCCGCGTCGGCGCCAAGGGTACGCACGACTTCGAACGCGTCTCCTGGGACCAGGCCTACGAGACCATCGTCGACGGGCTCAACCGGATCAAGGCCGAGTCCGGTCCCGAGGCCGTGGCCATCTACACCGGCCGGGGCGCCTTCGAGCTCTCCCTCTGCGACCTCTTCCAGCCAAAGGACGTGGCCGTCAGCTCGGCCAGCAACGTGCTCTTCCCCTTCGGTTCGCCGAACACGATGGGCGTCGGCGCCCTCTGCTACGTCTCGTTCGCGATGATCGCCCCCCACGTCACCATGGGCCGCATGCTCGTCAACATGTTCACCGATATGGAGAACGCCGAGCTGCTCGTCGTCTGGGGCACCAATCCCGCGACCGATTCGCCCCCGCTGGACATGCACCGCCTCGAGGCCGCTGCCAACCGAGGCGCCGACGTCGTCGTCATCGACCCCCGCCGCACCGAGACCGTCACCCGCTGCAACGCACAATGGGTGCCCATCCGGCCCGGGACCGACGGGGCCCTCGCCCTCAGCATGATTGGCGTGATGATCGATGAGGAACTCTACGACGAGGCCTTCGTCGACAACTGGTGCCACGGCTTCGACGAGCTGCGGACCTACGTCCAGCACGTCTCGCCCGAGGTGGCCGCGACGATCACCGGCGTGCCGGCCGACGTCATCCGCGATCTGGCTCGACGCATCTGCCGGGCCTCCGGCGCCTGCCCCGTGATGTACACCGGCCTGGAGTACTCCAACAGCGGCGTGCAGGCCATCCGGGCCGTGCTCACCCTCTTCGCCCTGGCCGGCAAGCTCGACGTGCCCGGTGGCATCGGCCTGGCGATGGACAGCGGCCAGTTCCCGATCAACCGCTCCTGCAATCAGCCGAACGTCGATCTCGACCGCGCGGTCGACGTCGAGAGGTTCCCCATCTACACGCACTATCGCCACGAGCCGCACGCCACGCACCTCATCGAATCGGTCCTCGGCGGCGACCCGTATCCCATTCGAGGCCTCATCGTCCACGGCGCCCACCTGCTGACCTCGTGGTCGCAGACGCCCGTCTGGCGCGCCGTGCTCGAGAAGCTCGACTTCCTCGTGTGCATCGACCGTACCCTGACGGCCGACGCCGCCTACGCGGACGTCGTCCTCCCGGCCACGACCATGTTCGAGATCGACTCGTACGTGACCTACGGGCCCGTGTTCCGACTCCGCGAGAAGCTCATCGAGCCGGTAGGCGAGGCGCGGAACGACTACCTCATCATGGCCGAGCTCGCCCGACGGCTCGGCTACGGACACCTCTACCCGCAGAGCGAGGAGGACATGATCCGCTTCGTGCTCGAGGGCTCGGGCTTCACCCTCGACGACGTCCGTCAGGCCGGCGGATGGGTCAAGGTGCCCACGCCCATGATGGAATACAAGAAGTGGGAGAAGGGCGGTCTCCGCCCCGACGGCAAGCCGGGCTTCGATACGCCCACCGGCAAGTTCGAGATCCACGCCACGATCCTGGAGGACTACGGCTACGAGCCGCTGCCCAAGTACACCGAACCCACAGAGGGCCCCCTCGGCGCCCCCGAGCTGCGCGAGCGCTTCCCGCTCGTGTTCAACTCGGGCGCCCGGCCCCACACGGATTTCCATTCCCAGCACCACGGCATCCCCGGCCTGGTCAAGGACCACCCCGAGCCCTCCGTCGAGATGAACACCGTCGACGCCGAGGCCCGAGGCATCCGCAGCGGCGACCTCGTCGAGGTCAGCACCCCGCGCGGCTCCGTGCCGTTCCGCGCCCGCGTAACCGACGACATTGCCCCGGGCGCGATCGAGTGCAACCAGGGCGGAGGCACGCCCGTCGGACCGAAGGCCTGGCGCGAATGGAACGTGAACGAGCTGACGGACAAGGACAACGTCGACGAGATATCCGGCTTTCCGGTCTACAAAGCGTTGCTCTGCGAGGTCGCCAAGGTCGAGGAGGGCACCGAGACCACCCGTAGCCAGGCCTGCAAGCACGTGACGATGTGCGAGCCCCATCTCCTGCATCCGAAGACCCGGCCGAGGCCCGCAAGGAAACGCATCGACCTCGACAACGCCGCCACCACCTGCGTCCACGAGTCCGTCCGCGAGGCCATGCTGCCGCACCTCGGCGAGAGCCACGGCAACCCCTCCAGCATCCACAGCGTCGGCCGAGACGCCCGCGAGGCGATGGACACAGCCCGTCGTCACGTCGCCAAGCTGCTCAACACCCGGCCGAGACGGATCCTCTTCACCGGTGGAGGCTCGGAGGCCAACAACCTCGCGCTCAAGGGCCCCATGCTGGCCAGCGGCAACGGCAGCCGCCACCTGATCACCTCCCGCGTCGAGCACCCCTGCGTCCTCCAGACGTGCCGCTTCCTGGAGCGCCTCGGCCACCGGGTCAGCTACCTCGACGTCGATGAGCACGGCCTGGTCAGCCCCGACGCCCTGCGGAAGGCGATGACCGACGACACCGCGCTCGTCTCGATCATGCTCGCCAACAACGAGGTGGGCACGATCCAGCCCGTCAAGGAGCTGTGCGCCGTCGCCCACGATCGCGGCGCGCTCGTCCACTGCGACGCCGTGCAGGCGGTGGCCAAGATCCCCGTCGACGTCGAGGACCTGGACGTCGATATGCTGACCGTCTCGGGCCACAAGTTCCACGGGCCCAAAGGCGTCGGCGCCCTCTTCGTCAAAAGGGGCCTCGAGCTCGAGCCGCTCATCCACGGCGGCAAGCAGGAGGGCGGCCTGCGGGCCGGCACCGAAAACGTCCCGGCCATCGTCGGTCTCGGCAAGGCCGCCGAGCTCGCGTTCCACGCCCTCGATCGGTCGCGGGCGATGCAGTCCCTCCGCGACCGTCTCGAGCAGGGCGTACGGGCCTTGATCCCCGAGGCCCGCCTCAACGGCCATCCCGATCGACGCCTGCCCAACGTCGTCAACCTGACGCTGCCCTCGCTTCGCGGCGAGAGCGTCGTCGTCGCCATGGACCTGATGGGCGTCTCGCTCTCGGCCGGCTCGGCGTGCAAGGCCGGATCACCCGAGCCGACCCATGTCTTGCTCGCGATGGGCAAGACCGAGGAAGAGGCGCACTGCTCCGTTCGATTCTCGCTCTCGCGCGACACCACGGAGGAGGACATCGAGCACGCCATCGGCGCCCTCGAGCACGTCTTGTCGGAGATGGAGACGACCGTCCGTTTCCTGCCGTGCAAATAGCACCGGCCCAGGCCGGTGCGGGAGTCTCGGCTTGTGTTTGAGCTGACCGATCTATCCAAGCATTACGGCACCACCGCCGCCGTCGACGCCCTCGACCTGACCGTCGGGGCCGGCAAGACCACCGTGCTCATCGGCCCGAGCGGGTGCGGCAAGTCCACGCTGCTGCGCCTGATGATCGGACTGGTCCGTCCCGACGCCGGACAGGTCCGCTTCGAAGGCGAGCTCGTCCGGTCCGACAACGTCATGCGCCTCCGCCGCAAGATGGGCTACGTCATCCAGGACGGCGGCCTCTTCCCGCACCTCACCGCCCGAGCCAACGCCACGCTGGTGGCCCGCCACCTCGCCTGGGACCGACAGCGCATCGACGACCGCCTGGACGAGCTGCTCGAGCTCACCGGCCTGCCCGCCAGCGGACTGGATCGCTACCCCGCCCAACTGTCCGGCGGCCAGAGCCAACGCGTCAGCCTCATGCGGGCCCTCATGCTCGACCCCGACGTCCTGCTCATGGACGAGCCGCTCGGCGCCCTCGACCCGATGATCCGAAGAAGGCTCCAGGCCGACCTCCGCTCCATCTACCGAACGCTCGGCAAGACCGTCGTCATGGTCACGCACGACCTCGGCGAGGCCGGCTACTTCGCCGACACGATCGTGCTGATGCGCCAAGGACGGATCGTCCAGTCCGGCTCGTTCTGCGACCTGCTCGACGCACCGGCCGAGGCGTTCGTCACCGAGTTCGTCAACGCCCAACGCGGACCGCTGGCTACGGCCGAGGGGGCGGCGCCATGACGATTCGCACCGGCACCACGACGCTTGTGTGTCTGCTCCTGACGGCGCACTCAGCCTCCGCCGAGACGAACGACCTCCGCATCGGGTCCAAGGCCTTCACCGAATCGGTCATCCTCGCCGAGATGGTCGTCCACCTGGCCGAGAGCGAGGGCATCGACCTCGAGCACGTCGAGGGCCTCGGCGGAACGCGGCTGCTCTGGGAGGCCCTGCTCGCCGGGCAGATCGACCTCTACCCCGAGTACACCGGCACGATGACCAAGGAGATCTTCGCCGGCCACGACATCGCCGGCCCCGACGACCTCCGCCGCAAGCTCCGCGAATCGGGCCTGCGCATGACCGACTCGCTCGGCTTCAACAACACGTACGTCATCGGCATGAAAGCCGAGCTGGCCGATGAGCTCGGCATCCGGACCATCAGCGACCTTCGCCGACACCCCAACCTGAACCTCCGCTTCAGCAACGAGTTCATGAAGCGGGCCGACGGCTGGGACGCCCTGGCCAGACGTTACCGTCTGCCCCATCAGGATGTCCGAGGCCTCGAGCACGGCCTGGCCTACGAGGCCCTCGACAAGGGCGTCATCCAGGTCACCGACCTCTACGCCACCGACGCCAAGATTCGTAAGCTCGGCCTCCGACGCCTCGAGGACGACCTCGAGCACTTCCCCCGATACCACGCCGTGTTCGTCTATCGGGCCGAGCTCCGCGAGCGAACGCCGAGGCTCGTCGCGGCCCTGCACGCGCTTCAGGCCAAAATCGATGAGACCACCATGACCGAGATGAACGCGGCCGTGGAGCTCGACGGCGTCAGCGAAAGCCAGGCCTCGGCGGACTTCCTCACCCAGACGCTCGGAATCGAGTCGCACGTCGCTGATCGAAGCGACCTCCAAGACATCGGACGCTACACCCTCGAGCACCTCAACATGGTCGGCGTCTCGCTCGCCGCGGCCGTGCTCGTGGCCATCCCCCTGGGCATCCTGGCCGCCCGTCAGGGCGAGTTCGCCCAGCCGATCCTCGGCGTGGTGGGCATCATCCAGACGATCCCGGCCATCGCCTTGCTGGTCCTGCTGATTCGTCCGGTCAGCTACGTCTCGGACGAGCTCGGCTATCCGCAGGCGGTCGTGGCCCTGTTCCTCTACTCGTTACTGCCGATCGTCCGGAATACCTACACCGGTCTGCGAGGCATTCCACCGTCGCTGGACGAGTCGGCAAGGGCCCTGGGCCTGCCGTCGTGGGTCCGACTGTGGCGGATCGAGCTCCCGCTGGCCTCGCGGATGATCCTGGCCGGCATCAAGACGGCCGCCGTCATCAACGTGGGCTTCGCGACCCTGGGCGGCTTCATCGGCGCCGGAGGCTACGGCGACCCGATCTTCACCGGCATCCGGCTCAACGACTACGGCACGATCCTCCAGGGCGCGGTCCCCGCGGCCGCCCTCGCCCTGCTCGTGCAAGGCGCCTTCGAGCTCGTGGACCGGCTTGTCGTACCCAAAGGCCTGCGCCGGAAACCGCAGGCGTGACACGCGCGACCCAAAGACAGACCGAAAGGTGCGTTCCCGATGACGACACAGAGCACGAACACGATCGCCGTTCACGACTGCAGCCCCGAGACCGCCACGATGCGTGACGACGTCCTGAGCGGGCTGTCCGACCGGCCCAAGTACTTCCCGAGCCAGTACCTCTACGACGAGCGCGGGGCCCGTCTCTTCGAGGCCATCTGCGACACCGACGAGTACTACCCCACGCGCACCGAGATCGCCATCCTCCGCCGAAACATGGCCGCGGTCGCCGACCGCATCGGACCCGGCGCGCTCGTCGTCGAGCCCGGCAGCGGCAGCGGCGTCAAGACCCAGCTCTTGCTGGGAGGCCTCGAGGAGCCCGCCGGCTATGTGCCCATCGACGTGGCCCGGGAGCAGCTCGTCGAGTTCGCAACCCAGACCGAGGAGCGCTTCCCCGACCTGGAGGTCCTGCCCGTCTGTGCCGACTTCACCAGCGACTACGAGCTGCCTCCTTGCGGCAACGGCGTCCGCAAACGCATCGCCTTCTTTCCCGGCTCCACGATCGGCAACTTCACCCCGACGGTGGCCGTCGACATCCTGCGACAGATGGCCGAGCTCAGCGGGCGCGACGGCGGCGTGCTGATCGGCGTCGACCTCAAGAAGGATGCCGACATCCTCGAGCCGGCCTACAACGATGCCGAAGGCGTGTCCCGCGACTTCGCCATGAACATCCTGGTCCGGCTCAACCGCGAGCTCAATGCCGACTTCAACCTGAAGCGGTTCACCTACCAGGCGCCCTACGATGAGCGGCATGGCCGGATCGAGATGGCCCTGGTCAGCCGATGCCGGCAGGTCGTTCACCTCGACGGCGTGGGCGTGATGTTCGATGCCGACGAACCCGTCCGAACCGAGTATTCGTACAAGTACGCCGTGGACGAGTTCGCGGCCCTGGCGCGGCGGGCCGGCCTCACAGTGACGGACGTATGGACCGACCCGCAGCGGTTGTTCAGCGTGCAATACCTCGTGCCCTCATCGGGCTAAGATGGGACGACGGTGTCTCCCGGTTGGGCTTGTTGGCAGGGGGAGCGGTCGCGGCCTACGCATGCAGCCCGACGCAGTTCTCCTCGAAGCCCTCCGGATCGAGCTGAAGCGTCACGTGATCGATGCCGAAGCGGTCGTGCAACCTGCGCCGGAGCTCGCGCAACAGGTCGGCCGGCTCCACACGATCCTCGATCGACACGTGCGCCGAGAGCGACTCCTGTCCCGTCGTGATCGACCACACGTGAAGGTCGTGAACGCCCGTCACGCCGTCGGCGGCCATCATGGCCTGGCGGACCTCATCGACGTCGATATGCCCGGGCGCCTGCTCCATCAGCACCGCCGTGGCCTGTTTGAGAAGGTTCCAGGACGAGTAGACGATCAGCACGCCGATGACCACGCTGACCAGCGGGTCGGCCCAGAGCCAGCCGTACAGCCAGATCAGCAGGCCGCCGACAATCGCCCCGACGCTGCCCATCGCGTCACCGAGCACGTGAAGCCACGCCCCCTTGACGTTCAGGCTCTCGTTCCGTGCCGAGTGCAGCACGAACAGGCCCGCCACGTTGATGAGAAGACCGCCTATCGCGATCACCATCATCACGCCGCCCATCACCGGCGGCGAGGCCAGAAAGCGTTGGTAGGCCTCGATGAAGATATAGATGGCGATCGCCACGAGCGCCGCGCCGTTGACCAGGGCCGCCAGGATCTCCGCCCGGTAATGCCCGAACGTGCTCTTACTCGATGCCGGTCGCTGGGCCATCCAGAGCGCAAAGAGACTGAGCCCCAACGCGGCCGCGTCGGTCAGCATGTGGCCGGCGTCGGCCAGCAGGGCCAGCGAGTTGGTAATGATCCCGCCGATGACCTCGGCGATCATGTACGAGACCACCAACACCAGCGTGATCACCAGTCGTTTCCGGCTGGCCGTTCGAGCGGCACCAGCCCCGTGTCCGTCGTGTGCGTCGTGTGCATGTTGATGCATGGTGAGTCCGAAAGACCTTCCTATCGTGTTTGCGCTAAGCCCGGCCAGGGCGCCTTACAGGATTCGATGTCGTTCAGGGCGGTCTGTCTGGTGTGATGAAGACGCTCTCATCCAGAACTAATGCATGACGGTCCGGTCGAGGCATCTAACCCGGCGAACTGAGTCATCGCACGTCGGCGGTGTGCCATCATCCGAACTCATCGGAAGAGAGCCCGGGCGCATGCGATGACGTGCGATACAGACATCGCTGGTGCCTTGTAAGGAGGTCTTGACGATGGGACGCAACGGAAGAGTACTGCTGTGTGGGATGATCCTGTGCTTGCTGCCCGGCTGCGCGATGACGGGGAAGTGGTCGCTGACCTCCGTGACCCCCACGGCCGCCAGACGGCATTTCGACTACCAGAGCCTGACGTTTCAGAAGGACGGGTCGTTCTACGCCGAGGAACAGGAGCGGGGCATCAAGACGACCTCTGGCGTCTACAAGTACGAAGGCAACACGCTGACCCTGAAACCGCACGATGGTGAGGACCGGTCGTATCAGGCTGAGCTCAAGGGAAACGAGTTGATCCTCGAGCGCATCTGGGAAGACCAGACCCTCACGGCCGTGTTCGAAAGAAGGCAGTGAGCTGCCGAGGACGCCCCGACCCGTCAGAGCGGAACCTTGGGACCGAGGGCCCGTCGGCAGGGTCAAGTGTGAGGTCGAGTCTGCGGTGAAGGGACCATGCCGTCTGGGTACATGCGGACTGGCCGGGACATGACGACGGCCACAGTTGAAAGGACGCGCACAATGAGAAGGACCTGGAGTTACCTAGGCTGTGCATTGATTCTGATGGGACTCGCTGGATGCGAGCAGCTAGCGGCGTTCTTCGGGCCGGCACGCACCACCGTTCGGCTGGTCAACAACGCCGATTTCGACGTGGAAGTGGTCCTGTTCTATGGCAGTGAGCAGCTCGTTCCGGAGGATGTTCTCACGGCGACGGGGACCCGAGTTGAGGTCACCTTGAGTCCGGGCGAGGTGACGTCGTTCTCGCGCGAATGTGAGAATCTCCAGGCGATCATCGTCGACGACGCCGACCTCCAGGTCATCGGCGGTGGCGGGCCGGACGCTCGCACCGAGGTCCAACGCGACGGAACGGATTTCAACTGCGGAGATACCATCACCTTCACCTTCGACCACTCTGTCGTTGTGGTCGATTTCGATGTGACCGTGGCCGTGACACAGGGCTCGTAGCTAGGGCTCGATCCCAGCAGCAGGCTGCGGCCGGCCAATGACGCAACGTAGTCGCAAGGAGACCATGCCATGCTCTACTGGGCCGTCGTATTCTTAGTGGTCGCCATCATTGCAGCCCTGTTCGGCTTCACCGGCATCGCGGCGGGCGCTGCGGCCATCGCCAAGATCCTGTTCTTCATCTTCCTCGTGCTGTTCGTGCTCGCGCTGCTCTTCGGCTACCGCGGACGCGCAAGGCCACCTCAACAACCGTGAGGCCGGAGGAAGCATGAAGAACAACCATCACAAACACCAGCGGGGCCAAGGCGCCGTAGCGGCGTTCTCGCCGGCCGTCCTGAGCAGTGTGCTGCACAAGGCGGCCAGACGCCTGGCCTACGGTGTCGTGACCGTCGTCCTCGCGATGGGCTTGACGACAGGCTGTCACACCGCTGAAGGGTTCGGCCAGGACCTCGAGGACGCCGGCGAGGCGATTGAGGAAGAGGCCGAGGAACACTCGTAGGGCGGCGGTGACCGGAATACAGTCATCACCGCGAATCGATCAGCATCGAGTCTCAAAAAGGAGATTGCCCCATGCACCGCATCGCACTGAGTATTGTTGTGGGTCTCGCCGTGGCCGCCTTGACCGGCTGCGGCAAGAGCAAGGTCGACACCGAGCAGCCCGCGGACCAATTCAAGAACGATGTGCAAACGAAGATCCAGGACTTGGAGACCCGCATCGACGATGCCAAGGGTAAGAAGCCCAAGCTCGCCAAGGCCGAGGCCGATGCCCTCGAATCGGCCACCGAAATGGCCGAGGAGAAGATCGAGACCCTCCGCCAGACCAGCCTGCCCAAGCTAACGGAGCTCTCGGGCAAGGAGCTCGACCAGCTCAAGTCCACCATCAATGCGACCCTCGTGGAGATCGGCAATCAGGTCGCCAAGGCCGAGGAGGCCGTCGAGAAGGGTCTGTCGGCCAAGGATCAGTTCCTCAGCGAGACCAACGACAAGCTGGCCAAGCTCCGTGAGCGCTGGGACGGGGCCGAGAAGAAGGTCTCCGGCCTGAAGGACGCGGCCAAGAGCAAGGCCACGGTGGCCCTGGAGAGTGCCGAGGAGGCCATCCAAGAGGCCAACAGCAGCCTGGGGCGCTACAAATCCGCGGCCAAAGAGGACGCCCGGAAGATCCGGTCGAACATCGAGAACCTGCTCAGCAAGGCCGGGCAGGAGCTCGACAAGATCGACGAGATGGGCTCCTAACGAACATCACAGCGCCACTTGGCCCGCAACGGTCGATGAAAGCGCGTTTTCGGCATCAAGAATCAGGTCGGCACCTGCCCGAAAACGGAAAGTGGCGCCGTAGTACTCACAACCCGCGAAAAGGGTTCGGTTGCCCTTGTACACGGCGAGGCCGTGCTCCCGAGCCGCGCTGTCCTCAGTGCGGTCCTGCGTCGCCGTGACCAGGGATCAACCTTGGCTGCCGTCTCGAGCATGACGAGGCCGTGCACCCGAGCCCCGCTGTCCTCAGCGGGGCCCGTTGCCCGCAAGGGCAACGCCTGTGCGCGGCAGGGCGAGGTCCAGCTGCTCGCCAGCAACGACATGATCCAGCCTGCAACCCCTGTGCGCGCGAGGGCGAGGCCCCCCGAGCCGCTGTCCTCGAGCGCGATGGGGCCCTCCCCAGCCGGCACCCACCCCGAAGGGTTGAAGGAGTGTAGCCAGGGGCGTCAGCCCCTGGAAACGGCGCCCATCGCTCCCGAGCCCCGCTGTCCTCAGCGGGGCCCGTTGCCCGCAAGGGCAACGCCTGTGCGCGGGAGGGCGACGCGAGATCAGGACGATGGAGTGGTGCAAAGACTGGCGCAACGCCTGCGCGGAAAGGCGAGGCCCCTGCCGAGCCGCTGTCCTCGAGCGCGATGGGGCGCTCCCCAGCCGGCACCCACCCCGAAGGGGTGAAGGAGTGTAGCCAGGGGCGCGAGCCCCTGGAAACGGTGCCCACCGCCGGCCTAGCCCCGGAGGGGCGACAGAAGCCGCAGGGTCGTCAGGATCGTAGCCACGGGTGGAGCGAGCCGCCAGGCGAGCCGAAGCCGTGGGAACCTCACGACACCCCGTGCAGCTTCCGGCCGGCCCAACCGTCGAACCGCCGCGTCGTCTTGTAGAGCTCGTGGTCACCCGTCTGGGCCAGCTCGACCACCTTCTTCCGGACGGCCGCCATCTCGTCCTGAGACATCGGCGTCAGCCGGCGAGCCAGACGCAGATTCTTCTCCAGCAAATCGACCGTGTCCATGCCGCTGACGATGGTCGCCACCGGCAGCGCCGCGGCGTACCGCCACAAGTCCTCGGCCGTCACCTTCCCGGTCTTCAGCAGCTTGCCTCCGCCACGCGTCTTCATGGCCAGCGGGGCGATCCCGCGCTTCAGCAGCACCGGCAAGACCCATTGCTCGAAGCTCTTGAAATTCGCGTCGAACGGATTCAGCGGCATCTGCACCGCGTCCCACGGATACCCGTACGCGAGCATCTTCAGGTGGAGCAGGGGCTTTTTGTGACCCGTGAACCCGATGTAGCGAACCTTGCCCTGCTTGCGGGCCAGGTCGGCCGCCTCGATACCCCCGCTCTTGCCGAAGATCATGTCGGGATCGTCGTCATAGACGATCTCGTGATACTGCCACAGGTCGATGCGGTCGGTCTTCAGCCGCCGGAGGCTCTCCTCCAGGTGCCTCATGGCCGTCTTCTTGTCCCGTCCGTGATGCTTGGTCATGACAAAGGCCTTGTCGCGGTAGCCGTCGGCGAGGGCCTTGCCCATCCGCTCCTCCGCGGCCCCCTGGTGGTAGCACCACGCGTTGTCCATGAACGTCGCGCCGTGGTCGATCGCCTGCCGGATGATCCGGATGCTCTCCTGTTCGCTCGGACGTCCGATGTGGTGGCCGCCCACGCACAGGAGGCTCACCTTTTCATCCGCTCGCCCGAAACGGCGTTGCGGTACGCCCTGATCGTCCCGTGAGGGATCGGCCGCGACCGACGCGCCCGTCTGGGACAGCACCATCCCAGAGGCCGCCCCTAGACTCGCCGAGAGGAACTGCCTACGACTCGAGGTTTCCGTTGCCATGATGGGCCTCCGTTCTTGGTGCTCCGCCGCCGGCGCCCGCGACGCGACCCATGCCACGCCAGGCGCCCGACGCTCGGCCAGGTTCCATTGCCGACGGGGCACCGGCCGCGGGCCCACCTAGCCCACACCGCTGGCACCCCGCCGCAACGCCTAAGCATGTCCCCTTCGGCTGAGGAGGCCCTGAATTTGGCATGAAGGTATCCTCACGGGCGTGGCCCAGCCGCCCTCGGCTGGGCAAACCGATCTTCACGGTCCCGGGGCGGCCGTGCCACACTCGACATGCTTCCTTGCAGGCCGGCTCAGGCGAGAGAATTCTCGGGATATCCGCCCCGGCGCGAACATCCCATAAGGTAAGGCGTACTATTCATAGCCTCTTTCCCCTCCCTCCTCCTTCCCGCATCGCGCCCCTTGAGGTGTGGTGCGGGATGGCTTTTTTTCTGGGGTCTGGGCACACGCACGCGCGCTGCCGCCTCCGCGCCGCGGCTCCCGGTGAATCCGGCCCGGGCGGAAATCCCCACCCCAACCGACGCCCTTGGCTTGTTCGGCGCCATCTCATCCGGTAAGTGTAACGTGACCATGCGGAACGGCTCAGGCCCCGCATCGAGGACCGGCCGGACGCGCTTCGAGTCGGACACCGAACCCAACCCAATGAGGGCGACATCCCATGAGCTTGCGATTCCTGATCTGCGGCATCCTCGTCCTGGCCTCAATGGGTCAGACCTCGGCACCTGCGTCGGACGGGCAGGGCACGACCAAGCCCGCCACGACCGACAAGCCCCTCGAGGGTGAGATCGAGAAGGCCTCGATCACGGAGGGCAAGGTCCGCATCGCCGAGACCGAAATCGCCTATCGCGCGACCGCCGCGTCCATGCCGATGAAGGACGAGCACGGTGAACTGAAGGCGACGGTCTTCTTCGTCGCCTACGAGCGTCTCGCCGCCAAGACGACCGCGACCAGGCCCGTCGAGGCCCACAAGGCCTGTCCTAACGAGAGAGCCTTGACGTTCGTCTTCAACGGGGGGCCCGGCGCGGCGTCTGTCTGGCTGCATCTGGGCGCCGTCGGACCGAAGAGGCTCGCCTTGCAGCAGGACGGCACCGCCCCTGCGCCGCCCTATCGTCTGGTCGACAATGCCTCGTCCTGGCTCGACGAGACCGACCTGGTCTTCATCGACCCCGTGGGCACCGGCTTCAGCCGTCCCGCCAAGGGTGAGAAGCCCGAGCAGTTCTACGGGGTCAAGGAGGACGTCAAGTGGGTGGCGGACTTCATCCGGCTCTACGTGACCCGCTACGAGCGGTGGCTCTCACCGATGTGTCTTGCCGGTGAGAGCTACGGTACCACCCGGGCGGCCGGTCTCTCGGAGTACCTGCTCGATCGATACGGTATCGCACTCAACGGGATCGTCCTGATCTCGCCCGTGCTCGACTTTCAGACCATCCTGCCCGCCCGCGGCAACGACCTGCCGTACGTGCTGTTCCTGCCGACCTACACCGCTCTGGCCGGGCACCACAAAAAGCTGCCGGACGACCTGCAGCGCGACGTCGACAGGACGCTCACCGAGGTGAAGGCATGGGCCCTAACACGCTACATCAGCGCCCTGGCCAAGGGTTCGACCCTCTCCGAGGCCGAGCGCGCCGAGGTCGTCAAGCGCCTCCATCGCTACACGTCCCTGCCCACGGACGTCATTGAATCGTGCGACCTGAGGATCTCCCCCGGCCAGTTTCGCAAGCGCCTCCTCGGAGAAGAGCAACAGATCATCGGCCGTTTCGACGGACGGATCATCGGCTTCGACCCGGCCCCGTCGGCAAGCCGCCCGACCTACGATCCGAGCCTTTCCCGCTACTTCCCGATCTACAGCTCCTGTTTCAACGACTACGTGAGGCGGACCCTGGGCTACGAAAGCACGCTGCCCTATGAGGTCCTCTCCGAGCGCGTCCGACCCTGGAAGTTCGGCGAGAGCGGGCTCGGGTACCTGTCGGTCTCGGACAATCTAGAATCGGCCATGGTCAAGAACCCCAATCTCAAGGTCATGGTCGCCAGCGGTCGATGTGATCTGGCCACACCCTTCTTCGCCGCCGACTTCACGCTGAGCCACATCGACGTGGGGCGGGACCTACGCCGCAACATCACGCACGTCCGTTACGACGGTGGACACATGATGTACCACCATAGGGCGTCTCTGAAGAAGCTGAAGTCGGACGTCGCTCGCTTCCTGCGGTCGTCCGTCGAATAGCCCCTGCCCGTTGGGTTCGTCCCCCGCACGCGCCGCTCCTACGACCAGTCTTGCGCCTCATGAAAACAGCTTCACACGGAATTTAGCCGCCTCTAACGCCAGCGGCCTCCCATCTGGTGAGGCGCGCGCCACAGTGCGCTCGACAGAAGGAACCGGCTGAACGCGGGTCGTGTGCCTACGATGCCGAAGCCCGAGCAAGACCCGCTCAGGAAAAGGAGGCGACTCATGAGACGACAAGCAATCACGACGACGACAACAGCGTCGAGGCGGACCCTACTCGTAGCGGTGCTCGCCGCGGTCTGCTTGGTGGCCGCTGGTCCTGCACACGCCGCCACCCAGGAGCAGCCCAAGGATATCGACATCACCTTCGCCGTGAAGATGGAGCTGCTGAACGATTCGGCGGTGCCGTCGCACCTGATCGATATTGCGACGGATCAGGGCGTGGTGACGTTGTCCGGATCGGTCGACAATGCCCTTGCCAAGGACCGTGCCGCCGCCCTGGCCGAGATGATCAAGGGCGTGCGGGCGGTGGTGAACGACATCCAGGTCAAGCCCGTCGCTCGATCCGATGCCGAAATCGAAACCGACGTCAAAGAGGCCCTCGTCGAGGACCCGGCCGCCGACTCCTACGAGGTCAAGGTCGGCGTTGCGAACGGCCACGTGACGCTGACAGGCAAGGTCGAGTCGTGGGCCGAGAAGACCCTCGCCGGGCAGGTCGCCAAGGGCGTGCGCGGCGTTCGGGGCGTGAGCAATGCCATCTCCGTGCGGTACGAGGGGGATCGATCCGACTTCCAGATTGCCCAGGACATCGAGGGCCGACTCGCGGCCGACGCGTGGATCGACGATGGTCTGATCAACGTCAGTGTGAACGACGGCAAGGTCGACCTCGACGGTACGGTCGGCAGCGCGGCCGAACGGACCCGCGCCCAGCGGACCGCCTGGGTGGCCGGCGCTAAGGCGGTGGATATCGGCGGGCTCGAGATCAAGTGGTGGGCGCGCGATGCGATGCGCCGCAAGAACAAGTTCAAGCTGAAGACCGACGAGCAGATCACCAAGGCCGTCAAGGACGCCCTCCTCTACGACCCGAGGGTCTTCTCCTTCAAGCCGGACGTCCAGGTCTCCGACGGCGTCGTCACCTTGTCCGGAGAGGTCGACAACCTCAGCGCCAAGCTGGCTGCCGGCCAGGACGCCAGGAATACCGTCGGCGTCGTCCGCGTGCGGAATCTCTTAAGCGTCCGGCCCGAGCGGGTCATCAGCGATCAGGACATCAAGGCCAAGGTCGATAAGGCCATCCAACGCGACCCGTATCTCAGCCGCAGCGAGATCACCACGGCCGTCTACAACGGCAAGGTCTACCTCTATGGGAGCGTGGATTCCTACTTCGAGAAGTACCACGCCAAGCCCGTGGTGGCCACACTGCACGGCGTGGTGGACGTCGCCAACCGCCTGACCGTCGCCACCGAGTGGGCCCAGAAGAGCGATTGGGAGATCAAGGAGAGCATCGAGGACCAACTCTGGTGGAGCCCCTTCGTCGAGCACGAGGAGGTGACCGTCTCCGTCGAGGACGGCGTGGCCACACTCCGCGGGACCGTGGATTCCGAGATGGAGCGCGGCGCGGCCGTGGACAACGCCTTCGACGGCGGTGCCGATAGCGTGCGCGATCGTTTGAAGGTCCGTCGAGCCGAGGAGACCGAGGACGACGAAAACCGGTTCGGCTACTTCCCGCACACGTATCCGAACCCCTATACGCCGTACTCGTTCTAAACAGCCTCCCCCAGGAAGGTCCGCCAAACCGGCCTGTTGCGTTCAGGCTGGTGCGGCGGCCCTCCCTGCATTCCCTGACCGTACGGCAACGTCTGATCGACGGGTCACCTTGATCCGCAACGTCGCGGCTCGGCAGGCTGCCAGGCAGAGGCTTGGCAAGGAGATAACGATGACAGCGCCACGAACGACGCACCCGACCATGGCCGATCCGCCCCAACCGAAACCGGCCGATCCACAGCCCAAGCCGCCGGATCCGTCGCCCCAGAGGCCGGCGCCCCGGCCGCCACAGGCGCCCCGGCCCGAGAAACCCGACGTCCCCGCCGAACCGGACCGCGGGCCGAGCGAACCCTCAAAGCCCAGTCCCGGCAAGCCGGGAAAACCGCCGCAGCCCAAACCACATCCGACCGAGCCCGATTCCCCCTCGCCCTCGGGGGCCATGGCCACATTAAGCCCTACTCATCCAGATTTGAGGTGCCCTTGAGTTCGACGGTGCATGCTTGAGTGCGCCACGACGTCCGCGTCGTGATGGCGAGTCGAGAGAGGCTCCTGCCCCCCGTGCGGGCCATGCTGACCTACCTGGCGAGCAAGACCCACACCGCCGGTGCAGGCCAGACCGACCCGGACAGAGGGCAAAACCTACGCCCATGTAGGGCAAACTGCAGAAAACGACCAGGAGGTAGGTGTCGAGGTGTTTGGTAAAGGCTATCAACTGTTTAGGTTATTCGGCTTCCCCGTCCGCGCCGACTGGAGCTGGCTGATCATTTTGGTGCTGATCACGTGGTCGCTGGCGGTCGGCTACTTCCCCCAGGCCCAGGAAGGCCTCTCGCAAACGGCCTATTGGATCATGGGCTTCATCGGGGCCCTGGGGTTGTTCGCATCCATCATCATCCACGAGTTCAGCCATTCCATGGTGGCCCGTACTCAGGGCATGCCCATGCGCGGCATCACGCTGTTCATCTTCGGCGGCGTGGCCGAGCTGGGCGACGAGCCTCCCGACTCCCGCTCCGAGTTCCTGGTGGCCATCGCCGGACCGGCGGCCACGATCGTGGTCATCCTGTTCTGCCTGACGTTTCGCTACTTCGGCGACATGATCGGCTGGCCGGCCGCGATCACGACGGTGTTGGGCTGGCTTGCGTTCATCAACGTCGTCCTCATCATCTTCAACGCCGTTCCGGCCTTCCCCTTGGACGGTGGCCGAGTCTTGCGATCTGCCCTGTGGAAGTGGAAGAACGACCTCAAGTGGGCCACCCGAATCTCCGTCCGCATCGGCACGGGCTTCGGGACCCTGCTGATCATCCTCGGCATTGCCAGCGTCCTCTTCGGCAGCTTCATCGGGGGCCTGTGGTGGGTGTTGATCGGCCTGTTCCTGAGGAACGCGGCCCAGATGTCCTATCAGCAATTGATCATTCGACGGGCGCTCGAGGGCGAGCCCGTGAGCCGGTTCATGGAATCCGAGCCGTTGACGGTGACCCCGGAGATGAGCGTGCGAGACCTGATCGAAGATTACGTGTACACGCACCACCACAAGATGTACCCCGTCGTCGAGGACGGCGAGCTTAAAGGCTGCATCACGACGCGGGACATCAAGCAAGTGCCCAAGGAGCAATGGGAGGAGACCAAGGTCGGCGATATCGCCAGGCCTTGCGACGAGTCGAACACCGTGGGCAAGGACGCCGACGTCCTCGAGGCCTTCAAGAAGATCAACCGCGAGGGCAACTCGCGCCTCCTTGTAGCCGAGAACGGGGGCCTGGCCGGGATCCTCACCCTCAAGGACCTCATGAAGTTCATCTCGCTGAAGGTCGAGCTCGAGGAGGATCTTCCTGTCCAGGGGGCCGGTCTGGAGATGTCGGCGGCCTATCGACAGGCCGCCGGGCAATCCTAATGGATGGTCCGGTAGCCATTTAGAGAGAGGGCTTGACGGGTCATGGTCCGGTGCCCGGCGGCCGACCGAGTCCGACGAACAAGGCCCCTTCAAGGCAAGAAGGCGTGTCCGTGGCCGGCCCGCGACCGTCGATAGCGCGCCCCATCGCCCCGGTGTCGCTTTGGGGCGAGCGACATCATGCCAGCCGTGTCCGGTCAGGACGACCCTATCCCTATGTCTGGCAGCGATCTGTTCAAGCGCAGGATTAGCGGCCCTTCATGGGGTTTTCACTTCAGCCTTAGGCGATGCGGGTACCCTTAGGTTAGATGTCACGGGAAACGTCCCCTGTTTCCCGGGCCGATTCGAGCACAATCGGGCGCGAGCGGGTCTCTGGCGACTCGAAGCGATCGGTCGCTCGGCGCGGCAAGCCAGGGCCACGGGCGGAACCGAGGAGGATGTCGGCCATGCTTCGCAGCATGAGTTCCCTAGAGGGATACACGATTCAGGCCCAAGACGGCGAGATCGGCAAGGCCGACGACTTCTGCTTCGACGACTTCTCGTGGGTCATACGCTACCTGGTCGTGGACACGGGCACGTGGCTGCCGGGTCGTCGAGTTCTGCTCTCACCGCATGCCGTGACGGCCACCGATTATGCCTCGAGCACCCTTGCCGTCAGCTTAACCAAGCAGCAGGTCGAGGAGAGCCCGCCGGTCTCGGAGGATCAACCGGTTTCGCGGCAGGAAGAGAAGCGGCTCGTCGAGCATTTCGACTGGCCCGCCTACTGGGACTACCCGCTGCCCGGTGTCTCGATGGGAGCGGAGCCTGCCGCCGCGATCCAGGAATCGCGCGCGCCGCGCCAAGAGACCACCGTGACCAAGGAGCAGGGCGACCCCCATCTCAGGAGCGTCCGCGAGGTGCGCGGCTACTCCGTCGCCGCGAAGGACGGCGACATCGGCCACGTCGAGGACTTCATCATCGACGAGGACGACTGGGTCATTCGCTACATCGTGGTGGACACGCGCAATTGGCTGCCGAGCCCGAAGGTGCTCGTCTCACCGACCTGGTTTCACGAGGTGCGGTGGGACAAGTCGAACGTGCACGTCGCGCTGGATCGCGCGACCGTCAAGAGCTGCCCGAGATACGACCCGAACGAGCCGATCAATCAGGACTACGAGACCCAACTGTACGATTACTACGGACGACCCTACTACTGGGCCTGAACGGAGGCATAGACCCATGGCCACCCGGACGACGCTTCGCCAAAGACGAAGGAAAAGACACCACCGTCCTCACCCACGGCTGGATCGGAGACGTGCCAGGCACAGGATGAAAGGCAACGGAAACGGAAGCAAGACCAAGGCTCCTGAGCAGGTCGGTTGCGACGAGGAGGGGCGGACGTGCGAGGAGTGCCCCAATGCCGAGCGCTGTGAGGAGATGAGGCTCGTCAAGGCCTGCGTCAAGGGCTACCACCAGGCCCAACGTCGCATGTTCGAGCTCTACCGCAGCCGGGTCCTCTCGTTGATGATCAGGATGACCGGCGACCGCGAGGAGGCGGAAGACCTCCTGCAGGACGCGTTCATGCGGGTCTTGTCCCGGATCGGCGATTTCCGCGGCGACTCGGCCTTGGGAACCTGGATCCATCGCGTGGCCGTCAACGAAGCGCTCCAGAAGCTTCGACGCAAACGTCGGAGGAAGCGCATCTTCGACGACGCCGTGGAGGAGATCAGCAAGCCGGTCACCCACACGGAGGACCCGAGCCGGCGCATGGACGTGCGTTCGGCGATCGAGGACCTGCCCCCCAGGATGCGGGAGATGGTCGAGCTGCGCTACTACGACGGTCTGACGTACGAGGAGATCGCCGACGAGCTTGGCATGAGCAAGGGGACCGCCGGGTCGAAGCTGCACAAGGCCCGCGAGCGGCTCCGCAGTCATCTAGCTTAGCCGGCCCATACCGCGGCGACGCCGGTCGTGGAGCCGAGCAACGCTCCGAGGGCGGGATCCTGCGGCGTCGCGGCCGGATTGTCGGCGGGACCGCGACGTCGAGGTCTTGTGGGCTCCTGCGCCGATCACGATCCGCCCTCGACTCGACCGCACCTTGGCGGGACGGGCCCGAGACGTCGGCGACGTTACCGAGGAGAGTGATACCATGCTTCGCAGCTTCAAGGGTTTTCGTGGGTACGGCCTCGCCGCGAGCGACGGCGACATCGGACAGGTCGAGGATCTGCTGTTGGACGACCGCGACTGGACCTTGCGCTATCTGGTGGCCGACACCGGCACGTGGTTGCCGGGGCGATTGGTCATCCTGTCGCCGGAGTCCCTGGGCGAGCCCGACTGGCAGAACCAGGTGCTGCACGTCAAGCTGACCTGCAAGCAGATCGAGGAGAGCCCCGCGATCGAGGAGGACAAGCCCGTCAGCCGGCGCAACGAGGAACGCATCATCGGCTACTACGGTTGGCCAGCCTACTGGACCCCGACGGGCCCCGGCACGGGCGCCGGCTACGTGACGACCGCGGGCGCGATACCGGCCGATGAGGCGGGGGCCGGAGCCTCGGAGGAGGGTGAGGTTCATCTCAGAAGCGCCGTGGAGCTGATGGGCTACCGCGTTCAGGCCCACGACGACGACATCGGCCACGTCGACGACTTCGTCGTCGACGAGAAGGACTGGGTGGTCCGCTTCATGGTCATCGACACGCGGAACTGGCTGCCCGGCAAGCACGTCATCCTGTCGCCGGATTGGGTCGTGGGTGTCAGTTGGGACACCCGCAAGGTCCGCTTCGATCTGCCCAGCGACAAGATCAAGGACGCGCCGCCGTACGATCCGTCCCAGCCCGTGAACGCCGAGGACGCCCTGAAGCTGCTTGACTACTATGGGCGACCGCAAGGTTGGGTTACGACCGAGACGAAGGGCTCCGCGGAGGCGTAGGCCGGTACCGTCCCACGGAGTCGCATCAGTGCTCGCCTTCCTCGATCTCCGTGATGGGTCCCTCCGTGAAGAGGTAGGTCTTGAGCTGCTCATCGAACTCGGGCATTTTGCGACGGAGCCATTCCATCGCCATGGCCGCGTGCTCGATCTCCTCGTCCCGGTTGTGGATGACGATGCTGCGGAGTTCGTCGTCCGTCGCGGCCTGGGCCCGCTGGTGGTACCAGTCGACGGCCTCCAGTTCCTCGATCAAAGAGCGTAGCGCTCGGTGCACGTCACGGGTTTCGTCCGACAGCTCGGACACGGGCTCGTGGTAGGCGCTCGTCATGGTAGAAAGATCCTCCTGGTTGAGACGCTCATCAAGTGAACAGACGACTTCTCAAGGGTAACGCGTGTTCCCAGCGCTTCCAAGTCGTGCATCGTGTTCCCGTCGATTCTTCCGGGGCCGACGCTGGAGGTCAGTCTGGACGCTTGCCGGCCAACCTTGCACAATGAGTCGCCGGGGCTCCCGTGCACGGTGCTTATGCCGAGTTCCTGCTCATCACGCCGACCTTGTAGCCGTCGGGATCGAACAGGAAGGTCTGATAGGCATCGTCGTGGCAGCGGGGCGCCGTGGCGGGGATACCGCATTGCTTGGCCGCCCGGAAGACCTTCTCGACGTCTTGCTCCCGCGGTACCTCGAGGCTGAAGTTCTGTGACGGAACGAAGTCTCTCGGTGAGGATCCCTCGACCAGCACGATCGAGTCGTGGTTCGTCTCGTCTTCCGGGCACCGGCAGATGCATCGCTTTGGGTTGTCCGGATCGGGACGAAGCACCTTCAATCCGAGGAAGTCGGCGTAGAAGGCCAGGCTTTCTTCCAGATCTCGGACCCTGAGGCTGACACTTCCGATAGCCTGGATTGGCGTGTCATGTGGCGTCATGTTCGTAAAACCCCCTTAGGATCGTCCGGCGTTCTTATCAACCTGGCACGGCCGGTTAAGCAACACCTCAGAAGGGGATGAGGCCGCTTTAATCCCTATGCCGTCGAGGCTGCGAGAGGCAAATGGATCCGAAGGAGGGCGCCGCCGTGAGGATGGTTTTCCGCTGAGACGTCGCCCTCGTGCATGCGGGCGATCGCGCGGGAGATGGCCAAGCCCAGGCCGATCCTGCGGGAGAGGCCTTTGGCGTTCTCTCCCGGATGGGCCTGGTAGTACGCATCGAAGAGGTGCGGCAGGGCGCGAGGAGGGATGCCCGGCCCGTGATCGCGGACGGCGATGCTCGCCTGACCGTCTTCGGCGGCGAGCGAGACGGACACCTTGCCCTCCAGAGGCGAGTGTTGAATCGCGTTGCGGATCAGGTTCTCGAGCATCACCGCCAGCAGGTCGGGATCGCCCTCGAGCAGCGGCGTGCTCCCCTCGTCGTCGGCGTGCAGCAGCATCGGTTCGACGCGGACCTCACGATGTCTGGCCAACGCTTGACAGTGCTCCACGGCATCGAGCACCACATCGTTGACGGAGATGCGTGAGATGTGTAGCTCCTCTTGGCCCGCCCGCGCCCGCGCGAGCGTGAGCAGGCCGTCGATGGTCTCTTTCATGCGCCGAAGCTCGGTCTCCATGTTGTCCAGATAGCGGTCGAAGCTCTCGGCCGAGTGAGACCCCCGTCTGGCGAGCTGCGTTTGGCTGAGCAGGTACGTCAAGGGGGTCTTGAGCTCGTGGGATACGTTGCCGATGAATCGGGTGTGTGCCTCGAACGCCGCTTCGACCTTGTCCAACATGCCGTTGACCGTGATGACCATCTCACGGACCTCTTCGGGGCCCTCCGGGACCTCCAATCGCCGGGAGAGGTGGGGCGGGTCGATACGCTCGGCCTGCTCGGAAGCGTCTCGGATCCGTGCGATGGCGCGCCCGATCGCGATCGAGAGCGCCACGGACGTCACGGGCCAGGAAAGCAGGGTCACCGCGGCCACGATCCGAAGCGGCGTCATCCAACCGTCCCAGTCATAGAGGCCCCACAGCACGACGGCGCAGACCAAGCCGTTTGCCGATGCGATGAGCAGCGAGTAGCGGGCGATGGATCCTACGCGAGGAGGCTGAGGTTGATCGGACATGTCCTTATCGAATAGCTGATCGACCTGCTTAGACGGGCGGGCCGTCGGCGCTAAGTACGTACCCGGTTCCCACGACCGTGTGGATCAATGTCGTGTCGAACGGCTTGTCGATCTTGCCCCGCAACGTCGAGACGTACACGTCGATGACATTGCTTTCGGTGCCGATGTCGAGGTCCCAGACCTGCTCGGCGATGGCCGTCCGGCTGAGCACGCGGTTCGGGTTGCGGACCAGGTACTCCAACAAGGCGAATTCCTTCGGCGTCAGGGAGATGCTCAGCTCACCGCGCTTGGCCGTGCGACGCAGCAGGTCGAGCTCGAGGTCGGCGTATGTCAAGGTCGTCGCTTCCGAGGCCTGCCCTCGTCGAAGGAGTGCTCGCACCCGTGCGACGAGTTCGTCGTACTCGAAGGGCTTGGTGAGGTAGTCGTCGGCACCGGCGTCCAATCCGAGGACCTTGTCTTGCGTCCTGGACAGGGCCGTCAGCATGAGGATGGGCGTCTCGATGCCCCGCCTGCGCAGGTGCCGACACACGTGGATGCCGTCCTTGTCGGGGAGCATCAAGTCGAGGACGATCGCCCCGTAAGAGCCGCTGGCGGCCTTGGCCTCACCGGCGAAGCCCTCGTGGCAGATGTCCACCTGATAGCCCTGTTCCTCCAGGCTACGGCCGATCATCTCGGCCACTTTGGGGTTGTCTTCGATGACGAGCGTGCGCATCGGCATAGGACCTCTCTGCGTGGTGGAGCTACCGAGCCAAGTCTGCCCGGAGCGGGCCGGTGTCGGGGCAGCAGGTGGTGGAGGCACGCCTGAGGAGTTGGATTCGCCTCAGGCGTTTTTCCTTGCACCTGAGATCAGCATGGAGACTCGGCCCTGTGTCTGTAGGATACAACGACGAGGTAGCTATGTCGACACAAATCCCATTCGGTGCATGGCCTCATGCCATCACCCATGCGAGCGTCAAGGCGCGCTCTGACGTGTCGCTCCCATTCGTACGGACTGTATGGGTTCGTCTGAGCACGGCAGAAGCCATTCTGGCGAACGCAGAGTGCATTAAGGACTCTTCATCTCACATGCTTTGTGGGCGATGGTCCGCCCACGGGATCCAGCCCATTGCGACCGTGGCAACCATGCCACCACGTCATTGCGACGACAGTCTCGGTTGAGCGCGAGACGCCGACCAATCCGCCGCGAGGCGGTCGATGCGGTGTGAGAGTCACCGGACGCGTGGCTAACTCACGGCAGATGAGAAGCCTTTAAGTAGAAACTTATGCCCGTCTAAAGCGCCGGCGGTATCGGTTTGGTGAAGGCCGTAGGGACACCATGACGCCGACGGCATCACAGGGAGCGGAGGTATGTTGTACTGGGCATTCGCGTTTCTGGTCATCGCGCTGATCGCCGCGCTCTTCGGCTTCACCGGCATCGCGGCGAGCGCCGCGCTGATCGCCAAGGTCCTCTTCGCCATCTTTCTGGTGATGTTCCTAGCGGTGCTGGTGGCCGCGTTGCTGGCGGGGCGTCGGTCACCGCCGCCGTAAGGGACCGCGGGCGGTTCGGATCGTCCGGCGTGGGGCGCCATGGCGAGCCCTTTATCGACGAACGACCTCGTGATCACAGGACACCAACACAACGTTATCACATGGAAAGGATGACAAGCATGAACGCCAACACACGACGGTACGGACGCGGCACCTGGTTGATTGCCGCCGGCGCCGCATCCCTGCTCGCGATCGGACTGACCTACGCGGCGGAGCTCGGGGGCAAGCGGCAGACCTACATGGAGACGGTCAAGGGCGACTTCCAGACGGTCTACAAGAAGGACAAGGCCGACAAGGCGGACGTCATGAAGGAGCAGCTCAAGCTGCTGGCGATGCGGTACGATCTGCGGGACGACGCGTCGGACGTGATGATGTCCGCGGGCCGCAAGCCCGTGCAGCAAGGCGTCCGTGTCAAACTGCCCGCGGGCGTCACGTGGCAGCAACTGGCCGAGATGACCCCGGCGGAGATCAAGAAGAAGGACCTCTTCCCGATGGGCTTCCGCCCGCTGCCGCATGCCAAGCACGAGACAGGCGGTCAGGTCTTCCCGCAGAACCAGATCGACGAGATCCAGAGGCTGGAGAGGCGCAGCCTCGAGCGTTTTGACGTGGACTTCGACCTTCCCGACCACCTGACGCCGGAGTTCCCGCCGCCGATCTTCCTGACGACCCGTCCCGATCTGGGAGACGTCTCACAGGGCAAGATGCTGTCCATCAAGAACTACTATGAGATTTTCAAGGGGATTCTCACGCCCGTGCAGATGGAGGGGATGCGTCTGCTGCTCACCCCGTTCCCGCAACAGCAGTTTAACCAGACGGAAGACCGCAAGTCTGAAGAGCCGTCGCTCGGTGTGAGCTGTCTGGACTGCCACGTGAACGGGCACACGAATGCGGCGTTTCACCTGAACCCGGATACGCGACCGCAAGCGGCACGGATGCGGCTCGACACGGTGAGCCTGCGCGGGATGTTCAACCAGCAGATCCACGGCTCGAAGCGGTCTCTGCGATCGATCGAGGACTTCACCGAATTCGAGCAGCGGACGGCCTACTTCGACGGCGACCACGTGATCGCCGCGAAGAAGGGCGTGAACCTGCCCGATCGGGCGAGCCAGGTGGCCATGATGGCGCAGATGCAGAACCTCTTCGACTTCCCGCCCGCGCCCAAGCTGAACGAGTTCGGGCGACTGGATCCGGCCAAGGCCACGCCGATGGAGCTCAAGGGCGAGAAGATCTTCTTCGGCAAGGCGGCATGCGGCGCGTGCCACCCCGCTCCATTCTATCTCGACGACAAGATGCACGATCTGCATCTGGAGCGGTTCTATGAGCCGAAGACGGTGCACAACCATTACCAGACACCGGACGGGGCGATCAAGACGTTCACGTTGCGTGGGATCAAGGACTCGCCTCCCTATCACCACGACGGACGTCTGTTGACGCTTGAGGACACGGTGGAGTTCTTCAACCTCGTCACCAGACTGAAGCTGACGGAGGAAGAGAAGAAGGCCCTGGTGGCGTTTCTGCGCTGTCTCTAGAGGTGTGTAGTGTGTGAGAGCGCGATCGAACCATCGCGAATGCACACTGTAAACACATGATGACGCGACCAACCAACAATGCACACTGTGAAGGAGGTGGTACGGATTCCACGGATCTAGGCAGTTCCCAGCCATGAAACACCTGATCGAGAAGAGACGAGTAAGGTAGACCATAGAACGAAGGAGCAGAGCATGTATACCGAGACCATCAAGAGAGTTCTTGTAAGTGCGTCGTTGGTGGCGCTGATAGGTGTGGCCGCGCCGATCCATGCGGCGGACAAGCCGATCACGGATAGGCAGATCACGGATGAGATCGAGGACGAGTTCCTCTTCGACCAGGCCGTGCCGCTGAACGAGATAGACGTCAAGACCGATTCCGGGATTGTGCGTCTGACCGGCACGGTGGACAGCATCCTGGCCAAGGACCGGGCCACACGACTGGCCGAGACGGTCAAAGGCGTCAAGAGCGTCGTCAATCGCATCAAGGTGATTCCGTCGGTCGTCAAGTCGGACATGAGCATCCGCAAGGACGTCGAGAACGCGCTGCTGATGGACCGCGCGACCGAGTCTTACGAGGTGGACGCGATCGTGAACGACAATGTCGTGACGCTGACGGGCAGCGTCCAATCCTGGCAGGAGAAGCAGCTTGCCGAGAAGGTCTCCAAGGGCGTCGCGGGTGTCAAAGAGGTCAAGAACACCATCAGCATCGAGTACAAGACCGACCGACCGGAGAGCGAGATCAAGCCGGAGATCGAGAAGATCCTCCGATGGAACGCGCTGGTGGACGACGCCCTGATCGATGTCCAAGTGAACAACGGGAAGGTCAAGCTCACAGGGACCGTCGGCAGCGCCGCCGAGAAGACCCATGCGACCTGGGATGCCTGGGTCACGGGCGTCAAATCGGTGGACAACTCGGGGTTGAAGGTGGCCAAGTGGGCCCGCGATCCGGAGCTGCGGAAGAACAAGTACGTCGTGAAGTCGGACGAGGCCATCGAGGAGGCGATCGAGCTGGCGTTTCTGTACGACCCGCGCGTGTTCTCCTTCAACGTGGAGGCGGACGTGGACGCCGGCGTGGCCACGCTGCGCGGCAACGTCGACAACCTCAAGGCCAAGCGGAGCGCGGCCCAGGACGCCAGGAACACGGTTGGCGTGGTGCGCGTCAAGAACCGCATTCGCGTGCGGCCCACCACGCCGGGCGACACGGAGATCGCACAGAACATCCGTGATGCCCTGCGTCGGGACCCCTACGTGGATCGCTATGAGATCAGCGTGACCGTGGTGGACGGGACCGCCTACCTCTACGGTACGGTGGATACCTATTTTGAGAAGGGGCAAGCCGACGACGTCGCCTCGGCGATCTACGGCGTCAAGGAGGTCGACAACAATCTGACCGTCGAAGCGCCGGAGCCGCTGGTGTACGATCCGTACATCACGCCGTACTACCCGTACTACTACGATTGGTACGACTATGAGCCGTACTACACGTTCATGACGGACGCGGAGATCCGCGACGAGATCAACGACGAGATGTGGTGGAGCCCCTTCGTTGATTCCGACAAGGTCACCGTGACCGTCGACGACGGCGTCGCGACGTTGACGGGGACCGTCGGGAGCTGGTCCGAGTTCCAGGCCGCCACCGAGAACGCCTATGAAGGCGGGGCGACCTGGGTGAACAACAAGCTCGAGATCCAGTAAGTGTGGCCGTGAAGCCCTCGTGGTGCGACGGAGCTTGGGGGGCAAGACCAGGTACGCAGTCCGGCGCTTGCCCTCCGAGTCGTCCGTCCTCCGCCTGGCCATAGTCGGAGACCACACCGCCACCGTGTGTGTGGTCTCCGATCGCTTTGTGCGAAGCGCCCGGGGAGAAGACCGCGGGACGTAGACCGCCCGATGTCAGTGTGCAGGAGTGTCGCACGATGGCCAGGAAGCGAGGCAGACTGCATATCGGGACGTCCGGCTATCAGTATGATCACTGGAAGGAGGTCTTCTATCCCAAGGGCACGCCGAAACGGGCGTGGTTCGCCCATTATGCCGAGCACTTCGACACCGTCGAGATCAACAACACGTTTTACCATCTGCCGAAGGCGAAGACCTTTGACGATTGGCGCGAGCAGACGCCGCGAGGGTTCCTCTATGTGTTGAAGTTCAGCCGGTACGGGTCGCACATGAAGAAGCTCAAGGACCCCGACCAGAGCATCGGGGCCTTCCTGGAGCGGGCGGATCGGCTCGGCGGCTTCCTGGGTCCGATTCTGGTTCAGCTTCCGCCGGGGTGGGGAGCCGACGTCGGGCGCCTGCGGGCCTTCCTGGACGCAGCGCCGCGCGACCATCGCTGGGCGCTCGAGTTCCGAGACCCCGACTGGCTGTGCGATACGGTGTACGAGGTGCTGAGCGAGCACAACGCGTCGCTGTGCATTCACGATCTGATCGACGACCATCCGAAGGTCGTCACGGCCGATTGGGTCTATTTGCGGTTTCACGGCGCCGGGGACGGAGGGAACTACTCGCATCAGGCCCTGAGCGGCGCGGCCCGCAGGATTCGTTCTCACCTGAGCGACGGTCTCGACGTCTACGGGTACTTCAACAACGATGCGAAGGGCTACGCGGTCGCCAACGCGAAGGATCTCAGCCGGTACGTGGGCGAGGATTGAGGGTTCCGGTCAGGATGGCCATCGCATCGTTCTCGTCCACGTCCGACCACCGACGCCATCATCGTCGAGGAGTGAGCCGTGCCGAAACCGCGACACCCCTGAAGAGGAGCCCTATCCATGAAAGCCATCATCCTGACCGCCGACGGCGTGGAAGACAGCGAGTTCTTCTATCCCTACTACCGCCTCAAAGAGGAAGGCATCGACGTCGACGTCGCGGCGCCCGACACGGGCACGTTCACCGGCAAGCACGGCTATGAGATGGAGGCGAACCTCAGCTTCGCCGACGTCAGGGCCGACGATTATGATCTGCTGATCCTGCCGGGTGGCAAGGCCCCCGAGACCGTCCGCCTCGACGGCGATGCCCTCTCGGTGACGTGCAAGTTGGTCCAGGCCGACAAGGTCATCGCTGCGATCTGCCACGGCGTGCAGATCCTCATCTCGGCCAAGGCCGTCGCGGGCAAGAAGGGCACGTGCTGGGCGGGCATCCGCGACGACTTCAAGTCCGCCGGCGGCGACTACACCGACGAGGAGGTGGTCGTCGACGGCTCGCTCATCACCAGCCGCTGGCCGGGCGACCTGCCCGCCTTCAGCCGGGAGATCCTCAAGGCCATTCGAGCCGCCGCGCAGGTCTAGCGCCGGTGTCAACGGGCGGATTAGGAACCACGGAAGACGCAATCACGCGCTAGAGGAGAGGCCTCCCATGGACGAACAGATCAAGAAAGACATCGTGGACCAGTTGTACTGGGACACCCGCGTCGACGCCTCCGACGTGACGGTGGAGGTCGAGTCCGGCGTGGCCACGCTGGGCGGGAGCATCGACAGCGTCGTGGCGCGGAACGCGGCCGTGGACGACGCATCGTCGATCATCGGTGTGGTCGGCGTCCGCGACGACATCGAGGTGCGTCTGCCCGAGTCCCTCGCCATACCGACGGACGACGAGATACGCGCCAACGCCGAGAACGTCCTCGAATGGAGCATCAGCGTCGACGCCACCGACATCGAGGTCGAGGTGACCAACGGCCAGGTCGTCCTCCGCGGCACCGTGCAGACGTACTGGGAGAAGGTCGATGCCGAGCTGATGGTCGCGCCACTCAAGGGTGTCCTCGCCGTCCACAACGAGGTGACCGTCGTGCCTACGCAGGCCGTCGCGGACGAGCAGATCGCCGAGCAGGTCCTCGCGACCATCCGCAAGAACCCCATCATCGACCCGCAGGACGTCCACGTCGAGGTGGCTGACGGTACGGTGACGTTGAACGGCTCGGTGCCGTCCTGGGCGGCCTACGCCGCGGCCGGGGCCTCGGCTCGACGTACGCTCGGGGTCCGCGAGGTCATCAACAAGATGGTCGTGCGGCCGACGGAGCCGAGCCGCCTCGCCTAGGAGCGGCGTTCATGACCCGCGCGGTGTGCGTGCGAGGGCAGGTTTGGCGAGGTCAGTCGGTCTCCAGCTCTCGGGCGGACTCGACGCAATACTGCGCCCACGGTTTGGCCTCCAGGCGGTCCGTCGAGATCGGCTTGCCGCAGTGTCGGCAGAGGCCGTAGCGACCGGAGTCCATCCGAGCCAGAGCCTCGTCGATCGCGACGATCAACGTCCGTTCGTTCTCGGCGAGGCCCTCGGCCAGGTTCCAATCGAAGTTGTCCGCGGCGTCGTCGGCCGGGTGCGTCGGCGCCTTCGACGTGCTTCCGCTCGCAGCCGGCGTGCCGATGCGCTCCGACTGGTCCTCGAGCCGGTCGTAGTCTCGTGCCACCTCCTTGCGCTTGACCTCGAGGAGCTTTCGAAAATGCCGAAGCTCGTCCTCGCTCAGCGGTGTGGGCGTATCAGGTGGGTTCGGGTCCGTCATGCCTTGTCCTTTCCGTTGCGGACGATCGGTCTACAAGCGCGTGCAAGCCGTCGGCCGGCGCAGCGCGCGGCCGCGCCGGCTGGGCGGACGCCATCGTCCTATTCGCCGCCCGGTGTTCCCTGCCGGACGCCTTCGGGCCAGATCGATCGCAGCTCCTCCGGCATGATCTTCTTGATCTTGTCGATCTCGCCCTCGGATATCCGCTCGTTGAGGACCGTCAGCGTGGCCTCGATGGCCTGCTCCGGACTGATCTCGGGGTTGCCCGAGAGCTCCGCGCGAACGGCCTCGGTGAACTCCTCAGGCGACCGGAGCTTCGACGGCAGCTCCGACGGCCGCCACCCTTCGTAGTAGAGGCCGCGAATCAGCATCGGCAACTGCGCGCCGACGTGGGCGGCCGCCTCCACGGGCAAGCGATCTCGCAGCACGTGCAGCACGGCCCGCAGCATCTGATACGACTTCTGCGGATCGTCGCGACCGGTGTGCTGCGTGATGTCCCGCAGCCACTCGTTGGTCTTCTGGACGGTCCTATCTATGAAGTCTGCTGGGTTACCCTGGGTCATGGTTGGTGTCCTTTCTCGTCGTGGCCCTGTGCCGCTGTTTTGGCCCGTCACGCGGCACGCGACGCGGGGCGCCCGCTTAGCGCTCGTATGTGCCGACCAGCTCGGCCTGCTCGAGGATGTGGCCGTCCATGGCCTCCAGCACGCCCTCCTTCGTCGTCCCGGGCCCGAGCTCCAGCGGCTGGTCGAGGGCGTAGAGCTTGAAATGATAGTGGTGGGTTCCGTGTCCGGGCGGCGGCATGGGTCCGCCGTAGCCGACGGTCTCCCAACTGGTCTGGCCTTCCACGGCCCCGGCCTTGTCGCCTTCCGCTAGCTCGCGGCGGTCGCCGGGGATCTTGTACAGCACCCAGTGCACCCACGGCTCGTCCCGCGGGGCGTCGGGATCGTCACAGATCAGGGCGAACTCTTCCGTGCCGGCCGGCGGCTCCGACCACGCCAGCGGCGGCGAGGTATTCTGACCCTCACCGGTATACTTGGCGGGGATGGGCTGGCCGGATTCGAACGCCCGGCTCTTCAAGGTCAACATGATTCGGCTCCTTGTGCACCGGCGGTCCGCGCCGATTGAAGCGGACCGTGGAGCGGGGGTTGCTCTCGTCGATGCATGCCCCCATGACCGCTTCAGCCTTGTTCCGGCGACTGTCCTTCCGGCTCGCTGGCCATGATCCCGACCTTGTAGCCGTCGGGGTCGAACAGAAACGTCTGATAGCGTCCGAAGTAGATCTGCGGCTGCGTCGCGGAATAGCCGCCCGCCCTGGCGGCCGCATGGATCCTGCGGACGTCGTCCTCGGTCGGCACCTCCAACACGAAGTGTTGGCGGATGAGCTCGTCCGTCGGCGACTGCCCCTCGATCAGCATGATCCGCACCGGTCTGCCGCCGGTTTGCTGCGAGCCGCACACGCATACCCGCTTGTCCGACGAGCCGTTGTTCTCGGCACGAAAGCCGAGCAGGTCGCCGTAGAAGGCTATGCTCTCAGACAAGTCCCGCACGCGGAGGCTCACCTGACCGATACCCAGGATTCGCACACCTGCCGACTGCATCCGGCGTCTCCACTCAGATGAGGGAACTGTGCCGGACGCGGCTGAGTTTGCCCTGAATTTGGGATAAGGATTCGCTAATGTGCGAGCCGTGAGCGGTTGGCGCGGGGGAGCCTGGCCTCGAAGACCGCTCCGCCGTCCGGATGGTTGCGTGCCGAGACCGAGCCTCCATGCGTCAGCGCCACCGCCTTGGCGATCGCCAGGCCGAGCCCGACGCTCTCCTGGTTGGCGGACTTGGCGTCGTCGTTTCGGTAACGCTCGAAGACGGTCTCCAGCTTTTCCTCGGGCAGGCCCGGCCCGCGATCGCGAACCGTCACCGCCACGTCCTTCGAGGTGGACGAGAGGCTGATGTCGACCTGACCGTCGGGCGGTGAGTGCTGGATCGCGTTGCGGAGCAGGTTCTCGACCAAGGCCGTCAGCAGGTCGGCATCGCCCCGGACCGAGGCCTCCGAAGCCTCGTCCGCCTCGGTCTCGAGCGACGGCACGATGCGAACGGCGCGGTGGTGCGCCAGAGGATGACAGCGCTCCATCGCCTCGAGCACCAGATCGCTCGCCTGCACGTGGGTCACGGTCAGGTGGTCCAGCCCACCGCTGGCCCGCGCCAGGGTCAGGAAGCTGTGCACCGTGTCCTTCATCCGGCGGACCTCGGTCATCGTGTCGTCGACGAACTGGTCGAACTCCTCCGGGGTCGCGCCGCGACGACGCATCAACTGGGCCTGGCCCAGCAGGTACGTCAGCGGCGTGCGGAGCTCGTGCGAGACGTTCCCGATGAAGCGGGCCTGCTCGGCGTAGCCGCCCTCGACGCGGTCCAGCATGTCGTTGACGGCCTCGGACATCTCGCGGACCTCCCGCGGGCTGCAGCCCTCAATGCGACGGTTGAGGCTGCCCGGGCCGATTCCCTGCACCTGATTCTTGATGGATCTCGCCGGGGCGAGCAACTCCCCGCGGAGCCGCAGCAGCAGCACGACCACGGCCGCGACGGTGACAGCCCACGCGCCCGTGACGGCCCATCCGATCGACAGGCCCGGTGACATGCGGGCCAGGGCCGCGAGGCCCGCCCACAGGACGAGCTGCATCAGGGCGAACGGCGCCACGTACTTCAGCAGCAACCGAAATCGTGAGTCGTCCGAGCGGTGTGGCATGGTCACCATTCTATTCAAGCTCGCGTCAGGCCTCGGGATGGTCCCCGCTGAGGAGATATCCCGAACCTGGGACCGTATGGATGAGCCGCTTGCCGAAGGGCTTGTCGACCTTCTTTCGGAGCATGTAGACGTAGACGCTGATGACATTGGACTGGGTCCTTTCACGCCGGCCCCACACCCGATCGGCGATTACAGTTCGGCTCAACACCTTGTTGGGATTCCTGAGCATGTACTCCAGCAGCTCGAACTCGCGGCGAGACAGCGAGATGGCCTCACCGGCCCGATGGACCCTGTGCTTGACCAGGTCCATCTCGATGTCCTCGAACGAGAGCGTCGTGGCCTCACGGGCCCGGCCGCGCCGGACCAGGGCGCGGACCCGCGCGGAGAGCTCGTCCCAATCGATGGGCGTCGTCAGGCAATGGTCCGCGCCGGCCTCGAACGCACGCACCCTCTGTTGCTTGTCCAGCTCCGGCGTCAGGGCGAGGATGGGCGCGCTGACCCCGAGCCGCCGCAGGTTTCGGCAGGCCTCCCCGGCCTGGCGGTCTCCGGAACACACGTTCAGGATGATGGCCGCATAGTGCTTGCCGACGGCCTTCTCCTCGGCCTCGAAGATCGAGTCGATCGACTCGACCGGGTGGCCCTCGGCCTTCAGCCGCGCGCGGATCAACTCGGCGAAGTCGTGATCGCTCGAGATCAACAGGATCTCGGGGGGGCGCTCCAGCGGTCGCGGAGGCTTACCGACCGCGAACGGGGCCGGACCGGGGAACTCGACCGTGTTCGTCATGTCTCGGCCTCCTCTGAGATCCTCGTGAACCATCCACGTCCGTCGACGCATCGAACGACCACGCCCGTTCAACGCATTAAGCGGGCCAGTGCTCCGGGACACGGACCGGGTCGTAGGTCAGACACGCCACGCCCCATTCATAGCCCACGTGGACTTCCTTGGCCGTGCACGTCCCGTCGCTGTGGTGGCGGCACGAATCGAGCAGGCAGCGGACGACATGCCCGACGTGGTCGGCGGCCGGCTGCTTAGCCAGCGAGCAGCAGAACTCGTTGCACAGGCCGTCGTCGCCGATCGCGACCGCCGACATGCGGCACTGACCGGCCGCGTTGTGGTCGCATTCCTGGGCCTGGCAGTCGGCGATCTTGGGGGCGGGGACGTGCCGCTCCTCGTCGGCCCCGGATTCGGTTCGGATGGTCGTCATGGCTTCACTCCCGTGTGATACTGCTTGGCCAAGGTCTCGGCTCAGCCTTTGTTTCAGTCGTGATCGGTCGGCGTGCCGGTTGGTCGAGCCGACCGGTATCGCACAGACCGCTTAGAACGTGGTCTCAGCATGGGTCTGCCGCCACGCCGGGCCGCGGATGTCCGACCGCGCGGGTCGCTGTCCGCCCCGGACGGGGGCTGCTTCCTCCGAACGTGAGCAGGCCTGCTTGAGGTGGCGGAACAGGCCCAGCAGCTCGCTGCGGCTCCGGTCGTCCAGGGCGTGGATCATGCCGGCGATCGCCTCGATGTCGATCTCACGTAACGGTCTGCCGAGGAGATACGCCTGAAGCGCCTCGACGGTGGGCTCGAGCTCGGGTGCGCCCACCGCGGCGAACCGCTCGAACCGCAGCTCGCCGCTCTGATCGCTCAAGGAAAAGACGATCTTGTCCGTCATGACGTCCTCACCCTTCCGGTCAACGCATACCGCGCCGGCGGATCCTCCGCCGAGGTTTCGCATGGGCTCGCGTCCGGCCCTCGCCGGACCGATCAACTCATCAACCTACACATTCAAGAGAGTTGCGCGCCGATGTGGGCGGTGGCCCTGTGGCCGTGCTCAGCGGTGCGTGGCTGCCGAAGTTTCCGCGCAGGTCTCCAGCAGCCTGCGGAGCAGGGCTTCCGCCTCCTTGCGGGTCCGGCCGTACGTCCGTGCTTGGGGAAGGGCAGGGCACCAGGCCCGAAACGTCCCTCGCGTGCAACGGTCCACCTGAATCTGGTCTTCCTTGGCCTCGATGGTCATCCTGACGATCCTGCTCTTTCTTTGTGCTGTTGAAGGTACCCCACGTCCGTTGCTCGCCTCGTTCTCCCCGCTCGTTGTGCTCAGATTATGCATCAGGTCTTGTCGTCACGCAATCGGAGGTCGTAACCCTTTTAAGATAATCTAATCCGCCACGGGGGGTGGCGGAATCCACCACGCGCGACCACGGACGTGGCTGGATGAATTGAAGTGTGAACGCCGTGGTGGCAAGGGTTTAGCGGCAGCGGGGGCGGAGTGGGGGCAGGTGTGTAGCTCCTTTGACGAGCGCGGGTTTCGGGGTCCGGGTCCCGGGTTCCGGGAAGCGAGAAGGGAGGCGAGTGAAAAGGGGGCGGCTCTTCGTCGGTCACGCAATACGCGGATCCTGCACGGAGAGGAGCTGCGTCTCCTGTTCGCGGGCCCGGCCTCGCGGGTGGCATTCGTGTCACCCTGAAGCGATGGGCCACCCGTCGAAGACAGGATGAATGAAGCGGTGGGCCACCCGTCGCACTCCAAAAGATGGGCCACCCGTTCTCGCGCCTTGGCGTTGCTCTGTCGGGCAACGGACGCCGCTGAGGACGCGGTTTCGCGAAGGCTACGCCGCGGGAACCAGCGGGGCTCGGTTGAAGAGCAACGCTCCCTGACGGTCGCGTCTCCGATGCGTCGTTGAACAGCAACGCTCCCTGACGGTCGCGTCTCCGATGCGTCGTTGAACGGCAACGCTCCCTGACGGTCGCGTGATGGGGCGTTGAACGGCAACGCTCCCTGACGGTCGCGTCTCCGAT
>CAZUQM010000035.1:0-74408 GCA_964622545.1 uncultured Planctomycetales bacterium | reverse complement strand
ATGACCCCGTGGCGGGCGCTCAGGAAGAACGCCGTCGAGCAGAGATAGAACCCGATCGTCAGCGCAGCGGCCAGGCCCAGGAACTTACCGACCACAAAGATCGGCCGCCCCACGGGCTTGGCGATCACCGTCAGGACCGTCTTGTTCTCGATCTCGCGACTGAGCACGCCGGCCGAGCTGAACCCGGCCAGGAACAGCCCGCCGATCAGCAACGTGCTGAGCCCCAAGTCGTACAACATCTTGTCGTCGTCGTAGATCTCTTCGCTGGGCGAGGTGCTGAACGCGGCCGTAGCCGTGTTGATGGCCAGACAGCCCATGATGACCAGCACGAGCAGCCCGAAGATCGGCTGGCGGATGGTCTCGGTGAAGGTATTCCTGGCGATGGCAAGCAGCTTCGTCAGCATGGGCGTTCCACGGAAGATCGATACGTTCGCGGCCGCGGATCGGTTCGGCTCCGCGGCGCGGCCTGCATCGTCTGATTATGGGGGTTGTTCGGCCCAAAGGAAAGGGCAGCGCCTCAGAAAACGACCGACCGGCGCGATGCCGACCCCCTGAGCCGCACCCACCGGGCCGGACAAGATGCCGACCGGCCAAGTCGCTATAATGACCCCTCGGACCAACCGGACGACCACACCACAACCATCGGAGGACCGAATGAGCCTGCGAGCCGCCGTCATCCTGACGACCGTATTCAGCCTCACGAGCGTGGACCTGCCCCCTTCGGCCGCTTCGCAGCCCTCCTTCCCTCCTGCGGTGGGCTTCGGCACCGACACGCCCGCCGGCCGGGGCGGCAAGATCCTCCGCGTTACGAACCTCAAGGCCAAGGGCCCCGGCTCGCTGCGACAGGCCCTCGCAGCCAAAGGCCCCCGCATCGTCGTCTTTGAGGTCGGCGGTGTGATCGACCTCGGCAAGGCCAACCTCGGCGTCTCCGAACCGTTCCTGACGGTCGCCGGTGAGACAGCACCCTCGCCGGGCATCACCGTGATTCGCGGGGCGATCTACCTGCACACGCACGACATCCTGATCCGCCACATCCGGGTACGACCCGGCGACGCCGGCGAGCCCAAACGCAGCGGCTGGGGCCCGGACGGCATCTCTTCCTCGGGCGGCCAGGCCTACAACATCGTGATCGACCATTGTTCGATCACCTGGGCCGTGGACGAGAACCTCACGGCCTCCGGCCCGCGCAACAAGGGCCCCGACGCCACGTCGCACCGCATCACGTTCAGCAACTGCATCATCGCCGAAGGGCTCGATGATGCGTCGCACGCGAAAGGGCCGCACTCCAAGGGGACGCTCATCCACGACTACTGCCGCGACATCGCCATCATCGGCAACCTCTACGCCCACAACGTCGCCCGCAACCCCTACTTCAAGGCCTTCACCACCGGTGTCGTGGTCAACAACGTCATCTACAACCCGGGGCGCGTCGGCGTGCAGGTCGACTACGCCAACAGCGAATGGCGCCACGAGAAGATCAAGCCCGAGTACTGCCGCATCAGCGTCGTCGGCAACGTGCTCTATCACGGGGTCGACACGCGAGCGAAGCTCGCCCTGGTCCAGGGTCGCGGCGACGTCTATATGAAGGACAACCTCTGCTTCGATCGCGACGGAAAACCGGCTGGGTTGACAGCCGGTCGGGTCAAGCTGCTCGAAGCCCCGCCCGTCTGGCCACAGGGCTTTCGCCCCATCCCCGCCCGCGACGTGGTGGATCACGTCTGCCGGCACGTCGGGGCCAGGCCCAAGGACCGCGACGATATCGATCGCCGCATCATCCGGCAACTGCGGGAGCGGAAGGGGCGGATCATCGACAGCCAACGCGAGGTCGGGGGCTATCCCAAGCACACGCCGACCCGCCGCAAGCTCGACGTCCCAGAGCAGAACGTGGAGGCCTGGCTCGCGGAGATGGCCCGACAGGTGGAATGAACCCCTCGGACGGGCACCACTGCGCCTACGAGCACGCCGAACGCCCGCAACGCCATGCGCATGGACGTGAGGAGTAGCCTCCCCAATTCGTCTACCTGGCGAGACTTAAAGATGCTGAATAACAGAGGCGTCATTCTCGCAATATGCCTTGGCCATGAGCTGCGCCCGCGGCTATAATCCGTCTGGTTCGAGCGGCGAGGACGCCTCGCCCGACTATCACGGCCGTTACTGGCGCGAGTAACGGCGGTCATCACCTTAAGTCCGAAGGAGAAGACCATGCTGCTACCCGCAAGCGGACGATGGCGCGCCCTGTGCCTGTCGGTGCTCCTTGCCGGCGTGACGGGCTGCCAGATGGGGCCGTCGGCACTGAAGGTTAGCAGTGCCCACTACAGCGAGGCCGTTCGGGTCGCCACGTCCGAGCAGTTGCTCATCAACCTGGTCCGGCTGCGGTACCGGGACGTGCCCGTGTTCCTCAACGTGGCCAACATCTCGACGCAGTTCGAGTTCAGCGCATCCAGCTCTATCGACGGCACCATCGTGGAGAACGTCAGCAGCGGCGGCACGTCAAGCGGGCTCACGCTCGACTCGGCGGGTGCCGCCGGTGCGAGCTTCGGTCGAAGTACATCGGGCCTGGGATCGAATCCCGACTCGTTGGGGCTCGGTGCCAGCACCGGCTACTCAGAAAGGCCGACGATCACCTTCTCCACGCTGGGCGGCGAGGAGTTTCAGAAACGCATGCTGACTCCACTGGACATTGATGCCATCACGCTCGTGGCCGAGTCGGGTTGGAGGGGAGACCGCATCTTGCGCATGACGGTGGAGCAGTTGAATGGCCTGAAGAACGTACCCCGAGCATCCGGTCCGACGCCGGCCGACGTCTCGCCGAGGGATTTCAAGGAGTTCCAAAGGGCGGTCGGATTGCTGACGGAACTCAGCCAAGACCAGGTGATCCGTTTCGAGTACGATACAAGCAGACGGCCGGTCTCCGCCACGCCGCTGCCCCCCGACAAGGTCACCATTGGCGACTACCTCAATGCGCATGAGAAAGGCCTGGGCTTCGACGTCACGACGGACCCCGTCGGGCTGAGGCTCACAACAAGCAGGCGCGAGTTGATCCTCCGTGTGCCTCGCGAGTCTGACGACGAGCGCCTCAGGGAATTTCGCGACCTCCTTCGGCTCGAGGAGCTGGAGCGCGATCCGGACGATCCCTTCGACCGGTATCGCATCGTCGCTTTCGAGGACAAGATCGAAGGCACCGAGGACGGCAAACCGGCGATCGGACAGCTCGCGTTCAACACCCGATCCCTCATGGGCGTGCTCTACTATCTGTCCAACGGCGTGGAGCCCCCGGAGGCGCACGAGCGGGCCAACCTGGTCACCGTAACGCGATACGCCGACGGCATGCCCTTCGATTGGTCCGAGGTGCTCGAAGACCTATTCCGCGTGCACTCGAGTGCCATGCCTCCGCGCAAGGCGGCGGTGGCCGTACGCCACCGCGGCTACTGGTTCTATATCGCCGACGACGACGAGACGTCCAAGTCGACGTTCCTGCTGCTCGAGCAACTGTTCACGCTCACGGCCGGAGAGGTCGAGACGCAGAAGCCGACGCTGACGCTGCCCGTCGGCGGCTGACGTCCTTGGCACCTACCTTACCGCAGCGGGCGCTCCGCTGGGCTGCCGTACGCCGGCTCACTGCCGGCTCGAGCGGCTCGCGCCGTCACTCCCCGTCGTCGTAGCTGTCGGCGCCGCGGGTGGTCAGCGTCTCTCGGTGTGGAGGGGTGAACAGCCCCAGACCGGCAGGGCGGCTTTCCTCGCCGCCGTTGCCGTACTTCCGGGCGATCGCGGCGAAGCGGTCGCGGTCAACGGTGTGATCCATCCGGATCGGCTCCTGGCCGGGCAGCGTCTCGACGTGCAGCGTCTGCGTCGGGAAGGCGAACCCCACGCCGAGGCTGTCGGCCAGACGGACCACTTCCAGAAAGACGTGCTGCTTCTCGACCAGCTCGGTGGCCCAATCGCCGCACTCCAGGAAGAAGTACAGCATGATGTTCAGGCTGGAATCCCCGAAACCCTTAAAGACCACGTGGAAGTAATCCTTCCGGGTGTAAGGATTGGCCTGGATGATGTTCTTGACGCCCTCGAGGAAGGCCTCGATCTTCTCGGCCGGCGTGTCGTAGGTGATGCCGATGGTCTCCACGACGCGGCGATAGCGTCGGCGGCCCATGTTGTCCACATGCGTCATGACGATGTCGGAGTTCGGGATCGTCACGATCGAGTTGTAGAAGGTTCGAATGGACGTGGCGCGGAAGCCGATCTCCTCCACGGTACCCTCGGTCTTGTCGACGACGATCCAGTCGCCCTCGTGGAAAGGCTTGTAGACCATGATCATGATCGAGCCGAAGAAGTTGGCCAGGGTATCCTTGGCCGCCAGGGCCACCGCCAAGCCGCCGATGCCGAGCCCGGCAACCAGGGAGACGACGTCCATGCCCAGGTTGTCCGCGGCCAGCAGGACGCAGACGATCAACACAACGACCTTGGCCGTCCCGATCGTCAATCGCTCCACCTGGGAACTGACGTCTTGCTCCGACGCACGCACTCGGGCAATCGCCAGCTCGCCCAGAACACCCGTCAGCCTGTAGGCGACGTTCGTGAAGGCGGCGAAGAAGGCCAGGCGTACGATGAAGTACAAGACATACCGCGCGTCGCTGTGCAGCTCCAGGTACCCCACGGCCACGTACCAGAGGCCCGTCGCGGTCAGGTAGCCCAACGGCCTGGCCAGCGCCTTGACGATCAGGTCGTCCACGTCCGTCCGCGTATCCTGCGAGATCCGCTGCAGCGCGCGTCCGATGCCGAGGGCAACCCAACCCATCAGGATGCCCACCGGGACCAAGAGCACGAGGATCGCCCACTGCCACAGCTCCACGTGGAAGAGTGACTTCCTCGCCCAGGCCGGGATCCCTTCCTTGGCAGCTTGATACTCCGCGCCGCCACCCTCGCTCGGATCCAGGAGCAGAGGCAGATCCTTGACGCGCTGGTAGAGCACGTCGGCGTCTCGCACCGTCTCCGGGCTGAAGACCCACCGACTGCCCTCCGACGACGTGTGGTGCACGAGGACGATCCGGGTCCCTTGGACGTCCCACGGCTCAGGGGGCTTCTTGGTCGCCGCGTCCTGGGCCTCGTTCTTCCTCCGCTCGATGTAGTCCTCCACATCCACCATGCGGTCGAGGACTTCCTTGATGAGCTTCGCGGCATCGGAGGCGAACTTGGCCTGGTCCGCGGCGGGCAGCCCTTCCAGGGCCGCGGGATGGAGACACCGCGTGGCCAGCGTCAGGTGATACGTGGCCCCCGTATGGTCTCCGGCGAGCCGCTTCTTGGTGTGGTCACACATCTGCTTGTGGAAGGACTGGAGCGTTTCCACCGGATTGTCGGTATCCACGCCTTTGAGCTTCTGCTGCGCTTCCTGACCGGGCAGGGCGGTCTGCGTGGCGTCCTTCGCGTCGACGGCAAGTCCGGCCCCGACGTTGCCGGACAGCAGGGGCCTGGCCTTGACGCTGTCGTAGAGCTCCTCGGCCTCGGCCACCGTCTCCGGCGCGAAGAGCCATGTGACGACCTCGCCGCGCTTGACCGGATGCAGCGCCACGCCTGTGTCCTTGACCTTGTACGGCCGTACCGGAGCGTCCGGCTGGCTGGCGGCTGCCTTGTGCTCCTGCCAGCTCTTCCGCAGCTCGTCCTGCTCCTTCTCGAAGACGAGAAGGCGATCGAGAACCTCCTTGAGGAAGCGAGCGGCCTCTCGAGCGTGTTGCTTTGGGTCGTCCTTGGGCAGCTTGCCCTGGTCGAGGCACTTGGCCGCCTGGTCGAGGGCGTCGGTTGCCTCGCGCAGCTCCTCTTTCTCGAGGGCCTCCTTGTACTCGTTCATCTGCTCCAGGAACGAACCGATGGTCGCTACGGGGTTGTCCCGATCAACGGTCTTAAGCAGCTGGGTGGTTGAGCGGGAGGTGGTCGGCTTGGTGGTCCCACTGGACGTGGTCGTGGCCGTCGTCTTCGCAGGTTTCGGCGCCCCGAACGTCTGACCGGCGGAGGCGACCGCCCATCCGCACACAAGCCAGGTGAACCCCATGAGGGCCGCCGTCGATCTTCGTGGTCGATGCATGTGGAACCTCCTCCACTCGTCCGTAGGCCTGTCGAACCTCGTGCCCGTCGTCGACCTCGTTGCTCACGTGTGCCTTGTCGGACCGTTCGCACATCGGGCGCGTACCTCCGCCCGGTGCGGTGGTCGAATCCCCCTGGAGAGGCCTCCGGCTTCACGGCCCGGCCGCAGGGTCCGGCCTATTCTGCTCCAATCTCTGCTCGCGCCTACCCCGATTCCGGCTTTTTCTCGACCGCGTATGACCGAGCGCGCAGCGACGAGGCACGGGGATCAGAAGCGGATGGTCGACCTTCGTGCATCGGTTTTGAACCGAATCCATGGCCTGAGTCGAAGCTTCGGAGCAGCTCAAGTCGACGCCGAAAGATTGGCATTGGTACAGACCCAGCGAGTTCGCTCGACTCATTCCGGGCCCGGCTTGACTGCCATCAGGGCCGTCGATAACCTCGTGGGGTGAAGGGCAAGCTGCGGGTGCTAGACACCAGTCTTTCAACTTAACGTCTCCCAACGACGATGCTTTCGAGAGAGGAGAGCGGCCACGACAACCATAGATGGCAACAGGAGAAGGCCCTTCCGCCGGCCCTTAGAATGCTGCAAGCCATGCTTTAGCAAGCCTTTGCCACCGTAGCTCAATTGGCAGAGCAGCGGTTTTGTAAACCGCAGGTTTCCGGTTCGAGTCCGGACGGTGGCTGTGAGGCATGCCGTCGCAACAGGTCGCACAGTCTCGCTAGGTGACTGTGTTTCCAGGATCTTACCTCCGGCTAGCAAACTGCTCCAACAAGTCTGTGTCACAGCAGGAACGCAAGCCGATAGCGTTCCTACAAGGGTCGAGACTTCAAGGCCCACGTCTATTCGAACGGACGCATCAAGTTCGATGGCAGGATGTATGACCATCCGAGCAAAGCCGCCACAGCGGCCAGGGGCAGGGCAACGAACGGTTGGGCCTTCTGGCGTGTCCGTGAAGGAGGCGAGCTTGTGAAGCTGCGAGACGTTCGGGACGCGTGAGTCGTGGGTTTGCCAAGTGTCAGTGGGTTCGATCGGTGTTCTCGAAAGAGGGCTTCCCATTCCCGAAACTAGACTGGGCAGTGCAGGGGTGACTTCTGAGAGTCATTGACGGAATCGGCCCCGACAGCGCCATCTGCGATGATTGTCTCATCGGTCTCGAACTGATAGCCCTCGGCGATCGTGTCGGTGTGACGATTGAGAGGTCGCACCTGTTGCCCATCGTTCGTCCGCTGCCTGCAGTCAGTTCTATCACAGAATCGTGACTGTTCGCGCGAGCCCTACGCTCGGAGCGACCAGCCGTCCACCTATCCGCTCGCACCCGGCGCGATTCCCGTAGACTCCCTCACGACCAGCGGTGCGTCGAGCACTACGCGGACGGGTTGCTTGTTTGGTTCCTCCAACCGATCGAACAACAGCCGGACTGCGTGTCTGCCGATTCGTTCCAGCGGCTGGGCGGCCGTCGTCAGTGGCGGATCGGCATACTGGGCGAACGACTGGTCGTCAAAGCCGGTGACAGAGACGTCTTGGGGCACACGGAGTCCACATTGGCGTAGCAGGCGCAGGACGACGGCTGCTACGAAGTCGTTGTCGCACATGACCGCCGTGGGTCGCGTGGCCTGTGGTCTATCCAAGAGGTCGAGCACGATTCGGTGCATCAGCCCTTCGCTTTTTCCCGGCTCCAGGTCTGGGTATTGGATCACGCGACGCTGCCTGTTGTCAGCCCCTTCTTGCTCGAGCGCCCGCCCCGTGCCACGGACACGATCCCGCACGGTTGTCACATGCGGATAGACGATTTCCTCAGCCAAGAACACGATCTGTCGATGCCCAAGGTCCAACAGGTGGCGCGTCAACTGGTAAGCGGCCTCCTCGTTGTCGACTGTGACCGCATCACAAGCGGTCTCCGGCAGGTACGAATCCATGAGCACGACAGGCATGTGTTGGATGATCAGGCGGAGCAGCTCGCGGTGGCTGCGTGTCTTGAGATTGGGGATAGCCACCATGCCTGCGAGCTCGTACTTCTGAGCTTCTTTGAGGACGCGATCCTCGCCGGACGCATCCGGTGTCCCGAGGATGGGTAGCGGTACGTGTCCGCGCTGACGGCATTCATCTTGAATCCCGGCAAAAATCGACGCGAAAAACTCGTCGTGGCAGTGGTACACCACGCCGATCGTCTTGAGGGAGCTGTTGTCGGTCGGTAGTGCCTCAGAGACGAACGTCCCACTGCCGACTCTTCGGACGACGAGCCCCTCGTCCGCGAGATTCCTGAAGGCCCGGGCGACCGTGTGGTAGCTGAGCTTGCTGGCGCGCATGAACTCCCTCTCGGGCTCAATGCGCTCTCCCGGTCTGTAGTAGCCCTCCAGGATGGCCCCCCGGATGATCGCTGCGAGCTGTTCGTGCAACGGCTTGCCGAGGCGCCGGTCGATGCCATCAACCGCGGTCTTCACGCGACCTCCTCACAGGACAGTCTCGATTGCATCGTTCTAAGCCCCAGTGTAGCAGCGCTCTCGTTCTCTGTAAAATGGCGTACTTATGCCATGATACACAACGCTTCGCTGCAGGCAGGGCTCTTGCACGCCTTTGGGTCAAATCGCCGGTGAATCGGGAGCTTAAGAAGCTAATCCAAAATAGGTTATGATCATTGCCCCCGCGCGCAACGGATGAAGGTGTGGGACAGATGGCTGGCAGACGAGCGAGGGTGACTGGGGAAATAGCGATCGTGATGATTCCTTGCTTGACACTGGATTGCATCCCTTGGTACGCTGTAATCGATGCTTTTGTCGGGGCCTGTCTCTCGGTGCAAGCGGAGGTGTGCGTGGGCCACCTTGAGCAGGTGAGCACTCACGAGTGGAGGCGTGAAAGATCGACAGCACTTCAACCCCGAGCCTGGTCGGGAGAGGGGAGGTGGCGGCCGCAGATGGTCCTTTCACGTGCGAACACGTCTATACGAAGAGCAAGGCAACGCGTTTTGGGGGCGTTGCGTCGGATCTGAGATTTCATGGGAGTAAGGAGGAGAACGATGTCGCGGTATTCGATCGCTGTCGCGTTAGCGGTGATCGGCGGACTTCTGGGCCTTTCGTCGTCCGCCCATGCGGGGGTTTACAACTACTGGTTCGAGGGGCTCGAATGGGGCAGCCCCGACTGGACGATGGTGGGTAACGCTTTCTACGCCGATGACGGCGCCCTCACCCCGTCCAAGCGTCTACGATTGACGTCGGCCGGCAATGGCCAAGTCGGAGCTTCATGGCTCAATGCCGACCTGCTCAGCCCGGGTCAGGACTGGAACGTGTTCATGCGCGGCCAGGTTACGTACCGAGGCGGCGGTGGTGCGGACGGCATGGGCTTCATCTGGCAGACGGACGGCCTTGGCGCCAATCCCGGATTCGAGGGCGGCGGCTTGTCTGGAGCGTTCCTCGCATTCTCACTGGATAGCTGGCAGAACGCGGGAGAGGCCTTCGGCAACGCGCTCGAGATTCACAGCTCCGGCGGGCAGATCGCCGCGCTCGATATTGGAGACGCGCTCGAGAGAGACGACTTCTTCAACCTGACCGTCAATTATGATGATCCCACGAACACGTTGTCGGTGACGTTTGATTCCGATGCGCTCGCTCCTGTGACCGGCAGCTGGAACGTAGACCTGACGGCGTTGTTCGGTCCCGGTGCTCGAGCCTACGTCGGCTTTGCCGGAAACACCGGTGGAGCCAACGAGAATCACGACGTCTTACAGACGTTCATCACCGCGGTTCCCGAGCCGGCCTCACTCGCGTTGCTGGCCGCCGGGGTGCTGCCGGTCTTGCGTAGGAGGCGAGGTGTGTAGCTGCGAAAGGGTCAGCGACAGTCCTCGATGCCGTCCGACAAGACACGAAGCCCCTTCGTGTGTCCTTCGCACGAAGGGGCCCCTTATCAAGGAGGGGAAAGGCTTGTCTGAGACGAAGACCTTGGCTTCGGCCCTGGCGGCCGTCCTGATCGGAACCGCAGGGGCGCGCGACGATCCTGCAAAACGCACTGCGCTTCGGTAATCCTGACACGGCCTTCAACGATGCCTCTACGCCTAGCGCCCTCGTCTGAAGACCTTCCTCGGTTTCCACTGTCACATAGCCGTGTGGCCGGGCAGATCACACAGCGACGAGACGAGACCTGCGCGTCCCCTGAGGCAAAAACCGCTGGGATGCACGCAGCTCACGAGGCTACAGCATCCAACATGGTGGTGCCCGTCCTTTGAGACCGAGTGCTGGCCTCATGCGAGAAGGCGACGCCCTCTCACCGTAACGGAAGCCCTCGTCCTGGCTCCTGGTCAGGTGCGGACGACGCGACTGGCGGCCAGGGATTCACGCGATGACACAAGGGCCGGATGGATCGGGCAGCCCAGAGAGCGGAACCGTCATGGAAAACGCGCCAATCGCCGACATCCTGGACGAGATCGCCGATTTGCTGGAGCTGAAGGAAGCCAACCCGTTCCGCGTGCGGTCGTATCGCAGCGCGGCACGAACCGTGCGCGATTTGTCTCACAGGCTAAAGGACCTCGCCGAGGAAGGGGAAGACCTCTCCGAACTGCCCAACATCGGCGAGAGCACGGCCGAGAAGATCAACGAAATCCTGGAGCGCGGCACCTGCAAGCGCCTGGAGCAGCTCCAAGAGGAGATGCCCAGGGAGCTGACCGACCTGATGAAGGTGCCAAGTCTCGGCCCGCGCAAGGCCATGCAGATCCACAAGGAGTTGGATGTAGACAACCTGGATGACTTGCGGGAGGCATGCGAGGACGACCGCGTTCGTGAGCTGGAGGGCTTCGGGGCCAAGACCCAGGACAAGATCCTCGAAGGCATCGAGACGTTGGCCTCTACCTCAGGTCGCGTCTCGCTGAAGGAAGCGGGAGACCACGTTCGCAGCCTTCGGGAATACCTGGATGGCGTGGATGCCGTGCGGCGTTACGAGGTTGCCGGGAGTTTCCGCCGCTGTAAGGACACCGTCGGCGACCTCGATATCTTGATCCAGGCCGACGACCGCAAGGCGGCCGGGGACGGCATCCTCGATTACGAAGGCATCGACAAGGTAGACACTCGCGGCAAGGAGAAGATCACGGTCCACCTGACCGGTGGGCTGCAGGTCGATTTCCGATTCTTCGAGCCCCGCAGCTTCGGCGCGGCCTTGATGTACTTTACGGGCTCGAAGGCCCACAACATTCGTGTGCGCAGGATCGCCGTCGATCGCGACTGGAAGCTCAACGAGTACGGACTGTTCAAGGGCGACGATCTGCTGGCTGGAAGGGACGAGGCCGCCCTCTACCGCCGACTGAACCTGAGCTGGGTACCTCCCGAAATGCGCGAGGATCGCGGCGAGGTCGAGGCCGCCGCCGAAGACAAGTTGCCGGACCTCATCTCGCACGACGACGTCCGCGGCGATCTCCAATGTCATACCACGGCGTCCGACGGAAACCATAGCATCGAAGAGATGGCACGAGCGGCAAAGGACCGAGGGCTCAGCTATCTGGCCATCACCGACCATTCCAAGCGCGTGACCATGGCCAAAGGATTGGACAACGACAAGTGCAAGGCCCACGCCGACGAGATCCGCAAGGTGGACGACAAGCTCGATCGGTTCTGGCTCCTGGCCGGTGTGGAGGTCGACATCCTGAAATCCGGCCAACTGGACCTGGACGAAGACGTGCTGGCCGACCTGGACTGGGTCATCGCTTCGATTCATTACGACCGCAACGTTGGAAAGGAGAAGCTGACCGATCGCTACCTCTCGGCCATCCGTTCAGGAGTAGTCCACGCTATCGCTCACCCCCTGGGCCGCATTCTGGGCCGGCGCGATCCGATGAACTTTGACTTCGAGAAGGTCGCCGAGGCCTGTTCGGAGAACGACGTCTTTCTGGAAATCAATGCACAGCCGGACCGGCTGGATTTGCCGGACACCTATGTCAAGCACGCGCGGGAAATGGGTTGTTCCTTCAGCCTCGGCACCGATGCGCACAAGACCGAGGGACTGAATTGCTTGCCGTTCGCCACCGGAGTGGCTCGCCGCGGGTGGCTCGAATCCGACGACGTGGTCAACACCCTGCCGATCGAATCGCTCCGGAAACGGTTGAGGCGGAACTGAAGCACGTCCGCAATCGGTAGCCACGCCGGTCGGCAGAGGAACCCAAGCAATCCCCAGAAGCGTTGGCCGCTTCCCCACGGCATCCAAACGACATCTCCCCCGGGACCCCGCTCGTTCGAAGCGCGCCCAACCTCGCTCGCTAGCGAAGCCAATAGGCGAACGCCAACAGCACTTTCTCCTCATCACTCAGCTCGGCCCGCTCACGGAGCAAGCCGACCAGTACTTCTGGCACGTCTGTGATGATGTTGTCGACGCCCCGTTCGATGAACAGGGACATCTGCTTGGGGTCGTTGACCGTCCAGACGTGAACGGCCCGACCCTCTTGGTGGGCCTGCTTGATCAGGCGATCTGTGGCCAGGCGCGTAGCGACACTGAGGAAGTCTACTTCCAACTTGGCGATGTCCCCGAACGATCCGTAGACGATGTAGCCGATCGGGATGTCCTTGTTGAGGGTCCTGGCCTGGGCGAGGGCGTCGACGCTGAGGGAGGTGATCACGCACTCCGATTCGAAGGAGGCCTCGCGGATCGTTCTCAGGACGCTCTCGACGAGCCTCTCCTCGTGGCCCGTCAGCTTCAGTTCGATGTTGAGCTTGATCTTGCCCTTGGCGGTCTCGATGACCTGGGCGAGCGTCGGGATGCGCTCGCCCTGGAACTCGGGTGAGAACCAACTGCCTACATCCAGCTCGCGCAGTTCGGCATAGGGTGTTTCCCAGACCTTCTTGTCGACGCCGGCCAGCCGCATCAGGTCTTCGTCGTGCACCACGACCACCTCGCCGTCGGCGGCTTCCTGCACGTCGATCTCGGCGAAGTCCGCGCCGTCGCTGATGGCCTGCCGTATCGCGCTGAGCGTATTCTCCGGGGCGGCGTTGGAGCTACCGCGATGGGCCGTGACCGCGACGCGGTCTTCGACACGAATCGTCTCGATGATTTCGTGACAGAGGTAGACGCTCCAGACGCCCACGATGATCACGGCGGGCCAGATCACCCGACGAGCGGTCTTCAGTGAGGGTGACAGATCGGCGCTGGCCTCCAACTGAGCACGCATGGGGTCAGCGCTGCCGATGCCGTCCTGCGCCGACGCGTGTTCGAAGAAGAGGCCCATGACCACGATCGAGTACATCGCGAAACAGAAGAACCACGCGGCGGCAGCGGCAAGGCCATGCAGGACGAGCAAGACGGCCGCCGCGGCGATCACGAGCGTGAGATTCGACGGGAGGTGCATGAGGACAAGGTCGCCCGTGAGTTCGGCGGTTGGCCCCAGGACGGCAAGGAGGACGACCGTGGCCAGCACCCAAGCCGCCAGGAAGACGACAAGGCGTCCGAGCGATCCCTGGGTCAGCCGCCGGCTTTCTCTCATCGCCTTCGCGGCGGGCATGGTCTGCACCAGGCAGAGCGGCACCGCGAAGATCCAGCGGGCGAAGAGCACCGTCCATGTCGCTGCGAGACCGGCGAGGAGGACCATACCGATACCTATGGCCAGCAAGAACACCGGAGGGTATTCGGCGACGAGGTAGTTGATGTCATGTCTCGAAAGCAGCGCGACGTAGGTCAAAGCGGCGGCGGCGATGAACGGCAGGCCAACCAACAGGTAGGCCAGGGCCTGCCGAAGACCGAGCACGGCCAGGAGTCGCAGCCTTCGCAGGACCGTGAGGATGGCGGTTCGAACGCTGGGACGTCGGCCCAGGGTTGCATGAGCGGCGATGAGCATCACGCCCGCTTGCTCGACGAAGAGCGAACACAGAATAAACGCCACCGAAAGCACGAGGGCGAGCAAGCCCGATGGCGAGAGCAGGAAGGCCACGATCTGCTCGTTGCCGACGGCTAGTGACCCGCTCCGCGACAGCAGTGCGGTCAGCACCCAGGCCGAGATCGGGGCCGCCACGGCCAACTGAGCGACGGCAAACCAGACGTCGTAGATTACCAGCGGCACGACGAACCGCCGAAAGACGTGCAGGCCTTCTTTGATGGTCCGCGTCATCGGGATGCTCATGTGCGTCGATCCATCCATGGAGCCCGCTTGGCTCTAACGAGCGCGCGACATGGCCGACGGATTACCCCCACCCATGGCCCGTGACTCTCGCTACGCATCGCCGCTGCTTTCGTGGTTGGCCGCTTCGAGTTGCTGGAGGGCGTGCTCGGCGAGCCCGACGCCAGCCTCCGAGTAGAAGTTGAACACGGCATGAACGCCGGCCTCCTTCAGCGCCGCGGCCTGGTCGTCGAAGTGCGCCGTTGCGGCGATAAGACCGGTGTAACCGCCTTCCGCGAGCCGCTTGGCGACGGAGAGGTTCTCGGTCACGTTCGGCAAGGTGGACACCACCAGCCTGATCCTGCCTCGGTCGGTCTGGAGCCGCTCCCAGAACTGGAGATCCGTCGCGTCCCCGAGGAAGACCTTCCGGCCGGCTCGCTCATGGCGTGCCACGGTACCGGCCTCGAAGTCGATCCCGAAGATCACGTCGCCGTAGCGCTGGCGCATGATGTCGAATGCGGCCGCGCCCACGCGGCCCATACCTAAAATGGCGATCTCCGCATCGCCCGGTTCGACTGGCTGCTCTTCGGCATGGTATCTTCCGGTCTCCCAACGCCTGAGACGATGCCGCCATCGGGAGTAGATCGTATGCGAAGCGGCGTTCAGCGGTGAGGCCAGGACAAACGTGATCGACAGGGCGATCGCGATGGTGACCAGCCAACCCGCGTCAAGCCAGCCGGCCTTGACCGCGACCGCGCCCACGATGAGCCCGAACTCGCTGTAGTTCGCCAGACTCAGCGAAGCCAGCAGCGACGTGCGGGCCCGCAACCCGAATTGCGTCAACACCAGCATGTAGAGACCGACCTTGAGGGGAACAACGGCAACGAAGACCGCCGCCATGGCCAGCGACCCTAAGGTCGGTGCGCCGGAGATCCCGATGCTCAGGAAGAACGCGACCAGGAAGAGGTCCTTGAAGCTCAGCAGAGACTTGGCCAGCTCAGAGGCCTTCGGGTGAGACGCGACCAGCATCCCGAACACGAGCGCCCCCAAGTCGGGCTTCAGACCGACCGCCTCGAAACCCCTCGCCCCGCCGAACGTGAGTAGCACGCCGAACAGGATCAGCAGCTCCCCGTGGCCACAGCGGTCCAGGATAACCAGCAGCACCAACCGAAGCGGCCACAGCGCGGCAACCAAGGCGATCGCCCAGGGCGAGGGTAGCTTCCCGGCCGAGGCGGTTAGAAAGACCACGGCGATAACGTCCTGCATGATCAGGATGCCGATGGCGATACGGCCGTGCAGGGAAGCCATCTCGCCCTTCTCCTCCAGCACCTTGACGGCGAAGACGGTGCTCGAAAAGCTCAAGGCGAACGCGACGAGCAGGGAGAGGCGAAGATCCAATCCTGCAAAGCCTGGAAGGCCTACGGCAGCAAGGCCGAGCAGCCCTGCCGTCAGCAGGGCGACCGTCAGCAGCATGTGGATCGACGCGCCGGCCCAGATCTCAGCGCGGAGCAGGGTGCGAACCTGTAGCTTGACACCGATGCTGAACAGCAGGAGCGTAACGCCGAGCTCAGAGATATGCTCAAGCGTCTCGCCGCCCTGGACGCCGAAGGCATTGAGGACGAACCCCGCGATGAGAAAACCGACCAGCGGTGGCAACCCGACGTGACGGACGACGAATCCGAAGAAGAAGGCGAAGACGAGCCAGAGTGGATCCAAGGTGGCGCTCTCCGAGGTTCGATTCGGGTCAACCCGATGAATCCGCCAGATAGCTAGGCTCGGCGCTCCCGAAAAGCACCCGCCCGGGCGGGCTAGCTGTGGCACAGCTTACATCGGCTCCCCCGCCGGTTCCAGCAACGCCGCCCTGCCGCGATGCGGTTGGCTGACCGGCCGAGGGTTGTTACGATGGGCCAACCACCAGGAAGATGACCATAGAACGGCAGGATTCGACCTCCCGGGGGCCAGGCCACAAGGGCGAGGTCGAACTCAGGCCATGTTTGGGGTGACTCGTGATCAGAACAAGAGCGATTCCACTCGTCGTGCTCGTGCTGGCATCCACAGGCCCATCCTCGGCCGCAGCGCCGTCCAAGGCGACCAGCAAGGCGGCCAAGAAGCCGGCTAAGGCCGCGCCCGCCGCCGCCAAGACCGCGAAGAAGAAGAGCTCCGCCGACAAGCCCCAGGCCAAGCGGCAAAGCCCGGAGGCAAAGGCGAGGGCCGCCTACGAAGCCGCCGACAAGGTAGCCAACAAGGCCGAAGCCGCGGCCGCGCCCCTGGCCGCAGCCATGAGGAAGGCCGACGCGGCCTACGCCAAAGCCCGGAAAGAGGCCGTCGCGAAGCGACGCAAGGCTGATGCGTCGAAGACGTTGGCCGGCGAGCAGGGCGCGAAGGATCTGAAGCGGGCCGAGGCCGACGCGGCCGCTGCCGCCAAGGCCCTGACCGCCGCGACCAAGGCCAAGCCGCCCCTCGAGAAGGCCCTGGCCAAGGCCAGGGCCGCCGCGCGCCCCCTCCGACAGGCCTACGAAGCGGCCGAGAAAGCCGCTCGGCAGGCCGAGTCCGCCGCACAGGCGGCCGCCGACGCGGTCAACAAGCTCGACATCGAGGCCAACAGGGCCGTGGCCCAAGCGGCCGCCCAACGCCGGGCGGCCAAGACCGCGAAGATGGCCCTGACCGAAGCACGGCAACGAGAGCAGCATCTGCAGCAGACTGCCAACAAGGCCGCGAAGGAGATGTCCGAAGCCGCAGCCCGAAAGAGGGCGGCCGACGAAGCGCTGGCACCTGCGAAGAAACAGGTGGACGCCTCGGCCCAGGCCCTTGCGGCAGCCGAGAAGGCGGCGGGGGACGCCGAGGCCAAGGCCAAGCGAACCGCGACGGATAACAGCAAGTCGAGCGCGGAGAAGAAACACGCCGCCAAGGACGCCGCTGCCAAGCGCAAGGCGGTGGATGCAGCCAAAGCCGCCCTGGCCAAAGCCAAGCGGGCCGAGCAGACCGCCCACAGCAAGGCGCACGCGGCTGGCAAGGCCCTGGCCCAGGCGACCGCGCGGAACAAGTCGGCTCAAGCGACGTTGGCCGAAGCGAAGAAACAGCTCGCCGGCGCCACCACGATCTCGACGGCCGCCGACAAGGCCCTCCAAGCCACCGCCAAATCGGTCGAGGAGAAGAAGCGCGCGGCGGCACAGGCCGCCGCCAAGCGCGAGGCACTGGCGGATGCCAGGGCTGCACTGGCTCATGCGCAGAAGGCGGAAAGGGACGTCCAAGCCCGGGTCAAGGCCGCCGCCAAGAAGCTGACCGAGGCCCAGGGCCAGAAGAAGGCGGCCGATGCGGCCCTTGCCAAGGCCAAGAAGAAGGTCGCCGACGCTATGACCGCTTCGAAAACCGCCGACAAGGCAGCCCAGGAGGCCGCCGCCGCGGCCAAGAAGACAACCACCGCTGCCAGCAAGCCGGCCAAGGGAACAAAGCAGGCCACCGATGCCGCCGTCGCCAAGCGCAAAGCGGCCGACGCGGCCAAGGCTGCACTGGCCCAAGCGCAGCAGGCCCACAAGAAGGCGCAGGCCCGGGTGGCTGAGGCCGCAAAGAAGCTTGCCCAAACACGAGCGCAGAAGGAGTCGGCCGACAAGGCCCTGGCCGGGGCCAAGAGCAAGGTCGCTGCCGCCGTCAAGGCCCACCAGGCGGCCCGCAAGGTGGCCGGGGATCTCGCCAACCTCGATGAGGCCTACCGACGAGCTGCGGCGGAAGCCGCCACCAAGCGCAGTGCGGCCAATAAGGCCGAGGCGGCCCTGGCCCCCAAGCAAAAGGCCCTGGAGCAGGCGGCGATCAAGGCCAATGCCGCCGCTCGGGATCTAGACCGAGCCAAGAAGCGAAAGGAGTCCACGCAGGCGGCCTTGGCCAACCTCAAGAAGCGGATCGCCGCGGCCAAGAAGACACACGCGGACGACGAAAAGGCAGCCAAGAAGGCGGAAGCCACGGCCACACCGTTGAAGGAGAAGGCGGACAAGGCCCGCGCGGCCTACTGGCAGGCCAGAAAGGTCGCCAACGAGAAGCGCGCTCTTGCCCGACAGGCCAAGGTCGCCCTCTACCGGCTCGCCTCGGCCAAGCGGATCGGCGGCATCATGGAGCGTTCGGATCCGCCGAAGCCCGCCAACCGGATCGACGAGATTGTCTTCGCCAAGCTAAAGTCGCTCGGCATCAAGCCGGCCCTCTGCTCCGACGCGGTCTTCGTGCGTCGCGCCTTCCTGGACCTGACCGGCACGCTGCCTACGGCGCAAGAGGCCAAGGCCTTCATTCGAAGTTCGGACAAGAACAAGCGCGCCGCCCTCATCGACCGCCTGCTCAACAGGACAACCCATTTCGATTACTGGGCGATGCAGTGGAGCGACATCCTGAGGGTCAAGGCGGAGTTCCCCGTCAAAGTCTGGCCCAATGCGGCACAGGCCTATCACCGCTGGATATGGCAGTCCATCGCCCAGAACAAACCCTACGATGCGTTCGCGCGCGAGCTCCTCACCTCCAGTGGCAGCAACTTCCGCGTGGGGCCGGTCAACTTCTACCGGGCCATCCAATCCAAGACGCCCGAGGGCATCGCCGGCGCCGTGGCCTTGGCCTTCATGGGAACGCGGATCCATGCGTGGCCCGAGGAGCGTCAAGACGGCATGGCGGTGTTCTTCTCGCAGGTCGGCTACAAACCCACCAGCGAGTGGAAGGAGGAGATTGTCTTCTGGGATCCGCTCGACTCGACCAAGGTGCCCGGAAGCACCGCGCCGGGGCGAGACGCCGTCGCCAAGTCGGTGACGTTCACCAACCAGATCCCGCGTGCACTGGACCAACCCTTGGAGACCAACGGCCCGTTAAAAGCGGTCTTTCCGGACGGCACCAAGACCACCATTCCGCCCGATCGTGACCCGAGGGAGGTCTTTGCCGATTGGTTGATCCGGCCGGAGAATCCCTGGTTCGCCAAGGCCATCGCCAACCGCACCTGGGCGTGGCTGATGGGACGCGGCATCGTTCACGAGCCGGACGACATCCGGGACGACAACCCACCGAGCAACCCCGAGCTCTTGGCCTACTTGGCCAAAGAGCTGGTCTCGAGCGGTTACGATCTGAGGCACCTCAAACGGCTGATCCTTAGCTCGACCACGTATCAGCTCTCGCCCATACCGCGGTCCGAGGAATCGAAAGCCCGAGGGACCTTCGCCAGCTATCGGTTGCGGCGGATGGAGGCCGAGGTGTTGATCGACGCGCTGAATCAGATCACCGGCAGTTCAGACCTCTACTCCAGCGCCGTGCCGGAACCATTCACCTACATCCCCAAAGACCTGTCCGCCGTAGAGCTGGCCGACGGCAGCGTCACGAGTTCCACGCTGGCCTTGTTCGGGCGCTCTGCGCGGGCCACGGGGATGGAGAACGAGCGCGTCAACGAGCTCGCCTCGCGCCAGTGGCTCTATATCCTCAACTCGGCCGAATTGCAGCACAAGCTTCAGACGGGCCCGAAGCTCAAGGCGCTGATCGCATCGGGTGGAAAACCGAAGGACATCGCCGAGCGACTGTACCTCACGATCCTGTCCCGGTTCCCGACCGACGCCGATGTGAAGGCCGCGGAACAGTACATCAAAGCCGGCGTGGCGAAGGGACGTGACGCCTGGATCGATCTGGCCTGGGCGTTGATCAATAGCCCCGAGTTTCTCCTGCGGCATTGATGGCAGACGAAACAGTGGGGGACATAGCGCGAAGCAGTCCGTCTCTTGACAAGACGACGGAAAGTCAGAGCAGCGGAGGACTTCATCATGAGTACAAACCACAACGCAGACCGCGAGGAGCACCTGTCCCGGCGCGAGGCCTTGCGACGTGGCGCAACGGGAGCGGCGGCCATGATCACTGCCGGTGGTTTGAGCCCGCGCGTCTGCGCGGCCCCGGCCAAGAAGTCGCCCGACAAGAAAGCCGCCGACCTGAAGGCGTCCCGAGACGCCGCGGCCAAAGCCAAGGCCAAAAAGAAGGGCAAGATCAAGTCGGTCATCCAGATCTTCCTGTGGGGCGGCATGTCACACAACGATGCCTGGGACCCGAAACCCGGCACGGGCTACAGCTACCTGGGCGAGTTCGACAAGTTCATCAACACCAACGTCAAGGGGATCCAGCTCGGCGCCCTGTTCCCACACCTGGCCAAACAGGCCGACAAGTACTCCCTCATTCGCAGCATGACCCACGGCATCAACGGCCACGAGACGGCGGCCTACCTGATGCAGACCGGCCACAAGCCCGGTGGGCGCCTGGCCTATCCCAGCGTGGGCGCCATCTTCACGTGCTTCAAGAAAGATCAGTACAAGGGACTGCTCCCGCCCTACATCGTGATGCTCCGTGCGGCAGGGCGATTCTCGGAAGAGGGCTTCCTCGGACCCGAATACAAACCGTTTGCCACAGGCGGGGACCCAAACGCGGACCGCTTCGAGGTGCAGGGCATCGTCAACAAGGGAATCAACGACAGACGGCAACGGGCCCGCCGTGAATTGCTCGACAACGTGAATGTCATGGGTTACGGCCTGGCGGACGATCCAAAGATGACTGACGTCGAGAAGGCCAGGCAAAAGGCCTACGGGTTGATCCTGGGCGAAGGCAAGGAAGTGTTCAATCTGAAGAACGAGCCGGCGGCGCTCAGGAATCGTTACGGGCGGAACACGTTCGGCCAGGAATGCCTGGCAGCGCGTCGGATGGTCCAGGCGGGCGTGCCGTACATCACCATCAGCTTCCCCGGCGGCTGGGACACGCACAAGAACCACTTCCCGACGATGAAGCGACAGTGTCCCTGGCTGGATCAGGGCCTGGCGGCGCTGCTCGAGGACTTGAGCAACAAGGGCTTGCTGGACAGCACCCTCGTCTGGTGTACCGGCGAGTTCGGCAGATCGCCGAAGGTGTCGTGGGAGCCTCCCTGGAACGGCGGTCGCCACCATTACGGGGCCGTCTTCACCGTGCTGGTCGCCGGCGGAGGGTTCAAGGGCGGCCGCGTCGTCGGGGCCTCCGACGAAAAGGGGGCGAAGGTCAAGGAACGGCCCGTCTACCCGGCCGACCTGTTGGGCAGCTTCTATCTGTTGGCCGACATCGACGCCGATGCCAAGCTGCCGCATCCCCTGGGATTCGATGCCCGCGTTCTCGACACAGAGAAGGAAGGCATGAGGTCGGCGGGGCTTCTCGAAGAGATCATGTAAGGCCCACGCTGGGTAGGCAACGACAGCATTCGCGCGCTTCGTCGCGCCCGCACCAGCCTTCGGATGTGTTTTCGCCGCTGTGGAAACAGTGGCCATGAGAGGAGCCACAATGCGTAGCTTCAACAGGCTTCCGATCTTGGGATGGGCCGTGCTCGCGGCCGCGGCCTCCACACTCTGCGCACAGAACCAGTACATCGGTTACGTCTATCCCGCCGGTGGCCAGCGAGGAACCACCTTCCCGATCCGGCTGGGCGGTCAAGGGCTTGTCCACCCTTCCGACGTCATCGTGACGGGGGAAGGGGTTTCCGTGCGGCTGGTCGACTATTACCGCGTCATGAACAACCAGGAGCTTCGTCTGCTGCGAGACCAATTGAAAGAACTGAAGAAGAAGGGCACGACGGTCAGCGACGCCATGGCCTACAGAATGTCCTGGTACGAGCTTCCCGCCCGTGTCAAACCTCCCGAGGTCCACGGCCTGGTATGCCCGGCATGCGGTCGTCTCAATCCGCCTTCCGCCACGGTCTGCGCGGCCTGCCATGCAAAGCTCGATACCCCCAAGAAGTCGAAACCGGCCGGAAAGACCGCGAAGGAAGGCACGCCTCAGACCGGCAAGGAGGCCGCCAAGCAGAAGCTGATCGAACGAATCCAAAGGATCTTCGCCGAGGATGAGCGCAATCCGGCCGTTCGTTCTCAGCGGGAGCTCGTCTTTGCCGAGGTGACCCTAGACGCGGACGCACAACCGGGGCGGCGGGAGATCAGGGTGGTCACCCAACGCGGTGTCTCCAACGCGATACCCTTCTACGTCGGCCAGGTGCCCGAGGTCGCCCGCAAGCCGATGAAGACCGTCCCGAAGCCGGTGCTCGGCAAGGAGCATCAAGCCCTGCGCAATCGCCCGTCGGACGAAGAGCTGGTGCGCGTCACCCTGCCCTGCACCATGAACGGACAGATCGCCCCGGGTGAGGTCAACCGGTACCGCTTCACGGCCAGGAAGGGGCAGCGCCTGGTCATCTCCGCCATGGCCCGCGAGTTGGTCCCTTACGTCGCCGACGGCGTTCCCGGCTGGTTCCAAGCCGTCATGAGGCTTCACGACGCCAAAGGCAAGGAGCTGGCGTACAACGACGATTTCCGCTTCCATCCCGACCCGGTGATCACCTTCGAGGTCCCCAAAGACGGCGACTATGTGCTGACCATCAACGAGGCGCTCTACCGCGGACGCGAGAGCTTCACCTATCGGATCACCATCGGCGAGCTGCCGTTCGTGACCAGTATCTTCCCGTTGGGTGGCCGCGTCGCCGAGTCGGTCCAGATCGAGATGAACGGCTGGAACCTGAAGAACTTCAAGCTAGAGCCGCCGTCCAAAGACGCCAGGCCGGGGCGCCATTGGATTGCGGCCACCGACGGAAAGCGCGTGTCCAACGACGTCCGGTTCGCCTTGGACACACTGCCGGAGTGTCGGGAGAAGGAATCCAACGACGCTGCCTCCGAGGCGCAGAAGGTGAAGCTGCCCATCATCGTCAACGGCCGAGCGGACCGCCCCGGCGACTGGGACGTCTTCGCGGTCGAAGGCAAGGCCGGTGAGGCGATCGTCGCCGAGGTGCACGCCCGCCGGCTCGGCTCCCCGTTTGACTCCTTCGTCAAAGTCACCCGCGCCGACGGCAAGGTCATTGCGCTGAATGACGACTTCCACGACGCGGCATCGGGCCTGAACACCGACCACGCCGATTCCTACCTCATGGTCAAGCTCCCCGCCGACGGCACGTACTTCATCCACCTGGGCGAGACGAGGCGACACGCCGGCAAGGCCTATGCCTACCGGCTCCGGATCAGCCGGCCGCGACCCGACTTCGAGTTGCGTGTGGTCCCGTCGCGGATCTGTATCCGCAGCAAGAAGTCGGCCAAGGTGACCGTCTACGCCATCCGGAGGGACGGATTCGACGGGCCGATCAAGCTGAGCTTCAAAGACCTACCGAAGGGGTTCGCATCGTCCGGCGTCACGCTGGCGGCCAAGAAGGAGGTCGCGACGCTCACGCTAAAGACCAGCCTGACGCAGATGGACGGCCCGATCGACCTCACCGTGATCGGCAGCGCAAAGGTCCAGGGCCGACAGATCGCCCATGAGGCCGTGCCGGCCGAAGACAGGATGCAGGCCTTCCTGTGGCGTCATCTGTTGCCCGCCGAGGACCTGCCGGTCATGGTCTTCAATCCGTCCTACCATCCGCCGGCCGACCGCGTGCGTCCGCTGATCCGTGACGAGGATCGACCGAAGAAGGCCAACCGCACCCTGAGGCAGTCATCCGTCGCCGGTCGTCTAAGGCAGATCGAGCGCCTCTATCAAGAGTGGCTCTTGACGGACCACTTCGCCAACCGTCAGATCGCGGCCACAGAAGCTCGTCTGATCAGGTAGCTTGAGGGTTACCGGCTCATGGAGCATCGTGCCCGGGTGGAACCGGGGGTATAATCCGGGGCGATGAGGCCACCCGGATTCCATCTCGTCAGGTTGGGGGCATGCGCCTGCATGGTCTGCCCGATCGTGACAGGCGGCCTCGTATCGCAAAGCGGCTGCCGAAGCCGTGGTTCAGGGCCGATCATGCGCGACGTGGAACTGACCTCCTATCAGTGGAAGAATCGCCTGCTGCTCGTATTCGCACAGGACAGCAGCGACCCGTCCTCCCGGAAGCAGCGGTCACTCCTGGCTCAGCAAGAGGCCGAGTTGGCCGACAGGGATCTGCTGGTCCTCTGGCTCTACGATCAGGCCAGCGGACGCCCGGCCGACCGACCGATCCAGCCCGAGACCACGCGGCGCTTGCGCGAGGAGCTCGATGTTCCCAAAGGAGGATTCCACGTGCTGCTCATCGGCAAGGACGGCGGCGTCAAGCTCCGCTCGGAGGCCCCCGTTCAGCCTGCACACTTGTACAAGACCATTGACGCCATGCCGATGCGGCAAGCGGAGATGAGACGCAAGGCCAGGTAGCCCGACAAGACCCTTCGCCCGGGCGTGGGCCCATCGGCGTGATGGAACTTGACGAGATTCATCTCGGAGCCCGCCGACCCGACGTCTTCTGAAATGCTCATGGGCGGTGCCCGGGTCCGTAACCGGAGGCGCGCTGGCATCGAGCGCCGAGCGCGGCGTGGCGTACGATCTCCTCATCGTGGCGGCCGGCTCGCGAGCCGCAGGGCCGGACCTGTCGGCCACGCCCAGGCCGCCGAAACACGCTCCGGCCAGACTGAGACTGGGGTTTTCGATGAGTCCATGGATGCTCACCGCCTTGTTGAACGTGCACGCCGTCAGCACGCTGCTCATGACGGGCCTGGTCTGGACGATCCAACTGGTACACTACCCACTGTTCGCAAGGGTCGGACACGCAGCCTTCTGCGATTACGAGGCGGAGCACACCCGCCGCATCACCTGGCTGGTGGGACCTCTCATGATGGTCGAAGGGTTGACGGCATTCGCGCTCGTTGCGGCGCTCGAAGCCGCGAACGCCCGAGCCATGGCCGGGGTCGGAGTTCTCCTGGTGCTGGTGATCTGGGCGTCGACGGCGTTCCTTCAGGTTCCATGTCACACGCGCCTCGGCGGTGGGTTTGAGCAGGCCGCCCTGACGCGGCTCGTCGCCACGAATTGGATTCGCACCGTGGCCTGGTCGGTACGAGGCGTGCTGGCCATCGTGCTCTTGCGGTTCGCGCCGCCATGATGCAGGGCGGCTCGGTGAATGACGTCCTCCGTGTTCGGACGGACAGACGATGGGTCTCGACGAGAAGCGACATACCGGACTCCCCGAGTTCGCGGACCAGCGGGCAACCCACGGTCGTTCGCTGCGCGTGGCGGTCGTCGGAGCCGGGATCGCGGGCCTGACGGCGTCTCGCATACTGCATGACCGAGGCCACGAGGTCCGCGTCTTCGAGAAGGGACGCGCCGTCGGGGGCCGGACGTCGATCCGCCGCCGAGAGCCGTTTCACTTCGACCACGGAGCGCAGTACTTCACCGTGCGCGACGATCGCTTCGCGCGTTACGTGGCCTCGTGGCAGGAGGCCGGCGTCGTCGCCCCATGGGAGGGGAGGATGGTCTCGCTCGAAAACGGTGTTCCGCGAATCACCTCCTCGCAGGTCCGCTACGTGGGCGTGCCGGGCATGAACGCGGTCGCCAAGCAGGTGGCCGCCGGGCTCAACATCGCGACGGAAACGCGTGTCGTCAACCTGGTCGAGGAGCGCGGTGGGTATCGCTTGTCCGGAGACGACGGTCGCGATCTCGGCACGTCGGATGTGGTGCTGGTCGCCCTTCCGGCCGCCCAGGCGGCTGAGCTTCTCGACGGCGTGAGCGACCTGGCGGAGCAGGCTCGTGCCTGTCCCCTCTTGCCCTGCTGGGCGGTGATGCTGGGGTTTGAAGAACCGCTGACGACGCCCTTTGACGCGGCGTTCGTTCACGATTCCCCACTGGCATGGGTCGCTCGGAACAACACGAAGCCCGGTCGCTCATCGGCGGAGGCGTGGGTGTTGCATGCCCGTTCGGACTGGTCCTCAGCGCACGTCGACGAGGCACCGGAGGCCGCCGCCGACGCCTTGGCCGCTGCGTTTCGGCCGATCGCCGGTTCGGATGCCCAGCGGCCGATCCATATCGAAGGACACCGATGGCGCTATGCCCTGCCGCCTGAGCCCCTCGATGTCGGTGCCTTATGGCAGCCTGATGGCCGCTTGGCGATCTGTAGTGATTGGTGCCACGGCGCGCGCGTGGAGGGAGCCTTCCTGAGCGGCATGGCGGCCGCGAAACGGGTCCTGGCGATGTGATGGAGGACGCTCTGCAGGACCGGGCCTTCGACGGGCAGCGGCATGCATCCGCCTGCTCGGCATGAAGCGTTTCTCAAGGTACTTGACCATGGAAGACAACCCGCGAATTCTCGTTACCGGAGCAACGGGGTTCATCGGCCTTGAAGTCTCTCGTCAGCTCGCCGAACGGGGCCTCAGGCCCAAGTTGCTCGTGCGTCGTCCTCTCCGCGCCGCGGTGCTCTCCCGGTTGGAGGCGGACCTCGTGCAAGGCGACCTGGAGAGCCCCGAAAGCCTCCGGCGAACGGTGGAGGGGGTCGACACGATCATCCATCTCGGGGGGAGAGCGATCTTCGAGGAATACCGGCTCGTCCGTCCGACGATCGTCGACGGATCGATCGCACTGATGCGAGCCGCCGTGTCCGCGAACGTGAAGCGGTTCGTCTATTCGAGCACGCTTCTGGTCTACGAGAGTCAAGACACCGACGTCGACCAACACACGGCAACCAAGCCCAAGTTGGGATATGGGAGGGCCAAGCTGGAGGCCGAAGAGGCCTTGTCAGACATGGCCGCAAACGCGGGCATGGCCTTGGCGGTGATTCGTCTGCCTCACGTCTATGGTGCCCGCGATCTCATGTTCAACGGCCTTCGCCAAGGCCGCGTGCTCTTCCCCGGCCATGGAAAGAACCGCTTCGCCCATATGCATGTCGACGATGCCGCCAGAGTCCTCCTGGCCGCTGCCGAACAGGGCTGGAGTGGGATCAGTCCCGTGTCTGACGATCTGCCAGCGAGCTGGAACGAGTTCTTCGCAGAGATTAAGAAGTACTATCCTCGCTTTCAGAACCTCAGAATGCCGATGCTGTTGGCACTGGCCGGGACGGCAATGCTCACGCCACTGAGGTGGCTTAATCGTTATCCGTCGCTCTATACGCCCGACGCCGTACGAGGCTGGAACCTGAACCTGCCGGTCAAGAAAGGCCTGCTATGGAGCGACCTCGGCATGGCTCCCAGATACCCAACCCTGTACGAAGGGATTCCGGCCGCGTTGGACGAGTGCATCGCGTTCCAATGGATGCATCCCATCGCGGACCGACGAGGCTGAGTCGGCCCTGAGCGTACCGAGGCACGCAACGAAGGTAAAGGATACGATCATGACGCGTCGCACAGTCGTTCGGCATTACATCCTTGCTCTGGCAGCGTTCCTCGTTCTCGACGCCGTATGGCTGGGATGGTTGGCAGGCCCCTTCTACCGTTCTCAACTGGGCTTCTGGCTCGCCGAGAGCCCGAGGTGGTGGGCGGCAGGGGTCTTCTACCTGCTGTTCATCACCGGACTGATGGTCTTCGTCATTGTTCCAGGCGCGCGTGAGGGTTCGCTTGGCCGAGCCGTTGCCAAGGGCGGACTCTTCGGACTGGTGACGTATGCCGCCTACGACTTGACCAACCAGGCCACGGTCGAAGGATGGCCCGTGGTGGTGACCGTCGTGGACCTCGTCTGGGGTACGGCTCTCTCGGCGACAACGTCCTTTGTATCGCTGTGGTTGGGCAAGGACCGGACTGAGCCTCGTTCCGGTTGATACGGCCCTGGGAACCCGGCACCCGGCCCTCCATGTCAGATTGGAATGCGGCTATGTTCAGGCCCAAACGCATCGAACCAGGTCCCGGGCAGGAGTCGGTATGGGACTATCCCAGGCCTCCCCGACTCGAACCCGTCCATGAGCGCATCCGCGTGGAGTTCGGCGGCACCATAATCGGGGACACGACCCGAGCGCTTCGTATGCTCGAGACGAGCCATCCGCCCACGTACTACCTGCCACCGGAGGATCTGCAAGCCGAGGCGCTGCTGCCCGTCGGCCATCGCTCGCTGTGCGAATGGAAGGGGCAGGCGAGGTATTTCGACGTGGTCGTCGGCCGGCGACGAGCGGCCCGCGCCGCGTGGGCCTATCCCGAGCCTGACCCTGTGTACGCCGAGCTACGCGATCACGTCGCCTTCTATGCCCACCTGATGGACGCGTGCTATGTCGGCCAGGAGTGCGTCCAGGCACAAGCCGGCGACTTCTATGGCGGTTGGATCACGAGCAAGATTGTGGGTCCGTTCAAGGGCGCGGCCGGGACGTGGGGTTGGTGAAACCCGCCCCGGACGCAGTCGGCACAGCGGATGGGTCGGAGCGACCGACCCGCGCTCTCGGTCGTCCTTGGACCCCCGTCACCGACGCGGCACGACGCCCCGCGCCGCCTGCGTGTCAGGGTGCCCGGTCTTTCGGGAACCATGGAATGAACGCGCTGGTCGTTTCCTGGTAGCGACGATAGGCGTCGCCGCGTGTGATCAGCGCGCGCTTCTCCGTGTAGGGGATGCCGGTGACCTTGTAGAGAAACAGGAGCATGACGACCGGCCCGAAGAGCGTCAGCCACAGGTAGGGGGAACCGACCGCCAGGAAGACGTATGTGAACCAGTGGACCCACTCGAAGAAGTAGTTCGGGTGACGGCTGTAACGCCACAGGCCTTGTCGGCAGGTCTTGCCTTTGTTGGCCGGGTCGGCCCTGAATCGTGCGAGCTGTCTGTCGGCAACGGCCTCGCCCCCGACGGCAACGAGCCAAATGGCCACAGCCACCAGGTCGAACCAGGCGAAGACGGGCTGGTCATGGTAGACCACCGGCAGGAAGGGCAGCGAGAACAGGACCGTCCAAACCGCCTGGACCTGGAAGAAGATGAACAGGTTCCGCTGAGCGCGAGCTCCCCATGCCTCACGAAGCATCTGATACCGGCCGTCCTCGCTGCCGGCGAGGATGCGGTCTTTGAGCAGAAAGACGGCCAGCCGCAAGGACCACAACCCGGCCAGAACTCCCAGGAGCAGCCTGCGTGTGGCATCGCCATCGCCCAGGACAGCGTAGAAGACCGCCAACGCGCCGACGCCGGCCGACCAACCCACGTCCACCACGCCCGCGTCCTTGGTCGCCCGCTGGAGGAGATACAGCAGGATCATGACCGCCGTCATGACAGCCCAACCCACCAAGGCAAGCAGCACGGGGCTCATTCCACGACCCTTACAAAGCCGAACCATAGCCGCCGCCAACGCGTCCCCTACGCCTAGTCGGTGCGTCCAACCTGCGAGGACAATCGCATGGGGCCGGTGCGTTCGGGGTGTTTGCCCCTCTTCGTGGCATAGAATTCGGCGATCCTCGCCAGGTCGGCGTCCACATCACCCGTCAACCAGATCAGCGGGCCGAAACCACCCGTCTTATTCGGGTAGTCCAGAAAGGCCAGCAGGACGGGAACGCCCGCCCCCGTGGCGATGTGATAGAACCCCGACTTCCACGAGCTCACCTTCGCGCGCGTTCCTTCCGGCAGCACCGCGAGGATGAACCGCTGGTTGACTCGGAAGTGTTCGATGCACTGCGAAACGACGTCATGCGGTCCACGACGGTCGATCGGCACGCCACCCAACCACTTCAGCAACGAGCCAAACGGCCACCGGAAGACGGTATGCTTGGCCATCCAGTAGACCCTGAGCTGGAAGGTGAAGGCGATGGCCATGGCGTACAGGGCGTCCCAGTAGCTCGTATGCGGCGCCCCGATCATCAGGTAGGCGCGTCGGTCCGGCAGGCGTCCAACGAGGCGCCAGCCGGTGAGACCGAGCAACACGTGGGCCGCCGCGCGGACCAGGGGCTCCACGAGGGGCGTGTCGTGCACGGTGTAGCGCGCGATGCTCGATTGGATGGTAGCTGCCATAATCCGCGATTGCTCCCGGCCGGATTCCCGACGGATCGTACCCGCGCCGCTTGGCGAGCTGCAAGCATCTGGCTGGAGGGATACTCTGCGCTCGGCCACGGCACCGTCCGTCCCGTCCGCGAGCCGCTGCCATAACCTTCCGGTCGGCTTGCCGCTTGTCTGCCTCGCCGCCGGCTACGGATCACGTCCGCACGCTAACGGGCGACCGTCCTCAACCAGCCTTCGCTAAGGTCGAAGGGGCGGCGCCACGTCCATCGCCGTCGCGCCCGTTCCAGGGCCCTGCGCGCTCAGGGGATCGGCTCTAGCCGCACGTCGTCGAACCAGGTTCGTCCGGCGCCGTGCTGCACGAGGCGCAGCTCTGCCGGGCCGTCTTGGCGACCCACGTCCAGGTCAACCGGGGTCCAATCCTGGGTTCCGCTCAGACTGCGCGAGGCCCGTCGCTCCTTCCCGCGTAGCCACACCAGCTCCGCCCTGCCGCTCAGGTTCTCGGTACGGACGACGGCCCGCACCCGGTATCGGCTCTCGGATCGCAGCCCGGCCGTGTGGATCGTATCGATCCAGGCCTGCCAGCACGCCTTGCCGTCCTTGGCATCGCGGGCAACTGAGAGCGACGCCTGACTCCGGTAGCCGCGCGACGCATCCCACGCGCACTCGGAGCCGGCCGACTTCGAGCGAAAGCAGCGTGTCGGATGCAGGCCCTCAGCAGACGACTCGAAGCCGTAGACGACCCCGACGGCCATCGGCACGCGACGAGCGGACGGCAATTGCAGCTTGGGATCCCACACCGAGCGGGCCAGCATACGCCGCCCGGCCTTCTCAGAGATGGAATAGAACCGAACGTGCACTTCCAGAGGCTTGCCGGCTTTGAGCAGCTTCAGCTCCGTGTCCTTTGAGAACTTGAAATGGACATCGTACATCGCGTGGCAGATCTCACTGAAGACATTCAGCCCGGTGTCACCCACGAGCTCGATCACCGGATTGTGCTTGGGCTCGAGCAGAAAGGCCAGTGTGCCGTTGCGCGCATAGAGGATGCGTCGCTTCTCCGGTCCGCGATGCTTATCATGCGGCAGTTTGTAGTACACACCGTCGCGACCCTTGTAGACATAGACATGGAAGCGCTTCCTGTCCAGCGGCACGTTGCACTGGGCGGGGAGGATATCACCGAACTCCAGGCCGCGCATGTCTCGCGAGATCATCCTCTGCTCCCGACCCGGCTGCACGGTCATCTTCGTCCGCACATCGAACACATAGCTCGGCCGTTCGGGATCATACGTCAGTTCGAGCCACGACTCTTCGGCCACGTTGTTCGGCTCGTAGGCGGCCTGGTAGGCTCGGTCCTTGCGCAGGCCCACGTCGTGGCTCTTGACATAGAGCTTGAATCGCGCGGGGTCCTCGTCGTTGACCTCGAGCTCGTCGATCCGCATGTAGTAGATCAGGTGCTTCCGCCACGACAGACACAGCGGGCCGCATGCCTCTCCCCGGGCGATCGCTATCGGGCCGCCGGGAATCAGACGCAGGTTGTGCAGGGAAATGGGCCGGCCGATGCCGAGCATCTTCTTCGATCCGCCATAAAACTCGGCCACCAGCATCGCGCCGTCATAGATACACTGTCGGCCCTTGGCGGTTGTCTTCCAGTGAAAGTGTGGCTTGTGGGCCTTCAGATCCAATCCTGCCCCAAAGGCTGCAGCATCCATGCCGAAGGCTAGACACAACGCACAGACCGTCGAGGTCGCTATGCAGAGATCTCGCATCGGTGGTCCCTCCTTGAGGTACCCGACCTTCGCTTGGGTTCTGAATAGACAGAGATCATGGTCGATCCCCCGGAGGCTAGTGCTGCCTTTCAGACGTATCGCGACGACCTGTCCGAGCCGCCGGATTCATCCGGCGCGGCCGCGCGGCATGAATGCCGCGGCTCGAGCAGCAGCCGTGGCGTGTGCCCCCCTGTCCCTAGTCGCACGATGTGCGAAACGCAGCACTGGCCGCCGCTCGGTCGCCTCTCAGTGTGCGTGTGATCGAGACGAACGGCCCCATCTTACGCACGGCTATGGACGGCGTCGCCGACCCGGCGCATCCACTCCAGCTCGTCCTCCGTCATGGGGCCCTGATCCAGCACGGACAGAGTGTCGCGAAGCTGCGAGGCGTCCTTCGGCCCTGTCATGACCAGGTGAACCGCCGGATGACTCAGCGCGAACCGATAGCAATCGGCCGCGGTCGGGCGCCTCAACGACGACGGGATCTTACGCGACGACATGAGCTGTCCCCAGCGCGTGGCCGTATAGGCCGTGATGCCAGGCCCGTCGTTCTCGGGCAGATACGGAAAGACCTCCGTCTCGGCGCCGCGATGGGCGGCGTTGTAGCGAACCTGGAGGATGTCGAAGGCGCCCTCGCGAATGTAATCCTGGAATGTGGGTCGGTGGTGGCACGACACGGCCAGGAAGCGTACCAGCCCTCGCGCCTTCAGCCTGATCGCCGCATCCATCAGCTTGCGCGAGGGCGGCGTGTTGAACAGCCCCAGGATCAGGACGTCGGCGTGGTCCACGCGGAGCAACTTGAGCGCCCGCCGCACGCTGAAGCCCAGCAAGCTCGTCCACCGCGAGTACGACTGGATGGCAATCACCAGCCTGTCCCGATGCCTCGGGGCCAAGTTGTGAACGGCCTGCTTCATCCCGCCACGTCGCAGGGAGCCCCAATAGAGGTAGTTGATGCCGCGCTCGAAGGCCTCCTCGATCGCCGAGCACGGAACGCCATACGACGAGCCGATCCCGAGCCGACCGACGCTCAGGCCGGTGCGCCCCAGCTCCACCTGGTTGGCAAAGGTCATCCGCGTGCTCCTTGCGACTTCGCCTTGGCAGCCCGCGTAGCGGGTCCATGGCACCGCTACGCCGGCCCCCATTCTAACCCGCTCCGGCGCGAGACGGCATCCGATACTCAAGAACCGCGCGGCGAGTCCAGGTTCGTTTGATGCATCCCACCGGGGCGATTATTGTGGGAGTGGCTCCTCCTCGGCTCGTGCCGGATGGGTGCCCGTTTCCAGCCAACAGGACCGAAGTCATGCCTAGTCGACGCAGCAGCATCCTCTGGACGGCCTGCCTGGCCGTCACCTGCGGTTGGTCCGTCGTCTCCGGCGAAGGGCCCGACCGATCCGCTAAGATTGCCAAAGCCGTGCTCGACGCTTCCGGCGTCAGGGGTGGGCTGGTGGTCCACCTCGGTTGCGGCCGGGGACAGCTCACCGCGGCCTTGTGCACCGGCGACCGCTATCTCGTGCAGGGATTGGACCCCGACGCCCGGCAGGTCACAACGGCTCGGGCGCACATCCGGTCGCTCGGTCGCTACGGCCAGGTCTCCGTGCGTCAGTGGGACGCGCCGCGCCTGCCCTACGGCGACAACATGGTCAATCTCGTGGTGATGGGCAAGGGATGCCGGGTCGCGCGCGACGAAGTCCTTCGCGTGTTGGCTCCAAACGGCGCGGCCGTCACGCTCGACGATCGCGGTCAGGTCGTCGATAGCTTACGCAAGCCCGTCCCCTCCGAGATCGGCGAGTGGACCCACTACCTGCAGGACGCGGGCAACAACGCCGTGGCCCAGGACTCCCGCATCGGCCCGCCCCATCACCTCCAGTGGAAGTCCGGGCCGATGTGGTCTCGCAGCCATGAGTTCGCCTCGAGCGTGCAAGCGCTCGTCTCGGCCAAGGGCCGGTTGTTCGGCGTCCTCGACGAGGGCATCATCGGTCAACCTCGCGGGGTGCCGGCCCTCTGGGCGCTCGTCGCCCGTGACGCGTTCAACGGCATCCTCCTCTGGCGTCGGCCCTGCGATCGGATCCATCCGCACGCCCTGGTCGCCGTCGGAGACAGAGTCTACGTCACGCTGGAGAACCGCGGACCGCTCTGCATCCTCGATGCGGCCACCGGCCAGACCCTTCGCACCTGCGACGAGACCGGCAGGGTGAGCGAGATCGTGTTCTGCGAGAATCGCCTCATTCTCAGCACGCAACTGGCCGGCTCCACGGAAGAGCGCGGTCCGCACGTGGTCGCCGTCGATCCGAGCAGCGGACGCATCGTCTGGAAGAAGCGGGTCGAGCGCCTCGGAAGCAATAGGCTGGTCGCCGGAAGCGGACGCGTGTGCTACGCGACCGGCCCCGAGTTGGTCTGCCTCGCCTTGGACAGCGGCAAGGAGCTCTGGCGCAGCGATACCGAGCAGCCCCGAAGACGGTTCCGCTCCAAGGGGTACGCCGTCCTCTACGAGGGCGTGGTCTTCTTGACCGGCGGCAGCACCCGGGCCTACTCGCTGGAGACGGGCAAACTGCTCTGGACCGGGCCGGACGGCAACCCGCACGCGCGGAACCCGCCGGGGCTGTTCGGCATCAACGGGCTCATGTGGACCGCCTGGGGCAAGGTGCAACCCAGGTCGTTTCTATGGCAGCACGACGACGAGATCCGCAACGGCTACGATCCGCTGACCGGCGAGATCAAGAAGACGGTCTCGGCCCGACGTCTGGTGACCGCGGGCCATCACATCCGCTGCTATCCGCCGAAGGCGACGGAGCGGTATCTGCTGCTGAACAAGCGTGGCGTCGAGTTCTTCGACATCGAAGGGAAGAACCACATGCGGGCGAACTGGACCCGCGCCGCGTGCGGGTTCGGCATGTTTCCGGCCAACGGCTTCCTCTACACCACGCCGGCCCAATGCTTCTGCTATCAGGGCGTGCTGCTGACCGGGCTGAACGCCCTGGCCGCGAAGCGAGAGGTCCCGCAGAGGGAAGCGACAGCGGGCGAACGTGCCCCTCGGCTCACGCGAGGCCCTGCCTACGCCCGCGCCGCTGCGCATCAACCGGCCAAGCCCGATCCAGCCGACTGGCCGACCTACCGCCACGACGTCTTTCGTAGCGGATGCATCGACGCGTCCTTGCCGGTGGAGCTCGACCGCGTCTGGACGACGTCGCTCTGTCCGCCCGCCTTCGGGCACGCCAAGGAGGAGCCGGCCGGCGACCGGGAAGGCGTCCTGCTGCTCAAGTCCCTGGACGCGACGATCCACGGCAAGGGGGCCCGCAAGGACGATCAGGCCGTCGTCGCGTGGCGTGGGGCAGACACCAGCATCACCTGGAAGACCCGCATCGAAGAGGCCGGCAAGCAGCCGGTCTGGATCTGCCAGTCGAACATGGGCAAAGGCGGCTCGGTCTTCGAGCTGGCGATCGGCAAGCAGAAGCTGACCGGCCGGATCCGTCACACCGACGACTGGGACGACTACATCTGGGTCCGCGTCGGCGAGGTGGACGTCCCGGAGACGGGCCCGTGTACGGTGAGTCTCAAGCCGCTCAAGCAAGTGGAAGGTCGGCTGGGTAACGTGGCCGCCGTCGCCATCGGCGCGACCGAGCCGCCGCCCTGGCCGGTGCGACACCCCAAGCTCCGCGAGCATCCGCGCGGCGGACTCACCCCACCGGTGGCCGCCGAGGGCAAGCTCTTCGTCGCCGAACCGGACGCTCATCACGTGCACGCCCTCGACCTCAAGACCGGCAAACGCGTGTGGACCTTCACCGCGGACGGTCGAATCGACTCGCCGCCGACGATCCACCAAGGCCTGTGCCTCTTCGGCGGCACCGACGGCCACGTGTACTGTCTGAACGCCGACGACGGACGACTCGCGTGGCGCTTCCGCGCGGCCCCGGAGGAGCGCCACATCTGCTCGATGGGGCGGTTGGAGTCGGTCTGGCCCGCGCACGGGAGTGTGCTCGTTCGCGACGGCAAGGCCTACGTGACCGCCGGGCGCTCCAGCTACCTGGACGGCGGTATCTCCGTCTACGCCTTGGCCCCCCGCACCGGCGAGATCCTGCACCAGACGCACCTGAAGAGCGACGAGCCCGATGTCTCGAAGTACGGGGGCAGGCCGTTCGATATGGAGGGCGCCAAGAGCGACCTCCTGGTCGCCGGTGAGCAGGACATCTACCTCTATCAAATCCGGCTCGCCCCGGACCTGACCCGCAAGCCCATGCCCCGCGTCACCAAGCTCGGTGACCGCCTGGGCGAACCGCACCTGATGACCAACGATGGATTCCTCGACACGACGTGGTTCAACCGGACCTACTGGTCGTACAGCGAGCGCTGGCCGGGGTACTACTTCACGTATCGGGCCCCGAAGTCCGGACAGATCCTCGTCTTCGACGAGACCACGACGTACGCCCTGAAGGTCTACACCGAACGGTACGGTCACAGCCCGGAGTTCAAACCCGGCACGGGCTACCGCCTCATCGCCGACCGCAACAGCACCAAGCCGGTGCTGGACGTGATGGACATCGGCGCCGAGAAGGGCCGGGGGTTCTCGCGGACCGAGCTGCCGATCTGGTCGAAGAAGGTGCCCATTCGCGCGCACGGCCTGCTGCTGGCCCGCCGGCACCTCTACATCGTCGGCCCGCCGGATCTCGCGCCGAATGAGGGCGCCTACGAGGCCATGATCGGCAAGCGAGGGGCCCTGTTCCGGGTCGTCTCCACCACCGATGGATCGACGCTGGCGGAGTTCAGGATGGACGAGGTGCCGCTGTTCGACGCCCTGATCGCGGCCGGCGACCGACTGTACATGTCCACGATGAGCGGCACGGTGATCTGCCTGGGAGCCAAGACATGACGGAGCGCCGAAGACGCAGGAAGGCCCAACGCATCACGAGACGTCGCTTCCTACGGAGCAGCGCCGGTTCGGCGGCCTGCCTCGTCGTTTCCGGCTCGGCCGTCGCCGCGAAACGAAAGCCACGCGGCAGGGACGGCAAGGCGCCCCCCAGCGAAAGGTTGAACATCGCCGGCGTGGGTCTGGGGGCTCGAGGCCTCGGCAATCTCGAAAAATGCCACGGCACGAACATCGTGGCCCTCTGCGATGTGGATTGGACGCTGGCCGCCACCGCGTTCGAGAGCTATCCCAAGGCGGCCAAGTACAGAGACTTCCGCAAGATGTTGGACAAGCAGCCCGACCTCGACGCCGTGGTGATATCCACGCCCGATCACACCCATGCGGTCATCGCCGCCGAGGCCATGAAGCGCGGCAAGCATGTCTACGTCGAGACGCCGCTGGCCCATGACGTCTGGGAGGTTCGCCAACTGGCCCTGCTGGCCCGCAAGACCGGCGTGACGACCCAGATGGGCAACGAGCGCCATTCGAGTCCGGGCATCCGGCGTGCCGTCGAGATGATCTGGGGCGGGGGGCTGGGTCCCATCCGCGAGGTCCACGGCTGGACCAACCGCCCTCAGTGGCCGCAAGGCGTCGATCGACCCCAAGCCACCTCGAAGCCGCCCGCCGGTCTGGATTGGAACCTCTGGCTCGGCCCGGCCCGCGTGCGCCCGTATCACCCCGCCTACCATCCCTACCGATGGCGCGGCTGGCTCGACTTCGGCACCGGCGCGCTCGGGGCCATGGGCTGCCACCTGTTGGACGCGGCCTTCTGGGGCCTTCGCCTGAGCGAGGCCAAGACGTTCACGGTGGAGGCCGAATCGACCGGCGTCAACGGCGAGACCTACCCGGAGGCCTCGACCCTTCGCTATCGCTTCGGCGCCCGAGGCAACCTGCCGCCGGTGGTGTTGACCTGGTACGACGGAGGGCGCAGGCCGCCCACGCCGAAGGGGCTGCCCTATGGGCGCGAGCTCGGCAGCAACGGTTCGCTCTTCGTCGGCGCCGAGCACAGCATGCTGTTCGGGCCGACCGCCTTCGGAACCAACCCCGGGCAGGTCGGTCCCAGGCCGATCCCCGAGTACGCCGCGATCGATGCCAAGAGGCCCTTCGAGAAGATCCCGCGCGTCAAGGAAGGCGACTGGAAGAAGGGCGACCGCCACATCCAGGAGTGGATTGCCGCCTGCAAGGCGGGCAAGCAGCCTTCTGCCAACTTCGCAGAATCCGCCCCGCTGACAGAGATGGTGCTGCTCGGCAACGTCGCCCTGCGAAGCGGCGAACCCATCGAGTGGGACAGCCGGCGGATGCGCGTCACGAACGTCGACGCGGCCAACCGTTTCATTCGCACGGACTCCAGAAGGGGCTGGCACCTCTGAGAGCACAGGCGTGGGGGACGCGGACGGCGCAGGAGCCCAACGGACACCGAACCCGCTTCGGCATGCCGCCGGCTTCGTGATGGCTCAAGGGGCACTGCGGGACGTCTCCCGGCCGTCCAAGGCCACGCTTTGAGCCACGCAGGCGAGTGCCTGCTTGAGGTCCTTGACCAGTTGATCCGGCGGTTCGATGCCGATCGAAAGCCGGACGGTGTTGCGACGGACCCCGAACGTGGTCCGCCTCTCCGGTGGGAGGTAGAGCATCGTCGTCAAATACGGGATGCAGACCAACGACTCGGTCGCACCCAGGCTGACGGCGTGGTAGATGGTCTCCAGGGCGGCGATGAAGCGCTTGGCGTCCTCCTCGTCCTCGCCCACGTCGAAGGCCAGCATGCCGCCGAAGCCGCGGTGCATCTGACGCCGGGCGACCTCATACCCGGGATGGCTCGGCAGGCCCGGATAGAGCAGGTGGTTGATCTTCGGATGTTCGGCCAAGAACGCCGCGACGGCCTCGGCCCCCTCGGCCATGGCTCGCGCACGCAACTCGAACGTCTTGAGTCCCCGCTCCAGGAGGAAGGCCGAATAGGCGTCCAGCGTCGTACCGATGGCCTGACGCGTGAACCACAGCCTGTTGTAGTCTTCCTTGCTGCCGGCGACCGCACCGGCCATCAGATCGTTGTGACCGCCCAGGGCCTTGGTCGCGCTGTGAACGACCAGGTCGGCGCCCAGCGTCAGCGGAAGCTGGTGGTACGGCGTAGCGAACGTGTTGTCGACGACCACCATCGCCCCGACGGTGTCGGCCGCTCGTCGCACGGCGGCCACGTCGATGACCTTGCAGAGCGGGTTGCTTGGGGTCTCCAGGAAGATCAGCCGGGTGTTCGCCCGCAGGTGCTCGCCGATCTGGCCGGACGCATCGGCCTCCAGCCACGTGATCTCCACGCCCATCCGTTCCAGGATCAACGACACCTTGTAGTTGGCGCCATACGTGTCATGGAAGATGACCATGTGGTCGCCGGCCTTCAGGTACGTCAGGTAGACCATCGTGCACGCGGCCATGCCGGTCGTGCAGACGACGCAGTCTTCGGCGCCTTCCAGGTCGGCGATCCGCCTCTCGACCTCGCGCACGGTCGGGTTGTCATCCCGATGGTAGGTGTAGCCGTCGATCTCGCCGTCGGTGATCTGCCGCAGGACCTCGAATGAGAGGTACTCGTAGTTCACGGCGTTGACGATGGGGGTCACCATCGGACGATTGCCATAGGGGGTCAGGGGATCTGGTGCCATGGTGTCGACGTCCTTTCCTCTGGGGCGGCTCCTGGGGGCGGTCCGCCGCTGCGTCTAGCTCGTCCCTCACCGGAGCCCACCGATGCGCCGGGATGCCAGGGGCGCCGGGCGGCTCCGATCCCCGTTATGCTAACGTCCCGGTCGCGGCTTGGCGACCTCCTCGGGCGTCGGCCGACGAAAGGCCGGAGGACATCGCTCCGAAATGACCGTGACATCCGCCCATGACCGGGCATAGCCGCGTTGCGGATCCCCCTCGGACCGGTCGCCCCGCTTTCTCGTTGCCCTGGGCGGGCCGGAGGATATCATGCCCTCAGCCGTCGCTTTTCGCGGCATCGCTTGACACGGGCTATCATATGATACATAATACCATCTGATATGAAGGAACGACTTGTGGCCGACCCCCAAGGAGACGAGACGCTTGAGATGCTGTGCCGCCAGCACGGCTTGCCCGTCACGGTGCAGCGCAGGGCCGTCTACCGGTTCGTCCGCGGACGCAAGGACCACCCCACGGCCGATCAGGTCTACAAGGGGGTCCGGAAGCACCTACCCGACGTGTCCCGGATGACGGTCTATCGCGTGCTGGACGCACTGGTTCGCATCGGCGCCCTGAGGAAGGTGTGCAGTCCGAACTCCTCGGCGCGATACGACGCCAACACCGGCCGCCATCATCACCTGGTGTGCACGGTCTGCGAGAAGCTTGTCGACTACGAGGACGAGGGTTTGAACGACCTGCCCTTGCCCCGCGGCCGGGCGCAGGGGTTCCAGATCAGCGACTACTCCATTCAGTTCCGTGGGATGTGTGCTGACTGTCGGAAACAGTCCAGCACATCGAACGGCGCGACACGAAAAACGAAGACGATGCGTAAGGGCAAGAGGCGCTGAATCGCGCCGCGGTTCCTCTTGCCACTTCGTCACAGGTTGCTCGGACACTACACTCGCGACCAGTACATGCAAAAGGGTTCTGATCCATGAGCGAATCACCACAGAGACCGCCGTTGATCGGCGAGCACGCCCCCCATTTCGAGGCCGAGACCACACAAGGCAAGATCAAGTTCCCCGGGGACTTCAAAGGCAAGTGGGTCATCTTCTTCTCGCACCCGGCCGACTTCACGCCCGTCTGCACGACGGAGTTCATGACGTTCGCCAGCATGCAAGAGGAGTTCCGCTCGCTGAACTGCGAGTTGCTCGGCCTGTCCATCGACAGCACGTTCAGCCACATCGGCTGGACGCGAACCATCAAGGATCGCATCGCCTACAAGGACATGAAGGGCGTCGCGATCAAGTTCCCCATCATCGCCGACCTGACGATGGAGGTCTCGCGCAAGTTCGGCATGCTGCATCCGTCGGCCAGCAACACCCAGGCCGTGCGGGCCGTCTTCCTGATCGACCCCGAGGGCAAGGTCCGCGCGATCCTGCACTACCCGATGTCCAACGGGCGGAACATGGACGAGATCAAGCGGCTCCTGCTTGCCTGTCAGTGCGCCGACGAGCACCAGATCGCCACACCCGCCAACTGGCAGCCGGGTGACGACGTCATCGTCCCGCCGCCGAAGTCGTGCGACGCGGCTGAGGAGCGCGTGGCCGGGGCCGGCAAGGACTACGAGTGCCTCGACTGGTTCCTGAGCCTCAAGAAGTGTCCGCCGACCAAGTAGCCGCTAAGCCATCCGATCCAGCAGGGCGTCCCTCCGCCGCGGCCGGCGCGAGGGACGTCCGCCGCATTCCTCACAGCGGAACGTCCGTGGACGACGAAGGAACTCGCCGAGCGCCCCGCGTCCTGTGACGCCATCGCCGCCAAGGTCCGGAACCCAAGGTCCTTCGGTCTTGCCGATTCCCCGCAAGCTCGCTGCCCGGTCGTGCATCCAAGCTAGCTGTAGCTCAGGGCTGCTGCCGATCGCGAGCCGATAAAGGCGGTTTTCCCATGTCCCTCGCACTCCGATCGCGCGGCGGCCCGCGCGTAACCACCGTCGCGGCAACGACCTGTCTTCTCCTGGCGGTATCCGCCTACGCTCAACCCGACCTACAGGTTGCCCAGGGGCTCACGGCGATCAACTCCGGCGACACCGTCGACCTCGGCGACGTCCGCGTCGGTGAGCAGGCGACCGCGCTGTTCACCCTGCGCAACAACGGTGACCTGCCCCTGACCTTCTCGGATCCTCCCATCGTCTTCCTCGGTGATCTGACCGGAACGGCGGGACTGATCGGCGGCACCAGCGCCCCGGCGTCGCTGTCTGACGTCGCCCCCGGTGGCTTCGCGGTGCTCGCCCTGGTCTTCGAGGTCCTCAGCCCGGGCCCGGTCTCGGTCCGTGTCGTGATCGGAAGCAACGATCCCGACGGCTTCCTGCACGAAATCGTCCTGCAGGCCAATGGGCTCCAGCCGGCCATGGCCGCGAGCGTCGACGGGGCGTCCGTCGCATCGGGCGACACGGTCGACCTCGGCAACCTCAACGTGGGCCAGCAGGTCCAGGTCGACCTGCTCGTCGAGAACACGGGCGATGCCGCCCTGAACGTGCAGGAGGTCTTGATGGGTCTCAGCAACGACGGAGGGGCCGGCCTCGACAACACGGTCCCGCTGGCCGTCGAGGCGGGCCAGAGTGCGACGATTCCGCTCACACTCACGTCCGTTCAGGAAGGCGAGCAGGTCACCCAAGTGAGCCTGCTCAACGACAGCGCCGAGAACCCGTTCATCATCTTCTTGCGCGCCGCAGGCGTGGCCCCCGCCCCGCCGCCGGCCCCGTCAGGCCCGTGCGGAGGCGGCGCGGCGCCGCTGCTGCCGATGATCCTCCTGGCCCTGACCGTCATGAAGCTCTCCCTCGCCAGGACGCCGAGGCGTGGATGACGCCGGACAGGCCGTTCACGAGCGGGGCAGCGCTACACAACCCCGGCGTCGGCGACGATCAGCGGGTAATCCAATAGAGGCAGCCCCTCGACGACCAACGCCCCATCGACCGTCTTGGCCCCGTCCAGTGCGTAGGTCGTTGCCGTCAGCGGATCGATCAGGACCGCCTGGTCGAGGGCCATGCCGGCCGGCGCCTTGATGCGAAGGCCGACCGTCCTGGCCTGCCAACCCTTCTGGAGGTTCGCCGGGAACCAGTACGCGACGAGAAGGCGCCCCGCCCTGGCGAACCACGCCTCTTGGAGGTGGACCTTCCTTTGCCCGATGAGCTCCAACGCCGCACCGGCGGCGCGCTGGGTGCGGGCGTCGAACAGGGCGCAGAGGCATTGATAGGCCTTGTACGCGGGCTTGGGGCTGTAGTCCTTGCCGCGAAGCAGCCCCTTGAAATTGGTCTTGCCCCGATAGCCGACCAGGTCGATCGTGTGGAAGTAGCTGGTCAGCTCGATGCCCAGGCGAAGGTCCGTCAGGATCCGCCGCAGGAGCCACTTGGCCTGTCGCTGCTCGTCCCACACCAGCCGGGACAGGGCCCCGACGCTGCCCTTGCCGCCCTTCGAGGGACACCCGTTCTCGCCCTGCCAGAGCCGGATACGTGGGTTGTGCTTCTCGATGCGCCGGCGCAGCTCGGCGATCTGCGGGGCGTAGTCCTTCTCGGGAACAGAGCGATAGGGGTGATACGAGATCTTATCCACGAGGTCGGCCATGCCGGCCTTCAAACACCCGTCGATGTACTCCATCGGGATACCCGCGTAGGCCCCACCGATGATCACGGCCCCGGGAATCTGCTTGCGGATCAGGGGCGCGGTCGTCCTCACCAGCCGGACGTAATCGGCCGGATCGGGCTTCTCGGGCTTCCAAAAGGTCGTGATGTTCGGCTCGTTCCAGATCTCCCAGTAGCGAACGCGGTCTTTGAAGTGCTCGGCCAACCGGTCGGTGAACCGGACCCAGGCCTCGGTCGCCTTGGCGTCGAAGACGGGCGCCCAGCCGACGGCCGCCTCGTCCTGCGCGGCGGGCATGTAGATCCGGTTGCCGTAGCCGAGATTGAACCACGGCCGGATGCCGATCCCGATCAGCCCGTCGACGACCTCGTCGAGCCATCCGAAATCGAACCGGCCCGGGCTGGGCTCGCAACGGCACCAGCCCGTCTGGCACCGGGCCCACTTCGCGCCGAGCCGGGCCAGGTGTGGAAACGTCCTGACCGGGTCGAAGTGCTTGCGATCGAGGACCTCGAACCCGACCGAGAGCGGCGAGGCCTGGATCTCCTTGGACGCCACGGGCCGGACCTGGCCCACGGCCCGCAAGCCGGCCTTGGCGAGCGGATCTCGGTCGGAGGGTTGTTGATCCGTTGCCCACAGCTCGCGCGTGCCGAGGTGCAAGCCGGTGGCCCCGGCCAGGCCGAGTTCCATGAAGCCGCGACGTGTGATTCTCATGGTGAATGGTCCTGTTCTGTTGGCCCTATTCGGCGTCACCCGGAACGGTATGGACGTTCTCAGGGCGCACGGTCGCCACGACCTCCGCCCCGGCCTCCAAAGCCAGATCGGCCATGCGGTCGTACGTGACGTGTGCGATCAGCGGGAACGAGGCATCGAGCTCGACCCGCACATAGACCCCTCGATCCGAGACGCCGCGAACCACCGCGGGCAGACGGATCGAAGCCCCATCGGCCCCGCTGGGATCGGCTTGCAGCCTGATCCGCTCCGGTCGGATCACCACGACCGGCTCGGTCGGCACGGGTCCCGGCAACTCGAACGATCGCTGCCCCACCCCCACCTGCGACCAGCCCTCGCGCGAGCCCGGGCCGACCACGCGCCCCGGCAGGATGTTCTGGCATCGCATGAACCGGGCCACGAACGCGCTCGCCGGACGGTGCAGCAGCTCACGCATTGAGCCGACCTGCTGGAACGAGCCGTCGCGCAGGACGCCCGCTCGGTCGGCCACGGAGATCGCCTCTTCCAAGTGGTGGCTGACATGGATCGTCGTAACGTTCAGCTCGCGCTGGATCCGCCGTAGCTCGACGCAGACGGCCTCGCGGGTCACCTCATCCAGCGCGCTGACCGGCTCATCCAGCAGCAGCACCTTCGGCCGGATTACCAACGCCCGACCCAGGGCCACCCGCTGGCGCTCGCCGCCGCTGAGACCGCCGGTCCGACGGCCTCGCAAGTGCGCGATGCCGAGCTTCTCGACGACCTCGTCGACGCGTCGGGTGATCTCCGATCGCTCCAGGCCCCGCGAGGCCAGGCCGAAGCGAAGGTTGCCCTCGACGGTGCGGTGCGGAAACAGGGCGTAATCCTGGGGCACGTAGCCGATGCCTCGCTCCCGCGGCTCGCGATCGGTGACGTCCCGGCCGTCGATCCAGACGCGACCGGAGTCCACGCGCCGCAGCCCGCAGAGCGCCTCGAGCAGGAGCGTCTTGCCCGATCCCGGCGGGCCGAGCAGGACGAAGTAATCGCCGCGCTCGATCGTCAGCGAGGCGCTATCCAGCGTGAAGGAGCCGACACGGAACGTGATGTCCTCGATGCAGATCATAGCCGGACGGCTCGCCCTCCGACGAGGCGGATGGTAATCAGGCATCCCAAAGCCACTGCCACCAGCAGCAGCGCCACAGCCAGGGCCTCCTCCAGGTGGCCGACGGACTGTTCGAGGAACACCGTGGTGCTGAGCACCTCGGTCCGGCCACGGAACGAACCGACGAAGATCATCAGCGGCCCGAACAGGCCGAACGCCCGCGCCCAGGTCAGGATCGCCCCGGCGATGATGCCGTTCTTGGCCAGTGGCAGCGACACGCGGAGGAAGCTGCCCCATTGCGTGCAGCCCAGCGTGAGGGCGACGTGCTCCAGCCGCCGGTCGATCTCATCGAAGGTGCTCTTGGATGCGCGGATCGCGAAGCTCGCCGAGACGACGAACTGGCAGAGCACGATGCCTCGCGGCTGGAAGACGAACTCCAACCCCGTCGACTCGATCCACCGCCCGATCGGCGTCTGCGTGAAGAACACGAGCAGCGTCAGGCCGACCACGATCGGCGGGAAGACGATCGGCAGGTCGACCAGACTGTCGGCGACGACGTGCCCCCGAAACCGGTACCGGCTCAGGACGTAGCCCATCGGCACGGCGAAGAGCACCGACAGCAAGACCGTCGTCACGCTCGTCCACAGGCTCATCCAGAGGGCGTGCCCGATGAAACCCGATCGCATGACGTTCAGCACCGAACGCCAGTTGATGTAGAAGACGTCCGCGGCGATCAGCAGCAGCGCAAAGAGGATGAACAACACGAGGAACAGCGACATGAGCGCCGCGAAGAGAAGGCTCTGCCATCCGCGTACGGGGGCGTCGGCCGGCTTCATCGTGTCCCCTGTTGCGCCCCGGCCGTGGGCGGATCGACGCGGTAGTGGTGCTTCCGGAAGATCGCCTGGCCCCGCTCGGACACCGCGAACTCCGTGAACCGCTCGGCGAGCTGCATGTGCTGCGAGAAGCTCAGCACGGCGATGGGGACCGTCGAGATGACGTTTCGATCAGGCGGGATCTCGACCATCTCGCCGTGCCGGAGGTACTGCTTGGCGATGGCGTCCCATACGATCACCGCGTCCAGCGACCCGGCCTGAATCTGCACGCCCAGCTCGTTGACCGTCAGCGACTGGAACTTGACGTTGTCGGCGATCTGCTCCCAGGCGATGCCGTTCTTCTTGAAGATCTTGCGGCTCTGCCGGCCGATGGCGCACGCGTTGACGTCGCCCAGGCCGATGCGCAGCCCCTGCCCGGTCAGGTCGTTCACCGAGGCGATCTTCTTCGGGTTGCCCTTTTGCACGAGCAGCGTCGGCACGAAGAAGCAGGCCGGCTTGCTCGATGCGATCATGCCCGCCTCCGCGGCCATCTCGACGTACGAGGCGTCGCCCGGCATGTAGAGGTCGCCCTTCTTCTTCAGCTTGATCCGAGAGAGCAGGACCTCGCTGCCGGCGTAGTCGGCCTCCACGCGGCAGTCGTGCTCCTGGCTGAACGCTTCGACCAGCTCGGCCACGGGAAGCTGTATACCCGCGCCGCAGAACAGCATCAGCGCGGGTGTCTGCTGCCGCGCGGGTTGCGTGGTCGCGCCTTGCTCGCAACCGGCCGCGACCAGCGCGGCCACGGCCAGGATCGCACCGAAAGGTCTCGTGTGATCCATCGCCCGCCCTCCCGAGGGCCTACTTCACGTACCCGTGCGATGCGAAGATCGTCTTGCCGCGGTCCTTGGCGAAAGCCACGAACTGCTTGACCAGTTCCGGCTGCTCTGAGTAGCCCAACCCGATCACATGCACGCGGATCGCCTCTTCGTACTCGTAGGGCGTCTTCACGATCTCCAGGTGCTCCTTGAACGTGTGCGCCACGCCGTTCCACATGATCACCGCGTCCACCGCACCGGTCTGCAACAGCGTGCCGAGGTTGCCGTGTCCCTTGGTCAACCGGTTGCCCACGTTCTCGAGCACCGCCTTTTTGATCTTCTTCTTCTCGAGCAGCTTGAAGACCATCTCGCCGCAGGTAGAGTACTTCGGGTCGGTCAGCCCGACGCGTACACCCTTTTTCGTCAGGTCTTGGATGCCCTTGACCTTCTTGGGGTTCCCCTTGGCCACCGCCAGCACCGGGGCCACGAAGCCGACCTGGGCATCACACAGATGCGCGTCGGCGTCCTTCACGTAATCGAGGTACGGATCGTGCGTGATCAGGAGGTCGCCCTTCCTGCCCGCCTTGACGAGCGGGAGGAAATCCTCGCTGCCCGCCGAGGTATACTCGATCTCCGCGCCGGTCTTGGCCTGGAACTCCTTGATCATCTCCTCGGTCGGCGGCACGAACGAACTGCCGCACAAGACGACGAGCTTCTTCTTCGTCTCTTGCTTCTCCGCCGCCGGAGTCGGGGCTTCCTGCTTCTCCGCTTGCCGCGTCGTCGGCTTCCGCTTCTTCGCCTCCGTCGCCTCCTGCTTCCCGCAGCCCCAGGCGGCCAGGCACCCGAGCGCCAGTCCGATGATCATTCTTTGTTTGGAAGTCATGCGTCCTCCTCTCAGTGTTCGCTCACATCTCGGCCCATTTGACCATTCGCCACATGCCGAAGCAAGGACGTCCTGGGCTGGACGTCCACGCCGGAGGCCCCTAGAATCGGCGCAGCCTGGTACGGCGAGCCATAAGCCCATCCTGATCCCATCGGTAGGATGTTGCCAGGGAACCGCGCGATGCACCTCACGCTGGCCGCGACCAACCTCATGACGTGGGAACTCACGGGGGCACGGGCCCTGTTGCTGCTCCACGCCGTGCTGGGCTTCGGCGCCGCCGCGATCACCATCCACGTGCTCTGGTTCGCCTGGAAGCGCCCCGGCAAGGGCGCCGCCCACCGCGTCCGTCGCTACCTCCGTATCGCCTGGCCCATGTACCTGGCCGCCCTGGTCAGCGGGGCGTTGGTCTATCCCGCCTACGCGGTGACGGTGCGCAAGGCCTGGCTCGAGGCCAACCGCCCCGCGATGGTCGGGCTGTTCGAGATCAAGGAGCACTGGGCCGCCCTCGGGCTGCTGCTGGCCTGGGGGCTGTGGCGAGCCATGCGCAAGCCTGAGGCCGTCGACGTCCTCTCGCCGACCGCATGGCGGGGCATCGGCGCCCTCGCTCTGCTGGTGACGATCTGCCTTCTGCTCAACGTGATCGCGGGCACGTGGATCGTGATGATCAGGAGCGTGTAGTGTCTAAGAGCTTTCGCACGGTGGTCTGCTGGACGATCCCGACGGTGTTCATGCTGATCTACGCGCTCGGACCGAAGTTCGGTATGCCCCAGCCCTACTACGCCCCCATGCTGCGGCAGATCCTGTGGGACAGGCCCGAGGGCGTGCTGACGCAAGGCTGGTACGGAAGGCTGCTCGTCTCGCTCCTCGGCTCGATCGTGCTGGGGACGCTCGCCGCCTGGGCGGTCTCGCGCCTGCCCCCGGCGTGGCTACGCTACGCGCCTTGGGTCACCGCGGCCGCGACCGTCGTGGCCATGATCCTGATCGCGGCCCACGAGATCGGTCGCTGGATGATCTGAGCGCCGTTGTGACGGGGCACGGGGCCACCACTTGGATCGCCCGTGCTACTCGCTGAGGGCGATCTTGCTCGGATCGAAGTACTCGTCGGTGTTGGGGTCCATGTCGTTGTCGAGGTCGCCGATGTCGTGCTTGACGACCAGCTCGACGGGGATCGGTACGCCGCCGTTGTTGTCGAACTCGTCCTCGGCCAGGATCACCGGCTTTTCACTGCTGACGTGCCCGTCGCACCAGGCCACGTTGCCCTTCTCGTTATGGCGGCCGTGGAACGCAGGATAACCGTAAGATGGCGGCTGAATGAAGTAGCTCGTCTCGATCTGGTCCTTTGGAAGAACCCGCCAGTTGTTGCGGCCGGTGTCGGCGAAGGCCATCGTGATCGCCGGGTGGGTGATCTGCGACCGCCGTGTCCAATCGAACGTCCAGTCTTCGCCAACGCTCCCCTCACCGTAGGACAGATACATCCAGTTGTAGCCGATACCGAGCGCGCCGAAGTTGTGCTCGTGACGGATCTCCCAGGAGGGACAGCCGCGGATGGCAAGGTCGGTGTACGCCTGCAAAAAGCCGCCGTCGACGATGACCTCGCCGTCCTTATACGCCCCCGACCAGAAGCGGTAGTCGTAGTCGTGGGCGCTGCTGTAGTCGCGACCGGGCATGACCACGCCCTTATGGTCGGTGGCGTACATGTCCCAGGCGATGCCCAGGTGGTGCATGTTGGCCCCGCAGTTCGCCTGGCGCGCCATTTCGCGAGCCCGACCCAGCGCCGGCAGGAGCACCGACATCAAGAGGCTGATGATCGCGACGACCACCAGCAGCTCGATCAACGTGAAGCCGGGGCGGCCCACGCGACGTTGCCGGGGCCATCGGCCGCGACCCTCACGCCGCAGGCCGAGTGACGCCACGCACCGCACCCCCATCCAGACTTCAGGGACCATGAGCCGAATCCTCTCCTTTCAACCAGGGCGTCCAACTCAACAAAGGCGTCCAGCGCGTCGCGTGCCTCGCCGCGGATCGTGCCCACCGCTGTCACACCCTGTCGGGCTGCGACATCCGGCAGGGGCTGCCTCTACAGGGGCCCGACCAAGGCGACCAACAGCTGGCGCCTGGCCCGCCCGATCCCCCTCAGCCACGCGAACTAGCGATTATAGCTGTGACACCGAAACGAACCAACCGGGGATATCGGTGCCATGAACCTATCGCCCGACCGGCCCGAACGGCGCTTCGCACAAGATGTTCCTGCACACAAAAGCTCCTCGACACCTCTATCACCATGCGCCCCACCTCCAGGACCAACCTTATGTAAACACGCCGCCCATCCCGGCCGATACGTCCCTTAGGTGCGGTTGCCTATGCACAGTGGGTAATGCCCCGCACCCCATGTCGACGAACAACCGATAACTCCAACGACTCGCCCTGATGAGGAGCCTCCAAATGACATCGCACCACGCACGGACACGATTGGTCCTGGCCCTGCTGATCGCTTCGATCCTCTCGGCCGCCGGTTGCGTCCCGGCCACGAGCGGCGATTCAACCGGCGACGGCACCAACGGCGGCTCCACCGACGGAGACGGCGGCGGCACCGTCCAGGGAGCCACGGACACCGACGAGACCATCGAGACGGCCCAGTACACGCCGGGCGAGGAGCTCACGCTCACCAGCGGCTCGGTCGGCATCACGGTCCCGGCCGATGCTTGCGACGAGTCCTTCACGCTCTCACTCAGGCCCCTGACGGCGTCAGACACCACCGCCGACGCACCGGGCGATGCCAACTTGGCCGGCGGCGTCTTCGGACCCGACGGCCAGACGTTCGCCCCGCCCGCCCGCGTCACCCTCCAACTCAGCGAGGAGACCTTCCTGACCGTCCTGCCCGTTCTAACACTCAATGAGGACGGCACGCAGTGGGTCGGCGCCGCTGCCAACGCCACCGTCACGGGCGGCACCGAGGCCTCCTTCCTGGTGCGGCACTTCTCCACCTACGCCCTGCCCGATCCGATCCCTGTGCCGACGGCGGGGGATCCGCTAGGCAGCTTCGTGGTCATCAGCAACGACGGCAACTTCAGCTCCAACACGATCAGCGGCAACACGGCGTCGCTGACCTACTCGGAGTTCGGGGATACGTTTAGCCTCTCGGTCACCTCACAAGAGGTCGGCGACTCGGGTCAGCTCGAGACCAAGTCCCTCGGCCTGAACGCCCAGTCGGTCACCTCGGCCGGCAACTACGCCATCGGCGTCTGCGCAGGCGGCAGATCGATCTACAACGACGGTAGCTTCAACGAGTCATGCTATGGGGTGATGATCCTGTCCGTCTCGGGCAGCAGCGTGACGGTGACGGTCTTCGCGGCCACGCCCGACCGCGTGATCTATGGCACGTTGACCGGGCAGTCGTTGTAGCAGCGCCCGCGCGGCACCAGTCCACCGACGTGCAACGTCCCGTGGCGGCGCGTTCCGAGACCGCGACCTCCGACCCGATAGGTCGGATGGGTCCGACGCGGCCCTCAGGGTAGCGAAGAAGAGCCTCAGACCAGCCGACCGCACGTGGCCATCAGCACGCCGACCACATCGGGATCGAAGTCGTCCTTCTGAGCACCGGCCTGGAGGATGTCGAGCGCCTGGTCGAGGGGCAGGGCCTCGCGGTAGGGCCTTCGGGTCGTCAGGGCGTCGAAGCAGTCGGCCACCGCGATGATCCTGGCCGTCAGCGGCAGCTCATCACCGCCGATGCCGTCCGGATAGCCCTGGCCGTTCGGCTTCTCGTGATGCCAGCGGACCAACGGCAGGACGCGGTGGAAGGTCCGCAAAGGGGCCAGCAGATCGTGGCCCACGACGGGATGCCGCTTGATGATGTCCCACTCCTCTTGCTCAGTCAGCGGGCCCGGCTTGTTGAGCACGGCGTCGGGCACGATGAGCTTTCCGAGGTCATGGGCGATCCCCCCTTTGTGCAGGACCGTCAGGTCATCCTTATCGAGCCCCAGAGCCGTGCCGAATTGGACCGCGTACGCGGCCACTCGCTCGACGTGACCTTGCGTGTAGGCGTCGCGTCCCTCGATCATCCGGGCCAGCGTCAGGATGACCTTCTCGCTATTCTCGAAGGTGTCCGTCGAGCGTTTGCCTCGGATCAGATTCCGGCACCGGTAGAAGGCCTCCCCTTCCTGTGCCGGCATCGTCAGGCAGTCGTCCACGCCCCACCGCAACCCGACGTCCCTGAGGAAGACCCCCTCGTCGTCCACCATCAAGATCACGGGAATCAGACACAGCGCCGGGTCCTGCTTGATGCGACGACACAGCTCGAGGCTTTCCATCTGATCGGAGGTTGCATCGACCAGGATAAGATCCGTAGCTCGGTTGCGGCGGACCTCACCGAGGGCCTCCGAGACGGGACACTGCCAGACGGCAAGATGCTCGGAGTCGGCAAGCCGCGCGACCAGACTCGCGTGCTCGTCCGATCTCGAGGCGAGCAGCAGCATCGGATCCGCTTCACCGACCGACGAAGTCTCTGCTGAACGGAACGGCTCTAACGTCGTGTCCATGGCTCGCCCACCTTCGACTTTCTCCGGACTGTTCGAGAACGAGCGTGAAAGATTCGCTTGGACCACGAGGACACCCGGGAGCCTCCGCCGGACGGATGCCTTTCGGTTCGGGCAGCACGCCCGAGGCCGCCTAGGACGGTGACGCACCCGCCACGGAGGCGCGATAGGTCTGGTAGCGCACCTGCCCCGGACCGCTCCGCTTGGCTCGATACATGACCACGTCGGCCTCGTTCAGCAAGGCCTCGATGTCGTGGGTCACGCCCTGCCCCGTCGCCGAGAGGACCCCCATGCTCATCGTAATGGTCTCGGCCACCTTGCCCTTGACGAACGCCTCTTCCCGAATGCTGCGCATGATCGCCTCGCAGACGGATTGTGCCCGGTCCGGCGTGATGTCGTTTAGCAGCAGAACGAACTCGTCACCGCCGTAGCGCCCGAACAGGTCGCTCTTGCGGATTCGCTGGCGCAGGCGGGTGCAGAACTCGCGCAGGACGAAATCCCCGAAGGCGTGGCCGTGCTCGTCGTTGATGCGCTTGAAGTCGTCCAGGTCGCAAAAAGCCACCACGAAGGGCACGCCGTGGCGTCCCGCCGTATGAACGATCCGTGCGGCGTCCTCCATGAAGGCGGCTCGGCTCAGGGTCCCGGTCAGGGCATCACTGCGGCTCTGGTCGACGACCTTCTCGTGATCCTCGACCAGCTTGTGGACGAATTCGCCGGTCTTGGCCGCCTCGTTCATGAGGTCGTGAACCTGGCCCATAAGACCGGTCGTGGAATCCGCGATCTCCTCCGACGCATCGGCCAGCAGGGCCTCCAAGCGCATCTCCGGCTCGTGACCGCTGTCGAAGAAGCTGAACAGCTCTTCGAACTGCTTCTGAACTTGTGCCAGGAACGCCCGGCAATCGACCAGGTCGCCCCGCGCGTGCGCTTTCAAACAGGCCGTCAACGTCTCGGCATCCGTAGCGTTCCAGTGTCCGGGAACGTGCGGAAAGGCCGCGGCGGCGTGGACGCCCTGTGCGACCGCCTTGGACTCCATGAACTTCGATAGGCTGACCGCGTCGTGATGGAAGCCGATGGCGTCGATGTAGGCCTCGGGCAGCTCGAGCTTCAGCGCCAGCGACCGACCGACCTCGGTGTGGTCGAGACCGAAGGCGCTACGCTCCCGCAGCACCTGGTTCGTGCTGTCGCATTGGGGATCCTCGAGAATGGCCGTGATCTCCTCGGGGCCCACCACGTGCATGATCGGTATGGCCATATCCTGAAAGAGCCCTCCCAGGAAGGCCTCGTCCTGCAACTTCTCGTCGATGCACCGGGCGAGCAATCTGGCGGCCACGCCCTTGCAAAGCGATGCCTCCCAGTACCGCTTGGACACCTCGGGCGGCAGCTTGAGCTTGTTGTGGATGCCCGCCATACAGTAGCTGATGGCCAGCGTTCGCACGTTCGCCAAACCGAGCAACGTGATCGCCTGGAGGACCTTCGTCACCCGGTTCCTCACGCCGTACCATGAGCTGTTCGCCAGCGCCAGGATCTTCGTGCCCAACGCGGCGTCGGCCGAGACCGTGCGCTCGTACTCGGCGGGCCCGGCATCGAGGTCCTTGCCCAACTCGATGAACTTCATCGCCACGTCCACCGATCCGGGAAGGTAGGTCAAGTTGTTGAGCCTATCGCGTAAGCGCTGCTCCAACTGGCCGGAGCCAGCCGCATTCGACCCGTCGGCCATCGTCTAAACTCCTATGAAAGTCGTCGCATCTGAATTGCCGGAACACATGGACCCGCAACCGACGACATGACTTCGCATGTCCCCGTCTCCGTGGCAGAGTACGAGTGAAAGATATGACTTCTCTATCGAGTTTCTACCTAGCGTATCGACCCGCTCTGGCCGGCACTTTATTTCCTTCACTGGTGCTTCAGCCAGAATTCAAGTGGATTTAAGTCGCGGTAACCACGTGGCCTCAAGACGGTGGGGACCCTAAGCAACTGATCAGAGGCGTGCGGCAAGAACGATCGAGAAATGAGTCGATCTATTTGAGTAGCTCAAATCGTCGATATATAATCTATATCTTTAACATGGCACTATACAGAACATGCTCGCTTGACGGGTTACAGGCCTGAGACGCCGGAGATCGGCTTGTACGAACCATGCGATGCGCTCGGGCGGACCCCAGAAGCCGAGCCGCACCGTGGCTGTTACACCTCGATTCCCTCGTCAATCCATCGGGCAAGGTCTTTGGCAAAGTACGTTAGAATCAGGTCCGCCCCGGCGCGCTTGATCGAGGCGGTAGCCTCGATCGCGCAGCGCTTCCGATCGAGCCAACCGTTGGCGGCCGCGGCCTCGATCATGGCGAACTCACCGCTGACGTGATACGCGGCCGTCGGCAGGCCGAAACGCTCTTTCACCCGCCAGAGGATATCGAGATAGTTCACGGCCGGCTTGACCATGACGAGGTCCGCGCCCTCCTCGACGTCCAAAGCAATTTCGCGCACGGCCTCGTCGGCGTTGAAGGGATCCATCTGATAGGTGCGCCGATCCCCGAACTGGGGCGCGCTCTCGGCCGCGTCGCGAAACGGCCCGTAGAACGCACTGGCGTACTTCGCCGCGTAGGACATGATGGGCACGTCGGCCAGATCGGCCTCGTCGAGCCCGCGACGGATCTCGCCCACCCGTCCGTCCATCATGTCACTCGGCGCGACCATGTCCGCACCCGCCTGGGCCAGACTGACCGCCTGGCGCGACAGCAGCTCGAGCGTCGCGTCGTTGTCCACGTCTTTGGCGCCGTCCCGCCGCTCGGCAACCATGCCGCAATGGCCGTGATCGGTGTACTCGCACAGGCATACGTCCGCGATGGCGACGAGCTTGCGGCAGCGCTCCTTGATCGCACGGATGCCTTGCTGGGCGATGCCTGCCTCGGCCCACGATTCTTGACCGACGGCGTCCTTGGTCTCAGGGATGCCGAAGAGCATCACGGCCGGGATGCCCAGCCCTTCGGCCTGCTCACACGTCTCGGCGAGTACGTCCGGGGACATCTGATACTGCCCCGGCATCGAGCCGATCTCTTGCCGCACGCCCCGACCGGGCCTGACGAACAAAGGCAGGATCAGGTCGTCCTTACTCAGCCGCGTCTGGCGGACCATACGTCGCAGGGTAGGATTCGCACGAAGACGTCGCATGCGATGAACCGGAAAGGCCATCAGCCTGATCTCCTCGGCGCCCCTCGTCGGGCTAAGGTCCCGACGCGCGGCAACGTCGAGCCTCGCGATCGCGTTCGAACAAGGGGTTGTCCCTTCGTCGGCGTCTTCACCTGCGGCCGGGACGAGCTCTTGCGAAAAAACACCCACTCGTCGCGGTCCGTCACATCGCGCGAGCGACGAGGGCCACCAGGATCATGGCCACGCCGATCGCAATGATGATGGGCCAGAACCAGCGACTTCGTTGGAGTTCCGCCTTCGGGCTGTCGAGGATCCACTCGCCGCAATGAGGACACTTGACGGTTTCCTCGTAGATCGTCTTGCCGCAACTGGGACACGAGGCCAGTTCCGGCTCACCCTCCTCATCGTCGACATCGTCCTCCTGCGGCAGCTCCTTGTCGTCCAGAGGCTGGTTGATGTCTGCGTCTTCGACCATGGTTCACCTGCCGGCAACGGCGGCGCCTGTTACTTGACGATCTTCAAGACCTGCTTGAAACGCTCCGTGCCCGCCTCCTGCGTGAGCTCGAAGACCACGCTCTCGGTGGTGGTCACGAAGGCACCGGCCTGGCGCATCCGGTGCAGGGCCATCTCACGGTCGAACGGGTCCCGTGAACCCACCGCGTCCGCACACACCCACACAGGGTGGCCCATCCGCAGCAAATCCAGCACCGTCTGCTGAACGCAGACGTGCGACTCGATGCCGATCACGATGACCTGCTTGCGCTGCGCGGCCTTCAGCCCGTCGCGGAACTCCTCCGTGCAGGCGCTGAACAGCGTCTTTTCGATCGGCCGAACCCCCGCCGGCTCGAGCAGCTCCATGATCGGCCCGACGGTCGGGCCGAGCCCCTTGGGATACTGCTCGGTCAGCAGCATCGGCAGTTCGAAGGCCTCGGCCGCGCGGATCATCAGCCTGCACGCGTCGGTGATCCTCTCGGCCTCGTGGATGGCCGGCAGCAGCTTCTCCTGAAGGTCGACGACGGCCAATACGGCATGCTGCTCGTCCAGCTTGGTGACGTCCTCGCTCAATGATCACCTCGCGCTCAGGGGTCGAATCGGGCGCCGGATGGTTCGCGGCTTGCAGGTCAGTCTACCCGCCCTGCTGCGAGGCATCAATCGCGGAGGGCTCCGCGGACTCGGCATCGGCTTCGTTTTGGCCCTTCCGCCGCGGCTTGACGGTGAACGTCTCGCGGACGAGCTCGACCAGCTCCTCGGTCGCCGGCAGCCCTGCGGCGCTGACGAACAGTCCCGGCAGCTTCTCGGAGCGAAACAGGAAGTGGCTCACCAGCCAGACGTGCTCGGCCCGTTGTGTCGCGTCGTCGCCCCCGCTGGCCGGCGAGGGCTCCCCCATGGCCTCGATCCACCCGGGCACGTGCTGGTCCAGCTCCTTGAGCGGAACGGTCTCGCCGCGATCAATCCACCCGCCCCGAACGAAGAAGGGCTTGACCTTCGTGCGTCCCGGCCCGCGCTGAACGATCAGCCAGTGAAATCGATCCATGACGGTCACGAAGCGGTACAGACCCTCGGTCAGCGTCCGGGCGTCTTGCATGCGTCGCTTGGCGTCGGCGGCCTGCTCGAACTCCCGCCGCGCCGAGGCCTCGTGCATCTCCCGCTCGGCGGACTCGGCGTAGGCGGACGGTCCGTCGCGGACCATGTCCACCGCCTCGGCCACCATGCCGCGGTAGGCGTCCAGCGAGATGGTCCCGTCGCACGGCGCCGGGCACTTGCCCATCTCGGCATAGGCGCACCGCCGACCGTTCGGCGCCTGCTCGAGCACCTCCATGCAGCGGCACAGGCTGAACAGCTCTTGAAGCACCTCGATATAGCGCGAGCAGCCCGCCCGGCTGACGAACGGTCCGAAGTAGGTCACGTCGCTGGCGAACACCTTGCGGGTCGGCGTCAGGCGCGGGACCTTGGCGTCGAGATCCACGCGGACGAACCACGACGGCGAGAAACCGACCAGCTCCATGTAGTCGTCCCGGTGGAGCTGGCGCGCGATGCGGTGGTAATCGTACGTCGTCTCGAACTGGGAATGCGTAGGCCACCAGACTATCCGCCGCGTGATCGCGCGCAGGTCGGCCCGGGCGCGCCGCTGCTCGTCCTCGACCGGGTTGGCCAGCCGAAACGAGACCGTCCGACGCAGGCTCTCGCAGCCGCCGAGCTGGATCGGGCGATCGTGCTCGTCCAGCAGGAGCCACACCCCGCCATGCGACGGAAGCTGCTTGGGTTCAAGCTCGTCCGGCGGCGGAGGGACGTCGATGCCCTCGGCAAAGAGATGGTCGAGGTCCATACCTCCAGGGTACCCGCGGGCGAACGCGAATCAACCGTGCGGCCCGCGAAACGGATCGACAACTTCCGACACGCCCGGCTGGGCCCGCATGCCGCCCCTGGCCTACAATACGTCCGAAAGGAGTGTAACCACCATGCGCCGTACCCTAGCCACCATCGTGATGCTGAGCCTGATCGCCGCCGCGACCCCCGTCCTGGCCGCACGACCGAGTACCTACACCGTCGGCGCTGCCGCCATCGACATCACCCCCGAGGTGTCGCCCGACGCCCCGCCGGTCTGGCTCGCCGGCTACGGCATGGGCCGCCAGGCCGAAAAGGCCCACGATCCGATCTTCGCGCGAGCCATGGTCGTCAGCGACGGCCAATTCGGCGTGGCCATCGTCGCGCTCGACCTCGTCGGCTTCTTCTACGACCAGGTCGAGCAGATCCGCGCCGAGATCGCCAAGCTCGATCTCAAACCGAAGATCGACTACGTCCTGATCAGCAGCACACACACCCATGCCAGCACCGACACGGTCGGCATCTGGGGACCGTACGTGAAGACGGGCATCCAGCCGGGCTACCTCGAACGGGTCCGCAAGGCCTGTATCGACGCCGTGAGCCATGCCTGCAAGTCGGCCAAGAAGGCGAAGCTCGTCATCGCCCAGATCGACGTCAACAGCTTCGGCCACTTCATCGGCGATTCCAGGACGCCCAAGGTCCTCGACACGACGATGACCGTCATCCAGGCCCGACCGCTGCGTGGCAATCGCGCCCTCGCAACACTGGTCAACATCCCCTGCCATCCCGAAGTGTTGGGCTCCCGCAACAAACAGCTCAGCAGCGACTTCCCCTCAACGCTCCGAACATACCTGGAGATGCGATTCGGCGGTATGACCGTCTACAACTCCGGATCGATCGGCGGGCTGCTCGCGCCCCGCAACCCCGGCGTGAACCCGTTCACCAAAGAGCCCATGCCGAAGAGCCAGATCAAGGAAATGATGGCCTACGGTGAGATCATGGGCCAGATCGCTGAAAAGGCTCTGGCCAAGGCTGAACCCTTGTCGGGCTCGATCTCGGCCAAGGCCGAAACCGCCCTGCTGCCCATCTGGAACCGCGTCTACAAGACGGCCATGGGCATGGGTATGTTCCATCGTCAGGTCTACGACGCAGACGGAAAGCCGGTTGAAATCCCCAAGACCACTGACGGCAAGGGCGCCAAGCTCTCGGCCGTCGACGACCCACACCTCCTGACCGAGGTGGCCCTGGTCACGATCGGTCAACTTCAGATCGCGGCCATCCCCGGCGAGATCTATCCCGAGATCACGGTCGGCAAATTCCAAACGCCGCAAGAGGCCAACGCCGACTTCCCCGGCGCACCGCTCGAGCCGACGATCTATCCGCTCATGAAGGGCAAGTACAAGATGGTGATCGGCCTGGCCAATGACGAGGTGGGCTACATCATTCCCAAATCGCAATGGGACTGGTTCCACCCCTACGCCTACGGCCGGTCGAAACGCCAGTACGGCGAGTTCAACAGTTGCGGCCCCGAGGTCGCGCCGCGCCTGATGGCCGCCTGGGCGAAGCTGATCGATAAGGGTTAGCCGGAGTGGTCGGCAGGCGGGATGGGCCGCCAGGACAGGAAGGCGGCCCTGAGCGGGTTGGCAGGGCTTGTGAGACAGGGAAGGAAAACACCGCTCAGGGCCACTCGAGCAGGGACTGGTTTCGAACTCACCCCTCCGCGGATTTCCAGCCGATCACCGGTCGCCTCGGTATCGACCGAACCCCCGGGCTGTGAGGCACGTCCCCGCATCCTCGGCAGGTCTGGAAACGCTCTCTGCGGCGCTTCAATCACCTCCCGATGTCAGCGCTCCTTTAATCGGTATCCGAAGCTGGTGAAGTTAGGTAATTCCTTCTGGTAAAATCACCTAGGCGATGCCGTGAGATTAGCGTAGATATGGCAGGAGGTTATGAATAGAACCACGGCGAAGGATGATGAAAGAACTCTAAGGACCTGGAATCAAGGGACGCGTCGTACGCATGAATAGCGGGGCTGCCCTGAGAATTTCGGCTCAGGACTTCTCCTCCTCCTCGCCGGTCAGCACCTTCTGAACGGCCGACCGCGTGAACAGCATCTTCGTGTTCGTGCCCTCATCGACCTTGATGACCACCTCATTGCCCTTGACGGCAACGACCGTCCCGATGATGCCCCCGATGGTGAGGACACGATCGCTCTTGGCCAGGTTGTCGAGCATGGCCTGGCGCTGCTTCTTCTCCTTGCTGTTGCCGCGCATGGTGATGATCCAGAAGACGGCCACGGCCAGCATCAGCCCGATGAACAAGACCTGACCGCCACCGCCGGCGCCCTGGCCCCCTCCTCCGCCCTGGGCCAGCATGGTCGTCATCGCCGTCTGTGCCAGCGTCATCAACGTCGTCATGGTCCTCGTGTCCTCCGTAGCGGATCAGGCCCGTTCCGGCCTTGGCGGTTTGACCTCGTCACCGGTTCGCTCGACCGGACGCCCCACACTTGGATGCCGCCGAATCCGAGTCGACCCCTTTCGGCCCTTCTCAGGCATCCTCCTGCCCAATTGCGTTGGTCGCTGCGATGGGATAGTCGTCGATGATTGTCGCCGGTCGACCCGCTTCGATCAAGGCCCGCAGCCGATCCATGAACCGGTGGTAGAACCTCACGTTGTGCAACGACACCAGGATCGGCCCGAGCATTTCGCCGGTCTTGAACAGATGACGGAGGTACGCACGGCTGTGGCGCGAGCACGTCGGACAGTCGCAGCCCTCTTCCAGCGGCGCACTGTCGTCCCGATACCGCGCATTTCGCAGCCGGACCGAACCGCCGGCCGTGAAGGCAAAGGCGTTGCGCCCGTTGCGCGTCGGTAAGACGCAGTCGAACATATCGACGCCGCGCAACACGGCCGCGAGGATGTCCCGGGGCGTGCCCACCCCCATCAGGTAGCGCGGCCGATCCGCGGGCAAGATCGGACACACCTGCTCGACCGTCGCGATCATCTGCTCGTGCGACTCCCCGACGCTCAGGCCGCCGATCGCGCAACCGGGCAGGTCGATCTCGGCCAATCGTTCCGCGCACTGACGACGGAGGTCCGCATGCACGCCACCCTGGTTGATGCCGAAGAGCCACTGCTCGTCGGGCCGCGCGTGGGCGTCGCGGCACTCGGCGGCCCAACGGATCGTCCTCTCGACCGCCGCGACGACGTCATCGCGATCACACGGGTAGGGCGGACACTGGTCGAAGCACATGATGATGTCCGCGCCGAGGCGGTTCTGGATACGGGTGGCCGAGGCCGGAGTGAAGCGCAGCGGCGCACCGTCCACCGGCGAGGCGAACGAGACGCCGTCGTCGTCGATGTCCGCCAGCTCGGACAGGCTGAACACCTGGTAGCCGCCGCTGTCGGTCAAGATCGGGCCCGGCCAGCCCATGAAGGCGTGCAGGCCGCCGAGGCGCTCGATCAGCTCCGCGCCGGGGCGAAGCTGAAGGTGATAGGTGTTGCCAAGCAGGATCTGCGTGCCGAGCCCTTGGAGCTGATCCACGGTCATGCCCTTGACGGCCGCTCGCGTGCCCACGGGCATGAACACGGGCGTCTCGATGACACCGTGGGGCGTGGTGAGCCGACCGCGTCGGGCCGAACTGGATGAATCGGTCTGGAGCACGTCAAAACGGAGCATTGGCGGGCCATCGTAGCCATGCGGCCCCGCTGCGTCCACGGTCGGTCTCGATCGGACGGACTGCCGGCGCACGTGCCATTTCGTCCGGCTCTGCCTACAATCACGCCGGCCTGGACGCCGTCTAACCCTCCACAGCCCCGCGGGTCGGCCGGCCCTTCATCGTTCGGTCGGTCGTCCAGAATGCCGAACGGCGACACGAGCAGGAGCGCTGGAACATGGCCGCACAACGTCTGATTCACTTCTCGGGAAACGTCCAAGGCGTGGGGTTTCGCTACACGACGTGCCGCATCGCGCGCCATTTCGATGTGACGGGCTTCGTCAAGAACCTCCCGGACGGGCGGGTCAAGGTGGTCGCCGAAGGCGACGACCGGGAGCTAGATGCCTTTGTCTCGGCGATCCAGAGCGAGATGGGCGGACAGATCCGCGAGACGACCAGCCAAGACGCCCCCGCCACGGGGCGCTACGTTCGCTTCGACATCGCGTACTGACCGCCATCGTTGCAGGGCAGGATTCCCTTTGGCGTGCTGTTTTGTCATTGTTGAGAAAAAGAAAACACCGGGGATCTGAGGAATCGCCCGGTGCTTTCCGGAGGGGAAAAGCTCTATGACTATCGCCGTCGGCGATACGTCGCAATGCTGATGGATATCCTATAGCCGATTTCACCATCCTCGTCAAGAAGAATCTTGGCGTCCAGCGAAAAACACTCAAGGCTTTCGGATGCAATATATTGCAGCAGAATAGGCCCGTGCAATAGCCGTGCCAAAGGCGGAAGAAAGATGATGTAAACGCGCCAATTGGCGATACATCTTGGCTGCGTAGGAGTTAAAACAAACGACGCATAGCGCCGCTGAATTCCAGGCTATTGGTTACTAAGTGGGAAATCCGGCTTGTCTTGAGCATGTTTTTATTCGGACGCGGACTTACTAAACCCCCAACCGCGCGCCCCGTTTCTCGACTACTTCGCGAACCTCGGCCGCGTCAATGCCCCGGATGCCGACGCCCTCCGCCGCGGCCACGGCCGCGGCGATGCCCGCGGCCTGACCCATCATGGAGCAGCTCGTGGTGACCCGCGCCGACGACAGGGCAAGCTGATCGGCCGAGAAGCACCGGCCCGCGGCCAGCAGGTTCTTGCCGTCGCGGACGATCAGCGAACGCAACGGAATCTGATACGGCGGGACCGTCCGTTGGTCCGGAGGCAGGATATAGGTCCGCCCCTCGTCGTCGGGCTTATGGGCGTCGAGGCAGTACACCCCTCGAGCGACCGCATCGTCGAACTCGCGAGCCGCCCGCAGGTCCTCCACCTTCAGCGTGTAGTCACCCACCACGCGGCATCCCTCACGGATGCCGATCCGCGGCGAACAATGGTCGTACCGCCACGGCTTGCCTTCGATGCGCTGAAAGTAGTCGATCACGGCCATCATCCGGCGTCGAGCCCGGATCTCGGCGTCGGTCATCGACTCGGTTCCGGTCGAGTCCGCCAGCGGGACCTTGATCTTCAGCGCGTTGCCGCCGGGACCGTTCGGCCAGATGCTCGTCATCGGAAGGTCTTCCCGGCGACGGATGGGCTTGAACCAGCCCTCGGGCACCTGGGGTCCGGCCTTGCCCTTGGACACATGCCGGACGAACGTCATCATCGACATGGGCAGTTGGACCTGATCTTCGGGTCGGCCTTTGACCACCTCAAACCCGGCCGCCCGTGTGAGCTCGGCCTCGCCGGTGCAGTCGACGAACTGTTTGGCCCGCAGGGCCTCGGGGCCGCTCTTGCCGCAGACGATGGCGTCGGTGATCCGTCCGCCGCGCTCGCAGGCATCGACGAAGCGGGTGTGCAGCAACAGCTTCACGCCGCGTCGCAGCAGCAGCTCTTGCAGAACCACCGCTAAGACCGCGTGGTCGAACACACGATTGTCGGCCTTCGGATAGGGCTTGTACGGCCTGATGGCGTCCCACTTCTCCAGCATGCCGACGATCGTGTCGAAGACCTCGCCCTGACCGGCCGTCTCGCCGCAGAACGACGCCACGCCGCCCGAGGTGCAGTTGCCGCCCGTCACGGCGAACCGCTCGACCAGGACGACCTTCGCCCCGGACCGGGCCGCGGCGCAGGCCGCCGACACGCCCGCGATCCCGCCGCCGATGACGGCGACGGCGGCCTCATAGCGAACGGGCACCGAACGGGACCAGCTCACCCGAGGGACCGTGCGACTTCCGGCCGGATCTTCATGGCTTCGACGGGATTCGTCCTGCTGACCACGGGCCGAGGCCCCTGCGGCCAGAGAGACGCCGGCGAGGAACTTCCTGCGCGTCATGGACACGGTTGCGGCTCCTATCTGACGAAGATTGGATCAACGGATCTACCCTACAGGAGCACACCGTATCGGTGCAAACTCTGGAGGTCCGGACGCTCTCTTGGGAGATGGCGCATACTCACAGAGGACCGGCGCCCCGCCCTCGCGTCACACGGAGCGCCGGGTTATCAGGTCGCGCGTCTGGCGCGTATTCTGCCCGACGTGGAGACGTCCTGTGAACCTAACGACGCTGACGTCGCGCCAGCGCGGCCATCGCACCGACAAGGCCGAAGACGGCCGCCGTGGTCGGTTCCGGAATGACCCCTTCTAGCGTGTCATGCAACTCAAACGAGACATCGTCGAATCGGATCGAGCCGTCGACCTCGTAGTTGATGTTGATGACGTAGTACTGCTCGCTGCTCAACCACTCTTCACGGTGAATCGAACCTGAGGTGGAGAAGGGGAGATCAATCGAGCCGTCCAGGTCGATACCGAGATCGAACCCGGCGTCCTTCGGGTACTGCCCGTCCTCGCCGATCTCATACAGCGTCATCGCGCCGCCGAGCCCGGCCTCCTGGCTCTGCGTGCCGCTCAGGTCTATCGTGTAGTCTGGATCCCAATCGAACCCACCGATGTTGATGCCGATACATAGCGTCGTATCGTGCGATAATGTGACCGTGCCCAGCCCCCCAGCCGCATACGTCGCCTCCCCCTCCGGAGGTAGGTGGTATTGACCATTAGGCCCCACCGTGAGCATCTGCTCATCATCGGCCTCGAAACCCAATTCGGTTAGTTCGCCATCGGCCCAGACCAGAAGGGACAACCAGCCCACGTTGGTCTCGGCCCAAATCCAAGAGGTGGAGAATTCCTGGGTTTGCGTGCCGAGCAGATCGGCATCCAAGGTGTCAAGCCGACCGTCATCGAAGGTGGTGAACAGACGTTCGAAGCTCACCTGGCCGTTTCCGGTCGGATCCGCCGTCACCGTGAGGGTGTCCGGGTCCGGGTAGTACGTGCACGGGTCTTCGAAGGACAGATCCTGATAGCCGCTCTCCCAGGTGATGTTCACGGAGGCCCAGTTGCTGACAGGCCATCCAACCCATTGGTAGTACGTACCCGATCCGTACGTTCGTTGGGCACCGCTCAACGTCATGTTCGTGCTGAAGCTATCCCCCGTGTTACCGAAGCTGAGCGACTGAGTCGTCATGTCGGCTTGGAGGCTGGGAACGCACATGACACCGACCACAAGCACAACCGAGCAACAGACCTTGCGCATGGAACCCTCCTCTTCTTCCAGCAACAGCACAATGACCAGAGCTTATGATGTGGATTCGGGAATGGAGCTGACATGAACCCCGAGTGTACGGGGCCTCACCTGTTCTGTTTACGACGGGCCCTTCCCCTCATCCACCCAATCCCCAACGTGTCGGGGCAGCCGCAGAAACCCGCCACGCCGCCACGCTCACTGAAAAACGAGGGCAGTTTAACGCCATGCCGCGGAATGTCAAGATAATTCCTAGTGTGAAGAAGGTATTACATCAAACTGCTTCGAAAGTTGACCTCGTCAGCGACAATTCGCCACCTGAAAACGCTGGCCGGGGCGAAGTGATGCCCGATCGCCGAAAGGCTAACGCAATTCCCTGACGAGCGGCTGATCGAACTCGATCCCGACCGAGAGCAACCGCACCCGGCAGCTCAGTTCGAGGGCCTCGATCAGCCTCGGCGGACCGTCGGCGGGGACCGAGGCGATCAGGCGAACCATGCGAACGTCGCCCTGCTCCCAGCGCTGCATGCTGACGAGCAGACGCTGACCGGCGTGGAACTGGAAGCTGGCCGGCTGGCTGTCCAGCTCCATCTCGTCGTCCGCCTTGGCAAGCTGCTCGAGCTTGTCATGCACGATCGCCGGCAGATCGCTGTCCGTGGACCGGCTCGGATCGCTCCACTCCGCCTCGTAATGCAGCTCGTACAGCGGATCGGCCGCACGACGCCAGAGCATCAGCTCGCGATAGACGCATTGATCCCTCTGGTCGAAGCGAACGACGATCATGCGTTGCGGCCTGTCCGAGGCCGACGCCCCCTCCCCCTGTTCGATATACAGCCATGCGGTTCGATCCTTTGTCTCGGCCGTCGGCAGACCGAGGGCGAAGGCAACGGCACCGCGGTCGGCACGGGGCGGGATCTGCTCGAACTGCATCCGCACCTGGTTCATCTCCGCGGCCGGCTCGGCACAGCCGCCCAAAACGACCACCGCCAGGCCGAACGCCGTCGCGCCCAGCAACCCGACGGCGTATCGCGCCCGAAGCCGTCTCGCCGCACCGCGGACGTCGGCGGCAACCCGATCATGTCGTCTCGATGTCGTCAACATCGCAGGCCTCGTCCCGGTCGTTAACGGTCAAGCCGTCGGCTGGGTCCTCGCCGGGCCGACGATCGGACAGGTCGACGACCTCACCCCGTCCGCGCAGGAACTCGATGTCTGCGAAGCCGCCGCGCGTCCGCAAGACATGCACCACCACGAACAGCACCGCCGTCAGGCCGTAGGCCATCGCAATGCCCCAACCGCGATGCAGGAACGTCCCCTCCGGCCAACCCGACCACTGCCAGATCAGCAGCTCCCGCGGCGTGAGCTCGAACGCACCCGGCTCGATCCGAAACGCATGCTGCAAACCGAGCACCGTCAGCACGCACGCGACCATCGCCCAGACGGCCGCCGAGAGGAAGTCCCGATCGATCAGCTTGGCCGAGATCGCCGAGATCAGCAAGCACGTGATGACGAAGCTCGAGTTCGCCCCGACCAGCGCATAGATGCCCACCGGCCACCAGCTATCCGTATGCGTGGCCGTGTCCCTCACCGTTTCGAGGTGCGCGTCGATGATCGGCAGCAGCCCGCCCTCAGAGCCCGAGAGCGTCAGGATGTTCGGCACGTAGAGCACCGCCAGTGCCGCCACGGCCGGGAAGAACCCGATCGCCACGGCCGGGTAATGCTCCGTGGACGTCACCTCGTACGACTGGGCCGTGATCACGATGCCGATCCACAGCACGATGGCGATGCCGGCTTCCATAGGAATGACCGCCGTGGTTATGCTGCCGAGCCCGAAGAAGAACACCACCGTGAAGAACACCGCGTTGAGGACCGAGTAGCCCGTCCGTGCTCCCATCGCCTTCCAGCCTGGGTGGCCGATATAGATCGTCGTGGGGAAACAGCTCCCGCACAGGCCCGCCGCGATGCTGCCGATCCCGTTGACGGCCAGGCACGGGCCGGTGCTGAAACGATCGCCGCCGCTCTCGGCCGATTCGATGTTCTGAAGCGAGCCGAGCACGTTGACCAGCCCCATCGGTACGATCACGCCGGCGAAACCGATCAGCAGGTTGCGATGCTCCGGGCTGGTCAGAAGCGTAAGCACATCTTTCCAGTAGACGTTGGGAGCATGCACGCCAATCTGGCCGATCCCGTCGGTCACGGCCGCGGCGCTCATCATGGGCGGGCCCCACGTCCCGCTCAGCCAGGCCAGTCCCGTGCCGAGCAGCAGTGCGACCAAGCCGCCGGGCAGACCGCCGGGAAAGCGGACCTTCGCGAAGTACACGACCAGGATGACCATCATCGGCAGCATGGCCACCAGGGGTCGCTCGTAGATCTGAAACGCAAACGGTCCTGCCAGAAAGATCACACCGATCGCGGCCAGCGTGCTCAGCAAGGCGGCCCGCGGCGTGACCCGCCGGATCCGCTCGGCCACCAACGATCCGACCAGCTCAATCAGCCCGCTGCCCAGGCAGGCGATCAGGCCCATCTTCCACGCCAGATCCGCCGCGGCGATTTCGCCGAGGCCGGGCCGGGCCTGCTGATAGACGGGCCCCATGATGAAGAAGATGAACGCGAACATGCTGACGGTGTTCACGCCGTACGGCAGGGCCGTGCACGCCGGGTTCCGGTCGCGCCGCGCGACCTGCCAGGCGTGCAGGCTATAGAACAGGTTGCCGATCAGCAGGCTCACCGCGATGCCGGGCAAGACGCGCTCGACGAGCATCGATTCGGTGAATCCGCAGATCACCTTGCACAGGCCGCTCAGCACGAGCACCTGCACGAGGTTGTCGACGGCCAGACCGAAGAAGCCGTCGACGTCTCCCTTGCAGAGCAGCGGATAGCGTTGGGCGGATGGGGTCACGACAATCCCTGGAAATCCATATCAAGAGCAGATCGAAGGCCAAGGTATTCCTCGAAAGGAAGGAAATCCCTGTCCGAGTGAAGCAGCGGAAGCCCTGCTTCTAGGGCATATGTGGCTATCAGACAGTCGATCGTGGCGCGGATCGTGACGCCGCGTTTCCGAAGGAGCCTGTAGTTCCGCGCCGCCTGCCGAGCGAAGTGCTCGCCGCCCAACGCAACCACGTCGACATCCGCCAGCGCAGCATTGATCTTCCGTATCTCGGTGTCCTGAGCCCCTTGAAGCAACTCAGCAAGGGCCAAGTCTGGAATCCCAGCTTCTACGAAACCCGCTGCGACTTCGAGCCAGGATACTTGTCGAGACTCACGGCCCCGGAAGAAGTCGATCCAAACCGATGTGTCGACCAGGAAGTCAGTCAAGATGCTCGTTCCGCCTCATGCGTTTGTAGTCGTATCCTGGCTCGAATTTGATCTTGCCTTTGTACTTCCGAAGAGACATCTGTCGATGAACCGCCACGAGCCTACGAAGGGCCTCTTCGACAACAGCCTTTTTGGTCTTTAGCCCCGTCGCCTTCATGGCCTCAGCCATCAGATCGTCGTCGATGACGATGTTCGTTCGCATGGCGCATCCTCCTATACACATAAAACATCATATCCATGTGTATAGATGCCTACAAGCAGCGACGGGCAAGGCACTCAAACCGCCGTCCCCGGCATCCACTTGAGCACGTACATCGCCAGGAACAGCACGGCGAACAGGTACACGATCGGGTGCGCGTCGCGCGGTCGGCCCGTGACCAGCTTCAACACCGCGTACGCGATGAACCCCCACGCGATGCCCGCGGCGATGCTGAAGGCGAACTGCATCACGACCATGCACAGAAAGGCCGGGATCGCCTCGCTCAGGTCGTCCCAGGCGATCTTGCGGACGGCCGGCATCATCATGCTGCCGATCAGAATCAGCACCGGTGCGATGATCGGGTACTTGATCACCGGCGCGACCTCGCTGCCCACGTTCACGCCGCTGCCGATGGCATGGATGATCGGGTACGCCGGCAGCGCCAGCAGCAACAGCGCCGCCGTGACCAGCGTGGCCAGACCCGTCCGCGCACCCTGGCTGATCCCGCTCGTCGATTCGATGTAGCTCGTCACCGTGCTCGTGCCCAAACAGGTGCCGGCCACTGTGCCGACCGCATCGCTGAACAGCGCCTGCCCTGCTCGCGGCACCTTGCCGTCGACGAGCAATCCGCCGGCCTCGGAGACGCCGATCAGCGTGCCGATCGTGTCGAACATGTCGAGCATGATGAAGATGACAATGACGGCCAGGCACGTCAGGGCCTTGTGCTCGAACAGCCCGGCGAAGTCGAGCTGCAAGAACGTCTTGCTCGGCGCGAAGGGCGGGGCGTCGCCGGCCGTGCCGATCAACCGATACGGCAGATCGAACAGCACGCCCGCCTCGGACAGCGCCGTGGCGACCCAGGCCGCAGCCGCTGTGGCCACGATGCCGATCAGGATCCCACCCCGCACGCCCCGGGCCATCATGGTCGCCGTCACCAGCAGCCCGAACAGCGTCAGCAGGGCCACCGGGCTCCGCAGCGTCGACAGGTCGACCAGCGTGGCCGGGTTGCCCACGACGATCTGCCCGTATTGCAGGCCCACCATGGCAATGAGCAGGCCGATGCCGACGGCGATGGCGTACTTCAGCGAGGCGGGCAGCGCAGCCATGATCGCTTGCCGAAGGCCCACGAAGCTCAGCGCCACGAACAGCGCGCCGGCGATGAAGTTGGCCGCCAGGGCCTCCTGCCACGTCAGCCCGAAGCCGCCCTTGGCCACGGGCAGGCAGATCGTAAACGCGAACAGCACGTTGTGGCCCATCGCCGGGGCCAGCGCCACCGGCAGGTTCGCCAGCAAGCTCATCAGCACGCACGCAATCGCCGAGGCCACACACGTGGCGAACATCACCGCGCCGAAGTCCATGCCCGTCGTCGATAGGATCGCTGGCTGAACGAAGATGATGTACGACAACGCCATGAACGTGACCGCGCCGCCCATGACCTCCCGGCCGACGGTGGTCTCTCGCTGGCGAAGGTGGAAGAGTTGTTCAAGCATGACGGAGGTGTTCCCGGAAGGGCCGCGAGGGGTACCTGTGCCCTGACTCGGCATGTGATCTCCCGAATCCTGCAACGACCATCGGGGCGCCACGGGCAGCTTGCCTGCCACGAACAGCTGCAGCGGGTCGCGCTCCCTGGCGGTCAGGCCGCCAGTGCCACCCCAGGTCCCGGGCGATCGCTGGCTACGCCAACCTACGCCGGGCCGTCGAGCGGCTGAATCGCAGTGTCATCGGTCACGCGATCGATGTACGCCACGCCGACCGAATCGCCCCAGACGTTGACGGCCGTGCGGAACCGATCGAGCAGCCAGTCGACGGCAAGCAGCAACCCGACGCCCTCCAGCGGCAGGTCGACGGCCGTCAGCACGATGACCATCGTCACCAGCCCCGCCTGCGGGATACCCGCCGCGCCGATCGACGCGAATGTGGCCGTGATGAAGATCAAGACCGTCTGCCCGAAGCTCAGGTCGATGCCGAAGGCCTGGGCGATGAAGATCGCACCGACCGATTCGTACAGCGCCGTGCCGTCCATGTTGATCGTCGCGCCCAGCGGCAGGACGAATCCCGCGGCCTTGGGGCTGAGCCCCGACCGCTGCTCGGCGCACTCCATCGTGAGGGGCAGCGTCGCCGACGAGCTGGCCGTCGACCAGGCCGTCAGGATCGCCGGGACCATCGCCAGAAAGTGCCCGACGGGGTTGCGCCGACCCAGGACGACGCACAGGATCGGCAGCACGACGAACGCATGCACGCCCAACCCGACCAGCACGGTGGCCATGTACTTGGCCAGGCTGGCAAAGACCTCCTGCCACTCCTTCTCCGCAGCGAAGCGCGACGCGACCAGGCCGAACACGCCGATCGGGGCGATCCACATGATCAGGTGGACCATCTTCATGATGGCCTGGTTGACGCCCTCGAAGAAGGCGATGACGGGCCTGCCCTTCTCGCCGATCGTCGTCAACACCCCGCCGAAGACCAGCGAGAAGACGATGATCGGCAGCATGTTCATCTCGGTGAACGACCGGAAGATGTTCGTATCCACGAACGACAGGACGATGTCTTGCCAGCCCATCTCCTGCTTGGCCTCGACGTCCTCGGGGATCTGAATGCCCTCGGTCGGTACGTCGACACCGGGCTCAAAGACGTTGACGGCCACGATGCCCAGCGCGACGGCGACGCACGTGGTCACCGTGTAGAACAGCAGCGTCCGCAGGCCCACGCTGCCCAACCGACGGATGTCGCCGAGCCCGGTAATGCCTACGATAACCGAGGCCACCACCAGCGGCACGATGATCATCTTGAGGGCATTTAGGAAGAAGTCCCCCAAAACCTTAACGCAGACCATCCGCTCGCCGAAGGCCCACAGGCTGAGCCCGGCCAGGACGATGCCCGCGACGATGCCGACCAGGATGATGTTCGACTGCCGAACGGTCATGGGGACTGCCTACTCGTTGTGGCGGTGTGGGTCGCACTCCGGGCCGTCAGGACCTATCCGCGCCGAGGTGGGCCCATCCTAACGGCGGCGCGGCGCGCGGACAAGGATCGACATCCGGACCGTATCAGGCGATGACGAGCCACGCACTCCGCCTTGTCGGCTCCCTGCTATTGACCCGCGGCGCACGAGCCGATACAGGGTATAATGCCTCGGGTGGCGGCGCGACGCTCAGGATGTCCATCCCGCCAATCGTCCGGGCAAGGTCTAACGGCACAGCACCGATAGGGGACGGATCATGAAATCGCCAATCACCGCGGCCCTCGCGATTGCGCTTCTGATCGGCCTGACGCCCACGACGGCCATGGCCCAAGACGACACGAACGGCGACGACGGCGACCTCGATCTCGGCCGGCTGCCGCTCGATAACGTCAAGACGGGCGCCTTGCAGGCCAGGGCACCCGGCAACTGGACGCGAACCGCCCTGCAGCGCAGCCGCGAAATCACCCAAGAAAACCCCAAGGCCGACGACTTCCTGCCGCAGCTCTACGCGGCCATGCTCCAGGCCTTCTTCGACGAGATCACGACCTTCCTCAACAGCATCACCACGCTGCTCGACCTCGGCAGCCTTTTCGGTGACCTGGGCGACCTGGTGGTCCGGGCCGACAACGGCCGAACCAACCCCGCCAACCTCTATGAGAAGGTCGTCATCCCGAACCGATCGCCACCCACGCCGCCGGACATCGGCTAGCGAACCGGCGAGCCTCACTCACCTCACATAGACCACGTGTTGCGCGCAGCCCGTATGAGCCGTCTCCGACGGCGACTGAGGCCTGAAAGGCCTCCATAGACTAGCCGGGCCACCCCATACACGGAAGCCCTGTAAGGGCGACAGACCTCGACCACGAACGTCTCGTCCGTGATTCATGGGCAAGATGCCCATGCCACGCAAGGTGCCACTGACGGAAGCGCCAGGCGTAGCCATGGTGAACCAGAGGTATCGCTCCCTGGCCCAACTCTCCATCCGGCGCGTATAATCGACAAGCTGCACGAAGGAGACTCTCCATGACACGACCGATCATCGCGCGCCCCGTTCTCGCCACGACCCTCTGCTGCCTCATGACCTGCGCCCTCGCGGCCGAACCGGCCGAGCGCAAGGCCAAGAAGGACGCTCCCCTGCCGGCACCCCTGACCAAGCAAGCCGACGCCGCGATCGGACGGGCCCTGACCTACCTGCAGACCGCCCAGGAATCCGGCGGCGGGTGGCATAGCGAGCAGGGCGGACCGGCCATCACGGCGCTCGTCGGCAAGTGCTTCGCGCAGGACCATCGCTACGGCCCGGGCCACCCCGTCACGCAGCGGGCCCTCGAGCGCGTCCTGAGCTATCAGCAGGACGACGGCGGCATTTATGACCCCGGCATGGGTCTGCGAAACTACTGCACGAGCGTCAGCCTGATGTTCCTTTCGTCCATGCCCACCTCGGACGACGAGGTCCGCCAGGCCAAGAAGCGGGCCGTCGCCTTCCTCAAGAAGCTCCAGTGGGCCGAGCACCGCGCCGACGACGAGGGCAAGAAGATCACGCCCGACCACGTCTGGTACGGCGGCGCGGGTTACGGCCGGCACAAACGCCCCGACCTGTCCAACACGCAGATGATGATCGAGGCCCTTAAGCAGTCGGGCCTGCCGCCAAGCGACCCGACCTACCAGAAGGCCCTCAAGTTCATCTCGCGATGCCAGATGTCCAGCGACACCAACGATCAGCCCTTCGCGCGGCACGTCGACAACGGCGGCTTCATCTACACGGCCGCCAACGGGGGCGAGAGCAAGGCCGGGACGGTCGTCGTCGACGGTCGCCCCGTGCTGCGGACCTACGGCTCGATGACCTACGCCGGGTTTAAGAGCATGCTGTATGCCGACGTCGATCGCGCCGACGCCCGCGTGCAAGGCGCTCTGAACTGGATCCGGAGCCACTACACGCTCGAGGTGAACCCCAACCTGCCCGGCAAGCAGAGCAAGCAGGGGCTGTTCTACTACTACCACGTCTTCGCCCGGGCCCTCGAGGCCTGGGGCGAGCCGACGCTGAAGGACAAGCAAGGCCGCCCGCACGACTGGCGCGAGGACCTCGCCCGCAAGCTGCTCACGCTCCAGCACGACGAAGGGTACTGGGTCAACCGGGCCGACCGCTGGATGGAGGGCCTGCCGCCGCTGGTAACGTCCTACTCGGTGCTCGCGCTTCAGACGATCACCGGAGCTGATTGAGCGGGAGAGGGGATTCGAGGTTCACGGGCCGCCGCTCGATCGTCGCCGGCTCGAGCCGGGCCGGGCGTCGCATAGGACAGGGCGTCCGCGGCCCGGGTCTCGCTCTTGCCGTCCTCGCCTTCCACCAGGACGCGCCCTTAATCCAGCGCCGGCCGAACGACATCACCCCGTGCCTGGGCGTTCGTCCGCTCGTACGCCCCGAAGAACTCCGAATTGCAGTCGAGCCACGTCGTGATCCGGAGGCGATCCTCCGGCGGGAGCGTCACGCCGTAATGCCGCTTGTCGAGGTAGCGCATCAGCTTGGCCGCGCGGGCCCCGAACGCTCCCGGCACGGTCCGGCTGCCGCCGTGCACGTCGCACGGCATGCACCCCTTGGAGGCATTGAAGTAGAAGCCGTACCTGGCCGCGATGTTGGTGTACGACCGCGTCCACAGATGCGGTCCCTCAATCACGCCGCGTAGGTCCATGGCATCGCGGTCCTGGTGGCACCGCACGCAATGCCGATCGAGCACCGGCTGGACCATCCGCACATAGCTGAACGGGTTCGAGCCCTCCGGCCCCGGTGCGATCTCGGACGGTGCCCGACGCAGCGCCAGCGGCACCGCGCTGCCCCGGACCCGCGCCTCGTGCTTCGGCTCGTGACAGCCCTGACACCGTAACTGCTCGCCCGGATGCACATACGTGGCCGATCGCATCGATTGGATCGCCATCCCCTCGGCATCGAGCGCCTGGAAGTAGATCGCCTTGCCGACCGGGGCCCCAAAGTGGGCGCTGCCGTCGGCCTCCACGGGCACCGTCCCCAGTACCGCCCGGGCGTTCGTGCCGTTGGCCACGCCGATCCGCGGCGTGTTCACCCGTGGCGTGCTCTTCGGCAAGACCTGCACGATCCGCAGCGCCGCCACCTCCGCGCCGGCCGGCCAGTCGAAGTCCGCGTCGTACACGTTCATGACCGCGACCGTGGCCGGTCGATCACCGCCCGCTCGCTCCCGCGCCGCGCGGGTCTGCGTCGTTTGGTCGGGGATCACCGGCGGCCTGGGCCGGGCGCGCAGCGGGATCGGGCTCAGGCACGAGATCGCCGGATCGCGGTAGATCAGCTCGCGGTTGCCGCTCGCGTCAATCCAGTAGATGCCGCGGTTCGTGGCGTGACGATCGTAGACGCACAGGACGTCGTCCTCGCCCAGCGGCCAGGGCGTGCCGTAGCACATGAACCGTCGGATGTTCTTCTTGCCGCCCTCAGCCTCGGGGAACGGCACGTCCGGCGTCAGCCGCGTGAGCTGCGACATCGCACCATCGTCGGGGACGCTCGGGTCGATCACCACCAGCGAGCCGTACATGAGCCCGTGATGGGCCGCGGCCGTCGCAACGTACCTCGGCGAGCCGGGGATCGCCCGGATGCTCATCTCCATCCACGGCCGGTCGGCGCGGCGGAGCGGATAGTTGCCGTGGAAGCTCCGCGGGTCGCGGCCGTCGGGGTAGCACGTC
>CAZUQM010000034.1:0-75099 GCA_964622545.1 uncultured Planctomycetales bacterium | reverse complement strand
CGAACATGCGAAGCTCAAATTGTAGAGGCTTTAGTTGTCCAGTCAAAGGTCAATAGGTAGAGGCCGTAGCCGCCACCGAGGATGAGTGGGATGCCCTCCGGCTCCAGCTCGCGGTGCAGATCGAGGAGGCAGGTCTTGAGGTCGTCCTGCTCGTTCACAAGCTAGCCCTCCATCTGCGCTGTCGACTCGCCCAGCAACGTCTCTTGGATCGACGCTGCCGTCTCTCGATCCCTCTTATCGCCCGCCATCAGCTCCAAGTACACCTGGATGGGCGGGGCCCAAGGCGTGTTGCCCTCCATCCTAGGATCGAAGTAAACGACGTCATCGGGTGTCTCCACCAACTCCAAGGTGACGAACCGAGACGTCTCTCGAACCTGTTCGCCAAGTGCCTTCAGGGCTAGGTCAAGGTCGCTGCAGTAGCAGCCGACTCTCTCTTCGCGGGCCATGATCGCATAGCGTCGACAAGACGAAGCGCCTGTCAAGGCGGAGCGAAGGTCTACCACCTCACCGAGCCGCTCGGCCAATGTCCCCAGGTCGAGGTCGCACTCGCCCTCGAAACGCGCCGTGATCCGTGGCGCTTCATAGTTAGCAGCCAGCTTCTCCATGAGCTTCTCGGGCTGGAGCAGACGGATCTCGCCACTCTTGCGCCCAACGATCAGGTCCTCTTCGAGCGTGGCTACGACCTTCGACACAGTAGACAAGGCCACGTTTCCTGCTCGTGCCCCGATCTCGTCCTTGATCTCGCTGATTGTGGAGAAGCGGGAGCGAGCGAAGAACGCCCTGGGCACGATCGAACTCTTGCCACGGTAGACGTTCTTGATGGGGGCGGATTGGGGGAACTTGTTCGGCTGTCCGGTCCGCACGATGCAGACCTCTCCGGGCACGACGAGCACCCCGTTACCGCACAGATCGATGCCGCTGACCTGGCTTCCTTCGAGGGTTGTGAGCTGATCCGGGGACAGGTAAGGGGCCATCAGCATGGGGTAGGTCTCGGCTGGAAGCGTCGACATTCGGAGCTTGGCAAGGGCTTCGGTGAAGATCTTCGGCGTCGATCGGCTCTTGTACTCCAGGGCGAAACGATACCGTCTGCCGGACCAGGTCGCCTCGACGACCGCGTCCCACTCGACACCGTCATCCGACGTGAGACCTTCCTCGACCAGGTGGAGTGTCGCCGGAGGCAGCCCGATCTCGCCTCTACGAAGGCGACCGATGGCTTCCGCTTCTCCTGGGATTTGCTCGATATCGCCCATTTTCTTGCACCAGAAAACAAGCCTATCTCGGAAAATGCCTCGGGCTTGCAGCGCCTGCCAAGCAGCCTGTTTTCCCACTTATATCGGTTTTCTGGTTCAAGAAAAACAGCGCATCTGAGAAAACGAGCTTCTCAGCACGCACGACGCAGGTACCTCGTTTCAGGGAAAAGGCTGAATCGTTCCCGGACGGAAATCACCCACCTGACGATCAGCGGGATCGAGGGGGAGTCGTTGGACGAATGGCTCAGACGCCCCGGTAATCATGCGAACGTCGTGTGGCGTGAATCCTCTGAGCGGCTTCCCAGATGAGGTCCAGGGCGTCCAAGCCGCCCTGGCCAGCCCGTCGTTTCTCATCCATTTGCCGCGCGCTTCGACAGAGGACGCATGCGAATGCGTTGGTCGGTGACCACTGCGAAGTGTCCGGCCCAATCGTCACGGCTCTCGATCGCCATTATCGCTCGGTGGCAGAGTTCTTCGGGGCTTGCGCCCGCCAGTCGCAGCAGGATCACGCCGGACTCAGCCGGCAACCCGGCACGAAACGCCAGTTCGCCAAAGTCCTTGTCGTGCGTGATGATCACCCGATTCTCGGCGCGGGCTCGGGCCAATACCGCCTCGTCGGGCTCCGAGCGCATCGACTCCTTCACCGCAAGCACGTCATGGCCGCGCTGCCGTAATTGCTCGATCAAAGTGCCGGCCAGATTCTCGTCGGCCACGATCCGCATGGGGCCCCCTCACCCCGTCACGGGATACACACGCTCGGACTGAAGCACCTCGCTGGCATAGGCCAAGCAGGCTTGGATATCCTCCCGCGTTACGTGGTCGTACTCTTGCAGGACTTGCTCAATCGTCCACCCGCGTCCCAGGAGGTCGACGACGAAGTCCACCGCGATCCGCGTGCCCTTGATCACGGGTTTGCCGGCCAGCACGGCCGGGTCGACGATAATGCGATCCTGCCATCTCATGGTGAGCTCCTTGATCTGCTTCTCATCACTCTATCATCGCAGATTGGGCCTGTCATGTCCCGCGGATTCGGTCCTTTCGTCGTTGCTTCCTACATCCATCTCACTGGGTTCCAGTTCGCTCGGGGTGGGCGGCAAGTCGCCGGATGCTTGAGGGGTGCGCCTCAACGTGGTGATGATACACGCTCACAGCGGCTCGCACTGGCTGGTTTGGCTCGACGAGCCGGTGGGCGGGGCGGCCGGCTTTGGCCGGTCGTGCCCGATGGGCGCTTCGACTGGTCTTGCCCGGGCCATTCGAGCGTAGCGAGTGACACGCAGCATCCAGCAACGCGTACGGCTCGGTGAACTGCCATAATAGACTTGCGGAAACAGAATCGGAGACCCGTTGATGGCCAGGTACGATCGTATCACCGTTGATCCTGCCCAGATGGGCGGGGTGCGCTGCATTCGCCGCTTGCGTATCCCCGTCGCCACGGTCGTGGGGCTTGTTGGCGAGGGTATCCGCGCCACGTAGCTGCTTCTATCGATCCCGCGTTCTGTAGAAGCCGGCCGGCGGCTAGCCCTGTCCCCCTTTCTGGTTCGCGGCGGAGCGATACTTGCATCACTCGACCATTTCGCCTGTGTCCAGGGGGCTGCTGACCCAGTGACAGGCTGTCAACCAGAGGATCAATCACGCTGGTTCGGCGCCCACGCAATCCGAAGGTTGGACTACTCAGACGTCTGAACGATCGGCCTGCGTGCAGCCTTCACTTGAATCAACCTGTCATGCGGTCCGGGGAGTCTTTCAATGAAACGGCAGATACGCATAGCCCTTGGACTGACGTGCAATGAGCACCGTCGAAGCCGATGCCGCGACGGTCACTGGCCGGGCTACCTCTCTTCCGTGTGACGAGCTTTGGCGAGCGCATCCTTCAGCACCAACAGGCCTACTTCTTCCACGATGTGTCGTCGTATGAGGGCTTAATCAAAACAGGTCCTTCCGACTTCTCCGTGGGTGGCCTTCGGCGTCGCCACCGAGCACACGTTCCTGTTGCTTCTTGAGAAGATCGACCAGAATCCTGGTGGGGCGGGCAGATTTGGAGCGGTCAAGCAGCAACGCACGATCTTGCAGAAGGTCAACAAGTTCAAGAACATCCTGGATCAAGAGGCACGCAACCTTCCGTCGGAGATCCGCGAAAATCTCGACACGCACTTCACGGGCATCCTTTCGATCGTCAGGACTTTCCGCAACCAGTCCGGCCATCCGACTGGCAAGATCGTTGACCGCGAGCAGGCCTATGTGCTTCTCCAGCTGTTCGTGCCTTACTGCAAGAAGATGTATCAGTTGATGGACCATTACTCGTGAGCAGGCGCTGGTGACCGGATCGGCGATCAGGAAGGTGCGTGGCGCTGGAACGCACCTTCTTGCACCGAAGGTAACGATCGCCATGGAACAAGGCTCGCCTGGTTTGCTTCCGGAACGGCGAGGGCAGACGGGCATCGCGTTGGATGGACAGGCAACCGACCAAACGTGGTGCTCTCTGAGGACACTTGACGCCTCCCATTGCCAGCGTCATAAGCTACTGACCTGGTATTAAGAACCCAACTCCGCTCCGAAAAGAATCTGGCAGTAATCTGGCAGTCAGCATGTACGCAACTGGATCTAACAGGACTTACAGCGATTTTTCTGCACCCAACGGGACTTGACAGGTTCACGTAACCCCCCATAATAACTCATAGTTAAGGTGCGGGCGTAATTCAGTGGTAGAATGCCAGCTTCCCAAGCTGGACGTCGTGGGTTCGAATCCCATCGCCCGCTGTTCAAGAGCAATGGCTTGCGGTAGGGGCCCGTGTTCTTGTTCTCGGGCTGGGCCGTGTTTCGGTGCATTCCCTTTCCATCAACACACCCTCCCCATCGCAGCGACAGCCCGTTACGGGTTGCAGCGAGCCGTCGGGGGTCAGACAACGGTGGTAGTGGGCCCAGGTAGTTGCCACGCCTCGGCTAGGTGACCTGCACCATCGGTACGCCGGGGCAGCTTGATGGACCTTGGCACGTCGAGGCATACACCTCGTGCGGAGTACGCCCTGGATAGGCCCGGCTTACCTCAGACGTTCCCCGGAGTGGCCTGCGATGTCAAACGACGCGGTGCTCGCCTTGGGGTCAACCTTACCCTTCCATCAACAGGCACTGCTCTCGTCCTTGGGCAACGTTTTCGGTATGGACAGCGGTCGGAGGCTAGGCAAGACACATTGGCCCTCTACTCTGGGGCTGCAGCATCCGTGCCGCGCGGGAGCGTGCTACGCGGGACGGATGTCGTGGCCCGGGTGGTCGACTTCGGACGCGTGGCCGTCGTGGGCGAACGGGGCGTCCGGCGAGACGGCTGAGGCCTCTTACGGGTTGACGGGTGAGTCTCGTCGAGCCACGCGTGTATGGCGGCCAGACGCGCCTTCGTATCGGGAGCCCGTCGGACCCGATGGAGCAAGTCCGTTTGCTGCTCGAGGGTGCGCTTCCGGAGGTGCTTGTAGAGCCGCACCAGGCGGCGCCGACGTTCCGGCGGCATGGTCTTCACCCGCTTGTGGAGCTGTCGGATACGGGCAAGCTCGTCGGCGTTCAGCTTGCTGAGGAGTTCCCAGTTCTCTCGCATGACGGCCTTGCCCCGGGGGTCCAGACGCTCGTACTGCTTGTAGAGCTCGCGAAGTCGCGCCTGTTCCTCTGGCGGCATATTGGCATACTGCTCGTACCGTTCACGCATCACCTGGCGCTGCTGGGCATCCAGCGCCTGCCAGCGACGTAGGTTCTCGGCATGCCGTTCTCCGACGGCACTGCCTTCGGCCGGGAGTGACTTCGTATCCGCAGCGAAGGTCAATCCAGTGAGAGCGAAGACGACGCCGAGCCACCGTATCACCCAGCAAGCGGTTGCGGGATAGGCCCCCGGGGTGTTCGTGGCCTGGCGCCGATTCATGAGCTGCTCTCCTTCTCGGCTGCGTCAATCATCCTTAGCTTGTCCAGCGTGCGAAGCATCTCGGCCGACCAAAGCATCTCGAATTCAGCCAACATCGGCATGGCCTCGAGGAAGTCGAGCTCTTCTACGACGGCCCTGTCCTCGGCCGGAAGGACCACCTGCATCGGCGCTCTCTGATCGGGCCCACCTTTCGGCACGTCAGCTCCTGGGCGATACCAGGACCATGCGGATAGTGCCAGCGCAATCACCGCCGCAGCCGCCGAAGGGAGGACCATCCGGTAGATGCGCCGTCGCAAGCGGAACCTCGTCATGGCCGATTCCGCCAGATTCGCTGGCAGGTCGGCCTCTTGCCAGACGTCGAGCTCTGACCGCGTTCGCCGAGCGGCCTGGACTTCACCCCGGCAGACCTCGCACGCGTCCCAATGACGCTCCAACGCGGCTCGCTCCGGTTCGTCGAGCATCCCCGCCGCATGGGTGCCGAGCCTCTCGCGGTATGGGTTGCAGTCACGCATGGCATCGCCTCCCGTCTGCGGAGCTCAAGCCAGTGTGTCTCGTAGCGTCCTCAGCGCCCGGCTGACCCGCATCTTCGCCGCGTCGCAGGAACAGCCGAGGACCTCGGCGATCCGATCCACGCTGAGTCCCTCGTACTTGGCCAGGACCAAGGCCGCTCGTTGCGGTTCGGGCAGATCCGCGATGGCAGCCTGAACCTGGGCCTGGCGTTCCTGGCGCCCCATCCCTGCCGACGGATCCCCGCCGTTGGCAGGAACAAGCGACTCGTCGACCTGCCCGACGACACGGCGACGTCATCGCGACCGGCAAGCATTCATCGCCAGGTTCCGCGTCACGACGTACAGCCAGGCGGCCAGATCCTCGTCTTGACCCTCTTGTCGCCGCAGGGCTCGGACCAGCACCTCCTGCGAGATGTCCTCGGCCAGATGACGATCGTTCGCCAACCGCCAGGCGGTGTTGTGAATTCGCCGTCCATGCCGTTCCACGAACAACCGGAACGCGTGCTGATCTCCGGCTCGACTTGCCCGAAGAAGGGCACCGTCGCCCGGCCGCCCTGGCGCATCGGACTCCGCCGGGACCCGAACGGACCCCATGCCCTGACCCTGGGTTGGGCTGTGCTTCCTTTCCATGCACCGATATCCTAGGCAACACCGCTTGAGCCGAATAGTAACGCCTACGCGACGCATCTTCGATAATCGCGTGGGTAAGCCGTTTTCGGCGTTACCCGCTCGGCTCGGCGGTGTGCTAAGGTAGAGTCGGGCAGTGATGGGGCGGCCCCCTCAACCCATACAAAGGAGGCGGTTAAGCATGGCACGCAGTCTGAGCACCGTAGCGATCATCCTTTCGGTTTCGCAGATGCTCCTGGCCCAACCGAGCACGCTGACACGTGACCGTGATCCGGTGGTCTTCGAGGGCGCTCAGCTTCCGTCTCTTCAGGGCGTCGCGGTCCACCTCGTCGTCGGGTTTCGATACCAGGCCGGCTGGCAGCAGATCCCGATCCAGATCGACGAGCGGAAGGTCGTGGACTACGGCACGGTGTACGGCTTCTTGGTGACCGGCGTGACGACGCTTGCCTATACGGACCCGAACACCTACTGCGGTGCCGACCCGGACGCGACCTTCGATGCCGATGACGAGCTGGTCTTCATGGCCAAGGACGCCGGCGCCCGAGCGGGCACCGGCGCGGGAGAACCGGTCGGCGTCGTTGCCGGCACGGGCGTCGAGGTCGCCATCACCGACACACTCGACAGCGGCAGCGGGTGGGTCTACCTGTTCGTCACGGACGGCTCGCTCACACCAGACGCGGGTCAGGACTACGTCTCGTACGAGTTCAACTTACTGGCCGGCTCCTACATCCCCGACTACAACACGTTGGACGGCCCGAACCCTGAGGACTCCGTGGCCTGGTCGGCCTACTACGAGACTCACTTCTCGGATCGCTGGATTCGCGACGAGTTGAAGATCACCGCCGGCGCGTCCACGGGCGTGGACATCCTCGACCGGCATCGGAACCTCTTCGGCCCGGGTATCTGCGGGCGGAGCGAGGACTCCTTCAGCAACGGCGAAGGGGCGTTCTTCGTCAACAAGGACGGCCCGGTTCGGGCGCTGCGTTCGTACATGGGCGCCAACAGCGGGCCGCTCACGCAGCGCGTCCATCGGTTCTATGAGCACCGGCAGGACATCACCACGCACCTGCGGGTGCACGCCATTAAGGGGGTCATGGATTTCTTCGACTACAGCCCGGCCGCGAGCGGCATGACGTACTGCAACGACCTGTTCCTGGCCGGCGCGACCATCGATGGCGTGCCCGACAGCGTGCCGCAGGGGCAGCTCTCATGGGAGATGGTCACGGGAGCACAGGGGTCGGTCCTGATCTCGCACCGGTTCGAAACGGACATCCCGTCTCTCGTTCCCACCTCGTACTACGGCGACGACGTCGACCCGTCGGTCACTCAATGTACGGGCGACGACTTCGAATATGGGGCGAGCGGGCCGTGGATCAACCAGAGCATTCCCAATACCGATCCGGCCTTCCAGCCCCCACCGTACTACCTTTTCCAGGTCACACGCACCATGGCTTACGAGGAGCCCAACGCGACGACCGCCGACGCGGCGTTGCATCATCAGCAGGTCTCGACGCCGCTGATCGCGACGGTCGCCGACTACGAGCCCAAGGTCGGCCTGACGCTGACCGTCGTGAATGAGCCCTGGGGGACGGTGTCGCTCGACCCCGAGCCCGACGATCCCAACGCGCCGGCGTTCGCTGTCGGCGCGGTCGTAACCCTGACGGCCGAGCCGAACGAGGGCAAGGCCTTCAAGCACTGGGAGATCTACGACCCCAACTACCCGGACGACGTGAACTATGCGGTCACCGACGCAAACGAGGCGATCACGCTCGTCATGGACACAGACCTCCACGTCAACGCCGTCTGGATGTGCGGCAGTTCCGCCGCGTCGCTCCTGCCGATGGCCGTGGCCGTTCTGGGCGCGCTGGTCTTGACGAGGCGGAGCGGTTGAGCCATCGCGCGGTGTGTCCCGCCCGGCCGGCACGGAAAACAGCCAGTACAAACCGACAGCAGTCACCCCGGCACCGGCAGCCGCGGCGACGATCTCCTCCCGCCGGTCGGCGCTGATGTCGTCGAGAGAATCGGCTTCCTGAGGCCGTCGGACCCAACTTGGTAGTGACCACATCTCGCCTGAAAAACTGTCGTAAGTCCTCTGTGTATGTACTGAAATGCGAAGCCTTGCGAAAACGGGGAATTCTGCAGAACTACTAAGAACATGAGCGTTGCAGCCAGTCGGCAGGCCGTTGTGGGGCGTTTCCCAAGCTGGACGTCGTGGGTTCGAATCCCATCGCCCGCTGTCTCGAGCCAGACGCCACCAACGATCCACGTCTTGGGGGGAGTTTTCGTTTCGCAGCGCTACGGCACCGTCTAGCCGTGTGCACCCCAAGAGCCAGGCCGAGTGTCGCGCTATCGATTGGTTTCCGAAAGACTCACCGACGCGACAGGTCCGACGTACGATCGACGCCGCTTCTATCCTTGTCCGAGACCACGCCGGGCGACCCCGCAACGTGTGGGGGCGATGACCGCACAATGCCGTTCCATGCTTCGGGCGACCCGGGCTGGCCCCACGGACACGTGCCGCCGATTGTGACCGCATCGCGGGCAGGTTAGACTCGGTGCAGACACATCGGTCGTTTGGACCGCCTCATCATCGAGCCCAATGGGGAGGATGCTCATGTCCGGCCGGACAGTCGCCTGCGTGATGTCGCGGCGTTGGATGCCCGCTCTTCTCATCGTGTCGACCACGGGCCTTTCCCAGGCCGGGGCGTCGTGGCGGCAACGCATCGAGGAGGACTGGTGCAAGCAGGACGCGGCCCGGCTCGCGGAGATTCGCCAGCCGGGGCAGGTATGGCTCGTCGACGAGAAGATCGCCTGGCCCGGCGTGCGGGCCGATCAGCGACCGCGCGTGCCGAAGACACCGTCCCCGAAGCTCGACGGCCGTCAGACCGACGCCTGCTGGGCCGACGCCCTTGAGCTAACGGGGAAGCAACCGAAGACGCCGTCGGTCCGACTGGTTCATGACGGCGCGAGCCTGTTCGTGGCCGTGAGCCTGCCGACGACGTCCGAAGCGTCGTTCAGCGGCGATCCGACGGCGCGAGACGCCGGAGGCGCCGTCGACGGCGTCAAGAACGGCCGATACGCCTTCCATACGAACCACGAGCCCAACCCGTGGTGGCAGGTCGACCTCGGCCGGCGATGTCAGCTCGGCAAGATCGTCGTCTGGAACCGGCTCGATTACCCCCCGGGCCTGCACAACGCCGACAAGCTGTTGATCCTCGTCTCCGACGACGGCGCGACATGGCGACAGGTGTACGACAACAAGGGCAAGCACTTCGGCGGCGTAGGGCAGGGCAAGCCGCTGACCGTGACGTTCGACGAGGACACGTCGACGGACGAGTCAAAGACCTCGACGGGCAAGGTCACGGCCCGGTACGTGCGGCTGCAGATCAAGAGCCCCACACCGATCTTCCTCCACTTGGACGAGGTCGAGGTCTTCGCCGCCGAGGCGCCCGATCGGAACATCGCCCTGCATCGCCCGGCCCGGCAGAGCAGCCTGAGCATCTGGTCGCGCGGGTTGAAGCAGGGCGGCAGTCTGTTGCGGATCGGCAACAAGCGCGTGGGTTTTGGCCGGAAGCCGCCACGGTGCGTGACGATCGACGGCCAGCCCGTGCCGGCGGAGCGTTCCGCCGTCCGACGTACCGGGGGCAAGACGCATATCGAAATCGCCTTTCCGCTGAAGGAGATGCCTGGCGGTTTCGTCGAGACCGTGACGGGCCCGGACGGTCCGCCTCTCCGCGTGACCGCCGGCGGCGACTGGCGGCTGACGGCGCCGGCCGAGAAGGAATGCCGCTTCGGCTTCGGCAAGAACACGGCACGGTTCGAACTGACCGGGCAGGGCCCGTTCCGGCAGCCGGTGCAGCTTATGGTCGAGACGGTCGTCCTGACGCCACGGCGCGTGGAGCGGCGTGTCGCGTGGAGCGGCACGGCGAGTCGGCCCGGCGCGATCCGCGCGGTCTTCCACGTGGAACACGAGGGGGCGGCCGCGGTGGTCGTCACGGCCAGGCAGGGCAGGGCGGTTCGTCGCGAGGGCAGGGCGTTCTTCGTCGATCCGTTGGCCGAGACGCTCCGACGGGCTCGTCGGCTCGCGGCGGCGTACGGTCGCAAACCGTCCGGCGAGCTCGATACGCTTATGAAGCAGGCAGAGGCGCTCAGCGAACGGGAGTTCCGACAGGGATCCCTCCCCGACGAGCGCAAGGCACTCACCCTCAAGGCGCGATGGCTCGCCCGGGACATCGCCTTCGGCAACCCGGTTCTGGGCTTCGACGAGCTCCTGCTGGTCAAGCGGTTCACGCAGGAGACGTATCCCGACGTCTGCCTCAACCACATGCCGTGGGTGTCACGACCGGGCGGGGACCTCTGCGTCGTCTCCATGCACCCGCACGATGCCGAGCGGCGCGTGCGGAAGATCCTCGACGGCAAGCTCGGTCCGGGCCACGTGCATGGCATGGACCTGTGGTGGGACGCCGATCGGATCGTCTTCGGCTACGCCAGGGCCGACAGTGACAAGCCCGTGGAGGGCTGGCGCGACCGCCGGACGAACTTCCACCTCCGCCGTACCGTCGAGCCCATCCACCTGTTCGAGGTCAACGCCGACGGCACGGGCCTGAAGCAACTGACCGACGGCGAGTGGAGCGACCTCGACCCGACCTACCTGCCCAACGGCGACGTCGTGTTCGTGTCCGAACGCTGTGGCTGTTCACTCCAGTGCAACGAGTACGACAAGGATGAGACGTCGTGCAACCTCTACCTGATGCACGGCGACGGCAGCGGCATCCGGCGCATGAGCGTGACCAAGGACGGCGACTACCTGCCGCACACGCTCGACGACGGCACGATCGCGTACACGCGTTGGGAATACCAGGAGCGCAGTTTCGCGCACATCCAGAGCATCTGGACGATCCGCCCCGACGGCACCTACGCCGACGCGCTGTTCAAGCAGCACATGAACAACCCCTGGGCGCTGGAGGACGCACGGAGCCTACCCGGCTGCCGCGAGCTGATCGCCGTCGCGACGGGCCACCACACACTGGCGGCCGGTCCGATCGTCATCGTTGATCCCGACAGCGGGCTAAACAACAGCAAGGGGCTCCGCATCGTCACGCCGGGCGTGTTTCCGCCCGAGGGCGGCATGACCGGTTTCACCGTCGATGAGGGCGGTGTGATGGGCGTCGGAGGCTTCTACATGACGCCGTGGGCACTGTCGGACACGACGTTCCTCTGCTCGTACACTTACGGGCCGCAGACCGACGCCAAGGGCTACGCCATCTATCTGATCGACGTGTACGGCACGAAGGAGCTGGTCTACCGCGATCCCGAGATCTCGTGCTCGGTCCCGATCCCGCTGAGGCCGCGCCCCAAGCCGCCGATCATCGCTCCGAACACCGATCCCACGATGGGCCATGCCGTGTGCGCGGTCGCCAACGTGGCTCATGGCGTCGAGGGCGTCGCGCCGGAGCGGATCCGTTACATCCGCATCTCCAAGCGCGACCAGTGGCCGTACTGCAACACCTACGGTGGTCAGCGCTACGAACCGGACGTCAAGAGCGTGTTCATCAACTGGACGCCGGCCCGCGTGATCGGCACGGTTCCGGTCGAGGCCGACGGCAGCGCGCACTTTCGCGTACCGGTGGACACGCCCGTGTACTTTCAGCTCCTCGACGAGGACCACATGGAGCTGCGCCGCATGCGGTCGTTCATCAGCTTCCACCCGGGCGAGCAGCGCGCGTGCTTCGGTTGTCACGAGACCCGCGCCGAGGCGCCGCCGGCGTGTGGCGTGCCGCTGGCGCTGCGGCGCGAGCCGCGGACGCCGATCCCGCCGCCGTGGGGCGAGCGGGCGATCAGTTTCCTGCGGGATGTCCAGCCCGTGCTCGATCGCCATTGCGTCTGTTGTCACGCCGGGGTCCAACCAGCCGGCGGACTGGACTTCTCGGGCGGGCTGACCGACCGCTACAACCGGGCCTACAACACGATCACCGACCGGCGGTTGGTCTCGCGCTCGAACGTGATGGACGACGCGAAGATCACGCCCCCGCTGGCGTTCGGCTCGCACAAGAGCAAGCTGATCGCCGCGCTGGACGCCGAGCATCACCGCAAGGCCGTCAAGCTCAGCCGCAACGATTGGATCACGCTGGTCACATGGATCGACCTGAACGCCCCATACCACGACGGCTTCATCAACAAGCGCCGCGAGCCGAAGCCGTACGACCTGGCCTCGGACCGCGGCCTGGCCGAGGCGATCGCCAAGGTCCACGCGAAGCGGTGCGTCTCGTGTCACGACACCCCGGATGTCAGCCGGCTGGACTGGATCGACTTGCACGAGCCGCGCCGCAGTCGGTTCCTGACCGCGCCGCTGGCCGAGAGCGCCGGCGGGACACAACGCTGCATCCAGGCGGTCTATCCGAACCAGACCGACACCGACTTCCAGCAGGTCTTGCAGCTCGTCGAGCAGGCCGTGGAGAAGGCGTGGGAGCGTCCCAGACGCGACATCCGCTCGTTGGCAAGACGGTAGACGGCAAGCCGAAGGGATGGGATGAAACGAGCCCTCGATTGTGGGGCCGAGGGCTCGTGCGCGAAAGTGTGGCGGTGAGGGTACTCGGCTCAGCGGCTCCGACGTAGCCGTCCGGCCACAAACCAGCAGCCGGTCAGGCCGAGCACGAGCAGCGGCAGGGCCATGTCGATGCCGCTGCCGCAGGCATAGACGGCCTCGACCTCGCGATCGGCCATCATGACGATGGTCAAGATCGGGCTGTTGGCATCGTGGATGGCGAAGTTGGCGTCGCCCGGGTGGTTCGGATCGTAGACGACCCAGTGGCTGAACTCCCTGCCGCCTTCGGGAATGGCCGTCAGCGTGACCTCCTGTCCGGCCTGGTAGTTGTAGCCCATCAGGTACGGATCGACCGTGGTGATGCCCCACATCCCGTTGACCTCACTGAGCGAGAGGTTGTAGACAGGCCATTCGAAGACAGCACTGATGTTCTTGTCGCCGTCCATCGTGATGTCGATGGGGTTCTGTGTGCTCGATCCGCCCGGCACGTCGCCCTCCCACCGGAGGAAGTTGCGGTACCCGGCCGGGTTGGCCTCGAGCTGGACCGTCGACATCTCGGGGTAGTAGGGCATATTGGGCGTGGCGCTCACCGTTCCCCAGCCGGGCTCGAGGATGGTGATGTTCAGGACCGGGTCCGGTGCGAAGACCGCCGTAATCTCCTTATCGCCGTCCATCGTGATCGTCAGCGGATTCTGCGTGCTGGACCCGCCGGGCACGTCTCCCTGCCATGCCACGAAGTTGCCGTACGGCGCGTCGGGCGTGGCCTCGAGCGTCACCTGGGTGCCCTCGGTGTAGTAGTCGCTCTCTGGCGTGACCGTGACCATGCCCCACTCAGGATTCTCATAGGACATCGTCAGCGTGTAGGCCGGCCCGAACACGGCCATGATCTCCTTGTCGTCGTCCATGATGATCGTCAGCGGATCATCCGTCTCGTGGCCTGGGGGCACATCACCGATCCACTCCTGGAAGATCCAGCCGGGCTCGGACTGCGGAGTTAGGACAACCGGCGCGTTGGCCTCGTAGTAAGTCACGTCGGGATGGATGGTGACCTGGCCGAGGTTCGGATCGTACACACTGAGTTGCATGAGGTATTGTGGCGGAGTGTGCATGATGGCCCCGCTGTCGCCGACGAAGAAGATCTCATCCCCGATTCCCCATACGCCTAGAAGGGGGTAGGCAGCGTTCACCACGGTTTCAAACGACGTGCCGTCGAAGTGAACCGGACGCATGCTCGTGTTGGTCAGGTAAAGGTTGTTGGCGTTGGTGCCCCAGACCCTTCTGATGCCATACCATCCACCGTAGTACGGCCTGGTCATCGTCGACCCGTCGTAGATGAAGATGCAGTCTTCCCAGTCTCCGGTGTACTTGAACTTGGCCCCAGCAACGAGACAGTTGGGCGATGCCCCCCACAGATCGAAGAGGTCCACCTGGGCCCTGGGGAAGCCGGGGTCGGTCAGGTAGTTCCAGAGCATCTCGGCGACCACGGTCCATGTGGCTCCATCATAGTGTTGGAATTGGGCGTAAAGGATCTTGGCGTGGGGGCTTGACGAATACTGGTACTTAGCTATGGCGTAAACGTCGTTGGGTCCGAAGCCCCAGAGGGCCCAGACGTCCGCATTGCTGTAGGCCGTCGTCGTTGTCCAGGTATTCCCGTCGTAGTGCCAGACGGTCTCGGTACCCTTGGCCACGTAGACATCGTTCGGGCCGCTGGCCCAGACATCCTTGAGTTGCCCGGTCGGACCGATTACCGACGACCAGCTCGAGCCGTCGTAGCGGAGACACGTCGAGTTGTTGCCCACGGCGTAGACATCGTTGGGCCCGCTACCGAAGACGGCCTGGAGGTCTTCCATGGTTCCGCTGGCCATCCGGGACCATCGGTTGCCGTCGAAATGGGCGATCGTCCCCCCGTTTCCCACGGTGAAGACGTCGTTGGGACCGGATCCCCACAAATCCCTCAGCGTTGCCGTGATGGTGTCGAAGCCGATGCCACCCCGATCCTTCGACCAGGCGCCGCCTTCGAGGGACCAGATCTGTCCATCGTAGCCGACCGCCAGCAGGTCACCGGCGCAGCCCCAGACGCCATACAGCGAGAAGCCACCTTCCTTCGATCGCGTCCAGCCCGTTCCGTCATGGTGGAGGATCACCCAGTCGCCGACGGCGTGGACGTCGGCAGGGCCGGCACACCAGACGTCGCGGAGGTCGGCGCCCGTTCCGCTGGCGACGGACGACCAGCTCGAGCCGTCGTACTCCAAGATCGTTCCACCCTCTCCCACGGCGACGACGTGGCCCGGCCCCGTTCCGTGTAGGCCTCGGAGGTTCGCCTCGGTCCCGCTGTCCACGGTGGACCATGACGACCCGTCATAGTGCGTGATGATGCCAAAATCGGCTACGACCCAGATGTCGTCTGGCCCGCTCCCCCACACGGCTCGATGCGACAGCATGGTCTGAACGGTCGCGGTCGACCATCCGGCCCCGTTGTAGTGCAAGACCCTACCGCTGTCGCAGACGGCGTAGACGTTGTCGGAGGCGGTGCCCCAGACGCCGTGGATCCCCAGGCTCGTCCCGCTGGACATCGGTAGCCAACCCGAGCCGTCGTAGTGGAGGATCGTGCCGGACGAGCCGACGGCGAACACGTCATTCGGACCGCTGCCCCAGACGTCCGCAAGCGACTCGGTCGTGCCGCTGTCCATGGACTCCCATGCAGATCCAGTGGACATCAAGATGGTCCCGGCCTCGCCGACGGCGAAGGCGCCGTTCGGCCCGTCACACCAGACGGCATGGAGTTGGCTGTACGTTTCCGGTTCGCCAGGCAACGGGTTCTGGTAGGTCCAATACTCAGGCCCCAGCGGAGGTTCCCCGTCCGCCCGCCCGGCGTCCGTAGCTGCCAGCACGGCCAAGACCCCCAGCACGACGACCCTACCGCTGCGCCATGGCTTCGCGCTCATCTTGTCACCTCGCTCCTCTGATCCGACGTGCCTCTCCCGATAGGTTCTCCCGCGGCCGGAAAGTCTAATCCCCAATGCAACCCGCCCGGCCGAGGCCATTTCGGTGGTACGGCCCGGCATGTGCGTGGTGGGCGAGTGGTTGGTGCGACCTGATAGGGTGGACTCCCTCCGGCAAATCGCCTCTTCCTCCATGACTTAGATCATAAACCTCGTCACAGCGCGGCACAAGCGCCCTAACTATAAATGGACAAAGACTTAACAATGCCGGTTCGTAAAGACTGGCGGGCAACGGCATGGGCGCGCGGCGGTAGCACCCCCGGGTTCTCGTCTTTGAGGTCTCCATGGGATCGGAGGTCCCACTTAGGTGGCCTCGCCGAGGGGAGTGCGTTCCGTTCCGCATTTCGCCGGTCTCGGTGTGCGGGTATACTTCCCCGACAGCACAATCTGAAGACGAAGGGAGAATCCACGATGGAATCGAGAAGTGCAAGCGGCCTCGCATGGAGATGTCCAGCCGCAGCGGGCCTGGCCTTTGCCGCGTTGGTGCCGATCGGGTTGATGGTGGGGCCCTCCGTCACCCCGCTTCGTGCAGCCGAGGCGTCGGCCGCGGCGCCGAACGCTGCAACGACTAAGGCAGAGGACGACCAAGCCGCCCGCGGTCAAGCCAGGCCCTTCGCCGACGAGCGGAAGATCCTGAACACCCCTGTTCCCCCGGCCGTGCCGCCGGGCTTCACGTCGACCAAGATGGCCATGAAGGCCGTCCTGATGGGCAAGCTCACCATGCTTCCCCTCAACCAACCCATCCCGACCGTGCCGGGGGTCACCATCCACAAGGATCTGGAGTACGGCCGGGCCGGTCTCAGGCGGCTGCTGCTCGATCTGTACCTGCCCGATGATCTGACCAAGCCGACGACGGCGCTGGTGTTCATTCACGGCGGCGGTTGGAAGGGCGGCAAGAAAGAGGACTACGCCTACTACTGCGTCCGATACGCGGCGCGCGGCTACGTCGTCGCCTCGGTGTCGTATCGGCTGGTGAAGGAGGCGACGTTCCCCGCGTGCATCCACGACGTCAAGTGCGCGGTGCGGTGGATGCGAGCCCAGGCGAAGAAGTACCACATCGATCCGGAGCGGATCGTCGCGATCGGCGGCTCGGCCGGCGGTCACCTGTCGATGATGCTCGGCTACAGCGCGGGCGTGGCCGAGCTGGAGGGCCAGGGCGGTTGGCCCGACCAGAGCAGCGCGGTCCAGGCCGTGGTGAACCTCTATGGGCCGACGGATCTGACGGTCGAGTACGCTCGGACCCACAACACCGTGGTGGAATTCATGGGCGGCCAGTCGTACGACGACCACCCCGAGATGTACAAGCTGGCCTCGCCGCTGCATCACCTCGACAAGGACGACCCGCCGACGCTGATCCTCCACGGAACGATCGACGACCTCGTGCCGATCGAGCAGGCCGACATGCTGGCCGGACGGCTCGCCGAGCTGAAGATCCCTTACGACTACGATCGTCTGCACGGCTATCCGCACACGATGGACATCGCCAGGGAGGTAAACCTTCGCTGCCGCTGGTTCATCAATCGGTTCCTCGAACGGCATTTCCCGATGGCCAAGAAGCACGCGAAGGAGTAGGCGTGAAGAACGCGTGCCATGAGAACCGTCGTTGTCCCGGTGCCGTCAGCGACGACACGTTGACTCGACCAGCCGCGTAGCCCCGTCGCGTGCGACGGGTGCGTGCCGCCCCCGGCACGGCTAAGCAAGGTTCGGCGCGCCTCTTCGAGCGGCCTGGTTGATCTCGGTGGTACGCATTCCTTCGCGGGGTCACACAGACTAAGGAGCGATGGCATGACGACCTACACGGTGACGTTGACGTTGGCTCTACTGGTCATGGTCTCCACGGCCGTCGGCGACGCCACCTCGGCCACGTACAACGTGAAGGAGTTCGGCGCCAAAGGCGACGGCAAGACCGACGACACGGCCGCGTTTCAGAAGGCCCTCGACGCCGCCGGCGAGGCCCGCGGCGGCACGGTGTTCGCGCCCGTCGGCAACTACCTCTTCAAAGGGCATCTGGACGTGCCCCGTGCGGTGACGCTCCGAGGCGTGTTCGAATCGGTGCCCGCCCACAACGGCATCCGCGATAAGGGCCTGCCCAAGCCCACCGACGACGGCACGACGTTCCTCGTGACCGAGGGCGAGGGCCGCGCCGACGGCCCGGCCTTCATCACGCTGCACACCAACAGCACGCTCAAAGGCGTCGTGATCTACTACCCCAACCAGGACCCCAACACCGAGCCCAAGCCGTACCCGTATGCGATCGCGATGAAAGGCAAGAACCCGGCCGTCCTCGCCTGTGAGCTGCTCAATCCCTACAACGGCATCCTCGCGGTGGGCAACGAACGGCATCTGATCCGCGACGTGCACGGTCAGCCGCTGCGGTGCGGCATCTTCGTCGACGCGATCTACGACATCGGCCGCATCGAGAACGTCCACTGGAACCCGTGGTGGAGCGTCAAGCCGAAGCTGCTCGAGTGGCAGAAGAAGCATGGCGAGGCCTTCGTCTTCGGTCGCACCGATTGGCAGTACGTCCTCAACACCTTCTGCTTCGGCTACAACGTCGGCTACCGGTTCATCGGCACGAAGGCGGGGGTGTGCAACGGCAACTTCCTGGGCATCGGCGCGGACGACTGCTACACGGCCGTCATCGTGGACCAATCCGCGCCGTACGGCCTGTTGATCACCAACGGCGAGTTCGTCTCGTTCCACGGTCCGGACCCGACGATGGTGCAGGTCAGCACGACCAACAGCGGCAGCGTTCGGTTCACGAACTGCGCGTTCTGGGGGCCGTGCAATCAGATCGCCCGACTGGCCGGCAAGGGCACAACCGCCTTCAGCGACTGCAACTTCTGCGACTGGGACAAGCCGAGAGAGGGCCGACACGCCCTCCAGGTCAGCAGCGGCACGGTCTTGGTGCGTGGCTGCGATTTCCAGAAACCCAAAGCGCATATCCAACTCGGCGCGGACGTGCATCGTGCCGTGATCATGGGCAACGTCTTCGACGGACCGATGCAGCTCGTCAACCAGAGCAAGGGCGTGGTCCAGGTCCACGCCAACGCCGATGAGCCCCATCGCAAGCCCTTGCCCATCCGCAAGCCGGCGAAGTGAGGACAGGCTTGGACCGATCATCCCACGAAACCACCTCGCAAGCGCCTGAGCCGCCGGTCGATGCGGCTCACGACTGGATGGCTTCGCATTGCGAGCGGCTCGAGAGCCAACACCAGGTCTGGCAGACCTCCGAGATCCGCTGGTCGTGGATTCGGCTGCTGACCTTCGCCGGGGGCGTGGCCGGGCTGATCCTGCTGCGCGACGTGCCGGCGGCCGCACTGTCCGCAGGGGCGGGCGGCATCGTGCTGTTCTTCCTCTCAGTGCGGGTGCATCGCGAGCGCAAGTGGCGGGCCGAGTTCGGCGAGTGGCTCGTTCGGATGGCGGACGAATCGCTCGCCCGATGCGGCGGGGCGATCCTGGCCGTCCGGAGTAGCGACCGCCCGGACGATGCCGAAGAAAGCGAGAACGACGACGGTCCCGTCCTCGACGGCGACCCGGCCTGGCCGCTGACCGAACAGGAGCGTGACGATCTGGACCTGTACGCCCGTCCCGTCGGCGTCTTCGGGCTGCTCAACCGTTGCTCCATGGCGTTCGGGGCGCGGCGCCTCCGCGACATGCTGGAGAACCCGTGCCTGAGCGCCGGCCGCCTCCACGTGCGGCAAGCCTGCGTGAAGTGGCTGACCGACCATCCCGACCGCCGCGTCGAGCTGATGGCCGCGGCCGCGCGCCTTCGCGATCAGGACGAGCGCGTCGCCCTGCTGATCAAGACCGTTCGAGCGGCCGAGCCGGTCGTCTCGGCGTCGTGGGCCCTGGCCCTGCGGGTGTGGTCGATCCCGTGCATCGTGCTGGCCGTCGCCGCGCTGGTCCAAGCGGGGCAGGGCAGCTACACGCTCGGCTGGCCTCTGCTGGGGGTGTTGTGCATCAACGGCCTGGTGACCTGGCGGATTCGCCCGATGCTGCGGCCCGTCTTGGATCCGTGGCGTGAGCTGCCTCTGGTCCTGCGCTCGCTTCACTTCATCGCCGAGCGCTCGGCGGAGGTCCTGCCCGAAGTGACCGAGCTGCACCGGCACCGCGAGATGATGCGATCGCTGGTCGACTCGAGGGTCCTGCCCGCGCTGGCGAGCCGATTGGGCTGGGTCGACGTGGGCGGCTTCCTTCACGTACTGTGCAACCTGTTGTTCTTCTATGACCTGCACGTCGCACGATCGGTCCTTCGCTGCGTCGTACCACACAAGCAGGCGATACTCGACGCGCTTCGGGCACAGGCCGACCTGGAGGCGCTGTGCAGCCTGGCATGCTTCGCATGGGAGCAACCTCACCGCGGTTGGCCTGAGGTGGACGAGGACGACCAGGCGGGCATGGCGATCGAGGAGGGCCTGCATCCGCTGATCGAACCGGCCGAGGCCGTGGCCAACAGCATCCGTCTGACCACCGACGAACGGACCTGGGTCATCACCGGCTCGAACATGGCCGGCAAGAGCACGCTGCTCCGCATGGTGGGCGTGAATCTCCTGCTGGCGCAGATCGGCACGGCGGCCACCGCCCGATCGATGAGGTTGCGACCGCATCGGCTCATGACCGACCTGCGGATCCGCGACGACCTGGCCAAACACGAGAGCTACTTCCTGGCCGAGGTCCGCCAGCTCCGGAGGATGCTCTGTGACGAGCCCCACGCCGTCGCGCCGCTGCTGGGACTCATCGACGAACCCTTCCGGGGCACGAACTCGCAAGAGCGTGTGGCGGCCGACGTCGCTTTGGTTGCCGCCTTAATCAACTCGCCGAACCGCTTCCTCGTGGCCACGCATGAGCAGGAGCTAGCCGATCTGGCCACTCGCACCACCGCCTTGAACTATCACTTCCATGAAGACCTGACCGATTCCGGGCCGGTGTTCGACTATCGGCTCCGTGCCGGCCCGGCCACGACACGCAACGCGCTGAACATCCTCGAGCGCGAGGGTTATCCGGCGGACATGGTCCGGCATGCCCGAGACGTGGCCCGTCGGGCCGAGCAGCAGCGCCAATAAGGTTCGGGCAGACCCCCAATGTTGCTTGCCAGGCGCAAGGGGTTGCCACTCCGGACGAGCCCGGCCGGATGAACCGCCAATTCGTTATGGCCGTTGGATGCGCGGGGTTTTGTCGCGGACCCCTGTTCAGTCACTTCCGAAAGTGTTAAGCTTATCTCTTGTCCGCTATGGATCATTTTGACCCAGCAGGCACGTGGTGGGCCTGACCGTTGGGTGGTTCGGGTGTGCCGTGGTCTGCAGGAGCGCAAGGGATTGAGTGAAGAACCGCGACGAGTGGCGGCCAAGTGTAGGGTGTGCGGGGAGCGACTGACGGTAGAAGAGTTCCGCGCCTGCGAGGGTGTCGGCCACTTCTGCGGTAAGCATCTGCCCGCCAAGCAGGTGGGGGCATCCAGCAAGCCCCGCCGGCCCTCGCGCACCAAGAAGTCGACAGCGGTCAAGGGCAACCGGCGCGGACGCCGCATCAGCGAGTCGGGCGCGACGGAGTACTCGTGCAAGGCCCAGTTTGCGCGCGATGGTGTGATTCGGCGCGGCAAGCTGACGTCGGATCACCCGTCTTGCCTGGAAGGGGATGTCGTGTTCGTCAGCAAGGACGTCGGGTATGGACCCAGCGAGATCGCCATGCTGTACATCGCCGATCCCGAGGGACGCGCCCGTGCCCAAACCGCCGGCTTTGAGTGTCGCGCCTGATACGAGGCTTGGTCAAGACAGCGCACGACATCAGGACAGCCCCTCAGCGCTTCTCCAGCAAGAACCCCTCGATGCCCCAAGCCGACAGCTTTGACGTCTGGAGCTCGCCCGAGCTCGTGCCGGCCGGCTCAGTCTGGCCGGTCAGCGAATCGATCCGCCTAACCTGCCACGTGCCCTCCATGCCGAGCGCCCCGGTGTCGAGCCGGAGCGTGGCCTGTCCTGATTCCTTGCGCAGGTTGGCGGCGATCACGAGGATCCGCCCGTCCCGCGCCTTGTAGACCATCGAGCGAACGCTCGTGTCGCTCGAGGCAACCACGCGCCGATTCACGGCCGGTGAGTTGAACGCCCGCAGGTCCTCTACGTCGACCTTGGCGAGCACCCGCCAGTACGGCTGCACGAAATCATAGATGGGCGCGGCCGGATCGATCGGCAGCGTCAGACCCTTGGTATGCCGCGCCCGGATGCCCGTGACGAGATGCGGATAGAGACCCCACGCGGCGAGCTTGGCCGCGCCCTCGGCGTTACGATACAGAGGCAGGTCGAGCATCCACGGCATGCAGGCCACACCGCCGAGCATGCCCTTGTAGGCGGCCTCGTCGAGGCTGGACAGCATGCGACGGTCCGAGCCGGCCTCGCCCGGCAGGAAGGCGTCGAAGCAGAGGTTGCTCAGGACGCCGGAGTTGAACGTGCCCTGGTGGCCGATGAGGAACCCCTTTGGTCCGACCGTCTCGCGGAGCCGTTTGGTGAACAGGAAGTAGTCGCGCGCGGGCACGTGCGTGCCCCTCCGCGAGTAGTGCTTATCGCCGAGGGCGGGCTCGGGCGCGTATCGGTTGTCGTGCCACGACACCGCCTGCGGGCCGTGCCAGTCGACGTAGATGCCGTCCCAGTTTCGCTTGCAGTACTTGTCGAACCAGCCGGTCTGGAGCGCGTACGGCTCCACCCCGCGCATGTACAGCCCGACGCGCAGCCCCTTGCGATGGGCGTAGTCGATGCAGCGAACCATCTCGGCGTGATCCCGCGCCACGCCGTAGTCGGCATGCGGGTGGCCGTTCGTGCCCCGCTGGAGCATGTACTCATGGTGCAGGATCAACATCGTGCCGTGGTCGGCCACCATCGTGTCGATCTGCGCGTTGGTCGGGTACCAGTCGTCGGGGTTGAGGAAGTTGACCCAATGGTATACGCGATGGCCGATGGCGTTGGTCTGGGGCTTGCCGATCTCGGCCGCGCCGAGGGCCAGCGCGATCCGATTGGTGTAGTGAAATCCGGCCGGCAGCTTGGCGCGCTGTCCGAGCACCCACTTGATGCGATTCGCGGACGCGTGGCGGGCCGTCGTCCCGGCCATCGCACGGTTGTGCTCGACGATGGCCTCGACTTCGTTCGTGAAGCTGGTGTGGGGGTGGTCGCTCATCCCGAACGCGACGCGTCCCGACGGCAGCCCGCCGCCCGTGTTCGACAGGTTCTTGTTCATAGAGTGCGGCGCCTCGGCGATGGCCTGGCAGACCATGAGCGAGGCGCTGGCCTCGGACATCTCGAAGGGCTTGTCCCTCAGGCGAAGCTCCATGTCGATGAAGACCGCCCCCTCGACGTGGATCTCATAGCCCAGCGCGACCTCCCAGGGCGTGGCCGCGCCGTTCCTGGCCCGGGCGATCGATCGCGTCCGAACGCGGACGAGGTTCGGATCGGCTCGGACGTCGACGATCTTGCCGCCGCGATCGTTGAACGGTCCGTACTCCACGCCACCGCCGCTCAGCTTGATCAGCGGGAACGTGATTCCTGAGTCGCCGAACAGGCTGTTCCAATCGGCCCCGTCGAAGAGCTTGACCTCCGACAGCTCGCCGCCGGTCTTGCCGTCGATGGTCACGAGGAAGTGGCCGCCGCGGACGGTGACGGCCTGGTCGTCGCGATCCACCTTCAGCCCGGCCGGGGCGGCGTGGCTCAGCGACAGCACGAGCAGTGTGACAATGGCGCTAGGCTTCATGATTCGGTCTCCGGTGACGGCCTCGCCTCATGGCGACGAGGCGCAGACAGTGCGAGCACCACGTATCGGCGAAACCGCGCGGGGCGTCAAGTCGGATCGCACTGTGGCGGGCCGCCCGAGGTTGGGCTATCATCGCCCTCCGCACACGGTGATCCTCAAGGCATAGTCGCCACGCCGGTCCATGAGACCCGGTCGCTGAGCCGCCTGTGAAGACGTCGGGCCGGTCGAGCGGCTCTGCCTTGTATCGCACAGCCTCCCCGGCTGTGCGCTGTCGGATGACCCGGCCGAGGGCGGCTGGGCTACATGGGCCGATCGCAACGCGGCCCTGCTAGGAGAGCAGACGCATGGAACTCAACTGGGTTGACCTGGCCGTCTTTCTGGGGTTCATCGGTGTCGTGGTGGGCATCTCGCTGTACGCCTCGCGCAAGGAGGACAGTGAGGAGGACTACTTCCTCGCCGGCCGCAAGCTAACGTGGGGCCTGATCGGCTTTTCGCTGATCGCGTCGAACATCTCGACCGAGCATTTCGTCGGCATGGCCGGACGTGCGTTCACCACGGTGGGCCTGGCCATCGCCAGCTACGAGTGGATGAGCGCGATCACGCTGGTCTTCGTGGCGTGGTGGCTCCTGCCGCGGTTCCTCAAGGCGGGCATCTACACCATGCCCGAGTTCCTCGAGTACCGCTACGACCGAACGACACGGAGCATCATGGCCGTCTACCTGATGGCGCTCTACGTGATCGCGCTGCTGGCGACGGTGCTCTACAGCGGGTCCCGCGGGCTCGACGGCGTGTTCGGCTTTTCGGACCGACTCGTCGACCTGTACGGCATGGACCCGGAAAGGGCCGTCTTCTGGGCCACCGTCGGTGGGGCCTGGTTCATCGGCGTCGTGGCGGCGATCTACACGATCTACGGCGGGCTGAAGGCGGTCGTCTGGTCCGACCTGATCCAGGGCGGGGCGTTGATGCTGGGTGGGGCGATCTGTCTCTACTTCGGACTCAAGCTGTTAGGTGGCGGCGAGCTGCTCGACGTCGGCGGCGTGACGGGCGGCAGCCTCGCTGAGGGTTGGAGCGTCTTACGAGAAAAGGCGATCACGACGGACCCCGCGACCGGCGAGACGATCAACCGGCTCAGCGTGATCCGGCCGTGGAACGATCCGGAGGTGCCGTGGCTGGCGGTGTTCGTCGGCGGGCTGTGGATTCCCAATCTCTTCTACTGGGGCCTGAACCAGTTCATCACGCAGCGGACGCTGGGCGCTAAGAGCCTGGCCGAAGGCCAGAAGGGCATCTTCTTGGCGTGCCTCTTCAAGCTGCTGATCCCGTTCATCATCGTGATCCCGGGCATCATCGCGTTCCAGGTCTTCGGCGACGCCATCCTCGAAAAGGCCGGGGGCGACGCGAGCAAGGCCGGCGAGATCGCCTACCCGTACCTCATCACGCAGATCATGCCCGCCGCACTGAGGGGCGTGATGCTCGCCGCGCTGGCCGGGGCGGTGATGAGCACGTTCAACTCGGGCATCAACTCGGCGTCGACCATCTTCACCATCGACATCTACAAGAAGTACATCAGTCCCGAAGCGACCGCCAAGCGACAGGTCTTGATCGGTCGGATCGCCACGGGCGTGATCGCGGTGTTCGCGTGCCTGATCGCGCCGCTGCCGGGCTCGTTCGAAGGCGTGTTCAACTACATCCAGGAGATCTGGGGCTTCATCTCGCCCGGCATCGTGGCCGCGTTCCTCGTCGGGCTGCTCCTGCCAAAGGCGCCGCGCTACGCGGGCAAGACGGTGCTCCTCCTCGGCCCCGTGCTCTACGCCGCCTCGCGGATCCCGAAGTGGATCATGGAGGCCAAGGGCTACGCGCTCGGCGGCGAGGGCCGCGTGGTGCAGACGGTCGGCGGCGGCGATCCCCAAGTGGTCGAGGGCTTCTCGGCGCTCTACTACAAGTTCTGCGCGATGGCCTTCCTGCATCACATGGCCATCGTGTTCCTGATCCTGGCCGCGGTGATGGTGGTGATCACGCAACTCAGCCCGATGGACAGGCCGGTGACGATGCCGACGTCGAAACTGGACACGCAGGTCCATCCGCGGAGCTACCTGTACGGCGGCATCATCATCGCCGTGACGGTGGCACTCTATGTGATCTTCCGGTAGGCGACTCGGATGCGATGCCGGCGGGCGCGACCGGCAGGGCGACAGCGCATGACGATGCTCGCACAGATCCAGAGGGTGGCACTGGGCTGGCCGGATTACGCGGTCATGATCGCCTACATGCTCATGCTCGTCGGCCTCGGCGTCTACTACCGCAAGTTCGCCCAGGCGGATCTCGACCACTACTACCTCGCGGGCCGGCGCTTCAAGGGCTGGATGACCGGCACGAGCTACGCCGTCACCTGCATGAACGCCGACGTCGCGCCCGCCTACTGCGGCATGACCGTCATCACCGGCATGTGGATCTGCTGGTGGTACATCAGCCGGTTCGGCCTGGCCCTGATGATCGGGGCGATGCTGTTCGCCGTGCTGTGGCGGCGGCTGGCGATCTTCACCTCGCCCGAGTTCTACGAGATGCGCTTTGCCGGCGCGCCCGCGCTGCTCATGCGGAGCTGGGTCTCGCTTCGCAGCGCGTTCATCGCGGTCGTGGCCTGGACCGGCGCGGGCCTGCTCGGCATGAGCAAGGTGGCCGAGGGGCTGCTCGGCTGGCCGGAATGGCTGACCTACACCGTCGTGATCCCCGTCATCCTCCTGTACGTCATCCTGTCCGGCTACGTCGGCGTGGTGATGAGCGACGTGATCCAGACCGCGATCCTGATCGGCTCGTCGATCGTGCTGATGATCATGGTCTGGCAGGATTTCGGCGGACCGTCGGGCTTGCAGGTCGAGTTGGTCCGACAGTTCGGCGAGCAGGCCGTCGCGTGGCATCCGCCGATGAGCCACGAGCTGCTCGGCGTGATCGGCGTGATCGCGTGGACGGTCGGAACGGCCGTCGGATACGGCGGCGACGTCGCGCCGATGGCCGGTGCGATGGAGGGGCAACGACTGCTCTCGTGCAAGAACAGTCGTGAGGCGGCCAAGATGTACATCTGGACCGAGGTCATGCTGTTCGTCATGCTCGCGGTCCTGACGCTGCCCGCGCTGGGAGCGATGGCGAAATGGCCCGGCCTGACCGACGGCACGATCAACAAAGAGCTGTCGTACGGCATGCTGCTGGGCGAGTATCTGCCGACCGGTCTGCTGGGGCTCGCGCTGGTGGCCATGTTCGCATCCATCATGTCGACGGTCGATTCGAACATGAACTTCGGCGCGCAGGTCTTCCTCAACGATATCTATCGCCGCTCGATCCGGCCGAACGCGTCGATGCGGGAATGCATGCGGCTGGGCAAGGTGATCATGGCCGTCATTATGGCCCTGGCGCTGTTCGTCGCGACGCAGGCCAAGGACCTCATCGACATCAGCGTGTTCATGCTGGGGCTCAGCTCGGCCGAGCTCACCGCCAACTGGGGTCAGTGGTGGTGGTGGCGCTTCAACGGACCGGCGCGGCTGGCGGCGTCGTTCGGCGGCCCGCTGCTGTTCCTGCTGAACAAGTACGTGGTCTTCGTGTATGTCATCGACGCGGGCATGAACACGGCCTACCTGGTCGTGCTGACCTCGATCGCGGCGACGTGCCTGTTGTGGATCGTCGTAGCGCTCGTCACACGACCCGACCCGGTGGATCGCCTCGTCGCATTCTATCGCCGCGCCAGGCCGATGGGGGCGTGGGGACCGATCGCCAGGCTGGCCGAGCAGCAAGAGCGTGCGGAACAGCGCGAGGCGGCGCTGGCGGGAGAGGTCGAGGACGAGGGTGTCGAGCAGCCCTTCGACGCCGCCGACGAGATGCGCGGCGGAGCACGGTCGTCGGATCAGGCCGCCACGCCGATCGCCGGCGGTGGGGGGCTCCTGGTTGACGACCTGCCGAGAGACGTCGAGCCGCCGAACCTCCGTCCGATCCTGGCCGGTCTTGGCGCGGCCGCGCTCGGGGCGGTGATGGTCGGCGCGGGCACGATTTCGCTCTCGAGCCTCTACGTGGCCAAGTGGCAGGTCGCGGGATGGGCGGCCGGCATCGCCGTCGCCAGCGGCCTGGTCTTCAAGGCCGCGTTCGTCCGCGTCATGCAGCGTGCGCGAGAGGCGGACGAGGAGGTGTAATACATCGTACCATTCGAGGAGCCCCTCTTCGCAGACGCGACCGTCGGGTGACGCGGCTTCCCCCAAGAAGGGCGGCCGGGACCCGAACCCCGGCCCCCGGAACCCTGCTCGCTAGTTCGTCTCCACCGTCTGATACGCCTGTCCGCCGAGCACCACGACCACCTCCGGGCCGATCGCCAGGTACTGCCCCGCCTCGGGATACGTGCGGACCAGCTTGAAGTACTCGTCGGAGTACAGCGCGATCTTGATCGGTTCCTGCGCCTTCTCGCCGGCGAGCTGCTGGACGCTATCGACCCACTGCGTGCCGTCTCGGTAGAAGGTCTTCGCCCCGACGGCCTGGATGACCCGGCGCCCCTTGCTGTCGCGCAGCTCACTCATCGGCGCCGAGGCACCCACCTGCGACGGTTGCCGTCGCCCGGCCGCCCTCGCGCCCGGGCCGGCCGCGGCCTTGCCGCCGGAACTGCCCGGAACGTTGCCCAGATCCCTCACGCCCTGCAGCCGCTGGAGCTGCCGGCTGGCTTCGACAGCGTCGGCACCGCTGGCCGATTGGAAGGCCACCCTCCCACGCCGGGCGAGACGCTTCTGTTCCGGGGCGGCGAGCGCATCGCGCAGCCCGCTCGGTGCGGCCGCGGTGTGGATCGACTTGTCTTCCAGCACGAGCCACGACGTCAGCTCGGTCATGATGCCGTACGTCTTGCTGAGCCGGACGATCTCGTCCTTGAGCTCCTTGGTCTCGCCGTGCAGCCGCATCTGCTCGAGCAGGTAGCCGATCTTCACGCTGGCCCAGAGCCGCGGCACGAAGTCGTGCGCCGTCGTCGAGCCGGGGAAGTCGGCCTCGAACCCGAGCAGCACCTTCGTCTCCTCGCGGTTGCCGGAGAGCTTGACCGTGCCCGATCCACTGCCGCTGTAACGCCCGTACACGACCAGCTCCGTGCCCTTGAACAGATCGGGCAGCTTCTTGGGATAGACGTCCCGCACCGTCACGCCCTCGAACGTCAGCTTGACGTCGCTGAACACCGGGTTGGCCAGGGCCGTGTAGAAGTTCGACAGCTTGATCTCGAGATCTTCCTTCTCGGTGATGTACGTCCGGTTGCCGTGGTTCTCGTCGCTGAGGCGATCGAGGAGCCGCGTGTTGACTTGCGTGCCCACGCCCAGCACGAAGATGCGGACCTGGCCCTCGTTGGCCTTACCGACGTTGGCGAGGATCGTCTTGACGTCCGTCACGCCCACCGTCGGCTCGCCGTCGGTCATGAAGACGACCATGTACGGCCGCTTGCCGGTGCCGGGCGACATCTTCAGCGCATCGAGCAAGGCCTCGTTGATGTTCGTGCCGCCGATGGCCTTCAGGTCGCTGACGTGCTCGCGGGCGGCGCGGACGTTCTCGGCCGTCGCCTCGGCCGGGCCGTCGCGGAAGGGCCGCGACTCGGTGCTGAAGCCGACGACGTTGAACCGGTCCTTCGCGTTCAGGTTGCTCAGGCAGAACCGCAGGCTCTTCTTGGCCTGCTCCATCTTGAGCCCGGCCATGCTGCCGCTGGTGTCGATGACGAAGCAGATGTCCTTCGGCAAAACCTTCCCGGGCTCGGGCATCTTGGGCGCGAGGCGTGCCATGAAGAACCCGTCCTCACCGCCCGAGCGGTGCGGCACGAGCGACAGGCCGAACTGACCCTCGCTGAGGTTGTAGTACAGGAGGAAGTCCTTGTCGGGTCGGACGTCCTTGTCCTCGTAGCTCGCCACGACATGCTTGGGCCCTTTCGTGTCGATCGCCACCGGGTGCGACGGGCTGAACACGCTGGCCAGCGGCACGTCGCTGCGGACCGTCGCCGTGACGGTAACCTCCTCGAGCGGCTTGCTGCTGAACTTCTCGGTGTTGAGCGGGTATCGATACGTCGCCAGGCCGTTGGTTACGGGCACGGCCTGGGTGTACTCGAGCTTGATCCGCACGTCGCCTTGTGCGGGGATCGGGAACACGCGGGCCTTGAACATCCGCGTGCCGACGTATTCCAGCAGGGCGGGGTCCTTCATCTTGCGGACGTAGTTCTCATAGATCTCGCGGGCCTTGTCCTTGGCCAGCAGCTCGCCCTGGACCTCCTTGCCGTTCATGAACATGCTGAATCGCTGGACGGCCACGTCGTCGGGCAGCGGGAAGATGTACGTCCCCTCGAGCTGGCGGGGATTAGGGTTGTGGAAGCTCTGGTCGATCGTCGTGACGGCCGCGGCGTTGTCGATGCCCACCGTCACGCGATGGAACGTGACGCTCAGCGGCATGTACGTGATCCGCGGCGGTCGAGGCCTGGGCGGCACGATGATCGGGTGCGGCTTGACGATGATGAACCCGTCGGCCAGGGCCGGCGCCGCCGCCAGGAACGTCGACAGGATGCAGGGGATCAGGAGGGTTCGCTGATGAGTAGGCGTCAGTGGGGACATGGGTTGCGCACTCCTTGTCTAGCGTGCGGCGATCGGGGGCCAATCCGGTGCGATACTAACACCTTGGACCCCGCAGCAGACGTCAGGTTCCCGGGAAATGCGGAAATCGCCCGTGGGCAGCGGTGCGTGACGAACCTGGCGGAGACGGTCCAGCAAGCACGAGACGGCCCAGGATCGACGGGCACGTGTCCATCACCCGTGGGCGTGTGCTCGGACGACACGCCATGGCCTGTCGGACGCATGTGGTATAATCGATGCCTGCTTCGCTGAATCCGTACCGTGAGGTGCGTCCGGTTTCACCCAAGGCCCCTTGCTTCACGAGGCCCAAACCATGCATCTGATCCACCGCGACCTGCCCGCCCTGATCGTCCTGGCCGCCCTCGGCGCGGGATGCGGCGTCGAAGCCACGGAAGGCCGCGTCCGTCGGCCCGAGTGCGCCAACGACATGTGGTACCCCAGCGACAAGGACGAGCTGGCCAAGACCATCGACGGCTTCCTCGACAAGGCCAACCCGCCGTCGGTGCCCGGCAAGCCGGCCGCGCTGGTCTGTCCCCACGCGGGCATTCGCTACTCGGGCCCCATCGCGGCGACCGCCTACAAGACCCTGAAGGACCACAGCTACAAGCGGGTCATCATCCTGGCCTTCACGCACCGGCACCGGCTCAAGGGCGGCTCCATCCTGAAGGGTTTCTCGGCGTATGCCACGCCGCTCGGCGAGATACCGGTCGATCGCGAGGCCTGCGACCGACTGCTCGACCGTCCCGAGTTCGACACCCACGCACACGTCCACAAGCGCGAGCATTCGCTCGAGATCCAACTGCCGTTCCTTCAACGCGTTCTCGGCGAGTTCAAGCTCGTGCCCATCCTGATCGGTGAGATCGATCTGGCCACCTATAACCGCATGGCCGAGGCGATCGCGCCGCTCGTCGACGACGAGACGCTCATCGTCGTCAGCAGCGACTTCACCCATTACGGCCGGCGCTTCCTCTTCGTGCCCTTCACCGAGGACATTCCCGAGAACCTCAAGCGGATCGACCTGAGCGCGGCCGAGGAGATCATGGAACTCGACGTGCCGGGCTTCCTTCAGAAGCTCGACGAGAACGGCTGCGGCAACCCGAACTACCGGCGTCCCCAAAGCATCTGCGGCCGCATGCCCATCACGCTCATGATGGTCCTCTTGAACAAGGTGGGCACGTACAAGGGCGTTCGGCTGGCCTACGACACCTCCGGCCGCATGACCGGCGACTACGCGAATTCGGTGAGCTACGTGGCGCTCGCGCTGGTCAAGACGGGCGAGGCGCCGAAGCAGTCGGCCGCGGCGGCGAAGACCGATCGGGGTATGCTCTCGGAGCCCGAGCGCAAGACGCTGCTGCACATCGCCCGCGATGCGGCCACGTTGACGCTGCAGGGCAAGGGTAGGCTCAACCCGCGCCTACCGAAGTACACCATCACCGATGCGATGGAACGCAAGTGCGGATCGTTCGTAACGCTTCGCAACAAGGGACAGCTTCGCGGCTGCATCGGCAACATCATGCCGCGAGGCGCTCTGGTCGATAGCGTCGTGGACAACGCGATCAACGCGGCCACACGGGACTATCGGTTTGCGAGCAACCCGGTTACGGCCGGCGAGATGAAAGATATCTCGATTGAGATCAGTGCGCTGAGTCCGCTGCGGCCGGTCGCGAGCGCCTCGGACATCGTGATGGGAACTCACGGCGTGGTGCTGACGCGCGGGATGCGGCGGGCCGTCTTCCTACCGCAAGTTGCGACCGAGACAGGCTGGGATCGCGAGACGTTTCTCTCACGTCTGTCGATGAAGGCGGGGCTCGCACCGGATGCGTGGAAGAAGGACGGCACGCGGTTCGATGTCTTCACGGCGGAGGTCTTCGGCGAGCACGAGGTTGGGCATGGCTCGAAGTAGCGATCAGCGCGGTGACGAGCTCAGCGATGCCAAGAGGTCCGAACGATGGACGCGTCGCCAATTCATTCAGCATCTCCCTGCGACGGCGCTGGCGGCCGGTACGGTTCTCGGGTGTCGCCGCACCGGCGGTGCCTTGCCGGTACCGATGAGCACGGATGGCCGGTCCACGGTCGTCATCGCTCGCGACGAAGCGCTGACCAAGGGCCACCCGCGCGAGCACGTCGAGCTGATGGCCAAGATGCTCGACGCGAGCGTGATGAAGCTGACGGGCTTGGCTGACGCGAAGCAGGCGTGGACGGCGCTGTTCAAGCCTAGCGATGTGGTCGGTATCAAGGTCAACACGCTCGGGCGTTCGACGCATCCGCAGGTGGCCGAGGCACTCGCGATCGGTCTCCGCAAGGCCGGCGTGCCGGCCGAGAACATCGTCATCTGGGACCGCTTCGACGCCGAGCTGGAGGCCGCCGGCTACAAACTGAACAAGTCGGCGAGCGGCGTGCGATGTTACGGCACGGATCGCGGGCCGGGTGCGATGGGCAGCGGCTACGAGCGTACCATCGAGACCAGCGGCCGCATCGGGAGCTGCTTCAGTCGCATCGTCGCCGACAAGGTGACGGCGCTCATCAGCGCCGGCGTGCTCAAGCACCATGACCTGGCCGGCGTGAGCGGCACGTTGAAGAACTTCTATGGGGCGATCCACAACCCGAACAAGTACCACGACGACAACTGCACCCCCTTCGTTGCCGACGTCGTGAAGCATCGTTACATCGCGCCGAAGCTCCGCCTGGCCGTTTCCGACGGGCTGCGTGCGCAGTACCATGCCGGTCCGGGGCGCCATCCGGCGTTCACGTGGCCGTTCGGCGGGTTGCTGGTCGCGCGGGATCCGGTTGCGCTCGATCGCATCTCGGCTGACCTCATCGAGCAGCATCGCGCCGAAAGGGGCATGAAGTCATTGGCCGAGGACCATCGCCCGATCACGCATGTGCTGAACGCGGCCGAGCAGGGCTTGGGCGTGGCGGATCTGGGCAGGATCGAGCGGGTTGAGGTGTGAGGCCGGAGTGTGTGTGCGATGAAGGTGCCACGCGTCTATGTTGATACTTCCGTGTTCGGCGGAACCCAGGATTCCGAATTTGCTGTTTCCAGCAATCGATTCTTTGACCTGGTTCGGCGCAGATGCTTCCATGTCTTGATCTCCGATTTGACACTGCAGGAGCTTTCGGCAGCGCCGCAATCTGTGCAGGACGTGTTGACCGGTCTGGCACAAGACTTCGTTGAACAAGTCCAAATGGGCGAAGAAGCCCAAGAGTTGGCTGACGCCTATATCGGAGCAGCGATCGTTGCTGAGAAGCATGTTGCCGATGCTTTGCACGTAGCATTGGCCACCGTTGCCAATGCTGATGCAATCTTGAGTTGGAACTTCCGTCACATCGTCAATTTCAACCGAATCGGCAAGTACAATGCTGTAAACGGTCTCAGAGGATACAAGCAGATTGCCATCCACAGCCCTTTGGAGGTGGAGCATGCCGAATAAGACCAAAGACTTCGACTGTGTAGCTATGAAAGACCGCATACAGGCTGAGCTGTATGAAGCGTTCCTCCGGGAGTCCTCAGCAACCGGCTGCTCCTACGTGGAGTTCGTTCGCCAAAGAGCGAGCCAATCCAGTTACGTTCAGGAGATGACTAAACGCTTCACGGATACTGGTGAACATGTTCAGGGCGAGTAGCGGGAGTGTCAGCGTGGCTTGCCCGTATTTCATCCACATGTCCGTTGTGACCTCACGAGACACCCCATGAGAATCCACTTCGCACCGAGCGTTTACGAGCACGCGGCCGCCCTGATCGGGGCCTCGCCCTGGCAGGCGTCGCGCGATGCCGACCTGATGTTCCGCGGGCATCTCGCCGCCTATCGTGAGTACAACCACGCGCCCATCGTCGTCGGCATCGATATCTACAACCTCGAAGCCGAAGCCTACGGCGGTGTTGTCGTCGAGCCGAGCGGCAACGGCATCCCGGCCATCGTCGAGCCGCTCGTCGGTTCGATCCACGAGGCCCTCGATCTGCCGCCGTTCGATCCCGCTCGCGACGGGCGAATTGCGATGGTTATCGACGTCGGCAAGCGATTGGCTGCGGAGTGCCCGGAGGCGGACGTTCGCATTCCGGTGAGCGGGCCGTTCTCGATCGCCGTCAGCCTGCGGACGATCACGGGGCTGCTGGAGGACGTCGCCGACGAGCCCGACCTGACCGCGCGATGGCTAATGCAGCTCGCCGAAAACCAGGCCGCGTTTTGCCGCGCGATCGCCGATGCGGGCCTGGACGTGGCGTTCTTCGAGTCGGCGGCCGCACCCCCCATGCTTAGCCCGACGCAGTTCCACGAGATCGAGCTGCCGGCGCTCAAGCGAACGATGGCCCTGGCGGCGGACGTCCTCGGTCATCCCGTACCGTGCGTCGTTGGCAGCGATACCACGCCAATCCTCGAGGACATCCTCGCGACAGGCACGAGCTACGTCGTGTGTCCGTTCGAAGCGCCCGACCAGGCCGCGTGGCTCGACATCACGCGGCGGTGGCCTGACGTGGTCGTGCGGATCAACATGGACCTGCGGATCGTCACGCGCGGTCCGAAGGAGGCGATCCTCCGCGAGGTCGACCGCGTGCTCGCCCTGGCCGACACGCGCGAGAAGTGCGTCCTCGGCACGGGCGCTTTGCCGTACGAGACGCCGCCCGAGCACGTCAAGCTGATCAAGGACCACGTCGCTTGACGCGTCGAAACGCCAACAAGTCGACACGTCGGACGGGTGGCCCATCGCTTCAGCGGTGGGCGACGCGAAGTCCTCCGTGAGTCCCGAATGGACTGTGATTCGAGCCGAGTCAGCGTCAGGCCGCCGGGCTCAAAGAGTCGCCTCCGCAAACCGGCCCATCGGAATCTCCCCGCCTGGAGGTGACACCCAGCGAACCCGTATAATCGAATGAGCGGCGAGTCGGATCCTCGCTCCTTCGACGCACGGGCGAACATCCGACTCCGCTCGCAACGCGAACCGATCGGCGAGCCCCTGGTGACGATGTGCCCATGCAGGACCCATTCGATACCGACGGCCTGTCACGACGCGAGATCCTCAAGCACGCCGCCTGCGCCGGTTGCGCGCTGGCAAGCGGCGGCGGGACGCGGCTCCTGCTCGCCCAGGACGTCGCGGCCGACTCGAAGGTCCAACTCGCGGGCCCCGAACTGCCCGGCGTGGTCCGCCACAAGGCCATGTTCTGGGAGAAGCAGGCCGACAAGAAGGTCCTGTGCAAGCTCTGTCCGCGCGAGTGCCGCGTGGCCGACGTGGAGCGCGGCTATTGCGGCGTGCGTGAGAACCGCGGCGGCGACTACCAGACGCTCGTGTACGGCGCGCTGTGCTCGATGAACGTCGATCCGATCGAGAAGAAGCCGCTGTTCCACTACCTGCCCGGTACGACGGCGGCCAGCATCGCCACCGCCGGCTGCAACATGGAGTGCAAGTTCTGCCAGAACTGGGAGATCAGCCAGTTCCGTCCCGAGCAGGTCCCCAGCCGCGCCGTCACGCCCGCCAAGCTCGTCGACATGGTCAGGGACGTGCCCAAACGGCACGCGTGCCACACCATCGCCTACACCTACAGCGAACCGACGGTCTTCTACGAGTTCATGCACGACGCGGCCGCGGCGGCGCGAAGCAAGGGCATCGGCAGCGTCTCGATCACCAACGGCTACATGCTGGCCGAGCCGCTCCGCCAGCTTTGCAAGCAGCTTACGGGCATCAAGATCGACCTGAAGGCCTTCACCGAGGACTTCTACAAGGACATGTGCTCGGCCAAGCTGGCGCCCGTGCTCGAGGCGCTCCAGGTGCTGGCCTCGACCGGCATCTGGATGGAGCTGGTCATCCTGGTCATCCCGACGCTCAACGACTCGGCCGACGAGATCCGCAAGATGGCCAAGTGGGTGGTCAAGCACCTTGGCCCGGACGTCCCCATGCACTTCACGCGGTTCCATCCGGTGTACCGCGTCAAGAACCTGCCGCGCACGCCGGTCCAGACCGTCGAGCGGGCCCGCAAGGTCGCCCTGGATGCCGGCGTCCGCTACGTCTACATCGGGAACGTGCCCTTCAACGACGGCGAGAACACGTTCTGCCACGCCTGCGGCAAGCGGCTCATCCAGCGTCGGGGATTCCTCGTCCGCGAGAACCTCATCGAAGGCGGCGCCTGTCCCGGCTGCAAGACCAAGATCCCCGGCGTCTGGTCACAACAGCAGGCCCTGGCGTGTAGGCCCAAGGGCAAGCCGAAGCCCGCCTGAACCCGCTTGGAAATGTTCCTTGCGGTGCCACCTGCTAATCCGTATCCTTAACCATTGGGAAGGTTGCAGGAGGCTGCGGCCTCGCCTACTGCTTCCTGCGCCCGAGGGCGTCTGCCTTTCGGGTGCCACATCCCGGCCGACGAGGAGGGAGTGGGTCATGTGCCGAATCCTGCCTGTCGTGTGTGTCTGTCTCTTCAGCGTCACGCTTCTGGCCGAACCCATCACGTACACATTTAACGTCACTTCAGGCTCGGTCGGCTTCGAGTTCAGCCCACCGGGGCTCGTTACGCCGAATCCCGTGCTGTCCGAGGCGGCCGGTACGTTTACGATCAAGATCGATCAGGGACTCGACGGTGTGAACGCAGGCGACGGGGTCCAGCTCGTTTCGGCGGCCGTCGTCAACACCGAAGGGATGCAGTGGAGCCTCGACTCTTTGGCCACGGCCACGCTGGACGCGGGGAACCTGTTGATCTCTGACTTTGACCACCGCGACATGATCCCTATCGGCAGCGGGGGTGCGTCCAATGCCGACACGGCCGTGTTCGTGGAGATCGATGTCCTGACCACGGGCGGTCCGATCAGCACGCCGTTCTCGACGGTTGTGTGGAGCGAACCCGGTCAGATGAGTCTGGCGTTGTCGGTCCCCGCCGGCGTCAGCGAGACGTTGACGTTGGCCATGCAGGGCACGTTTCGCCTGTTCGCGGACGTCAATCAGTCGGTGACGTGGGACCTCATCATCGACATCGAAGGTACGGCCCACGTCGTGCCCGATCCGTCGCTGGCCGGCCTGGTCACCTTGGGGCTCGCCGGGGCGGGGGGCTGGCTTGGCCGCGGGCGTCGGGGCTGATCCGCCCCATAATGGGAAGGGCGGGCCGCTGGCGACCCGCCCATGTGCTCTCTCGTGAACTCAACTCGGTAGCGATTCGAACAACAACGCGACCTCGCCGTTGCGTCTCTGGGCCAGCGTCCCGCTACGTCAACTTTTCCGCCCGCTTGGCCAGGATCTGGAACGGCAGCCCTCGGATCGCGGCCGCGTCGCGGCACTGCCGCTGGTCGAAGCCGCTGGCCTTGATGCTGCGGATCTCACGGCTGAACAGCGACGTGTCCGATTCGCGCGAGACGATCTCGATGTTGCCCTTGTAGAGCTTGACCTTGAACGTGCCGCTGACGGGCTTCTGCGTCTCGGCGATGAACGCGTCGCAGGCCGTCTTGAGCGGATGATACCACTCGCCGTGGTAAGTCATGACGGCCCACTGATCCTCGACGATCTTCTTGAAGTGGATCTCCTCTTTCGTCAGGCACTGGGCCTCGAGGTCGCGGTGCAGCTTGAGGATGACGTGGGCGGCCGGGGCCTCGTAGATCTCGCGGCTCTTGAGGCCCATGATGCCGTCCTCGAACATGTCGATCCGCCCGATGCCGTTTCGGCCCGCAATAATGTTCAGCTTCTCGATCAGCGTATCGAGCCGCATCTTCTTGCCGTTGAGCTTGGTGGGCAGTCCTTCCTCGAACTCGATGGCCACCGTCTCGCCCTTGGCCTTGGCCTTTTCCGGCGGAACGAGCCACATCCAGATATGGTCGGGCAGCTTCTGGTTCAGGTCGATCGCGCCGCTGGCGATGCTGCGGCACCACATGGTCTTGTCGTCGCCGCCGGTGATGACCTCGTTGACCGGCACGCCCCACTCCTTGCAGAGCTTCTCTTCTTCGGCGCGGCCCAGGTCGAAGTCGCGGACCGGCACGAGCACCTCGAGATCCGGCGCGAACATCTTGAAGACGTTGTGCATGCGGTACTGGTCGTTACCCTTACCGGTGCTCCCTTCGAGCACGGCATCGCAGCCGAGCTTGACGGCCTCGAGCGCGACGATCCGTGCGACGAGCTGACGCGTCATGCTGGTCGAGACAGGATAGCCGTTGTAGTCGCTGTTGGCTCGGATGGCCTTGGTGAGCCATTCGTTGGCGAACTCGTCCTTGGCGTCGATCAGTTTGGGCTTGACCTTGAGGGCCTTGGCCTTGGCGTTGCCTTCGGCGATCTCGTCCTTGCCCTGCCCGACGTCGATGGTGATCGGCACGATCTTCTCGGCCTTGTACTTTCGACGCAGCAGCTCGACGGCCAGCGACGAATCCAGCCCGCCGGAGTAAGCCAACGCAACCTTCTTGACCGCGGGAACCTCGGCCGCTTCCACCTTCGCTAGGATCTTCTTGATAGACATAACGCCTCTCCAGTCACTCGCAACCTCTTTCACAGGGCCTACAGCGAGCGGGCATTGTAGTCAGTCCGCCCGTGGAGTTCCAGCACAACCGGCCGGCATGTTCTGTTCGGAGGCGAGCCGGCCGAGGCAGGTTTCGGGGCCGTGTCGTGCTCCCGTGCCTGTCGGATCCCCGCCGCCATGCACCGTCTCGGCGCCGGGGCGATCGGCCTGGCCGGCCGAGATCCTCACTGGACGTAGCCCAGGCCGCGGAGTCGCTCGATCTGATCTTCGGAGAGAGGCTTGATGCGCATGTGTCGGCGCTGCTGCCGGCGCCGGTTGATGAAATCCCTCATCCAGGTCTTCTCGATCTTGTAGGCGGTCAGCTCGAAAGGTAGGTCGTAGGCGTCGATCGTGCCGATCCAGCCGTTCAGCCGCTTGGCCATGCGGACGTGGAGCGGATCACCAGGGTTGAACCGGATGGGCTCCTGCTCCAACGGATCCGACGCGACGTCAAAGACGACCGGAGAGGCCAGCATGGGCTTGTCTTGGTCCACCCCTCCTACGAGCTTCATGTCGGCGGTTCGGATGCCGTAGACGTCGGGCATGGACGAATCCGGCTTGTCGATCGAGGTCGGATACTCCAGCAGCAGCATGCGCTCGTCCTTGTCGGGGGGAGATGTCAGAGAGGGTAGCAGGTCTCGCCCGTCGAACTCGATAGCGCACTCGACCTCAAGCAGGGCCAGCAGGGTGGGCATGAGATCCATGGGCGTGACGAGGTCATCGACACGCTGACCGTGCAGGTCGCCGATCGCTCCCCCCAACTTGTCGCAAAGACGGCTCGGGACGCGAACGACCAGCGGCACCCGCACCGTTTCCTCCCACAGGTGATAGCGGTGCTCGAAGTAGATCCCGTGCTCGCCCAGCGATTCGCCGTGATCGGCCGTGAAGACGACGATCGTGTCGTCCCAGAGACCTCGCCGCTTGAGCTCGTCGAGGAGGATGCCGACGGCCTCGTCCGTGTACCGGATCTCGGCATCATACCGGTCCACGTAATCGTAGTAGTTGTTCTGCCCCTCGACGTAGAGGTAGTTGGGGATCTTTGAGGGGGGTATCTCTTTCGTTCGGGTCGTGGCAAAGAGCTTGCGGAATCCCTCGGGCGGATGGTAGGGCCCATGCGGGTCCATGAAGTTGATGAACAAGAAGAACGGCTCGACGGGCCCCGTGTCCATCCAATCGAGAATCGCGCGGACCGTCCCGTCCGCCTTGCGCTCGTAGTTGAACTTCCTCGTCTGGCCGACTTGCAGACGATCGTCGTAGATGTCGAAGCCTTGATGCAGCCCGCTCATCTGACCCGTGAGATTGAAGTTGCTCACGAAGCCGGCGGTGTGGTAGTCCTCGGCCTTCAGCAGCTCGGTCAGCGTGACAAGCTCCTCGTTCAGAACGATGTCGTTATCCCGCACCCCGTGCCGGTAGGGATACAACCCCGTAAGCATCGAGGCATAGCTGGGCCGCGTGTAGCCGCGAGGCACCACGGCGCTATCGAAGACGATGGCCTCTTCGGCGAAGGCATCCGTGGCGGGGGTGGTATCCCGCTCGTAGCCGTACAGGCCCATGTGATCGGCCCGGAGCGTGTCCACGGTGAGCAGGACGATGTTGGGCGGACGTTTCGGCTCAGCGGTCGTCTCGTCTCCATGGTCGCCGTTCTCGTCTGCTTGGCACCCACCGAGAAGCGCTACGATCAGCGAAGCCGTGGCCAAGGATCTGGCCCATGAGATGATCATGTCGGCCTCCTCGCTTCAAGATCCCGTCGCGATCCTGTCACACCACCGTCCCCACCGAGTCGATGACCCGTTCAACGCAAGTAGCCCAGACTCCTCAGCCGCTCGGCCTGCTCGTCGCTCAGCTCTTTGACGACGATGCCATGGTGATGATCCTTCTCCAGGAAGATCTCGCGCAGACGCGGGACGTCCTGGCCGTACACCGTCAACCGGAAGGGGAGCTGGTAGTCGGCCAGCTCCTTCATCCAGGCCTGGAACGCCTCGTCCAACCGACGATGCAGCGGGTCGTCGGCATCGAACGCGATCGAACGGAGCTCCAGCGGGTCGCTGCGGAGGTCGAAAACCACCTCCTTGAGGACCTCACCCGACTTCGGATCCAGCGATCGCATCAGCTTGTGGGTCTGCGAGCGTATCGCATACACGTCCGGCAGCTCCGGCGGCGGCAGCGACGCCATGCTCGGGAACTCGAGCAAGATCATCCGATCGGGGTCGGACTCGCCCTCGAAGAGCGGCAACAAGCTCTGCCCGTCGAAGTCGGCGTCACCATCGGCCCTGAGATAGTCCAAGAGAGTCGGCATCAGGTCCATGGGCGAGCAGACGTCGGCGATGCGACGCGGAGCGAACGCATCGCGGGGTAACCGCGTATCGGGCCGATCGCCTGCGGAGCGCGGGAGCCTCAACGCCAGGGGGACACGGACCGTCTCCTCCCAGACGCCGAAGTGGTGTCGGAAGTAGTAGCCGTGCTCGCCCATCGACTCGCCATGGTCGGCAGTGAAGATCACGAGCGCGTCGTCCCAGAGATCTCTCGCCTCAAGCTCCTTGCGTAGCTTGCCGAGGGCGTGGTCGGCGAAGCGGATCTCCCCGTCGTAGCGATCGACGTAATCGTAGTAATTGAGCTGGCCCTCGACGTACATGTAGGGACGGATGTGCTCGCGGCCAATGAAGCGGGTGTCGTCGCTCCGAAACGTCTCGTTGAACGGCTCGGGCGGGTGATAGGGCCCGTGCGGGTCGATCAGATTCACGAACAAGAAGAACGGCTCAGGCGGGTCGTCGGCGAGCCAATCGACAATGGCCTCGACGGTGTTGCCGGCCGTTCGCTCGTAGTTGAAGCGTCCGGTCTCGCGCTCGTTGAGGTCGTCATCGTAGACGTCGAAACCCTGGTCGAGGCCGAACACCTCGCCGATGAGGACCGAGTTGCTCACGAAGCCCGCGGTATGGTAGCCGAGCGACCTCATCACCTCGGCCAGCAGGGTCAAGTCGGCGTGCACGACGATCTCGTTCCGTCGCACCCCGTGGCGGAACGGATACAGACCGGTCAGCATCGACGCGTAGCTCGGGGCGGTGATGCCGCGCGGCACCACGGCGTTGTCGAAGACGACGGCCTCGTCCAGGAAGCGGCCGATCTCGGGCATGGTGTCGCGGTCGTAGCCGTACGCGGCCAGGTGGTCGGCGCGGAGCGTGTCGACGGTCAACAAGAGGATGTTCGGGCGCGGGGCGTCGACCTCGGCGGGCCTCAAGGTGGTCTGGCTTTCGCGGCAGCCGGACAGTGCCGACCAGGCCAGGAGCAGCAGGGCGGTGATGGCCGAGATGCGGTGCATGTTCCCCTCGGCGATGCGGCAGCCTCGGCGGGCTCGAAGCCTCGACTACCGGTCTTGGCCCCTCGCGAAGATGTGGTTCCTGCGGGTCAAGGGGCGACGTCTGATGGGCTCACCTGATCCTTCCACACCCGATTATAGCGGATACCACCTGTGATCCCAGGAGAATGCGCCGACGGTCCATGGCCCAATCGGGCGACGGTCGCGCACGCAGCAAGCAGCGGATGTCAAAGCCGCTGTCAAGGTTCGATCGAGGATGTGGTGTCGCTTCTGCTCGGCAAGCGCGTCGAGGCCGGCGAGGAGTTGATGCGTATCCAAGCAGACAAGAAGCGGTCCATGCGCGAACCGAGTAGCAGGGGCGGCCTTAGCGGGTCAAGGCCCCCCAAGGTACCCGGACGGAGTCCGCGCTGAGGGCCTTGGACTGTGATCCGTGAGCGTCGTCTCGAAATCGACGTGGCTCGTCGCCGCATCGTAAAGGGGACTGTGAAGGTGCGTTGCTGTGTGTGGCGTCGCGGCAGCACCGCTGGTTGCAGGACGTTCCGGGCGGGCTCGGCACGTTCGGTTCGGCGGGAGCCTCGCGGTCCCTGCCTCATGCCTCCAAGTCGATGTGGAACCGGCCGGTCTCGTCCTGCGTGATGCCTTCTCGATCGGTCTGCTGCTGTGTTGTCTCGGTTTGCTCTTCGGGTAGGCCTTCTTCGGTGAAGCTTCGGCCCTGGCCTCCGCCGCCCCCTTCGGAGTTGACTGTCATCTCGCTCTCGTCGCCGACGACATCGTCCTTGCGGGCGTCGGCTCGCTCCAGAGCGGCACGTGCGTTAGCGGCTTGGGCGTTGCGCTCACCGTCCTGGGCCTGGCTGACCTTGCTCTGCTGGAGGGTGGACTGCAACGACGACGCCGCGATATCTCCCATGTCGGCCATGACGCATCCTCCGCATAGGGACCGCCCCTTTAGGGTATCGACCAGCTAGGGGAAATCCCTTGAGGATGAGGCCGCCATCGGAGGACCCGAGTCCGCAAGGGCGACTCAGTGCACGGTGATCTCGCGCTGGCGCTCCAAGAGCTGGGCCTTGAGCCGGCTCAGAATCGACGAGTGCATCTGAGAGACGCGTGACTCGCTAAGATCCAGCGTCGCACCGATTTCCTTCATCGTCATCTCCTCGTAATAGTAGAGGACGATGATCAGCCGCTCGGCGCGGGTGAGCCCCTTCGTGACGAACTCCTTCAGATCGCGCTTCTGGATCTCGCCGACCGGATCCCGACCTCGCTTATCCTCCAGCACGTCGATCTCACGGACGTCCTTGTTGGAGTCCGTCTCGAAGTACTTGCGGTTCAGCGAGACGAGCGTGACGGCCGTGGCGTCCCGAACGAGGCGGTCGAACTCCTCGGCCGGCATGTTCAGGCGCTTGGCGATCTCGCTCTCGTCGGGGATGCGTCCGAGCTCGGCCTCGAGCTCCTTGCTCACCGCTTCGAGCTTGTGGGCGCGGCTCCGCACGAGACGGGGCACCCAGTCCATGGTGCGCAGCTCGTCGAGGATGGCCCCTCGGATGCGTGTGGCCGAGTAGGTCTCGAACTTCACGCCGCGATTCAGATCGAACGCGTCGATGGCGTCGATCAGGCCGAAGAGGCCCGCCGACATCAGATCGTCCAGCTCGACCTCATCGGGCAGCTTGGCGCAGATCCGCTCAGCGTTGTACTTCACGAGCGGCAGGTAGTGCTCGATGATCTGGTTGCGCCGGTCTTCCGTCGGCTGCTTGCGGTACGCCTTCCACAGGGCGAGGACCTCCTTGTCGACCTTGCTCTTGGGCTTGGTCTGCTGGGCTTGGTCCTTCGCGACGTCACTTTTGGTGGCCTTGGTTTTGGTCTTGGTGGCCATCCGGCTCCTCCCTGAGCGGACGCTCAAATCGTACACCTGGCTCGGGCTAGTGGGTCTCCGAAGGGGCCTCGCTCACGCGCGGACCCCTACGTGGCGTTGGCGCCGGCTCCTTCCGGCACCTCGGCCTCGACATCTTCCGATTCCGACGAGTCCTCCGACTCTTGCTGCTGTTTCGCCGCGGCGGCGGCAAGTTGTTCAGCCTCCTTCTCATCCAGGAGGCGGTTGTGTTCGGTGATGACCGTCTCGGCGATCCAACCGGCGGTCAGGCCAAGAAACAGGAAGAGGACCAGGGACCACAGGGCGCGGATGAGGATGACGTCGGTCGGGTTGCCGACGGCCATCCCTCGCAGAATGCTGACCGAGAAAGCCAGCAGGGCGAGACTAGCACCACAGATGCGAACCATTCGCAACGTCCCTGTCGCTGGGGCCGGGCCATCCGTGCCACGGCCGTGAATGCCGTCGCGCTCGAGCGATCAGAAGAAGAAGCTCGCCACGCGCCGGAAGAACGTCTCCTCAGAGCCGGTCGAGAGCGTCTCTCGAGCCAGCTTGTTGGCCACCGCCGCCATGCAACTGCTGGCCGGCGACCTCGGGTACTTCAAGATGACGGGCACGCGATGGCGCACCGCCATGGGTACATGCTCGTCGCGGAGCACATAGCCGGCGTACGCGACGTCCAGTTGCAGGAAACGCCGGGCCACTTCGCTGAGTCGTGCGGCGGAGCATCGTGCCTCGCCGCTGCTGGCCGCAAAGTTGACCACCGTGCCGAGCGTCGCCGCCGTGCGCTCCCGCGACAGCACCTTGATCGTCGCGTACGCGTCGGTCAGGGCCGTCGGCTCGGGCGAGGTCACGACCAGCACGTGGTCGGCCGCGGCGGCGAAGGTCATCACGTTTCGCGAGATACCGGCCGCACAATCCAACACGACCAGGTCGGCCAGCGACTCCAGATGCAGCATCGACTGCACCAGATTGTGCCGCTCGAACTCGCTGAGGTTCGCCAGCCGCGAGACCCCGGACGTGCCCAGGATCAGCTTGATGCCGCCCGGGGCGTCGATCAGGACCTCCTCGATGGACTTCGTACCGCTGATGACGTGGCCGAGGTTGTAGTTGGCCTTGACGTCGAGCAGGACGTCGGCGTTGGCCAGGCCGAGATCGGCGTCGATCAGCACGACCCGATGCCCGCAGGCGGCCAGACAGATGGCGGTGTTGACCGCCACGTTGGTCTTGCCCACGCCGCCCTTGCCGCTGGTCACGGCGATGAGCCGACTGGCGTCGCGATTCTCGCGAACCAGGGCCCGCAGGCGATCGGCTTGGTCCGTTGGCGTCGTCATGAGGCACTCAGTTGGGCCTTCGGACGAGCCGCGCTCAGGTTCTGACCGAGGATCAGCCTGGCCAGTTGCTGGGCGCTGCCCACCTCGATGTCGTCGGGTACGTCCTGGCCCATCGTCACGTAGCTCAGCCGGTGGTTCACCTGGCGGATCGCCTCGAGGATCACGCCGAACCCGACGGCCTCGTCGAGCTTGGTGAAGATCAGCCGATCGGCGCCGAGCTGCCCGAAGCGCTCTACGGACGACCGCAGGCACTCCGGCGTGGCCGTGCTCGACAGGACGAGGTGGACCTCGTCGGGGGCAATGGTGTCGAGAAAGGCCTTGAGCTCGTTGAGCCGAATCGTATCGTTCTGGCTCCGTCCGGCCGTATCGATCAGTATCAGATCCATCCATCGCATCCTTGCGACGGCGTCCTTGAGCTCGTCCGGCGAGAGCACGACCTCGAGGGGTACGTCAATGATGCGCGCGTAGGCCTTGAGCTGATCCACCGCGGCGATGCGGTACGTATCGATCGTGATCAGGCCGACGTTCTTGTGCTCCCGCAGTTTGAAGTGGGCGGCCAGCTTGGCCACCGTGGTGGTCTTACCCACCCCGGTGGGACCGACCAGGGCCACAACCTTCGCCTTGCCGAGCGGTCCGTCGAGCAGGATCGGTCCGCCCTCCGGAATGAGCGCGGCGACGCGCTCCAGGAGGCGCTCCTGCACGATCGACTGCTCGCGGAGTTGCTCGCCCGTCAGATCCCCGCGGATCTCCGTCAGCAATTGGGTGACCATCTCCTCGGCCACGTGCTGCTGGAGGAGGCGCGTGTACGTGTCGAACAGCTCCGCCGGGACTTCGGTGCCTTTCCCCTGTCGTGTCCCTTGCACCATTCGCTCTACGAGCGAACGGAGTTGGCTCATCTCTCTGAGAAGCGAATCGTTGATTTGGGTGGACTCGCCGTCCCTCTGGGCCCTCGGATCCTCCGAGCGGTTTGATGGCGTCGTCCGATTCCGCACCGATCGGTCGACGGGCGGCGGCGCTGAGTCCGAAGCGTCCACCACCGTGTCATCCATCCTACTCCGCCACCTGTTGCCGGGCAAGCTTTTTGAGTGCGTCGTGGCCGTGATTTCCACCACGTGCTTGCCGCCGAAGCCGAGGAATCCGCCCGCCTTGAACGACCGCGTGTTCAAGATCACGGCATTGCGGCCCAGGTCGCGTTTGACCTTCTGCAAGGCTCCGGCCATGGAGTTGTCACGATACGTTCGCAGGTTCATCGCTTAGTGTCACCATGCCCAAGGACTTCACCTCGACGCCCCGCACGATCTCGTTGTAGCCCAGCACGCCGATGTGGGGCAGCATGGGCTCGATCAACCGACGTACCCACGCCCGCACTTGCGGCGAGCAGAGGACAATCGGCGTTTGCCCGCCGGCGGCAGGGACCGCCTGTTCGATCTGCGCGTTGATCGCTTCGACTATCTTGTTCTGCGTCGCGGGCGACATCGTCAGGAACGCGCCGCGCTCGCTTCGCTCGATCTGCGTGTTGATCATCTCTTCCAGCTTGGGGTCCAGCGTGACACAAGCGATCTGGTTGTTGGCGTCGCGGTAGCTCAGGCAGATGGTCCGGGCCAGGGCGTTCCGCACGTACTCGGTAAGCACGTCGGTGTCCTTGGTGCGGGTGCCCCAGTCGCCGAGCGTCTCGACGATCGTCTCGAGGTCACGGACGGGCACACGCTCGCGGAGCAGGTTTTGCAGGACCTTCTGCACGTCGCCTGCCTTAAGCACCTCGGGGATGACCTCCTCGACGACCTTCGGCGACCGCTCGCGGAGGTTGTCGAGCAGGCGGTTCGTCTCTTGCCGCGTGAGCAGCTCGGACGCGTGCAGCCTGATCAGCTCGGTCAGGTGCGTGGTCACCACGCCCGAGGCGTCCACGACGGTGTAGTTGCGGTGCTCGGCCGTGGCTCGCTCCTCTTCGTTGATCCAGTAGGCCTTGAGTCCGAAGGACGGCTCGATCGTCTCCATCCCGCTGAGCGGCTCGCTGGCCAGGCCGCTGTTGATCGCCAGGTACTGCCCTGGCATGGCCTCGCCGGCGGCGATCTCCATGCCGCGGATCTTGACGCGGTACCGGTTGGGCTCGAGCTGCATGTTGTCGCGGATGCGGATGGGCGGCACGACGATGCCCAGGTCCAGGGCCATCTGGCGCCGCAGCAGGCCGATCCGGTCGAGCAGGTCACCGCCTTGCTTGCGGTCGACCAGCTTGATCAGACCGTAGCCCACCTCGAGCTCCATCGGATCGGGCAGGAGCTGCTTCTCGATCGGCTCGGCCTTGGCGGCCTTGGCGGCCTCGGCCTGGGTCTTCTCGGCGGCGGCCTTCTGTTCGGCCTTCTTGGTCCGCGTCATCAAGACGAAAATGGTAACCAGCGATCCGCCCAGCAGCAGCAGGGGCATCTTCGGCAGCGGCGTCAGGGCCAGCAACGACAGGAACACCGCGGTCAAGATCAGGGCGATGGGCTGGGCGCTCAACTGGCTGATCATCTCCTCGCCCATGTTGCGCTTGGCCGTCGATCTCGTGACGAGCATGCCGGCCGCCAGCGAGACGATGAACGCCGGGACCTGCGAGACCAATCCGTCGCCGATCGTCAGCTTGGTGAAGGTTTCGAGGCACTCGAAGAGCGGCATGCCGGCCTCGACCATGCCCATGTAGATGCCGCCGAGGATGTTCACCACCGTGATGATGATGCCCGCGATGGCGTCGCCGCGGACGAACTTGCTGGCACCGTCCATGGCCCCGTAGAAGTCGGCCTCCTTGCTGATCTCCTCGCGACGGTTCTTGGCGGTGGTCTCGTCGATCAACCCTGCGTTCAGGTCGGCATCAATGGCCATCTGCTTGCCAGGCATGCCGTCCAAGGTGAACCGGGCGGCGACCTCGGCGATTCGGGTGGCGCCCTTGGTGATCACCACGAACTGGATCACCACGATGATGATGAAAATGATCACGCCGACGGCCAGCGACCCGGCCGCGACGAACGCCCCGAAGACCTCGATGACCTTACCGGCGGCGTCCGTGCCCTCCGGGCCGTTGGTCAGGATCAACCGCGTGGTGGCGGTGTTGAGCACCAGCCGAAACAGCGTCAGCGTCAAGAGCATCGACGGAAAGACGCTGAACTCCAGCGGCTTGGTCATGTACATCACGTTGAGCAGGACGATCGCGGAGAGGGTGATGTTGGCCGCCAGCAGGATGTCCATCAGCCAGGTCGGCAGCGGGATCAGGATCACGAGGATCAGACACGTTGCACCAATCGGCACAACGATGCCGCGATTGGCAGACAGGAACTGCAACGGCCGGGATAGGGCTTCGTTAGCTAGAGGCATCCTTGCCTTGACCTGATGTGTTGCGCATGAGCGCGATCCGTCGCGCTGTTGCTACCCACCGGGCGTTTAGCCAATCGTACTATACATCCAACTCCGGTCCGATAAAAGCCCCCAGTCGCAGAATTTCCATACAAATTTCAGATCGCCCCGACCCGCCCGAATCTCTCCACTTTCACTGACATCCTGCTTAAGCTCGGTACCGCTAGGCCCGCCGCCGGCGATGCGGCACCCTATCTTGTATAGCGGAGCGAGCCCGGGCCCTATTCCGAGGGCCATCTGCGAAGACTCCCGACACGCCGGAGCCGCTGAAAATCGCCGAACGAGGACCGGGAGAACCCCCGTCGGCCGGCGCAACAGCAGGACGCTGGTTATCGGCCCAATCGACCCTGCACCGTTGGGGCGCTTCACGCGCCGCAGGCGGCTTGGCCCAGCCGGTCCGCCATCGGCGCGGGCATGGAGCGCGGCTCCTAGCTCATACGATGAAAGCCCCTATGCCATCGAAGGCGGACGTCGCCTGGCTCGAGACGGCGCCTCAGCTTGCAGGATCTCCTGCAATCATCCTAGAATGCCATTTCGCCCCAGCGCGGATGCGGGCCTACCCGGTACAGGTACCTCGGACAACACGATGCATTTCGTCGTTATCGCCGCTTTTGCCCTGGTCCTCAGCGCAAGAACCCCCATGCGGTCGTGGTGGTGGTTCACGTCGCCCGAGACGACCTACTGGGTGGTGGCCGGTCAGATGGCGGGCGTGGCCCTGCTGGCCCTGCTCAGCACATGGTGGGTGATGCGCCGGTTGCGGCGCCGGCCCCACGACGTGGACCCCGCGCAGCGATCGTTCGGCCGGCACAGCGCCGTGCTCAGGATGCTCGTGCTGGGTCTTCTGGGCTTCGACGTGTTGGCCACGCCCTGGACCGAGGTGGTCCGCAAGACCTGGGGCCTGGGCGACTGGGTGGCCATCGACGACCTGGTCGCGATGATGCCGTTCTTCGTCGGCGTGGTGCTCTACTGGGCGATCCAGTACCCGGCCGACAAGGCGATCCGCTTAGCGGCGGCCGGACGGCCGGGCATGGACGAGCCGGCCCCGCGGATCTGGCGCCTGGGCGAGTACCTCCTGTTCAACATCCGGCACCAGCTCCTGCTGATCGTGGTGCCGATGGCGGGCATTCTGGTCGCGTACGACCTGGCGGCCAAGTACTCCGGCCAGCTCTATCGCTGGACGCGGCTGGAGTACGCCGAGCAGGCGGCCTTGATGATCGCGGCCGGGTTCATGTTCCTGATCTCGCCCGTCGTCCTGCGGTATGTGTGGAGCACCCGTGTGCTCCCGCACGGGCGACTCCGTCAGAACCTCCAGCGTATCTGCGACCACATCCGTATGAAGTACCAGCAGATCCTCATCTGGCAGAGCGACGGGGTGGTCGTCAACGCGGCCGTCATGGGGCTCGTGCCGACCTTCCGCTATGTGCTGCTGAGCGACGGCCTGCTGGACACGATGCGCGAGGACCAGATCGAGGCCGTCTTCGGGCACGAGGCCGGACACGTCAAACACTATCACATCCACTTCTACCTGCTCTTCGCGGCCCTGAGCATGCTGCTCGTCGGGGGCATGCTGCTGCTGATGTGGGAGTATCTGCCCTACAAGACGTACATCAACCTCGTGAACTCCACGAGTCTGACCAAGTGGATGGCCGTCTCGCGCGCCGACTGGAGCAGCGGGCAGGATCTTGGTGCGATGGGACTGGTCCTGCTGTGCTGGATCTTCGGTTTCGGCTGGGTTTCGCGGCGGTTCGAGCGGCAGGCGGACGTGTTCGGCGTGCGATGCCTGGGATGGAACCGGACCCAGTGCGGGTTGTCCGGGTGTCGCGTGCATCATCCCGCCGAGGGCGAGGCCCCGGACGCCAAGGCCCTATGCCCGGCGGCCGCCAAGGTCTTCGCCGAGGCCCTGCATCGCATCGCCGTGCTCAACGGCATCGCGCCGAAGGCCCGAAGCTGGCGCCACAGCAGCATCGCCAGCCGCATGGACTTCGTGCGGGCCCTGGCGGCCGATCCGAAGAAGCTCCGCACATTCAACCGGACCATCCTGGTCACCAAGACGGTCCTCGTGTTGGGTACGGCGGTCGGTTGCGGTGTCGGGCTCTATCATTACTGGCCCGAGGAGTTCTTCGGGTACTGGCGGAACCAGATCGCCCTGTGGTGGCAGTGATTGCAGCCGGTAGATCGCGCCCACGTCCGAAGCCATCCAGCAAGCCTCTGCACAGGAGGAAGACCGATGCGACATCCTCATCACCGAGCCAAGCGCTTCACCCCCTCCTCAGGCCGGCACGGGCTGTTCTGTGCGACGATGCTCGCGGCCGTGCTCTCGCTGGCGGGGCCGGCTCGGGCCGACTCGGCGCCGACCGTCTGGATCGAGGCTGAGCTGTTCGACCAGCAGGGCGGGTGGGTCGTCGATAGCCAGTTCATCGATCAGATGGGCTCGTCGTTCCTGCTGGCGCGGGGCTGGGACCATCAGCCCGTCGACGACGCCGAGACGAAGGTGACGCTGCCCGCCGCGGCCACGTATACGCTGTGGGTCCGGTGCCGCGATTGGCTGCCCAAGCACACGCCCGGGCGGTTCCAGGTCCTCATCGACGGCCGGGCATCCAAGGTGACGTTCGGCCAGCAAGGTAAGGGTGCGTGGACGTGGGTCAGCGGCGGGACGTTCGACTTGTCGGCGGGCGAGCATCGCGTGACGCTGCGCGACCTGACGGGCCATTACGGCCGGTGCGATGCGCTCGTGCTTTCGGCCGACGGGGCCTTCACGCCGCCGGCCGGCGGCCAGGAGCTGACGCGCGTTCGTCGTCGCATCTCGGGCATCGGCCAGATCGTCAAGGACGGCGGCTCGTACGACGTGGTCGTGGTGGGCGGCGGTGTCGCGGGGACGTGCGCGGCCGTCGCGTCGGCTCGACACGGGGCGCGGACCGTGCTGATCCAGGACCGGCCGGTGCTGGGCGGCAACGCGAGCGACGAGATACGCGTGTGGGTGCAGGGTGCTGTCGGCGGCGGTCTCCCCAATGCCCGCGAGAGCGGGCTCGTGGAGGAGATCCTCGAAGGCGCTCGCGGCGAGGAGTCCGAGTCGGATTCGATGCTCCAGCTCGCTCGGGCCGAGCCGAACCTGACGCTCATGCTGCTGACGCGGGCCACCAAGGCGATCTGTGGCAAGAAGGGGCACATCGACGCCGTCGAGACGGTCCATGTCATCACGGGCGAGCGGGCCAAGATCCGAGGGCGTTTCTTCATCGACTGCACGGGCGACGGTGTGATCGGCGCCTCGGCCGGGGCGATCTATCGTGTCGGCCGCGAGGGCCGAGACGAGTTCCAAGAGACCATCGCCCCCGCCGAGCCCGACCGCCGCACGCTGGGAAGCTCGTTGTTGTGGGGCATCGGCCACGCCGACAAGCCCGTGTCGTATGAAGCGCCCGAATGGGCCGAGTCGTTCCCCTCGTGCCAGGATCTGCCCAACCGCCGCCATGACAAGCCTCGCGACGGCCACTGGTGGGTCGAGTTCGGCGGCGGCGAGCCCCGCGAAGGCATGCGCGACATGGTCTCGAACCCCAAGCAGCTCGACACCATCCAGGACGCCGAGGTGATCCGCGACCACCTGCTACGGGCCCTCTACGGCGTGTGGGACCACTGCAAGAACCATCCGAAGCACAAGAAGGCCTACTCGAAGGTGACGCTCGAATGGGTCGGCTACGTAGCCGGCAAGCGCGAGAGCAGGCGGTTGATCGGCGACCACATCATGACCGAGGCCGATGTGATCGCGGCCCGGCTGTTCCCTGACCGTGTGGCCTACGGCGGATGGTCGATCGACCTGCATCCGCCGGCCGGCATCTACGATCCGGGGCGGCCCTCGGAGCACCACTATCTCAAGAAGCCGTACAGCATCCCGTTGCGGTGCCTCTACTCGAAGAACATCGACAACCTGCTCTTCGCGGGCCGAAACATCAGCGTCAGCCATGTCGCCCTCGGCACCACACGGGTCATGGCCACGTGCGGCGTGATGGGCCAGGCCGTCGGCACCGCCGCGGCGATGTGCGTCGAGCACGACGCCACGCCGCGCCAGATCCGAAAACAGCATATCGGCGCACTGCAGCAACGGCTGCTCAAGGACGACTGCACCATCATCGAGATGCGCAACCGGGACCCCGCCGATCTGGCCAGAACGGCGAAGGTGTCGGCCTCCAGCGTGCAGCTTCTCGAGACGACCAAGCCCCGCCTCGAGAACGCCGGGACGCACCCCATGCGGTGTCCGCGGGGTCAAATGTTTCGCGTCACGGCCGACCGCATCGACGCCATCCGCGTGTACATCAAGTCGGGCAACGAGAAGCCCACGTCGCTCCGCATGGCGCTGCGGGCCGCGAAAGAGTTCCGCGATTTCTCCAGTCGAAAGGATCTCGCCGTCGCCGCCGCGGTGGTACCGGCCAAGCACGACGGCTGGGTACGGTTCGAGTTCAACCAGGACGTCACGGCAGGGGGGCACTACTGGTTCTACCTGCCGCCGGCCAAGGGGCTCGAGCTGCATCTCATGCAGGCCGCACCCTTCGGATGCCAGCGCGTCTACCACGGCGCCGGTCGGTGGCATCAGAGCGCCGGCCACTACGCCTTCATCACCGAGCCGCCCATCTCGCAGCGTCGGGCGTGGGGCGCCGAGAACGTCGTCGACGGCGTGGCGCGTCCGGTGGGTAGCGAGCCGCACTACTGGGCCTCGGATCCGCGGGAGGATCTGCCCCAGTGGGTCGAGTTCGACCTGGGTCAGGCGCGGCGGATCGAAGAGGTCCGTCTGACGTTCAACTGCAATATCCATTTGCGGTACGTGCCGCGCGAGCCGGTCGAGGAGATGGTCCGCGACTACCGGATCCTGGTCGACCGGGGCGACGGCTGGCGCGAGGTCCACGTCGAGCGCGGCAACGGCAGCCGACACCGTGTGCATCGCTTCACACCGGTTACGGCGCGGCGTGTTCGGATCGAGGTGTTGGCCACCCATGGCGGCCAATCGGCTCACATCTTCGAGGTCCGCATCTACGGACCGGCCGAGAAGGTCTAGTAGCCCGTTTCGCACATCGTGTGGCGATGCCGTTCTGGCATGTTGGCTTACGGGGTGTCACTGGCTCACGTGATCGCCAGGGAGAGCACCGGGCAGACGAGCCGCCCGTGGCATCCTGAGGATGGTCGTGAACCTTGTGAAACCCTGTCCTCGAGGGGCGGTTGCGGTTGCGGGGGGCACGCTTATCGGACCCTGGACCAAACCGCTCGCCCACGGCCTGTCGGGTGTTGGCGCCGACAGGCGTTGGGTCCGAGAACCCCCGGAGGTCTCGGGCCCGTCCCGAGGGGCCCACGTCACCGGCCTCCGCAAACCGCTGCGCCGGGGCCTCTTGTCGTGTCCTCCCGCAATCGCAGGTCAAATCCGTAAGGTTCGCCCCCTGGCTGTCGATGAACATAGGTGAGTGTCGTATGGCGCGTCCGAGAGGTCGCTCTCGATGCGCGATGTGGCGATGGAGACGCCTGGAGGATGGGATCGAGGCCTGAGGTCCCACCACGGGACGGTGTTGAGGAGACGGTGGCTTGGCCCCGGGCGCACGCTTGGCGGGGCCGACCATCCCTTGTCGCTTGAGGCAGATGGATGAGTGTCGCCGGTGACGAAACCAATCTAGTCGAACCGAAGGACGAACCCCAGGTCGCCGCGGACCAGGAGGCCCAGCAGGCCGCCGAGGTCGAGGAGACCATGCCCAAGCCGGAGGGCGACGATCTGTCGCCCCTGGCGGCGCTGGAGGCCGAGCTCGCCGAGGAGGCGGACGACGAAGACGCTACGGAGGAGGCCCCGCCCGACGGTCCGAGTTGGCAGGGCGAGCTACCCGAAACGTTGACCCGAATCGTCGAAGCACGGCTCGGCATCTGGAAGCGGTTGCTCGACCTGGATGACCTGCGCTCCGAGATCCGCGGCATCGGTCGCAACCCTGAGATCCAGAGCGAGCTGTCGCGACAGGCTCGTGAGCTCAAGCGGATCCCCGGCAGCGACGCCCTCCGCCAAACCCTCAAGAGGCTCCGCAAGAAGCTCGAAGCACCGTCGGTGGCCAACCAGACGCCGATCCCCAACCCCAAGAAGGGCGGCTCGCCGATCAGGCCGGTTGCCCTCTATCAGAAGACGCTGAAGATCGGCGGCAACCAGGCCGTCATGTTCCTCAAGCGCGAGCAGTTGGACGACGAGATCCCCGTCGCGGCCGAGGCGGGATTCAAGGACGAACCGCTCCTGCGGCTCTGTCGGACGCACGGCATCGACGCGACGACGCTGCTGGGCTGGACCTACTACGCCCTCGGCGTGCAGCAGCGCCTCGACGAGGCCCGGGAGATCGAGAAAGGGCATCACGACCGGTTGTCCGACGCGAAGGCGTGGGACAAGAAGAACAACTCGGGTCTGAAGTCGATCTTCGGCGGCAGGAGCAAGGTCAGCGAGATCCCGCCCCTGGACGCCGAGGTGACGCGGACAATCACGGCCGCCCGGAAGGAGCTTCAGGCCATCGAGCCGAAGCTCACCGATCTGTTCTGGGCCCTGTACGAGGAGCTCTCGTGGCTGCTGGTCAGCAAGGAGCTGGAGCCGGACGAGAAGCTGGCCGTGCGGGCCTACCTGCGCTACGGCATGGTGTCGATCCATCCTGGGCTGACCAGGCCCGAGGTGCTGGACTACATCCACGGGCATTGCCGTAACAGCGTCTACCAGTGGACCAACTCCCCCGACGCCACGCACATCGTCTACGGCGATGAGTACATCGAAGGGATCATGCAGGGGCATCTCCCCGTGAGCCCGGACGAGGACCTCGCCCTGAACGGTCGCAACACCGACGAATGGAAGGCCGACCGCATCTACCGGATGGCCACCATCAGCCGCATACGCAAGGAGGTCTTCGAGAGCCGGTTCCGGGAGCTCCAGGCGGCTGTCGAGGCCAAGCAGACCGAGCTCAAGGCCAAGCAGAAGGAGCTGAAGGAGCTCAAGGCCAGCGGGAAGCACCGATCGAAGATCGCCCAGCTCGATCGCGACCTGGCGATGGAGCGGCCCCAGCTCGGTCGTCTGGTGCGGGCGGCCGAGCACATCGAGGGGAAGGCCATCCCGCGGGCCCGCGAGCAGGCCTCCGACGCCCAGAGCAAGCTGAAGGAGGCCGCGGGCATCCTCAGCAAGGAGGACCTCACGCGGCGCGAGGCCCGGTTCGTCCGGCGGATGGCCAGGCTTGCGGCCCGACTCAAAGAGCCGTTCCCGCAGTTCGTGCTTCGCGACCACTTCAAGCCGGACCGAGGCGAGGAGCACGACCGCCAGACCGTGCTGGAGGAGGTGAACAAGCTGGAGCAGGCCGACACGCGTGTCTTTCACTACACGCTCGCGCCAAACAAGGTGCTCGCTCGACAGATCACGGTTCGGCTGAGCCCCACGTTCCTCATCGTCCCGGGACGGGGCCAGATGGGGCTCTCGGTTTCACCGCGGAAGTGGGACGACAACGGCCGGTTCGTCCTGCCGTTCCTACCGCACCGACAGGGCATCTTAAAGACGCTGCTGATCGGCATGTTCAGCGACTTCCGTTGGGATTGCTCCAAGGAAGAGGCGGGGATGGACTGGCTGACCGCCGACGCGCTGTGCGCCGCGTACGCCACGGCCCGTTGGAACTGTCGCAAGGCCTCGGAGAAGGCCCAGAAGTCCATGGGCATGGACCGCAAGCTCAAGGACAAGCCTAACTGGCGAATCCACTATCGGCTCTACATCAAGAGCGCGGCCGAGCAAGGGCGGTTGCTGTTCGTTCGGAGCTACGACGTGTATAAGATCGTCATGAAGTACATCGGCCTGCCCCCCGGACAGACGCCGCTGAAGCGCGATTGAGCCGAGACGCGCACGTGGCAGGTCACCACTGATTTACGGTCCACATCTCGCGCACCGAAAACGTCGACGATCGTACGGCGGATCGTTCGTGGTGCTAGGATCCTTGCGCAGCTGAAGGCTATTCCCCAACAGGACGTCGGACTACGTCAGCCGCCGAAGCGCCGCACTTACACCCAGCGCCATCAGGACCATACCGAGCGGTAGCAGCATCTCGCCGCTGCCACACGTGAAGGCGGCCTGGATCTCGTAGTCGGCGTCCATCGTCAGGTAGACAACGGCGTTGGTATCCTCGACGGCGTAGTTGGCGTCGCCGGGATGGTTCGGGTCGTAGACCTTCCAGTTCTTGAAGGCCTTGCCCTCTATCGGCATGGCCACGAGCGTGACCTCGGTCCCGGCGGTGTAGCGGCGGAGGTCGTCGTAGGTCGGCTTGATGCCCGCCAGATAATCGTTCGGGTCGATGTTGTTGCAGTCGTCCAGCAAGTCGGGATCGATGATGACCGTGCCCATGTGGTCGTTCAGGACGCTCACCGAGAGCGTGTGGGAGACGTTCGTGAACGCGCCCCAGCGCATCTCGAGCTGGTCGAACGAGGCGTCGGCCACGAGCCCGTCGCCCATTTGCGCGGTGGCGACCCCGCACGCTCCCTCAGCCCAATAATCGCAGGTGTTGGGATCGAAGGTGGTCAGGATATGGAGGTTTCTGTCCCACACCCCGTCCCAGTCGAACTTCCCACCGTTCCAGGCCGTGAGCTTCAGGCGGCTGTTGTTCGGGTCGCCGTCGCCGTCGAATTGGATGGCCACCCAGAAACCGTTGGCCTCATCGAGCTCGGGGAAGTCTTTGCGGCCCTTCCGAATCCGGTCCATGCCGTTGCCCCATACGGCTCTCAGGGCGTTGACGTCGCTTTCGAGGTCGGCGTAGTAGGTCGTCCAGGTGAAGGGGTTTGCGTGGAGCAGGAACATGACCTCCCCGCAGGTCGTGTCGGCCACCTTGACCTTGCCCATCACGTAGTGCGGGCCCGAGTCGTCGAAGTAGGTTGCGCTCGTATTGGGATCCTGATCGCCGTCGTCGCAACCGGCCCCGATGAACATGTTCGCCCACGTGCTGGCGACGTAGAGGCGTAGCCAGCCATGTTCCGCACTAGCAGCGAAGACATCCCCCACGAGGTTGTGGATTTCCCAGTGGGGGTTGTCGATGTCCCAGAGATTTGGGTCGAAGAGGTTGGGGTCGTTGGGATCCTGGCAGTACTGTCCGTCATCGAAGTTGTCGTAGTAGTCTGCCGCCAGCTTGCCGGGGGCTATCAGGCAGATCAACCCCAACAACACAATCATTCGTCGTCGCGCAGCGCGAACCATGACATGAACTCCCCGCATGAAATGATGTGCCATTTAGACTTGCTAACATAGGATTATACGGCAGGTGCTGCCCAGGTCAAGCAGAAAGGACGGGCGCTCGAGGACTCGATCAATGCCCTTGCGCGATACCGCTCCGCGCGTCATGCATGCGAAACGGGCCCGCCCCGTCCAAGGGCGAGCCCGTTTGAGATGCAGCTCAGTTTGGCGGCGGAGGCTGCCTCCGACCGCCTGTCGGTCGCTCTACAGTCCGCGGCTACCGGTTCTTGACGAACAGGTGCATGCCGCTCCGCGTGCGATGGCTCTTGACGTAGAAGAGAAGGCCTTCGCGGAGCGCGTCCTTTGTGGCGACCTTGCGGAGGTCCTCGACGGTCTTGACCGGTTTACGCTGGACCTCGAGGATCAGGTCGCCGGCTGACAGACCCATGCCGCCGAGCTCGCTGCCCCGCTCGACCTCGGTCACCAGCAGGCCGCCTTCGTCGCCGGACCACTTGTATTTCTTGCCGTTGGCCTCGGTCAGCGGAGCGACCTTGATACCAAGGGTCTCGACCGTGTCCTCCTTGGGCTCCTCCGGCTCCACGAACGGCCTCTCGCCGGTCATACGCGTCCGGAAGCCTTCGGGCTGCTCGCCGATCGTCACCGTCAATGTCTTGGCCTGCTCATCCCGCCAGACCTTGAACTCGGCCTTCGTGCCGGGGCGAAGCATCGCCACGATGCCCTGAAGGTGCGAGGCGTTCCGGACCTTCGTACCGTTGACCTCGAGGATCACGTCGCCGACCCTCATACCGGCCTTCTTGGCCGGGCCCTTGTCGAACATGTCGTTGACCAGCACGCCGCGATCTTCCTTCAGCCCGAAACTCGCGGCCATGCCGGGCGAGTCTTCCAGGCTGCTGATCGACACACCCAGGTAGCCGCGAACGACCTCCTCGTGCTCGATGAGCTGCGTGGCCACCCACTTGACGATGTTCGAGGGCATCGCAAAGCCGATGCCGGCGTTCTGATGCGACAAGCCGGGGGCGGCGATGGCCGTGTTGATCCCGATCACCTCGCCGCGGAGATTCACCAGCGGTCCGCCGCTGTTGCCCGGGTTGATGGCCGCATCGGTCTGGATGAAGCTGCCGTAATCGATGTCGAGCGTAACCAGCTCTCGGCCCGTCGCCGATACGATGCCGAACGTGACCGTCTTGGTCAGATGGCTGCCGAACGGGCTGCCGATAGCCAGTACCCAGTCGCCCACCCGGACCTTGCCGCTGTCGCCCAGGCGGAGCTCCGACAGGTTGTCGGGGCTCTTGAGCTTCAGGACGGCCACGTCCGTCTTCTCGTCCGTGCGGATCCACTCCGGGGTGAAGTAACGCTTGTCGGCCAAGTAGACGCGGACCTGGTCAGGTTCGGCGCCTTCCACCACGTGATTGCTCGTCAGGACGTAGCCGTTCTTGGCGTCGATGATCACGCCGCTGCCCATCCCCATGCGGGGGCGCGGAGAGGGAGTGCGGAACTGGTGCCTCTCAAAGAACTTCTTCAAGTCCTCCTGATCCTTGAACTTGAAGAAACGCTTGAACGGCTCGGGCAGGTCTTCCAGGTTCGGCTGCTCGCCTTTGTCTTCATTATCGTTGCCGTTCTCGTCCTCGCCGTCCGCATCGGCCTTGGCAACGGCCATGCCCGTGTTGATGTGGATGCGGACCACCGCGGGCGTCGCCTTCTCGGCTACCTTGTGAAAGACCCTGCTGATGGACTCGATGCTGGCGATCTCCTGCTCGGTCGGTCCGGTCGCCTTGGCGTCGGGGTTGTCCTTGGCCAAAGCCGACGGTTGCCAGACCGTCATCGCGGCACCGGCCACGAGGGCCACTGCCAACAGTCCGCCCAACCACGTCCAACGTGATGTTCTCCTACTGGTCATCGTTCTGCGTCCTCCTGTCGCTGGGGATTCGCTTTGCGCCCACGGTGTCTTCCGTCACCGGACGTCGCACCACACGCTTCAACGGTCGATCCGTTCGCCGTCTCTGGTCTTAGACGATCCGACCTTCGCCACCCCGTCAGAAAAATGAGTACGAAATTCGGCTCCATCGAGTCCGTTTTCTCCATGCCTGAGGACGATGCCTCCCTTCGATAGCGGGCTAAGGCAGATGAGCAATAAAGCCGCCCACAGAGATACGGAAATCGTGCCTGCCACGTTCAGCAGTCGCGGGCGAAATGAGAAGGTGACGACGTGTCGCCCGGGCGGCACGAAAACCGCTTGGCCGAGCGCATCGGCCGAGTGGATCCGAGCGGGCGTGCCGTTCACGTTGGCGTGCCAGCCGGGGTAGTGGCGGTTGAGCCAGACCAGCAGCGTGCCGCCGCGAGAGAAGACGTCGAACCGGGCGGCGTTGGTGCCGATCCGACGCGCGAGGATGTGCCCGTCGCCGACCTCAACCTTCGGCCGCCCCGGACCGGTCAGGTAGACGCGACGATGCAGCGAGCCCTTGGGTTGCGTCGTCCGTAGCCGACGGATGACGGTCTCCTGATCGGCAAACCAGCGATATTCCGATGCGCAATAGGCGATCCTCGTCGGATGGCGATTCCTATAGAGGGTCATGTCCCCCTCGCGGAACAGCGGCTGCCAGAGCCGGTCGATGCCCTCGACGACGACGTTCGGATCGCGCAGCACGACGTGGCTGACGCCGAAGCGGGCCAGGACCTCGGGCCGCTTGAGCCACCAGTCCGCCTCGTCCGTGATCGCCCACGCGCGGAATTGGAACAACGATTCCAGCTCCTCCGGCAGCAGCGGACCGTAGCCGTTCAGCGTCGGGACGCCGTCCATCAGGTTCGTGTCCGGCATCAGGTATCGACGAGGGGCCTCGAGAAACGCCTGCCCCGGAATGACCCAGACCCGATGGCGTTGGGGATCGAAGCCCGAGCTGCGCAGGACGTCGGCCGCTTTCGATTCGGTGATGACCGTGACGGGCTTGGTTGAGACGTCCAGGAACGGTGCGATCGTGGCCATGTCCACGACGATCAGCACGAGCATGGCACGGCCGGACCATCGAGCCATGCCCGTCGTGGCGAGTCTCAGCACGCCCCACGCGGCCGCACCGAGAAGGATCGGCACCCACAGCGCAGGATTCGTCGGTCCCGCCTGACGCACCGGCTCGAGCAGGGGGGACAGCAGGACGCAGCCCGCCACGAGCAGCAGCACGAGCAGGAGGAGCCTCGGCATCCTCCGGACCAACTCGTCGGCCGAGCGACGAACCTGGTCTCGCCCGGCAAGCAGGGCGTCGACGCCCGTGGCCGCCAGCACCACCAGGGCCACGTGGATGAGCAGGACCCATCGTGCGGGCGTGTGCAGCGCGCTGTAGATCGGCAGGCTCGACACGACGAACCACGCCACGAAACGCTTGCCGAACGCCACGGCCAGGGCAAGCATGCTGACGACGATCCAGAATCGAACCCACCGGTCGCGCCGCCAGAGGACCACGATGGCCAGGCCCGCCAGCAGCAGCGTGATCACGCCGACGTAGATCGTCTGCTCGCACTGGTGCGAGGGTACGCACCACGGCACGGGGTAGGCGTTCGGCGTTCGTTGTCCGTACAGCATGGGAAACAGGGGCATCAGGAGCGACCGCCATTCAAAGGAGTTCCAGGTCGCCTCTTTGACGCCGCCTCGTTCGGCGCAATGCTGCATCAACTGCATCGCCGGCAGGATCTGAACCGCACAGACGAGGGCCGCCGTCGCCAGGCCGCCCAGGCACGACCACCACCGACGCATATGGTCCCACGCGACCATCACGACGGCGGCGATGACCACGGGGGCGGTGATCAGCACCACCTGGACGTGGCCCGCCAGGAGCTGCAAGGAGAGGACGAGCACCGCGCCGGCCCAATCGCGCAACGAGCCGGACCGTGCGAAGCGGATCCACATCCAGATCACCCCGGGTGTCCAGGCGGCCGCGTGGTGCATGGTCAGGTGCTCACGATGGCCCAGCATGAACCCGCAGAACATGAACGCGATGGCCGCCAGCAGCGAGGCCAATCGAGATCGGTGCAGCGAGCGACAGAGACGGTACGTCAGCCAGCCGGCGAGCGTATGGTGCAGGGAGATCGTCAGCGGGTACGCCAGGGGGACCGGCAGGAAGACGAAGAGGAGCGTGGGCGGATACGTCATCGCCACCTGCGGGTCGGCGAAGGCCGGAAAGCCGCCATACAGCAGGGGCTGCCACAGCGGCCAATCGCCCGAGAGGATCGTCCGGGCAAGCCACAGACGTTGGGGCAGATAGTAGAGCAGTCCGTCCTCGAGCCCCGAGACGCCCCAGAGCCGCCAGGCCGGGGCGAGCAGGATCGGGGGCAGCCCGAGCAGCAGCGCCCCCGCCAGGAGGGCCCAACGCGATGGCTGTCTGGGATGGTTCGCTGTCGGTATGGTCAAAGCTCGCCCGAAAGCTGCGGTCTGGTCGTCCGTGATCAGAGCGGCTCACGCCTGCCGTCGTCGTGAGGGCAAGCGTAGCAGCCGCATCCGATACCGACAAGCCGTGAGCGCCGCGCCCGGACGGCCTCGATGCGCGCAAAGAAACCGGCAGGAGAGTCCGTGGTCCCTCCTGCCGTATAGTTCAGCGGCCTCTCGGACCGCGTTATTGGCGGGCGTGGACACCCGCGGCATGGCTGTTCGATCCGTTGGCTAGTCCACGGCCGGGAAGAACTCCACCTCGCCCGGATCGTAAGTCCGCGACCGGTGTACGTCATCGCTGGCTCTCGGTTCTTCATAGCTGGCGTGCATGGCCTCGGGCGGTCTGCTGAGATCATACGTGCTGCTCGACGTCGTCTGGCTGCAGCCGAGCAGGCCCAAACCCAGCACGGCGATCAAGCTCACTAGCAACGGTGTTCGTCTGGCAATCATGGTGTCGGCCTCCTTGTCGAGCGGCTCGGTGTCTGCAACGCAGCTTGGACGCCGGCCACTCTACAAGGTTGGATGCCGCGTCACGCCGACGCCTTCATCACGAGCGCACGATAGGGGGATAAGCCGAATCGAAGGGAGCGCGGAGCCGAGACTAACTTGCCGGAAGGCCTCCAACGACAGAGGAAACCTGGCCCGTGCTCAAGGTTAGTCGCACCGGGCCGGCGGACTTCATCCGGCGGCCTCCTCAGCCAGCGACCGCAGCTCATTCATCGCGGCCACCGGATCGTCCTGGGCGAAGATGGCCGATCCCGCGACGAGGATGTCCGCTCCGGCCTGGACGGCACGGGCGACTGTCGAGGTGTTGATGCCGCCGTCGACCTCCAGACGCTGGTCGGGCCGTAGCCGCTCGCGGATCGCCTGCATCTTGCCCAGCGTCGACTCGATGAACGACTGACCGCCGAAGCCCGGATTCACGCTCATGACCAGCACGAGGTCGACGGCCTCGATGACGGGCCAGATCGTCTCGGCCGGCGTGTGCGGGTTGAGCACGACCCCCACGCCCACGTCGAGGTCGCGCAGAGCCTTGACCGCGTCGTGCGGGTCGTCGACGACCTCGATGTGAAAGGTGATGGAATCGGTGCCGGCCTTAGCGAAGGCCTCGGCGTAGCGCAGCGGTTCGGTGATCATCAGGTGCGTGTCGAACAGCAGCTTGCTGTGCGGTCGGAGCGACTTGATCACGGCCGGTCCGATCGTGAGGTTGGGCACGAAGTGGCCGTCCATCACGTCGAGATGCACGCAGTCGGCGCCGCCTTGTTCGATCTGGGCCACGTCCTCGGCGAGCCGGGCGAAATCGGCCGACAGGATCGACGGAGCGATGCGGATGCCGGGTTCGCGGAAGTCGTCTCTCATGCGTCGTCCAGGATGTCGATGGCCTTGAAGCTCTTGCCCTCGAGGAACTCCAGGCTCGCCCCGCCGCCGGTGGAGATGTGCGACATCCGGTCCTCCAGGCCCGCCACGTCCACGGCCGCGGCGCTGTCGCCGCCGCCGATGATGCTGGTCGCGCCGGCGTCGGTGGCCTCGGCCACGGCGTGGGCGATCTCGATCGTGCCGACGTCGAAGGGCTTGTCCTCGAACTTGCCCATCGGCCCGTTCCAGACGATCGTCTTGGCGCCCTGGATGGCGTCACGGAACGCCTGGACCGTCTCGGGGCCGATGTCGAGTCCCAGCATGTCGTCGGGGATCTCGCCGGCCTTGACCGTCGTGGTCTCCGCGCCCGGCTTGATCTCCGCGGCGCAGACCGCATCGACGGGCAGGTAGAGCTTGTCGCCTGCCTTGTCCATCAGCTCCTTGGCCAGATCGGTCTTGTCCATCTCGCACAGGCTGGTGCCGACCTTGCCGCCGCGGGCCACGCTGAAGGTGTGCATCATCGCTCCGCCGATGAGGATCTTGTCGCACTTGCCGAGCAGGGCTTCGATGACGCCGATCTTGTCGCTCACCTTGGCCCCGCCGAGGATCGCCACGAAGGGCTGAGCCGGGCTGGCCAGCGTCTGGCCGAGGAACTGCAGCTCCTTCTGCACGAGGAAGCCGATGACCCGCGGCTTGCCCTCCATCTGTTGGGGCACGGTCAGCATGCTCGCGTTGTCACGGTGGCATGTGCCGAAGGCGTCGTTCACGTAGACGTCGGCATGCTCGGCGAGCTGTTGGGCGAAGCGGTCCTTGCTGGCGCGCTTGTCGGCATCGCCGGCGGCGTCCTTGTCCTTGATCGTCTCGGCCGGATGGAACCGCAGGTTCTCGAGCATGCACGCCTGGCCGTCCGCGAGCTTGCCGACGGCGTCGGCCACCACGGGTCCGACGCAGTCGGGCACCATGGTGACGTCCTGGTCGAGCAACTCGCCGAGGCGCTTGGCGCAGGGCGCGAGGCTGAACTTGGCGTCCGTCTCCGGATCGCCCTTGGGCCGACCGAGGTGCGACATCAGGATCAGACGGCCGCCGCGCTCCAGGACGCTTCGAATCGACGGCAGGGCCTTGACGATCCGACGGTCGTCGGTGATTTGACGGTCGTCGTTGAGGGGTACGTTGAAATCGACGCGCATCAGCACGTGCTTGCCTTGGACGTCCACCTGATCGACGGTCTTCTTGTTGGCCATGATCGTTGCCCTCGGTCGCAGAACTCTCCGGGTTGGATGCAAGAAACGGGTGGCGCGCACGGGGCTTTCCCGAACGCACCACCCGATAGGTCGCTGCTGCGTCGTTTCAGGCCGGCCGGATGGGTCACCCGACCGGGCCGGGCGACGTCATCTACATCGACGCGATCTTGGCGATCAGGTCGGCCGTGCGGCACGAGTAGCCCCACTCGTTGTCGTACCAGCTCACGACCTTGACGAACGTGCCGTCCTTGCCGACCAGGGTGCTCAACCCGTCGAAGATGCTGCTGGCCGACTTGCCGATGATGTCGCCGCTGACGATCGGCTCGTCGCAGTACTCGAGGATGCCCTTGAGCCCGCCGTTGGCGGCCGACTTGATCGCGTCGTTGATGGCCTCGACCGTGACCGACTTGCCCAGCTCGGCCGTCAGATCGACCACCGAGGCGTTCGGCACGGGCACCCGCATCGCGAAGCCGTCGAGCTTGCCGTTCAGATCGGGCAGCACCAGACCGACCGCGCGGGCCGCGCCGGTCGTCGTCGGGATGATGTTCTGGAACCCCGCCCGGGCGCGGCGCAGGTCCTTGTGGATGGCGTCCTGGACGACCTGGTCGTTCGTGGGGGAGTGCACCGTGGTCATCAGGCCCCGCTCGATGCCGAACGACTCGTGCAGCACCTTGGCCACCGGGGCCAGGCAGTTCGTCGTGCAGCTCGCGTTGCTGATGAACTTGTCGTCCTTGGCGATGGTGTCGTCGTTGACGCCGAGCACGACCGTTCGGACCAGCTCCTTGCCGATCTTGCTCGTGTCGGCCAGCAGCGACTTGTCGTCGCCGGCCGGGGCGCTCAGGATGACGCACTTGGCGCCGGCCTTGATGTGGTCGGCGTAGCCGCCCTTCTCGCTCTCGGCCTTGCGGAAGATGCCGGTCGACTCGATCACGAAGTCGGCGCCCAGGTCGCCCCAGGGCAGCGAGGCGGGGCTGCGCTCGCTGGTGATCTTCACCGAGTCACCGTCGACGGTGATGCCGTCCTTCGAGACCTCGACGGTGCCCGGATACTGCCGATGGACGGTGTCGTACTTCAGCAGGTGAGCCAGGCTCTCCGCCGGGGCCAGGTCGTTGACCGCCACCACGTCGAACTTGTCGCCCTGCGCCCGCATCGCCCGAAAGGCCAAGCGACCGATACGACCGAAACCATTGATGCCAACCCGAATAGCCATCGACAGACTCCTTGCTCTTGGACCTGCCCAGACACTCGCCTGGGCTGATGTCACACCGTGTTCCGAGCCGCTTAGGCTAGCGGCGCGACGGCGGACCGTCAAGCCGCCTCAGGCGGTGAGCGCGGGGCAAAGCGGCGGAAAGCACGGTTGCGTCAGAGCTTGACGTCCGCCGGAGGCGGTGGCGGGGTCTCCTCGGGCGAGCCGTACACCACCGGCCTGAACCGGTAGGCGAGCTGGCCTTCCGTCGGCGGGGCGCCCAGCAGGCTGATCAGATAGCCCAACAGGACCGTCGAGAGGATCGAGGCCGGGAAGATGTACGTGAACGAGATGTCGTAGTCGAACCACTGGCTCGAGAACGTCACCATCAGCCCGACCAGGAACCCGATCAACGAGCCGCCGATCACACCGGGGCCGTTGGTCTTGCGCGTGAACATCCCCAGCGCGAACATCCCGAACAGCGGGCCGACGATGCAACTCGTGCTCTTGTTCGTGATCTCGACGATGTTGCCCTCGATCTCGCCCACGTACAGCGCGATGAACGTGGCGATGAAACCCAGCGCGAGCCCCAGCTTCTTGGCGAAGCCGAGCGTGCCCTTCTCGTCGTCGGCGGTCGGCGGCCGGCCGCGGAACCGCTGATAGAAATCCACCGTGATCACCGCCGACAGGCTGTTCACGCCCGAGTCGAGGCTCGACATCGCCGCGGCGAACAGGGCCGCGATGATCAGCCCCGTCACGCCGACGGGGAGCTGATGGGCGATGAAGTAGGGGAAGATGTGGTCCGCCTCGGTGCGGAGCTTGCCCGCGAACTCGCCGCGGAGCAGGTCCGGGTTGCTCTGATAGAACGCCAGCAGGGCGAACCCCACCGACGCCAGGAACAGGGCCAGGATCAGGCTGCCCACCATCGCGACCAGGAAGCTGTGCCGGGCGGCCGGGCCGTCTCGGGTCGTCAGGTAACGCTGCACCACGGTCTGGTCGGACGTGTACGTGCAGATCCGCCACGCGAAGAAGTGCAGGACGATCGTGATCACGGTGATCCGCGTCGTCGGGTCGAACGAGAAGATCGGCGCCTCCAGCCGGGTCTCCTCGTACGCCACCTGGACCCACGAGAACCCCTGCATGTAGACGGTGACGTAGACCACGGTGAAGACCGCGCCGCCCAGCAGGATGATGAACTGGATGACGTCGGTCCAGATGACCGCGCGGATGCCCCCGTACGCCGCGTAGAACGTCGTGAATACGCCCACGCTCAACACGACCATCGTCAGCCACACATCGTCGGGCGCCGCGTCGAAGCCGCGCAGCAAGCCCCCCTCGCCGCACAGCGACGCGACCCAGGCAGGCGTGCCGGTCATCTTGGCCATCGCGCCGCTGGCGGTGAAGACCACCACGCTCATCCACGCGATGCGGATCATGATGAAGTAGACCGCCCCCAGCGTGCGGCTGTTCGAGCTGAACCGGGCCTCGAGGTACTCGTACGCGCTCGTGATCGGCAGCTTCATGAAGAACGGGATGAACCAGTAGCCCACGACCACGTACGCCAGCGGGATGCTCAGCAGGTTGATCAGGATGCCCGGCCCGTGCTTGATCATCTCGCCGGGCATGGCCAGGTAGGTGATCGTGCTGAGCAGCGTGGCGATGATGCTCAGGCCCACGACCCACGACGGCATCGATCGGCTGCCGAGGAAGTACTCGCTCGTACTCCGCTGGCGCAGGGAGAAGTAGACCCCCATCCCGATCGTTCCGAGGAAGTACAGCCCCACGACGATCCAATCCACAAACGTCACACCGCTTGCCAAGATCACAAGCACGCTCCCCTCAAAACTGCCTCACGATAGGCTCGTCCAAGCACGGAGCTTAGGGTTGAAACGCCCGTTCGTCTACGCGCGATCGTCGCCCGGCGGCTCCTCCGGCTCGACGGGGAACCCGCCCCCGGCCCGGGCGTTTGCCGCCGGGAAGACCGGCGCCTCGCCCGTCATGACCGCCCGACGCAGGAACCGGAGCTGGCCCTCGCTCGGGGGCGGTCCCAGCGCGCTGCCCAGCAGGCCGACCACCACCGTCACCACCACCGAGCTCGGGATGATCCACATGAACGAGATGTTGTACGCGTCGCCGAACCACTGCCCGGCGAACGTCACGAACAGGCCCACGACGAATCCCAGGATCGCCCCGGCGATCGCCCCGACCTGGTTCGCCGACCGGCTGAACATCCCCAGCGCGAACACGCCGAAGAGCGGGCCGACCACGCAGCTCGTGCTCTTGTTGGTGACCTCGACGATGTTGCCCTCGATGCGGTCGACGCCGAGGGCCATCAGCGTGGCCGTAAAGCCCAGGATTAGCCCCAGCGTCTTGGCCATCGTCAGCGAGTCCTTGCCGGCCGCGGGCTTCTTGCCGAACCGCTCATAGAAGTCGACGGTGATGACGGCCGAGACGCTGTTGACGCCCGAGTCGAGGCTCGACATCGCCGCGGCGAACAGGGCCGCGATGATCAAGCCCGTCAGCCCGGCCGGCAGTTGATGCACGATGAAGTGCGGGAAGACCAGGTCGGCGTGGTCGCGGAGGTTGCCCGTCAGCTCACCCGTCATCAGGTGTGCGTGGTGCTGATAGAACGCGAACAGCGCGAAGCCGACCGCGCCCAGGATCAGCATGAGCAGGACGTCGCCGATGCAGCACACGATGAAGGAGCTGCGGGCAGACTTCCCATCCCGTGTGGTCAGGTAGCGCTGGATGACCACCTGGTCGGAGCTGTACGTGCAGACGTGCCAGGCGAAGGCGAAGAGGACGATGCCGACCACCGTGAGCCGTTCGCGCGGGTCCCACGACCAGACAATCGTCTCGTGGTCGGGGATGGGCTCGAACGCGATCGAGACCCATTCCGCTACGCCGATGTCGGCCGAGATATACACCACCGCGAAGACCGCGCCGCCGCACAGGATGATGAACTGGATGACGTCCGTCCAGATGACCGCTCGGATGCCGCCGAACGCCGCATAGAACGTGGTGAATGTGCCGACGCCGAGGATCACCGCCACCAGCGGCAGCTCGGTCATCTTGGCCATCGCCAGGCTGGCCGTGTAGACCACGACGCTCATCCACACGATGCGGATCGCCACGAAGAACAGGGCCCCCAGCGTGCGGGCCTCGGTCCCGAAGCGGACCTCGAGATACTCGTAGGCGCTGGTGATCGGCAGCCGCATGAAGAACGGGATGAACAGGTACGCCACCACCACGTACGACAGCGGCAGGTTCAGCAGGCTCAGGAACCACCCGGGTCCGTGCTTGATCATCTCGCCCGGCACGGCCAGGTAGCTGATCGTGCTGAGCAGCGTGGCGATCATGCTCAGCCCGACCACCCACGACGGCATGGACCGACTGCCGAGGAAGTACTCGGCCGTGCTCCGTTGGCGCAGCGAGAAGTAGACCCCCATGCCGATGGTGCACAGGAAGTACAATCCCACCACGACCCAGTCGACCGTCTGGATGCCGCTGGCTAGCAGCATAGGCCCTCCCGATCCGCCGCCCCCACACCGGCCCGGCGCGCAGTCGCCTCAGGCTAACCCCCGCGAGGCTCGTCGTCGCGGACCATGCAGCGCCGCGCGGGGCGGTCTACGAGGGATACGTCTCGCCACAATACGTCCAGACTGGGGCGCAGCGGACCGGAGAGTATCCCCCAGGTTGCCCGCGGGATCAACCGGCGGGGGCCGATCAGACGCGACCGTCAGGGAACGTTGCTGTTCAGGCGACCGTCAGGGAACGTTGCAGGCGGTCCGTGGCCTGAGCCTTCGTCCGCCCCGGCGACTGTCGGCGGCCGTTGTTGTCCAGACCCTGAAGCCTCGTCTCGCCCCCGACGGCCTGGCCAGTTCCTCCCGGAACATCCGCCGGCGATCGCCCGACGAGCGCCGCCGCCACGAATCGTAGCATGCACCGCCGGTGGCATCGTCGCCCTGTGCCCCTTGACGCGCGCCGGTGGCGGGGGCATACTCCCGCGTTCGATTGGCCCGGCGGCATCCAACAGGGGGCATTGGGCCTAGGGTCGAGCAGGCAACGCGCGCCGCCGGGAACCCGACGGACATCGGGCTATCGACGTGAGATCTTCCGCAGCCAACTTCCGTCTGCCGCTGGAAGAGGCGCAACGGCGCTACCGGGCGTGCGACATCTGTTGCGTCGATCTCGACCAGTGCGTTTTTCCGACCTTCACCCAGATCGTGCTCGGTACGATGGTCGTCGGCAAGGCCCTCATCACGCCGGGGCTCTGGCCCAGGTTGGGCTCGCTGCTGTCGGGCGGGACGTACATCGCCGGGGCCCGGCTCCGCAAGATGCGGGGCGATCGACCCAGCAACGACGAGATGATGGCCCGGTTTTCGAGCGTCATGGCCGGCATGCCGATCGACGTGATCGAGTCGCTGGCCAGGATCCTCCCGAGCATGTCCTTTCCCGGCTGGCGGGATGCGATGGCCCTGATCTCGGCCCGCATGCCCACCGGTCTGCTGAGCTTCTCGATCGAGCCGATCATCGAGGCGTACCGTCGGACCAACGGCTGGCGCGGCCAACGCATCTTTGATCTGGCCAGCGGCACACCCGTCGACGTCGGCCAGACCGTCCGCGGCCCCGTCCTGGTCGCATGCCATCAGCCCGAGGAGGACCTGACCGGCCAGGCGAAGCTCAGGACCCTGCGCCAGTGGATGTCCGACTGCCGGGCCGCCACGCCGCTGGTGATCGGTCACGGCCCGGACGAGACCCCGATGGCCGAGTTCGCCCGTCAGCGGGGCGGGCTGTCCATCGGCTTTCGCCCCTTTGACGATTGGGCCGACCACTTCGACATCACCGTCGACGCGCTGACCTGGCGTCCCGTCACACGCTTGCTACGACTCCTCGAGCCGGCGAGCTGAGCCGACAGCAAAAGAAAACCGGCGCGGGGATGGTCTCCCGCGCCGGTGAAATGGGCTTGAAGAACCCCTGAGTCGAGCGATCCTCGCGTAGAACCGCCCGTCGGGGCCAGACCATACGATGTCATCGGCGCCTAGCTCAGCCGACGGATCACGACACCGAGACCCAGCGCCAACAGCGCCATGGCCACGAACGGGGGAAGACCGCTGCCGCATGTGAAGACGGCCTCGACCTGGTAGTCACCGTCCATAACGAGATCAAGGACGGCGTTGCTGTCCCTGGTGATGTAGTTGCTGTCACCCGGGAAGTTCGGGTCGAAGATCTTCCACTCCTTGAACCCGCGGTCGGGCTCGGGCACGGCCGTCAGCGTGACCGTGGAGCCGCTCGGGAATGTGTCGATCCGCGGGTAGTTCGGGTCGACCGTCACGCTGCCGCGGTCCGGGCTGTTGTTGATGATCTCCAGCGAACGGCCGATGCCGCCGGTCGCCTCGATGTGGACCGTGCCCTGGATGAAGCGGTCGCCGCCGCTGAGTATCCAGAAGACCCACTCGACGACGATGTCGACGTCACCGAGGTTCGGGTCGGCCGCGTCCGACATCGTCACGGTCCAGGGCTCGAACGGATCCGACCAGGTGAAGTCGCTATCGGCCTCGACCACATCGTTCGGATCGTTCGGGTCGCCGCCGTTCACGAACAGCACGAAGTTCCAGTAGTAGAGGATCTCCGAGTTGAGCTGGCCCGTGGCCGGATCGCCGCCGATCAGGTTGGCCCATCGGTTCAGGCTCGGATCGTCCGGGTTGTTGTAGTTCGGGTCGTTCGGGTCACCCGGTGCGATGGTGTTGGGATCGGGCGCGTCATTGGGGTCTTCCCAGTCGTTCGGATCGCTGTACCAGACGTCCATGTCGTACACGACGATGTTGCCCGCCTCGACCAGCGCCGAGCCGAAGATCGGGATGACCATGAGCAGGTCTTCCGTGATCTCCATCTGCGAGCGTCCCAGGATGACCTTGACGTTCCAATCGGCCGGGTTTTCGTTCGGGTCGTCGATGAAGACGCTGATCCAACCGTCGAGGGGCGCGTCGCCCGTGACCGTCCCGCCGCCGCCGACGTCCAGCTCGAGATACGAGGTGGTTTCGTTGACGTCAAAGACATACTCGGTCCCCGGCTCGGCCGAGGCCAACGGCGCCGCTACGAGCGCCAACAGCGCAGCCAGTGTACATACCTGCTTTCCCATGATCCGTGCTCCTTTCAGAATCGCCCTTCTCCTCAGTCCACGAACAAGTGATGGGTGCCTTGCAGGGGCACCCGTGAGTTGCTTAAACATGTTCCCGATCGACGAACGAGGACCTGTCCGTCGTCCGTCCCGATAGCCGCTCGGCCTGCCCTGGCTACAGCGGTGCGTTGGTGATCACCTTGCCACGCTGGGCGAACGTGTTCTGGCTCAGCCAATTGACGATGCCGCCCAGGGCTGAGATGATCTCGCCCATGTTCTTGCGGCTCTTCTCAGGCCAGATCTCGCGCTCGAGCTCCGAATGCCCGTCATAGAACGAGACCATCGCCCGCTTGACGCGGGTGGGATCCACGGCACTACCCTCGGGAAAGATGGTGTTGGCCATCTCGCTACCGTGGTACTGGCCAAACTCATCGTTGAGCGGAAAGTTCATGCAATCGTTGGCCGACCAGCCACCGCTGATCTCCCCGTCATGGCCCATGGGCACCATCTGGTCGATCGGCGCGGCACAATGGCGATCCCATTGTTCGTCGATCATCATATAGAGCTTGCCGGGAGAGTGAATTTGACTCATCTTCATGACCGGACCCGGCGCGCCGAATATGCTGCCGCCCCAGTAGTCAGGCTCTTTGCCACCGTCGGCGATCTCTCCCATGATCCACTTGCGGCCGAGGATGCTGCGGGTGTAGTTGAAACTGCTCTGCGTCTTGCCCTCGCCCTGAACCCGCTCAAAATCGGGGCAACGGTAGAGCGACTCGAAACGCGTGTACCCGAAAATGCGTCCCGTTCGTAGGCCGATCCCGTTGTCCGTCCACTCCTCTTCAGGAATCGTGCCGACCCAAAGCAAATCGGGCTGCGCGCTGAGCCAGTCTTCACTCACAGCCCAGTCCCACTTGGTCAGCTTCGGAATATCACCCGGGCCATCCTGCGTATCTTTCAGATCCTTGCTCGGGTCACCCGGCGGCTCGATGTCCTCCCAGCCCAGGCCCATGAACGGCGGTGTCTCGTTGAAGTCCTCCGCGTAGAGCATCATGGCCTTGGTGAGCTGACTGATCCGTGAGCCGCACAGCGTGGTCCGGGCCTGAGCCCGGGCCTTGCTCAGCGAGGGCAACAGGATCGAGATCAGCAGGGCGATGATGGCCACGACGACGAGCAACTCGATCAGCGTGAATCCCTTACAGCCGGATCGACGGCTCGAGTCGCGGTAGCCGGCCCCTCTCAACGGATGCAACAGCATGATCTGCCTCCTAGCTTGAGTGGCATGGTCAGGCCCATCGCCAGGCATGGTGCCTGGTGCTCACCGACAACAGAGCAGGCGGGCCGGAGATGATCGGCAGTCCTTACAGCCAAACGATATGCGCAGCACAGACGTTAAGAAAGGTGACAAGCACGCGACGTGGCTGCGCAGCCCGTATTGTGGCCTCGCGCTGAACCGAGACCTTATCAACACTCGTTAATTATAGGCAAGCCTCCGCAAGCTCGCCAGGGGGTAGGCTCACGACTTTTTTCGTTTCCGCTCGGCCGTCCCGCATGCGCCCACCGCACGAACCTGCAACCGATGAGGGGACGCGGCGTTCCTGGTGCCACGGTTTAGTCTAACCCAAATTGATGTAAGACAAAGATCTAGGGCTTGGGCTGCTGTTGGCTCATACAGTGCAGCGTCCCGAAGCCCCACACCAGGTCCACGGCATGGATCCCCACCACCTGCCGGCTTGGGAACAACTCGGCCAGGATACGCAGCGCGTCCCGATCGCGGGGATCATGGAACGTCGGTGCCAGCACGACCTTGTTGGCGATGACGAAGTTGGCATAGCTTGCGGGCAACCGATGTCCATCAAAGAACAGGGGTTCGGGCATCGGCAGATCGACCACCCGAAGTCGCTTGCCATTGGCGAGCTTCACCTTAGATAGCCGCCGTCGGTTGTCGGCCAGCGCGTCGTGGTTCGTGTCCGACGGATCGTCCTCGCGGCAGAGCACCACCGTGTCGGGCGCGACGAACCGGCACACGTCGTCGACGTGCCCGTGCGTATCGTCGCCGGCGACGCCGCGGCCGAGCCACACGACCTGTTCGGCGCCGATAAACCTTCGCAGGGCGGCCTCGATGGTTCGGCGGTCCAGACCCGGGTTGCGCGGCTGCTCGTCCTGGTCGAGCAGGCACTCCTCGGTCGTGATCAACGTGCCCTGGCCGTTGACGTCGATCGCGCCGCCCTCGAGCACGAACGCCCGGCCGTTCACGGCGGCCTCGACCAGCGGCAAGCCCAGCGCGTGGGCGGCCTTGCCGGCGATCTCCTTGTCGCGGTGATACTGTGGATACTTGGCCCAGGCGTTGAAGTGGCCGTCGAGCACGGCCAGGGACGGGCGACTGGCCGAAGGCCGCGCGGGCCTGACGAACATCGGCCCGAAGTCACGCGCCCAGCCGCGGTCGGTGGCGAAGCGGTGAAAGATGACGCGCGACAGGTCCGCCCCCGCGCGATGCAGGTAGCGCCGCGCCCTCGTCTCGTGCTTGTGGTCGTTGACGAGGATGCGCACGGTCTCGCTCGGGGCGAGCTTGCGGACGATCTCGGCGTAGACCCAGTGGATAGCGGCCAGCTTGCCGGGCCAGTCGCTCGCGTTGTGGGGCCAGGCGAGCCACATGGCCTCGTGCGGCTCCCATTCGGCGGGCATCATCCATCGGGCGTCGTTTCTCGGCATGGGTTCGTTGTCTCGCCGCCTGGGTCGGCTGGGCTACTTGGGTCAAGGCATTGCATGCGGCCTCGAAGGACGGTCCTGCTTCGGTCGTGACTGCATTCAGCCGAGGGGAGCATCGCATGCAGGATGGGGGCGCGAACCTCACATCGAATTCGTGTCCCTCACCTCCGAAGAGGTGCACCACCCAGCTCTCGCTCCCTGTCCAAACAGTGGTGCAAGCGGCCTAGCACGTCGCCACACAAGCGGCCTAGCACGTATACACACAAGCAGCCTAGCACGTCGCCACACAAGCGGCCTAGCACGTATACACACAAGCAGCCTAGCACGTCGCCACACTTGTTCTTGCAG
>CAZUQM010000033.1:55773-78816 GCA_964622545.1 uncultured Planctomycetales bacterium | reverse complement strand
TCTCGACGATCGTGCCGAAGAGGCAGTTCTCGCCCTTGGCCGCCTCGGTGCACTTGGGCATGACGTCGTTATCCTTGTTGTACACGCCGCAGCCCCAGACGATGAGCGGCACGTCGACGGCTTCGAGGCAGGTCTTGACCGACTCGGCCGCCTGCTCGGGCGAACGATCCTCGGCGTCGGGATGCGTGCCCACCAGCTTGAGGCAGATCGCCTCGGCGCCGAACTCCACGGCCTTCTTGCACCAGGCCGCAAGGTCGTTCAGGGCGTCGCCGTAGGCGTCCTTGAGCTGCTGTGGCCAGGCGTCGGCGCCGCTGTCCCAGACCTCGACGGCGATCGCCTTGGGGTTGCCGAGCTGGCCCTCGAACGTCAGCCACGGCAGGCCCATCATGCCTCCGATGGTGACGCGGCTGCCTCGCGTTCCGCCCTCGTCCTTGGTCGCGCCGATGGTCACGGCATTGATCGCTGCTGCGTAGGTCTCTTTGACATCTGGAACCGGCATAGCTCATCCTTCCTGTCAGAACGATGTGTCACGATGGGGACGGGCAGTCGTCGGCCCCGTTGGGAGGTCACCGACCGCGCCCGACCTGCGTCGTACGCGATTATGCATTCATCATGCGGCCGCGGCGCTGTCCGTCAGCCGCAAGCACAGCTCAACCAGACCGGCCGTCTCGTCGCGCACGACGTCGGCCAGGTCCGATGTGATACCTTCGCCGCGAATCGACAGATCCGCAAGGGCCGTGCTGACCGGCACCTCGATCCGCGCATCCACGGGAATGGTCTCGGCGAACTCGGCCGCTTTCGGGGCCAGGCCCTCGGCCGAGACCTTGTTGATGGCCAGGGCCCGCTTGCCGATCTTGATCGGTAGCGTCGAGGCCAGATCGTTGATCCGTTTGACGGTCGTCAAGCCGATGTAGGTCGGCTCGCTGACCAGCAGCAGGAGCTGCACGTCGTCCGACGTGAGCCGGGACAGATGCTCCATGCCTGCGGCGTTGTCGATGATCACGAAGGGATAGCTCTTCTTGAGCAGCCCCAGGTAGCGCCGCAGCAGGTTGTTCACATAGCAGTAGCAGCCGGGGCCTTCCGGCTGGCCCATGGCGATGAGGTCGTAGCCCTTGGCCTCGACGACGATCTCATTGAGCCACTGATCGAGCAGCCGTTCCTTGGGGATCTCGCTGACGCTGCCGGCGGCCTCGCGGGTCTGGTCGCGGATGTCGCTGATCGTGCCCTCGACCTCGAGCCCGAGCATCAGGCCGAGCGAGGCGTTGTGATCCGCGTCGATGGCGAGCACCGGACCGTGGCCGCCCTCCACCAGGCCGTGGATCAGGGACGCCGACAAGGTGCTCTTGCCCGTGCCTCCCTTGCCGCTGATGGCGATGACCGCGCCCATTAGCCGCCCCCTTCCTTGTACTGCTCGATGCGGGCCATGACCCGGGGGAACTCCTCGACGTCGGTATGCGGGAAGAAGCACGCGGATGAGAACTGGTCCATGAAGCTCGGGTCGGTGCTGAGCTCGAAGTAGGTCATGTTGCCGGCGATGCGGCGGACCTCGTCGTACTTGTCCCGCGACAGGGCCGCGAGCTTGGCTCCGGTGATCGAGGTGTTGCCGACGAACAACAGCTTCTCGGGAGGCACGTCGGGCAACAACCCGATCATGGCCGCGTTGTCGAGGTTGAGATAATTGCCGAAGGCCCCGGCCATCATGATCTGGCTGATCTCGTTGAACGTCATTCCGAGGCTGTTGAGCACCACCCGCGCGCCGGCGTAGATCGCGCCCTTGGCCCGCAGCAGGTTGGCGATATCCTCCTGGTTGATGACCACGTCCCTGTCGCCGCCGGCCTCACCGGCCGGAACGACGACGTACTCCATGACGCCGCGCTGGTTTTCGCGCACACGCTCGCAGCCGTTCTGCTGCAGCCGCCCGGTCTTGTCGATGACGCCCACGCTCAGCAGCTCGGCCAGCAAATCGATGAAGCCGGTGCCGCAGATGCCGATCGCCGGGCCGGAGCCGATCGTCGAGAACGACGGGGGCCGACGTCGGTCGAACAGCTTGACATGGTCGATCGCGCCGCGCGTCGCCCGCATGCCGGACTCGCTCTCGGCGCCCTCGAAGGCCGGACCCGCCGACGTGCTCTCGCAGATCAGGAAGTCCTTGCTGCCGACGACGACCTCCCCGTTGGTGCCGATATCGATCAGCATCCGCAGCTCGTCGGACTCGTGCAAGCCCGTGGCCAGGACGCCGGCGGAGATGTCGGCCCCGACGAACGCCGCCACCGACGGCAAGCAGTAGAGCAGGCCTCGCGGGTTGATCTTGAGACCGATCTCGGCCGCTCGGAAGGGGGGCGGGGCATAGGCCGCGCCGATGTACGGCTCCTTGCGGATCCACTCCGGGTGGATGCCGAGCAGCAGGTGCATCATGGTGGTGTTGCCCGCGGCCGAGACGAGCATGACGTCCCCGAAGCCCAGCCGATGGCGCTGAAGGATCTGCTGGATGAGGTCGTTGATGTCGTTGACGATCGCCTCTTGGAGCTGCTTGAGCGCGTCCTTGCCGTTGCAGGCGTGCATGATCCGTCGGATCACGTCGCTGCCGTAGGCGATCTGGGAGTTGTACTTCGATGCGGCCCCGAGCGTCTGGGCGGTCGTGAGATCGACCACATGCGCCGCGACCGTGGTCGTGCCGACGTCCACGACGGCGGCCATGTTGCGCCGCGTGGTGTCCCCGGGCTCGATGTCGAGGATCTCGGTCAGGCAGCCGCGGTAAGCCGTCGTCGCCGTGACCTTCCACCTGCCCTCGCGTAGGACCACCGGCAGGCGCTGCGTAACCTTCAGGCCCATCTGGAGCTCGCCCACGCCCATTTGCTTATGCAGGGCATGCGTGAGCCTCTCCAGGTCGGCCATGTTGTTCTCGAGGCTCGGCTGGGGTAATTCGATCAGGTGTTTCTGGACCAACGGGGCCAGCTCGGCCCCGTAGCGCTCGTTGAGGAAAGTCTGGCTGAAGAGGTCTTCGTTCTGGTCGCCGGCCTCGGCGGTTTGCTGGAGGCGTGATTCCTCGGGGACCTCGATCTCAAGGTCCGATTGGATCCTCGCCTGGCAGGCCAGCACGTAGCCTCGCTGGATCTCCTCACGGGTGAGGAATTCGGTGCTCGCCCCGCTGACGTCGCCGCTCTTGACGATGACGCGGCATTTCCCGCACACGCCCTCGCCGCCACAGAGGCTATTGACGTAGACACCCGCCTTGTTGGCCGCCTCGAGGATGGTCGCTCCGGCCTCGACCTGGACGGCCATGCCGTCCGGCGAAAAGATGACGTTGCATGCTTCGGCCAACCGCCGGTCTCCTTGGCGTCAACGGGCTCGGGGGTCTCGTCGGCTTCGTCTTCGAGGCGTCGTTCGCTTCGAGATCGCTAAGCTGTCCGCAGGAATGTCTGGACAGTCAGCGAAACTCGGGTGGCCCACCTCTCAGGAGGTGGGGGACACGAATTCCGTCGCAGATTCGCGTCCCCCCACGGCTGAAGCCATGGGCCACCCCCATAGGATTTCCTCTGGCCGCACCTCATGAACGCGGCTTAGGGCTTCCAGTCGTTCTTGAGGAAGGGCACGAGGCCGCTGGCCTCCTTCGGTCCGATCATGACCTCCCAGCCGCTCTCATCCTCGATGCCTGCGCTCAAGACGGCCACGTGACCGGGGATCACCACCTTCTTGTGCTTGACCTGGTTGCCGACGTCCGCCTTGTTGATGGCCTCGGTGATGGTCTCGGCGTTGAACTTGTCGGCCGCCCATGCGGTGAGCACGCTCGTGCCTTCGGTGTCGACGGCGATGATGCGGGCGGGCACCCGCGAGGATTCCACCTCGCTCTCGACGGAATAGTAGCTGAGCGAGAAGTTCGTGGTGATGAGCACCGGAGAGCCGTCGTCCGGCTCGCCCACGTCGTAGATCTTCGGCTCGACCTGCACCGGCTTCTGCGGGTCGGTGTAGATGTTCTGGCGCGAGGTCAGGATAGGCAGCATCTGCCAGGGCTCGAAGGCTTCGGTCACGACGATGCCCGCGTATTTGAGCACATAGGTGCACGCGTCGATGACGGCCTGCTGCTCGTCCTCGTCGATGGCGCACATCAGGACCGGATAACCCAGCTCGCGGCAGTTCTTCTTCAGGGCGGCGCGGCGGGTCTTGGTCAGGAACTCGAGCCCCTCGAGCGGTCCGACATGGCCGGGCGTGATGATCAGGTCTTCCAGGCCGGCCTCTTTGATCTTCGTCGTCAGCTCGGCGAGCTTCTCCAGGTCCTTCTCCTGCACCACCAGGCTGCCCCCGGCCTCCTTGACGGCGTCGACGTAACCGGTCGGGTCTTGACCGCCGGGGCAGACGACCGGCTTCTTGCCGCTGAGCTTGCCGGCCGCGGCCTTGACCGCGTCCACGCTCTCGGAGTTCAGCAGGATGGGCCAGCCGAGGGCCGCGTCGATCTTGCCGACGGCCTCGGCGAAGGTGCCGGCATCGCCGCTGGCGTTCTGCACGGCGATCAGGTTCGGCTCGAGGGTCATGCCCATGCGGACGAAAGAGAGCTTCTTGGCCGCGGCGCACTTGCCGTCGATGTCGGGATCGTTGTCGGCGATCCGCAAGGCAACGGCCGTGGGGTTGTTGAACTTGTCGTCGTGGCGGAACAGCGAGGTCTCCTGACCGACCTGGAAGGCCTTGTCGCCGGCGCCGACCTCGATGAGCCGCTGGGGCGGGGCGCTGGCGGCCTCCAGATTCGCCCGGGCGTCGTCGCCGACATGGGGGCAGGCGTCGAGGCCGGCCTGTCCCTGGGCCACCTTCATGGCAAAGGCCAGGCAGGTCGGCATGCCGCAATCCTTACAGTTCGTCTTGGGCAGTTGCTTGAAGATCTCGAGTCCGGTCAATGCCATGTGGAAGGCTCCTGTCGGGATGCTCCTGAAATGGGGGAGGTGCGGACGGCGCCGCCGCGCCTCGGTGCGGACCTCCTCCGAAGATTAGGATGCCATGTGCGGCTGTTTGTAACCCACAGCGGGCTCGCTTTCAATGCGGCGACCCACGAGGGGCGGCACCCTCCCCCCATGCCGATTTCCGTCCGCACCGACAGCCCGTTGTGCTAGATCATGGACTCCATCGTCAGCGCCGGATGCTCCTTCTCGCTCAGGTGGGCAAGCAGGCCTTCGCTGTCCGTGGCGATGGTCTCGTCGCAGACCCGATCGACGAAGTCTTCCGGCAGCCCCAGCTCCTTGGCCCGAGCGGTCATGCGGTCTCGGACGGCCTCCTTCAGGTCCTTGGGCAGCCAGACGATGCGGGCCATGCCCCCATCGGCGGAGATGAACTTCGAACTTGTCAGCCACAGGCGCCCCACACCCAGGAAGCCGGGCGTCTGCGCCCCACCGCCGACCGAGCCGGCCAGCGTACTGAACGGCATGCCGATGGGCGTCTCACCCGGGTACTCCCGGTTGACGACCATGACGCCGTTGGCCTCGGGCACGACCGCGACGATGCACTCGAAGCAGCCGCAGGAGGTCATCGGGTCTTCCATCATCGAGTACGCGCTGAACTTCTCGACCGCGCCTTGCGAGTAGCGCTTGACGTATTCGTTGACGTTCTCCCACTGTCCCAGCCGCTCGTCGAGCACCTTGCCCTTCTGGATGGGCTGGTTGGGTCCGGTGGGGTTGATCTCGTAGGCGGCCTTGCCGTCGAGCCAGTTGTACGCCCCGCACAACCCAAGCCGCTCGGGCGTGATGATGCAGACGTGCGTCGGGGCGTAGCTCTGGCAGATCGTGCACGTGTAGTACGTATCGGTGTTCTCGTCCTTCATGCCCGCGATGCGGTTATCCCGCTCCTCGTAGGCCTCTGCGGCCTCTTCGCGGACGCGGTCCACCTCGGCCGGGTCGGTGTAAATGGTGGCCTTGACCTTGTCGACGATGCCACCGTACTCGTCGTGCAGCTTGGCATGGATGATCGTGCCGAGGTGTTTCGCCCGGAAGCCCGCGTCGAACGACTTCTTGCTGAGTCGGCACCAGAGCTGATCGCGCTGGCCCGTGTGCATGAGGCCCGTAGCATGGTTGAGCCAGCGATGGAACTGACGCTCGAAGATGCCCTCGTAGACGTCTTGCATCTTCCGGCCGGCTACCCAGACGCGGATCGCCAGGGGCATGGCTGAGCCGGCCTCGACCGAATCGAAATCGGGCCCGACGACGTCGATCTCGCCGTCGTTGATCTCGTCGATCTTGGCCGTGGTCAAGAACTCGCACGTGTTGGTCTTCTTGCCGCCGAACTCGACGTACATATCGTCCTTACGGACGCGCTCGCCCTCGAACGCCGGGGCATAGCTGACCGGGATGTCGACCTCTTCGACCTTGACCTTCACGCCCCGAATTAAGATGCAGGTGGGGACGATCTGTCCGTGATCGAGCTCGCGAACCAGCGCTTCGTTGACGGTCACGCCGGTCGGCCGGACCTCCGGCGTGGAGGTGTGATCGCTGATCACGGGGAAGCCCATCAGAATCGCACCGGCCCCCAGCGCGTACCAGTCGTCGGGGATCGGCCCGAACGTGATGCCGAAGGCGTGGATGCGGGCCTTCGTGTAGTCGAGACACTTGCGGGCCTCGCCCCTCTTGTGGCCACCGAAGGTCAGCGCGCTGCGGATGGCCCAGTTCAGGACGTAGATGCCGTCGACCGTGTCCGGGCCGACGGGGACGATGTAGTTGTTCCACCACTCGTCCATCGGGGCGTCATCCTTGACCACGTCGGCCTCGACCATCTGGTCGCGCATCGTCTTGCCGTCGCGGTTCGCGCACAGGAACGTCAGGATGCCGCGCTTCTGCAATTCGCGGACGGTGTTCTCGGCGATCTCCGTCGTGGGTGCCGGGCCCAGGATGGCCGCGAAGCCCGGCATCCGGCCGTCGACGAGCTGAATGCCCAACTCACGCATCCAGGTGTCCGTCAGGAAGCCCTGCCATCCCTGAGGCACGACGCCGTCATTGCTGCCGGCGGCCTTGGCCTTGGCATACCGCAGGGCGACGATGATCTCCTGGCTGAGCATGGTGGCCGCACCCGCGTCGAGGCCGTGGCCCAGGTAAGGCAGCCACAGCGACTCGGTCGGGATCTCCGGTAGCAGCTCCTTGCAGTGCTCGAGGATCGGCTTCATGTCGCCCACCTTGCGGACCTCGAGCCCCAACAGGGCGTAGGCCATCGGCAGACAGTAACCGGTTTCCGGGAACTGGACCGGCAGGTCCTCTCCGTGTTCGCTGAGGGCGGCGGTGAGGTCACGGTCCGCCCAATTGACGAATTCGGTGCTCCCTCGAATGACCTGGGTGAATACCTGGTGGGACATCGTGCATGCACCTCCCGAGAACTGGTCGCGTTACGCGGTCGCGCGGGTCTGCTCGCCTAGGGTCTGTATCATCAACATGCAGCCTCGCCTGGTGCCCGAAGCGGGACCGACGGTGGCACGTCTAGCTCTGTTCCTGTGTCTGCCACGCCATGCGAACCGCGTCAAACGGGCAGGCGTTGAAACACCGGCCGCACCGCACGCAAAGTGCGTCGTCGATCTCGTGCGGCGTCTTGTTGTTCTTGCTGCTCTCGCCCGAGATGGCGCTCACCGGGCAGGCCTTCTTGCACAGCCCACAAGCCGTGCAGGCCTCCTTGTCGATGGTGAAATCCACCAGCCACTCGATGCGGCGGTTGACCTCCTGATCGACGTCGATCAACTGGATCGCACCGGTCGGGCACGATGAGACGCACGCCGGCGACCCGCCGGCCTCGACCTGCTCGGCGCACAGGTCGCACTTGGTCACGACGTGGCCATCCGGACCGTCTTCGAGCACGCCGTAAGGGCAGGCCGAGAGGCATGCCCCGGTCCCCTGGCACTTTTCAGGGTCGTACAAGACGACCTGGGCGTCGGCGTCGTGCGTCAGGGCGCTGTTGGGGCAGGCCTTCACACACGGCGCATCGTCGCAGTGGCGACACTGGACCGGGACGGCCATATCGCCCATCTTGCGGACGTCGATGCGTGGCTGAATCTCGGGTTCTCCGATGGCCGCGGCCACCAGCTCCTTGGTCTTGCTGTGCGCCAGAGCGCACGCGATCTCGCAGGACTTGCACCCGGTGCATCGCCCCGCGTTGACTTGAATAACAAACGGCATAGCTCATCGCTCCGCTTTGACACCTGGGCTCGCGCATTCATGCCGGCTGCGGACCGGTTCGGCTCGTCCGTGATCGACCGACTGTCGAACGCAGAAGAGCCGATCACGAACGACCGCACCTTGTTAGGAACTCAGGCCATCATCGGATCGGCCTGAACCTGGGCCTCCAGTTCGGCCTTGGTCTGCTCCTCGGTCTTCTGGCTCTCGGGCCAGGCCCCGAGGTACGGCACGGGATACATCGGCGCCGACAGATTCAACGCCTGCCGTTTCGCGTCGATGTGGTCGAGGATCAATCGGCTGGCCTTGACCGGATCGGCCTCGAAGGCGAACTTGCCGCCGAAATCGGCCTCCATGCCATCGGTCAGGTACTCGGTCAGCTTCTTGGCCCCTTGCACGGGGAACGGTACACCGAGCACGGTGTACGCCCCCGAGGCGGCCACGTAAAACCCGATCGAGACCGCCTTCTCGCTCATCCACTCCGGAGCAGCACCGGCTGCGGGCAGATCGGCGATGCTGTCGCCCAATCCGCCTTCCTTAACCATATTGCTCAGCACGACCAGGATGCGGCTGATGTCGACGCACGACCCCTGGTGCAGCACCGGCGGGATGCCGACGGCGCGACACACTTCGCGGATGCCGTAGCCGCAGTGCTGCAACGCCTCCTGCGGGTCGAGCAATCCGTACTTGGCATCGGCGATGGCCGTGCAGCCTGTGGTGACGACGACCACGTCGTTGGCCAACAGTTCCTTGGTCAGCGTGACGTGGCCGAAGTCATGCCTGGCCTTGGGGTTGTTGCATCCGACGATCGCACAGGCCCCGCGAATCCGTCCCGACATGATGGCGTCGTTGAGAGGCCTGTAGCTGGGTCGATACCGCCCACCGAGGAACTCGAAGACGTTCTCGGTCGAGAAGCCGGCCACCAGGTCCTTCTTGATGTCCGGGATCTGGACGATCTCACGGTCGCGGTTCGGGAAGTTGTCGATGGCGGCCATGAGGATGTCCTTGGCAATGGCCATGGCACGCTCTTCCTCGAACTGGATGTGCATCGCGCCCTCGAACTTGGCCTTGGGGCTGGTCGAGACGATCTTGGTGTGGTAGTGCTTGGCGACCTCCGGCAGCGAGGGCATGATGCACTGGACGTCGACAACGATGGCGTCGATGGCGCCGGTGGCCAGGGCCAGCTCCTGCTGGAGGAAGTTGCCCGCGATCGGCATGCCGTGGCGCATCAGCACCTCGTTGGCCGTGCAGCAGATGCCCGACAGCACGACGCCGTTGGCCCCTTGCTTCTTGGCCGCCTCGACGATCTCAGGGTCCTGGCTGGCCGCGACCAGCATCTCCGAGAGCGTCGGCTCGTGACCGTGGACGACGATGTTGACGCTTTCCGCATCGAGCGCGCCGAAGTTGACCTTGGCACGCAACGGCTTGGGCCGACCGAACAGGACGTCGCTTAGCTCGGTGGCGCACATGGAGCCACCCCAGCCATCGGCCAGCGCCGCGCGAACCCCCTGCGTGATGATGTTCTTGTATTCGTTGTCCACGCCGATGTGCGTGCGGTGCATGATCTCGACGATCTCTCGGTCGATGCCGCGCGGCATGACGGTTGCGTTGCGCCACCGCTTCTTCTGGTCTTCGGGCGCACGCTGGGCGAAGATGAGCTCGCCGGCCTGCTGGCCGTATTCCGAGAAGCACCGCTCAGCGACCTGCCGGGCCATATCGTTGACGCTCACGCCGTCGGTCTCGATGCCGAACTCCTGGGCGAGCTTGGTGACCTTCTCGACGTCGGTGATCTTGTAGTCGCTCGCGCCCTTGGCGGCTTCGAGGACGGTATGGGCGACGTCGCGGCCGTGATCCGAGTGGGCGGCCGCTCCTCCGGCGATCATGCGAGCGAGCATCCTCGCGGCGATGACATCGGCGTCGGCACCGCAGATGCCGCATTTCGGGCCGTCGCCGAACGGGTCGATGCGGCACGGCCCCATCGCACAGTGACGACAGCACAACCCGAGTTGTCCGAAGCCGCACTGAGGCTGCTGGGCATCGTAGCGATCCCAGCTCAGTGATGTATCGGCGCCTTGCTGCTCAAGGGCCTTGAGAACCTCTTGTGTGGCCGGGTCCATACTACGATCTTTGGCCTTGGATTTAGCCATTGGACACCCCTGCTTGCTTGTTCACTGGCTCGCAATCGACTGGACGGAAACAACGCTGAGAGTGAGTTGCTGCGCTATTATAGCATGCTGCAAGAGAAAATGGGACCATCTGCCACGGGGACGTGATCAAGCGACACACTCCTTGTTGACAGCCACCCGCTGCCCCCCGGAGCTGACCCGTCGGCCCCCCACCACGGTCGCATCCAGGACATGCAAACACAAGCTGCGGACGAGAACCTGGCAGGTATGAGGTCGAACAACATAGTAACCATTAACACATCAGGGCCAGCTTTCAAGTTCGTAGCACGAATGTTTTGGTCGTGCTACGCAAACGGCGACCGTATTGTCACGCACTGCTGGTGCGTGTAATACTACGCAGGGGCCGACCGACAAGGAGCACGCCATGAAGCTCGCGATCTCCGGCAAGGGCGGCGTCGGCAAGACGACGCTAGCCGCCCTCCTGTCCCGCTATCTTGTCACCAAGGGCAAGGAGGTCATCGCCGTTGACGCCGATCCGGACGCCAACCTGGCCGCGGCCTTGGGCCTGAGCGATGAGGCCATCACGCCCATCGCCGAGATGAAGGAGCTCATCGAGGAACGGACCGGCAGCAAGGGCGGCTACGGCACGTACTTCAAAATCAATCCCGACGTCAGCGACCTGCCCGAGAAGTACAGCATCGTCGAGAACGGCCTGCGACTGATGGTCATGGGCGGCGTGCCGGCCGGCGGGACCGGCTGCATTTGTCCCGAAAGCGCGATGCTCCGGTCGCTGGCCACCCATCTCCTGCTGCATCGAGACCAGGTGGTCGTCCTGGACATGGAGGCCGGCATCGAGCATCTCGGCCGGGCGACCGCCACGGCCGTGACCGCCATGGTCGTCGTTGTCGAGCCCGGCATGCGGAGCATCCAGACCGCCCTGGTGGTCCGCAAGCTCGCGAGCCAGATCGGCATCAAGCATGTCTACGCCGTGCTCAACAAGGTACGCAGCGAGGCGGTCGTCGAGCAGGTCCGCAAGCAGCTCGGCGAGGTCCCGCTGGCTGGAGCGATCCCCTATAGCGATGAGTTCGCCTTGGCCGATCTCGAGGGACGCGGCGTCTACACCGGTTCGCCGGAGCAGGTCGCTTTGGTCGAGGGCATCGCCAAGCAGCTCCTGCCCGACCTGGACCTGTGACGTCTCCGGCGAGGTCGCCGACCGCAGCATACTCACGGCAATCGACCGATCGGTTGTGGACGCATCGCGCCGCCGCCGCTAGAATCGTGGCCCAACTCGACATGTCGTTGCTTATCTTGCCGGGCGCTCATCAAAAGCGAGGCCCCGTCGGCATCATGACATCCGTACAGCGAAAGCGTTCATCAGCACCGGTCGCGCCGAGTAGGCCGCGCCGGTTGACGTAGACGTCGTGGTCGTATCGAACACACGGATTTCGTACGGAGAGAAAGCCCATGGCAAAGAAGGTCCCGTCGGATATCGCAATTTCGCAGGCCGCCACGCCCATGCCGATCGACAAGCTGGCCAAGAAGGCCGGCATCCTCGCCAAGGAGCTCGAGATGTACGGCGAGGGCAAGGCCAAGGTCAAGCTCGAGGTCGTGGAGCGGCTCAAGGACGCCCCGCAGGCCAAGTACATCGACGTGACCGCGATCACGCCGACGCCGCTCGGCGAGGGCAAGACCACCACCAGCGTTGGGCTCACCCAGGGCCTGGGCAAGATTCGTAAGAGGGTGTTCCTGTGCATCCGGCAGCCTTCGATGGGACCGACCTTCGGCATCAAGGGCGGCGCCGCCGGCGGCGGATACAGCCAGGTCATCCCCATGGAGGAGTTCAATCTTCACCTTACCGGTGATCTGCACGCCGTCAGCATCACGAACAACCTGCTCGCCGCGGCCATCGATGCGCGGATGAAGCACGAGGCCCATGCCTCCGCGTCCGACTGGAAGAAGACCGGCCTGCCCAAGCTCGACATCGATCCCGACAGCATCACCTGGCGCCGCGTGGTCGACATGAACGACGCCGCGCTGCGCTATATCAAGACCGGCCAGAGCGACAACTGGATGGACGGTCCCGTCCGCGACACCGGCTTCGACATCAGCGTGGCCAGCGAGGTGATGGCCATCCTGGCGTTGGCCAACGACCTGCCCGACCTGCGTAAGCGCATGGCCAAGATCGTCATCGGAACCAACAAGAAGGGCACGCCCATCACGGCCAAGGACATCGGCTGCGACGGCGCGATGACGGTCCTCATGAAGGACGCCATCAAGCCGAACCTCATGCAGACGCTCGAGGGTCAGCCGGCGTTCGTGCACGCCGGGCCGTTCGCCAACATCGCCCACGGCAACAGCTCGATCGTGGCCGACAAGATCGCGCTCAAGCTGGCCGACTACGTCGTGACCGAGAGCGGCTTCGGCGCCGACTGCGGCATGGAGAAGTTCTTCGACATCAAGTGCCGCTACAGCGGTCTGAAGCCCGACTGCGTCGTCCTGGTCGCCACGATCCGCGCGCTCAAGATGCACGGCGGCGGGCCGAAGGTCGTGCCCGGCCGACCGCTCGCCGAAGAGTACGTCACGAAGAACCTCGAGCTGGTCGAGAAGGGCGTGTGCAACATGATCCGCTGCATCGAGATCGCCAAGATGTTCGGCGTGCCGGTGGTGGTGGCCGTCAACGCCTTCCCGACCGACACGAACGAGGAGCTGGAGCTGGTCCGCAAGGCCGCGGCCGACGCCGGTGCCGAGGACGCCGTCCGCAGCACGCACTTCATGGACGGCGGCGAAGGGGCCAAGGATCTCGCCAAGGCCGTCGTCAAGGCCTGCGAGAAGCCCAACAAGTTCCGCTTCCTCTACCCGCTGGACATCTCGATCAAGGACAAGATCGAGACGATTGCGACGAAGGTCTACGGCGCCGACGGGGTCGATTACGAGCCGATGGCCGAGAAGCAGATCAAGACCTACACCAAGGCCGGCTTCAACAAGATCCCGATGTGCATGGCCAAGACGCACCTGTCGCTGAGCCACGATCCGCTGCTCAAGGGCGTGCCCAAGGGCTTCCGACTGCCGATTCGCGAGGTGCGTGCGTCGGTCGGCGCGGGCTTCTTGTATCCGTTGTGCGGTACGATGCGGACGATGCCGGGCCTGCCGAGCACGCCGGCCTACCTCAACATCGACATTGACAAGAACGGCAAGATCAAGGGGATGTTCTAGCGTCCTACACAATTGAATTTGTCGGTTCCACAACTTCGGGGTCGTCGTCAGAGACGCGACTGTGAAGGAGCGTTGTCGTTCAGGCGCTCCAACAACACAGCTCCCTGACGGTCGCTGCTCTGAGTGGCGTATCGCTTACCTGATCGGAACCCACAGAAACAAGTGTGGTCGGGTACTAGCAGAGTGTCCTTGCCGTGAATCGTTGAGTCCTTGCGTGCCGCTATCGGTGGGGGCGTGCGAGGGCAGCAACCTGGGCGGAGGCAGCGCTACACGCGACAGAAGCGTTGCCTCCGCTCTTTGGTCTCAACACGTTAGGACTGACTACGGGGCAACGTCGGATGGGGCTGGATCATCTAAGTCGTTAGAAAGCCTGGATCGGATGAGGCCGGGTTGGCCGATCCAGGACCTCGTGGAACGGTCGCCGGCAGAGACGGCTGCTCTGAGTAAGGAAGGCATCCGGTCATAGACGGTTCTTGCGACCTGGCGATACGGTCCGGCGACGCATTGCAACCGCGCAAGACCCGGATACCGCCAACGAAACGGAGGCAAGCCAATGAAGTTCTTCATCGACACCGCCAACATCGACGAGATCAAAGAGGCCAGCGACATGGGCGTGCTCGACGGCGTGACGACGAACCCGTCGCTGGTCGCCAAGGAGGGCCGCGAGTTCGTTCCCCTGCTCGAAGAGATCTGTCGTATCGTTCCGGGACCCGTCTCGGCCGAGGTGACCAGCACCGACTGCGAGGGCATGATGGCCGAGGCCCGCGAGCTGAGCAAGGTCGCCCCGAACGTCGTGATCAAGCTGCCGACGATCGCCGAGGGCGTCAAGGCCTGCGTGCAATGCCGCGAGGAAGACATCAAGACGAACCTGACGCTGTGCTTCCAGCCGACGCAGGCCCTGATCGTGGCCAAGGCCGGCGCGACGTTCGTGAGCCCGTTCCTGGGTCGCCTCGACGACATCAGCCAGGAGGGCATGCATGTCATCGCCGAGATCCGGCAGATCTACGACAACTACGACTTCCAGACCGAGATCCTCGCCGCGAGCCTGCGGCACCCGCTGCACGTGGCTCAGGCGGCGCTGGCCGGGGCCGACATCGCGACGATCCCGTTCGCGGTGATCTCGAAGCTGCTGAACCATCCGCTCACCGACATCGGCCTGCAGAAGTTCCTCGACGACTGGAAGAAGCTGGACCAGAAGCCGGCCGCGACGAAGGTGTAGGGGGAAACGGAACCGCCTGCATCTGGCCTGAATAGCTGGAGCCCCACCCCTCGAGACGGTTTTCCGGTCGCCGAGGTGTGGGGCTCTGCTCTGTGTCTGCCCTCCTGATTGATCCCCATCATGACGTTTCCGCCGCAGCCCCAATTCCCCAGGCGGGCCGCGCCATCCAACTTGATGGGATGCCGAAGGCAGCAGCCGTGGCGTGCTAGTCGCCTCGTGGGCCGCTTGGTTCGCCAGGCCCCTTGGCGCGAAGCCATCGGCGAGAGCCAGAGAAGGGAGACGGACTGCCATGCCCACACGGACGGCCGAAGTCAAACAAGTGACCATCGAGGACGTCAAGTCGCTGCTGAAGCACGAGTCGACGCCCAAGGTGTCGTGCTGTTTCCCGCTGCACCCCACCGGGCGCGAGTTTCAGGAGGACCCCGTCCGCCTGAAGAACCAGCTTTCGCGGGCAAGCGAGATCCTTGCCGGGCAAGGCTGGCGCGAGCGGGAGATCGTCGAGTTGCTCGAGCCCGCCTGGGCCCTGCAGGGTGACGACGATTTCTGGGTCGAGCACGGCTCGCACGGGTTGATCGTGTACGTCGCACCCGGGTTGTTCCGCTATCACCTCTTGTCGGAGGAGCCGCGCGAACTGCTGACCGTCGCCGACGCGTTCCACGTCAAGCCGCTTGTGCGGCTGCTCAACGAAGACGGGTGGTACTTCGTCTTAGCGCTCAGTCAGAACCAGGTGCGCACGTTCATCGGTTCCCGCGAGGGGCTCGAGCCGGTCGATCTACCCGAGGACATGCCCAAGGACCTCGACTCGGCCGTGGCGGGCACCGAGATGTCGCGCTCGTTGCAGCATCACACGACCCGAGGCCGTGGGGACAGTGGGGCCCCGGAAGGCCAGGTCCATGGCCATGGCCGGCCGAAGGACGAATCGGAGAACCTCCTCGAGGACTTCCTCCGACAGGTTGCCAATGCGACCGAGCGTTGGCTTCAGGACAGCCAGACGCCGCTGGTCGTGGCAGGTGTGGACCACATCGTCGCCGACTTCCGAAACGTATGCCAGGCGTCGCAGCTCCTCGATGAAGCCGTGCAGGGCAACCCGGATGCGATGAAGATGGGGGACCTGCACGAAAAGAGCTGGCCCATCGCCCACGCCTGGTTCCTCCGCGAGCTGGACCAGGCCAGGGCACGGTACGGCGACCTGATCGGAGCGGGTAAGACCATGTCGGTTCTCGAGGAGATCCTACCGGCCGCCCAGCACGCGCGCGTCGAGACGCTCTTCGCCGCGTCCGACCGCGAGGTCTGGGGCACCTACGACGCCGAGGCCCAGACGCTGGCCAAGCATGACAGCCTGCAGCCGGGCGACGTGGACCTGATCGGCCAGGCGGTCAACGAGACGATCGCCAACGGCGGATGGGCCTATGTGATCGACTCCATAAACCTGCCGGAAGGGTCCGAGGGATCTGGCGTGGCCGCGTCACTGCGTTGGTAGCCGGTAGCGCCGTCGCATCTTGACGGGGGGCGGTCCTCCCGATCGGGTTTGCTCGCTCCGTGTCTTTTTCGCCCTTTCCCTTGGCTGTTTGCCGTGGAGGTTGCATCAAACCACTGGCCGGCAGGAACGAACCACCTACGAGCAGAAGGTGAGCGGGATGAACATCAGGACCTTGCAGTTCCGAGGACACTTCGAGGAGAGCGCGATCGAGACGGCCGAGGAGCTTGCGATCCTTACCCCGGAGAAGGGCATCGAGCGTGAACTGCTTGCCTGGTCGATCATGCCGCGTCCCGAATCGGTGACCGACGACGACGCCAGGCCGGGCCTGCTCTTTACGTACGCCCTCGGGGAGCGTTTGGACGAAGGCTTGTATCGCCTGCTCATGACGTGCCGCGACCGATCAGGCAAGGAGTGGGAGGCCGAGATCGCGGCCGCGCTGCTCTCGAGCCCCGCGGCGCTGGTCGAAGACCGATCGAGCACGTTCGTGCCGTTCTGGCTGCTCCGCGAGGGGCTGCACTTCAAGACCCCCGACGAGGAGATTGCCGAGAAGTACAGCAATCCCGCGTTCGGGCGGTTGAACTTAGGGAGCTTATCGAGCCTGCCCCACCGCAGGCTCTTCCGGGCGCTGACGTAAACGGAGGCGCGCGGCCCCGCGCGTCAAGGCAGCCGAGCCGCTGCCGTGTTACCGACCGCGAGCGAGCAAGACAGAAAGGATACGCCATGCCGCCACACCACGTTGCCAAGGTTATCGAGATCGTTGCGTCTTCGGAGAAGAGCTTCGACGACGCCATCGCTCAAGGCATCGATCGGGCGTCGAAGACGCTCCGCGATGTGACCGGCGCCGAGGTCGTGAACTGGACTTGCGCGATCGACAGCGGCAAGGTCACGAACTACAAGGTCACGCTCCATGTGGCCTTCGCGTTGGAAGACAAAGCCTGATTCGAGCGCTCGGCGGGCAAGGCGCGGGCCCGCCGGCTCGTCTTCATGTGGTCTCGCTCCGCGGGCGGACGCAGAGGCTCCGTCCGCCGGAGCGGGGGACCATTGAGCCCACACGCCTGCCTATCACCGATCCCTAGCGCCGGCTCCCGCCATGGCGATTGGGCCGTATCGCGACGACCATCCGGAACGTGCGCAGAGGACGGGACGGGTGCCTTCCCGCCCCGTTGGGCGGCTCGGTTTCGCTCATCCTCACGAGCGCCGGCCGGTCTGGCTACCCGCTCGCTTTTCCGTTCGCGCGGTCCGGCCGCTAGAATACGCGGACGTTCTTAGTACCCGACCACACTCGTTTCTGTGGGTTCCGATCAGGAGGGCGAGACGCCACTCAGAGCAGCGACCGTCAGGGAGCTGTGTTGTTGGAGCGCTTGAACAGCAACGCTCCCTCACGGTCGCGTCTCCGGCGCGGCATCGATCCGAAGTGGGAGCGTCTCCGACGGCGACCCCGAAGCTGGGGAACCGACAGATTCCATGGTGTTGGACTACGAGGCCGAATCGGAGACCGCCATCATGTGCCGACTTATCCCGTCCCTGACGATGACCGCGTTTGTGTGCTCGGCGACCGCCATGGGAGAGACCGCTGCGGGCAACGATGCCTGGCGAGACAAGCTGCTCAGACCGGCGACGGAGTTCGCCCAGATGCCGTTCTGGTTCTGGAACGACGAGCTGAGCGACGCCGAGACGAAGGGGCAACTGGCCGCGTTTCGCAAGAAGGGCGTCTACGGTTTCGTGATCCACGCGCGGATGGGGCTTCCGCGGAGCATCCCCTACATGGGCGAGCGGTGGCTGAAGCACGTCCGGTTCGCCGTCGAGGAGGCCGCCCGGACCGGCATGCACGTGTGCCTCTATGACGAGGGGATGTACCCGTCCGGCTCGGCCCACGGCGAGGTCGTGCGATCGAACCCGGCGTTCGCCGCGCAGGGCATCGTGGTGAGGGCCCGGGACGTCAAGGGCCCGACCCAGGTCACGATCGACACGCTCAGCCGGGTGAAGCTCGTCGCGGCCGTGGCCGCGCGCGTCGCCGACGACAAGGGCAAGCTCGACCTGACCGGCGCGAAGGTCGCGACCGAAGACGGGGCGGTGCTCGATCTGGCGGCCGGGTCGTGGCGTGTCATGACGTTGACGTGCGAGCCGAGCACGGGCCACATCCGCGGTGTGCACTACGGCGAGGAGGACGGTGATCCGGGCGCGCCGCCCGCGGCCGACCTGCTCAGCTTCGAGGCGATGCAGGCGTTCATCCGGTTCGCGTATGACCCCTACTACGAGACGCTCAAGGACCACTTCGGCAAAACGGTCTTCGCGATGTTCACCGACGAGCCGAGCATGCTCGGGCGCGGACATCGGCGCGGCATGAAGCCGTGGACCGACGGCCTGGGCGCGTACTTCAAGAAGCGGCGCGGCTACGACCTGATCCCATTGCTGCCGGCGCTGTTCTTCGACGTCGGCGAGCGGACGCGACAGATCCGCGACGACTATGGTCTCACGCTGGCCGAGCGGCTCGACGAGACGTACTACCAGCAGATCAGCCGGTGGTGCGACGCACACGGCATCGCGCTGACGGGCCATCCCGCCCACAGCGACGAGATCCGCCCGCTGCGGCTGTTCCAGATCCCCTCGCAGGACATGGTCTGGCGTTGGGCCTTGCCGGGGCATCACGCCCTCGACCATGCCCACAGCACGGTGGGCAAGTGCTCGAGCAGCGCCGCCCGCCACGACCGCCGTCGGCGCAACGGTAACGAGATCTACGGTGCCTACGGCTGGCACCTGACGATGGACGAGATGAAGTGGCTGGCCGACTGGCTCATCGTCCGCGGCGTGAACCTGCTGTATCCGCACGCGTTCTACTACACGATCCGCGACAAACGGGCCTACGAGCGCCCGCCGGACCTCGGCATGTTCAATGCGTGGTGGCCGCACTATCGCCTCTTCGCCGACTACACCTCGCGGCTGTGTTGCCTGATGACCGACGGCAAGCACATCTGCGACGTGGCCGTGCTGAGCGTGAACAATCGGCTGCCGACCCGCGCGGCGAAGTGGCTGTTCCAGAACCAGGTCGACTTCTACTACCTCGAGGACTGGCGACTGTGCGAGCAGGCCAAGATCGACGGCCGCAGGCTTCGCATCGGCGAGATGGCCTATGCGGTGCTGATCGTCGATCACGACCGGCCGCTAGCCGACGACGTGGCTAAGCGCGTGAAGGCCTTCAGGGACGCCGGCGGGATGGTGCACGTGTGGAAGGATGACGAGGCCGAGGCCTTCGGTGAGGCCTTGCGAGCGCGCGACGACCTGCGAGGCTTGGTGGTGTGCGAACCGCCAGCGCCGGACCTCCGTGTGGCGCAGGTCGCCAAGGACGGCATGCACTTCGCGCTCTGCGTCAACGAGGGCGAAGGATCCATCGAGACGACGATGACGTGTCCATGCAGCGGGCGGCCGCAATGGTTCGATGCGTGGGATGCCGCGTTTGCGGGCGCGGACGTGGCCCGGTTCGACGAAACGTCGCTGACGGTGACGGTGCGGCTCGAGCGCCGGGGCAGCTTGATCCTGTGCGTTGACCCGAAGGGCCGGCCCTTGATGGCTGCGGGCTCCCGGCTGCCGACCGGCGAGGCGACGACGATCGCCCTCGACGGACCGTGGCGCGTGACCGACGCCGACGGCAAGCGCCGGATGGAAGGGCTGGGCGACTGGTTGAAGAACCCGGAGTTGAAGGGCTTCGCCGGGACGCTGACGTACCAGACCACGTTCCAGGCGAGCAAGCCGGCCGGGCGGCGCGCGGTGCTCGATCTCGGCAAGGTCGGCGACTGGGCCGTCGTGAGACTGAACGGCCAGGACCTGGGCCCGCGATTCTGGTTCCCATACCAATGGGACGTCACCGAGGCCCTGCGCGACGGCCGGAACGAGCTGGACGTCGAGGTGACCAACTCCTTCGCGAACAAGTACACGCCGAAAAAGGCCCGGCCTGCGGGACTGATGGGCCCGGTCGTGTTGAGGGTGAGATGATTCGCTCTTTCGCTACCTGCCCCGCAGCGTCCCGCTGATGATGTGCGTCCAGTCGACCTTGCCGGCCAGGACGGACGAATCGAACTCGATGCCCAGCGGCGTGAGATTGAGCCGGTTGAGCACGGTGTCCACCTCGTTGGGATCGACGACCGATTGGGGATGCTTGGCCTGGAGCAGCTTGGCGATCTCGACGGCCAGGTCGCGTCCGCGGTTCTTGCCGCCTTGGCCTTTCAGCACGGTGATCGGCAGCACCGCGACACGCGCGTTCGACCAATCGACCGAGGTCTCGATCTCCTGGGCGATCTTGCGGGCCATGGCCTGCTCGTTGTCCATCGAAGGCCAGGTGGAGTCGGATCGGGTCAAGGGCTTGCCGTCGCCCAGGCCGAGCAGCCGCGTCTTGAGCGACACGCCGGACGGTGGCTGCGGTTCGGGCCCCGGGGGCTTCCTGCCCGCCAGCAGCGGGGTGATGATCTCCTCCACATCGCGCGCGGGCGCGGCGCCGATCAGCTCGGCGGCCAGGTCGCCGCCCGGGTCGAACACGAGCAGCGCCGGCACCCGGCCGTCCCACTGGTAGCCGAGCTCGGCGATGACGTCGCCCCGTGTCGACGGCGGGATCATCAAGCAGGGGTAGGTGCAGCGGACGCTGCGGAGGAAGGGCGCGATCTCGCTCTGCCACTGGCCCGGGTTGTCGAAGCACAGCGCCAGGCATTGGAGGCCCTGATCGTGATGCCTTTCGTGCAGTTCGATGAGCCGTTCGAAGCGGAGCCGACTGGTCGGCACGCGGACCGACCAGGCATCGACGACGACGGTCTTGCCCTGACGGCGATAGGCACGGAGGAGCCGCCTCACGTCGTCGGCGCCGGCGATGGGGGCGTCGGCCGGGTAGACGAAGCGGATGGTCCGCGGCTTCAGGCTCGGTTCAGCGGGCCTGACGCGTCGGACGGGCTCGAAGTAGCCGTCTGAATAGCAACCGGACAGGGGTAGGGCCAACAGCCATGCCAACTTCGCAGCGCGACGGTTCACGATAGGATGTCCTTATCCCGCTCGAATCGGAAGATGGATGGTCGCAACAGCGCTGAGACCTATGATGCCACCGCGCCGCCGCAAGGTCAATTGCAGAGTTCCCGAATAGTCGTTGTGGGGCAGGGCCGTGTTGCTTGTGAGTGGCACGCTCCATCGTTGCCCTTGTCGCCCGTTCGTTCACGTCGCACAATGTCCATCCGCAAACAGCAGTCCCCTAACGCTACGGAGGCACCGATGACCCAGACCCGAACGACCCCGATCCGACAGGCCTCGCTGCTCCTTGCCGGACTGGCTCTGGCGCTCTACCTGATGGCGAGCCCCGCTGGCGCGGCCGCCGCTCAGCGTCACGACCGCAGACCCAACGTCATCCTTATCTTCTCCGACGACCAGGGGACGCTCGATCTGAACTGCTACGGGTCGAAGGACCTCGTCACGCCTCACCTCGACGGCCTGGCCGAGCGCGGCGTGCGGTTCACGCAGTTTTACGTGGGTGCTCCGGTCTGTTCGCCGTCGCGCGCGGCGCTGCTGACGGGCCGCTATCCCCAGCGGGCCGGCGTGCCGGGCAACGTCTCGGGTCGGCGCGGCAAGCACGGCATGCCGACCGAGCAGGTCACGCTGGCCGAGCTGCTGAAGGGGGCCGGCTACCGCACCGCGATCTTCGGCAAGTGGCACCTCGGCACGAACGAGCAGTGCGATCCGCCCGCCCAGGGCTTCGACGAGTTCGTCGGCCACAAGGCCGGCTGCATCGACAACTACTCGCACTTCTTCTATTGGAGCGGTCCGCCGCTGCACGACCTCTGGCGCGATCGCACCGAGATCTGGGACGAGGGTACGCACTTCAGCGACATCATCGTTCGCGAGGCCTGCCGCTTCATCACCGCCAACAAGGACAGGCCTTTCTTCATCTACCTGCCGTTCAACATCCCGCATTACCCGCTCCAGGGACAGGCCAAGTGGCGCAAGGTCTACGCCGAGCTGACCGAGCCGCGGAGGGCCTACGCTGAGTTGGTTTCGACCATGGACGAGAAGATCGGCGAGGTGCTGACCAAGGTCGATGAGCTGGGACTCCGCGAGGACACGCTGATCGTCTTCCTGAGCGACCACGGCCACTCGACCGAGGAGCGGGCCAACTTCGGCGGCGGCAACGCCGGGCCGTATCGCGGGGCCAAGTTCAGTCTGCTCGAGGGCGGCATCCGCGTGCCGTGCATCGCCAGCCTGCCGGGCGTGATCCCGTCCGGTGCGGTGCGCGACCAGATGGCGTGCAGCGTCGACTGGTTTCCGACGATCGCCGGGCTGTGCGGGGCCAAGCTGCCGGATCGGAGAATCGACGGCAAGGACATTACGCCGCTTCTGAAATCGGCCGACGCCAAGACGCCCCATGAGGTGTATCACTGGCAACTCGGCAACCAGTGGGCGGTTCGGCAGGGCACGTGGAAGCTGGTCGTCAACGCACGTGGCACGCAACACAAGGAACGCCTCAAGGGCGACGAGCGGGTCTTCCTGAGCAACATGGACGTCGACGCCACCGAGCAGCACAACATCGCCAAGGACCATCCCGACGTCGTCAAGCGCTTGACCGAGCTGCACCAGGCGTGGGCGAAGGAGATCGGGGGAAGGTGAGCGGCGGGACCAGGGATCAGGGGCTAGGGATCAGGGAATTTCGCCGGTGGGTGGCATGGCCACGTTGCTGTTCGCGTGGCCATGTGATTGTGCGCGAAAGACCCCGAAGAGGACACCACCATGGCAATCCGGTAGGTGGCATGGCCACGTTGCTGTTCACGTGGCCATGTTGACCGCGTCCAAAGCCCATGCCCACGCACCCACGCAGGCGTGGGAACAGCGTGGGCATGCCACCCGAGGACT
>CAZUQM010000033.1:0-55673 GCA_964622545.1 uncultured Planctomycetales bacterium | reverse complement strand
ACCCGAGGACTCGAAGGTCGGCAGCTTCAAGAGACGGCAACTGGAGCGTAGGATGGAGCTAAGAGGACACCACGATGGGAATTCGCAGGACGACAGCTCGCGCCAAGTACCTTGGTGCAGAGGCTGACATACGCAAGATGTGCCGACGCGACAACAGCCCCGGGCATGCCCATTCGCTTACGTTCTCCTGCTTTCGTGGCCTGCGGCTGCTCAGCAAGAACCGTACGTGTCAATGGATGGTTCAGGCCATGGAGCAGGCAAGGGCGAAGCACCATGTCGATCTATGGGCCTATGTGATCATGCCGGAGCATGTGCACCTCCTACTCTGCCCATCGAGTCCAGACTACTCGATAGGCGTGATTCTAACGACCCTGAAGCAGCCCGTCTCAAAGCGCGCCGCGGCGTTCGTGCGAAGCGAGCATCCAGAGTGGCTGACGAGGATGACGGATGTCCGCCCCGACGGAAACAAGGTGATTCGCTTCTGGCAGCGTGGCGGCGGATACGATCGCAATCTCTGGTCTCCGAAGCATGTATGGGAAGCCATTGATTACATCCATGCCAATCCGGTTCGGAGAGGCTTGTGCGATCTTCCCACAGATTGGCCTTGGTCTAGTGCCCGGGAGTACGCGGGCGAAGAGGATGTACACGTGAACATGGATTTCGAGACGTTGCCAAACGACCCGAGACGACATACGGGTGGTTGAGTTGCTGCTGGAGGGTCCGGTAGTCCCTATGAGAGAGGTCGTGCTGCCGCAGTCGCAGATGGGTGGCATGGCCACGTTGCTGTTCGCGTGGCCATGTTGACCGCGTCCAAAGCCCATGCCCACGCACCCACGCAGGCGTGGGAACAGCGTGGGCATGCCACCCGAGGACGTCGACGCCACCGAGCAGCACAACATCGCCAAGGACCATCCCGACGTCGTCAAGCGCTTGACCGAGCTGCACCAGGCGTGGGCGAAGGAGATCGGGGGAAGGTGAGCGGCGGGACCAGGGACCAGGGATCAGGGAATATCGCCGGTGGGTGGCATGGCCACGTTGCTGTTCACGTGGCCATGTTGACCGCGTCCAAAGCGGATGCCCACGCACCCACGCAGGCGTGGGAACAGCGTGGGCATGCCACCCGAGGACTCGAAGGTCGGCAGCTTCAAGAGACGGCAACTGGAGCGTAGGATGCAGCTAAGAGGACACCACGATGGCAATCCGGTGGGTGGCATGGCCACGTTGCTGTTCGCGTGGCCATGTTGACCGCGTCCAAAGCCCATGCCCACGCACCCACGCAGGCGTGGGAACAGCGTGAGCATGCCACCCCGTCGAGTTGTCATCATGACTGTGATGTTGCCTGGTTGGGGCGCGACAGGGCCTGCTCCTCCTGCTCCCGCTCACAACCCGCTGGGTATCACGCCGATCGTGGCGATCTCGTTGGCGCCGAGCCGGACGCTCACCGTGTTGCCGTCGGTCTTGAGCGGTCCGCTGGGCCTTTCGACCACGTTGGCCGCGAAGGCACGGGCGACGGTTCGGCCCGCCGGCAGGCTGAACGTCAGCCGGCAATCGGCCGGCTTGCCGCGCATCTCCAGCAGCCGCACGATCAGCGCGTCATCGCTCTCGGCGACCTTGACGCAACTCACGATCACGGGATCGCCGGCGAGCGTCAGGAGCGGCTGCGACGACGTCGGCACCTCGCCGCCGGACTCCGGCAACCACACAGCGCGCAACGGATGGAACGGCCCCCACGACGTCTGCGTGGCACGAATCGGATCGTGCGGCCCGGCGTAGGCGGTCAGCCGGTAACGAAACGTCAACGTCCCGTCCTGGCTGGCCTTGAAGTTCGTATACCAATAGTTGTTCATCACGAGCGAATAGAGGTGGCCCGTGTTGAATGCGAGTTTGTCGGCCCACGTGTAGACGTTCATGTCGCTGACGACGACGAGAGGTGCGTCGATCGGGGTCAGCACCACGCCGAACCCGTCGCCGGCCACGTCGGCCCAGTGTTGGATCGAATAGAAGTCGTGGCACGTCAGCGGGAGCTGGTCCTTGCCCGGGCGCATGACGGCGTTGGCGATGTGGAGACGGATCTCCGGCGAGGGCACGTTGAACGGGAACGCGAAGTAGACGCCTTCCGGATCGACCGTTTCGGTCTTGGTCACGACGTTGGTCACGTCCACGACGTCGAGGCGGTTGTACAGACGCACGCGCTGCTCGATCCGCGGACACGTCGGCAGCGACGTCGCGATGGTCAACTCGGAGAAGACCGGGCCCACTGTGTGGGCGACGAGCTTGCCGCTCCTTGCGGGTGTTCGCTTGAACGCGACCGGTTGCTTGCGGTTGATCGCATCGCGACCGCCGACGGGTGTTTCGTAGATGGCCTGGTTGCCGCGATAGGGGGCCTTGGCGTCGAGCAGCTCGCGCCGCAGCGTTTTGTCGTACCAGCTCGTCAGGCCCGCGCGGTCGGGTGAGACCTCGATGCGGTAGCGGGCGTTTTCCAAGGCGGTTGGCTGAGTAGGTGTTGGTTGGGCGGCCTGGCCCTCGCGCTCGGTGATGTCGAAGCAGGCGTAAGAGAAACCGGGGATGTACTCCGCCAGGAAGACGACCGTTTCACCGTCCGGGGCAAGCTGCGCGGGCACGCGCCTACCACCGCGCGCATCGACGACCGAGACCGCGGTTGCCCCCTCCAGCGGCGTGCCCGCCATGGGGATCTCAACCGCCTCCGTCCGCGGCCAGGCGAGCGTGTTCCACACGACCACGCGGCGACCTGTCTTACCGCCGGCTTGGCCACAGAGCCGCCGGAGCGCGCCGTCGTAGAGCTCATCGGTCAGCCGCTTGGCCTCGTAGGCGTTGGCGGCCTTCCACCGCCACTGCTCGAGCGTCTCGGTGCTCTCGGGCCGATCGACGCTGCCCGAGGCGCCCCACGTGTGCTCGTCGAAGTGCAGCATCTTGTCGTAGGCCAGGTGGATCGTCTCGCGCGGCATGTCCGCCGACGGATCCCTCAACCAGCAGAGCGCGTGCAGGAACTCGGCCGCCACGAGCTTGTCATGCACGAGCCGGGTCATGCCGGTCTCACGCGCCGAGCTCGCCGGGCCCTCCGCCCACCAGCTCGGGATGTCGCCGCGATGCGTCGCGCACGCCGATCCGTACCGCCGCTCGAGCACGTTGAGGAACTCGCGGTTCGTCGCCACCACGACCTTGGGCCAGACGTACGTCTCGTTCCATGCCCGGGCGTTTTTGCTGGCGTTGATGTCAGGGGGCAGGTTGTCGCCGCCCATCCGCAGCTGGATGTCGTCGACCGTGCATCCGGCTGCCTCGTTCCGGCGGATGACGTTCCAGAACGCATCCTCGTGCAGGCCCGGCGCGCGGAAGAAGTTGCCCTCCCGATAGCTGTCGGTGTACCAGAAGAAAACCTTGCTGCCGTCCGGGCCCTGCCAGTAGAAGGGTCGCTTCGCCGCACCGGGGCGATACCAGAGGAACTGACCGCGAATCGAGTTCGCCCGGAACGAGACGCGCCGGATGCCCGCCTCGACGAACAGCTCCGGCAGGGCCCAGGCGTAGCCGGGCACGTCGTCGATCATGGCCGTGTCGATCGTCACCCCATAGCGATCGCGGAGCTCCTCGGCGTAGTACAGGCAGCGGATCAGCTCCTCATGGCCGACTAGCTCGGTCGGCATGTTCAGGTAGAAGCCGCAGATCTCGATCCGACCCTGTCGGACCAACGCCATCAGGCGCTCCACCTGCTCGGGCGTGTGCCGCTCGATGTAGTTCTTGACCAGCCCGGTGACCTCGATCGTCCAGCGGTATCGGCTCTCGGCCGGCCAGTCGGCGGTGTCGTGGCAGTACTTGACGGCCAGGTCGAGGTTGCTCGACAGCCGTTCGATCACCTCCGGCTGCGGGTGCGTGTAGCCGATGTCGTAGTGTGTGTGCGGCGTCATGTAGAACGTCCATCGCCGCGCGGGCTTGACCACGCACGTCGCGGTCAGGCGCTTGCCGAACTCGGCCTCGAACGAGACCTTCAGCTCCGTCGGGTCGCTCGGCTCGGGGACGGTCAGGCGGTAGACGCCTTTCTTGAACGCCGAGGGTTCGATCGACACGCTCCGGCGCGTCGTGCCGAACGCGACGCTCAACTCGCCGGAGACGGGCTCGGGCTTGCCGTCGGCCTCGAGGCGGACCTCCAGGCGACGGGCCGGGGCCTCGGTCGTCTTGAGGACGAACGGCGTGGGCTCGACGCGGAGCGAGAGCTTCTCGCGAAGCCTCTCGAGGCGTGCCTGCCTCTCGCGCTCGAGCGTCTGGCGAAGGTCCTTCAGCTCGTCGCCCCAGCGGACGCGGACGTTCTTGAACTCGGCCAGCGTCTGGTCTTGGGCGATCAGGCCGACGCGCCCGGGCCGCTGATGCGTCACGCGGAAGCGGACCTGCCACGGCGGCTCGGCCTCGCCGACGGGCCAGATCTTGCCAAAGACCAGGTCCTCAACCGCCGCGGCCGCGAGCCGATACCACCGCCCGGGCCTCAGGCCCGCCTTGCCCGCATGGCCGGGGATCTGCGTGACGCGCCCCTTGTCGTACGTCAGCAGCTCGAGCCGGTCGTAGCGATCGTAGTACCGCAGCGCCAGGAGCGTGCGGTCGTCCTGGGCGCGGAGCACGAGGCCCACGTTCTTGCGCGTCTTCGGCGAGACGCGGACGTCGACCTCGATCCACGCGTCGGCCATCGGCGCCAGCTTGGCCACGCGGCTGGCGTTCTCCTCGCGGCTGTGCGTCTTCAGGACGCCGCCGCCGATCGACCACGTGCCGCCCTCGAAGTAGGGCCGCCAGTGGCGCTGACCGGCGGCGAAGTCGTCCTCGAAGCGGCATGCGTCGGGCCGCTCGGCCCGAGCGACAACGGGGTACGCCAGCAGCGCTGCACACAACACCAACGACGGATAGGGTTTCATTCACGGGCTCCAGTTGTCTTGAGCGACGGGTGGCACGTTACCCAACGCAGGTGGTTGAGAACTTCGTTCAGCGTGTAGATTATAGACGGAGAGAAGGGGACGCAGCCCTCTTCTTTGCTGCTCAAGCCCTATGTTCGAAGGTGGGAACGGACAGAACAAGGAAAGGAGCCGCGCAAACAGAGGAGCTGCGTCTCCCGCTTTCCGCATGGCCACGGGAGGCAAGCGATGACCCTCACGATCGGTCTGGACATCGGGACGACGTCCGTCAGCGGCGTCGCGCTGGACGTCGACGACGGCCGCGAGGTCGCTCGCGCCTGCCGTGAGCACGAGGCCGATGCCACGCCCGCCGAGCGTCGGACAGACGGTTGGGCCGAACAGGATCCTGAGCGGCTTCGCGCGACGGCCTATGCGGTCTTGGGCGAATTGGGGGCATCGACCCGTTCCGCCCCTGGCGACGTCGCGGCGATCGGACTGACCGGCCAGATGCATGGTGTGCTGCTGGTCGACGAGACCAACCGACCGCTGGGCAACCTGGTGACCTGGCAAGACCAGCGATCGGCCGGGCTGATTGATGAGCTCCTCGCGGCCGCCTCGCCCGAGGCGTGGTCGGTCACGGGCTGCCGCCTCGCGACGGGTTATCTGGGCGCCACGCTGGCGTGGATGGTTCGCCACGAGGCCCTGCCAGCCGGCGCGGCCACGGCCTGCTTCATCCATGATTGGGTTGCCTCGCAGCTCTCAGGCACCGCGCCCTGCACCGACCCGAGCGACGCCGGCAGCGCGGGCCTCTTCAACCTGCGGTCCAAGGCGTGGTCGAGGGAGCTGGCCGAGGCGTTGCGGATCCCGGTCGATCTGCTGCCGACGGTGCGGGAGTCCGGCGAGGTCATCGGAACGCTCACCGCCGAAGCGGCGGGCGAGTGTGGGCTGTCCGCGGGGACGCCCGTCTGCAACGCCATTGGTGACAACCAGGCAAGCTTCCTCGGCAGCGTGGCCGAGGCCGAGCCTAGCCTGCTGATCAACATCGGCACGGGCGGCCAGATCAGTTGGCTGACCGACGACGTGGGCTGTGCTGCCGGTATGGAGGTCCGCTACCTTCCCATCGACCGGAAGATCGGCGTCGGTGCCGGCATCGGCGGCGGCACGACCTACGCCTGGCTGGAGGGGTTCTACCGACAGGTTCTTGCCGACTTCGGCGACGCGGCCCCGCCGCCTGGCGCGCTCTTCGACCGGATGAACGAGTTGGCCGCGGCCGCACCGGCCGATGCAGAGGGGCTTCGATGCCGGCCGACACTCACCGGCACGCGCTTTGACCCGTCCCTGCGGGGCCTGTTGGAGGGCATCGACGCGGCCAACCTCACGCCAGCCAACCTGACCCGGGCCGTCCTGACGGGCCTGGCCGACGAGCTGCATGGGTTCTACGCCACGTGCGACCCGGCCACCCGGGCAGGGCATCGCGTCATCGTCGGCTCGGGCAACGCCCTCCGACGCAACCCCGTGTTGGCCGAGATCATCGCCGCCCGGTTCGGCCTACCTGTCCAGACGCCGATGCCCCGGGAGGAGGCCGCCTGGGGCTCGGCCCTGCTCGCGGCCAGCTCCGTCGGCGCGCTGGCCGACCTCGATGCGGCGGGGCAACTCATCCGCTATGAGTTGCTGACGTGACCTTGGTAACCCAGCGAAGGTAAACCCGGCTTCCAGGCAACCGCTGACGCCGTCGAGTGCGGCCATTCCAAACCAGCCTGCGTGCTATAGCGGCCGGGAATCTCGATCGGATGTGCCTTTCTTATAGCGAATCGCAGGCGAGGATCGCTCGGTAGACAGTGGCGAGCGACAATCGTCGCATGCGTGCCGCCACGCGGATTCCGGGCGCGAGGAAACGTTCGGCTGCCGTTCTTCTGGTGCTGCAACCCATAACGAGGGCTTTGTGTGATGGCGACCGTTGACGCGTTCTGTGCCGCGGTCGGCGGGACGATCCTGGTCTGTCAGTTCATTTTATCGCTGATAGGCTTCGACCAGAGTCACGGCAGCCGCGGCGCTCGCTCGCCCGGACCGATGGCCTATCTCGCTGCTTGACCCCTCGCCGACAGCGGGTAGCCTGAACGGGGCAGGACTCTATCCGAGCCGGGGGTCCGCGTCGTGGCAACCGGAGGTCTCCCCATGATGGCTCGAACCACCCCTCTGATGGCGGCGCTGCTGCTCAGCCTCGGCACCGGCTGTTGTGTGCTGTTTCCAAGCGAGCTGCTCAGCAGCTTCGTGCTCAGTCCGAACACGCCCTGTGACGCCCTTGCCGCCGGCCTGGGGCTGGGAGACTTCCCCGAGGCCTCCACGCCCGCCGACCTGGGGCTCGAGTACGAGCCCTTCACCGCAACGAGCGCCAACGGGGAGCCGCTCAGCGCGTGGTGGGTTCCGGCCCAGTTGGACGGTGAGCTCGAGCCCGATCCGGCCGGGACCGTCTTGATCATGCACGGCACCGACGGGGCGCTGCCGTGTACATTGCCGTGGGTCCTCGTGGCGGCCAGCAATCGTATGCACGCGGTCGTGTTCGACTATCAGGGGTTCGGCGAGAGCGGGGGCGTGCCGGACATGGCCACCCTCCTGGACGACAGCGCGGCCCTGCTGAATTGGATCCTCAGCGACGAGGCGGCCGCGCGCCAGCGCGTTCACCTGGTCGGTGTCTCGCTGGGGACCGGGCCGGCCTTGGGCCTGGTCGCGCTGCGGTCGCGGCCTCAGATCGAGACGGTGACGCTCGACAGCGCGTACGACCCGATTGAGCGGATGGAGTCGATCGGAGAGTTCGTGGGCCCGGTCATGCCTCTGCTTGCCTGTGCCGCCCGCTTTGATTTTTCCTGGCTGTTTGCGATGCGTGACAACCTGGGGGGCGTGACGGTGCCCGCGCTGTTCATCCATGGCGAGGACGACAGGACAACGCCCCTGGCCGGCGCCCAGACCATGTATGACTTGATCGGTTCACCGTCCAAGAGCCTGCACACCTTTGAGGGCATGACGCACGTGCAGCCCCTCTTTCTGGCCGATTTGAGGACCGTGTCATTGCTGGTGAGCTTCTGGCGCGATCCGACCGCCGTGCCGGACCAGTTCGCCGCCGTGACGGACCTGACGATCGAGCTGCCGCCGTGGTAGGGCGGGATCGGTGCCCATGGGCGCTGTCGCGGTCATGTCAACGATCCGCCGCAGGAGATCCGGCTCCATCTCCCGGTCGCTGAACCGTCGGACGCTTCGCCGGGACCGCATCAGGGCCTCGAGCTCGTCGGCACCGGCCCTCTCCTCGCTCGCCGCCGGAGGCACGACGTCATCCGGCGAGATGGCGCGAACGGTATCATCTTCCATGGCCAGCACCTCGGCGGGGCGTATCTTGGCACACGCACCGCACTGCTTGCAGGCGCTCGTGTCGACGCTGATCTGAGCAGACTCGCGGTCGAGGCTGTGCATGACGGACATATCGTGGCTCCAGATGTGGCGATGGGGGCGCGTCTTGACCGACCGCCTTCACCACAACCCACTGCTGACACAGCGGTGACAGAGGCAAACGGCGATTCGCGCGAGGGGTAGGGGCCCCACCGGAGGTATCACCCATACGCATGTATATCGGTATGCCGTTTCGCGTTGAGCGTGTTCGACGGCGTTCGTGCCGCGAAGATTCCGCCTTACGGGCCGGCCGGCAACGGTCAGTGCGGCGCGATCAGCTTCGGGTGGCGCTTCCGATACCGCAGAGTGACCAGGAGTTCGACCTCTCCGCGCTCGAGCGCTCAGAACAGCCTGGCATGGTCCGCCGGTGGCCTCATCCGCTGCCGTGGCTGCCAAACGAAGCGCTTACCGCGTCCAGGCGATTACGACGTTCCGCGCCCCAAGCCAGCTACTTGTCCGCGACGCGCCGGGCCGACCACGCGGTGCGCTCATCCGACTGCTCCATATAGGTCATGCCCGCTCCGCCATCAGGACCGAATGTGCCACTGAAGACCGCCTCGGAACCCTCTGAAGGAACCTGGAATCGGATGCTGGAGCCCCACGCGCAGAAGTCGGTCAGGGCCACTTCCTTTGTCGGTCCAGCATCCGGGATGAAGACCGCCTTGAAGCATGCGGCCTCGTGTCGGATGTGCAGTGTACCGCTGTATCGGTTGAGGGACCCCGACTCGATCTTCCAGGGCCCCGTCAGGTCGACCGGGTGGCGGGTTGCCGTCCAGGGATAGGTGCCCGCATGGGGTCCCCCCTTCCACGTCTGCGTTCCGCGGATGGTATTGCCCTCAACGGTGCCTTGATAGCTGATGACCGCACCTCTGCCCCCGTCATCTGTCTGGGTTAGGAAGCGTAGCTCGGCGCCGACGAGCTCCGACTTGGTGATCGGCGCTACGGGGAAACCGGAACTCGTCACCACGCCCTCAACGACCTGGAACTCCTGATTGAGCGTCAGGTTGCTCGTGATCTCCTTATCCGAAAGCTTGGTCTTCCAGGTCCAGGCCCCTCCGACGCCCGCGGGGATGATCCAGAGGTAGATCGTCTCGCTGTAAGCCTTTGCATGTCGCACCTCCTGGTCCGGCTTCCAGTCGCGCATGCTGAAGCTGTTCGACACGACGCGCGTGCCGGGTTTGAGGTCGGACAGCAGCCTCGGACGAAGTCGTACGTTGATCTCCTCGAGCAGGAAGAGCGTGACAACGCTAGCCTCTCGGACGTCCGTGGTCATCACGTTGGCCTGCCTGAACTCGACGCGATCGGCGACCCGGGCCCTGACGGCGTTCTCTTTCGATTCAAGGATTCGCTTGGGGTCGAGATCGACACCAAGGCCTCGTGCCTTGCATTTCTTGGCCGCCGTGACGACGATGCGTCCGTCCCCACAGCCGAGGTCGATGACGAAGTCCTTACTCGTCACCTTGGCCAACTTGAGCATCGCATCCACCGCCCGTTGGTGGGTGGGTACATAGACGACGTCCAGTTCGAACGCTTCCTCTCGATCCGCTAGCACCGGCAGAGCAGCTACAACCCACACGCCAAAGACAGCCGCAAGTCGTCGCATGAGAGCTCTCCTCCGGATAGGAGGCAGCAGATCACCCGGCGTCCCACCGACGCGTCGTGGGGTATCCCGTGACCGCCATCTCACGGATCGACACACGATGGCGGGCTCCACCACTCCTATTCGTGGCAGGAATCATATCGACGAGGAGGATCGCGAAGCAACGGCCTCGACAAGAGATTGGTGCGGCCCCGTGGGGCCCGCGGCCGCCGTTGACGTTGTGCGATAGCCCCCATAGCATGAGGGATTCCGCTACGTCGATCTGGTTTCCCGGGGGGCCAGAGAGCATCGGGCACGACGACCTGCACCCGGCCAACACCGTCGGTGACCTGGAAGTCAGCGGCGCCGCGATCGTGACACGGGGCATCGATAAGATGCCGGTGCGTTGGAGGAGGCCGAATCCGGGGACCCAGGGGCCGGCGGGCTTCCGACGGCACAGCAGAGACGGCAACGCGACGGATGCACAAGACTACAAGCAAGACGATACGATGGCTCATCGCCCTGGCGGTGGCGGCAGCGCTCGGCATCGGCCTGGTGTCGAGCTGGACCGCCCCGACCGATACGGTCAGCGGCAGCGACACGCAGGGCGGCGACGTCATGACCGTCACCGACCTGGCCGGGCGCGAGGTGACGCTGAAGCGGTCCGTCGAGCGCATCGTCCTGGTCCGCGGCCGCGACGTCTACGAGCTGGCCCTGCTGCTGGGCGAGCATCTGCCCCGGAAGCTCGTCGCGTGGGGCCCTGACCTGCGGCAGGCCGATCACGACGCCTATCGCGTCTTCACCGAGCGTTTCCCGTCGCTGGCCGAGCTGCCGGAGGTGGGGTCCATCTACGCCGACGCGGTGGACGCCGAGGCCATGCTGACCCTGCGGCCCGATCTGGTCGTCGTCGATACGTTCATGGCCGAGCGCGGCTACAAGTGTCTCGACCGGATGGAGCGTGCCGGTTTGCCGCTGCTGTACCTGGACTTCTCGCGGAAGCCCTTCGAGGGCCCCCAACGCAGCGTCTTGCTCCTGGGACAAGTCCTCGGGCGACGCAAGCGGGCCGAAGAGGTCGTCCAATTCGTCCAAGCCCGGCTGGACGAGGTCACGTCGGGGCTGTCCGAGCCTCCGGAATCGCCCCCGTCGATCTACATGGAGTGCGGCTATAAGGGCGTGAAGGCATACGGCCACAGCTTCGGCTACGTCGACCGCCGGCAGCTCGCAGGCTGGGGGCTGGTCATGGACCGGCTCGGCTGCCGGAGTGTCACGGCCGGTCTGGCCCCGCCGATGGGCTCGATCCATCCGGAGCAACTCCTGACGGCCGACCCCGATGTGATCGTCATCACGGGGGCGTGCTGGACGGCCACGCCCGACAGCATGCACCTGGGCTACCATGCCGAGCCTGCTGAGGCCAGACGCCGGCTCAAGGCCTTCACCACACGACCGGGCTGGTCGGATCTCAAGGCGGTCAAGACGGGTCGCGTCTATGGCCTCTTCCACGGCTTCTGCATGCACACGATGAATTTCGCCGCGCTGCAGCAACTCGCGACTTGGCTCTATCCCGAGCGGTTCGCCGGGCTGGACCCCGTGGCGCGGCTCCGCGAGTTCCACGACCGCTTCCTACCCTTCGACTACCGCGGCGTATGGATGATCGACCTGGAGCCGAGTTCATGAGCGAGCGCCTCGCCTTCTTCGACGTGGACTGTCTCGAGCTGAACGAAACGGGCGACGGGCTGTCGTTGCGTCCGCGCGTGCAACCCCTGGCCGAGAAGATCCATCGCCTTCACGCGACCGCCGAGGCGCTCGGCGCCCCGATGGTGTTCACCACGTGCTGCTCCGGGCGGATGCTCCAGCCCGGCGACCTGCCGGGGACGGTCTTCGTGCCGCTGGACGCCGGCGACCGGTCCTGGAAAGATCAGGTCGCCACCCACCGCCGCTTCTACCTCCAGAAGAGGACCTACGGCGACCCCAAGGTGAACGCCGCGCGGCGGGCCTTCGACATGTTTCAGGACAACGGCAACGCCGAGCGCCTCGTCAAGGCGCTCGCGGTCGACGAGTGGGTCGTCTTCGGCAACGCGTTCGATCTCTGCGTCAACTGCGGTGCCCAGGGCCTGCTGAACGCCGGACAACGGATCTGCCTACTCACCGACATCGCCGCTCCGAGCGCCCTGAGCACGCCGGAGAGCTTTCGCGAAACCGTCGAGCATCTGTCGCAGCGCGGAGCTCGCACGAGCACACTGGATGAGCTGTTGAGCCGTATCGACACATGAATGACGTCCCGGCCTATCCTGAGACCGCCGCTGCGGCGTACAGCCGTCTGATGCATTGGCGTGGCGTGTTGGTGGGCCTGACCGGGTGCGTGTTGGCGCTGACCGTGGTCGTCGATGTCGCCACGGGTCCGGCGGGATTGACGCTGACCGAGGTCCTGGCGGCCGTTGCTCGCGTCGGTACGATTCCACCGCAGCATGACGTCATCGTGTGGACGTTCCGGATGCCGACGGCGCTCATGGCGGTGGCCGTCGGGGCGGCGTTGGGCGTGGCGGGCGCCGAGATGCAGACGATCTTGAACAACCCGCTGGCCAGCCCCTACACGCTGGGCGTTTCGGCCAGCGCGAGCTTTGGGGCGGCCCTGGCGGTCGTGCTGGGGGCCGGGGCGGTTCCGTTGGTCGAGACGCTGGCCCTGCCCGTATCGGCCTTCGCGATGGCGATGCTCTGCTCGCTGGCGATCTATGCCCTCGCCCGGATCAAGGGCGCGACGCGCGAGACGATCATCCTGGGGGGCGTGGCCCTGCTGTTCCTCTTCAATGCCGGTGTGGGGTTGCTTCAGTACCTGGCGTCGGAAGAGCAGCTCGCGGCGATCACGTTTTGGATCTTCGGCAGCCTCCAGGGCGCGACATGGCCCAAACTGGCGGTCGTGGCCGGTGCCGTCTTGCTGGCGGCGCCGGTGCTGGGCCTCAATGCCTGGAAGCTGACCGCCCTGCGGCTGGGCGACGACCGGGCCGCCTCGCTCGGCGTCGACGTGCGCAGGCTGCGGCTGACCACGCTGGTGCTCGTTTCGTTGCTGGGCGCGGTGGCGGTCTGCTTCGTCGGCGCGATCGGGTTCATCGGGTTCGTCGGTCCGCACCTGGCCCGGATGATGGTCGGCGAGGACCAGCGCTTCTTCATGCCGCTGTCCGGGCTGGCGGGCGCGATCCTGCTGTCCGTCGCCTCCATCGCCAGCAAGTCGATCTTTCCCGGCGCGGTGTTTCCCATCGGCATCGCCACCGCCTTGATGGGCGTGCCCTTCTTCGGTGCGATGGTCCTGCTGCGGAGGAGGTCGTACTGGTGATCCTGGAGAGCCAGCGGCTATCCTTCGCCTACCGGTCGGACCCGGTGCTTCGTGACGTCGATGTCCGGTTCGAGCCGGGTGTGACGGCCGTCATCGGCCCCAACGCCGCGGGAAAATCCACGTTGCTCCGTTGTCTGTGTGGGCTGCTGAGGCCACGAGGTTCGGTCCTGTTGGACGGCCGTGACCTGCGTAGCATCCCGGCGGCGCAGCGCAGCTACCTCATCAGTTACCTGCCTCAAGACCTCTCGACTCAGGCCGTGTTGAGCGTCGTGGAGGCCGTGCTTCTGGGACGGCTCCACGGGCTGGGCTGGCGGCCGAGCGAGGAAGACCTACGCGTGGTGGCGGGCCTGCTGGAGGAGCTGGATCTTGCGGACCTGGCGGAACGGAGCATCACCGAGCTCAGCGGCGGACAGCTCCAGATGGTCGCGCTCGCCCAGGCCCTGGCGCGGGAGCCGGAGGTCCTCCTGCTCGACGAGCCCACCGCCAACCTCGACCTCGAACACCAGTTCGAGATCTGCTCGCTGATGCGCGACCTCACCGCGTCGCGGCGGATGACCACGGTCATGGCCTTGCACGACCTGAACGTGGCCGCACGCTTCGCCGACACCGTCTACGTCCTTCAACAGGGGGCCGTCCACTCCCGCGGTTCGGCGGCGGAGGTGATGACGGATGCGATGATCTCCTCCGTCTATCGCGTCAACGCCCAGGTGACGCTCTGCGCGGACGGCCGGCCGTTGGTCACCCCGATTGATCTGGCGCACCGCCAGGACGGCCCGTCGCAGCTCGGCAGGTGAGGCAGGGTTCGAGAACGTTGGCGGCACGATCCGGCGCCGCCTCTACAAGCGTCGGATGTGGTACCCACCGTCCACGTCGAAGACCTGGCCGGTCGAGTAGGCGAAGTCGCCACGGGTGATGGCCACGATCACGCGCCCGACGTCCTCGGGCTCGCCCCAGCGCTTCTGCACCAGCATGTCGGTCTCGTGGATCAGGTGGTCGTACTTGTCCCGAACGCCGGCGGTCATGTCCGAGGTGATGATGCCCGGGCGGATCTCGTACACGCCGATGCCGTACTCGGCGAGCCGGGCGGCGTACAGCTCGTTGGTCATGCTCAGGCCGGCCTTGCTGATGCAGTACTCCGCCCGATTGACCGACACGGCGTACGCACTGATCGAGCTGACGAAGACGACGGCCGCGCGCGCCTCGTGGCCGGCCTGCTGTTGGCGGATCATCTGACGCGCGACGAGCTGCGTTAGGAAGAACGGCCCGCGGAGGTTGATGCCGACGACGCGATCGTAGCTCTCTTCGGTGGTCTCCAGGATGTCGAGCCGGTCCCTCGGGGCCACCCCGGCGTTGTTGACCAGCAGGTCGATCGCTCCGAAGGCCTCGACGGCCTCGTCGACGATCCGCTGCCAATCCTCCGATCGGGCGACGTCGGCCTTGATCACCACCGCCCGACGGCCCAAGGACTCCACGTCGGCCTTGACCTTGTACGCCCCGCGATCGGTCACGGACGGATCGGCGCTGACGCTGACGATCGCCACGTCGAGCCCGGCCTTGGCGAGCTCCATGACCACGCCCTGGCCGATCCCGCGGGACCCGCCGGTGACCAGCGCGATCTTGGGCGGTTGAGAATCCGACATCGTGAATCTCCTCGGAACAGGCACCTCCGGGAGCGAAACCCTACCGGGGCGCGACGCCTCGGGCAAGCGGATTCGCCCGGTGGCGGCAATAACACGGGCCCGTCAGCGTTGGTAACCTGTCGGCCGGACGCCCCGATGAGATCGACCTCGATGAGGACAAGGCGTCGCCGGCCTGGGCGTGGGAGCTTAAGGAGACCCAAGGAATGCGCAAGGTGATGGTGTCGTTTGTGTTGCTTGGCTTCGTGCTGTCGTCCGCGGCGCTGGCCGAAAAAGGCGAGGGCCGAAAGGGACGTCGAGGGCAAGGTGGCAAGAAGGCCGCTCGGGGCCCGATGGATCCGCTGGCGAATATCAAGCTGCTAGGCAAGCGACTGAAGTTGGACGAAGGGCAGACATCACAGATCCAACCCATCTGCGAGCAGTACGCCCAGGCCCGCCAGGCGCTCATCGACGCGGCCCCGCAGGAGAGCAAGGACAAGTATCGCGAGTTGGCCAAGCAGATCCGCGAAGCCCGCAAGGCCGGCGATAAGGACAAGATGCGCGAGCTGCTGGGCGAGATGCGCGAGCTCCGCCAGAGCGACCCGCAGGCGAAGGAGCTCACGAAGCTCCGTGCCGAGACGGCCGCCAAGATCGAGCCCCTCCTCCGCGGCGAGCAGAAGGAGATGCTTCAGAAGATCGTCAGGCCCGGTCGGGGCAAAGGCGCAGGCGGCAATCTGAACAACCCGAAGTTCCTCCGCATGTGCGTCGCCAAGCTCGACCTGCGTGGCGACCAGAAGACCGAGCTGAAGAAGGTCGACACCGAATTCAAGGAGGCCTTCAAGGCCGCCCCGAAGGACAAGCGGTCCGAGATGGCCAAGCAATACGCCGACGAGATCATGAAGCTGCTGGACGAGACCCAGAAACAGCAGCTCGAGGAGATCGCCAAGCAAGCCCCGAGCAGGGGCATCGGTGCCCTGGCCAACCCGAAACGGATGGAGGCGGCGCTGGCCAAGGTCGACCTGCGTCCCGACCAGAAGACCAACATCGACGCCTTGATGGAGCGGTATAAGAGCGACCTTCAGGCCGCGGGCAAGGACCGTCGCGCCCGAGCGGGCGTGGCCAAGCAGTTCGTCACCGACGTCATGGCTCAGCTTGATGAGCAGCAGAAGGCCAAGCTGATGGAGGGTCATGACGGCAAGGGCAAGAGGGCCAAGGCACGGGAGCGGCGCGGCGGGGGACGTCCGGCCGTGCCGGGCAACCTCTAAACGTCCTCGATCGGGCCGCTACCTTCCGCCGTCAGGGAGATGCTTGCGGTCGAACATGATGCCTCATTGTGCAGCGCCTCCCTAGCGCTAGGGGGCGGGCGGCTCCGGTCGTCCGCCCCGTTTTTCGTTCGGAGGCCGATTCGAAATGCTTGCCACCCGACTGCTTCGCGTCGAGTATAATGGGTGGTTGATCGGCACGCCTGACAAGGTGTTAGTACGCAACGTGCGCTCTCGGGATGCCGAGTGGGCGCGCGGGGCCGCGGGCGCGAGGTCGCGAGTCGACGTCTGTGAGGAGTGTGGAGGCAAACGATGAAGATCGGATGGCTATGCGGATGGACGGTGGGTTTCTTGGCCGTTGGGTCGGTTTGGGCCCAGGGCGGTCCCATGCGGTTGGGTGGCAACAACGCCTCGAACGCCGCTGGGGCTCAGCCCGGAGCGGCGGCCGGTCCGGCGGCGGCCCCGGGGCGAGGACCCGGCGGGCCGATGCGCCTGGGGGATGATAGTCGTCGGAACCGGCTCAACAAGCGGGGCTACGGCCGCGGCAAGGGCCAGGAGATCGACACCAAAGTATTGGATCCTAAGATTCTGAAGGAGGAGCTGGCCCTCGAGTACAACCAGGAGCGCGAGGTCGAGCAGATCTTCCGGGAATACGAGGCGGCCCTGCGCGACCTGAAGATGGCCTACAAGCAGGGGAACACCCAACAGGAGATGAAGCGGCTCGAGCAGGATCTCGAGATGGCGCGGCGCGCCAACGACGTGCAGCGATCGAAGGAGATCTGGTCCAAGCTGGCCGAGCTACGCCGCAGCGAGCACGAGGAGGAGCAGCAGTACCAGGAGATGCTCATCGAGGAGATCGAGAAGGTGCTCGACGACGGTCAGCGCGTGCAGTTCCGACGAATGCTCCGTCCGGATCGGAAGGGGGGGAAGGTCGTCGGGCCGCTGGATGATCCGAAGGTGCTGGCCGCGTGCCTGAAGCAGATCGAGGTCGAGGACTATCAGAAGGGCCAATTGCAGCGGATTCAGAAGGACTACCAGGAGCAGCTCAAGATGCGGGGCAAGGACATCCGCCCCGAAGAAGAGAAGATGATGCGCGAGCGGTTGCTCAATGAGGTCAAGATGGTCCTGACCGAGGAGCAGCGCGAGCAACTCGAGCGGGTGCATGCTCGGATGGGAGGTACCGGGACCATCGGTCAAGAGGCGGACCTGAAGAACCCTTACCAGTTGATGTACGCATTGCGCAGCCTCAACGCGACGTCACATCGACTGAGCGGCGAGCAATGGCAGATGGTTCGTGAGGCCCAGGTACGTTACAAGCAGGAGCTCCAGAACCTTCCGAAGGACGACGAGATGGGCCGTGAGCGCGTCGGCGAGCAAACCTGCCAGGAGGTCATCAGCCGACTCACGCCCGAGCAGCAGGAGGCGCTCAAGGAGGCGAAGATCCCTGCGGGCATGATGCGGGGCCGCAGCCGCGACCGCGACGACGACCATCGCCGTGGCCGGTCTCGAGGCGGTCGCTACGGTCGCTCACGAGGCGGCAGCGATTACGACGACGATCGCACGCGGGGCCGGCGGTATCGCTAGCCCGCCGCGCATGAAAACGGCGGCCTGAGCCGCCGGAACTGGGCAGAGCCGGAGTCGAACCGGCGACACCGCGGTTTTCAGCCGCGTGCTCTACCACCTGAGCTACCTGCCCGCAGCGGGGCGGCGATCAAGCCGCCCACACGAATTCCCTAGCATATCCCAGCGATGGGCGGGCGTCAAGAATCGCCCCAAACCAAAGGTGCATGAATGAACAGATCGAAGACGACGCGACGAAGTTTCCTGGGCAGCGTGGGCCTGGCTGCTTGCGGCCTGGCCTCGGGCGGGATGACGCGAATCATCCGGGCCGGCGAAGGCGCCGAGGCCTTCGCCGACGGGCTCTATGTCGGCAAGAAGCCCTTTCGTCACGTGGTCGGTGAATCGACCGACCAGTACCGGCGCCACACCGAGGGCGATATGGTCCGGCTCAAGGACGGCCGCTGGCTCATGGCCTACACGCGGTTTGAGAAGGCGGCCGATACGGCCAGGGCCGAGATCGTCTCGCTGACCAGCGCCGACGGCGGCAAGACGTGGTCGAAGCCGGAGGTGTTACAGGAGAACGTCGGCAAGAAGAACGTCATGTCGGTCTCGCTGCTGCGGCTCGCTTCGGGCAAGATCATCTTCGTCTATCTTCGCAAGAACAGCCTGACCGACTGCGTGCCGTATCTCCGCGTCAGCACGGATGAGGCCCGCACGTGGTCGGATCCTGTTCGCGTTACGCCCGACGACGGCTATCACGTGCTGAACAACGCCCGCGTGGTGCAGCTCTCGACCGGCAGGCTGATCGCGCCGGTCTGCACGATGAGGAACGTCTGGAAGAAGGGCGATCACGGCGTATCGTGGTGCTACCTGTCCGACGACGAGGGCAAGACGTGGCGCAGGGGCAAGGGCTGCGTCGATCTGCCCAAGCGGGGCGCGATGGAGCCCGGCGTGGTCGAGAAGCGCGACGGCGGGGTGACCATGATCCTGCGGACGCAACTGGGCCGCGTGTACGTCTGCACCAGCGCCGACGGAGGCGATACGTTCACCGCGGCCAGACCGTCGCCGGTGGTCGCGCCGGAGTCGCCCGCGACGATCAGCCGAATCCCGCAGACCAAGGACTGGCTGCTCGTGTTCAACCACAACTACAAGGAGGGGGCCGGTCACTGCGGCCGGCGGACCCCGCTGACCACCGCCATCAGCAAGGATGAGGGCAAGACCTGGGGTCACTACCGCGACCTCGAGCCCGACCCGAAGAAGACCTACGCCTACACCAGCATTCGGTACGACAAGCGAAACGCCCACCTGACGTACTACGAGAACGTGCCGGGGGCGCCGGGCCCCTCGCACGTCCACACGATCGTGCCGGTGGCGTGGCTGTACGGGTAACGCGACGCGAAGAAGAACCCAGCCCTCTCCCTTAGCCGGACGGAGAAGGGCTGCGTCCTCTTTTCATTTGCTGGCGGATGGACGTGCGCCGAGGACCTACCCGAGTTCGCCGGGCGACTCGGTCAGGACCTCAGCTCTTCATTCATCGGCGATGCACTGCTCGTAGAACTCGACGTAGTCCGGTTGGCCGCCGCCGTTGAGGGCCTGGATCGCCGCCCGAGGATGTCGGTTGAGCTGGGCGGTGATGCCGTAGGGGACCTCGTAACCCCAGCGGATCTTCTGGCGGAGCGGCTCGAAGTGGTCCTGGATGCACTGCAGAACCGGGCGGATCTGGAACTTCGGGTTGCGCAGGAAGCCCAGCAGAAGCTCCAAGGGACAGTTGCCCGCTCCGCGGCCGATGCCCAGCATCGTGGCGTCCAGGTAATTCGCGCCCTGGATGATGGCCTCGATGGTGTTGGCGTAGCCAAGCTGCTGGTTGTTGTGGGCGTGGATGCCGACCTCCTTGCCGTGGGTCCGGGCGGCCTCGAGGTAGCGCCTCGTGTAGTCCTGGATCTGCTCGCTGTAGAGCGAGCCGAAGCTGTCCACCAGGTAGATGGCCGAGATGGGGGTCTCCGTCAGCACCTCGAGCGCCTGGTCCAGCTCACGATCGGACACGACCGAGATCGCCATCAGATTGGCCGTCACCTCGTAGCCCTTGTCATGGGCGTCCTTGATCATGTCGACCGCCAGCGGGATCTGGTGGATGTAGCAGGCGACTCGGATCAGATCGAGCACACTCTCCTCGCGGGGCAGGATGTCTTCCTTGTAGTCGCATTTACCCGCATCGGCCATCGCGCTGAGCTTCAGGTCGGTCGGGTTGTCGTTGACGATGCGACGGAGCGCGGATTCATCGCAGAACTTCCAGTCACCGAACTGATCCGGGGCGAACAAACCCTTGCTGCCCTTGTAGCCCAGCTCCATGTAGTCGATGCCGGCCTGGACACAGGCGTCATAGACGCCCTTGACCACCGAGTCGGAGAACAGGTGGTCGTTCATCAGGCCACCGTCGCGGATCGTGCAGTCCAGCACCTTGATTTCGGGTCGATAGGTCACCCACGGGGCAGTCATCGTATGCTCCTTGGCATCGGTCTCTCGGCCGGTGACCTTCCATGTCCCGCGCCAAGGTTCGGCTACGCACTCGGAAACGAACCGCCGGGGCGCCCTCGCTCGCCGACGATCTAGCGGACCAGACCTCCACCCAGGTCCGAGCCTTGTAGCATACCCTTTCCGGTCGCCGGATCAAACAGGTTCGTGGGGCAAGTCGGCCTGGGGGTGGGCTCAGGAGGCCTCCGGTCGCTGCCACAGCAGCAGCGATCGCTCGAACGCACTGTCGGCCAATCGCAGGGCGTAGTCCCACCGAACGGGGGCGGCGAACCCCAAGCGCGTCGAGCGCCGCTCGGCGGTCGCGTCAAGGTCGTCCGCCTGCCTCCGCGTCAGGTAACACGCGACCCAGCCCTGAGCGGTGACGAGGCGTCGAGCCTCCTTCACGCAGGTCATCGCATCGGCCACGGCCCGGAACGTAACGAGGTCGTACGTCCTCGATTCGGCGGCCAGGTCGCGACTGCGAGCGTGTCTGACCATGAGGTTCCCCAGGCCCAGCGTCGCGGCCGCCCCGGCCACGTGGTCGCTCTTCTTCCGCGTGCCGTCGATCGCGGTGATGCACCAGGCGGGTCGGGCGATCGCCAGGGGCACGGCTGGAAACCCGCCACCCGTGCCGACATCCAATACGGTACCATTCGGCATCGAATGGAGCTCCGGGCATGCCAAGATGCTGAGCGAATCCGCGTAGTGCTTGACAGCGGCCTCACGGGCTGAGGTAATGCGGGTCAAGTTGACCGACCGATTGGCCTCGACGAGCAGCGTGAAGTGGCGGGCCATGCGGTCGCGTTGACCGGCATGGAGCCAGATCCCGAGGTCGGTCAGTGCGGCCTGGAGCGACTCGGTGAAGGCCGAGAGGTCGCTGTCGGCATACTCGTGGGGCTCAGTCATACGGTCACTGTAGTGCGCGACGAAGAGACGTGTCACGCTTCTCGGCAAGGAGGCTGACTTCCCGATGGTTCAGATCGCCCCACTGCGAGGTATTCGATACGATCCCGCCCGACTTGCCGATGGCGAGCTTTCCCCCGTCTTGGCTCCGCCGTATGACGTGCTGAGCCAGGCCGATCGGGACGCGCTGCTGGAGCGCAGCGACCGCAACATCGTCGCGATCGACCTACCCCACACACCGCCCGGCTATGCCGGTCCACCCGAGGCCTACATCCGGGCCGCCGACACGATGAAGGACTGGCTCACCGAGGGGACGCTGATTCAAGAGCCCGCACCGGCGATCTATGTCTATCATCAGCGGTTCGCCTTCGAGGGCCGGCAGATCACGCGGCGGATGCTCATGTGTCGGCTCCGCATCGAGCCCTTCGGCCAGGGCAGCGTCTTCCCGCATGAGCAGACGTTCGGCGGTCCGAAGGAAGACCGCCTCATGCTCACGCGTGCAACGCAGTGTAATCTCTCGCCGATCTTTGGGCTGTACCCGGATCCCGACAACGCCATTGCCGGGTTGCTCTCCGTGGCCGATCGCAAGCCGACGGCCAAGGGCACGCTTGACGACGTCGACAATCTCATCTGGGCCGTCGACGACGAGAGCCTGATCCGGCGGGTCGCCGACGCGCTTGCCGACCGCGCGGTGTTCATCGCCGACGGCCATCATCGTTACGGCACGGCCATGATGTACCGGGACGAGGTGATGACCGCTTCGGACAACACGCTCTCCGAGGACCATCCCGCCCGTTACACGCTGGTGGTGCTGTGCGCGATGGAGGACGGCGGGCTCCAGATCCTGCCGACGCACCGGTTGCTTAAGGGGATCGACGCCGAGGCGGCGATCCATGCCCTGAGTGAGGCCGGTCACGTCGAGCTGACGGCGATCTCGCCGGAATCGGCCGAGCCGGTCGAGCACGGGACATTCAGGCTGATCGCCGGCGATCGGGCTTGGCTGCTCCGCGTCGATGGGCCGGGGGTGCTGGAGCGCCTCGAACCGGATCGCAGCGAGGCCTGGCGTGGCCTCGATCTGGCCGCGCTGCATCGATACCTCATAGACGAGGTGATCGTCCCGGCCCTCGGCGGCGCACCGGAGATGCGCTACATCAAGGACGCCGTCGACGGTCGCGCTCAGGCGGCCGCGAGCGACACGCTGCTTGTCGAGACGGCGGCGACGTCGCTGGAGGACCTGAGCGCCGTCTGCCGCGCCGGCGAGCTCATGCCCCAGAAGAGCACCTACTTCTATCCCAAGCTGGCCACGGGGCTGGTGATCAATCCGCTGACGGATGCACGGGAGTAAGCGTCGCGGCGGCAAGGCTCGTGCGGGTATGCCGGCCGTGTTCGCGGGCTGTAGCAACCCCGCTCTCCCGTATCCGTCCGCGCGGCATGAATCGCGCGACGGAGCGCCTACCACAGCCGGTGTCGGGTGTGCAGAAATCGGGTGGGTGCAATCCCGTCGCCGGCCGTCGATCGCTTGACTGATGCATATAGTTATGGCATATCTATATGCATGAGAACGACACTACACATCGATGACGAGATCCTGGCCAAGGCCGCCGAGCTGACCGGTGAGCGACAGAAGACCCGTCTGGTGAGGATGGGGCTCGAGGCCTTGATCGCCAGGGAGAGCGCTGCGCGGCTGGCCGCGCTCGGCGGGTCCGAGAGGTCGCTCCGGCCGATCTCTCGTCGAAGGGGCGCGACCCGTGGTTCTCGTTGATACCTCGATATGGGTGGACCATCTCCGTAGGGGTGTCCGTGAGTTGGCGGCGTCCTTGCACGCCGGCGAGGTTGCCTGCCACCCGTTCGTGATCGGCGAGGTGGCCTGCGGGGCGTTGCGGCATCGCGCCGAGCTGCTCGATCTGCTGGGCGCATTGCCGGCGTTACCGAGGGCCGGCGATTCCGAGGTGCTGGCCTTCATCGACCGGCACCGGCTGATGGGCAAGGGGCTGGGCTGGATTGATGTCCATCTGCTTGCCTCATGCAGGTTGGCGGACGCGCCGTTGTGGACGCGTGACAAGAGGCTTGCGCAGGCCGCGGCCCGGCTGGGCCTGACGTACGCCTGAAACGGCATGTGAGCGGCTTTGCGGCTGCTCAGATGTACTCGCTGAAGAGCTCCTTCTGCGGGCGGGGGATGACGACCTCGCTGACGAGCAGCCCCCGATCGCGGACCACCGCCGCTCCGGCGGCCACGCTGGCCTCGACGTCGGCGACCGGGCCGGTGAGCTGAACGAAGCCCTTGCCGCCCAGCGCCATGGCCATGTGGATGCGGAAGAGCGTCACCGAGGCGGCCTTGGCCGCGGCGTCGGCGGCCTCGATCGCGCTGGCCGCCGAATAGGTCTCGACCACCCCCAGGGCGCCCATCTGGTCGGCCTCGAGGGCGACTGAACCGCCGATCGCGGGGAAGACCGACTCGCTGACGCTGGGGATGACGAGGTGATCGATCAGGCCTTCTTGCGAGGCCGATATACCGGCCTGGACGGCGGCCTCGACGCCCGACACCTCGCCGCTGACGATCACGATGTACTTGCCGCTGCAGATCGTCCGCGCAATGACCAGCTCGACCGCTCCGGCCTTGAGCATCGTGTCCTGCACCAGGCAGCCGATGCCCACGCTCGTTAGCTCAACCATGCCGATGGAACGCACCATGCGCTTCGCTCTCCGTCTGGGTTATCGTTCGATCGTGATGCCGCCGTCCACGGCCGTCACGCTGCCGGCGATGCTCGCGTGGATGACGGCCCCGAGCTGGCCCTCGGCGGGCCTGGCGATGACGTCGCCGGCGCCCACGCGATCGCCCGCGCGCACAATCGGCTCGGCCGGCGCGCCGACGTGTTGCTTGGTCGGCAGCACGACCTTGCTCGGCTCGACCGTCTCGCGAATGAGCGGGCCGACGTTGCGGTACTCGGCCAGGCCCAGCTTGGCGATCAGCCGCTTGATCGGCGCCCGACGGTTGTCCAGGTGCAGCCGGGCCCGGTTCTCGTTGGCGTCCGGGTTCGCTTGGGGTCGGTCCTTCATCAGACGCTGCTTGTTCTGCGAACAGACGTTCTTAGGGTCGAGGTCCTCGGGGCAGGAGTACATCGTGCACAGGTTGCACTCGCAGCAGTAGAGCGTGCCGGCGACGTTGGCCTCGCCCGCAAGGCTGAAGCCGAGCGACCGCATCGCCTTGTGCGGCTCGATGGGGTGGCCCAGCAGGTACCGTGGGCAGAGTTCGGTGCAGAAACTGCACTGATCGCACGCGGCCGCGCCGATGCGTCGCACGACGGTCCAGTCGTTGCTGTAGCGGCGGATCAGCGGGTGCGACCTGTCGAGCACGATCAGCCCGCCGGTCGTCTTGGTCACGCGGTCGTCGAGCGAGGCGGCCAGGCGGCCCATCATCGCCCCGCCCACCAGCGCGACCGGATCGGGGACGGTGGCTCCGCCGGCCAGCGCGATGCACTCGGCGAACGTCACCCCAACCGGCACGTCGACGGTCACGGGCTCGGCCACGGCGCCGACGACGCTGAGGAACTTCCGTGTGACGCCCAGATCGCGGGCGACATTCATGGCCGTCTCGACGTTCATCACGACCGCGCCGACGTCGCGCGGCAGGCCGCCCGGCGGGATGATGCGGCCGATGCAATCATAGACCAGGATGAACTCGTCGCCGGTCGGGTAGCTGTCGTGCAGCGATTGGATCGTGATCCCGGACGGCAGGCGCGTCGACAGGCGGTCGATGACGTCGTGGTATTTGCCCTTGATGCCGACGATGCCCCGGCTGGCGCCGGTGAGCTGCATCGCCGCGGTCATGCCCGCCAGCACCTCGTCGCCGTAGGCGCGGAGCAGCTCCTTGTCCTTGTGGAGCAGCGGCTCGCACTCGGCGGCGTTCAGCAGGACGACCTCGGCTTGGGTGTTAAGCTTGACGTGGGTCGGAAAGCCCGCCCCACCCGCGCCGACCACGCCACAGGCGGCTAGTCTGTCAATCGTTGTCGTCATGCGTCCATGTGACCTCTCATGAAACGTGCGATCGGCTCAGCCGGAGCTTCGCCCTCCCGCTGCTCGAAAAACCAAGTGGGTGGCCCGCCGCTTCAGCGGTGGGAGACACGAATTCCATGCCCAGGCTAAGGGTAGCCGCCTCCCTGTCTTCCGGAACACCGTGGTGTTCGAAAGACCATGGATTACTGATGCGAGACCCCGCTTTGCCCAGCGGCTACGCAGGGCAAGAAGGACTCACGCACCAGCAGCTCCACCGTAACGCTCGCTCCCAATCGCGTCTGTGAAGGCGTCCCGGGACAAGCCGGGGACTTCGTGTCAAACGCACCCCACAAACTCGCCCCTTCGGGACGAGTGACCCCGCTGAGGACAGCGGGGCTCGGTGAATCCGGCCACGTCCCAATCGTCCGCACCGGTGCGTCAAGACGCACCTGTCTACACGTTAGGCGCCGCGGACCATCCGCCGGACGTACGCATCGATGCCGGCCGCGGCCCGCTTGCCCTCCCAGATGCTCCGCACGACGGTCGTGCCGCCGTCGGCGACGATGTCACCGGCGGCGAAGACGCCCTCGCGGCGGGTCATCATCGTATCGCGATCGACGGCCAGGCGCCCACGGTTGAGCTCGAGCCCGTCGATCAGCCTGTGCGTCGGCTCGTCCGGTCGCTGGCCGATGGCCTCGATGACCGTCTCGGCCGGCAGGAAGAACGCGGTGCCCGCGCGATCGACCGCGTTGTCCGGGGTGAAGCGCCCGGGCTCGCGCCAGTCGATCCGCACGAAGTCCACACCCGTCAGCTTGCCCGACTCGTCCCGATAGCGGACCGGCCTGACGCGACTGTGGAAGATCACGCCCAGCTCCCACGCATGGCCGATCTCCTCCCGCGTGCCGGGCATCTCGTGGGGTGATTCGAGGCTGGCGATCTCGACCTGGTCGGCCCCGAGGCCGTAGGCCACCCGAGCGGCGTCCATGGCCACACTGCCGCCGCCGATGACGACCACACGCTTGCCCATCTCGGGCGGCTTGCCCTTGCCGAGTTTGACCGACTCGAGCATTTCGAGCGCGCCGAGGATGCCCGGTAGGTCGCCGCCCTCGATCCCGAGCCGGGCGGACGCCCACATTCCCGTCGCGATCAGCACGGCCGCGTACCCCTCGATGAACAACGCATCGAGATCGGTGACGGCCTGGCCGCATCGCAGCGTCGCGCCGAGCTGCTCGACCTCGCCGATCTCGCGCGCCACCACATCCGGCGGCAGACGATCGTCGGGGATGGCCGAGCTGAGCATCCCGCCGGGCCGCTCGCGGGCGTCGAACAGCGTGACGTCGTGCCCTGCGAGCCGCAAATCGGCCGCCGCGGCCAGACCGGCCGGGCCGGCGCCGACGACGGCCACGCGGATGCCCGTCTGCGTGACCGCCTCTTCCTTGAGCAGCTCGTGGTCGAGCGCGTACTCGCTGACGAAGCGCTGCAGCCGTGCGATGGTAATCGGGTAGTTCAGCTCGCTGCTGCGGCAGTGCTCCTCACACTGCCGCTCGACGGGGCAGACGTAGGCGCACGACAGCGGCAGCGTGTTGCACCGCTTGAGGGCCCGCATCGCGCCGCGAAAGTTGCCCGTGGCCATCGAGCCGACGAACTCCCGGACGTCCACGCCGGCCGGGCAGCCGCGGTTGCAGTTCGGGTCGTCGCATTGCAGGCAGCGCCGCGCCTCGTTGACGGCCTCGACGGCCGTCATGCGATCACGATGGGTGGAGCGGTTCATGACGCGCCCACCTCCGATCCCGCCGCATCCTTCAGGCGGTAGCTGATCGCGCCGACGGGACATAGCGATCGGCACACACCGCAGCCGATGCATTCGTCCGGGTCGACGCGGGCGATCCCTTCTTCGCTCATGGTGATCGCCTCGCAATGACCGGGCTTGAGACAGCGTCCGCAGCCGATGCAAAGCTCCTCATTGACCTGGGCGTGACCTTCGACCAGTTTGACCTTGTCGGGCGTCGTAAAGTTGTGCAGCGCCGTGCCGCGGATCTCTTCGAGCGTGTAGGGCCCGCGCTGCGATAGGTAGTCGTCGATGCCCGCGAGCATCCGTCCGACCACGCCCCAGCCGTGCCACATGATCGAGCTGCACACCCCGACGGCCGTGGCGCCCCACATGACCGCGTCGATCACGTCGCGCCATGTGTCCAGCCCACCGGAAGCCATGATGGGCAGGTCGACCGACTGGGCCACCTGCGCGACCGACAGGTACGTCGCATAGCGACAGACCGAGCCGTTCGTGGAGCCCTGGGGGATGCCCTCGAGCAGCGGCATGTCGGGCGAGCCGTCGTCGAGCAAGGGCGGCAGACCGCTGGCAGGGGTGCCGACCACATGCACGCCGTCGGCGCCCGCCTGCTTCATGGCCTCGCACGATGTGAGCAGCGTGTGACGCGTCGAGGGCATGATCTTCGGCACGATCGGCCGATCGGTCATCGCCCGCATCACCTCCACGAGCCTGCCGCATACGTCCGGATGATCGGCGATCGACGCGCCGCCGTGGTCCTCCTCGTCCTTGCTCCGCGGGTCGGACGTATCCAGATTCGGACAGCAGAAGTTCGGCTCGAGCAGGTCCGTTCCGGCGTCGAGGAACCGCTCGCTCATGAGCTTCCAGTCGTCGAAGGCCGCCCCCACGGCGCTGTAGTTGGCCATCATCGCGACGTCGAGCTCCCCCTTGACGCGGCGCATCAGCTCGTCGGCCTGGTCGATGTCGAGCCGCTTGTTCGTGGGCGACATGATGACGTTGCCGGGCAGGCTGAACGTCCGCATCTGCGAGTTGAAGGGCACCTTGACGAACGTCAGCTTGAGGCTGACGGCGCCGGCGCCGGCCTCGGCGGCCGCGGCGATCTTGCTGAACTTGTCGGTGAGCGGGCCCGAGGCAATCGTAATGGGGTTCTTCAACGTCAGGCTGCCGAACCGAACCCGCGTGAGCTGGGTCGTCTGGTTGGCCATGGCATCGATCCTCAACAGCTTTCGTGGTCGGCTCGCGGGTGGTCCGTGCGGATCGTTCGCCGGCGGGGTCCCGTTCGATGCGCCATCGCAAGGTGCCGGGCGGGTCGGCGCGAGATCCATTCAGGTCGGTGGTGCCGCCGGAGATGGGGCAAGCAGCGCACAGCGGGCCTCGCGCGCCGAGGTCTAGCTCCCCCCCGCGGCGGCCTGCGTCTCGTCGCTCGCCGCACTGACCCAGGGCACCGAGGTGGCCTTCGGCCGGATCCTGCCGCGCAGGTTGTCCAAGACGTTCATGAAGTTGATGTACGAGTCGTACGGCGATTCGTAGGGGTTGAAGTACTTGTGGACGTCGCCGTCCTCGAAGTACTTCGTGCACATGTAGTAGAAGTGGTCCGAGGTCTGAAGCACGCGCCAGTCGCGGATCACGGACTCATCGCCCGACGACTTGACCTGCCCCTCGAGCCGATACAGCTCGTGCAGCGCATTGGACTGCATCGCGTTGCCCAACCAGGCCGACAGGTCGCGCTCGGTGTCGGCCCAACTGATCATGTGCGGGGCGTCGAACTCGCCACTAACCGGATAGCGCTCGATCGCCTCGGTCGGCGTGATGAAGTCGTTGTCCGGCTTGGAGAGGATCACCTCCGGCAGCTTACGCATGAAATCGAAGATGCCGGTGTCGGCCCACTGATGCTCGCCGAACGTCTCGTAGTCCATGAACAGGTTCACCAGGTAACCGTTGCCGTTGACGCGGTCGACCCAGTGATTGAACTTCTCGGCCGTCATAGGCCACTCTTCCCACGCCCGGTTGCCGAACCGGAAGGCGATATCGTCGCTGAGCCGATAGTGCTTCAGCAGGGCGACCAGGTTCGTGCACTTCGGCGGGTGGTAGAGGTAGGTCGGGCTGCGATAGCCCAGCACGTGGTCGGCGCCCTCGGCCAACACGCCCTTGTACCCCATCTGGGCGATGAACTGGGCCAGGTCGTTGTTGTAGATCAGCTCGGTGTTGCGGAAGACCTTGGGCTCGACGCCGAAGGTGTTCTTGAGACGTTGATGCTGCAGCTCGACCTGCTCGGCGAACTCGTCACGGCTGTAGAGGAAGGCCAACGAGTGGTAGTAGGTCTCGGCCACGAACTCGACGCAGCCCGTCCGCGCGAGCTCGACGAAGCTGTCGAGGACCTCGGGCGCCCACAGCTCCATCTGGTCCAGAATCACCCCCGTGACCGAGAACGAGACCTTGAATCGCCCGTCGTTGGCCCGGATCAGGTCCAGCAAGACCTGATTGGCCGGCAGGTAGCACTTGTGGGCCACCTTGTGCAGGATCTCGCGGTTCTTGAAGTCCCAGAAGTAGTTGCTCTCGGAATCGAACACGCTGTACCGACGCAGCCGAAAGGGCTGGTGGACATGGAAATAGAAACACACCGAGGCCATGGGGGACCCCCACTCGTTTAACGATTGCTGGTCCATAGCGACGCGCCGGGCCGGATCGGACGGCTCTTCCCGCCGCGTCGCGTGACGGGCCCAACCTACGCTAAGAGTCTACGGGATCGACCCCTGTGAGGCAACTGGCACGGGGTGCATGACACCTGAGGCGGGAGGTCCACGTCGAACCGCTGTTCTGGAGCGGCTTGACGCCGCCTTGGCTTGGTAGCAGACGTCTCCGAGGGCGATGCCCACCTTTCTGGTCAACTTCCCGACCGAGAACGCACAGGCCCGCAGGGCCGGCGGCGTGTAGCCAGGGGTGAAGTCTGCCGGCAGGCGGACGGAACCCCTGGTCACCCGGCCGCACCCAACGAACAGCCCCGTAAGGGGCGACGGAAGATCTACCAATCCATGTCTCGCCCCTTCAGGTCAGACCTAACCGAGCGACGGGCAGCAGGACCCCGCCCTAGCGGTCATGCACCCACTGGCAGGCCCACGCCAGGCGATTCGGGCTGGCGACCTCGAAGGCATGGCCGCTGTCGCCACGAGGAAGCCGAATCCCGTTTGCCCGCGCTGCCCGGTGCTTCTACAATGTCGGCCCGTGGCGAGCGCCCGGTTTCCGACGAACCGAGCGCGCAGGTTCCGAATTAACCCGACCTAACGAGACGACCGATGACCGATCAACCCGACACGACGTCGACGCCCGAACCGCCCACCATCGACGAGGACGATCGCGATCTGCCCATGCTGTCGCGGTTCGATCCCGAGGCCCTCGAGCAGGAGAAGGCCATACTCCGCGAGCTGGAGAGCAAGCCGCTCCTGTCGCGGATGGGCGGCTACTTCAAGATGAGCGGGCCCGGCTGGCTCCAGAGCGCCTTGACGCTCGGCGGCGGCAGCGCGGGCTCGAGCCTCTTCGCCGGCGCCCTGATGGGCTACACGCTGCTGTGGGTCCAGCCGTTCGCGATGCTGCTGGGCGTGATCATGATGTCCGCCCTGGCCTACCAGACGCTCAGCACGCGGAAGCGGCCCTTCCATGCCGTGAACCGCTACGCCCATCCGTTGCTGGGTTGGGGGTGGGCCCTTGCCTCGCTGATCGCCAGCATCGTGTGGAGCTTCCCGCAGTTCAACCTGGCCGGGTCGGTCGTGGGCGACATCTTCACCAGCGGACGCGAGACCTTCCCCGGGTTCGTCATGGCCATCGGGCGGATGTTCGCCGAGCAGGCGACCGACGCCCAGGCCGCCGAGGCCGGCTACGCGATCCTCGCGGCACCGGTGCTCGTGCTGATCACCCTCTATGTGACCTGGAACTACAGCAGGGGCTCCCGCGGCGTGCGGCTGTTCGAGAACACGCTCAAGATCATGGTCGCCGGTATCGTGCTGTGCTTTGCGATCGTGGCCTTCAAGACCGGCGTCGATTGGGGCAAGCTGGCCAACGGCTTCACCGGCTTCCGCATCCCGCGCGACATGGACGGGCTGGGTGTGCTGATCGCGATGTCGGCCACGGCCGTCGGCATCAACATGACCTTCCTGTTCCCCTACACGCTGATGGCCCGCGGCTGGGGTCGGGAGCATCGGGGCCTGGCCAAGTTCGACCTGGGCATCGGCATGCTCGTGCCGTTCGTGCTGGCTACGACGTTCGTGATCGTCTCGTCGGCCAACGTGCTGCATCCTGAGCTGGCCAAGGAGATGAAGGAGGCCGAGGCCAAGAGGGCGGCCGTGACCGCCGATACGTCGCTGTCGGCCGGGGAGCGGGAAGAGAAGCTCGCCGAGATCAAGGCCGAGCTCGACAAGGCCAAGGGCTCGCGCCGCAACGCGATCTACATGGCCAAGACGCTCGAGCCGTTCCTGGGCCCGCACCTGAGCCACATCGTCTTCGGGCTGGGCATCATCGGCATGACGGTCAGCAGCATCGTGATGCTGATGCTGGTCAGCGGGTTCATCATGACCGAGGTCACGGGCGACCAGCCGTACGGGACGGCGTACAAGGTCGGCGTGCTCATGCCGGCTATCGGCTTCCTGGGCCCGATCCTGTGGGGCAAGCTGGCCTTCTGGCTGGTGGTGCCGACGTCGGTGATCTGCTTCTTCTTCCTGCCGATCGCGTACGTCACGTTCTTTATCATGATGAACAGCAAGTCCTACATGGGCGAGGACCGGCCCAAGGGCCTCAGCCGCGTGGTGTGGAACATCGGCATGCTGCTGGCGATCGTGGTGGTGTCCATCGGCGGGGTGTACATGATCTACAAGAAGCTCGAGCCGCTGCTGAGTTAGGCGGCGCCCGCGATGCGAGCGTGGCATCGCCGCCTTCGGCTGCGGGCGGAAAGATATGGATATCCGTAGCGTGGGCGGTTGAGCATCCAAGGTCGTCCGAGGCACCTCTTACGACCCACTCCCTGGGGATCCGCCGCCGTCATCTGTACAGGAGGACCGACCGATGCCGCTGCGGACGCTCGTGATAGCCTGGATGGTGGGGTGCACGGGGGCGGGGGAGGCGTTGGCGCGGCCGGAGGCCTCGCTCGATGGCACGTGGGAGTTTCGGTTCGCGGCGGACGATCGCGGCGAGAAGCAGCGGTGGTTCGGTCCGGACGTGGCCTTCCCGAACACCATCCGGGTGCCGGGGTCGTGGGACGTGCAAGGCTTCGGCAAGCCGACCGATAAGGTGCGGCACAACGCCGTCGGCGTCGGCTGGTATCGGCGCCTGATCTCGGTGCCGCCGGGCTGGCAGGGCCGACGTGTGTGGCTGCGGGTCGGCGGTGTCCATCGATCAGCCAAGCTGTGGATCGACGGCAAGCCGATCGGTGAGCACTGGGGCTATCCCGTCGCCTTCCGCATCGACGTGACGCCGCACGTCACGCCTGGCCGACGACACCGCCTCGTCATCGCCGTTGACAGCCGACGCCATAAGTCGAAGGACACGCTGACCGGCACGTTCGACATCATCGACTACATGGACGTCGACTGGGGCGGCATCTTCGATCCGGTTACGCTCGAGGCCACGGGGTCGGTCTGGCTCGAGGACGTCTTCGTCATGCCCGACCCGGCCGGCGGCAAGGCGACCGCGAAGGCGGAACTCGGCAGGGCGGCGGGGACGGACCTCACGGCCCTTGAGTTGGCCTATGACGTCACACAGTGGCGGCCGGGTAAGGCCCCGCGCCGCGTCTTCGACCAAGGCGAGCGGCCTGTCGGCGGCACCACGGATGCGACCTGGGCCCTCAAACTCCGCGAGGCCCCGCTCTGGAGCCCCGATGCGCCGAACCTGTTGCTCTTGAAGGTGCAGCTCCGCCGTGGCGACGACGTGTTGGATGATCGGTCCATCCGCTTCGGTCAGCGACGCCTCGAGATCCGTGGTAACGACTTCTACCTGAATGGTGAGCGGTTTTTCTTCAGCGGCTACGGGGACGACTTCAACCACCCGATCCATCTCTGCCCGCCGCCGGATGTGGCGTTCTGGCGGGCCTACCTCAAGCGGCGACGGGCGTTCGGCCTGAACGGCGTCCGGCACCACTCGATGATGCCGCCAGAGGCCTACCTGGCCGCGGCCGACGAGGTCGGCATGCTCGTCCAGCCCGAATTGCCCATCGCCTACCAGCAGTTCTTCAAGCCCGCCGGTCCGGAGGCCAAGCAGCTCTACCGCGATGTGTGGGAGGGCTACATCCGCCAGATGCGGAACCACCCGTCCGTCTTCGGCTGGTGCATGGGCAACGAGCTGTGGCACGGCTTCGAGCTGGGCCCGGGTCTGTACAAGACGGCCAAGGAGCTCGACCCGACGCGGCCCGTGATCGACAGCGACGGCCTGTTCAAGGTCGTCGACCGCCCGACGCTCGACTACCTCACGGTGATGTTTCGCGTGCATGAGATCCCGTGGGGCCCAGGCAGGTTCGACAAGTTCGTGCTCAAGGACCCGCCACCTAAGCCCGTCATCAGCCACGAGACCAGCAACATCTCCGTCCTGCCCGACCCGACCGACATCCCCAAGTACACCGGGATCATCAGGCCGTTCTGGATCGAGCGGATGGCCGAGCAGGTCCGCCGGCGGGGCCTCAGCCCGCACCTCGACGCGATGCTGACCACCTCGCGCAAGCTGCAGGCAAGGCTGATCAAGCTGAACATCGAGACGGCCCGACTCGGAGCCGAGATCGACGGCCATCACCAGTGGCTCTTCCGTGACTACTGGACACAGAGCACCGGCCTGGTCAATCAGTTCGATGAGGTCCGGGGCATGACGCCTGAGATGGGGCGGCGGATCTTCGGCCCGGCCGTGCTGCTGTGGGAGACACAGCGCGTCAACTACCGGCCGGGCGAGCGGTTGTCGCTACGGATCTGGCTGTCGGACTTCAGGCCGCGTTCGGTGGGGCCGGCGTTGGATCGCGTCCGGGCGAGACTCGATGCCCGCGACGTGGCCCTCAAGCCTCCCGCGGGCGTGGGCGGTCGGGGTCTGATCGGGCCGTGGACGGGTAAGGTGGTCATGCCTGCGGTGGACGCGCCCAAACAACTCGGGCTCGAGGTCCGATCCGGGCCGATCGCCAACGCCTGGTCGCTGTGGGTCTTCCCCAGTCCGAAGCCCGTGGCCGGGGGCGACAACATCATGCAATCCCAGTGGCTCACGCCCGCCCATGTCGAGCACCTCGCCGCTGGTGGGGCGGTTTGGATCATGAACGAGACGATCGTCTTTCCGACCCTGCGGGGTCGCCTCAAGCCCGCCTGGTGGAAGGGCAGCGACACCAACGACGCCACGTACGGCAATAGGATCTCCGTACACCCGGCCATGGAGGGTTTTCCGAACGACGGTTACGGCGAGCTCCAGGTGGCCGGGCTGATCGACGACCGCCCCGTCGTCGTCACCGAGGATATGCCTGGCAAGATCGACCCGATCTTCTGGTGCCTCGACGTGCCCTGGCAGATGCGGCGCAAGGCCTGGCTCTTCGAGGCCAGGGTCGGGCGGGGGCGTCTGTTGGTCAGCACGCTCGATCTGTCGTCGGCCCGTCGCAAGGGCGATCCGGCCGCCGACTGGCTGTACGCACGACTCGCCGCGTATGTACGGACCGAGGTCTTCAAGCCTGCCGCCGAGCTGCCGCTCGATTGGCTGCGCAAGCGGGTGGAGGACTTCGGCCGGCCCGACCCGGCGACGTGGGTCGAGGGGTTTGCCAAGGTTCTGGAGCGTACCGAGGAGCCGCAGCCCTGGTACTCGTATCGCCAGGACAGGGTCGCCAACTACGCCGTCCGCCAGACCGACGGCAAGCAGCAGCTTCGATGGCAAACGAAGACGGTGCCGGCCGACTGGCCGCACGACCACGTGACGTTCGTGTGGGCCGGCGGCATCGGTTGGCGGAGCGAGCCAGGCGGAGGGCACTTTAGCCTAGCCTTGGCCGGTAAGAAGCTGTTCGACGTTCCCTTCACGCAGAAGACCGCCGTGTGGAGGACAGCGGACGGCGAAGTCCGCCTCCAATACGTCGTCCGCCGCAGCGTCGGCGTCGACAGCTTCGGGCGGTTCTTCCTGACCGTGCCGACCGAGCTGGTGGGTCGCGGCAAGCCGGCCGAGCTGACGATCACGGCCACGGCGAACAAGTCGAAGCGGTGGATGTCGCTGAATCCCTACGGCGACGTCGTCGCCCGCGAGCGGTCGGGGGCGTGGTGAGCGAGCCGTCATCGACGACGTGGTCGTGCCGTGACCGCGCCCGAGACCAACATCGACAGAGCGAGAGGCCGCTTCGTAGGAGACGACGAGGTCGATGAGCCGATCCCACCGGATCACCAGCATGTTGGCCCTGGTCGGCCTGCCGGTCGTCCTATGGGCGTTGTCCACCTGCTATTGGGGCGGCGACCTCGGCAAGTACATGGACGTCTGGAACAACAGCGTCCGTGATCCCGAGACGGGGCACTACACGTTCGCGGAGATCTTCGGCAAGCGACACACACGCGGGCCGTTCTACAGGCCGGGCACGACCAACCTCCGCATCGTCAAGGGCACGCTCTTGTGGAACCACGACCGGGCCGACCACCTCTTCTGCGCCGTCACACACGGCCTGGTGGTTCTGGTCTTCTGGCTGCTCATGCGCCGGCTTGTCGCGTCGCCCACGATCGCCGCGCTGGGTGCGATGGTCTACATGACCTTCCCGCTGCACTACCAACTCATGCACTACTCGATGGGCCAGCCCTATCACTTCGCCGTGCTCTCGTGCCTGCTGCTCCTGCTCGTGCTGATCCGCTTCGCGCGAGGTCAGTGGGGGTGGTGGTCGGTCGGGCTGATGGCGCTGCTGACCTACGGCATCACGCTCTGGCAAGAGCAGCCCGCGACGGTCGTCCCGCTGCTTCCCCTGCTGTATCTCGCCGTGTGTAGCCCGCGTGAGCGATGGTCACGTCGCGCTTGGAGGGCAGGAGCGGCCGTCTTCGTCTGCGGACTGGCCTGCGTGCTGTATGTGGTCCTGATCGCCGTGAGCGTGCCGGGCCGGTATCGAGGCTCCGCCGAGGCGTACGCGGGCCCGTCGGATCTGCCCGAGCGGCTGGAAACGGTCATCCGAACGGTCCAGAGGGGCCTCGGCGGCCGGGCCTTCCAGCAGCTTACCTTCGGCAGTCTCGACTTCGGCCTCCAGACGCTCCTGGACCACCGCGGCTGGGCTATCTGGGCGCTGCTCCTGTTGCTGACGGGCGTCGCCTGGTACGTGCAGTTTCTCAGACGACCCGAACCGGCAGCGGAGGACACCCCGGCGCGGCCGCCGGCGCGCCGCGCTGCGACGATCCTCTTCGGCCTGGGGCTGTTCGCCTTGGGCTGGGTGCCCCCGATGATGGTCAAGGCACAGGGCATGGAGATCCGGTTTCACTACTATCCGCTCATCGGGCTGGTGCTTGCCTCGGTGGTGCTCCTCGACTGGATCGACAGCGGCCTGCGGTCACGGCGGACGCTGGCGGTCGGCTTCCGGGCCCTCGTCGCGGCGGTGCTGTTGGTCGCGGCGGTCGTGGGCTCGATCTGTCATGTCGGCTACCAGACCCTCTTTCGGAAGCGCTACATGCAGGACATGAGCGAGGTCGCCCAGCTCAAGGAGCTCGTCCCGCAGCCGGATCCCAATGCGGTGTTCGTGCCGCTGGCGATGGAGGACGATCCCGCCCACACCCGATGGAAGCTCTTCAACAAGAGCGTCATCAGCGCCTTCGCCACGAGTTGGAGCGCCCGGTCCATCGTCCGATACGGCTACCGACGGCGGGACATCACGTGTACCCACCTGAGCCCTTGGATCCGGGTCCCGCTGAGTTACCCGGACCGGACGTCGGTGGCCTACCACTCCCGGTCGCGAAAACGGGCCGCTCAGATACGCTTCGAGTGGGAGAGACTCGTTCCCTTCGTCGTCGACCGGGCCGCGCGCGTCCACCTCGTCACCAGGTTTGACGTCCAGAGCTTCGCCGAAGGACTGTTCGACGTGGTGGTGCCTCAGACCGAGCGGGCGGCCGCGCGACAGGGCCTGCCACGTCGCAGCTTCGCGCTGGTGGACACCGACCCGCCCGAGGATGCGGAGATCCTCACGGGTTGGCGATGGGCCAAGGACGACCAGCCCGTGGAGTTCAGACCGGTTCGGCAATGGGGCTTGAGGTTGCCGGCGGCGTCCATGCATACGCCTTACCGGGGCTACATCCATCGCGGGGCGTGGGTGACCGACCTGCGGTCGTCGTCTCGGGCCTGTCGGCTGATCTTCTTCGTGACCCTGGCCGAGGCCCGACTCCGCGCCGGACGCATGGGCGACGGGGCCGACCTGATCTGGCGCCTCGAGGGCGAGGATGGGGCGCTTGCCACGGTCTTCCTCGACCCCAAGAAGAACCTGCAGCGAGAGCGATGGCGGCACGTCGCGGTGTCGCTGCCGCCCTTGCCCAACGGCGGGAGGCTGATCGTGGAGGTCTGCGCCGGTCCGGGCGGGACGGCCTCGAACGACTTGTGTCTCGTGACGCAGGGGCACCGACTCGACATCCAACAATCGGGAGCGGCCGACGCCGCCGAGCCGGCGCGGTCTCGGTGAGTCCGCCAGGTGAGGCCATCGCGCGACGCTGACAAAGGAGCTGGGATTCATGAGAAGGTTCGTTTACCTGATGTTGATCGTCGTGGCCGGCGGCTGGTCGGCCCAAACCGTCCGAGCCGCCAAGGATGAGTCCTTTCTCGTCATGACGTACAACGTTCGCTACGGACGTTGGGAGGGCGTCAACGCCTGGCCGAAGCGGCGCGTCGTCGCCAAGGCCATGCTCGAGAAGATCCAGCCCGACCTCCTCGGCACGCAGGAGGGCCTGTACCAGCAGGTCAAGGACCTCGACGAGGACCTGCCGGGCCACGACTGGATCGGCCTGGGACGCGAGGGGGGCAGCCGGGGCGAATTCATGGCCGTGTTCTATCGCCGTGATCGGTTTGAGCCGCTCGCGTTCGACCACTACTGGCTGAGCGAGACGCCGGAGGTGATCGCGTCGACGTCGTGGCGCAGCGCGTGCCGACGCATGGTGACGGTCGTCAAGTTTAAGGACCGTCGCACCGGCCATGAGCTGATCGTCATCAACACGCACTTTGATCACCGGTCGCGCGAGGCCCGTGAGAAGAGCGCCGAGCTGATCCGCAAGCGCGTCGGCGACCTCGAGACCGGCCTGCCGATCATCCTCGTCGGCGACTTCAACGCCAGGGCCCAGGACAGCAAGCCCTACGAGACGCTCACCGGCAACAACGGCTTCGTCGACACGTGGATGACGGCCAAGGAGCGGGGGCGGGACATCAACACGTTCCACGGCTATCGCGGCCCGAAGCCGGGTGGCCGCCGGATCGACTGGATCCTCACGCGGGGGCCGGTGCGGACCTTGGCGACCGAGGTCGTGACCTTCGAGCTGGACGGCCAATACCCGAGCGACCACTTCCCAGTGATCGCGAGGCTACAGCTCGTACCGTAGCGGCAGCCGGCACGGCTCGCGGGTGCGATCGGGCCCCTTTGCGGTCCGACCGAGCCTTGGGATAGAATGCGCGTTCGGCGAGCCTATCCACGTACGCCGGAGGGCGGGACCCCGGTGGCAGACGGGGCCAGACGGAACCGATCATGCCGTCGTTCAGCCCCCCGGCGTCCGTCCACAGGACACGAACGAAGGAGGCAAGACCCATGGCTTCGGCATCGGACGGTGGCGCGCGGATGAGCGATTGCACACGACGGACGTTCCTGGCGGGCACGTGTTGTGCCGCGGCCGGGTCGGGTTTGGTCTCGGAGGTGATCGCCGCGGTCGACGCCGGCTGTGAGGGCGCGATCAAGCCGTGCGGGCCGGCCTCGAAACACACCACCACCCTGCATGCCGCCTTCGTGCGTCGCAAGGGCGAATACGGCATGCGCTGGCCCGGCCAGATCTACGACGGCAAGGCCGCCCTGACCAAGTACCGCAAGCAGATGATCGACGCCGCGGCGAAGATGGGCATCAAGCTGTCGTTGCGCGAAACGCCGATCTACTCCAAGGAGGAGGCCCAGCAGTGGGTCGCCCAGGCCAAGGCCGCCAAGCCCGACGGGTTGCTCACGGTGCTGCTCGACCGCCAGGAGCACGCCTGGCCCACGGCGAACATGGCCATCGACACCAAGATCCCGACCGTGGTCTTCGCGCCGCTGGGGGCGGCGTTCACGACCAACACGGCCCGTCCGAGCCGCAAGCCGGGTGCGTTGATCTGCAGCACGGATGATTTCGGGCAGGCGATCTGGGGCATGAAGATGATCCAGGCCCGGGCCCGCCTCCGCGAGATGCGTTACATCGTGCTCAAGGGCGGCAAGCGTCGGGATTCGCGTATCGAGCACCTCGGAACCCGGATGAGGACCATCCCGGCGCAGACGTTCCTCGACGACTACAACCGCACCGAGCTCAGCGCCGAGATTCGACAGGTCGCGGATGCGTACCTCAAGAAGGCGACGAAGGTGACCGGCCCCAGCAAGCAGGACGTGCTCAACGGCGTGAAGAGCTACGTCGTCGCGCGGAACATCCTCCAGCGCGAAGAGGGCGACGGCATCACGATGGACTGCCTCGGCGCCCTCGGCAAGAGCAAGGTGAGCCTGCCGTGCATCGCGTGGGGGCACATGCTCGATCGTGCGATTCCGGCCGCGTGCGAGGCCGACATGGAGGCCGCCACGACCCACGCCCTCGTGCAGTACCTCTTCGATCGTCCGGGCTTCCAGCAGGATCCCGTGCCCGAGACCGCTCTCGACGCCCTCATCGGCTCGCACTGCACCTGCCCGACCAAGCTGGACGGATTCGACAAGCCGGCCGAGCCGTATTCGCTCATGCATCACCACGGCATGCGCGACGCCACGCGCCGACCGATCTGGAAGGAGGGCCAACGCGTCACGGTGGCCCAGTTCGTGCTCAGCCGTAAGGACGACCAGGAGCCGAAGCTGATCATCTCGACCGGGGAGGTCATCGACAACCCGGCCGTCCCGCCGGCGGGCGGGTGCGTCGTGGCCGTCACGCTCAAGCTCGACGGCAGCCCCGACGTGCTGGCCTATCCGGGCTTCCACCAGATCTTCTTCTATGGCGATTTTAAGCGAGAGCTGGTGAACTACTGCAAGCTGGCCAGTGTGAAGCCCTGGGTGGTCTGAGGCGGGAGGTCCTTGCAGCAGCCATCCCAACCCCATGGGCGCCCGTAAGAGAGCCGGCTCTGACGGCGAGGCTTGAGCCAGCGGCTTGCCCGTCCGCGCGATGGCGGGCCGGTCGGTCCGAGGGGGCGCGCCTAAGCCAGCGGCGGCTCGCCCTCGCTGAGTCTTCGCAGGATGTCCCAGTACGCCCCGCGATGACCGGCCGCGATGGCCTGCTCGAGCTCGGTGTTGTCGTTGTAGTTGTAGTCGCCGTCCGCCTCGACCGGGGCGGGCTTGAAGAAGCGTTCGTCGTCGCCGATCAGATCCCTCACCAGCCCGACCGGGTCCTCCCCGAGTTCGTGCTCGATGTAGAACACGGGGCGAAGGAAGTCGTCGTTGTCCTCCGTCTGACCGTGCAGGTTCGGGTTGTCGCCAAGGGGCCCCTGGCGGCGGATCATCTCGGCCATCGGTGTGCCGGGGTAGAGACGCACGCCCGTAGCCGCGCCGACGCGGTCGGGGTTGAGCCGCTGGATCAGCTCGATGGTCTCGCGCAGCGAGGCGACGTTTTCGCTAGGCGCGGCGAGCAGCAGATCGAGCATGACCAGCAGCCCCGCCTGTCGGCACGCCTCGACGGCGCTGCGAATCGCGTCGCTGTCATAGCCGCGATGGAGCACGCCGAGCATCCGGTCGCTTCCACTGTCCACGCCGAAGTTGACGCCGACGCATCCCGCACGTCGCATCGCCAGGGCCAGCTCGGCCGAGAACGGATGCGCCGCCGCGTAGACGTACCAGCGGACACGCTCGCCCAGGTCCCGTCCGATCAGCTCCTGGCACACGGCCATGGCATGGTCGGCCGGCATGTTGAATTCGGCGTCACACAGGTGCAGCACGGTGACGCCTTGTGCGACAAGCGACGCCACCTCATCGGCCACCTGGCGAGGGTCGCGCAGCCGTGTTCGTTTGCCCTTGGCCACCGGGTCGGCGCAGTAGATGCACGGACTGGGACACCCTCGCTTGGTTTCGATATTGCCCTGGCCGCCTTCCCGCAGATAGCGGGCGTTGTCGAGCAGGTCGCGGTCCGTCGGCACATCGAGCGACCGGGTGTACTCGGGCGGGTTCAGAACGACGGATCCGCCGTCGGGGCGATGCACCAATCCGGGTAGGTCGTCGTAGGCCTGCCGGCCTGCCAGCCGGTGAGCCAGCGCCGCGAAGGCGGCCTCGCCGTCTCCGGCGATGCCCAGGTCGGCCCCGCTGGTTTCGACGACCTGCTTCGGAAAGACGCTGTAGCCGCAGCCGCCCAGTACGATCGGTACGGTCGTGCACCGGCGGATGTCGTCCACCAACGCCTTCAACCGCGGCACGAACCAGGCGCAGCTCGGCCAGAAGCAGTCGTCCGTATTGCGAAACGTCACGCCGACGGCCATCGGCTCGCCCTCGGTGACGGCATCGGCAAGCGCCTGGCGTGCGTCACCCTCGAACGCGAGGTCCACAACGCGGACTTCGAAGCCCGACCGGCGCAGGTGCCCGCCCACGTAGTCGAGCGCCAGCGGCGCGATCGGGGGGCGCATCCGGTTCGAGTTTACCAACAGGATCGTTCCCGCAGAGGACGTCACGATGCAGGTTCCTCACGCAGTCAGTGAAGTGGCAGGGGGGCAACGCCCGGCCGGGCTGCTGCGACCGTGGATCGCTTCATGCACGGGTTCATCGGTTTCGTCGTCGGCGTCGGTGGGCGTGAAGCACCAAGAGCAGGGTCGGACCGAGGTAGACGAAGATCATGTCTTCCGTGCCGCACGCGTAGATGGCGCGGACGGTCAGGTCCGAATCCATGACCAGAGAGATCGTCTCGTTGGCGTCTTGGCTTACGTAGTTGGCGTCGTCCGGGTGGTTCGGGTCGAAGATCTCCCAGTAGCGGAACCGGCGGTCCGGGTCCTCGGAGAGCACCGTCAGTGTCACGATCGTTCCAGGATCATAGGAAGGCTGGTTCGGATCGTTCGGCTCAGGTTCGAACGTAACCTCCGCGGCGTCGTTTCGCAGGACGCTGACGTCGAGCACATACTGCTGTCCGCATGGGATGCACGCCAACAGGTCGCTCGGCAGGAAGTCGTCGGGAATCCCCTGCCCGGTCGACAGGCCCACCACGGCGCTATCCGCTGTGATGTCCAGATAGGTCAGACGGATACGCCCGTCGAAGAACATCTCGATCTGGAACGAGTTCAGGTTTCCGGTGGCGCGTTCCGGCACGTTGAGCCATGTCACTGCCGCGCGGTCCGCAAGTTGCTTGAAGGAGACCGTTCCTCCGGCCGACGGGTCCAGATCGGTGAAGAGGGCGGAGAACTGCGACTGGCTGAAGTGCGCCTCGTAAGTACCGATGGGTGAGCCGATCTGGCCGGTTCCGCTCAGGTAGCCGTTGCTGCCGACGTGGAACGCGTACACCTCGTCGCCGTAGAACAGGGCTCGCTGACCGTCCCTGAGCGGGATGAGCCATGTTGTGTTGTCGCCCAGCGGCAGAATCAAACTACCCGACGGGCTGGTGAAAAAGTCGTCCACGGTCTGGGAGCATGCCTGGTAGAAGCTCGGCGAACCGTCGGGCGTGAAGGTGATCGATCGATACGACAAGTCCGACGCGTTCCCGGTGAACTGCTGGGTCCAGTACTCGGGTCGGAACGGCGTCTCGAAGGCGTAGCATGCGCCGTCGTTGTCGGCCACGACGTGGTTCAAGGCGTGGTCCCACACCTCGGCGATGTACACGTAGGGGGTCTCGCCTTGGAGGCCGGTTACCGTGACGAGATGCTCGGTGGCAAGCTCCGAGGATTCGCTCGTATGGGGATACGGACCGCCACAACCCGCTCCGCAGGAGACCTTCACCGTGGTGGGCGTGTCCGTTTCGACGCGCACCACCGCCTTGATCCCATTGACCGACACCATCTCGACCGTGGTGATCACGGGTGGCGTGGTGTCCACGACCGCCGAGTCCTCCACGGTGGCCGGTTGACCGGTGCCGTCGTCCTCGTCGTAGTACGAGGCGGTCACCGTGTGACCTTCGGCGACCTGGAGTGCCCCGTCCTCGGCGGCAACCGGCAGGGGCGTCGTCTGAATCGTGCCGATGAAGACGGCCGAATCCGGCTCGGATTCGTAGAGCACGACCTGCTCGCTGTCTCCGCCCGAGGTGACGATGCCGGCTATCTGCTGACCGCTGCCGCGGACGTCACGGTCGCTGACCTCGATCGTCACCGTTCCGTCGTCCGAATACGCGTCTCGATCGAGCGCTATCTGTCCCATCGGAGCCGGGCCGGCCGTCAGGATGCCTTCGTAAGGCAGCGCGTTGACCGCGGTCACCACGACCGAGTAATCCGCCTTCTCGCGGAAGACGATGTCCGTGAAGGTGACGTTTCCGTTGCTGTCCGTCAGCCCAGACCACTGATCTTGTGCCGGCTCATGGGCGATGCAGACGAGCGCGCCTTCGAGCGGCGAGCCGCCCTGCGTGACGGTCACGCTGGCCGTCTCGGGGACCTGCGCGTCCACGACGACCGTGTGATCCACCGTCAGCGGCTGCGGCGATTGCGTCCGTAGCTCCATCTCCGGATCGCCGAACCAGTGGAACATGTGGAACTCGCCCTCGGAATAGTCGCCGGGGCCCTTGTAGACATACATGTAGTACTTGGCGTACGTCAGGGCCGGGGCCAGTTCCCAGGTCACGGGGTACGTCTGGTCGGTGTGCGTCGGGTCATAGCCGGGCCAGAAACACGTCATCAGCCCGTGGGAGATCAGATCGTTGTAGCCCGAGTAGCTGTTGCGCGTCGAGCCGATCGCGCCGACCGCCCCACCGGCATCGTGCTTGAGGAAGGCCTCGCAGAAGCAATCGCTCGAGGACCGCTGGAACGATCCGGTCTTGCAGTTGATGCTCAGCAGAATGGGCGTCTTCGAACCGTTGCTCAGGGCCTGGACGTCGCCCACGAAGAACGGCGGCGCACCCCAGGACGTCTCGCTTCCGTGGTCGCGGTGGAGGATGAACCCCACGCCGGCATGGATGGCCGTCGTGATCTCGCCGGCGGCCCCCATGTAGTCGCGCCACAGGGATGTCACCGAGACGGGCACGGGGTCCGGGTAATCGAAACGGTGGGGGTAGTCCATCGACCTGTAGTGATAGACGTCGTGTTGGTCGGACATGTCCTTGCACCAGGCCGTGTACCGCGTCAGCCCGACCGTGTTCATGAGGAACTCGCTGGCGTAAGCCGAGGTCTCCATGAACCAACGGTCCGCCTCGCCGTTACGGTTCTCATCCTGGAAGTAGCCCGCGGTCAGGAACGCACTGTACCAGTCGCCGGGTTCGGGCGTGCGCTCGTAAGCGAGGATCTTCGAGACCACCGTTGAGCAGACCCCCGAGCTCTGGGCCGGTACCCGGCCGATCGTCAGGTCGGGGAAGTAGTCGTCCCCGTCCACGCACGCATAGAGCTGGTCCGTGTGGCAGTCCAACGCCCCGCCGAAGTAATCGGGAGGGACGTCGTCCTCGTCGCCCACCAACAACACGTAGGCCGGGGCGGGAGACCAGGTGTCGTAGGCGTTCTGGATGACCGCCTTGATGTCCGCGGACGTCGAGCCGACCTCGGACATCGTTAGGACTCGAGTCGCCAGGCCCTTCTTGTACTTCCAGGACGCCAGCGGCTGGATCGCGTCGACCAGGTCGTCCGCGACGATGATCAAGTAATCCGCGCCGTCATCACCCGGGCCGTCTGGCTCGCCACCCGCTGCCCCCTCGCCGTCGCCGCCACCGGCGGGCGGGTCGCCGTCAGGATCCGGTCCCCCTTCGGGAAGGGGTTCATAGTTGGCGATCAATCGCTTGGCCTTGGCCTCGGATACAGGCGTGGCCAGACGGCGCTTCCGCGACATCTCCTCGGCCGTGGGCCTACCTTCGTGAATGAGCTTGAAGGATATCGTCCGGAAGGCGCGAAGCTCGCCGGTCTGGGGGTTGTACTGGATGGGAAAGACTTGCACGAACACCACCCGGCGACCGCGGATCACCTTGGGGTCGCTGATCGTGACGGGCTCGACCGGCAGGAACTCGGCCTTGGCATACGTGGCGTTATCGACTGCGAACTCGGCGGGTTCGCTGCCGTCGTCAGGTTCGGGGACCTGCTCGGGCAGGATTCGGTAGCCCGCTCCCAGGGACACCGTCTCGGCGGCGGTGATCTCCAACGCGACCGCGCCACCGAACGGCACCTCGACGAGAAAGCCCTTGAACGGAAGATCCGGTCGGCCGACGGCCTCGCCGTCGTTGCCGCAACCGGGAATGCTGAGCGACGAGTAGTCCTTGCCCTGGTGACTCACAGCCGGGGCGAGCCAAGCCCGAGCCATCGTCACCTCAAACGCGACGCTCGTGGCCGCGGTGCTCATCCGACGAACAGCGATAGCCTGCGTCTCAGCGGGAGCCCTGGCCGCGCCGGCTGCCCTGGCCTGTCCGGCCGCGTCCTCTGGGGGAACCTGCAGCCACTGCCCCGGACGCCTTACAGCTTGGCCCCACGCCGGACCGGATAGCAGGGATAGGACGGTCGTGGCAGCTAGGAAATGGTGGGTCGTTGGCCTCATGTGACCTCCGGCATCAGGAAGGCTCGCATGCCAACAAGGCCGCGCAGAAGGGCAGCGTCTCTGAGTAGGTGCAGCCCGAAGATAGGCAAGAGACACACTTCAGGCACTCTGCAACCCCAGCAGGCCGATCCGAAATCGAACCGGGCCCTCCGATACAACAGCCTACTCGATACGCGCGGGGATATCATCCCCAAGGGTCCATCAACAGTCTACACCCGGGAAAGGTCCGTAAGCCGCACCTCCCTTACCGATAGTAGGTACTAAGGCGGAAGTATTCCACGGGGACTGTACAAAAACGCCATTACCTACCCCCATGCAGAGGCACAACACAAAAAGTTGTGAGTCACACCTGATCTTGCCCTCGACCGGGCATTGGGGCGTTTATAGTCGATAATGCAGCATTTCGAGTTTAGAAATGTTGACTTTGGTAGCCCGCTGAGAGATGATGGCCTTGCGTTTTCCGTCTCTGGCTTCCAGCGCAAGAACCCATCTATGAACCACGAACAAGTTGGCCGCTTCTGGAACGACAACGCCGAGGTTTGGACTCGGCTTGCGCGGGCCGGATACGACGTCTATCGCGATCATCTGAACGCGCCGGCGTTCCTGGCCATGTTGCCCGAGGTTCGCGGTCTGCTTGGCCTCGACATCGGTTGCGGCGAGGGCCACAACACGCGCCTGATTGCCGGGCGCGGGGCCCGACTGGTGGGCATCGACATCGCCGATGTGTTCATCAGGCATGCCGAAGAGGCGGAGCGGGAGGAGCCGCTCGGCATCGCCTACCAGGTCGCCAGCGCGGTGCAACTGCCGTTTCCGGACAACACCTTTGACTTCGCGACGGCCGTCATGAGCCTCATGGACGTGCCGGAGACGGATCGCGCCCTGGCCGAAGCCTACCGCACTATTCGTCCCGGTGGTTTTCTTCAGTTCTCCATCACCCATCCCTGCTTCGACACGCCTCACCGTCGGAATCTGCGCGATGCAAGCGGGCGGACCTATGCGATCGAGGTGGGCGAGTACTTCCGAAATCTCGACGGTCAGATCGAGGAGTGGATTTTCAGCGCCGCGTCCAAGGAATTGCGGCAGAGTCTGCCGACGTTCAGGGTTCCACGGTTCACCCGAACGCTGAGCCAGTGGTTGAACCTGCTCGTCGAGACGGGCTTTCGGCTTGAGCGTACCGGCGAGCCTTGTCCCTCGGACGCAACCGTTCGCGAGCACCCGAACATCCAGGACGCCCAAGTGGTGGCCTACTTCCTGCATATCCGGGCGCGCAAGTCCGCCGACACGCCCGACACCGACTCGTCGGTGCCCACGGCGGTCACACGTTGATGGGGCGCATAAAAGGACCCCTCGGAGGGGGTTGGGAAACCGGAATCAGCGATCCCGGTTGGAGGCTCCGCCGAGGGGCGTGGAGTGCGAGTGGTCATGTCGGCTCGCGCATCAGGGCGTTCGGTCGGGTCGAAGGTCGGTCGACCCTACCCCCCGAAATATGGCGGTTCGTTGCCGCTCTTCCATTTGATGTTGCAGCCCGCGCTGGGCTTCTGATCCTGATCGACGGGCTTGCCGGCCACGACCGCGTCCAGCGCCGCCCGAAGGTCCTGACCCGTGACCGGCTTGTCATTGCCGGGTCGGGAGTCGTCCAACTGGCCCCTGTAGACGAGCTTCATGTCCGCGTCGAACAGGAAGAAGTCAGGCGTGCAGGCGGCCGTGTAAGCCTTGGCCACCTCTTGGGTTTCGTCGAAGCAATAGGGGAAGTTGAAGCCGACCTCCTTGGCCTGCTCCACAAGCTTGTCGGGAGCATCGTCCGGATAGTTCTCGATCTCGTTGGAGCTGATGGCCACGATGCCGATGCCCTGGTCGTCGTAGTCGTTTCCGATCTTGGCCAGCTCGTCCTGGACATGCTTGACGTAGGGGCAGTGCCGGCAGACGAACATCACCAGCAGACCCCGAGGGCCGGCCGCGGCGTCGGGAGTGATGGTCTCGCCGGAGATGAGGTCCTCTAGCTGAAACTTCGGAGCGGGCGTACCCAGGTCCAACATGGTTGAAGCGACAAGTGTCATGGCGGTCTCCCCTTTCACAGTGGTTGCGGTTGGGGTCGCTGGGCCGGACCGCCTCATCGCGCGCCGGCGCTGAGTGGACGGAGGCCCACCTACTAACTATGAGTCTTGGATGGCGCGAGAGGAGATTAGCTTCCCAGCGTAACCGAGATGCCCTCGGGAAGTCGCTGCGCCACGGCATCCGTCAGGCCGAATCGTGACGGGCCGGCTCGGGGGTGGCGACCAGTCCGACGTTGATCCAGGCAGCGCCGCTAGATCGGCTCGTCCCCCGTGTCGCGGGTGACGGCCCAGATCGTTGCGGTCACCAGGTAGATCACACTCGGCCAGATGATCACCTTCTGGAACCAGGCCAAGTTCGCTTTGTAACTCTCCGTGCCCTGGGCGAAGACGTAGATCGGCAGCACGAGGCACGCGACCAGGCAGGCCGCGGCGATCACGCCGGCGGCGAGCCCGACCGTCGAGCCCCTGACCTGGCCGAGCGGGGCGGGTTCGGTGTCCTCGTCCGAGCCGCTCAGCTCCTCGCTGGGGACCTCCTCGGCGGTCTCGACGCGCTCCGGCTCCTCCTCGGGGATCTTCTCCGCAGCGCCGGCCATGGCAGCGAAGATCGTGTACAGCACGGCCGTCAACAGCCAGACCGGCAGGAAGAAGAAGAACACGTCGCCTTCGGGCCGACCCTCGGTGAGGAAGGCTCGCAAGACGTTCTTCCAGGCCATGAAGATCGAGATGCCCACGGCGATGCCCCAGCTCGCCAGCGCGGGCCAACTCACCATGAGGTTCTTGCGAGAGGCCCAGTATCGCGTCAGGCCGATCCGGGGGAAGATCCAATGCTCGGTGAACACGATCGCCCCGACCGGCATCAGGATCAGACCGTACCAGCCCACGAAGCTCAGCAGCTTGGTGAAGACGAAGGGGAAGCACGCGATGATCGTCGTGGCCGCCCCGGCGACCACGGTGACGAGCCATCGGGGCCAGCCCGGGGTGACGGCCTGGAATGCCAGGCCCGCTCGGTACATCGTCGGGTTCGACGTCGTCCAGCCGGCGAGGATCACGGCGATGCCTCCCGCCAGGCCCAATCCCTGCATGGCGATCGCGCCGCTATCGAGCTCGGCCAGAGGCTGCTGGACCATCAACGCCGTGGCCGCGCCCATCACACCGGCGCAGATCCATGCGACGTAGTGGCCGAAGAACATGCCGAACGCCGACGTCAGTCCGCACGAGATGCCCTTGGCATAGCGGAACAAGGCCATGTCCGAGAGCCCGCCGTGCATCGCCAGGTTACAGATCCACGCGAAGGCGGCCACCTGCCAGAACGACATCGATGGGTTGCCGTCGGGGGCCTTGCCCGTCCAGATGTGCGCGTCGGCCAGCCGCCAGAAGTCCGACCAGCTTCGGATCTCGCCGAAGCCGGTCTCGGCGGCCACGCCGGGCAACAGCACCAGCCCGCCGCCGAGGAACATCAGAAACATCCACGGCGCGCAGATCTGCGCGAACTGGGCCAGCTTCTTGAATCCCAGCACGGCCAGGGTCACCACGACCGAACCCAACACCAACACCAGGATGACGAAGCGAAAGTCCTCGGGGTACCAGTTCGTCTGCGCCGGGATGTCGAACAGGATCCGCACCGAACTGGCCGAGACCGTGATCATGCACCCCGCGAGGATCGAGAACAGCACCGCGTTGGCGATGTTGTAGACCATCGTCGTGACGGGCCCGGCGATCTTACGGAGGTACCAGTAGAGCGTCAGCCTCGTCTGGATCGCGATCGGTGTGCAGATCAGCGTCCACGTCAGCACGGCCATCAGGTTGCCCAGAAGCAGCCCGACGACGACGTCGTACGTCCGCACGCCCCAGGCCACGAAGAGCGCGCCGATGACGAACTCGGTGCCGGCCACGTGTTCGCCGGCCAGCAGGGCCGCGAAACGCCGCGCCGGCTGGAGCTTGTTGTCAGGGATCGGCTCGCGTTCGAATTCGTAGAGCTTATCGAGTTGCTTGATGGCCTCTTGCGAAGGTTGTGACGACATCGGAATCGGGCCTCCTCATGTTGAGCGTTCACGTCGTGACCTCGCCGCGCGATGTGTCGATGCGGCAACCGATCACCTCGTCGGCGTCCGGCCGGGGCGATGATCCGGTTAAGAGCCTGCTGGCGCGGCTCCGAGCGACGAGGCCCCAGCCCACCGGGTCACGACCATCGGGTGAATGGCTCAGAACCATACCAAATCGGGTCGGTCCTGACCATTGTCTCCGGCTCTCTCGCCGCCGCGGTGGACGGTCGAACCGCTCCCGCCATTGCCCCGGGGTGGGGTGGGGGGCTATAGTCAGGTGGAGGGCTCCTGCCGCGAGGGATGCGTTCGCCTGATGATCTGCCGCCGTGGCGCCGAGCGTCCGATACCTACGCGTGCATCGGACCGCGCCGCGTCCGGGGCCTCGGCAGCGTGCTGGAGGGTTTTCATGGATCGTCGATCTCGTCTTCTGCAGCGAGCCGGCCTGGCCGGGGCGGTGATGCTGACGATGGTGGCCGTCGCCGCCAGTGCCCCGCTCGATATCGCCGTGGTCAAGGTCCCGGGCGGCGGAGAGCCCAACGGACCCGACTACGACTACTACATGGGCAAGTACGAGATCACGGTGGCTCAGTACTTCGCCTTCCTCAACGATGCCGAGGCCAACCAGGACAACGAGCGCGGGCAGTACATGCTGTTCGATCCGAGCTCGGGCGACGTGGGCATTCCCGATGGCAGCTACCTCGACGGCATCTTCGACATCAGCGACTGCGATACCACCTTCACCTACGGGCCCCATTACGGCGTGGCCTACGACGCGAACCAGCCCGTCGGCAGCCGGTACGTCTATGACCCCAACGACGCCAACATGCCCATCGTCGGCGTGAGTTGGGTCGGCGCGGTCAAGTTCTGCAACTGGTTGACCATCAACCAGGGGATCGACCCCAACCAGCGCTGCTACGAGGAAGGCCCGACTGTGGAGGACTGGTACCCCGTTACCATCAGCAAGATCGAATGGGCCGAGCGCGACCTGACCGATGCGGAGCGGCAGGACCTCGTGGAGAACTACGCCGGCTTCCGGTTGCCGATGGACAACATCGGTCTGCAGAACGGTTTCATCGACGGTCAGCCTAACGCCTACAACGAGTGGTACAAGGCGGCCGCCTACGACCCCGGCGCCCCCAACGCAACGCGCACCGGCGAACACGGCGAGACGATTCCGCCCCTGCACTGGGAGTACGGCTACGGCTCGGACGAGCTCGACCTGACGCAGGCCAACTTCACCATCTACGACTCGAACCAGCCCGGCGGCGTCGATCCGAACACGCTTCGCGTGCCCGCCCCGGTGGGCAGCTACGAGGGCTCCAGCGGCAACTACTACGGCATCGAGGACCTCAGCGGCAACGTCTACGAGTGGGGGCAAGACTACTCCAACAGCATCTCCGACCCCGTGCGTCATGCGACTCGCGGCAAGGCCTTCAACAGTGGTGAGCCGACCGCGGCCATGAGGCACTATCGACAGATCTACAACGGGACGTACTTCGTCGGGTTCCGCGTCGTGCAATGCAACAGCTTCGCCCTGACCGTCAGCGAGGTGAACGGGCACCTCGGCGACGTGACCGTGACGCCCGACCAGTCCACCTACGCTCCGGGATCTCTTGTGACGCTGACGGCCGTGCCGAACGTCGGAGAGCAGTTCTCCTACTGGCAGGGCGACCTCGACGCCGAGGACCAGCTCGAGAACCCCATCACCGTAGCCATGAGCCAGGACCGCTCGATCTCGGCCGTCTTCGGGACGCCGCCGGTGACCTACGAACTGACAACGTCCGTGACGGGCCAGGGATCCGTCTCGCCGAGCGGGGCCTCCTACGTGGAAGAGGCGACGGCCAAGCTCGTCGCCACGGCCGATCCGAATTGGGAGTTCGTCGAGTGGCAGGGCGATGTGTCCCAGGCCGAGCGGACCGACAACCCCCTTCTGCTGACGATGAACCAGGATCGCACGGTGGAGGCCGTGTTCGAGCAGCCGCCACCGGTGCAATACGCACTCACGACGAGCGTCGAGGGACAGGGATCGGTCGATCCCAACGCCGGGCTCTATGTGGCCAACGAAGAGTTGAGCGTCTTGGCCCTGGCCGCGGACGGTTGGGTCTTCGATCGGTGGTCGGGCGACGTGGCGCAAGAGGATCGCGCGAGCAACCCGTTGACGCTGGCGATGACGCGGAACCGTTCGATCAAGGCCGTCTTCGCCGAAGCCCCCCCTCCGCTCTACACGCTCTCGACGCAGATTGAGGGCAACGGCAACGTCCTGCCCGCCTCCGGTCCGTACAATCAGGACGCGTCGGTCCGGTTGATCGCCACGCCCGATTCCGGCTGGTTCTTCGCCGGATGGAGCGGGGACGTGCCCACCGACCAGGAGATGGCCAACCCGCTCGAACTGACCATGGACCAGGACCGGCTCGTTACCGCGCGCTTCACCGAGCAGGCCCCTGCCGGGGCCCCGGGGATTTCGCCGTTGGCTCCCCCTTGTGTGGTTCCGTCGGCGGCCATGGTGACGGGCTTGTTCGTGCTCGGTTGGGGGCTGACCTCAACGCGTCGCGGCGGCTTCCGACGTTGAGGAGCTTTCCGAAACTCGGCCGGCGCCCCGGCTCGCCCACAGGCCCCGAACCCAACCGATGAGGATGGACGGCACGGCCGCCAGGGCCCCATACCAGAACGTCGATGCCACGAGGATGTAGCGTTGGTTCGTCGCGAGCAATGTGGCGTGCGCTACCAGGAAGGCCATCCCGCCACAGAGGACCAGACACAAGGCCCACTGCCGCCTGACCGCAGAGATCACGATCAGGATCAGCGCACACGCCGCCATCGGAATCTGCGGGACGCCGTGCGGATTCACTTCACTCCACCAGGAGAAGAAACTCCGGAGCAGCCCCCCGCGGGCCTGCCTCGTCAGCGGTCGGTGCTGCTCGGGCGGCTTGCCGGAAAGCTGCCAGCCGTCGCCGTCCTGCGAGCGACGCCAGAGGAACCAGTCGAGCTCGTCCGTCTTCCACGGGCCGGACTGCGGGAAGTACCGCACCTGCCAACCGAGGGCGTAGCGGAAGACCTCGAGGTACTCCCGCCAGTTGTCGCGAAGGCTCTTGCGGGACCATGCCTTCATCAGCGCCGAGCGTGATCCCATGCCGTCGATCGTCCGCATGAAGTTGTGGTACTTGATGTGGTTTCCGGCGCGCGGCGGGATGGCGTTGAACTTCTCCCGTAGCTCCTCGTTGGGCGCGTACTTGGCCTCGATCAGGCCGAACCGCGCCATGCCGTACCACATCGCTCCGCCGCTGCCGCTGGCCAGTCCGTAGATGCCTCTATCGGCGTTGTGGATCAGCCAGGGGGCGAGCGTGCCGAACAGGCCCACCCCGCAGACGACCGCCCCCAGGCCGAAGCTCCGGAGGTTCTTGTACGACGCCAGCAGCCATCCGAGGATGAAGAACGGCACGAAGACCATGGCGCTGGGCCTGACCAGGCACGCCAGGGCCAGCAGGACGCCGATCAGCAGCCCGACGTAGAGCCGGGGCCTGCGAAGGCACGTGGCCAGGACCGCGGCCGTCGTGACGAGCCAGGTCGTCAGCGTGCCGCTGAGGGCGTAGCTCTCGTAGCAGAGCAGGGCGGGCTCCAGCGCCATGAGCAAGCCCGCCACCGTTCCCAAGACCGTTCCGCCCAGGCGGCAGGCCGCGAACGTCACGGTCAGGGCGGTCAGCCATCCCAGCAGATGCTGCGAGACCACCACGCCGGTGCCGCTGTAGCCGAACAGCGAGAAGACCCCGGCCAGAAAGAGCGGATAGCCCGGTGTGCGGAAAGGGGGGATCGCCGGGTCCGCTCCCGCCCAGAGCTTGGCTCCCCAAAGCAGGTAGGTGAACCCGTCGTTGGTGATGACCAGGGGAAAGCTGCCGGCGCTCCACAGGCGCACCAGCCCGGCCACGACGGCGACCAGCAAGCAGGCGCGCCCCGTCGTCCAGCGTCGTCCGGCGGCGCGGTCGATGGAAGGGTCGCTCGGCGAATAGGTCAGGGCAGAGGTCATGTCGCTCGTTCAGGGACCTTGGGTGCGGCGTTCTCAGGGCCAGACTATAGCGGCACCCTTAGCGTGGCTCAACTGCCGGCAGAGATCCTCCGTCCGTACCCTGGTGGGGCCCGCGGCGAGGCGGGTTCACAGGGGGTCTGCAATGCTCGTGTGTGGTCGTGGTGACTTCGATCAGCTTGGTGGCAGGCTCAAACGCCTGCGGCATGGACCTCCCAAAGCTCCCTCGGTCTTGGCCATGGGATCACTTCTTCTTGGCCGGTGCGATGGTCATGACCATCCGTCGGCCTTCGTAGCGAGGCTGCCTCTCGACTTTGATGTTCTCACCCAACTCTTCGATGATGGACTCGAAGATCTCCATGCCGATCTCGGGATGGAAGCGTTCGCGTCCCCGAAACAGCATGGTGAGCTGGACCTTGTCGCCTCGCTCCAAGAAGTCCCTCACGCGACCCATCTTGGTCTCGCGATCGTGCTTGTCGATCTTCGGCCTGAAGCGGACTTCCTTGAGCTGCGACTCATGCGGCGGCTTCTGCTTGTGCTTCTTCTTCTGTAAGTACTTCCACCGGCCGTAGTCCATCAGCCGGCAGACCGGCGGTCGTTCGTTCGGAGCGACCTCCACCAGGTCGAGGTTGGCATCCCGCGCGAGCTGCAAGGCCTCTTGCGTGGGGATGACGCCGACCTTCTCGTTGTCCTGGTTGATCAGGAGCACCGGCGAGATCCTGATCTGCTCATTCGTACGCATTCCTTGTGCGATGGGCAATCACCTGCCTTTCCGTTGGACCCGTAGCAGGTCGACGCGTTCGGGAGTCGCCAGGCCCACGCCCCGCGATCATAAAGGGCTCCCGCCGTCGCTACGTTCGGGTCTTGCTTGCGTCGACTATCTCTTGGACACCTCAGACGGCGTATCCGGCCGACGTTCCAAAGTTTTCTCGCCGCCTAGTCGCCCTCGCGGCCCTTGGTGGCCACCTCGCGCTGAAGCGCCGAGAGGAACTGCTCCACCGTCGGGCTGCCCTCGATGACGTAGTCCTCCGGGCGCTCGGGGTTTCGGCCATGCACCTGCACCACGCCGTTCTCGGCCTCTTGCTCGCCGATGAACACGATATAGGGTACGCGCTCCTGCCGGGCCTTGTGCTTCTTCGGGCCGGGCCTGTCGGACGAATCGTCCAGGCCGGGCCGCAGACCGGCGGCTTTGAGGGCCTCGCAGACCCTCGCGGCGTAGTCGGCGCTCTTCTCGCTGACGCAGATCACGCGAACCTGTTCGGGCGCCAACCACATCGGGAAGGCCCCACCGTAGTGCTCGATGAGGCCGCCGATGAAACGCTCCATGCTGCCCAGCACGGTGCGGTGGATGATGATCGCCTCGTGGGGGGTGTTGTCCGGTCCGATGTAGCTGATGCCGAACCGCTTGGCCGCTTGCAGGTCGATCTGGTGGGTCGGGCCTTGCCATTCCCGGCCCATCGAGTCGATCAGCTTGATGTCGATCTTGGGTGCGTAGAAGACGCCGCCGCCCTCGTCGACCTCGTAATCGAGCCCGCGGCGCTCCAGCGCGGCCCGCAGCTCCTCGGTCGCCCGCTCCCACTCTTCGTCACTGCCGAGGTACTTCTCGGGACGGGTCGCCAGGTAGGCTTTGTACGCGTACCCGAACGACCGCATCATGTAGTCCATCAGCTCGAGCAGCAGGTCGATTTCCGCGCCGAGCTGATCGGGCGTGCAGAAGGTGTGCGCGTCGTCCTGGGTGAAGCCGCGGACCCGCAGCATGCCGTGCAGCGTCCCCGACGGTTCGTACCTGTACACCGTACCGAGCTCGGCCATCCGGATCGGCAGATCGCGATAGCTTCGCGGCGCGGTCTGATAGATCTTGTAGTGCCCCGGGCAGTTCATCGGCTTGAGGTAGTAGTTCACCCCGTCGATGTCCATGGGCGAGTACA
>CAZUQM010000032.1:0-79693 GCA_964622545.1 uncultured Planctomycetales bacterium | reverse complement strand
TAGGCGTCTTGCCTTCTCGATTCAAACCCACACAAACAAGCGTGGCGAAGCACTAGTCGTCCAACACAATTGGACCTATGGGTTTCCCAGCTCCGTGCGGTCGTCGGAGACGCGACCGTGTGTAGCCCGCGGCGCGAGCCGCGGGATTCGTGCGACACGGCCAGGCGCCTAGCCCCATCCGGGGCGGCAGATCACCGCGGCCTACGGGATGTCGCCCTCGTCCCGATGACGCTCAGGGCTGTCGCCCCGATGGCCCTCCGGGCTGTCGCCCCGATGGGGCTTGATACGTTGGGGCGACCACGGACCACGGGTTCCGCTCGCCTGGCGGCTCGCTTCACCCGTGGCTCCATTCCTACGCCCCTAATGGGACTGGATCGCCGTCCGACACGGTTGCTAGTGCTGCGTTACACACATCGTGCGACTATGGACAGGGCGGCACACGCCACGGCTGCTGCTCGAGCCGCGGCATTCATGCCGCGCGGCCGCGCCGGATGAATCCGGCGGCTCGGACAGGTCGTCGCGATACGTCTGAAAGGCAGCACGAGGAGGCGTCTTCGGGGCAGCGGAAGGCGGGTCAGGACGCACGCCACGGGCTTGCCCTCTCGGGCAAGCGACCCCGCTGAGGCCCCGGCTAAGCCAAGGCTACGCGGCGGGATCCAGCGGGGCTCGGCACCTGCGGCTCGGCGGGAGCCGCGCCCGCCCGATTCGAACCTGAAGAAACGATGGCGGTGGGATCCTTGCGGGTCGAACCCCCTCGGTGGGATCGCCGCCGGCAGACACGGCCCCAAGCGCAACCTGGCGGCATCCCCACATTGACGTCGGACTGCTTGCCTAGTCACACTTTGTGATTGACGAATGCGAAACAGAAGTCGTAGAATGGCGATTGGCTCGCGATTCTCATCGCCCTCTGCGGCAGGTTGGCCTGGGCCCCGAAGTGGGCTGCGGTGAGAGGCGCGGATCGGGCGCGGAGCGACACGTCACGCACGTCCGGTGCAACCGCTTCGCGGGGAATGAGGCATCTAGACCCAATGGGCAAGCTCCCCGAGGAGGCGGCCATGTCGGGCATCGTGCTGTCATGCGTCTTAATCGCTGTTGCGGCAGACCCGCAAACCGATTCGCTGGACCAATTCGTCACGCGGCTGGATGCCAGAGGTGACATCAGCGTACCCGGCTCGCTCATCGAAAACGGCCAGGGTGAGATGGTCGGCGAGGTCACCGAGACCAGCGCGATCCTGCAGTCCCGCCTCACGCTATCATGGTGGCCCATTATCGGCGTGCGCGGAGAGGCCGCGTTCGAGGTATCCACCCATGAGGATTTCGCCGAGTCTTTCCTCACCGATCCGGTCATCGCCAGCGCCGAAACGGACTACATTGTCAAACAACCCCTCACCGGACTCCAACCCGGTACACGCTACTACTACCGGATCATCTACCGAGCCTGGCGGTTTGGCTGGCCCAAGCGTGGCCCCACGCGCACGTTCCGCACCCTGGCCGGTGCCGCCGCGGAAGAGCCCGTCTCCCTGGCCGTTGTCACGGGCATGAACTGGTTCAAGTTCAAGTTCTTCCCGGGTCCTGAGCAGAAAGGCCTCGGCTACCCGGGCCTGGAGAGCATCGCCGAGATGGAGCCGGACTTCTTCGTCGCCACAGGAGACAGCGTCTACTACGATGCGTTCCCCATCGCCAAGAGCACCCAACCCACGATGCGATTGGCCTGGCATCTCCAGTTCATACAGCCCCGTTACGAGGACCTGTTCTCGAACGTGGCGACCTACTGGATGAAGGACGACCATGACTTTCGCTACAACGACGCCGACCCGCACTGCGAGGAGGAGCCCTCGACCGAGCTAGGCCGACGGCTCTTCATCGAGCAGGTCCCCGTCCTCGCCCCGTCGGCTCCTGATCCGGTGACCTACCGCACCCATCGCCTGAACAAGCTCATCCAGATCTGGCTCGTGGAGAACCGGGATTATCGCAGCCCCAACATGATGGACGACGGCCCCGACAAGACCATCTGGGGCGAGCAGCAGAAGGCTTGGCTCAAGCAGACGCTCCTGGAGAGCGACGCGGCGTTCAAGATCCTGATCTCACCCACGCCGATGATCGGCCCCGATGAGAGGATCCTGTCGTGGCCCGCGCCCTGCGGCGATTTCTTCAAGCGCGACAACCACACCAACCCCGAAGGCTTCCGCACCGAAGGCGAGGCCTTCTTCGCCTGGTTGGCCGACCACGGCTTTCGGGACGCAGGCTTCTTCATCGTCTGCGGCGACAGGCACTGGAAGTACCATGCCATCCGTCAGGACGGCTTTGAGGAGTTCAGTTGCGGGGCCATCTGCGATGCGAACTCGCGCGAAGGCGTCAAGCCCGGAACGAGGAACTCGAGCGACCCCGACGGCCTGATCACGCAAGCCTACACCGACGCCGAGGCGACCGGCGGCTTTCTCAAAATCGACGTCGCCCCCGGCGACCCGCCGACCTGCACGTTCACGCTCTACGACGAGAACGGCGCGCAGCTCTACCGGACCGTCCGCCAGGCCGAGTAGCGTCAGGAAGACAAAGACGGACGACCTGAATACGGGGGAGTCGCGAACGGCAGTGCCGTTCGTTCACAAACCCTTCCTTGCCCGCTATTCTGTCGCGAGTCGGCGGCGCACCACATCGTTACAGCCCGACACGGGACATAGGCCGTGGGGGCTCGAAGAGTCCGTGTCCCATCGGGGAGGAGAACTCGACCCATGCCGACCGAATCCGCCTCGCAGGCCTTGGAGATCCTGCGCGATCCGAGCCAGTTCACGTGGTACGTCATCCCGCTGCTGGCGCTGGTCGTCTACGTCTATGCCAACGAGATCGAGCGGCGCAACTGGAGCGTCGTCCTGGCCGGCCTGGCGTTGTGGGGCATGGACTGGATCAATGAAACGTGGAACTCGCTGGTCTTCCACATCACGAACTACGCGCCGTGCTGGGCCGCGCCGGGCGATACCGCTTACCTCATCCTGATCGGGCTGAACATCGAGATCGGCTTCATGTTCGCCATCGCGGGCGTCTGCTTCGCCAAGGTGCTGCCGGCCGACAGGAAGACGAAGATCCTCGGCCTGCCCAACCGTTGGTTCCTCGCGGCCACGTTCAGCCTCTTCTGCGTCGTCGTCGAGCTGCTGCTCAACGCCTGCAACGCGCTGACGTGGGACTACCCCTGGTGGAGCGCTCGCGCGCCGTGGCTGATCTTCTTGATCGGCTACTTTCACTTCTTCGTCGTGGCCTTCCTGGTGCACGATATGAAGAGCGTCCGCGGCCAGGCCATCGCCGTTGGTGTGATCTGGGCTATCGCCGCCGCCGGCATCCTCGTCTTCGGCGTTGGGCTGGGTTGGATCTGACGGCACGACGAGCGGTGCCGCGGGCCATCACTGCAGACCGACTGGCCGAGGGGATTCAGTATCAAAGGTTTAGTCAGAGGCTGAGAGCAGCGGCAACACATACCCAGTGTGTTGCCCGGGCATCAGGACGAATCTCTCCATTCATATCGAACGGCAAGTTCCGTGAGCATCTCAAAGGTGTTTTTGTACGTCACATTGAACTGCGCACAGACATCGGGGAGCTTGATTTCCTTCTTAGAATCAGGTGCAGGCTGTTCGTTGGTCACTACCATGACATTGTTGACCATCGCATGTGACACCAACCAGCCATCCGCCCCGGTGGCAAACTTCGCCTTGGCAAAATCGTAATACTGACCGTTACGCTGAACCCATAGCATCACTTGTCCATAAGCGTCGGCTACGGCTTCTTCGTCAGTGTCGATGAAGAATTCAGGCGGCAGGTCGTTCTTGACCCACATCACAAGGTCTTCGGTCTTTCGGCCAAGCAGTAGTTCGCCCCTGACCTTGTCTATGCTGCAGACGTTCCCCACGCCTTGATGATGGATCAGGCTATCCCAGAACCCCGGGCATATCGCGAAGGCGTAGTAACTGTTCTTCGCGGCGATGAACACGTCCGAGTCCAACACGTAGGGGCGATTCGTGCTCATGGCATAGCCACCCCCAGGCGATTGGCGTATTCCTGGAACGCGCCTCCCCGCAGCCCCGTCAGGTCATACGCCTCCTTGAAACTGACACGACCTTCTTTCGCGGCGGTGATGACCTGAAGGGCGAACCGTTCGCCCACGCGCGTGTTCTGGTTGTTATAGAAATCGCCCCCGCCTGAAGTAGGACGTTGCGTTCGCTCCGTGGCGATGTATTGCTTGTAGAAGTCGAAGAAGGCCTCCCGGCTCACGAGGCGCAGGTCCATCGCGCGACGGCCGGCTACGATGGGGCTGACCTTGAACCGTCGGGCAATGTCTTCGAACGGCGCTTCTTCGTGCCGAATGTCGCGCCAGCGTGTTCTCAGTTCCCGCGCCGGTACGAGGAATTCCGCTGCCGCCCGATCGCACCACGACTCGACCTCTTGCGAGGGTTGGGATGTGAGGCCGATATCCGTCAGGGCGCTCTGTCCAAGCCAGATGTGCGCCAGTTCGTGAACGAGCGTGAACATCTGCGCCGATTTCGCATCGGCCCCATTGACGAAAACCAGCGGCGCGTAGTCATCACTCAGGGCGAAACCCCGAAACTCCTCCACGTCCAGCTTGCGATGCGTGTTGTTCCCGACGACACCGTTGATGACCGCCATCACACCCAGGTCTTCGATGGCCCGTCGCAGTTCACCGACCGCGTCGCGCCAGGTGTGAACACCCTCAGCCCAGCTGTCGTCCAGGCCGACCATCCGCCTCATCTCGCGTCCGACCCCTTGCGGATCATCCGTGGGGTTGGCGCTTCCCACGAAGTCCAGCGGGTCGGCCTCGCACTCGATCAACTCCTCGCGGAGCCACGCCTGCCGCCGCTGCATGGCATGGATCGTGTCCAACAGATCGGGGCTCGGGTGGCTGATCTCCTGATTACGAATCGTCCGCAGGTCGGGAATCGGGATACGCTCTTCCGGCGGCTCAGGCAGGAACAGGTAACCGATGGGCGTGTAGGTCGCCTTGGCGAACTTCTCGAGCTGCTTGAGCGTAGGTTTGGCCTCACCGGTCTCCCAGCGCGCGAGTTTTGGGAACCGACCACTGAGGTCCGCAGCACTTTGTCCGCTCCGATCCCGAGCCCAACGCAGAAGTTCCGGCTTGACCGTCATGCGGGGCATCAACCGACCTCCTCCCGTACATCGATCTTCCCCGTCACCGCCGCCGAGATCAAGTCTCGCAGAATGCCTCTTCAGTCGCCTTCTTCAGCCTTGGAGCGGCCGATCCGGTGCGTCGAGATGCACCTGGCTGAACTTGTCTGTCTCGAGCCCGCGTCGGGCGCGCGGTTCCTACCGCCCCTGCCACCAGAACGTCCGCCAATAGGCTCGGTCCAGCGCGTACACGTCGGGCGGAGCGTCCTTCGCCACGGGTCCCGACACGATGCCGAAGTTCCGCATCTCGTCGAGGTAGAACCGATTCGGCACGAAGCCGTCCATCCCGAAGCGCTTCTGCTCGGTTAACCGCGCGGCCGCCGTCTCGATGGTCCGCAAGATCGCCTGATAGTCCGCGTCCTCCGTGCTCTCGAAGACCGCCCGGCCGCAGAGGCCCAGTCCGCCCGCCGCTTTGGCCAGCGGCGCGCTCAGGAACAACGACTTGCCCGGCCGCGACAGGTTGCAGTAGGCCTGATACAGCCGCGACTCGCCCAATTGGAAGTACGCCAGATGCCGGATCAAGATGATGTCCTGGATGCTCGTCAGCAGCGGCTGCGGCGGCTCTCGACGTCCGAACTGATAGTAGAACGCGCCCTTCTTGACGTTGCGGTACGACGGCTTCTTGGCCGTGTGGCATCCGGCACAGCGTCGGCGGAAGACCTTCTGAGGAAGGTCGACCGTGAACATCCCACTACCCAGCGCCCCGTAGGTGCCCGGATACGTCGCGCCGGTCTCGATCCACAGCCGCACCACCGTCCGCTCGCGCGGCGACAGCTTGGCCCCGTAGTGCGTTCCGTCGATCAACTCCGTCAGCCGACTCGCCGACGTGCCCACGGTCCGCGGCGCACGATTGCCCATCCCGTTCCGCCCGTCGGTGACCAGCCCGCGCTCGAACATCGTCCAGTAGCTTGTCGTGTAGATCGGCGTCAGATCGCCGCACAGATCCACGCCGCCGTCGCGTCGGTCCGCGTTGTGACACCGCACGCAATGACGATCGAGGATCGGCTGGACGTCTCGCGGAAAGTCGAACACGTCCGGCAGGCTCTCGAACGGTTCGATCCGGCTCGGCCCGCGACGCATCGCCATCGGCGTCGGCCGGTCGCGCATGTGCGGCGAGAGCACCCGCCGCTCGTGACATCCCACGCACCCGACCACCTCGCCCGGCTGGACCGTCGCGAAGCTCTGCATTCGCTTGACCGACAGGTCCTTCTCGTCGAGGGCGACGAAGAAGACGCTCCGCACGGCCGGGACCTCGAAGTAGGCCGACCCGTCCGGCTCGACCGGCACGGTGCCCAGCACCCGCTCCAGCGTGAACGTACCGCCGATCGTGAGTGGCTCGGGCCCGCCGGAGAAGTTGGCCGGCTTCGGGAGCTGCTCGAGCACGAGCAGCTTCTTGACCTCGCCGCGATGCACGCCCGTCATCTTGCGGCCTTCGTAGATGTCGTAGAGCACGAACGTGCCCACGTCCTTGTCGGGTTGGACGCGGTCGGCCACCACCGGCTCGCGCGGGCGCGACCGAAGCGGACGCGGTTCGTGCGGCGGCAGCCCGCCCGGCCTCGGCCGGAAGATCGTCTCGACGCGACCGCCGCCGTCCATCCAGTACAGGCCCCGATCGTCGGCCACCAGGTAGGCGTCCTCCGACAGCGGATACGGATCGCGAAACCGCCGCTTGGTGATCGGCCTTGCCCGGCACATATCGTCCGGCCCGCAGCGCGGGTCGACCACCGTCGGCACGCCCATGTGCTCCGGCAGCCCGTGCTTCGGCGAGAACGACACGACGGTCTTCTCCGTGCCCGGGATCGGCTTGGCGTCCAGCATCACCAGCCCGCGATGCTGGTTGCCGAAGTAGACCATCACGCCCGTGCCGTCGGGGTTGATCGTCCAGAGATGGTGGAACAGGAGCTGATTGCGATCGACGTATTCCCACCGCATGTAGAGCACGCGGCCGTCGGGCAGCAGCCACGGGGTGTTCTCCTGCTCGGCGTTGTTCGAGAGCATGCGGATGTTCGACCCGTCCGCATCGCAGCGATACAGCACCGCGACCTGCGTCCGCCAGCACGGCACGAAGCGGTGTGCGCGGCTCGAGCAGAACATGATGCCGCCGTCGGGCAGGTAGATGGGCTCGATGTCGTTGTCCGGCCCGTCCGTCAGCCGCCGCACGTTCGTCCCGTCGATGTCGATCTCGAAGAGATGATACGCCTCCGTCCCGCCGGCTCGGTAGGAGAACAGGATCTTCTTGCCGTCGTAGTGCACCTGCGGATCGCGGACGCCGCCGCGCGGATCGTCGAGCAACACCGTCACCCGCCCGGTCCGCAGGTCGAGCCGGCACAGCCGTCCGCCCTCGCCGAAGGCGTAACGCTTGCCGTCGCGGACCAGGAGGGCCGCCCGCGTGTAGGGCGAGTCGTCGCAGTAGTGCCCGAAGTTGCCGTACCAGTGGTCGCGGCCGGAGACCCGCTGGGCGAACACGATCTCGTCGAAGTCCGCGGCCGGGCTCGACAGAAACCGCCGCAGCATCGGCCCCGGTTTGAGCGGCTCGTGCTTGGCGACCGGCTCGGCCTTCAGGACGTTCTCGGTCGTCGCAGCGGGCAGGCCGACGACGCACACCGGGTCGAACCCGCCGCCGCCCGGACAGTCGTCTCGGAAGAACAGCGCGTCCACCGATTCGTCCTCGCCATAGCCCAACTCGGTCAGGTCGATTCCCACGGCCAGGGCCTTGAACCCGTGCTCCGGGTTCGACGCCTTCGGCTTGATCCGACCTGTGGCGAAGGCCTTGAACGTCTTGGGTGGCGCAGCGTGCGGGTACAGGTCGAACTGGTTCACTGGCAAGGCCAGTCGGTTGCGGGCGTCGATGTCGTACCGCCCCACGGCGATCGCCTTCAGCCCGGGCCGCGTCGTGACGGGCCCGACGTGAAAGCCGTCGCCCGGCCCGTGCTTGTGGAGCTCGAAGACCACCACGTCGACGCCCGGTCTGTTCGTCACTGGCCGATCGAAACGGACAGCAAGACCCGGCGTCGGACGGGCGCCGGAGAGTGTCGGCGCGCCCTGCAACGGCATGGCGCCGCCGCCTGGGTTTGGAGCGCCGGTATTGAGCCCCACGTCCAGCAGCGCCGCCCGGCGGAGGGCCTCCGGCGCGCCCCGGCCGGGCGCCTCGGCGATGTTGTAGCCGTTGCCTACGAAATGGGTGATCCGCACGCCAATCAGGCGCTTGGCGTCGTAGATCACCGCGCCGGAACCGCGATCGACCGTCACGCTCGACAGCACCGTCTGCCGGTCGCGCGACGCCACCGTGTAGCGCAGCACCTGACCACCGGCCGACCCGGACATCACCGCCAGCACAACGATCGTCAACCCTATCGGGCCCGCACGCATACCCACCTCTCAGGCCTTGGCCGTGAACGCGATGGCTCGTTCAAGCCCCCATGCTAGCCCATCGGCCGGGCTGATGCGAAGCGAGCGGTTGCGAGGTCTGCTCGTCGCCGGCGGCGAAACCGGGGACAGCGCGGTTGTTGACGACATCCATCGCTGGGCGTGACGCCGGGCCGAACGCGTCAAGATCTGTGCTACAGGTCGAGACATGCCGCCGGTGGTTCAACACAACGGAACCTGTGGGTTTCCCAGCTTCGGAGCCGCCGTCCGAGACGCGACGGTGAAGGAGTGTTGCTGGGTCGGAGACGCGACGGTCAAGGAGCGTTGCTGTTCAACCGCTCCAGCAGCACGGCTCCCTGACGAGACTGTCGAAATACCTCGAACGCGAATGGCGTTCCGTAACTCATGAACGGTTGCATGCGCGTGAGTCGATAGTCGTCGTTCCCGGCGCGAGGTACTTCCACGGCCTGTGACGGTGGCCGCTCTGAGTGGCGTCTCGTCCTCGCGCGCCCCTGTCCTTCGGCAACGGAGTATCGCCCCGGCGGGTGAACCATTGTGCCGCGAGAGGAAGCACCAGCCGGCGGCGTGAGTCGTGGGATGCGTGCGACCCGGCGGGGTGCCCAGCCCCGCTAGGGTTGGCAGACCATCGCGCTCAACGGGATATCGCCCGTCGTCCGGATGGCCTATGAACCTGTCGCCCCGATGGAGCTTGGTTCGTTAGGTAACCACGGACCACGGGTTCCGCTCACCTGACGGCTCGCTTCACCCGTGGCTCCAGAGCTACGCCCCTGCCGAAGCTGGATCGCCGTCGGGGACGGTTGCTATCACACGTTTTCGGGGTAGCGAAAGGTGGATCAAGGCACACGCCATGTGCTTGGCCACCCATCGCGCTGATGATCCCCGGCTCACCGCTTCCCCAAAGGCGCAAGCCCTCCTACCGAAACCGCCTCCCCTTTGGCATCTCAGGCTCGCGCTGCGGCCGCGGCTCGGTACGGTTCTCGTCGATCCATGTCGCCAACCTGGCCACCACCTCCGGACGGCTGCCGGCCAGGTCGTTCTCCTCACCCAGGTCCTGCGACAGGTCGTACAGCTCCCAGGGCTGGCTTCGTCTGTGCCTGACCAGCTTCCACCGACCCGACCGGACGGCCTGCATCAGGCCGTTCGGGTCGTAGGCCTTCTTGCGCCAGTTGTAAAGCGGCCACTCCCAGTACATGCACGCGTGCCGCGACTGCACGCCCTTGCCCCGCAGTGTCGGGACGACCGAGAGGCCGTCGACGTCCTTCGGGACAAGCTGCGACGCGCCGGCCAGATCGAGCAGCGTCGGCAGCACATCGGGGAAATACCACGGGTGGTCGCTGACCGCGCCGGGCCGGACCTTGCCCGGCCAGCGGACGACCATCGGCGTGCGGATCCCGCCCTCGTAGAGCTTGCGCTTCTCGCCCCGCAGCGGGCCGGCCGAGTCGTGCACATCGTCGAGCCGCCGGGCCGTGCCGTTGTCCGAGCAGAAGAAGACGATCGTGTCGTCCTCGATGCCGAGCTCCTTGAGCAGGGCCAACAGCTCGCCGACCTGGCGATCGATCATCGTGTTCATGGCCGCAATGACCTTGGCGTCCCTGGGCCAGTCGTTGTCGGCGTAGAGCTTCAGGGCGGGCTCGTCGTCGGGGATCTGATACCGCCCATGCGGCGGCGTCCAGGCCGCGTAGCAGAAGAACGGACGGTCTCGGTTCTGGCGGATGAACGTCATCGTCTCGTCGACGATCAGGCTGTGCGAGTACTGCCTCGGATTCTTCTTCTCGCCCGGTGGCGGTTTTTTGTTGCCCGGCAGCGGCTCCTTCTTGCCGTTGCGGATCAGGTAGTCGGGGTAGTAGATGTGCGCGTGGATCTGATGGTAGTAGCCGTAGAACGTGTCGAAGCCCTGCCTCTCGGCCGCGCCCGGCGTGTCGATGTCGCCCAGGCCCCACTTGCCGAAGCCGCCGGTCGCGTAGCCGGCCTTCTTCAGGAGCTCGGCCACCGTGACGTCCGAGTCGAGCAGCGGGATGCCGCCGGTGTTGCCGCGGACCGAAGCATGCCCCATGTGCTTGCCCGTCATCAACGTGCATCGCGCGGGGGCACAGACGGTGCACCCGGAGTAGGCCTGCGTGAACCGCATCCCCTCGGCCGCCATGCGATCGATCCGCGGCGTCTGGATGGCCTTCGAGCCGAAGCAGCCGAGGTCGGCGTAGCCCATGTCGTCGACCATGATGAAGACGATGTTGGGACGCCGCCCACGGTCTTGCCGGGCCGCCCCGGCCGAGCCGCTCGACGTCGCGAGCGCCGCCGCCCCGGCCCCGATGGTTTTCAGGAAGTCTCGTCGTGCGAGTGGCCTCATCAGCGGTTGCCTCCGTTGTCGCGGTGAAGGTGGTGGCTGTGTCCAGCGCGGTGCAGTCCCGCGCGTCGGCGGAGCATACCGCGTGCGACCGGCACCATCCGCGAGCCCACGAATCGCGGGCCATTATCGACGCCGCTCATCACGCGGACAAGCGGGCCGTGTAAGGCACGTCTTGACGCACGGCCCCGAACCCTTGTCGAGGGGCGCCTCCATTTGCTCCTGCTGAACAACCGGCTTGGCGAGCCCCGGAGGGGGCGGTCGTCGGTAGCCCCGGGTGTGAGCCCGGGCAACGCGTTCGACAGAAAGCAAGTCAGCCCCGTTGCGGGCGGAATGCGTCGACATGTGGTTGGCGAGGTCGTTGACACGGCCACGCCAACAGCAGCGTGACCATCCCACCCATGGCGCCATGATTCTCCGGGCAGTCTCCGCTCACTGCAGCTGCTCCATCCCGACATGGAGTTGGGCGTGCTTGCTCGCGTCGTAGTGCTCGATGCGGATGGCATGCTTGCCGGCCTCGAGTGAGACGGTCGCGACGTTCTCCCGGGGAGGACGCCATCGCCAATCATGGATGACGCACTTCTTGTCGATCCACACGCGGACGCCGTCGTCGACGGAGGTCCAGACCCTGTACGTCCCCGCGGCCAGGGACACCGAGGTTGTGGCCACCGTGCTGAAACCGTCGGCCGGGACGTTGGCCGCCGGAGGGTCTCCCCACCAGGTGAAGTCGATCGCGTCGGTCTTCATCGCGGCCATAGGCTCGCCGTGAATGAATCCGACTTGGCCGCTCGAATCGCCGAGACCGCCCTGGCTGGGCTGTCCCTCGAAGAAGCGAACGTCCCACTCGGCCACAAGCAGGACACCCGTCGCGGTGAGGGTCTTGCCGCCGGCCTCGACGTCGACGGCGAACGGATGCAGCCCCTCGGCCTCGGCCCGGACGCGAAGCGTGCTCGGCACCGAGCCCTCCTTCGGCGCGATAGACACGTCGCCGACCAGGTCGACCACCCGGAACTCCCCGGCCGGCCCGGTGAGACACAGCGTCGTCTCCGCACCGGCCAACGTGCTGGTGGGGATCAGGGCCGGCTTGCCGCCAAGCGCGGGGGCTCCGTTCAGGGTGGGCCGGCGGACCAGCGCCTCGGCAACCGCTCGATGGGTCGGACGGTCCAGCGCCTCGGGTTCGTAGACCGACCTCAGCATCGTGAGCACCCGCCATCGCCACGAATGGGTCTGCGTGGCCAGCCAACCGCTGCCGGCCGGCCTGCAGGTCTCGAGCCGGCCTAGGGCCTCGAGCAGCGCGTCCTCGGCCCGGGTCCACGCTTTCTGCCTGATGTGACCGGCGGCCTCGGTGCAGAGCTTGGCGGCGCGTTGGTGCGCCTTGAGGGCTCGTGCGTCGCGCGCCTCCGCCCAGGTCGTCTCCCTCGCGGGTTGCGTGGCCTGCTGCTGCATGTGTGCGGCCATGCTGCGTCTGCGCTCGGCCTCGTCCAGCACGACCGGTCCGGTCTGATCGGGATGCAGCGCGCCCACCGTCTCGACGAACCTCTTGCGTGCTTCACGCCGGAGGGCGGCCGCGTCAGCCTCCGCGGCCTTCGCGGCCTCTCGCGCGGCTTCGGCCTCTTGCCGGGCGGCCTCGGCCTGGTCGCGCCGGCCAGCGGCCTCGGCCATCGCCACGAGCACCGCGACCACGAGCAGGAACAGGAGCACCACGGCCAGCGCCAGGAGGACCTTGTAGACGGCCAACGACCCTTCCCGCGCGGCGGGGTGCTGCCAAGCCGCTTGGGGATCGGACTGCGAGGTGTCCGGCATGGCCGCGCCTCCCATTCAGGCCCGACGAGCAGATCCTTGCCACGATCGACCCATTCTATCCGTAAATGGGCATCACCGGGAAGCGATTGCCGAGACATGAGAACGAAATGGGAGCAATGTGAGACCGTCACCGATCTTGGAGTGGGGCCATGCAGAAAGCGGTGCCTCTATTCGTGTATCCCCGATTGGGCAACCTCCACCCAGCCCCGCGGGTTGGCCGCGAAGGCGGCTTCGAACGACTCAATGCGACGCAGCAGTTCCCGGCCCTTGTCCGGGTATCGCTTGATGAGGTTGTAGTTCTCGCCCGGGTCGGTGGCCATGTTGTACAGCAGCGGGAACGAACCGAGCGACGGGACGGATTCGTCCGAGCCCTCCGGCTGGTACTCGTACCCGCCCGCGACGCCGCCGACGAACGTGTGCGGCTTGTCCATCGGCACCGGGTAGACGTACGAATTGACGTAGCGGAAGTACTTCCATGCGCCGGCCCGCACGCCCTCGACCTCGTTGTGGTGGATGAAGAACAGGGCCTCGTGCGGCGAGGCATCCTGCTCGCCGGTTAGCAGGCCGAGCATGTCCTTGCCGTCGATAACACGATCCGTCGGCAGCGTCAGGCCCGCCAGGCGCAGGAACGTCGGGAAGAAGTCGATGTTCATCGTCGGGGCGCGGCAGACTCGCCCGGGGCGGATCTTGCCCGGCCACCACGCGATCAGCGGCACGCGGTAGCCGCCCTCGAAGCTCTGCCCCTTGCGGCCACGCAGCGCGCCCGGGCTGCCGTCGTACCACGGGCCGTTGTCGCTCGTGAACAGCACCAGCGTGTCCTCGGTCAGGCCGTGCTCCTCCAGACAGGCCATGACCTGCCCGACGCTCCAGTCCACCTCCTCGACGGTGTCGCCGTGACGCCCGCCGTTCGAGCGGTCCTTGAACCGCTCCGAGGGGATGCACGGCTGGTGCGGGTCCTTGTGCGCCAGATAGAGGAAGAATGGCTTGTCCTTGCTCCGCTCGATGAAGTCGACGGCCTCGCGGGTGAAGCGCCCGGTGTACTCGGCCTGGTCGAGCGCGATGTCCTCGACGAGCTCGGTCTCGTTCTCCCAGAACGCCACGGGCCAGTCGTCGTTGGCACCGTTGAACCCGATGAAGAAGTCGAACCCGTGCCGTCGCGGCAGGTAGTCCGCATGGGTCACGAAGTCGCCGAGGTGCCACTTGCCGATGCAGGCGCTGGTGTAGCCGGCGACCTTGAGCGCCTCGGCCAGCGTGATCTCCGAGGCCGGTAGCCCGAGCGTCAGGCTCTTGCCCCCATGCATGTCGAGGGCCCCGAACGCACCCATCCCCCGGGCCACCTGCCGCAGCAGCCAACGCGTGAACGTGTCCTGACCGGCTGAGAACGGGAACGTCAGACCCGTGCGATGCGGATACCGCCCGGTCAGCAGCCCGGCCCGCGACGGCGTGCAGATCGGCGCGCAGGCGTAGAAGTCGGTGAAGCGGACGCCCTCGGCGGCCAGGGCGTCGATCCGCGGCGTGTCGATGGCTCGGCAGCCGTAGCAGCCCAGATCGCCGTAGCCCAGATCATCGGTCAGGATCAACACGATGTTGGGGGGCCGCTCCGTTTGCCCCTCGACCCGATGGATCACCTCGCCGACGTCCATGGCCGCCCGCCGCGCGTCCTCGTGGTCGTCCATATCGTAGGCCAGCCGGTTGTGGATGCCCGACCCGCCGGTCAGATAGGCACACGTCCCCACGCCTCCGGCCACGACGACCACCGCGCCCAGCAGCAGCACGCGTCGGCGCGTCCATCGGAACCACCTCTTGCGCGTGTCCATGGCCGGCCTCCTCCTTCAGCGCCCGCCCCGACTGCTCGTTCCGATCGGTCCAGGTCACCATGCTAGCTCATGACGTGGGCCGACGCGACGGAAGGCGCGGCCGTGCGTTATGGGGCCTCGACCGGACCGAACGCCCAAGGTCTAAGACGAGCATGTCGATAGCCCCGCTCCCCTAACTCTTCCTCGGCGATAGGCCCAAGGTCCACAGGCGGCCATCTCGAGAGGCGTTAGTTCCGTCTCTCCGAAGTGTCCAATCACCAAAAACCAATCGAGCGGACATATTCTGCCGACAAAGAAGCTGCCGCCTTTTCGGATGTCTAGACCAGGGAGACCACCGCTTCTGTATCAGCCCTTAAAAATTGAGCCTCAATGACTTACACCAAGGAGCCACACCCCATGCCTGATCGCGAAGCATCGCCCATTCAGACCCTGTCGGCCAGATGGTTCGAACTCCTGCTCGTCGTGATGGTGCTCGTCGTCGTTCTGGTCTCTCATCACCTGGTCGGAGGCCTCCAAGGCCTGCTCCACTTCTATTACCTCCCGGTCGCCATCGCGGCCTATTACTTCGGGCGGAAGCTGGCCGGGACCACGGCCCTCTTCGCCTTCCTGGCCGTATCGGCCTTCGCCCTTCTCGACCCGGACCGGTACAGCCGGTCGTTCGAGCCATCGATGCTGTTCGGCCTGAACCTCTGCGTCTGGGGCGGGTTCCTGGGCCTGAGCGCCCTGCTGGTCGGGACCCTGTGCGACCAAAGGGTCGAACAGCTCGAACAGCTCAGGCAAGCCCACATCGGGATCGTCGAGATCCTCGTCAAGTACCTGCAGTCGGCCGATCGATACACGAAGTCCCACTCCCTCCGCGTCGCCGAGCTATCTGAGGAGATCGCCACCGAGATGAGGCTCAGCGCCGATAAGGTGGACAACATTCGCGTCGGGGCCCTGTTGCACGACATCGGTAAGGTTGAGATATCCACGAGCGTCATCAAGAAGGCGGCCCGCCTGTCGGAGGAAGAATGGGCCGAGATGACCACCCACACCTTCAAGGGCGCCGAGTTGGTCCGCTCCCTCGGCTCGATCCTCTCCGGCGCGGTCCCGCTCATCCAGCATCACCACGACTGGTACGCCGATGCCGATGCCGACACCGAGGAGAAGACGCACGAAATCACCCCGCTGGGTGCCAGGATCATCGCCGTGGCCGACGCCTACGACGCCATCGTCACCGATCGCCCCTATCGCACGGGGCGGACACCCCTCGAGGCCGTCGAGGTGATCCGAGACGCCGCCGGCAAGCAGTTCGACCCGAGGGTCGTCCGAGCCTTTGAACGGGTGATGATCCACCGTCTCGAGGAGGTCGAGGAGGCCGCCAAAACCCCCGTCAGCGTCAACTGAGCGCGGCGCCAGAGCATCACCGTCAGAAAACGCCGCAGCCATGCCGTCAAGCAACGTCGGACGTCGCACGGTCATCCCCGTAGCCGCTGGCGATCCCTGACCTCTTGGTGGCGATCCGTCGGTGCCCCGATGTTCGGGGTCTCTTGAGCCCCGCCTCGCCCGGTCGATCGCGTTTGACCTGACGCCGCGCTGCTGTACGATGGTCCCGCACGGGGCGTCGGACGCCTCGTCGTTCGACGCATGTCCGTGCTCGCTGAGCCAGACCGTGCGTCGCCGCCTTCACCCGGATGCCCAGTCACCTCCGCCGGCCGCGAACGAGCCAACCGCAAGGAGACCCCCTTGAGATCGCCGCAGCTCGTGCTGACCCTGTCCGCCTTCTTGGGCCTGGCCTTCGCATCGGTGAGCTGTCAGCAGCAAACGGCCCGGGTACCTCAACCCGATGAGGAGCCGCAGCCCACGGAGAATCCGCAGGCCAAAGGGGAGCCGCTGCGCCTCTCGGATGGGCCCGACGAGCGGCTGCCGCCCCTCTCGGTGAAGAAGGACGAGGCGCCGCTCCTGCTCGAGGAACCCGACGACCAGGCCTCGGCGGCCAAGGGGCCGGTGGCCGACAACAGCCGATGCCATGTCTGCCACATGAACTACGAGGTGGAGAAGCTGGCCGTCACCCACGCCAAGGCGAACGTCGGCTGCGAGACGTGCCACGGGGCCTCGGACGCGCATTGCAGCGATGAGGACAACATCACCCCGCCCGAGATCATGTACCCGAGGGCCAAGGTCAATCGGTCCTGCATGGCGTGCCATCTCAAGAAGGAGATCGACACGAAGGCCCACAAGCCGGTCCTCAAGGCACTGGCCGAGAACAAGAAGCTCTGCACCGACTGTCACGGCGACCACCGTTTGGCCCATCGGACCCGTCGATGGAACCGGACGACCGGCGAGCTGATCGAGGACGACAAGGTTCGCATGATCGACAAGGCGCCGTCGCGATGACGCGGGATTGAAGGAGAACGCCATGTCGGACGAACGTCTCACCAGACGGACCTTCCTGGGCGCCGGAACCGCCGCCGCGGGCCTGCTGGCGAGCCGCTCCGATGCCGCGCCCGCCAGGGCCAAGCTGAACGTTCGGTTCGGCTTGAACCTGCTGGTCTACACGGCCACCTTCTCCAAGGACCAGGTCGACCTGATCCGCAAGGTGGCCGACATGGGCTACGACGGCGTCGAGATCCCCATGAACGATCTCGACGTCCTGGACGCCAAGGCGACCCGACAGGCCCGGGCCAAGGCCGGGGTGGGTCTGACGTCCTGTGCCGTCCTGCTGCCCGGGACGAGCATCACCAGCCCGGAGGCCTCGGAGCGCCGTGCCGGCGTCGAGCGACTCAAACGGCTCATCGATATCACGGCCGAGATGGGCGGCGACACGGTGGCCGGTCCGCTCTACGCGCCCGTCCGGCACCTGACCGGACGCGGCCGCACCCGCGACGAATGGCGGTGGTGCGTCTCCGGTCTGCGTGAGGCCGGCGAGCACGCCGCCAAGGCGTCGGTCACGGTCGCCATCGAGCCGCTCAACCGCTTCGAGACGCACGTGCTGAACCTGAACGCTGACGCGATCAAGCTCATCCAGGAGGTGGGCCTGCCGAGCGTGAAGGTCCAGGTGGACACCTTCCACGCCAACATCGAGGAGAAGGACACCGCCGCGGCCATCCGTGCGGCGGGTCCGTCGCTCGGCCACTTTCACGCGTCCGAGAGCGATCGCGGGACGCCGGGGACGGGACAGGTACCCTGGAAAGAGTGTTTCTCCGCCCTGCGTGAGATCGGGTACGATAGGTGGATCACGATCGAGAGCTTCGCCACGGGCATCGTGGATTTGTGCGCGGCGGCGTGCATCTGGCGGCCGATCTACACTTCGGCCGACGACCTTGCCGTGCGGGGCTTGGCCTTCCTGAAGGCCATGGCCCGTGTGGCGTAGGGTGCCCGCCGGGGCTTCGGTTCTGGGAGGAACGAGACATGACGTACGGTCAGATCAACCGACGCGACTTCATGCGAGACGTGGCGGTGAAGGCCGCCGGCGCGGCGGGCGCGCTGGGCGCCGCGGACCTGGCCCGAGCGGCCAAGCAAACGTCGCGCATCCGAAGCCACAACCAGAACATGGAGTACCGGCGGCTCGGCAAGACCGAGCTCATGGTCTCGGCCGTCTGCCTCGGCGGACACTGGAAGCGCGTCAACGTGATGAAGCAGCCGTTCGACCAGAACCGCCACGAGGTGGTCAGCCGCTGCATCGACGTCGGCATCAACTACGTCGACGCGTGCTGCCGCAGTGAGGTGGTCGCCTACGCCAAGGCCCTGAAGGGACGGCGCGACAAGATGTACATGGCCCTGTCGTACTGCGGCAAGGAGGCCCGCAACGCCGAGTATCGCACCGCCGGCAAGCTGATGGAGAGCCTCGACGCCCTCCTCAAGGAGTCGGGCGAGGACTACACCGACCTCTGGCGAATCACCTGCTTCGAGCCAGGCGGTCGGCATACGTTCAACACGTCGTGCGAGATCGTCGAGGCCCTCGAGAAGGCCAAGAAGCAGGGCAAGGCCCGCCACATCGGCATCTCCTCCCACGACCGGCGGTGGCTCAAGATGATGATCGAGCAGTTCAGCGCCATCGAGGTGGTCCTGATGCCCTACACCGCACGGAGCAAGGCCGCTCCGAAGGACAGCGTCTTCGACGCCGTCAAGGCGTGCGACGTCGGCGTCTTCGGCATCAAGCCGTTCGCGAGCAACTCCCTGTTCAAGGGCAGCAGCGCCCCCGGCGACCCGCACGCCGAGGAGGACAACCGCCGGGCCCGACTGGCGATCCGGTACATCCTGTGCAACCCGGTCATCACCGCTCCCATCCCCGGCCTGATCAACATCCCTCAGGTCGACAACATGGCCAAGGCGATCAAGGAGCGGCGCGAGCTCGACCTGGCCGAGGCCACGGAGCTCGACGCGGCCATGGACGAGGCCTGGGCCCGGCTGCCGAACCACTACCAGTGGCTCAAGGATTGGGAGGCGGTCTAGCCCCGTCCGTGCCCCACCGCTGAACGCGTTCCGAGGTCGGAATCCGCGCCTCAGTCGACCGGCGTTAGGGCCCCGGCACGCACAGACAGCTCGATCCGATCGACGCATCCGCCCGCGCCCAGGTCTTGGAAAACCGGGCCGCGACCTGCTTGGCCTCCGCATCGGCACCGCGGTCTCGCAGGCACCGCGCGAGCCCATACAACGACCACCCGTTCTCCGGCCAACGCTTCAGATCCGCACGATAGACCGCCTCGGCCTCTTCGAACCGCTCCGCGTCGGTCAGCACGGCTCCCAGCGTATGTCGCACGGGTTGCATCCACTCGGGCGGCTCGATGTATCGCAGGCCGTCCTCCAACGCGATGGCACGCCTCAGCGTTCGCACCGACGCGTCGATGTCGCCGCGGCGATAGGCGATCTCGCCGTCCAGGAAGAGCGTGGCGATGGCCAGGATGTCCCGGGCAGGGTTGATGGCCATCTGCGCGTCGTCAGGGACCCGGTCGACCGCACGACGAAACGCCACACGCTCTTGCTCGGCGTGGTCGATCTGACCCTTGGCCGCGTAGGCTACGCCGCGCGTCATCCGCCACATGGCCGTGGTGATCGGCAGGCACGACGGCGGGGGCGGCTCGTTCAGGATGTCATCCCACCGGCCGAACCGCTTCAGCGCGTCGAAGACGGCGCCCATGTAAGGATCCGCCAACGCCGCCTGACGTTTCAGCTCGTCCGCCGGTACGCTGGCCACCGCGGCTCGCGCGGCGCGAATCGCGACCTCGCTACGGCCCTCCATCATCGCCGCGAACGACAGCATGTGATGGTTGTGGAGCATGTAGAGTCGGTAGAAGCCGGGTGTCGGCGCCAGCTTCCGGTAGGCGCGGTCCGACGCGATCGCCAGCTCGTTCTGTGCAGACGCCTCGGCCCAGCGACCCGTCAGCACGAAGATGTGCGAGGGCATGTGGACCAGGTGACCCGAGCCGGGGACCAGATCGACCAGCCGCTCGGCCGAGGCCGTCGCGCGAGCCGGATTGGGCGAGGGCTCGATCGCATGAATGTAAAGGTGGTTCGCGCCGGCATGCTCCGGCTCGAGGCGAAGCACCTCCTCGAGCACGGCCACGATCGTTGGCGTCTCGGGCCGCGGTTGACCGTCCGGCGTCCACAAGTCCCAAGGCCGGAGATCCATCAGTGCCTCGGCGTAGAGGGTTCCCACGTCGGCGTCGCGAGGGTGGGTCTTCCACACGCGGGCCATCGCGTCGGCGTACGCCTTATCGAGAGGAGCTCGGTCGGTCGGTGGCGGGTTCGCGTACCGCTTCGAGAGGGCCTCGATCAACGCCCGTTCGACCGGAGTCACCTGAGGGCTCAACGCCCTGGCCCGCTGCAGCGCCTCCCACGCCTCGGCCGCTCGGTCGGGCGGCATCAGCGGGTAGTTGATGTGCGGACCGTTGCAGAGGGAGACTCCCCACCAGGCCATCGCGCACTCGGGGTCGAGCTCCGCCGCCTTCTTGTACGAGCGGATGGCCTCGTCGTGGTTGAACGCGTAGGTCCAATTCAGCCCCTGGTTGAAGTACCGCTGTGCCGCCGGGGACGACGTTGTCACCGTGCGCCGGTGCTTGCCGAGCCCCTCGTACAGGGGCACGCTGAGCTTCTCGCCGCCTGCTGCGGTCGGGATGCCCATCAAGGCGACAACGAGGCCGGCGATCCAGCCCCCCGTGTGTCCGACGTATCGATGTGACATGATGCTGCCCATCCTTCGGCTCAGGAAAGCCCATCGGCTCGCCCGTGAGAAACCGACATCGGCCACGCCCGCGACCAAGGCCCGAGGCCCTCCGCGAGCATGACGCGCCAAAGAACGAGGCCATGCTCCCTTGGATGCTCGAAGCGATCAGACAATCCTTCGACTCGTCAGATGAAAGTCACCTTTGGAGAGAAGTACGACTCTTCACAGTGGCGTCTCTGAAGCACGGATCTGCACCGTCGCGTCTCCGACGGCGGCAGCGAAGCTGGAACGCCGACAGATTCATCTGTCTTGGACGACCCGCATCAAGCCACCCTTGTTCTTGAGGGCTCGGCTCTGGACGCAGCCTCTCATCCCTCAAACCGCAGACCGATGAGCCCGATCGTCGGGGACCGCTCCGGGTCGAACAGGTGTCCCAGCGTCGACGTGACCTCCACGATCATCTCGTTACGACCGGCCCGCGCCGCGCCCCGCAGGTCGAACCGCGTCGGCGGCCACGGACGAAGCCCCAGGTCCTTGCCGTTGAGGATCACCCGCGCCGGCTGCGCGTTCGTGTCCAGCACCGCCAGGCGTGGCGGCGAACGGAAGTCCACCTCCGTTCGATACCGACCCGTGCCGCACAGCGCCGGATACCCTTGCTGCCGCCAGTCGCCCAACGCGATCAGCTCGGGCGGCGCGATCAGACGCCCCTCGCCGTCCACCGCGAAGTCGCCCCACAGGATCATCGCCGGCAAGAACCGCAGCGGCTTCGGCTCGACCAGGTCGGCCTCGAGCCGGTTCTGGCCTTCCCGCAGCAGATCCGTGACCGTCACACGCCGATAGCTCAGGTCGAACCCGCGATCCACCGGCGCGGCCGTAAGGTCCACAGACTTGCCGTTGATCCGCAGCGCGCGCACCAGCTTCATCTGTATCGACAGCTCCGCCTTGCTCGGTCGTGCCACCACCGCCACGGTCGGATCGTCCACGCGTATCGAGTTCAATCCCACCGGCCCGAACCGCCACCGCAGCCCCTGGACTCTCTGCGTGGTCGCCACCCGCTCGGCCACCGGCGGCGGCTTCAACCGCGCCCGAATCGCCTCACGCGCCGCGGCACGGAAGCGCTCGGTCATCCCGCCGAGCGCCTTCGATCGCTTCGGGTCTGGCCCGGCGTGGGCCCAGAGCTCCTCCTCGTCCGGCCAGGGCACGTTCAACGGCCTCGCGGCCTGCGCTCGCACCGCCGCCTCGGCGACGTACTCCGCAAACGGCCGGGCGCACTGGCGGAACCACGGTTGCTGGGGCCCGTGAATGCCCAAGTACGACCGCTTGTAGAACCCGCCGCGGAGGTCCACCGGACAGATCGCCATGACGTACCGGCTTATGCCGCACGTCGAGCACAGGTCCACCATCTTCCGCATCGTCTCGAGCTTCATGCTCGGCGGGCCCGTGGCGAACACCTCGGCCATCCGCTCCCGGCCGGGCAGCTCGCTCATCGAGGCCAGCGTCAAGGCCTCGCATCGGCCCACGCCCGTTCGCGTCCGGATCTCGTCGATGCCCGGAAGGCCCATCGTTCGCTGCTGAAGCCGAAGGCTGCCGTTGTACGCCACCTGCGAGCCGAAGCTGCCCTCACCCAGGAAGTGGCCCGTCATGTGGATCCGGCGGGCCTCGCACCACGACGATATCGGCGCGACCCAGGCGTCGCGGAACGTCCGAGCGTACGCCGCCCAGTAGTCCCGCCAGCCGGACCATCCCGCCACGTCGCGGGCCTTGGCCAGCCGCCGGCGGAAGTCGCCGCCCAGCGCCTTGTCCATCTCCGCCGACCACGCCAGCCGCCACGAGCCCTCGTCGGCCTTACCGCCGCGATGCTGATGCGCCAGCGAGGGCTCGTCGGTGAAGATCGCACGCACCGTCGTGCCGAAGTACTCGCCGACCGCCTCGGCATAGCGCCCGTGCGTGACCTCGATGAACCGCTGCGTCGCGGCCGGCATGAGGAGATTCGCACTGCCGTCCACCCCCTCGATGCGACTCCGCCCGTCGCGCTCCACGCAAAGCAGCTGTGCCCGCAAGTCCGGCCTGCCCCGCGTCACCAACCCCTTGGCATGCCCGCTGGGCCAGGTGAACTCGTCATAGAGCCACACCTCCATCCGTCTGTCGGCCGCCTGCTCGACGATGAACCGGATGCGCTCCAGGAACGCCCCGCCGAGATACTCCAGCTCCAAGCCCCAACGCGGATACAGCAACACGCCCCAACCCGCGCCCGCGTACGCGTCGAGCTGCCTACGGAGCACGTCGGACTCCAACGTGCCCGTCAGCGCCCACATCGCCAGCGGCGCCGAGCGCACCGTATCGCCCCGGGGCTCCGGCTCGCCCGCGGACGCGCGCGTGGAGCCGAGGGCCATTCCCGCCGCCCCACCGGCCGCGGAGGCAAGGAACCCGCGCCGACTCATCCCTGCTCGTTCCACCATCTACCGGTCCTCATCGTTTGAAACGCCGACCCGACCGGTCCGCGCGGACCGTCCAAGGCATGACTCGCATAAGGTCAGCATAACGCCCCCGGTCGAGCGCGTCTCGCAAGACAGGGATGCCGGTGCCGGACCGCCCCACTACACCGCCAAGCGTGCTCTTGTCGGCTCCCATCAGGAGGGCGCTACGCCTACCCGAGCAGCGTCAGGGAGCCGTGTTGTTGGAGCACTGCAGCAGCAACGCTCGTTGACGGTCGCGTCGCCGACGGCGCCAACGAAGCCGAGAAGCCGACAGAGGCAGGTGTGTCGGACGACCAGGCCGTGCAACGACAAGATCACACAAGCCATGCCACCCGGCAACTTGAGATGCAAGCCTTTGCGCCTCAACGACGACCTGTGTCGTGGGCGAACGGGAGACCCCGTGCCCACGGCGTGGAGGCCGCCGGCGCCCCACCTCACCTTGCCTGGCGACCAGACACATCGGAAGATGGAGGTTCTGCTCACCGGACCCAACGCCTTGGTCCGCTCCGAGCCGGGGAGGTCCCTTTGCACAGAAAGAGTCCCGCCACGCGCACGCTGCCTGTCCTGGTCGTCCTGCCCTGGCTCGCCAACGCAACACTTTGCGCCGCGGAAACGACCGACCATTTCGCCGACAACGGCTACGGCAATCCGCTCTCGACGCTGCAGCATCCCTGCGCCGAGCACCACCATGGCGTGACCTACATCGCCTACCAGGGTCCGCACGAGGACCCCTACGTCTGCGCCTACCACCACGACAGGAAGGCATGGACCGGCCCCGTCCGCGCCGGGCTCAACCCCATGGGAAAGGTGCCCGACCCAACGGACCCCGACCAGGTCGACAACCACGGCCGTCCGGCCCTCATCGTCGACGGCAAGGGCGCCATCCACGTCGTCTTTGGTGGGCACGGCGGCTCCTGGCGCCTCGGGAACAACACGCTCGGCACCTCGGGCTCCGGCAAGCAGACCCACATGGTCACCGCCCGCCCGGAGGACATCACCGACTGGCGGCTTCTCGACAACATCTCGCCCTTCGGGACCTACAGCCAGTTCGTCAAGATGGACGACGGCGACATCTATCTCTTCTACCGCCACGGCTCCCACCGCAGCGACTGGGTCTACCAGAAGTCGACCGACGACGCCCGAACGTTCGACCCGCCCGTCTCCGTCCTGAAACACAAGGCCCGACAGGAAGACCGCAACCTTCACGATGCGTGGTACGCCTGGTTCGGCAAAGGCAAGGGCGACACCGTCGCCGCTTGCTACGTCTACCACCCCTGCCGGGTCCGCGGTCACACCAAGGATCGCCACAACGGCTATTACATGCAGATGGACTGCGCCGACGACTCGTGGCGGAACGCCCGCGGCCGGGCCTTGGAGGTCCCCGTCACCAAGGAGGTCGCCGACCGAGATACGCTGGTCTGCGATACCGGGCGTCGGAGGTCCAAGCGGGGGACCTGCGGCATGGACGAGACCGGCCGACCGCACGTCACGTTCGAACAGGGCGGCACGCTCCGCTACTACCGCTGGCAGGGAGACCGATGGCAGGAACCGGTGGCCGTGGCACCCGAGGCCGGCGTGACCGACGCCGACCTGCTCATCGACTCACCCAAGGTGGTCCGGATTCTGCTGACCCGGTCCGTCGGAGGTCGGGGCGAGGTCGGATGGTGGAAGACGACCGACGGCGGTTTGACCTGGACGAAGACCCGCCGCCTGATCTCCGCCCCCCGCACACGGTTCCTGATCGGCGCGCTCGTCAGGAACGCCCACACGGATGCCTGCGTCGTCGCCGCCGAATGCCGGAGGGACCTGCCCCACCTCTACCGCAAGGTGCTGCTCTTGGGCGACAACGGGCCGGTGCCGAGACGGGTGCGTCGGTAAGAGCCGTCTTCGAGGTGCGCAGATGGACGTGGCTGTGACGCCGACGGCCTGAGACGGCAAGCCGCCAAGCGGGTATCGGACGAATCGGCCGCGCCGCCCCGGCCGAAGATGTCCCACGGCTCGTCCTTCAGCCCCGCCTTCTTCTGAAGCCAGACGTTGTGCTCGGCGCTGAAGCGCTCGAGGTCGTCGGTGATATACGCCCGGAACAGGGCCTCGCCCTTGCCGATCGGTCGGCCGCGCCACGTCGGGTTCGCCGCCAGGTAGCCGTTCAGGCGGGTGCGCATCTGTTCGGTCCCCAGTTCCTCACGGAGCCGCGCGAACGACTCGCTGTACGTCTCACCATGGATCAGGAACGTCACCAGCGACCACGCCTGCGCGTAGTACGTGCTCACCCGCTGCGGCGTGTAGCGGACCATCTTGCCCGCGTTGGTGCCCAGCAGCTCCTCGAGCTCCAGCAGTGAGCCCTTGGCCAGCGCCCGGCGGACCGAGTTCATCCGGAACAGGTTCTCGCCCGGCGTGAAGACCGGCCGACGGCCACGCCATTCATGCCCCTCGCAGTAGCACGCCAGGCCCTCGTTCAGCCACGGCGGCACGTCTCGGACGTCGTAATGCTGGAAGACGTACATGTGGAAGCATTCGTGCGCAATCACCGCCATCGTGTAGTAACGACGCGGCAGCCGATAGATCACCGTGCCCTTGGCCTCGGCGTACCCGCCCGACCGGATCCGCAGGTAGATGTCTGACCGGCCCGGTGAGAACGCCCGCGTGAAGCGGTCCCATTCGTTCCGCGTGTTGAACAGATAGAGGTTGCTCTGCCCCCGGCCGTTCGTCTCGGTCGGCAGCAGCTCGCGATAGAGCAGCCGCGCCGTCTCGAGGAAGTTCGGCAGCACCAGCAGCAACTGTGGATCCTGGATCGTCGCGTGGATCTTGTAGTTCGGCGTCCGGATGATCTCGCCTTCGGCTCGGCCGAACCGCCACGCGTCCCGCTCGACCTCGAACGGCTCCGGCTGCGGCACCCGCTGCGGCCGCTCGCACCCGGCCACGATCACCAGCGCCAGCCAAACGAGTGTCGCGCGCACACCAAGCGTCGTGCCCCCCCACCCCTGACGATCGCCGTGTCTCAGAACCCTCGTCGCCATTGAAGCGATCGTAGGTACCCCCGACCGACAGGTCAATCCGCCCCGCGGTCGCTCCAGAGCCATTCGCGCCGCACCACGATGGCCTCCAACGACCACGCATTAGCAGGTGTTCATCTATTCCTAAGCGCGGACTCATCCCCCCGAGACCTCTTTTCTGTGGCGCGAAGGCCGCGCGCTGTGGGAATGGTCAGCACCATCGATCGCGCCGCGCGAGGACGACTCGTGACCCGGAGCGACAGACGCGCCAACCCGGGTAGCCCGCCGAAGACAGGGAGCCGTTGATGGAATCGACTGAAGCCTTGCCGCTGGTCGCGTTGGGTCTGCTTCTGTTGGCGGGGTACGTGGCCCACATGACGGCCCCCTGGATTCACATCCCACGCGTAACGATCCTGCTGATCCTCGGGGCCTTGTGCGGCCCGTCCGTATTCGACATCGTGCCCGACACCGTGCAGGCATGGTTTTCCATGGTCGCCCACATGGCCCTGGCCATGGTCGGCTTTCTCCTCGGCGAGCGCCTCGTGGGCAAAGGCCTCCGCAAGCACGGCAAGGCCGTCTTCGTGGTCATGACGGGCGAGGTCGTCATGGCCTCTCTCATCGTGTTCGGCGCCTCCTTGCTCGCCGGAGCCCCCTTGCCGCTGGCGCTGCTGTTGGCCGGCATCGCACCGGCTTCGGCCCCGGCGGCCATCTTCGAAACCGTCCGCGAGGGCCAGGCCAAAGGCCCGCTCACGGACACGCTTCTGGGCGTCGTCGCCATTGATGACGCGGCCGGGGTGGTCTTGTTCAGCGTTCTGTTCGTCATCGCCCAGGCCGTTGCCGGCGCCGGCGCCGATACGATGCAGTTGCTTCGCGGGGTGTGGGAGGTCGGCGGCGCGGTCCTGCTCGGCGCGGCGATAGGGCTGCCTATGGCCTGGATCGCCAAGCGCGTCCGCAGCGGCGAGCCGACCTTGATCGAAGCCGCCGGCTTTGTCTTCCTCGCCGCGGGTATCGCGACGGCCTTGGAGGTCTCGTATCTCTTGACCTCGATGACCGTCGGCAGCGTCCTGGCCTGGCGGGCGGGCGACGACGCCCGTCCCTTCCACGCCATCGAGGGCGTCAGCGAGCCGTTCCTCGCGGTGTTCTTCATCTTGGCCGGGTTTCGGTTCGACCTCGGCGCCCTGGGCGCGATGGGCCTGGTCGGGGCCGCCTACGTCGTGGGCCGCGCCGTCGGCCTCGTCTCCGGCGGCTACGTCGGCGGTTGGCTGTCGGGGGCGCCGAAGGCCGTCCGACAGCGTATCGGCTTCTGCATCCTCCCCCAGGCCGGTGTCGCGCTCGGCTTCGCCCTGCTGGCCCAAGAGGAGATGCCCCAACACGGCGAAAGCGTGCTACCCCTGGTGATCGCCACGACCGTCCTCTTCGAGATCACCGGACCGCCCGTGGCCCGATGGCAGCTCTCCAAGGCCGGCGAGCTGAACGGGTCGGACGAGGAGACGTAGCTCCCCTTGTCGAGGAAGCGGGGGCGTCGCGTGCCTGGCGGCCGGCTAGCCCAACCGGTCGCGGCGGCGGCGCAGCTAGGCCCCGCCGCCGCCTAGGCCCAACGCGATCGGTCCGAGGAAAGTGGGGTCGGGAACGACGTGCGCCGTCCCCTCAACGTGAATGGTGACCTCGAGCGGAACGGGGATGAGCCCGCCGCCCTGCGTGCCCATGAGGATGGTCCAGGTGAAGGCACCGTCGAGCTCGGCCGTGAGGACCTCGTCCTCGGGGCCCGAAGTGAGAAGACTCATCGAGACATCCGCTGGCTGGTCGGCCCACGACTGGGGCTCGACGGTCGTGTTGAGTCCGCCGCTTACGACCATGGTCACGTCGGCGTAGAGGCTGGCCTCGACGGTGACCTCACCGCCCGCGCCGAGGACACCGGGTGCGGCCTGCGTGACATCGAGAAACCGCGCATCGCCAGCTTCGATGGCGAAGGTCGTGTCGGGATAGGCCACTTGGACCATGTCATCGGTGTTGAAGAGGTCCGCGTCGAGCAGGAGCGCGGTGTCCGGCGGGCCGATCTGGCCGTCTTCGTCGTCGAGGGTGATGGCGAAGCTGCCGTCCAGGCCACTCGTCCAGGAACCGAGTATCGGCACGACGAGCTCGACCGAGCCGCCCGTTGCGTCAAAGGTGTAATCGATCGGAACGGACATGGCCGGTGCGGTCGCGACGGCGACCGAGGCGATCAGGAGATAGACTCGCACGTGCATCCCACGCTCCCTTCCCATGTGCCGCCGTGAGGGTTACGCAGCCGACAACGCCATCAAGCGTAGCAGACGAACGCGAGTGTGGTTAGTGGAAATGAGCGAAAGTGTCAGGAACCTTTTTCCACCTGACACCTTTGTCACAACCACACTCACGCTCATTCACGTTCTCTGGCCGTCGGCGATAGGTGCGGAGGAGGCACTTTGTACACTCGTGTGCAACCGCTCATCATCCCGTTTCGGTCCTCAACGGACACGTATACTTCGGTCTTCTCATCCTGCGGCCATGGTATCTCGTCCCATTCCAGGGTCCGCTCGGACTTCTCTTGGCACTTCACCCAGTGAACTCCAAACTCATCCTCTTGCGCCATCCTGTCCATGTCATTGTCAGCTAGGCGCTTCATGAGAAATCCTCTGCTGTGCACGTAGCTTGATGCCTTCTCCTCAAGACGGTCTTCGAAACACACAACGTATTTGCGAGGACCCATCATGAACCAGAACAGGACCCGATACAGCTCTCGGTTCATACTCAATGCCTCAACATAGACGCGCTGTTCTCCATCTTCCTCCTTCTTCCAGTGGACGCCACGGAGGATAAGGGGGGCTTTCGTTTCCGGAGGGCCTTGGGACTTCAGGAGCTTTCTTGCTGCTTGATATTGGGCCGCGATGTCGATATGCGCTCGGAATGAATCAAGCTCGCCGAGTTCACGAATATAGGCCGCCGCCGCACGCAACGCCAGATTCGGTGCAATTGCATTGGTCTCAAAGGGGTCTCGCAGCGACGCACAGCCCTCGGCTGTCTTGGTGATGGCTGCCGCATCGCCGGGACGTTCCGAACATGACAAGTGTCCGCAGAGAAGGGCGGAGCACAGCGCAAGTACTATGCACATCACTCCGGGTCTTGGAGTTATGGCAGCTTTACCTGTCGAAAAATACCGTGTCATGATCATGTGGCACACCTTCCGAGGCCGCAACCATATTATGAGTTGTCGCTGGGAAGGCTTTGCCGACGGCAGTGCCATTCGTGTCAGGAAGCCTTTCCCGGAACGGCTCGCAGCGCTCTTCTCACAAAAGGTTCCTGACGCCTTTATCGTCCCTTGAATCGGAATGCAACCTCGCCGACCACCTCCACACCCGCCTTGAGGTCCACGTTGCCGCCGCTGAGCAGCGCGACGAACAGGTTCATCCGGCCGTCGCGGTGGTCCAGCAGGAACGTGTTCGCCGGCAGGCCGTCCCCGTCCGCGGGGTGGCTGACCTCGATGTCGCCGGCCTGCGTGTGGATCGTCAGGCGCCAGTCCCGCCTCAGCCGCTCGACCACGGCCGACTGAAACACACGCTGCCCCGGTCGCTCACCCGCTGCGTGACGCTTGCTCGCCAAGTGCCGCTCGTCCGGCGCGTGGCGCTCGTCCGCAAGGTGTCCCTGCCCAGGCGCGCCGCGCTGACCCGCCTCGGGAAGCTCGCCCTCGTCGCCGCATGCCAGCGTCCAGCCCGTCACGCCGTGCAGCTCCCACCGCAGCGCCAGAAACGCCGACGTGCCGGGGCGGTCTTTCTCGCACGTCGCGCCGAGCGTCAGGCGCAGTCGGTCGGAGGCATCCGCCGCGTAGGCCAACCGATACCGCATAATCGGATTGCGCGGCCAACCCCGCTGCACGCCGTTCCACGACGGGCCCCTCAGCGCGCCGCGAAACGTCACCGTCCGCCGGCCACCGTCGTGATCGACCGACAGCCGGGGCCGCGGCACCTCGCGCGTCCCGAACCGCCGACCCTTCCGGTAGATGCCCCAATCGGTGTAGACCTCGGACGTCACCTCGGCCAGGCCGGGCGTGGGCAGCGGCTTGCCGCCGATCGCCAGGGCCGCGATCGCCCCGCCATGCCGCCGCGCGAGCTTGAGCCGATAGTGATCGTTGGCCATCACCACGTAGAAGGGATCGATCGACAGCCCCGGCACGTCGCGGTCGACGGTCGGCAGCGCCCGCGGCGTCGTCTCCCCAGCGCGGTGCTCGAGGGCGTACGGCCGGTCGCCGCGGTCGCGTGTGCTCAGGATGAGCTCGACGCCACGGCCGTCATGTTCGGCATCGACGATGCGGGCGTCGCGCAGCTGGCCGACGTCAATGGCGCTGACCAGGATCTCGCGCCCCTCCTCCGTGCGGAAGCCGAGGCGGGCGGTCGCGCACGCGTCCCACAAGCCGTGCCGCAGCGGCTGCCAACACGCATCGAGTGTGGGGAACTCACCGGGGCGATACCGCTTGCGGAAGACGTCCGCGGCGACGCCCTCACCGGTCTCGACGAACCACGAGGCCAGCGGCGGCAGGGCGAGCCGGTACGTCCGGCCGCCATGCTCATCGTCCCGCACCTGCTGTTCGACCTTCGGCGGGGCGCCCTCGGGCAGGGCGGCCAATCGCAGCCGCTCCGGCTCCAGCGCCGCGAACGAGCCCCCCTGCTTTCGCAACGCGAGCACGACCGGCCGATACGCCGGTAGCGTCGCCTCGCATGTGGCGTTTCGGACCTCGATCAGCTCGCCCGTCACGGCGTCCCGGCACACCGGCCAGCGGGCGGCGAGCTCGGCCGGCCACGCGAGCCGCGTCCGCACGTTGTGGCCCGACAGGTTGATCGCGACGACCGCCGCCGCCTCATGCGTCATGCGAAGCAGCGGCAACACGTGCGGATGCGATGAGCGGACCGCCTGGTAGTCCGCCCGTCCGAGATGCAGCTCCGGCAAACGCCGCCGCAGCCGCAGCCATCGGCGGATCGCTCGTGATGCACCGATGGCTTGTTCCTGGTAAAGCATCGGCGTGCCTTGGGCGAAGATCGCCAGCGCGGTCAGGGCCTGGGCCGGACCGAGGCCAAAAAGGTTCGTCGACCGCACCGTGTCGTGGTTCTCAAGGAAGCGGAGCAGCCCGCCGAGCGCGCCGCTCGGATACGTCTGCTGCGACCACTGGAGCCACCGCCGCATCGCGGTGATCCACGCCTCGAGCCCCATGCCGTAGGTCAGCTCGCGGCAGCCGAGGTAGAACGGGTAGTCGTACAGCAGATCGGCCGAGCGGAAGAAGACCGGCCCGCCCGTCTCCGAGAGGATCGCCGCGTCGGGCTTGATCCGCCGGATCCGATCTCGCACGACGCGCGTCAGCTCGACGCCGCCGAACGGACCGGCCGCGCTCGGTCGATAGGGCGCCTCCGGCGACCAGTTCTGCCCGCTGCTGCCGTGGCCGCAGTCGTGGCGGTAGCCGTCCACGTCGAACTGCTTGACCCAATAGGCCGCCACGTCCGACATCACGCCCTGCCACGCCGGGTGCGTGTAGTCGCCCGTCAGGTTCTTGCCCCAGCTCATGTGGAGCTCGCCCTTGCGGTCGCGAGCCCAGGCCTCGGACGGCGTGCTCTTGGCCATGGGCGTGCCTTTCGCGGGCCCGTGGCTGACCAGGTCGAGCCAGACACGGAGGTCGAGCTCGTGGGCGCGGTCGACGAAGCGGCGCAAGTCGGCCTCGGTGCCGAGCTCCTTGGCGATGGCCTTGTGGTCCTTGATGCCGTAGATGCCCGGCGGGCTCGTGTAGATCGGGTTGAGCCACACCGTCGTCAGGCCCAGGTCGGCCACGTGGGAGAGGTGCTCGGCGAAGGTTCGCAGATCGCCGCCGCCGTTGAAGCCGACGCCGATCGGGCCTCGCGGGTAGCCCGAGTATACCGCACATCGATCGAGCCAGTCGGGCGACTCGGCCACGGGTCCGTTGCCGAGTGAATCGGTGAACGCGCCGAAGTGCCGCCGGATGGCGGCCTCGTCGCCGCGAGCGACGCGTAGATGGAGCCGGCCGATGTCCCACGTCTCGCCCGGCTTGATCCGGCCCCGCACGTTGAAGGTCAGCGTCAGATCGACCGCGCCGTCGCGCTGCGTGGCGATCATTCGCGTCCCGTCGAGCAGCAGCTCGTGCCCCGCGAAGACGCCGATCTTCGATGCCGGCGCATACACGACCGCCTGCGAGGCGTGCCCGGTCAGCCAACTCCGCTCTTGGACGACGTGGCCGGGGCGGTTGTCCGCGAAGCGTTGGTGTTCGGCCGGCCAGAGCGCCGGCAGGACGCAAAACGTCGCCGGATCGCCGTCGATCGCCAGACCCGGAATCGTCAGCGTCGCGCCCTGGACCAGTGATGGTTCTGGGCCCGTACGCTTCCAGGAGGCTTGACACGCTATAGAGGTGGTTGAGGCGGAGCAATGGAGCGTATAGCGTAAGAGCCAATCCTTGCGGGCTTGGATGACGGTGAGCTGACGCCCCTTTTCTGTCGTGCGGAGCTCGGTCTTCGTGCTTATCGTGGGCTGATCCGACCGCACTTGCCCGGCAGACGTGTCCAGCGTCGCGACCGGGTCCTGAGCGGGAAGTCGAAGCAGGTTGCTGCCATCGGGCATGAGCTCCAGCCGTTGCCAGGCTGCATCGGCGTGACGGATGGTTGCCGCGAGCCGCCCGGCCTTCACCGTGGTCTCGGGTGGTTCGGCACCGGTGGACGGGAGGCTGAGCAGTGGGACGAGCGCCGCGGATACTGCTGAGAACATATCGCATTCCCTTAGAAGTCCAACACAACGGAGTCCCTCGGTCCGCCCGGAGGCCGAAGCGCTTGCTGGGTCCGATCCCATGAACTGCCCTCGGCTCGGCGGGAGCCTCGCCCCCGAGCCGAGCCGGCAAAGACGAAGGTGGCGGCTACTCGCACGGGTCGCAAGGATGATAGCTCACTATGGCCGACGCTGCAATCAGACTCTCGATGGCGGATTTGTTCCACGTGGAACAAGGGTGCTTGATCGCGCTTGCCGCCCGAGCCGCTTGCGGTATAATCCGCCCAGTGCCTTGTCTCGCGCCGTGCGAAGGGAGAACTGGGAGATGCCCAGGCGGGCGAACCTCCCGGTGAGTCGCCGTCGCAGCCGGCGATCGTGGCTCGGTGGGAGCCTCGCTCTGCCGGGCAAGCCCTCATCCCACCCGAGACGACGCGCTCGCTCACGGACGGAGAACTCCCTTCCTGCAAGGAGGCTCACATGGCCAAGCAAACTCGCCGACTAGGTCGCGGACTCGCATCGCTCATGGGGGAAGTGGCCGAACCCGAGTCGGCTGTCCAGGCGGCCATCGCGCCCGCCCCCTCCGCTCGCGACATCAGCCTCGAGGCCATCCGCCCCAACCCACAACAACCTCGGACGGAATTCGACGAGGAGGCCCTGACAGACCTGGCCAACTCCATCCGACAGTCCGGCGTCATCCAGCCCGTCGTCGTACGGCCTGCACAGTCAGGCTATGAGCTGATCGCCGGCGAGCGCCGTTGGCGGGCCGCCCAGATCGCTGGTCTCGCCACCCTACCGGCGGTCGTTCGTGAGGCCACCGACCAGCAGATGCTCGAGTTCGCCCTCATCGAGAACATCCAACGTGCCGACCTCAATCCTCTCGATCGGGCTGCCGCGTACAAACAGGCTTGCGAGCAATTCGGCGAGACGTCCGAGTCCCTGGCTGAGGCCCTCGGTGAGAACCGCGCAACGGTGACGAACTACATCCGCCTGCTCGAGCTGCCCGACGACGTCCAGGCACTGCTCCGTCGCGGCGAGCTCAGCATGGGCCATGCCCGGGCCCTGCTAGGTCTTCCGTCGGCCGACGAGATGACCCGTCTCGCCGCCGAGGTCCTTCATCACGGTCACAGCGTGCGGAAGCTGGAGGTGCTCGTCCGCAAGGCCCGCGATGGCAACGGCTCAGCGACCGCCACGCCGCCGGAGGCCCCCTCGCCCGGCAAGCGCCCACTGGTACAGGATCTCGAGGAACGCTTCAGCCAGTCCCTGGGGACGCGCGTGACGATCCAGGAAGGTCGCAAGCGGAACACCGGCAGGATCGTGATCACCTACTACAGCGTCGACGACTTCTCCCGCGTCGCGACGCAGCTCGGCATCGATCTCGACGAGCTCTGATTCGGCCTGTTTCACGTGGAACAGAGTTGCCCCGGGAAGGCGACTTCCCGCCGAACCCATCCTCGAGAGGCCCCATCGTTTTCGCGCGGCGACTCGTAGTCCAACACAATTGAACCTGTCGGCTCGCCGGTTTCCCGGTTACCGTCGGAGAGGCGACTGTCAAGGAGCGTTGCTGTTCAAGGGTCCCAGGAACACAGCTCCCTGACGGTCGCTGCTCTGAGTGGCGTGTCACCCTCCTGATCGGGTCCTTTGGGAACCAGTGTGGTCGGGCCCTCGTGCCTCAAGCCATTCCGAGATCACCGCTAGAGATTCCGACTGACGAGTGAGACGGCCACGCCCTGGATCGTGAAGGTTTGTTCGCTTGGATCCACGACGCTGGGCGGTGTGTCCGGGTTGTCGCCGCGTAGGATCACAATGCGGTCCTCCCCTCGCCGCTCTACGCTGACTCGCTTCAGTGTGGGCGCACCGTCGACCAGGCAGGCACAGATTCGCCCCTGAACGTGCAGCGGGTTCACGTCCGGGCGGTAGTGAACGAGGATGATGTCGCCCGGCTTGAGGGTCGGCTCCATGCTATCGAACTCGAGCTTGAGGCAGTAGCGGTCCGGACCCCACAGGTGACGGAGCACCGGAAACATCTCGAGCTGCTCCTGCGACTCCGATGGCGGCCCGCCCGGGATCGAGCCGAAGACCGGCAACTCGATCGTATCCAGCGGCTGCGGTGCGTCATGGACGTCGCCCTCACCCAGAAGCACGGCCGGCGGCACGCCAAGGGCCACGGCGATCGCGTTGACCGTCTGCATGCTGGGCGTCTGCTTGCCGCGCTCGATCTGGCTCAGGTATCCCTGGTTGATGCCCGCGAGGACGGCGAGCTTGGTCTGCGTCAGACCCTGCCGCCTGCGGGCTTCGACCACATGCTCTCCGATTCTCATCCCGTCGCCGTGCGTCATCACCAGGCCTTCCGATCATCCGCGGCAATCGCCGGGAGGGCCGTATTACTTGCTTTTTGTTGATCGTATCCCCGTATTCACGTTATGCACCGTGACCTCTTCTGGCCCGGCGAGCAGGGCCTCTAGGTTCGACAGGTGCTGTGCCCAGCCATAGCGCTCGATGACGAACTCGCGGCCGGCGAGGGCAACGTCTCGCCACCGGCCCTTATTGTTAATGAGTTCACATATCGCTCGGCCCAGCTGCAGCGCCTCGGCCGCGGCGAGTAGGTGTCGGCCGGGTTCGGCATCGATACTCTCGGCGACTGCCGGTGTCGCGACCACCGGCACGCCCGCGGCCAGGGCCTCGAGCGTCTTGTTCTGCACGCCGTGGACGGTTCGCATCGGCGCGACGGCCACGGTGAATCGACGAAGATACGCGGTCACGTCGGGGACCTCGCCGGTCACGCGGATGCCGTCGCGGCCGTGGAGGGCCTTGACGGTCGGGGACGGGTCGCGCCCGACGATCAGGAATTCGGCCTCGGGGTGTTCGTCTCGGACCAGGGGCCAGACCTCTTTGGCGAACCAGCAGACGGCCTCGATGTTGGGCAGGTAGCTCATCGTGCCTGTGAAGCCGACGGTCTTCGCCTCGGGCGGAGCATCCGGCGGAGGGTCGGGCGGGACGTCGACGCCGTTGGGTATCACGACGAGGCGGTCGGCGATGTCGTCCACGGGCCAACCGCGCCCCGACCAGTTTCGCTCCAGGGCCGCGACCTCTCGCTGAGAGATCACCGTAACGGCATCATAGTCGTGCGCGAGCTGCCATTCGGTTCGGGCGAGTCGGCGGCCTTCGAGCGCGTACACGGCCGACCTGGGCCAGCGGACCTTGCCGGACAGGGCGGTCCATTTGACGCTGTCGGCGTCGCAGACATCGGCGACGCGCCTCGGGGCGTCAACGAGCAGGCCCATGCCGGCGACGTTCGATGAGAAGCCGAGGACGGCATCGAAGCGAACCTGGCGGTTCCAGCGTTGCAGAGCGGCCTTGAGTTGCGGTTCGGCGAAGTAGGCCTCGCTGAGACTCTTGCCGGTGAGCAGGGCGGTGGCGGCGCGGAGGGCGGCGCCGATTCGGCCCACCGGGACGGCCGCGAGGTCGCGACAGAGCCTGCGCATGGGATCGACATGTTGCAGGTCGGCCGGGGACTCGATCAGGCAGGCACACCAGACGTCGTGTCGCCGGGCGAGGTGGGCTAGCTCGTGGTAGCTGCGGATCTTCTCGCCCTTGTTGGGCGGGTAGGGCAGGCGGTGGGCGATCATCAGGATGTTCATGTCATCATGCCTACCACCCGGACAGGTCCGGGGCGTTTCCGAGGACTGTGAGCTCGGCGGGGCCTGGCGCTCGCGGCGTTCGCCGTGCAGCTCACCCGGTCGGGGCTGTGAGGTCGTGTCCCCGGCCGCTCCTTCGACGAAGCTCCCTTCGGGTCTGAGCCTCAGGGTCGAAGACAGGACGCACGAAGCGGTGGGCCACCCGGTCGCACGCCGAGGCTCGGCCCGTGTCGGTCGTGGACGTTAGCCGGGGATGGCGCGGGCGAGCCAGCCGCCGAGTCGCTTGGTCGCCCACAATGGTAGCTTACGGTAGAGGCGCTGGGCCAGGGCAAACTTGCCCGAGCCGGGGGTCAGGTTGGGCGTGTCCTTTCCGGGCGGGACGTAGATCTGGTACTCGAGCGGCCGGGGCTCGAAGCCCTGATGGCGCTTGAAGTCGTAAGCGCCTCGGTTGGCCTCGCGGCTTCGGCCGAAGTCGAACACCGGGTAGCGGTTCTCGACGGCCCATTCCATCAGCGATAGATAGAGCACGTTGTTGATGCCGAACCGGTCGCGGGTCTCGTCGCATCCTGAGAAGTAGGGCAGGACGGTATCGCGAAAGAGAAACGTGACGAGCCCGGCGGCGGGTTCGCCCTGGTGTGTCACCAGTGAGACGAGATGCTTGCCGGGCGTGCGGGCGAGCAGGGCGTCGAAGAACCGCCTCGGGTAGTTGGGCGAGCCGAGCCGGCGCATGCTCCGGGCGTAAAGGTGCCAGACCGTCGGCAAGAGGTGGTCGCCGAAGTCGACCTCGAGCTTGTGCTTGTTCCGGCCGTTGCGCGCAGCGGCTCGCGCCTTGCGGGGCAGCGAGGGCAGGACGTCCTCGACGCGGTCGGGCAGGCGCTTGCGGAACGTGACGTAGCGATCGACCGTCGGCAGTTCGGGCAGCGTGGCTCGGTCGCTTCGCAGGTCGACGCATCGCACGTCCAGCCGGCCGGCGAGGTCTTTGAGCCGCTCGAGCAGGGCGGCGGCGGCCTCGTCGTCGTCGACCAGCGCGCCGCCGTAGACGGCATAGGGCACGCTGACGAGGAGCCGGCCGGCGATCCAGCTCCGCACGAGGGTCAGCGGCAGGGCGCCGACGATACGTCCGTCGCGTCGGGCGACCAGGTCGTAGGGCTCATGGCCGAAGCATTCGTGGACGGCGTCGCGCCACGCGGCGGTGTGGTAGAAGGTGGCCTCGGGGGCGTCGTTGACGTAGGCCTCGAAGGCCTGGCGATCGTCGGAATGGGTTGTGTCGGCTGTCGTGGTCATCAAGGGCAACACCTGATCAGGGCTAGCGGTCAGGATACCTGAGATGAGAAGCGGGAGACAGGAGCGAGGAGACAGAATGCAGGAGGAAGAGCTACGAGGGGTGAAGCTCTTGAAGTATACCAGCAGAGGGAGGCGCCAGAACGAATTCTTGCACAGGCAGACCACTGGGCAGTTTCCGTTACGCCAGGAGTCTCTGCAATACGTTTGTGCTTGACTTGAAACGCCTCTTCCGTAACTTCCGGCAATGAGGGCGTGCCTATGGCGCCATCGGTCGGATTCATGGGGGAACTCTTGGAGGGCCGTGCAATGAGCAATCCGTTTCGATCGAGTTAGCTGAGCGTATCGTTGGTGACGCTCCTTGGGATGGGTGGCATGATGGCTCTGGGCGGCTGCGACATCGTGCCCGAACTGGTCTGACCTTGTCTCTGTCCGCCGACAGCGTGTTGCGACCGCAATCAGATCACGCCTGACGGCCGAGGTGTCACGACGCTCATTCGCCTCCAGGAGGGCAATCTGGAAGCTCGGTTCGATTATGTCACTCCGGAGAACGGCGGCCTTTTCGGCACGGGGCTGTCGGTCTACCGAGACGGTGTCCTGGATACGTTCTCGTTCGCTCCCTTCGAGTGGTGCATCGTTATGGGCAACGCCTGGATTCTCATCGGGCGGTCCTGGGACAACGTGATCAACGAACCCACAGATCCGAATACGGAGTCCCTTACCCGCCCAGACGTCACTTATGAGCAAGGGAACGAGTGGACCCTGAACAACATCCGATGTGCCATCGCGCCGAACCAGTACCCCGTCCTAAGCGGTTGGCACGTTGACGTCTACGTCGACAACGAGTATGTCATCACGATTTACCGCGACTGCAACCCGTGTCCGCTCTTTACTGAAGACCAAGCTCGCGAGCGAGCCCAAGGCTACCTGACCCTCCTTCAGGGGTGGACGCGGTGAGCCGGCGCCCCTGTGCTGCAGGTCGACAGCATAGATGCCGCCCTTGACCATGGAAGGGTGAGAGGGGTGCGCCTGCCTACCACCGTTTGAGGGAGACATCAGACGACCGCCTTCGGACGGCCTCGGCTGTACACCGATGCGCGACGCAGGACCGACGAACCCCTTAGAGTGAGAGACCGACCCACTCCCCCGTTTCTTTTCCAGCCGGATGGGGTCTCGGCGGACGGGGCGGTCTTGCCAGGCGTCTCGGGCGGGGCGATACTGAGGTGGAGGTACGAACGCGGGCGCCGACCCGCTCACGACGCGATGCCGACCGACGATCGACTTTCTGAGCTGCGGGCCGAGCTCGAGGCCTCCCCGGACGATCCCGAGGTGCTGTTGCGCATCGCGGCGCACTTCTTCGACCAGGACAGTTTCGAGCTTGCGGCCACGTCCGCGCAGCGAGCGCTTCAGGTGGATCCGCAGTCGGTGGAGGCGCGGCTTCTGCTGGGCAAGGCCCGGATGGAGCAGGGCCGTCCCGGGGAAGCGGCGTTCCAGTTCCGTCAGCTCCTCGATACGCATCCCGATCATGCCGAGGCGAGCGCCTGCTACGAGCAGGTGCGGCGGTTCACGACGATCCTGGAGGGCATCCGCGCCACCAACCCGCGGGAGCTTCAGATCGACGTGGTCGATCGGGTGATCGTGCTTCGCCTGGCCGGCCTGATGGCGCCGTACAGCGAGGACGGCGAGACGCGCGAGCCGTACGACCGGCTGGGCAGTGCGATCGCGGGGCTGGTCGACCTGGGCTGCGTGGCGTGCCTCATCGACCTGAAGGGCGTGCGGTTCCTGACGTCGTTCTTTCTCGGCAAGCTGATCGAGTGGCGGCGCAAGCTGCTGGGCACGTCCCGGCCGATGGTCATCTGCAACGCCAGGCCCGGCATCCGTGAGCTGATCAAGTCGACGCGGCTGGTGCGGCTGATGGGGATGGCGGGCACGCGTGAGGAGGCGTTCGAGCTTATTCGGCGCCAGCTCGGGATGGATTGAGCCGCGATCTCCCCTTGCACAGGGTATCGCCGTCGCCGGACGGCTCCCACCGAACAACAGCAGCGAGAAGACAGGAGGGCCGAGGGCATCACTCGAACTCGACGGCGAACAGCTCGGCCTGGGCCATCTCGAATTCGAGCATGACCGGCTCGCCCGGGCGCAGCGGCAGATCGTCGGCCTGGTCCCACCGGACCTGCTTGCGGGGATGATCCCCGACGATGGGGATACAGGCCTCAAGGGAGCGGTTCGGCAGGACGGGGCCGACGTGGCGTCCCTTTCGGGCGGCCACGCGGATGTGGCCGGTCCGGCGGGTTCGGGCGTTGATGAAGAGCTTGTTGCCGGTCGGGATCAGGGCGACGGTCGCGAATCGGCCGCGCTGCTCTGCCTGGACGGCGACGAGGCGGCCGTGCGGCCAGATGGCGTAGCCCCAGCCGGTCTTCATCAGGCCGCGAGGGTATTTGTGGGGCACGTTCGAGCCGAAGTAAGGCAGGGCGAAGCTGCCGTCGCCGAGCTCCATCAGCGGCGGATTGCAGAAGATGCACCCGCCGTCCCACCGACCGGCCGGGCCCGTCTCCATCAGGGGGTTTCCGGGCACCCAGTGCCAGACCGCGCCGTCGAAGCTCGAGGCGAGCCAGATGTCGGTGGCGTCGGTGTTGAGGTCGTACACGGCCGGGAACATGAGCAGGCATTCGGGGGCCTTGGGCACCCACGTGAAGCAGTTGGTATACAACCCGGCCGTGGGCGGCATGGACGGGCCGGGCTCGAGGATCGTCTCGGGCAGCGGGAGGTTGGCGAAGTCGTCACCGACGATCCGGCCGATGCAGCGCCGAGCGTGGTTGAGCCAGGAATCCCAGCGTTTGCCTTCGACGCCGGCGGCGCGATGGAAGGTGTTCCAGGTCCGGACGTAGATGACGATTTTGCCGAGTCGGGCATCGTAGGTACCGACGTTGAGCGTATCGGTGTGGTCCATGACCAGCGGGTGGGGCAGTTCGCGCCAGACGAAGCCGTCCTTGGAGACCATGCCCTTGAGGCAGACGTAGAAGGGCTCGTCGGCGGCGTTGCGTTGCGAGCGCGAGCTCCAGGCGTTGGGGCGCCGCTTGCGATAGGCGTCGAACTCGGCCTGTGAGACGTGGGCCTCGTAGACGCACTTGTAGCGCTCGTCGGGCCGTGTCGGGTCGATGAAGACCTGGCGCTGCGGACCGCGTGGGAGCAGGTTGTTGTCCTTGCTGCCGGCGTGCTCGACGAGCCCGACCCTCGGGCGTCGCCACGTCAGGCCGTCGTCGGATTCGAGATAGCACGGTGCCCCGCAGCTCCCCCAGGCCTTGTAGACGCCGCCGTCGGCAACGATGCACTCGAGGGTGATGGGTTTGCTCTCCCACGGGCGCTCGGGCGGGATCTCCATGCGGCGGATCTCGCCGGGCGGATAGGCTCGGATCCGGATGCCCCAGGCGTTGAACGGCTCGGGGCTCCACGTGGCCTCGCCGGGCGGGATCTTGACATCGTGCGTGGCATAGACGGGCTTGCCGGAGCGGTCGCGCCATCCGACGCCGCCGGCGCGGACGTAGGTCCAATCGGAGAAGACCAGGCGCGAGCCGCGCATGCGGTGGGGCTCGCCGTAGGGCTCGCTCGGGGGGACGGGGCCGCAGAGGACGCCGTTCGTCCAGGTCGCTATCAGGCTGACGACGATGCAGGCCTTCATGGGCATCACCTCGCGGGGTTTCGCATGACGGGGGCCCTTCGGACCATGCCGGGCGGATACCGAACGGTCTCGGGTCCGTCGAGTGTGGTCTAGAGGCCCGGCGCGAGCGAGGGTATGCTGTCGCCATGAGCTCGACAAGTCAGCGGCCCACACATCGCCTCATCATCCGGCGCGACTTGCGCGTGGTGGACACGGCGGAGCTCGCGTCGGACACGCTCACGCTGGGCCGATCCAACACCTGCGATATCGTGCTGGCCCACGAGGCGGTCTCGCGCGTGCATGCGCGGTTCGAGCCGCGCGACGACGGCTGGCACGTCGTCGACGAGGGCAGCGCCAACGGCGTGTTCGTCAACGGCGCGCAGCGTGCGTCGGCACGGATCGAGCCCGGCGACGTCGTGGAGGTCCGGCCGTTCTCGATGAACGTGCTCGGCGGACGCGACGACGCCGCGAGCCAGGATCAATCGGTCTATCTGACGACCGTCACGCCGCAGCCCACGCTGATCCGCGATGTCGGCGTCGAGCTGCGTCCGGCCGAGCAGCGGCTGGAGGATCTGTACGGCCTGTCGCGGCTGGTCGTGCGGCGGGACGAGGACGGGTCGTTCTGGCCTCAGTTCTTCAGGACGCTTCATCACAGTCTGGCGGCGGACCGTTGTGTGATCTTGGGTGTGGTCGATGTGGCGGGGCTCTACCGTCTCGCCCCGCGGGCGCGGACGGCCGGCCCGGAGCGACCGCTCGAGGTGAGCCAGTCGGTCGTGCAGCGGGTCGTCGAGTCGGGCCAAGCGATGCTCATCCAGCAGGTCGCCTCGGACGACCGGTTCCGCGAGGCTCAGAGCCTGGCGGTGGCGAACGTCGGGTCGGTGCTGTGCGTGCCGGTGGTGGTCGACGACAAGACGCGTGCGATGGTGTACGCCGAACGTCAGGTCGCCAGGTCGCCGTTCCAGGCCGAGGACCTGGACTTCGTGGTGGCCGCGGTCGATCTGGCCGCGGCGGCGGTCCGCATGGACGAGCTGCATGCGCGTGCTCGCGAGTTGGCGCGGGTGCGTGGCCGGATCGAGGCCGCCCGCGAGCTTCAGGAGATGCTGCTGCCGCATCCCGTGCCGCAGCCGACGTGGGGCGAGGTGGCCGCTCGGAACTACCCGGCCGAGCAGATGAGCGGCGACATCTTCGACGTGCTGATCGACAAGCAAGGGCGCCTGGTCGTCAGCATCGCCGACGTCACGGGACACGGGGTGCCGGCGGCGTTCTTGACGGGCATCTTGCAGGACACGTTTCGCCACGCCGTGACCCACTTCGAGGACCTCGGTGAGATCGTTCAGCGCGTGAACGAGTCGATGGCCGCCTACAGCAAGACGGGCTGCTTCGCGACGATGGTGGTGTGCCGGTTCGGCGCGGCGGGTGAGCACGTCGAGATCGCCAACGCCGGACACCATGCGCCGCTGTGGTGCGATGCCGAGGGCCGGGTGGAGGCGTATCCGGATCGGGTCGGGATGATCCTCGGCTTCGAGCCGACGTGGGACGGACGGGTGCTCGAGCGCGACGTCGGCACCGAGGCGGTGTGTCTGCTCACCAGCGACGGGGCGGTCGAGGCCATCGACGCCCAGCGTGAGCCGTTCGACACGGAGCGGCTGATCGAGAGTCTGCAGGCGACGCGCGACGCGTCGGCCGAGCAGATCATCACCACGGCGTTTCACCGCGTCCGCGAGCACACACGGCCGCGCGAGCCCAAGGACGACGTGACGTTCCTTGTCGTCAAGCGGGGGTAAACGGGCCGGTGCGAGACCGACCGACCGCTCAGCGGACGTCATGGGCACTCGATCAGGACGACGTGGGACTGCCCCGGCTTCTCGCGGTGGCCCACGCCGGTGGCGATGACGATCTCGTTCTTGCCGTCGTTGTCGGCGTCGCCGACGGCCGGCCAGCATGCGTCGGCCTTGCCGGCGTGGAAGTTCGCGATCAGCGTGCGGCGAACCTCGCCGTCGGCACCGAGGCGATACTGGAAGACGTGGCCGAGCCCGCCGCCGCCCCAGCGAGGCTCGCCGCGGGTTGTGACGATGAGGTCGTTCTTGCCGTCGTTGTCGCAGTCGGCCACGCACATCATCTTCTCGAAGTAACCCAGGTCGAGCGCCGCGTCCTCGCGAGCGAAGGTGTGGACGACCTCGGCGCCCTCGTCGTCGATGCGGTAGCCGAGGATCGTGCCGGTCTGCCGGTCGCGTTTGGCCTTCCAGCCGACGATCAGCTCGGTCTTGCCGTCGTTGTTCACGTCGCCGGTCTCGATGGAGCCATTGAAGCAGGCCACACCGTCGAAGCCCTCGATGGTTATCCGCGGCGGCGTAACGAGCTCGCCGCGATCGTCGAACTCGAAGACGAGCACCTTGGCCTGGTCGTCGCGATAGCAGTCGCAGGTCAGGTATTCGACGCGACCGTCGTTGTCGACGTCGACGAGGAAGGAGTCCTCGCCGGAGCCGCTGTTGTGGTAGATCTTGCGGCGGTCGATCTTGGTCAGCTCCTTGTTGGCGTCGTAGCGGATGATCTCGCCGGTGCCGCAGTAGGCGGCGATGATCTCGAGCACGCCGTCGCGGTCGAGATCGTGGAAGGCCAGGTTGTGCGTGTAGGCGCTGCCCTTCAGCGGCGGCCTGGCGTGGACCGAGTGGGTGAGGCGCCGGGCGTCGGTGCGGAGAATGTACAGGTAGGCGGGCTCGCCGGTCTCCTGGCCCGTGCCGAGGACGAGCTCGTTTTTGCCGTCGCGGTCGACGTCGATGACCTTGACGGCCAGGCCCATGCCGGGCTTATCGCCGCGCCGGGCCAGATCGTTGGCCAGCAGGACGGTTCGCCAGGCCCGGCCGGCCTTCTCGAAGAGATAGAGCCGGCTGTTGGGGCAGCCGGTGACGAGGATCTCGTTCTTGGCGTCGTTGTCGGCGTCGCCGATCTCGACGTCCCAGCCGACGTAGCTCTGGTCGACCTTGGCGATGACGTCGCCCCGCCAGCCCGGGGCGAGCCTGGCCAGGTCGGTGATGGGCTCCTCGGCGCGCGTCTCGGCAAGCAGCAGGCCCGCGATCATCGTCATCCCAACAACACGCCATGAGACATCACGCATGTGTCGAGTTCCTTCGTCGTTCATGGTCGTCGTGCTGCGCGACGTTCGGGCCGCAAGGGGCAAGCCCAGCGGCGCGGGCGCTATCCTCCGTCGTTTGGACCGTAGATCCTTTCCACCGTGGCCCGGCAGATCTCCTTGTCCTTGGCCAGGCTCTTGTCGAGCGCGCTGGTGACCCACGGTTTCCAGACGGCGTACCAGGGGATGCCCTTCTTCAGGGCGGCGTAGAAGACCTCCGACCCGCGGTCGTTCGCGTCGATCAGGGCCTGGTATTCGTCGCGGCTCAGCGTCTTGCGGATGAGCTCGCGGACGTCGCGGTAGGCTCCCTCTCGGGCCGCGGCCAGGAGCCGTTGGTAGAAGGGGATCCACGCCTTGGCGCCCTGTGCGTACGAGTCGATGATGCCCTCGCGCGTGGCCTTGGCCTCGTACTTGATCCATTCGCCGCTACCGCGGACGTTGGCCACGACAAGCTCGTATTGCTTCGCGGCCAGCTTGCGTAGGTCGCTGTCAGGGAACTCCTTTCGGTCCGGGTGCCTGCGGGCGTAATCGAGCACGACCCGGCGGATGGCCGCGTACCGGTCGATGGTCTTGTCCAGACCGATGGCGTCGATGCTCTCCTTGACGTCGGTGTCCTTGCCGTCGACGACGAGCATGTGTTCGGTGTACTGCGACTCGAACCATCGGATGAAGTCATCGACGAGCTCGACGGGGTCTCCGGCGGCGGTCTTGGCGGTCTCGGCGGGCTCGCCGTTCTTCTCGGGCCGTGGCCCGGTCGATGCCTCAGCGTCCGGATCGGGCGGCGGCGCTGCGGACCGGGCCTCGTCGCCGGCGTTGTCGAGCCGCTTATCGTTCGAGGACCGCGTGGTCGCGGGGTCGTTCGTCGCTGCCCTGCGGAGCACCACATCGCCGAGCTTGGTAACCGATCCGGCAACGGGCTTCAGCAGGATCGTCGCTCGGGCGTGCCCGTCGGCGGCGATGCTCAACGTCGGCACGCCCCGGTCGGACTCGGCGGAGCCGACGAAAACGAGGTCGCCGTGATCGCACTGGGTGCGCGGCGTCGGCGAGCGGCCGCCGTGGAAGGCCAAGTGCCGGCCGGACAGGTGGATTCGCCGGGTCAGACGGTCATCCTCGACCATCACGCGGATCAGGATGACCCATCCGCTCTGATCGGCCGCGACCATCTGTTCGGCGAGCTGCATGGCGGCCTGCCAGTCGGCCGTGGTGGGCGGCGGGGATCGCAGGACGTGGGTCGGTCGGTCATGCATCACGGCGGCGCCCAGGTCGGTCGCGCGCGGGGCGGCGATCGTGTCGAGCCTGTCGCGGGCCCGGGCGACCCGCGGATCGTCGGCCTGGTCGTGGCCGAGGTGGTCCAAGGCCATGCGGGCGCGGAGCAGGTCGCCCTCTTCGAGCAGTGCCTCGAGCCGGTCGAGCCAGTCGCCGGGTGAGAGGCGGGGCGCGGTCGTCGGCGTTGCGGCGGTTGGCTCGCTGGCCGGGGCGTCTCTTTGGCCGGTTGCGTCAGCGTCGGCCTTGGCGGTTTGCGTGGTCGCCTCCGACGCGGAGGCTCTCTCGTTCGTGGCGGTATCGGGTGCGGCGTCGGAGGACGCAGGCTCTCTCTTGATCGCGCTAATCGGGGCGTCGGGCTCGGGCGTGGCGGCCGAGGCCTGTGTCGCGGCCGGAGGCTGCGCCGAGCCTTGCGTGTCGTCGCTTACGGCCGGCGGGGCAGGTTGAGGCGGCGATTCGGCGGTGTCCTCGCGCTTCAGCGAAGCCGTCTCGGTCGGCGGCAGCGAGGCTGTCTCACCGGGCGTTTGTTCGGGCCGTGTTGTGGTCTTGGCCGGGACGGCGCCGCCGCCGTCGCGCGTCAGGAGGAACGTCGTGACGAGGGCGGTGAGCATAACGGCCGCCACGAGCACGGCCGCCGCGACCAACCAAGGACGGTTCTTTCGGACGGTCTTACCGAGGACGTAGCTGCGGGTGTCGAGACGGGCGGAGATGGGCTCGCCGGCGAGGAGGCGTCGGAGGTCCTCGGCCATTTCTCCGGCGGTGGCGTACCGATCCTCGGGGCGCTTGGCGATGGCCTTGAGGATGATGGCCTCGGTCTCGGCGTCGACGTCCTTGCGGATGGTGGTGGGCCTGGTCGGATCGGTGGTGGCGATCTCACGGATGACCTCGTCGAGTCGGCCGCGGACGTTGTAGGGGAACTCGCCGGTGACGAGCTGGAACAGGATCACACCGAGGGAGTAGACGTCGGTCCTGGCGTCGATCCTGCTGGCGTCGCTCTCGGTCTGCTCGGGCGACATGTAGGCGGGCGTGCCCATCAGCTCGCCGGACAGGGAGATGATCATGCCCTGTTCGGGATCGGACTCTTGGGCCTTGGCCAGGCCGAAGTCGAGGATGTGCGGCTCGCCGTCGTCGCCGACGAGGATGTTGCTCGGCTTGAGGTCGCGGTGGATGACGCCCCGATCGTGGGCGTGACCGACGGCGTGGCAGACCTTGCGCATCAGCTCGAGCTTCTCGCGGAGCGTCAACCGGGTGGCGGTCGAGCCGGCGTCCATGGGCAGGCCGTCGACGTATTCCATCGCGAACCAGTAGCGGCCCTGGTGGACGCCGGAGTCGTAGATCTGGGCGATGTTGGGATGTCGCAAGGAGGCGACGATGCGGACCTCGCGCTCGAAACGTCGTTTGGCCTTGTCGCTGTTGCCGGGTCCCTCGAGCATGACCTTGAGGGCGACGGTCCGGTGCGTCGACTGTTGCAGGGCACGATAGACGCGGCCCATGCCGCCCCGGCCGAGCTCGACGTCGATCGTGTAGCCGGGGACGTCGACCGGCGGGGCTTCGGGCTCAATGTCGGGCACCTCGAGCCAGTTGCCGCCGGCAAGGACGCGGGTGCGGTCGTCCAGCGGCGGCGCCGAGTCGGCGTCGGCCGTGGTCTCGCCGCTCAGCTCGAAGCGAAGCACGAACGGGCCGAGGCCTATCTCGTCGCCGTCGGTGGGGACGTGCAGCTCGGTCGGCTCGTTGTTGACGATGAGTTGGGCGGCGGGGTCGACGCTTCGGATCCGCCAGCCGGCGTCGGTCTGGACGAGCAGGGCCTGGGTCTCGGCGACGGCGGGGTCGTCGAGGACGATGTGGCTGTCGGGGTGGCGGCCGATACGGATGGGCGATCGATCGAGCGGGTGCCGCGCCAGGGTCTGATCGTCCCTGATGACGACGACGTGAGCTGTTGTCGATGCGCGGGACATGGCAAGGCCTCGGGCCGGTGAGCCGTCGGGCGGCACCCGGAGGAGTCGGCAGAGCCTGACCGGTCTTGGGGCGCGGCCGCTCCGTTGAGGATACCGCAGGCTCGGCGGTACGTCACGGGCGGAGGTCCTCAGGGGCGGGGGAAACGAGGTGGGGAACCGGGTCCCCCGTTCGGGGCGAGGTGGGCAATAGTGCCCGCGGCGGTGCGTCCCGGTTAGCGGGCACTGTCGCCTGAAAAGGGTTGGATAGCGATCGGGGGCCTTCCGGGCGTTCTGGCACGGGGCTTGCTATGTATTCTCCCGGCAGGCCAGTCACCGCGGACAAGTGGATGTCATGGACGGGCTGTACGGAGCTGTAAAGATGTTCAAGAAGCTATCTCGTAGGATGAAGTCATGGTGCTTGGGTCTGGGGCTATTGGTCACGTTGCCCGCTCTGGATGAGGGGTGCGTTCCGGCCGAGCTTCAGGACCAGCTCGACGATCTGATCGGCAAGATTGGGGACCTGTTTCCGATCGATCTCGTCTAGGGTCCCACCCCCGGCGACTTCACTGTGTGTCGAGCCAGACCGGGCTGGCCTAGCGATCGGCACGCGGACGACATAGACCGGAGGCAGAGCCTCTCGCCGCGGGGGGTCCCATCGGCGAGAGGCTCATTCTTTGCGCGGGTCGAGCCGGCCCGCGGTCCGTATGCCGTCATCGAATCCCGCCGACCGGCGGGGGCGATCCAGGTTCCGCGCGACTTGCGGCAAGAGTTAGGCGCGTCTAAAATCGGGTCGGCGTGGCCGATCCCGAGCCGTTTGGCGACCGCTGGAACGTGCATCGATGCCCAAGAGCAGAGCCCGCAACCTGAGCCCGTCGCAGGAGGATTACCTCGAGGCCATCCTGCGTTTGAGCGACGAGAGCGGGGCCGCTCGCCCCGGCGACATCGCCGCGCGGATGAGCGTGTCGCGTCCCTCGGTGACGACGGCTTTGCGGAGTCTGGCCAAGCGGAAGCTGGTCAACTACGAACCCTATCACATCGTGACGCTGACCGACGAGGGCCGGAACCTGGCCGATCGCGTGTCGCGGCGGCACCGCATCCTGCGGACGTTCCTGGTGGACGTGTTGGGGATCGACCCGGCCGAGGCCGAGGCGAACGCCTGTCGGATGGAGCACGAGATCGACCGGGCGGTGCTCGATCGGCTGGACCGGTTCGTGGACTACATGACGGTGGCATCGCCGCGCGGCAGGCAGGCGGTTCGAGGGTTCCTGGCTTCGTTGGACGGGTAGTGCATCCCCGCGCATGAGCCGGCGGCTGCTGCGGACGTCAGTCTCCGGTCGGCCTTTCCCGCCCTATGGACGTCATCCTCATCAAGCCGTATGGTGGTCTGCCGGTCGCGCGCGGCGCGGATGACTCCGCCGAGGGCGCGGGAGCCGGTCCGGACCACGCAGAGGAGCCTTGTCCGTCATGCCCACGCAGCAGGTCATCGATTTTCGCAGCGACACGCTCACGAAACCCTCGCCGGAGATGCGGCGGGCCATGGCCGAGGCCGAGGTCGGCGACGACATCTTCGGGGAGGACCCGACGGTGAATCGCCTGGAGGAGAAGGTCGCCGAGATGCTCGGCAAGGAGGCGGCCGTCTTCGTCACGTCGGGCAGCCAGGCCAACCAGATCGCGATCCGGGCCCAGACGCAGCCGGGCGACGAGCTGATCGGCGCCGAGGCCAGCCACTTCTATCGGTACGAGACGGGTGCTTGGGCCGTGATGAGCGGGTGCAGCGTGTGCTTCGTCGAGCACGAGCGGGGGGTCTTCGACGGCGAGGCGGTCCGCGAGGTGATCCGCCCGGCCGACCAGCACTACCCGATCAGCCGTATGGTGATCTGCGAGAACACGCAGAACCGCGGCTGCGGCAAGGTCTGGCCGATGGAGACGATTCAGAGCGTCCGGCGGGCCGCCGACGAGCTGTCGCTGATCCTGCACATGGACGGGGCGCGGCTGTGGAACGCGTGCGTGGCCAGCGGGCAGGAGCCGATCGACTACGCCAAGCACTTCGACACGGTGGCGACCTGCTTCAGCAAGGGTCTGGGTGCGCCGGTGGGCTCGGCGATGGCGGGCCCGAAGGACGTGATCGCCCGGGCGCGTCGCGCGCGGAAGATGTTCGGCGGGGCGATGCGGCAGGCCGGCATCATCGCCGCCGGAGCGCTGTACGCCCTGGAGAACAACATCGAGCGGTTGGCCGACGATCATGCCAACGCCAAGCGGCTGGCCGAGGCGCTGGCCGAGCTGTCGGGCTTCGAGCTCGACCCGGCGGACGTGGAGACGAACATCGTGCTGTTCGACGTGGACGACTCGCTCGGCACGGCCGAGGAGGTCGTGGCCAAGATGGACACGGTGGGCGTTCGCATGCTGGTCGTCGCGCCGCGGCGGATCCGCGCGTTGACGCACCTGGACGTCTCGAGCGAGCAGACCGATGAGGCGATCCGCCGACTGCGTGCGTTGTTCGGTTCCTCGAGATGAAGCTCCCCCGGTCCCCCCATCGCTGGCAGGTCACACCGAGCAGGGCGATCCAGATTCAGCGTGAGCTGGCCGGGCGCGTGAGGCACGAGCCTCTCGCGAGCACGCCGCGGCTGGTGGCGGGGGCGGACATGGCGTTCTCGCGCGACGGCCGGCGGTGCGTGGCGGGCATTGTGGTGTGGGACCGCCCCGGGCAGCGCGTGGTCGAGGAGCGGCTGGCGGTGCGGGAAGTGACATTCCCCTACGTGCCGGGGCTCCTCTCGTTTCGGGAGGCGCCCGTGGTGTTGGCGGCGTTGCGGAAGGTACGGACCGTCCCGGACGCGCTGATGGTCGACGGGCAGGGGCTGGCTCATCCGCGTCGGATGGGCCTGGCATGCCACGTGGGGCTGCTGGTCGATCTGCCGACCGTGGGTTGCGCCAAGAGCCGTCTCTGCGGGCAGGCGGACGAGCCGGGGCCCGAGCGGGGCGGTCGATCGGCGTTGACAGACGACGACGAGACGATCGGGGCGATGCTTCGGACGCGATCCGGGGTTCGCTGCGTTTTTGTCAGTGTCGGTCACCGAATTGTCCTGGACGAAGCGGTTGATTTGGTGTTAAGCTGTACCACGACGTACCGGCTCCCCGAGCCGACGCGTTTGGCCCATCAGTTCGTGTCCCGCCAGCGTGTTCACGTCTAGAGGCGGGCGGAGGCCAACAGCAAGCATGATCTCTAGCACATGGGCGTAGATTCAGCGGTTTTTCTTTTTGACAAACCGCATCTTTTCAATGCACACTTTGGTTATCGGACGCAATGCCCTGCCTTGATTTTCTGGGCGTGTGCTCCGGCAGGTTGCGTCGTCGGGATCCGGGGGCCATGCCAAGCCCCCAAGTCGGGAGGATGTTGTAATGGCTATCGGGAAGGTCAAGTGGTTCAATGACCAGAAGGGGTTCGGCTTCATCCAACTGGATGACATGCAAGAGGACATCTTCGTCCATCACTCGGTCATCCACATGGACGGCTACCGAACCCTGGCGGAGGGACAGACGGTCGAAATCGACTTTGAGCGTGGCCCGAAGGGTCTGAAGGCCACGTCGGTAACGACTGCCCAATAGCAACGATCAGCAAACGGCGAGCTTTGCCTGCACCCCGACTCGGACAGACCCACGAGTGGGGGTGTTTTCTTGCGCGGACGAGGAGGTCGCCTCGGGTCCTGCAAGGACTACGGGGCCATCGCATCGCGGGGCTTCATCGAGATCTGGACGTCGATCTGCCGACCGACCTCGGTGAGCTCCTCGGCGAGCACGTCCGGATCGACCAGCGGGGGGATCTCGATCTCGATGAGCATGATGTAGAGCGGTTGGGGGTTCTGGACCACGTGGGTGGTCAGGTTGGTGATGTTCACGCTTCGGTCGGCCAGGTGGCGGGTGATCTTGGCGACGATGCCCTTCTTGTCGGCGCCGTAGACGCTGACGACGTGCTTGGGCAGGTCGGCCTGCTCGGTGGCCTCTTCGGGGCGGACGTCGGTGAGCTGGATGGTCAGCTTGAGGTCGTCGCGAAGCGGGGCCAGGTCCTGCTCGATCTGTCGGACGGTAACGCCCTCGGGCAGGCGAAGCATCAGCATGATGGCGAAGTCGCCTCCGAGCCGGGCCATCGTGGAGTCCTCGATGTTGCAGCCCTTCTCGAAGAGCACGCCGGAGACACCGGCGGCGATTCCGGGTCGGTCACGGCCTATTGCGCTGAGCATGGCGTAGTTGGGCATCGTCGTCTCGCTTTGCGTCCGTTCTGAGGCGTTGTCGTCCGTCCAGTTCGTAGTGTACCCACGGTCGCCAGTCGGTCAACTGATCGGTTGACCCCGGGCAATGGCGAGCATGCCTGGCGCGCTTAGATCCATGCCCGGTCGTGCAGGGCCTGGACGAGCTCGTTGCAGGCGACGATCTGGGCAGCCAGCCGGAGGGGCTCGCCCTGGTCGGCGGCCAGTTCGGCGACGTTGTGGAAGGCCCACTCCAGGCGGTCGCTGATGGTGTCGTAGGTCGCCTGTTTGTTGGTGATGCTGCCGGACTTGGCGTTGCGCCATTCGACATAGCTGGCCACGACGCCACCGCTGTTGGCGAGGATGTCGGGTACGACGGGAATGCCGCGGTCGTTGAGGGCGGCATCGGCGCCGGTGGTGGTGGGGGCGTTGGCGGCCTCGACGATCAGGGCGGCTCGCACGTCGCCGGCGTTGGCTTCGGTGAGGACGTGCTCGACGGCGGCCGGGATGAGGACGTCGACGTCCATGGCCAACAGGTCGGCGTTGGTGATCTGCTCGCCGTCGAAGCCGCGGACGCCTTTGGTCTCGTCGACATGTCGGGCGAGGTCGGGAACGGCCAGGCCCTCGGGACGGGCGACGCCGCCGGAGGCGTCGCTGACCGCGACGACCTTCGCCCCGGCCTCATGGAGGAAGCGGCAGACCCAGCTCCCGACGTTGCCGAAGCCCTGGACGGCGACGCGGAGGCCCGTGGTCGACTTACCGATCAGCTCCTGGGCCGCCAGTCGGGCCACGAGCGACACGCCGTAGCCGGTGGCCTCGAGCCGGCCGGGCAGTCCGCCGACGCTCGGTGGCTTGCCGGTGACGGATTCGAGCTTGTGCGTCTCGCCGTAGATGATGGCCATGTCGCGCGGGTTGGTGCCGAGGTCCGGGGCGGGGACGTAGCTGCCGGCGTGGAGCTCGGCGCCGTGGAGGTGGACGTACTCCTTCATGATGGCCGTCTTCTGGTAGGGCTTGAGCTCGGCGGCGTTCAAGGAGACCGAACTCTTACCGCCGCCGAAGGGGATGCCGACCAGGGCGGTCTTCCAGGTCATCAGCTCGGCCAGGGCGCACGTCTCTTCGAGGGTAACGGTCGGGGACATGCGGATGCCGCCCTTGGCGGGTCCGCGGACGGTGCAGTGATAGACCAGGTGGCAGGTCGTCTCGAGCATCCGCTCGCCGTCGGTGAGGATCGTCAGGGCCTGGGTCAGGATCTTCTCGGGTCGGGTGAGCAGGTGCTGCGCGGTCGTGGGCAGTTCGGTGTGCTGTGCGAGCCGGTCGAGATCGACGACGCCCATGTTGTCGGGCCTCCTGTGGGTGGGTTAGGATGAGCCGCTCCGTGGCCGCGGGTCACGGGTTCGATTATACCGCCAAGTCCGGCGACCCCGGAATCGTCGGCTCGGTGGGGGGGGGGTGCCTGGTAGATGCCCGAGCTGTTTGCGACGAGGATGCCTCTATGACCGGACGCGAGATCTTCATCGGCACGCTGGAGTTCGATCATCCGCCGCGGATCGCGATGACGTTGCCCGAGCCGCACCCCTACGATGCGGTGCACGGGGACGTGGCCCCCGATCCGGGCTTCAAGCCGCCGACGTTCGAGGTCGAGGTCGGCCGGCAGTGGATGGACGAATGGGGCGTGACGTGGCGGTCGCTGACGAGCTTCGACAAGGGCGAGGTTCATCGCGGCGCGCTGGAGGACTGGCATCACCTGGACGACTACCGCGTTCCCGATCTGGCCCGGCCGGACCGCTACGACGAGGCCCAGCGTCTGTTCGAGCAGACGCCCGACACGTACCGCATGGGCAACCTGCCCGGGTTCGTGTTCAATCTGGCCCGCAAGCTCCGCCGGCTGGACAACTACCTGTGCGATCTGCTGGCCGAGCCGGAACGGATCGCCCGGCTGCACGCGATGATCCGCGAGCGGATCGGGGAGATGATCGATCAGTGGGCGCGGGTCGGGGCCGACGGGGTGATGTTCTGCGAGGACTGGGGCACGCAGGACCGGCTGATGGTCTCGCCGGACCTGTGGCGGGAGCTGTTCAAGCCCGACTTCCAGCTCCTCTGCGACCGCGCACACCAGCAGGGCATGCACGTGATCATGCATTCGTGCGGGTACATCTACGACATCGTGGGCGACCTGGTGGAGGTGGGCATCGACTGTCTTCAGGTCGATCAGCCGACGCTGTTGGGCATCGACCGCCTGGGCGAGCACTTCGGCGGCAAGGTCGGTTTCTGGTGTCCGGTCGACATCCAGCGGACGCTCCAGACGCGCGACCCGGAGAAGATCCGCGCCGAGGCCAAGCTACTGATCGACCGGCTCGGCTCGTATGGCGGCGGGTTCGTGGCGGGCCGCTACGGCAGCGACGAGGCCTTGGGGTTGGACCCGTCGGTGCAGGACATCGCGGACCGGGCGTTCGTCGAGTACGGGACGTTCGAGGAGGTCGCCTGAGCACACCGGCTATTCGTCGGACCGATAACTCAACCCGATACCGTGTCGAGCCGAAACAACTCATGAGAGGGTTGGCGACCGCGGACCCTTCCCTGTAGAATCTTAGTGGCCCCTTGTTTGTCGCCTTCGCTCAAATCGGCTGCGAACTTCGGGGCTGAGGAAGCATCACGTCTGCACCGGACCTGCCGAACGCCTTGAATGGGCCCGGATTTCTCGGCCACCGGTTCGCCAGGTACGGGGCGCGGCACATCGCTGTCGAGAGGGAGAGCCATGGACCGACTCGGACCGTCCGATCGGAGGCAGCCCGGCGGCTTCACGCTGATCGAGCTGCTGGTGGTCGTTGCGATCATTGCCCTGCTGATCTCGATCCTGCTGCCGTCGTTGAGCTAGGCCCGCGAGCAGGCACGAACGACGCTCTGCGCCTCGCGGATCATGCAGCTCAGCAAGGCCATCTTGATCTACGCCGACGACTACAATGAGACCCCGCCGTTCGTGGCGACGGCTCAGGCGGACTGGGACGATACCACGCCCACTGGACCGATGGATCGTCCGGGCATCCGGCTGGAGTACGACTGGTTCATGGACGAGGACTGGCTCTACCCCGATCAGCCCGAACAGTGGATGGCCTTCAACGGTCAGGCGGGCGCGGACGACGAGGACGTCGTCAGACTGATGCGGCAGGGCACCTTGTGGAACTACGCCCGATTCGAGCGGCTGTACCGCTGTCCGGAGTTCGAGCGGATGCCCGCGCCGAACGGCGGTCAGCGTGTGTTCAACTACACGCGGACATGGTTGGGCCGGCGGATCGGCTGGGGGATCCTCGGTGATCGAAGCGACTACACCGGCGAGCCGCTGCCCGAGAAGTTCGACGGCGAAGGCATCGAGGCCGGCAAGATCGTCAAGCTGAGCCAGGCCTATGCCCCCTCGGCCTACTGGATGATGATCGACGAGCAGTACAACAGACACGTCGGCGCGGGACCTTTGGAGTTCAATCCGCCCCTCCAGCCGGGCGGCCTGATTGGCCAGATCAGCGGCATGCCGATGTGCGCCGACAGCGTGCACACCATCATCGGCGACGAGGTGGGACGCTACCATGGGCCGAAGGGTCGGGCGGTCAGGACGGCCCAGTCTCAAGCCCTCATACCCGAGACCAAGCAGGGCAGCATCTCGTACTACGACGGACACGTGGGGCTGTTCCGCGATCCGCTGCCCGACCGCCACATCGAGGGCGGCTCGTTCGAGGACATCTTGGCCGAGATCGAGATCGTCGTGAACATGCTCGGCGAGCAGCTCTACGGCCAGCGTGGCGTGGCCATTCCGACCATCGACCTCTCATCGCTGTAACCGCTTAGCGTGGTGTGCCCGGCAACAGCGAGGGCCTGCCGCCAGACGGTTCCGACCCGCGGCGATCGAGCCGCATCGTCCGGGGCATCAAGCCGTCGCTACCGCCGGGGGCGCCCGCGGAAGGTCGACTTGCCCACCATCCGGCTGGACGAGACCGACGTCGGTTCCTTCCCGATGCCCGCGTCGAAGCCCTCGATGTTGTCCTGATCGAGCAGGCGATTGAGCAGCATCTCGATGGCGGTGATCTCGGCACCTTGCTCGGGCGTGACGAAGGTGAAGGCCTTGCCGGGCGCGTTCATGCGACCCGAGCGGCCGACGCGGTGGAGGTAGTCCTCGGGGTTCTCGGGGATGTCGTAGTTGACGACGTGGCTGATGCCGGGCACGTCGATGCCGCGCCCCATCAGGTCGGTCGCGACGAGGATGCGGATCTTGCCCTCGCGGAACTGCGTGATGATGCGGTTGCGCTTGCCCTGGGGCAGATCGCCGTGGATGTGGCGCACGTCGAACTTGCCGTTGCGGAGGGCCTTGCCCAGCCGGTCGGCCCCGTGCTTGGTCCGGGTGAAGATCAGGGCGAGGCTCGGCTGCTCCCGTTCCAGCACCTTGAGCAGCAGCGACTGCTTTCGGTTGGCCGCGACGGAGAAGTAGCGCTGGTCGAGCGTCTCGACGCTGGGGCGATCCTCATCGAGGGCGGCCACGCGGGTCGGGTTGTCGAGGAAACGATCGGCCAGCCCCATGATGTCGTCGGGCAGGGTGGCCGACAGGAATAGGGTCTGCTTGCGATTCGTGCAAGCCTTGAGGATCTTGCGGATGTCCTTGCGGAAGCCCATGTCGAACATGCGGTCGACCTCGTCGAGGACGACGATGCTGAAGCGATGGAACTCAAGGGCCTCGCGGTTGGCCAGGTCGAGGACGCGACCGGGCGTGGCGACGACGATCTCAGGATCGCGGCTGAGCCGGTCGATCTGCCGCTTGATGGGCGCGCCGCCGTAGACGGTGACGGTGCGGGGCGGGTTCTTGCCGGCCATCTTGCGGCTCTCTTCGCTGATCTGGCGTGCCAGCTCGCGGGTCGGTGCGAGGATGAGGGCCTTGGCGTACTGGCCCGAGAAGAAGCGCTCGAAGATGGGTAACAGGAAGGCGGCGGTCTTGCCGGTTCCGGTTCGCGCCCGTCCGACGCAGTCGCGATCCTTCAGGGCGGCCGGGATGAACTCGGTCTGGATCTCGGTGGGCTGTTCGAAGCCGATGCGTCGCACGGCCGCGAGGGCTCGCCCGGACAGGCCGAGCTTGGCGAAGGCCTCCGGTTCGTTGGAGGTCAGGTCCTCGGTTTCGGGTGGGGACTTTTTTCGACGTGCCATAGGTGACGTTAACTCGACTCTCAAGGTGAATGCCCCGCGGTCCTGCCCGGCAGGGAACAGTGCAGTGTAGCAGGTCGGGAGGCTGCGATCCAAGGGGTGTCAGGGCGGGGAAGGACAAAATCCCGGCGCGGGTTTAAGGCGGGGGGCAGGACGCCCCCTCGTGCCGCCTGCCGGCACCGCAACGACCGGAGCCGCCCGGAGGCTCACTTCGTGGAACGAATCCTACGGCTCGGGCGAAGGTTACGACCCCTGCGAGGCACTCAATCGGCGAGCCAGAACGCGTAGAGGTTGGCCCCGCGCAGGTGGAACCGCAGCCGGACGGTCTTGCCGGCCAGGGGGCTGAGATCGTCGCGGCCGGTCCACGTGATCGTGTGGTCGATCGCGTCGAGGCCCGCCATCGGCTCGCAGGCCTTGTGGTCGAAGCCGGGGACCGGCTTGCCGTCCGCATCGAGCACCTCGACGGCGACGTAGCCGGGCCGCGCCCGGGCGTTGAGGTGGAGCCGCTTGCCCTCGAGCAGCAGCGGACAGGTCGTGACCGTCCCCTCCTCGTGCATGGCCTGGATGGAGGCGAAGCCGTCGACGCGGAGCAGCGCCAGGCCGACGCCGCCGATGTGGCCGTAGGGCTTTTCGGCCCAGTGCAGCGTCTTGCGTCCCTGGTAGAAGATCAGCAGCTCATTGCCGCGGCGGATCGGCGGGTTGTGCGAGGGGGTGACCCAGGCACTGTCCCACGAGCCGGGCGGCCCCCAGTGGAGGAACGTCTGCCGGTCGCACGCACGGTGCCAGGTCAGGCCGTCGCGGCTGACGGCGAGTTGCGTGTTGAGCTTGCGGATCGGGATGAAGAACGGCTCGAGGAACCCGATGTACAGGTCGTGGTATCGAAACTCGATCATGCCGTAGAGCTGGGTCTTGGGTGGGTCGAGCTCGTCGGCGGCGAGGATCTCGCCGTGGTGCTCGAAGTGCACGGCGTCGGGGCTCTCCCACAGGCCGCAGGTCCGCTCGCCTCGGCCGGGGATGCGCGTGATGACGCGGTAGCGCTTTCGCTCGGGATCGTAGCTGGCCGTGTTGCGGTCGCCGCCGTGGACGACCCTCTCGGGGTGGCGTCTCCAGTGGATGCCGTCGGGTGAGGTGGCGGTCCAGATGTGCATCCGCTTCTCGTGCCAGAACATGCGGTAGCCGCCGTTCGGGTCGCGCAGGACCGTCGGGCAGTCGATGTGAGGCGAATCCTCCAGGGGCGTCATGACGATGTTGTTGGCTTTGGAGCCGCGGAAGGGGTGCAGGCCCAGCTCGGGCTTGTGCCACGTCAGGCCGTCTTTGCTGGTCGCGTAGCAGATCTTGGTCCGCTCGCCGGGTTTGCCGTATTTGATGTACGTCTGATACCACATCCGAAATCGCTGGGCCTGGTCGTCCCACAACACCGAGCCCCAGGTCAGGACGCAGTTGCCCTCCCACGGCTCGGTGTAGGTCAGCACCGGGTTGTCCGGATGCTTGCGCGGCTGGTGGACGACCCGCTCGACGTTGTCCATCGATGCGATGAGCGCGTCGTCGAGGAAGAGTTGGTGGGCCGCACCGACCTTCCGTGGTTGGGCCGACTCGCCCGCGGCGTCGGCGGGCTGCCGGTAGCGGACCGTGTCCCAGATGCGGACCTCGTCGATGAGGCCGACGAACGCCGAGCCGTCGATGCCCTTGTTCCAACCGATGTGCAGCTTGCCGCCGCCGGTGTCCATCTGGCCCGGCCAGGCGCACCGTTGCCGGGCCTTACCGTTGATGAAGAACCCGAGCGCCTTGCCGTCGAACGTAACGGCCACGTGCGTCCACTTGTGCAGCGGAACGGTGATGCCGCCGCGCCAGTCCCACGTGCCGCCGGTCTTGACGGCGGCCTGGAGCTTGCCCTGGTTGATGCCGACCTCGTAGAGCTGCTCCTTGGTCACGACGGCGGTGTGGCGTTTCTGCACGGTCGGGAAGACCCAGGCCTCGACGGTGAACCGGTGCGACGGGATGTGCAGGCTGGGGTGATCGTCGACCACGACCGGTGCGGTCTTCTCGCCGAAGGCCAGCGCGCCGCCGTGGCGGCCTTTCATGCGGAGGGGCGTGGACTCGCTCATCCCGCCGAGCAGGCCGTGGTTGCCGCGACGCGAGGTATCGACGGCGATCGGCCCGGAGGGCTCGTCGAAGCGATAGCTGGCCACCAGGTGCTCCTGATGGGCGTCTTGCCTGGCCTGGTCGGCCAGGATCGTCAGGGCGATCTTGCGGGCCCTCTCGCGCAGCTTTTCGGCCGCTTGCTTTTTGGCGCGGATTTCCTTGAGCAGCGGTTCGCCGTAGACGACATCGGTGTCGCCCTCGTAGAACCACTGGATGGGCAGCACCTGCAACCGCCACGAGTAGGCGTTCTTCTTCGTCAGCGATTTGCTGTAGGTGATAACGGCGCGGTCATCGCCGACGAAGCACACGTTGGCCATCGTGATCTTGCCCGGGAAGTCGGGCGCTCCGTCGAGGTGGCGGAGGTGCGACCACGTCTTGCCCTCGTCCTTCGAGATCAGCGTCGAGAGGTGATTCCGCGGCCAGGGTCCGGTGATCTTGTCGCGCGGGGCCCAGTTGTAGATCAGCAGGAGGTCGCCGGTCGGCATGCGTCGGATGGTGGCCATCGAGCCGGGCGAGGGAATGCCGCTGTTCTCGGGCTCGCTCCAGGTCGCGCCGTGGTCGGTCGAGTACGAGCGGTAGATCCAGCCGAGGTAGTTGCGGATGAGCATCATGAGCCGGCCGTCCTCGAGCTCGATGACGGTGGGCTCCTCGGCGGCCGGGTCGGTCTTGCGGCCCTTGGAGCCCTTGGGCGTGCTGATGCGTTCGGTGCGCTGCCAGGTCTTGCCGCGGTCGTCGGAGTAGAGGCCGTAGGCGTGGGACGAGCCGAGGCGGTCGAAGCTGACCCAGCACGGCAGGATGATCCGACCGGTCGCGATCTGCACCGCGCGATCGCAGCCGACGCCGCCGTAGCCCTTGTAGGGAAGGCGTACGGGCTTGCTCCACGTCTTGCCGTTGTCGGTGGAGCGTTTCAGCCACGGGCCGCAATCGTCGAAGCTGTGCTTGACCGTGAAGACGCACAACAGCTCGCCGCTGTCGAGCCGGAGCAGCGACGGCGACATGACGTTCTGCGTGCCGATGTTCTCCTGAAAGACCTTGGCCTGATCGAGCGGCGTCCAGGTCAGGCCGCCGTCACGGCTGTGGACCTCGAGGATAGTGGCGGTGCTGTCGTCGTGGCCGCCGTGGCCGAAGGCCGTCACGAGCATCATGAGGTGCTGCTTGCCGTCGAGGACGATGGTGGTGCCCTCGCTGAAGCGGTAGATGCCGTCGGGCTTGGGGTCGTGCTCGTAGAGGATCTTATCGACGAGCTTGTCGACGGCCCGGGCGGAGGCGGGGCAGGTCATGCCCGCGGCGGCTGCGAGGATCGTCATGAGCGGGGGCAGTCGTGGTAGGGCTCTGCGATGCATGGGGCTCCTTCTCCTTCGCGCGTGGTGGCGGTTGCAAACGGCGTCGGCGCTGAGGAGGTCATCTTCGCCGAGGCTTGGGGCCGGCACAAGCGGGAGAGCGCGTTCGGGACAGGCTTGCCGCCGCTGGCGGGCGGGGCCTACACTACACGTCCCTCGGGCGGGGCGGGTCGGCGGGATCGGGCCCGAGGCAGCCCCTCGCAGCCCCGGCCGGGTCCGCAGCCTGGAGCCAGCGTTTTGTTGAACACGCGTCGTGCCGCCGTGTCGCTGTTCCTGCTCGCCATGAGCGTGCTGATGCTCGAGATCGCGCTGACCCGCGTATTCTCGGTGATGGCGTGGCACCACTTCGCGTACCTGGTCATCAGCCTGGCGCTGCTGGGCTTCGGCGCGGCGAGCAGCTTTCTCACGGTCTCGTTGCGGTTCCGGAGCAAGGCCTTCGACGAGGTTTTGCTGGCGCGCTACGCCCTGCTGTTCAGCGTGGCGACGGTGCTGGGCTTCGCCTCGGCGACCAAGGTGCGGTTCCACTACCGCGACATCTTCCAGTTCGGCGACTTCAGCAACGCTTACAGCCTGTTCATGCTATACGTTCTGGTGGGCACGGCCTTCTTCTTCGCGGGCACGTGCGTGGGGTATCTCATCTCGCGGGCGGGCGAGGCGATCAACCGGCTCTACTTCGCCGACCTGGTCGGGGCGGGGATCGGGGCGCTGGCGGCGATCGCGGCCATCAACCGCGTCGGGGCGGAGTCGACGATCTACATCAGCGCGGCGCTCGGCGCGGCCGTGGCCGTGCTGCACGTCAGGTCGTGCGGCTGGCTGATGCGCTACGGCAGTCGGGCGACCCTGGTGGTTTGCTCGCTGATGGCGCTGGCCGCGACACGGTGGCAGATCTTCCCGGTGTACTTCCCGCCGGACAAGGCGATCGCATCGATGCAGATGCTGCCGCATTACCACAAGTGGCACGTGGTGGCCCGCGTCGACGTCATGCCGCCCACGCCCCGGCTGAGCGAATTCGGCGGCAATCTGTCGTCGACGCTCGGGATGGCCGATCGCCAGGTGCCCATTCGCATGATCTTCCAGGACGGTGCGGCCCCGACCGGCATCGTGCGGCTGCCCGACGGTCGGTTCGATCACATCAAGGCCCTGGACTACTACCTCCAGGGCGCCCCGTACATCGTGCGTCCTGAGCCGGAGGATGTGTTGATCATCGGTGTCGGCGGCGGAATCGACGCGCTGATCGCGCTGCACCACGACGCGCGGCACGTGGTCGGCGTCGAGATGAATCCGGTCATCGTGGACGCGGTCACGGATCGCTACGCCGACTTCGCGGGACGGCTCTTCGACCGCGACGACGTCGAGCTCATCCAGGCCGAGGGGCGGCACTACCTGACGCGGACCGACCGTCGGTTCGAGGTCATCCAGCTCTCCGGCGTGGACACCGTGGCGGCCGTGGCCTCTGGGGCGTACGCGCTGAGCGAGAACTACCTCTATACGGTCGAGGCGATCGGCGACTTCTGGCGTCATTTGCGACCGGACGGCGTGCTGTCGTTCAGCCGGTGCCTGCACGACCCGCCGCGTGAGACGCTGCGTCTGGCGGGCACGGTGGTCGCGGCGCTGGAGGCACTTGGTGTCGAGCAGCCGCACCGCCATCTGCTCATCGTGGGCGGACGCGACCGCGGCAACGCCTGGGCCGAGACGCTCATCACCAAACGGCCGCTGACGCCCGACGAGGTAAGGCGGTTGCGCGAGTGGGCCGAGCGGATGCGGTTCCAGATGCTGTTCGATCCGATCGTGCATCGGGACGGCGCGTTCGATCGCTTGCTTCGAGCCGACCCGGCCGAGCGGAAGGAGATGATCGCGGCCTATCCGTTCCGCATCGGGCCGATCACCGACGACAGCCCGTTCTTCTTCCGGTTCGGGCGGTGGAGCTCGCTGGTCTGGCCGCCGCGGCTCGAGACGGGTCAGGGCATGGGGCTGCCGGTGGGCCTGCTGATTCTGGCGATCACGCTGGTGCAGCTCCTGCTCCTGTCGGCGGCGTTGATCATCGGGCCGCTGCTGTCGCAGGCCGCGGCGCTGTCGGCGATACCGGGCAAGGCGCGGACGCTGGTCTACTTCGCGGCCCTGGGCCTGGGGTTCATCACGGTGGAGCTGGCCCTGCTGCAGCGTTACAGCGTCTTCGTCGGCGGACCGGTTTATGCGATGGCCGTCACGCTGTTCGCGGTGCTGGTCTTTTCCGGGTTAGGCAGCTTGCTCTCGGGTGCGGTGGGGCGCGTGCTGCCGAGGGCGTCGACGATCGTGCTGGTCGTGCTGGCCGGGGGGATCGTCGCCGAGGCGGTCTTCCTCAATCGAAACCTGCCGGGGCTGATGGGTCTGTCGCATCCGATGCGGTGTGTCGTGGCCGTCGTGGCGATCGCCCCGCTCGCGCTGCTGATGGGGATGCCGTTTCCGATCGGTCTGCGGCGGGTGCATCGCGCGAGCCCGACGCTCGTGCCGTGGGCGTGGGGCGTGAACGCCGTCACGACGACCATCGGCTCGCTGCTGTGCGTGGTGCTGAGCATGGAGGCCGGGTTCACGGCGTGTCTCTACGCGGCCGCCGCGGTGTACCTCATCGCGTCGTTGGTCAGCTTCGGCGGGCGACCCGGCCGGGCGGCGGCGAACGGGGGTTGAGATCGGCCATGTCATCGCCGAGCCGACGACCCATCACGCAAGCCCTGACCGATCCGTGGCTGCTCATGCCGGTCATCGTCGGGGTGGCGCTGTTCTTCCGGCTCTACGACCTCGACGCCGTCACGCTCATCAACGACGAGCCGCAGGACCTGCCCGCGGCCATCCATCACGCCGACCGTCCGAACCCGTTCGCGATCGACGAGTACCTGGCCATCGCGGACCCGAGTCAGGGGCGGCTGCCGTACTACCTCACGGCGATCGGCCTGCGGCTGCTCAGCGCCACCGACGCGATGGAGGGCACGACCAACGTTTTCTACAACCGAGGGGGGCGGGTGACGGTCTCGGGCGATCGGGCGCGGTGGACGATGGTGGCCGTCGTGGCTCTGGCTTGCGTGCTGATGGGCTGGGCGGCGCCGTGGCCGCTGGGTCGTTTGGCGGGTCTGTTGCCGGCCGCCGGCGTGCTGGGTGTGGCGGCCGTGACGGGATGGCCGGAGGTGCCGTGCAACCAGCTCGTGGCCGCCCGGTACGTTGCGGGGTTTGTCGGCGCGGTCGGCGTGTGGGCGACGTACGGATTGGGCAACAGTCTGTTCGGCCGAGGGGCGGGTCTGATCGCGGCCGCGACGATGGCCGTCTCGACCATGCACATCGCCTGGACGCGCTGCGCGGTGACCACGGGCGACGGCTTCGTCACGACGTTCACCGTGCTGGCGGTGTGGGGCCTGCAGCAAACGTTCGGCCACCGAAGCGGTCGCGGGATGATCGGCGCGGCGGCGAGCATGGGGCTGGCTTTCGCCGCGAAGGTCAGCGCGATCGTGCTCTGGCCCATCGCGGTCGTCTATCCGTTGCTGTGCCGGCCCGCGGGCGATGGTGCGTCGACCGGCGAGTCGATCCTGCCCGAGCGATGCGGTCGGCTCCGTGCCGCCACGGCGCTGCACCTCTTGCTGGTGCTGCCGCTCGCGGCGGTCTTCTTCTGGCCCGTCGTTGCCGACGCGGGCCAAGCCAGCGGGCCGCGGCTGGTGATCTGGCTCGGCGTGTGGGTCGCGTACGTGTTTGGGGTGATCCTCCTGTGCCGCAGCGCGTGGCTCTGGCCGGGCGGGCGGGGACGGACCGCGCTCGTGGTCGTGAACCTCGTCGTGGGCGGCGGCGTGACGGCCGCGCTGGCCACACCCTATCACCTGCGTATCGAGGCCATCCAGGGCATGATCGACTGGTGGCACCAGTTCGGCGCCAGGCCCGGGCAGGAGCCCAACCACCTGCTCGATCTGCTGAGCGTCGTCGAGTTGCTCGTGCTGCACACGGGCCTGCCGATCAACCTACTCGCGGTGTGGGGGCTGGTGCGTGGTCTGCGGCGGGCGGAGCGTCACTGGGGCGTGCTGGTGTGGCTCGTCATCGTGTGTCACGTCGCCCCGATCGTCTTGCTGCATCAGAAGGCGGTGTACTATCTGTTGCCGCTGCTCCCGGTCCTGCACGTGGTCGCGGCCGGCACGTTGGCGGCCTGGGTGCGGTCGTTGTGGTCGCGCCGTCGTTGGCTGGGGATCGTGGCAGCGGCGGTCTTCATCGTTCTCTGTGGACGGCTCGTGTGGACCACCGTAACGGCGCATCCGCATTACCTGCTGGTCGGGCATGCGTACGCGGGTCGAATTCCGCTGGGTCCGAAGCTCGCGCCGGCGAACGTGCAGCTCCAGGGCGCGCGGCCGGTGGTCCGATGGCTGGCCGAACACGCCGAGGCCGGTGCGCGGGTGGGGCTGCTGGGTAACCCCGAGGACGAACACCGGCTGTTCGAGAAGCTCGCGCGGGTGATCCTGGCCTATGAGACCGCGCGGAGCGAAGCGATCATCGACAAGGGCGTGCGATTCCATATGGTGGCCGAGCCGGCCCAGGCGGGGGCCTTCGAGTATGTCCTGCTCCTGCCGGACGCCTACGCGATGGCCGAGCATCTGGTCGGCTATCGGCAGGTGTATCGAGCGACGCTCCACGGGGTGGTGACCGCGAAGCTGTACCGGAGGAGGGGCTGACGGCTGACCCGTTGCGGTTGCGTGGCAACCCTCCTGGACCAGGTCGAGCCAGCTCTTGCTGCACGCGCGCTGTGGACGCGAAGAACCTGGCCAGGATCTCGGCGACGCGGCGACAGCCGGCCCGGTTGAAGTGGCAATCGTCGTAGAAGACCGTGTCGTCCTTGGGCAGGGCGGCGTCCAGGTCGATGCACGGCACGTCCTCGGCCCGACAGACGCCACGCATGACGACGTTGAAGCGGCCCATCATCTCGGCGAGGACATCGATCGCGTAGGCGCCGTCGCGGCTGTACGTGGAGACGATCGCTCGCAGCTCGGGTGGCAGGTCGGCGCGCCAGATCGTCGGCTGCGTGAGCATCAGCAGCCTCGGACCGCGGTCGCGACAGGTCCGAATGATCTCATGAAGGTCGTCACCGTAGCGAGCCAGGGCCTCGTCGAGCCCCTCCGGCGCCGCGCGATACGTCTTCTTGGCCAGCAGGTCGCGACGTCGCTGGCGGATCTCGCGGTAGGATTCGCCCGCCTGATCCTGGATGAGGACGTTCGCTTCTTGGCCGCGCCTCAGACGCCGCCACGTGTCGCCGGCCATGGCGATGAGCTTCCATCGGCGTTCGGCGTAGCTGTCGCGCGTCGAGGGCAGCGGGATAAGGGCCTCGTCGGGCACGCGCCGCTCGCGCGCGGCGCGATTGTCCCACACCAGACAGCCCAGGTCGTTGATGCCGCACATCACGACGACCCAGTCGAACTCCGGCACGGGGGCGTAGTGGCGGAGCTGGTAGACGTGATGGCTCGTGAAGTGGCCGCTCCGGCCGGCGTTGCCGACGAAGACGCGACGCCCGAGTTGCTCGGCGAGCATGTCTTGCAGCCGCCAGGGCCAACTCTCCCGGTCGGTGATGTAGAGGCACTCGGTCGTGCTGCCGCCGATACAGAGGATGGCCAGGTCGGTTTGGGCGAGATCGATCTCCGGGCCGCGGAGGCCCATGCCGTTGGTCGAGACCTCGATCGTGCCGCTGACGCCGGGCATCGTATCGGCGGCCGTCGCGACGTGTCGGTAGTGGGCGGGCCAGGGGGTGCGCGTCAGAGGCGTCGGACGGAGAAGCCGAGCTGCGACCTCGCCCAGGCCCAGACACGCCAGCGTCACGCCGAGGGCGAGGACCGCGTGAGGTCGGTAGCGATCCGATCGGCCGGCCAGGCATAACCACCCTGCACACGCGGCTGCAACGGCGACGAAGGCGGCGTCCGGGCCGTTGGCCGCGTAGGCGTCCATGTGACGCACGGCGTACAGGCCATCAACCAACAAGGCGACGATCGGGACGAGCAGCAGCAGTTGAAGTGCCATCGCGCGACGGGACGACGCCGATGGCGGAGCCGCCAGGCTGAGGACGGCCCCGCTCGCGGCCAGGACGATCGCGGCCAACACCAGGGCATGACCGAGGCGAGCTACCTTCGCCGGCAGCCAACCCGTTTGCGTTCGGGGCTCGATGGCGACGCGGCAGGCCTTGCGTTTTGGCGCGTAGAGGTCTTCGGTCCATCGCCGGTCGTCGAGGCGGATCTCGGCGATGCCGCACATCGGCTCGCAGAGCAGGCGGAGCTGGCCTTCGGGCAGGCTGCCGCGCCAGCGGAGGCGCGCGGGCTGCCCTTGGCGCGAGCGGAGCGCGTGATCGCTCAGCTCCCAGGTGCCCGACCGACGAAATTGGCTGATGGGGAGCCGTCGTCCCTCGGCGTCGAACAGGCCGAAGACCCAGACCTCGGACCCCGTCGCCTTGGGGTTGCTCCGTCCGGTCGCGACGATCTCGATCGTGTGCACGTCCGTCTCGACGGACGTGGCGACCGGCACGAGGCCAGACAACCCGATGCCGACGAGGAGCGCCGCGACAAGCCAGCCGACTCGCACCGGCAGCGACCGAGCCGCCCACCCACGCCACAGGGGTCCGAGGCACACGATGAGCGTTGCGCCGGCCCCGAGCACGATCACGCCGAGGCGCAGGCACCAGAGCAGCCACGGTGGCTCGAAGCCGCGGTCCATCCAGGGTGCGAGGTAGACGCCCTGGATAAGCACACCGACTGCGACGCACGCGGCCATGCGAGCCCAGACGGACGCGCGCGGGGCACGTGCATGCGTGGGCGGCTCCGGCGTCCTGGTCGACTCGTCCTGGCTCAGGAGGCGGCTCCTTGGCGGACTACCCGACTTCGTCCAGCACGCCCTCGATCGCCCGCTTACCCTTGCGGCAGGCGTCGTAGACGTCCCTGATCTTCCAGCCGTCGATCATGATCCAGCCGCGGTAGCCGCCCCGCCACAGCATCCGCAGCGAGGCCGGGATGTCGCAATGACCCTCACCGCAGGCCAGGTGCTTGCTCGTGCCGCCGAACATCGTACCGTCGGTGTCGGTCAGATGGACGTGGCCGATGTGCCTGACGCCGAGCTTGGCCAGCATCTCTTCGGGCTTGCCGCGGCCGCCCGACATGACGTCGAAGTGGCTCGGGTCGTAGTTGGTTCTGCAGGCCGGGTGGTCGACGCCCTCGACGATCCGCTTGAGGTGGTCGAGGGTGTTGAAGACGAAGGGCGGCTCGATCTCGAACGAGAGCCACATGCCCGCGTCGGCGCAGCGTTGGGCGGCCTGGCGGTAGCTGTCGATGCAGTGGTCGATGGCCTGATCGATCGTCTGGTCGCCGAGCCCGCCGCCGGGCCAGTGTCCGATGAAGTCGCCGCCGAGCCGCTTGCAGAGGGCGATCTGTTTGGTGAACGCGGCCAACCAGGCCCGGCGCTCGTCGGCGGATTCGGCGAAGGGCCTGCCCGGCGCGTGGGGCTGGATCGTCGCGATCTTGAGGTTGTACCGGTCGTACAGGTCCTTGAGGGCGGTAACGCGTCGCGTGTCGTCCGGGTCGGGGTAGTGGCCCATGGGCCAGCCCTGGACCAGCTCCACGCCGGCGAAACCGTCGTTGCGGACGAAGTGCAGCACCTCCCAGATGGGGTAGGTCTTTTTGAACTCGTGAGCCGACGACATGAAGCCGTTGAGCCCCGCGCTGATCCGCCAGCCGCGGGGTCCGCCGGCTTGTTTCATCCACTCGTTCACTCGGCGTGCCGTCGCGCCCTGGATGTCACGTCCGGCGGCGCCCCGGGCAGCTCGGTTCGCCACACCTCCGGCGCCGAACGCTGCGGCCGCACCGCATCCCGCACGCCTCAGCACATCGCGTCGCGTCCACATGATGCATCTCCCGACCGAGCCACCCCACCCGCCGGCAGCAGGCTATCCGCTGAGCCGGCGCGCGCCAACGTGCGGCCGGTCGCGCCCAGGGAAGACGGAGCTACACCGCGGGCCGTGGATATCGCCACGCGTTGCGGGTAGAACACGTCGATTCATCCGCCAGCGGGAGGGTCGAGCCGAACGATGCTCTTTCAGACGTGGGAATTCGCCGTCTTCTTCGCCGGGGTGTACGCGGTGCATCTGGCGCTCAAGGGCACGCGTCTGCGCGACTATTGGCTGCTGCTGGCGTCCTACGTCTTCTACGCCAGCTTCAGCCCCTACTACCTGCTGATCATCACCTACTCGACGACGGTGGACTACCTGCTGGTGGTGGCCATGGACCGGTGGGGCCGGCGGGGCTGGTTGCTTGCCTTGAGCATCATCAACAACCTCGCGCTGCTGGGGTTCTTCAAATACAGCGCGTTCATCGCCGAGAACGTCACGGCCTCGTTCGAGTACCTGGGCGTGCCGTACGCCGTCCGCGCGCCCTCGTGGCTGCTGCCGGTCGGCATCTCGTTCTACATCTTCCAGTCGCTGAGCTACACCATCGACTTCTACCGCGGCAAGATCGAGCGGGAGCCGAGCTTCATCCGTTACCTGACGTTCGTGGCGCTGTTCCCCCGGCTGATGATGGGGCCGATCGAGCGCGCGGGCAACCTGCTGCCGCAGCTCCGCCTGCCGACGCGGATCACCAGGCAGGACGTCACCGACGGTGCGTCGCTGTTCGTGGTGGGTCTGTTCAAGAAGATCGCGATGGCCGACTACCTCGCGCTGTACGTCGACAAGGTCTATGCCTCGCCCGATGAGTTCCACAGCCCCGCGCTGCTGCTGGCGGCCTTCGCCTACACCTGGCAGATCTACTTCGACTTCAGCGGCTACACCGACATGGCCCGGGGTCTGGCCCGCATGATGGGCTTCCGGCTGATGCTCAACTTCAACAACCCGTACCTGGCATCGAGCCTGGGCGAGTTCTGGGGACGGTGGCACATCAGCCTGTCGACCTGGTTCCGCGACTACGTCTACATTCCGCTGGGCGGGAACCGGCACGGGACGATCCGCACGTACGTCAACATGGTGCTGACGATGCTGATCTCGGGCCTGTGGCACGGGGCGGCGTGGACGTTCGTCATCTGGGGCGCCCTGCACGCCCTGGGCCGCGTGGTGACGCGCGAGGCCGAGCGGACGCGGTTCTACAAGGAGCGGATCCCGACGTTCGCCAAGCAGATGTTCGTCTTCGCGTTCGTGGCCTTCGCGTGGATCTTCTTCCGGGCCGAGAGCCTCGAGCACGCGGTGCAGATCATCCAGCGGATGGTCACGGCGGGCTGGTCCGACCCGCGGTTCCCGATCTGGGCGCTGGTGCTGATCCTCGGGACGTGGGCGTACGAGTTCGCGTTCGAGTCCAAACTACGCTGGCTCCTCGAGTTGTCGGTGGTTCGGGTCGTCGGCGTCGTGGTCATGATCCTCTACATGGCCCTCTTCTGCGGCGGCGACGCCCAGGGCTTCATCTACCTTCAATTCTGATCAAGGACGGGGCCTCGTCGGGCCGATGCGCTAATCAGCGGGAGCCCTGCGCCATCTTGCCTCCGGCGCTGGCGGCGCTAGAATCCTGTGTATCGGACGTTGCGTTTCCTCTGGATGGAGCCCATGCGGCACGGTCCCTACATGGCGGCAATCCTGGCCCTGACACTCGCCGGACCGGTCGGCGCGCAGCGTGCCGCCCTGCCGGGTGCCGGTCGACCGGCTGGGCACCCCAGCAAGCCCAAGCGGACGTTCGCCCATCGACCCGACGAGGGCAAGCGTCCCAAGCCGACGGTCAACTACGAGAAGCAGCGGAACCTCTTCTCGGAGGCCAATCGCCAGGCAGCCAAGGTGCTGCGATCGGGACCGTGGTCGAAGCACGCCCGAGACTTCGAGCGGAGCGTCGACAGCATCTGGGGCCGCAGCGGCTTTGACACCGAGACGGACGGCTTCATCAAGGACCTGATGGTCAAGGTGATGAACCTGCCGCCGTGGGACTTCAACGGTCGGCTCAAACTGGCCGAGCACCTGCTCAAGCAGCGCTACAACCTCGACCCGCAGCAGCTTCGCAAGATCCGTCTGCGGGTGATCCAGGGCTCGTTCAAGTTCTTCCTTGAGAACGCCGAGCGGCTGCTGCCGGTCAGCGGCGAGATGATCGACACGCGACTTTCGGGCAAGCCCTTCACGCCCGAGCAGATCGCCAAGTGGTCGAAGGTAATGCGCCCGGTCTTCGAGAAGTGGATGAACGACGCCAAACGGGACGTCAGCGATTTCGCGGCCAAACACCTGACGCCGGAGCAACGCAAGCTGGTCGAGGCCGACATGGCCGTGCTGGATAAGCGGATGCAGCAGATCGCCGCCGACATGCGGACGACATGGGAGACCGGCAAGTGGACCCCCGCCGACTGGGGTCTGGAGAAGGACCCTGTACACGCAGCGCTTCAGCGACGCCTGGCCCGGGGCCAGGGCGATGCCGATGCCGGCGAGCCGGGGGAAGAGGCGACCGACGCCATGGATCCGGCCGCGATGCTGGCAACGTCACCGAAGACGGGATCGCCGAGCGGTCCGATGCGGTTGGGCGAGACGCCGGGAAGCAATCGGTTCCTCGACGCGGGCAAGGGCGCGTTCGTCCCGTCGGAGGACAAGTGGGCCGCTTACGTGAACCAGTTTTGCCAGCGGTACGGACTGGACAAGGCTCAGCGGGCTGCCGCGCGTGCCGTCCTGAAGGATCTGCGCGACCAGGCCAGGAGCTACCGCCGGAGCCACAGCGAAGAGCTGAGCCGGCTGGAGCGCGAGATCGAACGGGCCGAGTCGGCCGAAGCCCGCCAGGCCGCCCGGGCCGAACTCACCGAGGCGCTGCGAGCCATCGAGATGCTCTTCGAGGAGCTCAAGGCTCGACTCGACAACATCCCCACGCAACAGCAGATGCGCCGCGCGGGCTGAGCCCCCGGCCTTTCTCCGAACGCGAACGACGCACATGTGTCTTGCCCGCCCGGCCGGCATGGGCCACAATCGCGGTCGCGGTTCGCGTCCTGTGGTCGTCGGGTCACGGGGACGACTTGCACCATGAGCAAGCGGAGGGCCGATGGGTCGCGGGTGGCGACGACTCCAGCGTTTGGTTCGGCGGCACGAACTCGCCCGCATCGTGATCATCATGGTCGCGCTGTGGCTGTTGGGGGCGGTGTTCGTGTGGCTGGCGGAGCGCGGCCGCGACGAGCCGGGCTACGAGACCTACGGCTCAGCCCTGTGGAGCATCTGGATCTTCCTGTTCAGCGGTTTGGACAGCGATCCGCCCCAGACCATCGCCGGCAAGGTCTTCGTGGCCATTCTGATGGTCATCGGGGTGGGTATCGTCGCGATGTTCACGGCCACGGTGGCGGCGGCCATCGTCTCGCGCCGACTCAGGAGGTACGATATGGGCCGAACGACCATGAACGATCACATCGTCGTCTGCAACTGGAACGACAAGGGCCTGCAGATCATCCGGGAGCTGCACGCGCCGGTGGTGCGCAAGCTCAGGCCCATCGTCATCATCGCCGAGGACACCGACGCGGTCGTGCTGCCCGACCGCGAGGACTTCCCGGAGTTCGAGGACGTCTACACGATCAAGGGCGATCCGACGAACGAGATCATCCTCAAGCGGGCCGGGGCGGACGAGGCGTTCTGTGTCATGGTGCTGGCGGATCCGTCTCAGGGGCATCTCGCCGACGCCAAGAGCATCCTCACGTGCATGGCCATCCGGTCGATCGCCGACCAGCCCGGCAGGCCGCACATCACCGTCGAGGGCGTCTCGACCGACACGCACGACCATCTGGAGCGGGCCGGCGCCGACGAGATCGTCTCGGCCGGCGAACTCGGGCTGCGGGTGCTGGCCCAGTCGGCCTTGCATCCGGGCGTGACCGAGGTCTTCCAGCGGCTGCTGACGACCAGCGCGAACACGAACGAGGTCTACGTCGCGCCGGTGCCGACCTCGCTGGCGGGGCGGACCTTCACCGAGGCGGCCGAACGGATCGCTCGATCCCACGCGACGCTCAAGCCGGCGATCCTGATCGGCGTGATGAACGGTCGGAAGGTCGAGCTGAATCCGCGCAACGGCCGGGAGGTCAAGCTGAGCGAGTCGGACCACCTCGTGCTGATCTCGTGGGAGTCGCCCGACCTGGAGGAGATCCTGAAGCTGTCGTAGCTCGCCGGGCCGGTGGGCCGGCACAGACGGGCCGTGAAGACCCATGCGTATCGCCGTGATCGGTAGTGGAGCCGTCGGGTGTTTCTACGGAGCCCGGCTCGCGCGCGTCGGCCACGACGTGCACTTCTTGATGCGCCGCGACTACGAGGCCGTCCGCGCCGGCGGTCTGACCATCCATAGCTGTCAGGGTGACTTCCGGCTCGAGTCGGTGCGGTGCTACACCGACAGCGGCGACATCGGGCCGGTCGATCTGGTCGTCTGCGCGTTGAAGACGACCGCGCTCGACGCCGCCCCGGGGCTCATCGCCCCGTGCGTCGGCGACGACACGCGGGTCCTGATGCTGATGAACGGACTCGGCGTGGAGGAGGAGATGGCTCGGCACATCGAGGCCCGGCGCATCTTCGGCGGGCTGGCGTTCGTGTGCTGCAACCGCGGCGAGCCCGGCCACGTCCACCATCTCGACTACGGCCGCGTCGCGTTCGGGCACCTGCTGGACGACGCGGATGAGGTGGCCTGGATCGCGAGCGTCTTCGATGCCGCGGGCCTCGAGACCCACCCGCTGCCGTCGCTGAAGCAGGCCCGGTGGGAGAAGCTGGTCTGGAACATCCCGTTCAACGCGCTGAGCGTCTCGGCCGGCGGGGTAAGCACGCGACGCATCCTGGACGACGACCGGCTGCGCGAGCTGGCTCGAGGCCTCATGCTCGAGACCATCACGGCCGGCAACGCCTGCGGCTGCGCCATCCACGCCGAGCCGCTGGTGGCCAAGATGTTCGCCAACACCGAGACGATGGGCCACTACCGCACGAGCATGCAGATCGACTACGAAGAGAAGCGTCCGCTGGAGGTGGCGTCGATTCTGGGCGAGCCGGTCCGCCAGGCGAGCGCGGCGGGCCTGGACGTGCCCTTGATGAGCTCGCAATACGCCCTGGTCCGCTTCCTCGATCGGATCAACCGCGGGCTGATGACGCGGTATGAGTCCTAGCACGTCCCGTCAGGTCTTGACGCCGAGCGTCCGCGCCGCGCCGATGCTGAGCGTGTTGAAGATCAGAACGATCAACGGCACGACCAGCATGAAGACCGAGATGCGCTCGCCGCTGAGCTCATCACCGCCATAGGCCATCCAGAGCTGACCCGCCAGAAACAGGAACATGATCAACAGCGTGACCCAAGGGGCCCACGGGTGGACCCGGAACGAGATCGCCCCGAGTCCGCACAGGGCCAACCCGACGACGAAGTCGAGGAAGGCCCCCATTCTGTCGGCGTTGGGCCCGCCGAGCGTGACCGTCAGGACGGCGAACACGATGAGCAGGACGCCGGCGACGATGGTGGCCGCCCCGGCCGCCCGGATCATGTTGATCGCGCTGGCGGTCGTGGGATCTGCCGGCTTGTCGGGTTCGGCGGACGTCTTCTTCGATGACATGGTCTTCCTCTCGAAAGGCCTGGCGAGGACGGGGCGCCGGCGGACCCGCGGGGCGCCCGCCAGCGGCGCGCATCTTGATGCAACGTACTATTTGGGTCAAGGGACGTGCCGACTTGCGCGCAGAAAAACGGCCCAGCCTTGTGAGGGGCAGGGCCAAAGGTGTCCGTTGGGGCCTTATCAATCGCCTGCGGGCGTTTGACCCGCGCCGGGAAGACGACCGTCTAGTCGAGCTTCTCGGCGTGCGGTCTGGCGACGTCGACCACGGCGTCCAGGGCGGCCGGATCGTGGATGGCCAGCTCACTGAGCATCTTGCGGTTCAGGGCGACGTTTGCCTTACGAAGCCCGAACATCAGCCGGCTGTATTTGATGCCGCGCTGCTCACAGGCCGCCGAGAGGCGGGTGATCCAGAGCGAACGGAAGTCCCGCTTCTTGCGACGCCGGTCGGCCCGTGCGGTGGCCGAGGCTCGCACGACCACTTCCTTGGCCGTCCGCCAAAGCTTGCTGCGTCCGCCACGATAGCCCTTGGCGGCCTTGAGGACCCGCTTCTTGCTCTGATGTCGGGCCGCACCCTTTCGTGCCCGAGGCATGATCTGCTCCTTGAAAACAGTGGGTTGGTCCAGCTACTCCTCGCCGAGGGCCTCGCGAGCCCGCTTGGCCTCGGGGCCGTACATCGGCACGGACTTGCGGATGTTGCGGCGGCGCTTGCCGCTCTTGCCGCTCATCAGGTGGCCGCCGAAGGTCTTTTGCCGCATGACCTTGCCCTTAGCCGTCACCTTCGTCCGCTTGCGCAGTCCTTTGTGTGTCTTCTGCTTGGGCATGGCACCCTTCCTTCTGCAAAGAGTCACGAGCCCAACAGTCTATACCGCCGCGGGCGGGAATGCAAGTGAATCTCTGCGATCGTTCGCCTGCGGGAACGGAATCCACATGACTGGCCCACCAGCCGGCTCGCGCGGACGACACCGACCTCCAGCAGATCGTGGCGGCGTGGTTGGGTTGTTCTTTCTCGCGGGCGGCACGGGCATCCGACCGGTGGTGCTCATCTCGGTTCGGGAGGGGGCCACATGAATCTCCGCTGCGTTGCGCGTTGGACGCGGTCCGGCGAAATATCCTGAAACGGTCCCGAGCGAGTCAGGGCGGTCCGCGGCTCGGTGTCGCCGCTGGTGCAGTCGTCACGGTCGGCATTATCGGGCCAGGCAGCCCTCATCGATGAGGGGAAGGGAGGCCATGCTTGAAAACACCCTCGGGCGAGCGTAACCTCAGTGGTACCGGAGGTACTATGGTGAGCGTACGGGGGAGGCTTGTGCCCGTGGTTCCTGAAAGGCGGAAGGGGCAAGGGATCTCTATGCGCCGGCTGAACAATCGCCGCAGGTTTGCCGGCATGCTTCTTGCCGTGCTCTTCACAGTCGTCGGGGCGTGCTCGCCCCAGCTTTGTCCGTGCAAGCCTGACGGCGACCCCGAGCGGGGGGCAACCCTTTTCGCATCAGGCGACGGGACCGGCCCCGCCTGCCAGAGTTGCCACTGTCCCGACGCCGATGGAGGTTGCCGGCTCCTCGCTCCCAGTGTCCAGGGCAAGACCTACGAAGCGATCCATGGCCGGACGAGGGATACGAGCGTTCAACACCCCGGCGGCAAGTTTGATTTCACGGCTCAGGACGTTGCCGACCTGGAGGCCTACCTGGCGGCCTTGGACTAGGCATCGCAGGCGTTCTTGAGCATCCGGTTTTCGTATGCATTCCCGGTTCGGGAGAAGTCACTATGTCTCGCTGGAGTCCGATCAGGCCCAGGCACGTCTGGCTCGTGGTGTTTCTGGGCCTCGCCGTCTGTCCGCTAGCCTGTTCCGTGTTCTTTCCTCTTCCCGGGACCGGCGAGGCGCCTGACGAGACGGTCCCGACGTCGTTCGGCAACTTCAACCAGAAGACGATCCTCGTGGGCGGGCAGGATCCAGCGGCGGCGTTCGAACAGCCGGCGTTCATGGTCTTCGGGCCCGACGGCCGGCTGTACGTATCCACCTACATGGGTCTTCTGCTGGCCATCTCGCTGGATGAGAACCACGAGGTGGCCGATGTCGAGACGTATCAGCCGATGCCGGGACGCATGTTGACCGGCCTGGCGTTCGATCCGGCGGCCTCGGCGGACAACCTCGTGTTGTACGTGGCCGACAATGAGCCTCCGCTCCTGGAGGTGGACGACTTCACGTCTCGGATCTCGCGGCTGGACGGTTTCGGGACCGGTGATGTGACCCAGGTGATCGTCGGGCTGCCGCGTTCGTACGAGAATCACATGACGTTCGATCTGGCCTTCGGGCCGGATGGCCGGCTGTACTTCAGCCAGGGCGGGAACACGAACAACGGGGCGCCGGCCCCGGGGCTGTTCGGCGATCGCCCGGAACGCGAGCTAACCGCGGCCGTTCTGGCCGCGGACGTGAAGGCCCCCGATTTCTCGGGGATCGACGATGTCGAAGTCTTCGCCCCGGGACTCCGCAACGCCTATGGGATGACCTGGCACAGCAACGGCTACCTGTATGCGGTCGATCAGGGCTCGAATGAGGACTTCGGAGGCCGGCCGACGCCGGAGGGCGACGTGATCTTCGTGCCTTCGATGAAGGATACCCTGCAGATCCTGCTGCCGGACCACTATTTCGGTCATCCGAACCCCGCCCGAGGGCAGTTCGCTTTCTATGAGGACCTGCCCGATGGGACCCCTTATCAAACGCCGTTGAAGACCTTTGCGACGGGATCGGTTGTCACCGGCATCGCCGAGTACGATCATCCGGCAAGCGGCGAGGCCCTGATGGGCAGTCTGCTCATCGCGGGCTTTGTCGATCACAACCTGCACTATGTGAAGCTCTCGGAGGACGGTTTGAGCGTGGTCGACGAGGGGATACTCGAGACGGGCCTGGCCAACCCGATCGATGTGGCCGTGGGGGCGGATGGCACCATCTATGTGCTGGAGGCGGGCGAGACGCTGGCCTTCGGAGGTACGGGCCCGGCCCAGATCACCGTTCTGGAACCGCTCGGACCGGGCAGCAGCCAGGATGGACCCGAGCCCCTCTTCAGTCTTTCGAGCAACTGCACCACGTGTCATATGTCCCTCACGGACGAGGCGGGCAACGATGTGTCGATGGACGCCCAGTGGCGCTCGACCATGATGGCCAATGCCGCTCGGGACCCTCTGTGGCAGGCCAAAGTGAGTTCGGAGACACTTCGTAACCCCGCCTTGAAGGAGCTGATCGAGGACAAGTGCTCGACGTGCCACATGCCCATGGCGCGCACCCAGGCGGTCTTTGAGGGCGGGTCCGGTGTGATTCTTGCCGACGGCTTCCTTGATGCCGGGCATGGGATGAATGGGTTAGCCATCGATGGCGTCTCCTGCACGCTCTGTCATCAGATTCAGGACGTGGCCCTGGGCAAGGAAGGCAGCTTCAGCGGCGCCTATGCGATCGATACCCTGACGAAGTGGCCGGATCGACTGGCTTACGGTCCGTTCTTCAATCCGCTGCAGGAGCTGATGCAGACGGGCTCCGGCTTCATCCCGACCTGGGCACCCCAGGTCAGGGAATCGGGTTTGTGCGCCACCTGCCATACCTTGTTCACTCCGATCATGGACGCCGAAGGCAACGTCGTCGGTGAGTTCCCCGAGCAAACGCCTTACCTCGAGTGGGAGCACAGCGATTTCGGCTCCGAGCTGGGGCAGGGACAGAGTTGCCAGGATTGCCATATGCCTGAGGCGGTCGGTTCGGTGCCGATTTCGTTCTACCCGCAGGGGATCGCGGGGCGTAGTCCCTTCGGTCAGCACGAATTCGTCGGTGGCAACGCCTTCATGGTCAGGGTCCACAAGGCCAATCGGGAGGCACTTGGCCTGGTCGCCAAGGAGGCCGAGCTCGATGCGACGTTGGCCAGGACCATGAACCTCTTGGAGAGTAAGACGGCTGAGTTGTCGTTCGTCTCGAGCCAGGTGGGCGACGAGACCTTGCAGGTCGAGCTACGCGTCGAGAACAAGGCCGGGCACAAGTTGCCCACGGGCTACCCCGCCCGTCAGGCATGGATTCATCTGTTGGTCACGGATGCAGACGGTCAGACCGTGTTCGAGTCGGGTGCGGCTCAGATGGACGGCGGTGCCGCCGGTGACGATGCCAACGAGAATGGGCTCGCCTTTGAATCGCATTACGATGTGATCACCAGTCCGGATCAGGTGCAGGTCTACCAGTCGGTCATGGGTGATTCGGCCGGCCAGGCGACCTTTACGCTGCTGGATGCGCAGCTGTACTTGAAGGACAATCGGCTTCTGCCGAAAGGTTTTGACAAGCAGACCGCCCCTGCGGACATTGCCGTTCACGGTGCCGCGGTCAATGACGACGATTTCCTGGGGGGATCCGATCAGATCACCTACGAGATCGCCGCGTCGGGCTATGTGGGGCCGTTCACGGTCAGCGCCGAGCTGATCTACCAGAGCGTGCCCCCGTCATTCGTAGCAGACCTGCGACAAACCGAATCGCAACTCATAAGTCAGTTTGGCAGTCTGTACGACAGCGCGGATCGTTCTCCCGTCGTTGTGGCGAGGACGGAAACGACGGTGCCCTGACGGGAGATGAGGCAGCAACCGGCGGGGTGAGCCGCTCAGGGCCGAAGTCCCGACCGTGTGTAGCCCGCCGCGGGAGCCGTGGGATTCGTGCGACCCGGCCAGGTACTAGCGATGGCGGCGACGCTTGTCCCACGGGTGGCGTCTATCCCAGCCGCAGTCCCTGCGGAAGTGCCTGTCCTTCATGAAGAACACTTTGCGGCTGCGGTGATGGCGATGGTAGCCGTGTCGACCGACAGGCCGGCACCGTCGCTCGTTGCCGCACCCCGGCGCCATCGCGACGAGGGCAATCACGCCCACAACAACGACCATAGCTTTCAGCAGATGTTGCAGTCTCATGGCGGTCTCCTTGGCAACGCACAGCACCCAGCGGCCTGTGGTCGCCATTTCGGTCTCGCCTTCGTTTTCCTTGACGGCCCTTGTGCTCGCCCGCTCGTTGTCCTGAACCATCGTGGCCAAGGCAGAATAATAGACACTTGTTAATTGTTGCCGTTAGGTAATAGTTGACACGGACCGGGGCGAGGGCGGATGCTGCGCTTCCTGAACGCGCTTCTAGTTGGTCTCTATCGGCTTACAGCTCGTGCTACGCTGTCGGACCTGTCGATCCTACCGGTGTCGAAAGGAGCTCTTCGCGTTGGACCGGTGGGCTCGCGGCCGGAACGTGGGAGACTGAGGCGCAGGGGGTGTGTTTTCGTTGCGAGAAGGTCACCCCGAGTCTGGGCATGCCAGCGAAAGAAGGAAGACACCGACGCGGTGAATAGGAGGAGCCGCTGCTAGTGCCCTAGTGCCTGGCCACACTTGTCTTTGTGGGCTCCGATGAGGAGGGCGAGACGCCACTCAGAGCAGC
>CAZUQM010000031.1:40604-80675 GCA_964622545.1 uncultured Planctomycetales bacterium | reverse complement strand
ACGGCCGTCCCGTCGACCGACGTGACCGACGATCCGCCGGCGTCCGTAAGATTGTCGGTGAATGTCACGTCCTCGGTGTCGGTGACCGTGGTGCTGTCGGTGGTATCCGTGGCCTCGAGCGTCACCGTCTTGGCGATCGACGATGTCACCGTGAAGGTCACCTGGCCCGCGCCGTCCGTCGTTGCCGAGGCCGGCGCGATCGTCACACCCGCGGCGCCGCCGGCCGAGACCGCCAGCGAGACGTCGTGACCGAAGACCGGGTTGCCCAGGCTGTTGAGCAGCGTGACCGTAATCGTCTCGGTGTCGACGTCGTCGGCGACCGCGCTGCCGTCGGCCGAGGTCACCGACGATCCGCCGGCGTCCGTAAGATTGTCGGTGAACGTCACGTCCTCGGTGTCGGTGACCGTGGTGCTGTCTGTGGTGTCCGTGGCCTCGAGCGTCACCGTCTTGGCGATCGACGACTTCACCGTAAACGTCACCTGGCCCGCGCCGTCCGTCGTTGCCGAGACCGGCGCGATCGTCACACCCGCGGCGCCGCCGGCCGAGACCGCCAGCGAGACGTCGTGACCGAAGACCGGGTTGCCCAGGCTGTTGAGCAGCGTGACCGTGATCGTCTCGGTGTCGACGTCGTCGGCGACCGCGCTGCCGTCGGCCGAGGCCACCGAGGATCCGCCCGCGTCGGTCTGGTTGGCCGTGAAGTTGACGTTCTCCGTGTCGGTGATGGTCACGGTATCGGAATCGTCGGTGGCCTCAAAGGTCACGACCTTCGACGTATCGGACTTCACCGTGAACGTGACCTGGCCTGAGGCGTCGGACGGCCCGGAGGGGGCGCTGATCGTCACGCCCCCCGAGCCACCGGCGGAAACCGCCAGCGATACGTTGTTGCCCACGATGGGATTGCCCGCCGCATTCAGCAGCGTGACCGTGATCAACTCCGTGTCGACGTCGTCAGCCACCGCGCTGCCGTCGGCGGACGTCACGCTGGACGTGCCGGCGTCCGTCACGTTCGCCGTGAAGGTCACGTCCTCGGTGTCGGTGACGGTCGTCGTGTCGGTGGTGTCCTCCGCCTCGAGCGTGATGGTCTTGGCGATGGATGACTTAACGGTAAACGTGACCTGTCCCGAGGCATCCGACGTCCCGGAAGCAGGGGTGATCGTCACACCGGCCGCCCCGCCGGCAGAGACCGACAGCGTCACGTCATGGCCGGGCACTGGATTCCCGACGGCGTTTAGCAGCGTGACGGTGATCGTTTCGGTATCGGTATCGTCGGCGACGGCGCTGCCATCGGCTGAGGTCACCGACGAATTGCCCGCATCCGTCAGGTTCTCCGTGAAGGTGACCGCAGGCGTCTGCGCGATCTGCACCGCATTGACCAGGGCGCCGAACGTGACCGTCTTGTCGATGGAGGACTTGACGGTGAAGGTGATTACCCCGCTCGCATCGGAAGGTCCTGACGGAGCGCTCACCGTAACGCCGGCCGAGCCGCCGCTGACGATGAACGGGATGATCGTCTCGCCCGGCACGGGCGTCGTGCCGTCCGCCTCGTAGAGCGTGACGGTGATGAGCTCGGTCTCGATGTCATCGGCGATGGCGGAGCCGTCGGCGGCGACCATCGTACACTGCGAAGGATCGACCTGTGCCAGGGCCGGCCTGGTCAGAAGGATCAGCAGGACAGCAAGACAGACCGGGCATGCGCGGTGACTGCGTGTCCACCGCCAGTCGGTTGCAAGCAGTTGCCGCGGGGACCGGAGGGTCCGCCGATGAATCGAGGTGTTTCGCCGCACGACAGGACCTTTGCCACGAAGTTGCCGGTGGCGTCTGTTCGGCTCGCCTCATGCTCCGTGCTTCCGTCCCTGGTGCGCCCCCGCGGTCCACCGCCGATCGACTGATCTCGCAAGCGAGGGCCGCTGCATATCTGCCTGCTCGAGCCCGATGAGGGCGCACGCACCCGCACACTCTGTTATCGGCCCGCGCCCAATGCACCTGTAGGTACCACGGCCGCGTGGGTCCAGGGGCATCATGTCGTGGCGTGGCAGCGGTCGGTCTTGAGCCCATCTCGGCCCCGGAATTGAAGGACGATCGACGGGCTTGGGGGTATGCCCTAGCACAACAGGTTGCCATCTATGGGCTTGCGAACTGGCACCGACAAGGCTGGTTTGCTTGCGGTTCTCAAAGAATGTGCAAGATGTCGGAGAAACGGACCGATAGATATCGTTCGGTTTCTAGGTGACGGCCCGATAATAGGTCAGCAGCACCTGGGCAAGCGTGTCGGCGCCGATGGCGGTCGCCTCCGATCGGAGGAAGCCGACGAAGTCCGAACCTCCCAGGCATCCCCCGAAGGATGCCAGGGGTGCGAGCAGAGCCAATCGTAGCGACAGCCCTTTCAGACGCGACATGATGGGGCACCCCTTGGAAGTCAACTCAGTAGCCCGGCCACCGCCTTGTCCAGGAAGAAGAAGACTGTGTCCGAGAAGAAGCGTATGGCCTGTGGCACGACAAACTCGTCCAGGATGAACTCGCGAGACGCCGGATCCTCCAGGTCGCACGGACCCGTCTGGAGCACCGTGCCGACGAGAGAGAGCTTCACCAGCACTCCGAACGCTCTACGCCGAAACCCCATGAGCGTCTCCTCCGACCCGGGCGGCCTCCTGGAGCCCCGATCGCCAACGTGGAACGAGCTCGTCCCGACGTTGGATGCGCTATCCCGAGCAATCAGTTGAGCGAAGGGTAGATACGCGGTGCGGCCAGAGAATCCCGGGAGGTTCCCCGAGGTCGTCCGCGACCTCCCTACAGGCCTTCCCTGGCGCGTCTCGTCTGAAGATCCCGATCTCGCAGTATCAGGATGCGGGCATTGTGCTGTCAAGCCGGCGCCAAGTCAAGCAGGCGTCTGCTCCCGAGTGCCTCCCGTACCGCGTTGCCCGCATTTGACGTGGCGGCGGAGTTCGGTAGGCTGGTCCGCCGGCAAAGGAACCTCTCATGAATCGACACACGATGTGCGGGCTGGCGGCCATGTCCCTCTGCGTGAGCGGCGTCGCGGAGGCGGCCGGGACCTCGACGGACCAGAAGGCGGCCGATCGCGAAGGCGGCCAAAGGGTTGAGTTCGCCATCGGCGGGACGGGCGGGGCGTACTTCCTGGCCGCACCAGGCGAGTTGGTGATCGACCTCTACAAGCGCGACCGCAACCGGACGCGGCGGCGCACCGACCTCCGAGCGATCCTGGTCGCTCCGGATCGGCGCGTCCTGAACGAGGTCACGCTCCGCGACGACGGCCGACCCGTCGGCAGCCTCGGCCCATGGCAGCACGTGCGGCTGAAGGCACACGTCGAACGCAAGGGCGTCTATGGCCTCAACATCACCATCTCGCACGATCGCTACGGCACCCACGCCTACTGGGGCTTTCGAACCAACTGCCCCCATTACCTGATCGAGACGGCGCGCGGCCACCGCGATCAACGACGCGAGGAGCCCATCGTCCTGGCAAACCCCGACACCCCGGGCGACGTCTGCTTCCTGCCGCGCGACCGCGCGTTCGACATCGAGGTCAGCGGCCTGCCTAAGGGCGTCAAGACGTTGGAGGTCTTCGACGCAGCCGGGGCCAAGGTCGGCTCGCTCGAGGTCGGCACGGACGGCCAGGCCACGCAGACCTTCCCCGCGAAGGTCCACCGACGAAACGTACCGTGGAGGCTGCATCTGCCCCGGCAACGCGCGGTCATCCAGATCGACGGCGTAACCCGCTGGGACCGGGCCGACCTCTATCCGAACCTGCCGTACTGGACGCCGAACCCGAAGGCCTGGTTCGATTTCCACCCCTATCGATGGCTCCTGACGCCCTACAAGCGCTCCGTCTACGGCCGGGGCGGCCAGCAGGGCGCGATGGAGCTGCGGGTCCACAACAACTCCGATCAGGCCAAGACCATCCAGCTCGCACTGGAGTATCCCGGCGATCCATGGGGTGCGCGGCTGACCGACGAGCGGTTGACCCTTGAACCCAACCAAGCCAAGCCGGTAGGCGTTCGATACACCGTGCCGGACCGCGGCGACGAGCATCTGTGCCATATCCGGGCCACGCCCACGGACGATCCGGACTTCACCACCTACTCTACGCTGACGGTCAAGGCCGGTGCGGCGCCGGCATCGAGGCCGCTGGACATGCCGATCGCGCTGAAACCCTATCGGCACCAGAACGCGCTGTTCGGCTACCTGCCCGAGTATCCCCTCGATTGGGAGATGTACTTCGACCGGAAGAACCGGCCGATGACGAGGACCGACCAGGGCCTGTCGCTCCTGCGAGAAGGTCGTTGGCTTGCTATCGACCTATCGTCGGCCGTCAAGGCAAGGGTGCCCGCGTTCGAGGGCAATCCGACGACGACGTCCATATCCAAGACGAAGATCGCCTTCGACCGGGACAGCGACGTGTACTGCTTCGCGGAGTTCGGCGGGCGGACCGCCCTGCTGCATTCGACCGACGATGGTCGGACCTTCACGGCCTATCTCATCGGCAAGCGAGGCGGTTACGACATCGAGCAGTTCTCGGGCCACAACGTGCCCGAGGGTCCGCCGCCGATCCTACGCTCGATGCGGACGTCGAGGGATCGGAAGCTGCGCTGGCGGGTGCTGAGCGATCTGGTCCTGTTCGTTCCCCAGAAGGAGGACGGTCGGCTGATCCTCGGCAAGCCGATCCCTATCACAAGCAAGAGCCTGGGCACAGGCGCACACTCCGGGGTGCCGTCGGCGATTGTCTCACGCGGTTCGAAGGTCCATGTCGTCTGGGCCGAGGCGACGGACCCGAAGGAGAAGGTGCCCGGCGTGCCGACGTACGTGACCACCTATGATCGCCAGACCAAGACGCTGGGCGAGCCGGTGCTGGTGGGCTACGGCGCGCCGCCCAACGACGTGCATAACAAGCCCTGCATCACCGTGGATGCAGAGGGCTACCTCCACGTCCTGACCGGCACACACGGTCGACCCTTCCGCTACGCCCGGTCGCTGAAGCCCAACGACGCGCATGCCGGTTGGACCGAGGCCGTGCCGGCCGGCGAGGACCTGCGGCAGACCTACATCGGGATGGTGTGCGGCGCCGACGGGACGCTGCACACGGTCTTCAGGCTATGGCGGCACGACCGCGAGACTTTCGACAGCGGAGCGATCTTCGCCACGCTGGCCTACCAACGAAAACGACCCGGCCGGCCCTGGGAGACGCCTCGCATCCTGATCGAGCCGCCCTTCTCGGAGTACAGCATCTTCTACCATCGGCTCACGATCGACCGACGGGGCCGGCTGTTCCTCTCCTACGATTACTGGTCGACGTACTGGTTCTACCGCATGGACCACGTCGGCAACCGTCGCGGGCTGCTCCTGTCGCCCGACGGCGGCGAGACGTGGAAGCTGGCCCAGACGAGCGACTTCACCGGACCCTAACGCCCCTCGTCACGTGCGCTCTTGTCGGCTCGGATCGCGGTAGGGCGAGCCTCCTGGCGAGCCGTCGCGCAAGATCGATCCAGCGTCTCGCCTATCGGCTCCACCTCTTTCCTGGCTCTGGGTACCACCCCCGTATCTGCTCCTTCGCCGACGACCATCCGCTCGAGCGGGCTCGGTCACCCGAGCCGTGCGATCACTTCCCTGCGGAGTACCCCGTTCGCCCGCCGAAGGCATGTGCCTGTCGATTGCGTGACCGATACGGACAACCTGCATGCCATCCCGAAGGACCGTCTGCGACGGCGGATCACACCGCTTTCCGACGAAAGCCCGTTCGATGGGACCAGGCACTGCGCTGCTCGCTCGGACTTGCGTGAACGGCCGAAAGGCTCCCGCCCGCACCGAACCAGGCTCATGGATCACCCTGCACGGTTTCCCGGGACAAAGGGATGACGCCTTTCTCACAGGAGCGCCATAGCCCGCCGTCACCGCTCCCACCTTGCAAGGCGAGTTCGCGCTCGGTCTCTGACCTCCGCCTGCGCCCCCTGGTGGTCCGGATCCGTTAGGCAACACCCTGACCGACGAGCTTGAGCCCGTCCCAGCACGTCACCATCGCGCCACCATCCAGGGTCGACTCACGAGAAACATCATGCGGCCGTCAGGTGGTGGCACCGTTTGTCGGCTATGGTGTCGTGGTGCGGAGACCGCGTGCGACCCTCCTCACAGACGGTGGGCGCGGGTTCGCAATTCCTGATAGTCGAAAAGCTCCTCGTAGTGAATCAATCCGGCCAGGGCACCGGTTCGGTGGACGCGAATGCCCTTCTCCTCGAGGATGGCCACCGGATTCAACCCGCCGATGATGATCAGCCCGACACGCCCCTCGCTGACGGGGATCTCGAGAAGCGGACGGCCGGGCCAGCCGATCATGTAGACGCCGCCGAGTCCGACGTCCGCCATCTGCCGCCCGAGCTCGAGCACCCGGTCGCGGCTGTCGGCCGGCACCTCGCGAAAGCTGGCGCCAATCAGACCGCTGCCCGTTTCGGTGGCGCTGACGTAATCGGTCATGACGCTGCGGATGAAGACCTCGAGCGGGTCGAGCGTCGTGCCGTCATAGTTGATGAACTCGACGAACCGAACGGGCTTCTTGTCCCGCAGCTCGAGCAGCCCGCCGAACCGGGAGTTGGTCGGGATGCCGTGGGCGACCAGGACACCGTTCAGGGTGATCGAGCAGACGGTGGCGATACCGATCGAGCCATTGGGCACGGCCGCCTCGCCGACCCTCTGGCCGGGCCGGAGCAGCCCGACAAGCTTGCCCATGGCATAGCCGGACGCAAAAACCTGCTCCATCAGTGGGATCGAGCGATCAAGCTGATCTCGGTCGATGAGGCTCACGTTGACCACGACGGTGCCGGCTCGCCGGGTCAGGTCGAACGACATCCGGTAGGTCATCTGATCGATCTTGGCCGAGAGGTAGCCGACCTTCTCGAATGCCCTGGCCCTGGACAACTCGCTATCGCCGCGTTCGGTGATGCGCCGCCCGCTCCTTCCGAGGTTCTCCGTCAGGCCGCACTTATCCATGTCCAGGAGGTGAAAGCGTACCGTCCGCTCGCTGAGGTCGTAGCCCATGGACGCAAGTCGCTCGGTCATCTTGGTGCTACCCAGCGGACCGCCGGCCTCGCGGAGCACGCGGAGGATGGCGAGGCGTCGCTCTTCGGTCTTCTCTCTCATGCCCGGAGAGTCTACCACCAAACGTGCCGGTCGCGGAACGCTGTTTCGGCAAGATTGCCGCTAATTGGGGTTATCCCTTTCTGTTGGCAGGCGATGAAATTGCAATTCAAGCAAAATCGCCCGGCACAGGACGGGGCTTCGCGGATCTCAGCGTGCCCGGAGTTGCCAGTTTCTTACCGGCAAATATGCCGCTTTTAGCAATAGGGCCTGCGTGACTTCGGGCGAAACACCCCGCAACTAATGGCAATAGAGGGCCTTTGGCATTGCCAAGACCGCGCGACAGATTATAATAGCGGCAAGTTTATGCCATGTCCTGGGGGGATGCGCACTAGACACCTGGGTTCTGCCGACGCGTGGTGGGACATGCTGTAGCATCCGACGGCGCCTTGCTCGTCGTGAGAATCGGCAAGGCGCATCCGCTTGGCCGAACCTTGTAGCCCTAGCGAAGAACCGCAGGCGCCCCGGGACGCCGGTAGCCGCCGATGGGGCGGGAGGAGACCCATGGAGATCCAGCCGAATGGGCTTGATGAGATCCTCGCGGGCAGAGGGGACGAGCCCTTCGACGTCATCGAGGTCCTTCAGGACATTCAGCAAGCCTACCACTACCTGCCCAAAGAGGCGCTGCACCGTGTGTCCGAAACCCTCGGCGTGCCGCTGATCGAGGTGTACCGGCTCGCGAGCTTCTACAAGGCGTTCAGCCTCGAACCGCGAGGTCGGCACGTGATCACGACGTGTCTCGGGACCGCCTGCCACGTCCGTGGCGCCCCGAGGATCTTGGACGAGGCGTTGGCACAACTCGGGCTGTCCGCACCGGGTGAGACGACGGACGATGGGGCCTTCACCGTCGAGACCGTCAATTGTCTCGGAGCGTGCGCGTTGGCGCCTGTGGTCGTGATCGACGGTGAATACTACGACCACGTAACCCCCGCCAAGCTACAAGGACTCCTACGGGCGATCCGCCAGCAGGATCGGGAGGTGCTGGCCAGTGCCTGAGCTCATGAACCCTGGTGCCCTGGAAGCCTTTCGCGCGGACCTCCGGAAACAGCAGGCAACGTGCCGCTCGACGATCACGATGTGCGCGGGGACGGCCTGCCGTGCATGTGGGTGTCTGCCCGTAGCCAATGCCATGGCCGACGCGATCGAGAGCGCAGGCCTCGGCGAAGAGGTCCGGCTGCGACTGACCGGCTGTCACGGTTTCTGCGAGCAGGGCCCGTTGGCCGTCATCGACCCCGGGGGCCTCTTCTACTGCCATATTCGCGAGGAACACATCCCAGAGATTATCGAACGGACGCTGCGAGCAGGCGACGTCGTCGAGGAACTCCTGTATGTCGACCCGGTCTCTGGAAGGCGTATCCACACTCAGGACCACATCCCGTTCTACGAGGCTCAGAACCGGTACGTCCTGGCCGACAACCCACGGATCTCACCGACTGACATCGAGGACTACATCGCCATTGGCGGATACGCGGCTCTGGCCAAGGCGCTCACGCAACATACCCCCCAGGACGTCATCGAGGAGGTCAAGGCCTCGGGCCTTCGCGGGCGAGGGGGAGGCGGGTACCCGACCGGCCGCAAGTGGGAGCAGTGCTTGGCGGCGCCGGGTCGCGAGCGCTACGTGATCTGCAACGCCGACGAGGGCGATCCGGGCGCCTACATGGATCGGAGTATCCTCGAGGGCAACCCGCATCGCGTGCTGGAAGGGATGATCATCGGGGCGTACGCGATCGGCTCGGGGCGGGGCTACGTCTACGTCCGCAACGAGTACCCGCTGGCCGTCTTCCACATCCGCAAGGCGATCGAGCAGGCGCGGGAGTTCGGGCTGCTGGGCGAACGCATTCTGGGGACCGACTTCGGGTTTGACGTCAAGGTCGCTCGCGGTGGTGGGGCGTTCGTGTGCGGCGAGTCGACGGCGCTGATGGCCTCGCTGGAGGGCGAGGTGGGCGAGCCGCGTCCGAAGGACGTTCACACCGTCGAGCGGGGCTATCTCGAGCAGCCAAGCAATCTGAACAACGTCGAGACCTGGGCGAACGTGCCGCAGATCATCGCCCAGGGCGCGTCGTGGTTCGCCGCCCAAGGGACGGCCGACAGCAAAGGCACCAAGATCTTCGCCCTGACCGGTCACGTCAAAAACACCGGGTTGGTCGAGGTGGAGATGGGGACGACGCTCCGCGAGATCGTCTTCGATATAGGCGGCGGTCCGCGAAACGGACAACAGATCAAGGCCGTGCAGACCGGTGGGCCCTCTGGCGGGTGCTTGCCCGTCTCGCAATTCGACCTGCCCGTCGACTACGAGGCGCTCGGGGAAGCGGGGTCGATGATGGGCTCGGGCGGCATGGTCGTCATGGACGACTCGGCCTGCATGGTGGACGTAGCCAGGTACTTCCTCAACTTCCTACAGGACGAGTCGTGCGGCAAGTGCGTGCCGTGTCGACTCGGCATCGATCGCATGCTGGAGATTCTGACCGACTTCAGTGAGGGACGGGGCCGCGAGGATCAGCTCGATGTGCTCGAGGACCTCGCCTGGACGGTCTCGGTGGGCTCGCTGTGTGCGTTGGGCAAGACCGCACCGAACCCGGTTCTGTCCACGCTGCGCTACTTCCGAGACGAGTATGAGGCACATATCCGGGACAAGCGATGCCCTGCCGGCGTCTGCCGGGCGTTGGTCCGCTACGAGATCGATTCGGACCTGTGCGTGCAGTGCGGCGAGTGCGTCGAGGCCTGCCCGCACGATGCGATCCATGAGAACGGTCAGATCGAGATCAACGACGAGCTTTGCCAGCGATGCGGGGTCTGCATGGAAACGTGCGCGACCGACGCGATCCGCAGGATCTAGAAGGGACGGACGTATGCCGAAGATGGTCACCATGACGGTGGACGGGGCCACGATCCGGACTCCGGAGGGGACAAGCGTCCTCGAAGCCGCCCTGGAAGCAGGGATCTGCATTCCGAATCTCTGCCACATTCCGGGTGTCACGCCGATCGGGGCCTGTCGGGTTTGCATCGTGGAGGTCGTCCAGGGCGATCGGCGGAAGATGACCGCCTCATGCACGCTGGAGGCCCGAGAAGGGCTCGTGGTCGACGCGCATTCGGAGGCCGTCATGCGGGCGCGACGCAACATCGTCGAGCTCCTGCTGGCCGAGGCCCCCAACTCGCGGGCCATCCAGGACCTCGCCGCCCGCGTCGGCGTGACCCAATCACGCTATCCGATGCGGAACAATGACTGTGTTTTGTGCGGCAAGTGCGTCCGCATGTGCGACGAAGTGTGGCAGTCCAAGTCGCTGGGGTTTGTCGGACGGGGTCGAGAACGACGGGTCGCCCTGCCGTTCAACGAGCGCCCCGAGACCTGCAAGCACTGCAACGCCTGCATCGATGTGTGCCCGATGACAATCACGCCCTGCCCGGGACCCATGTCCGAACCAGGCGTTTGCGGGCTGTGCGAATCGCAGACGACGATGGTCGACGGCATGGAGGACACCTGCGTCTGGTGTGAGCTGGGTCGGGGATTCCAGTGCGCCCGATGGCAGCTCAAGGGGGTGCTGCAACCGTCCTAGCCGCCGTGACGGGCCGAGGCCCGACTGCGACGGCGCGTGAAACGAAATCGAAGGACCTGCCGAGAACCGGCCATAAGGAGTGTGTGGTGAATCTGCAACGACCCAACGCCAACGATGTCTCCCAGACAGCGAACCGCTCGCGGAGCGTGGTTCCGAGCTCCGGATTGTGCACGCGATGCATCGACGGGTGTCGCGGCAACTGCGAGGTCTTCCAGGCGACCTTTCGCGGACGGGAGATCCTCTATCCCGGTCCGTACGGCGAGGTGACGGCCGGTGGCGACAAGGACTACCCCGTCGACTATTCGCACCTGAATATCCAGGGATATGCCTTTGGGGGCGAAGGGCTTCCGGAAGGCGTCGAGGCGAATCCGGATACCTGTACGTTTCCCAGCGTCAGCGTGGAGACCGAGTACGGCTGGGACAAGAAGGTCCGGATGCTGGCGCCCGTTTTCACCGGCGCGCTGGGTTCGACCGACATCGCACGGAAGAACTGGGAACACTTCGCCATGGGCGCCGCGATCAGCGGCGTGACCTGTGTCTGCGGTGAAAACGTGTGCGGTATCGATCCGCAGCTCGAACTGAACGCGGATGGCAAGATCGTCACGTCGCCGGACATGGATCGGCGGATCGAGATCTACAAGCGGTATCATCGGGGATACGGCGAGCTGCTCGTGCAGATGAACGTCGAGGACACGCGGCTGGGCGTCGCGGAATACGTCATCGACAAGCACGGCCTGGAGACGATCGAGCTGAAGTGGGGCCAGGGCGCCAAGTGCATCGGCGGCGAGATCAAGATCAACAGTTTGGACCGCGCGCTGGAGCTCCAGCGACGTGGGTACATCGTGACGCCGGATCCGTCCGATCCCGTGAGTCAGGCGGCGTTCAAGGACGGCGCCCTCAAGCAGTTCGAGCGGCACAGCCGTCTCGGGTTCATCAACGAGGACGCGTTCCTGGCCGAGTGCGAACGATTGCGAAAGCTCGGCTTCAAGCGGATCACCCTGAAGACCGGGGCCTACGGGCTGCGCGAACTGGCCATGGCGCTCAAGTGGGGCAGCGACGCGCAGATCGACCTACTGACGATCGACGGCGCACCGGGCGGGACCGGCATGAGCCCCTGGCGGATGATGGAAGAGTGGGGCATGCCGAGTCTCTATCTCCATTCGGCCGCGACCGAGTTCGCTCAGAAGCTCGCCGACCGGGGCGTTCGCGTGCCTGATCTCGCGTTCGGTGGGGGCTTCAGCGCCGAGGACCACATCTTCAAGGCGCTCGCCCTGGGCGCGCCCTTCTGTAAGTCGGTTTGCATGGGCCGGGCCTTGATGATCCCCGGTATGGTCGGCAAGAACGTCACGGCGTGGCTCAACAACGGCGGCCTGCCTCGAACGGTTTCGAAGTACGGGAGCCTGCCCGAAGAGATCTTCGTCTGCTGGGAACAGGTGGCGGACGTCGTCGGGAAGGACGAGGTGTCGAAGCTGCCGCTCGGCGCGGTCGGGTTCTACTCGTATGTCGAGAAGCTGCGCGTTGGACTGCAGCAGTTGATGGCCGGCGCCCGGTGCTTCAGCCTCCCGGCCATCAGCCGCAGCGATCTCATGAGCCTGACCAAGGACTGCGCCGAGGTGAGCGGCATCCCGTTCGTCATGGACGCCTACCGTCAAGAGGCCGAAGCGATCCTCGAGGGATGATGCCGGTCCGAGAGGCAACCGACCGCTTCCTCTTGCCGCTGCCCCGCATCGTCAACAACGGCACGGAGCGGTTATGGGCGGGTTCGACCCGTGCCCCCGCGGAAGATTCGCCGGCAACACAGAAGCAACCGAGTCGCTTCCGCGCGGTTCCAGAACCGTCGAAGCGCGTTCAGCCTTGCACCCAGGCCGGGACCTTCGCATCGTGTCGAGCGTCGATGGTCGGGATATACGGCTTGAGATCGAGGACGGGGGAGCCATCCAAGGCATCGATCGCGTCGATCCGGAGACAGGTACCCTTTACGGAAAGCACCCTACAGAGCGTCAGCGCGATCAGATTCGGCCGGGCCGGGGACCGGGTCGCAAAGACCCCCGTGAGGGGATTCCTCGGATTGCCGCGGGGATGAACCTTGAGGGTGCTTCGCTTCTGCGGTGTATCGTTCCGATCGAACCAGTAGAACACCCAGACATGAGAAAACCCTTCGAGCCCGTGGAGGGCGTCGGCGTATTTCGGCGCGATCCGGACTCCTGTTTCGCCGCCGCGGATCTCGACCCTCCCTACCGGGCGGAGTTGGAAGGACGTCGCCTCGGGTTTCGCCCCTTTCGCCGTGACCGACAAGACATGCACGAAGCTCAATAGGGTGAGCACCGTCACAAGAACGGCAACTTCTGCTCGCATCGAGCACCTCCGTCATACCCCGGGTTCCTCCGCACCGAAAGGCGCAACACGTCATTCGGTGCTTCACGAGATCCTGCTCCGGCCATCGACGTAGGGTTGCCCCAAGAAATGCTGCCGGCGCGGCCTGGCACTCAGGTCAGGACACTGTCGTGGAAAGGAGCCAGGCGGTCGATGACCCTCTCCTTCAGGCGTTCCTAGAGTCGTCCGTCAGCTTGTGGATGACCTCTGGTAGCTCTTGCTTCGGATTCGCACCGAGTGTCTTCAAGCTCTCGACCGTCTGCTCAGCGACCTTCCTCTGGAGCGTGAAGTACTTCGTGATGCGATCGATGAACGCCGACTGTGAAGCGGCCGTGTCATAATGCGAAAGAAGTCCTGCCGTCCATTCGAGATTGGCAGCGACCATCTCCGGGAGCCGTTCTCCGTCGTGACGAACTGCATCCTCGGGGCAGCTTTCATGACACGTCCCGCAGCGAATACAGAGGTCGTCGTCGATGACGGCCCCGTCATCTTCTCTTAGCGAGATCGCGTCCGCAGGGCATTCCTCGACACAGGTCCCACAACTGTTGCAGAGCTCTTCCTTGACCCAGGGCATTCCAGCAACTCCTTATGCAATGGTCCATCCGTGGCCGAGTCACCAGCGCGTGTCGGTCAGGGAGGTCGTCCTATCGGCACGGTGCAGCGATACTGCCACATCCCCATGCTGCGCGTCCATCGTCTACTACGAGGTCACATTCTGCCAGAGCTACGCTTCCTCTTCCAGGAGCTCGGCCAAGGCCTTTCGCTTGTCGAAGAGCTCATCCTCGATCTCTAACAGTGTCGCAGGATGCGCTCCGGAGGTGTCGTGGGCGGGCTTCTTGGATTTGGCCTCCGCGAGGCGCTCCTCCAGAGCCGCGATCTCCCTTTTCAGCGTTGTCTTGTCCATGGTTCTCCCTTCATATGTCTCCTGCGTAGTGTACACCCAATCGGAAGACCTGCCCGGCGCCGAGGAACGCACCCACCAAGATGAGGTCGGTTAGCTGGACCTGGCTGTGATGGGATCGGACGCAGGACGGATTCGAGGCATGGCACCAACCTCAGAAGTGTAGTGAAAAGTGTCGTGCCACGAGTTCTTTGGGTGATGACGGCAGGATGACATTTCGTAAGCGCTAGGCCTACGAAGGTTTGGAAAATCGGGGCGACTGGATTTGAACCAGCGACCTCTTGACCCCCAGTCAAGCGCGCTACCCAGGCTGCGCCACGCCCCGGAACCAGACACACACCGCAAGCACGGCCGCGGACCGGTCTGGGCAATACCGCAGGATAGGCCAAGCACCTCCGCGGTGTCAAGGATGGCTCCCTGATCGGTGGCGAACGCCGGACGAGCCCGTGGCGAGCCGGCCGATCGTAAGCGGGGCAACGACCTTCAGGCGGCTCCTTGCTTCACGCGCGGACATCGACCTGGACCCGGCCAGAACGCCACGTCACCATGGCAGTCGAGCCTCCCGGACGATCGCCAACCGACGTGAGAACCATCCTCACGCGAGCGGAGGTTCAGACGGTCACCCCCTTCGCGCCGACGCACCGACTAGCCCGTCCTCACACAAGCGTAACATCAACCGAGCCCGACACGGCCAAAACCAGGCCCGACACGGCCGAAACCGAGCGCGATGCTCAACGAGCCGTGCCCAAGAATTTTGACACGCCAAGACCCCGACACCGCAAAGACCCCCAACCCCCATCGACGACCATCTCCGAAGGGGAGCTTTTCGCGTGGTGGCCGTCTCTGGAACCGGACGGCTCGAAGCCCGAAGAGCGCGAAACGCTCTTCGCACCGACACACGCACAAATCAAGCCACAACGGACGAACAGGGTACGATTCACTATCGCCCTCGGGTAGAAGCCCTAGCCGATCAAGGACGGATTCCCTAAGGGCGAATCGAATCGGTGGGCGTATGAGGATAAACATCATGCTCTAAAGAGGCATCTAGCTAAGCTTCATGTGAACATAAAGTTAGATTCTACGATTCCTAACAGGGAAATGCTTTGACAAACATCAGGTTCGGGGTTACTTTCCATGGTAGCCTGGCGCGTGTTTCGATAGACAGATGGGGCATAGCCGGGGAAGATACCTCATCGTACAGACGTCTATGACGTAGGTGTATGGTATGGCGAGGGTGGTGCCCTATCTGCCCATCCCCCACGACGAGCGTCGAAGGCGGGTCGCGCTGGCGCGCAAGCCGAGTATCCAACCGGGCCCACCCCAGGTTTGGCCGGCGTGAGGGGCGAAGAGGCGCGTTTGCATCTGTGGTCCCGTACATGGATGAACCGAGACCAGTCCTCGTGCGGAACGGTGCCGCAGGAATGGTCCATCGGTTGAGCAGCAACGTGATCCAACGCTTCTCCGGAGGCTCGACCTGCCATGAAGGTCCTCATGCTCGGATGGGAGTTCCCGCCATTCATCTCCGGCGGGCTGGGCACGGCCTGCTACGGCCTGACGAAGGCGTTGAGTGACCTCGGTACCGAGATCCTCTTCGTGCTGCCGCGCGCGGTGCAGTCGAACTTCTCGACCCATGTCAAGCTGATGGCCCCGACGGAGGACTCACCGCTCGGCTCCCAGATGTATCAACTGGATGAGTTCGACCACGTCACGTTCCGAACGGTCGACACGGCGCTCCAGCCCTATCAATCGCCTGCTCAGTACGTCCAGAGGCGGCTCGAGGCCCAGCGGCGGTCCGACGCCATCGCCCGTCAGCGCAAGGAAGCAGGCGGCTCGCAGACCCAGCAGCCCATGGAGGTGAAGGCCTCCAAGCCCGACTACGCCAGCGCCAACGCACCGTCACCAACGATCGTGGGCGTGCCGAGTTCGCAACCCGGTCAGTACACCGGCGATATGTTCCAGGAGGTCGAGCGCTATGCGCGTCTCGCGGGACAGATCTGTCAGCATGCCGACTTCGACGTGGTCCATGCTCACGACTGGATGACCTTCCCGGCCGGCATGGCCGTGGCCGGGCTGACCGGTAAGCCGCTGGTGGTTCACGTCCACTCGACGGAGTTCGACCGCAGCGGCGAGAACGTCAATCAGCGGATCTACAACGTCGAGCGCCAGGGTGTGCACGAGGCCAAGCGCGTCATCGCGGTCAGCTACCTCACCAAGAACATCCTGACCAGCCGGTACGGCCTGGAGGCCGAGCGCATCGACGTGGTGTACAATGCCATCGACACGAACGGCAAACGGATGTCCGACCATCCGCTGCCGGCGATCCGTCGCGACGACAAGATCGTCCTGTTCCTCGGTCGGATCACCATGCAGAAGGGCCCGGAGTACTTCCTGGCCGCCGCCCGCCGCGTTCTCGAGGTAATCGACAACGTGCGGTTCATCATGGCCGGGTCGGGCGACATGATCCGCCGCACGATCGAGCTGGCCGCCGAGATGGGCATCGGGCACAAGGTCCTGTTCACGGGATTCCTGCGCGGCGAGGACGTCAACAAGATCTTCCGCATGGCCGACGTGTACGTCATGCCCTCGGTGTCCGAGCCGTTCGGGATCGCCCCGCTCGAGGCGCTGAGCCAGGACGTGCCCGTCATCATCTCGAAGCAATCCGGGGTCGCCGAAGTGCTGACGCACGTGCTGAAGGTCGACTTCTGGGACATCAACGAGATGGCCAACAAGATCATCGCCGTTCTGAAGCATCCACCGCTCCAGTCGACGCTGCGAGAGCACGGCAGCTTCGAGGTCCGCAAGCTCAGTTGGGGCGATGCAGCGGAACGATGCCTGGACACCTATCGCCGCGCAACCGGGCACACCGCGGCCCTGGCCGGCTCGAACGGTCGGGCATGACAGCCCCGCACACCCCCGGCTCGTCAGGACATCGTGACTCCCCTGTTACTGGCGTCTGCCGGATACACCCCGGACCACGGTGCGGCCAAGTTCAGCCATCACCTCATGCCCGCGTGGGGCATGCCGGCCCAGTATCATCTTCATCAGCAGGCTCGCCCCGGTGTCGTGGGCGGTCACGACGATTCGCCGAAGCCTCATGAGATCCGTTTGTGGGTGGTTCCATCCGGCGGTGACCGACAGGCCAGACGTGTACCCCGCCCGCCGGGCAGCCCGGACCACGCGCGCGTCGGTCGCACCGTGCGGGTAGGCCACGGTCTCGACCTCGCGCTCAAGCAACCGGCTGAGCTGCTCTCTGGATCGGACCAGCTCGGCCGTCAGCGTCGACGCGTCAAGGCGCGTCATGCGGGTATGCGTGCAACCGTGCGAGCCGAACTCGAAGCCTTCGTCGCGCATCACCAAGACCTGATCGGCATTCATGAGCAGTTGCGGGCCCGACGGCTCGTCGTGCATCCACTCGCCCTGCTTGCCGAGCAGGTTGCTGACCAGGAACACGGCGGCCGGCATGCCGAGGCGGACCAGGACGGGCCGGGCCAAGCGATACGTGCTAAGGAATCCGTCGTCGAAGGTGAGGGCGAAGCTGCGGGGCGGGACGGCCCGGCCGCCGCGAACGTAGTCCACGACACGGCTGAGCGTCAGGGCCTGAAAACCCGCCTCGGACAACCACGCGAGCTGCTCGTCGAAACGACGCTGCGGGACGGCCATCGACGGATCGGCCACCGGTCCGGACCGCTGGATCAGGTGGTAGAGGAGGATCGGCACGCGCGGTCGGTCGTCGGTCCAGCGCATCAGCCGCATCCGGTCGACCCATCGCATGATGCGCTTCGGATCAGAGAGAGGCACATCCAGGCTCCGTTCAGCGGAGCAACCCCGCCTCGCGCTGCCACTCGACCTCGCGAGGCAGCCCGGCCGTCAGCGGCATGGTCGGTTCGTAGCCGAGCAGCTCGCGGGCCTTGCGGATGTCCGCGACGTATCGGGTCACTTCGCCGGATCGCGTCGGCTCGTAGCGCACGTTGGGCCTGCATCCCAGCGCCAACGAGACGATGTTCACCACGTCGACAAGCGTGTTGCCCTGGCCGAAGGCGAGGTTGATCGTCTCGTTCTGGACACGGTCGTCGACCAGCGCGTCGATGCCGCGGATCACCCCGGCCGTGCAATCGTCCACGTAGGTGAAGTCGAGCACCTTCTCGCGCCCGTAGACGACGATCGGCTCGCCGTCGTGGATGCGTCGGACGAAGAGGGGGATCACGCGTTCCATGCGTTCGATGTCGCAGTCGTACCGGCCGTAGACGTTGCTGAAGCGGAAGACGAGGAACGGCAGGCCGTAGCAGCGTTGGTACGAGTAGATCAGGGCCTCGGCGGATATCTTGCTGGCCGAATAGGGGCTCTCGGCGACGACGAAGTCCGCCTGGATCTCTTCGGTCACGTGGCGGACGATGTCGCCGTACACCTCGCGGCTGCTGCCGAAGATGATGGGGATGCGGTGCTGGCGGCAGAACTCGAGCACGGTGAACACCATGGTGATGTTCTCCATCGCTCGCGTGGGGTTCTCGACCAGCTCGAAGACCTTGGCGTGTGCGGCCAGGTGCACGACCGCATCGAACGTCGGCTCGTTGGGCAGATCCTTCACGCAGGCCTGGGTCAAGTCTATCTGGTGTGTCTCGATCCGATCGGTCCAGGTGTTCTCGCGGCGGTCGACGCCCACGACGCGATCCCCGCGATCCTGGAGGGCCAAGCCCAGGTTCGTGCCGATCTGACCACTGGAGCCCGTGATGAGTACGTTCATCGAGTCCTCGCCTCAACGGTGCATGGCGGTCCGGTTCGGCACGCCCGCGTGTCGGCGCGGCTCATCGGAGCCGTCCCGAGCCACAGCGGTGCCTCCGCCGTCCTGACCGCGCAGAGAAGTACGTAGTGTAGCGTCCGCACCGGCTGTGCCAAGTGCTGCGGGAGTTTTGCCCTTGGATGTGCGTCGCCGCTAGCACGGATCAGATCCGCTCGGCGAAGCGGAACTCGGTGGCGTGGAACCACCGCCAGCCCAGCAGGAAGGTGACGACCGCGAAGCCGGCCGCGTAGAGCGACGGGCCGGCCTCGGGAAGCTGCCCCATGATGATCAGCTCGCGGTAGGCCGAGATGATCGGCGTCATGGGGTTCAGGTTGACCCAGGCACTGTCGGTCGGCAAGGGGTAGATGACGTTGGTCAGGAACATGAGCAATTGAATGGCCACGGTGAACAGGTAGCGCACGTCGCGGTAGAAAAGGTTGGCCATCGACAGCAGCAGGGCCAGGCCGAGCGTCAAGATGATCTGAACGACCAGCACCAAGGGCACCAGCAGCATGGTGGGGTGGAAGGTGAAGGTCCAGTCCCCCGCTACGGTTTCCGAGCCGACCGCTACGGCCGGGCCGGACGTATCGGGCACGAGATGAAAGTAGACCACCAGGCCTATGAGCACCAGCGATCCGATGAGGAAGTCGACCAGCGCGCTGGCCACCGACGCGAAGGGGAACATCTCGCGGGGGAAGTAGATTTTGGTCACGAGGCTCGAGTTGGCCACGAGGCTGTTGACGGCCTGGGTCAGGCTGGTGGCGAAGAAGAGCCACGGCAGCAGGCCGATGTACGCGAAGACCGCGTAGGGCATGGCGATGTCGACAACCTCTTTGAGCTGGACGGCGCGGGTGAAGACGAAGGTGAAGATCACCATCATCGTCAGCGGCAGGAGCAGTGCCCAGGCGATGCCCAGCATCGACTGCTTGTAGCGGACGCTGATTTCACGACCGGTCAGGCTGGCCAACAGCTCGCGATAACGGAGCAGCTCGGCCACCATCTCCTGCCAGATACGGACCTCGCGGCGGAGCCATCCGGCCGCGGGTTCCTGCAGCGTCGTGGGTCGTGCGGTCGACATCGTTCTCCTTGCACGTCGCAATCGAGCGCGTACGAGACGCTCTCAGGGTCAGTTATCGGCTCGTGGGGTGGGCGACTTGCCTTGGCGATCAGGCATAATCGGACGTCGCGGGTGTTATCGGACGTGCTCCCGGGCGTCCGCCGGTGTCGGACCGCCCGCAGGCCTCACCTCAGCCGCACCGCCCGAACGCACCGGCCCGCACGACGACGGGCCCGTCGTCCTCCACCGCCGACAGGCGTTTCGTCCCGGACGGAGCACCTGCTACAATACCAGGGTCTGCACCGGACGTGCGAGCGTTTCCACCACAAGGCCGGACCCGACCGACGTGCACCATTTCGCGCCCTCCGAAGACGCCAGCCCAACCGCCGACGGCACGGAGGCGGTCGACCAGGACCGTGATGCCCGCAGACCGGGCTCCAGAATCGCCGCTCTGCTCAGGCTCCTCGTCTGGTCGCCGATCGTCGGGCTGTCGGCCGGGGTCGTGCTCGGGCTCGTCTATGGCGTCCGCGAGGGCTGGGCCTATCGAGAGATCATGGACGCCCGACAATGGGTCGACGTGCTGACCTACTCGGCAGCCGCGCACGCCGTGTTATGGGCGCTACACGGTGTCTTGGGCGCGGTCGCCGTGTGGCTAGTGTTGATCGGGATACGGCGCGTCGTGACGGGCATCAGGCCGACCGGGATGGGCCTCGCGATCTGGCTCGCCGGCGTCATCGTGGTCCTGACCTGGATGATCGGCTCAGGTGGACCGCCTCAGGGGCCCTTTATCGAGCTGGTGTGGTGGGCGTTTCGAATCGCCGTGTGGCTGCTGCTCGCTCTGGCAATCTACCTCCCGTTGCACCTGATAGGCGGCACGTTCCTCGGCCGTCTCGGACGCCGCGTCTCGCGGGTCGCGCCACCTGTTTCGATCGTCGTCTTGAGTGCCTGCGCCGCCCTCCAGTGGCGCGAGCGCCCCCCGCTGGTCACGGCCGCGCCGTCTCTCGAGGCTCCATCCACGGCGGGCGAGCCCGAGCGGGACAAGCCCCCCCATGTGATCTTCATCGTACTCGACACGCAGCGACTCGACCGGCTCGGCTGCTACGGCTACGACCGGACGACGACGCCCTGCCTCGACGCCGTCGCCGCCGATGCCATGGTGTTCGAGCGGTGCTACTCGGCGGGGATCTGGACGCTGCCGTCGCACGCGTCGATGTTCACGGGCCTGTTCCCCAGCGAACACGGCGCGAACTACGCCCACATGCGGCTCGACGATCGGTTCACCACGATGGCCGAGCTGCTGGCCCGGATGGGCTACGACACCGTCGCCTTCAGCAACAACGCCTGGATCGGCGAGGGCAGCAACCTGGCCCAGGGCTTCAATCGCGTGGTCTGGCCGACGGCGCTGAACCGAGCGCGGGGCAACGTGGTCCAGAAGCTGCTCGACGACGTGCTCTACCCCGCGGGCCTCATGGGCACCTGGCTCGGGGCGGCCTCCACCTTGGATGAGGGCGCCAAGCACACCAACCAGCTTGTGGATCGCTGGCTGACGCGGCGCACCGGCGACCGGCCGTTCTTCCTGTTCCTGAACTACCTCGAGCCCCACTCGCCCTACCGACCGCCGCTGCCGCACCGCCGCCAGTTCGTGAGCGAGCGGGATCTGGCCGCCTCGTACCACAACGGATGGGTCTGGAACGACGTCTTCCGCTACGCCCTGCTGGGGCAGGATACGCTGAGCGACCGACAGCTCGAGCTCTTCAACGCCACGTACGACGGCGAGACGCGCCTGCTCGACGGCTACATCGGCGACCTGTTCGAGCGGCTGGCGAGGCACGTCTCGCTTGACGACTGCCTCATCGTGATCACGTCGGACCATGGGGAGAACATCGGCGACCACCACCTGATGACACACGCCTGGTGCGTCTACGACACGCTCGCGCACGTGCCGCTGATCATCCGCCATCCTGAGAGGCTGAGGCCGGGACGATGTGCCGCCCTCGTGCAGACCACCGACCTGTTGCCCACCGTGCTCCATGCCGCATGCGGGCGGACCGTCCCGACGGACTCCTCGTTCGGCCGATCGCTGTTCGAGGTGGTGTCCTCGGCGAAGGGCACGACATCGAGACAGACCACCTCGGCGACGACGACAGGTGTGACGTCAAGTCCGTCGCCGCCGGATGAGCCCATCGCCGTGATCGAGCTGCTGGAACCCGACGGTTTCGGCGTGGACGTGGTCCGGCTCGCCATCGACCCGGAGTTCGACGCCTCCCCGCTCCAGGGCATGTTCCGGGCCATCCGGCAAGGGCCTTGGAAGCTGATCCAGGGCCCGCAGGGGCGGCGGGAGCTGTACAACCTGGCGGAGGATCCCGGCGAGACCACGAACGTAGCGGCCCGGCATGGCGAGGTCGTGGAGCGGCTGGAGTCTCGGCTCAAGCGGTGGGTCGACGCCAGCCAACCCTACCGAAGCCCGACCGGGCCGCGCGGTCAAGAACGCCTCGACAGCGAGACTCGCCGGCGCCTCCAGGGCCTGGGGTACATCCAGTAGGCCACGCCACGACGACGGGAGAAGGTGGACGCCGCGCTGCCCCGCTCCGTCAGCTCGCGTGACCGCGCTTGAGCGGACGTTGTGGGCTGGTTATCATCTCACATTCGCGACGACCGCCGCGCGGCGCGCACGGACCGTCGCGAACCATTCTGATAGGAGATTTCCGTGAAGCGCGCAACTCGAATGAGCGTCCTGGTGCTGTGGCTGGCCTGTTGTGTCGGCGGTCTTTCGACGGTGCGGGCCGAGGCGCCCGCTAAGGGTGAAGACAAGGCCAAGCAGGCCAAGGCAGAGAAGAAGACCAAACAGGCCGCGCCCGCCGAGGCCGATAAGGCCAAGGGCAAGACCCCACAGGCCAAGCCCGCTAAGAAGTCGGCCCAACCGAAGGCCGCTCCGGACAAGGCGTCGCCGTCCAAGCCGCCTGCGAAGAAGGCCGACAAAAAGGCCCCGGCCACCACGACCTCCACCAAGCCCGCCAAGAAGAGCCCGTTCAAAAAGCAGGCTTACGAAGACGCCTATGCGATGGCCATGATCATCGCGCATCGAATGAAGGCCCAGGGGTTCAAGCCGCACATCGACACCTTCACGCAGGCCATGAAGGACGTATGGAACGACAAGGAGACCGAGCTTTCCCGCAAGGAGGCCCGGGAGCTGAGCCTGGAATGGGCCAAGACCGTAGCGGCCCGCCAGAAGATCAAAAAGGGCGGCAAGCCGAAGAACCCGCCGAAGGAGTTTAGCGACGAGGCGTTCCGCAAACTGAACTACGCATCGGGCCTCCAGCTCGCCGCCATGATGAAGAGTAAGAGGGTCACGCTGGACATGCCGCACTTCGTCCAGGGCATGAAAGATACGTTGGCCGGCAAGCCCAAGCTGGACCTCGACCGGGCGACCGAAGCCGTCAAGCGGGTGCAGGCGCAGATGATGAAGCCCCAACGCCCGGAGTACGCCGAGGGCCTTGCCGAGAAGAACGCCAAGGCCGCCGAGGCCTTCCTCAAGGCCAACAAGAAAAAGGAAGGCGTCATCACGACACCGACCGGCCTGCAGTACAAGGTGCTCAAGCCCGGCGAAGGCGAGTCGCCCGAGATCAACGACAAGGCCATCATGCACTTCAAGGGGTGGAAGCTGGACGGCAAGACGGTGATCTGCGACTCACGGGAGGGCAAGGGCGAACCGGTGACCGCACCGCTGCGGGCCGTGATCCCCGGCCTGACCGAGGCGCTCCAGCAGATGACAATCGGCGGCAAGATGAAGGTCTGGATCCCGCCACACCTGGGCTACACCGAGGTCGGCGCGGGCGAGGGCAGCGAGGTCGGCCCGAACGAGGCCCTCATCTTCGAGCTCGAGCTGTTCGACATCGAGAAGTCCGACATCCCGCCGTTCAAGCCGAGGGACGATCTGTAGGACTCGGGAACATCCACGCCTGACGCGTACGGGAGATCCTGCGATGGGACTCGACGGCATCGAGCTGATCATGGACATCGAAGACGAGTTCGGCATCGAGATTCCGGACCACGATATCGATCGGCTTGAGACCGTCGGGGCCATGGCCGCGTACGTCTTCGAGAAGGTGCGAAAGGCAGAACGAAGCACGTGCCGGACCGCCCACACCTTCTATCAGGTACGTCGGGAGTTGATGGAGATGCTGGGGCTTCCGCGACGGTCGATGCGCCCTCGCGTGAAGGTCGCCGACCTCGTCCCGACCTGGCGTCGCCGCGACGTCTGGCGACGGCTCCGAAGCGTCCGAATCAAGCCGCCACGCATGGAGCTTCCCAACGGTGTTGCATTGGCCGCGATTCTCGTTGTCCTGATCGGTGCCTCCTTCATCGCCCTGGAGTATGATGCTGCGCCGACCTGGGGCTTCCTTTGTTCTGTCCTTACTCTGGGCGTCTTGGCGTGGCTCACCGCCCGCCCCTTCGAAGTCTGTCTGCCCTCGGGCGTGACAACCTTGGGTGACTTGAGCATCGCGGCCACGCCGATGGAACCTGAGGCGGCCACGGTCGGCGACATCAGCCATTCTGAAGTAGCTACCCGATTGCGCCAGATCATCTCGCGGAACCTGAACGTCCCTACGGAAGAGCTGCACGACGGCGTCGAATTCGCTCGTGATTTGAACGTCGGCTGATCCGTCCGGCCACGACGCAGGCAGTGTGAACGGATTCTGCTGTAACGCGGCACGGCCGCCCAGGCGGTAGCAGGAACGGCCGCTGGTCGTTTCCGACCAACTCGATCGGCGCCCCCAGTCCGGCACGAGAGCAATGTAATGGTTGACGCTGCCCAGACACCTGGAATCGTGACAGCTCCCTGCAATGATTGCGTAGCGGCCTAGCAAGGGCCGACTGGCTGGAGGGACGTGTTAGCATACACTTTAGGCCAGAATCTCCCGCCTACCCCTCGATGCGTCCTCGTGAATCCGCCTCCCGATATGGAAGAACCGTGGTTGAGTTGGTAGGATATTGCGCAGAAGGCAGCCGCGGAAAGCAGCCATGACACTTGAAATCAAGCTCAAACCGCAAACCGAGGCCCGGCTCCGGCAACAGGCGACGAAAGCAGGCAAAGCCCCCGCTGCTTACGCCGAGCAGGTGATCGAGGAAAACCTCGCCGTGTCCTCGGATGCCTCGGGGCCCGATGCCTCCCTTCCGACACTGGAGCGCGTCAAAGCGTTCATGGATTGGGTCGCGCGCCACCGTCCAGTCGACCACACGGTCGATGACAGTCGCGAAACCATCTATGGGGGCCGGGGCGAGTGAGCGTCCTGCTCGACACGAACATCCTCACTCGCCTTACGCAGCCGAACCACGCCCAACACGCTCCAGCAAGAGACGCCGTCAAACTCCTCCTCGAACGCGATGACCACCTCTGTATCGTCCCGCAGGATCTTTACGAGTTCTGGGCCGTTGCCAGCAGGCCCGCATCAGCGAACGGGCTAGGCATGAGCACCTCGCAGACCCAAGACGAACTGTCCGAACTTAGAAGAGTCTTCACGTTGCTTCGCGACGAACGCGGGATCTTGTCTGAATGGGAACGGCTGGTCGGCCTCCATTCAGTTCAGGGACGAACGACTCACGACGCGCGGCTGGTCGCCGCCATGCTTCGCCATCGCATCACGCATCTACTCACCTTTAACGTCAGTCACTTCAAGCGTTTCCAAAGCATCATCTGCCTTGCCCCCGAGGACGTACTTCAATCTAATGAGTGATCAGAGCGTGCATCCGGCCTGAGGGGCCCTGCAATCCTCCGAGCACTGCTCACGGAGCAGTGGCACAACCGGACAAGGCCGTGAGCCGACCTTCCCCCGAGGGCGGGTGGGCCAAACCCGGATCGTCGCCCCCCTACCGCCTCAGTTCCAACACACTCACCGAGATCCGCGGGAACGTATGCATCAGCTTCGACTGCGGCGAGCCCGCATTGAAACCCCCGATCGCCACCGACTTCGGCGCGATGTGATCGGGCTTGTCGAGCGTGTTGCGCTCCTTCACGTTCGCCGCCGTCACGACCCAGCCCTTCGCCGTCTTGGGCGTGAACTCGCCCAGGGCGATGCGGGCCGTGATCGGCTTGCCGCTGGCGTTGACGACCTTCAGCACGAGCGTCTTGCCGTCGTCGGAGGTCGTGGCCATTACGTCGAGCCCACCGGTTGCGCGATGCTCCACGCGCTTCGGCTGGAAGTGATCGCGGTAGAGCTTCATCACGACGTAGTTGGGCGCGGGATACCACCGGACGTGATCGTGGTTGATGAAGGCATTGTCCCAGGCCGTTGCATCCACGCGTCGCAGGAACAGCGCTGGCGTAGCCATCGTCACGATGTCGAGCCGCTCGTACACGTTCAGGATACCGCCGGCAAACAGTCCCGTCCGCCAGTCGGTGCTCTGGGCGTTCCACTCGGTGATGCCCAGCGTGATCTTCGGGTTGGCCGACTTGGCGATCATCGGCACGTATCGTCGCCAGATGGCCTCGTACTTGCTCGGGCCGGCCGCGTAGTCGTTCGGGTTGTGGTAGAAGTGATAGCTGATCACGTCGAAGTCGCCCGCCGCGCGCTCAAGCAACCGCGGATCCCCCTTCTCCCAGAACGTGCACGCGTACAGCGTCAGGCCGGGCCAGCGCTTGCGGATCTCGGCCACGAACGGCTTGAAGCGATCGATGTACCCGTCGACCTTCAGACCCCACGTCTCGTTGTCGAGCTCCCAATGCTTGATGTTGTACGGCTCGGGATGACCGTGCTCGGCGCGCAGCTTGCCCATCGGCGTGTCGACGGAGCCGTTGCAGTACTCGATCCATTCGAGGGCCTCGTTGAGGTACGTCCGCCAGACCTCGGGCGAATCCCATGAGCCGAGGTTGAGCACGACCAGCGGCTCGGCCCCGACGGTGCGGCAGAGCCTTATGAACTCGTCGATACCGAAAGCGGCACTGTCCCAATAGCCCCACGGCCGATTGTAGAAGGGTTGCCGCTTGTGCTGCGGACCGATGCTCCGCTTCCAACGATAGATGCTGGCAAAGCAACCCCCGGGCCAGCGGATGATCGGCGGGCGGAGGTCCTTGACGGCCTTCAGCAGGTCAGGCCGGAACCCGCCGCACTCTTTCGCTTCGCTGCTCATCATCGAGATGAAGTCGACCTGCCAGGGACGCGGACTCTTGGCGAGGATCACGAGCCTGGCGTTCTCGTCGGTCCGGCTCGGTTGGAGCACGAGGTCGCGAATCGGCCAGGCCTCTGTCACACCGATGTACTTCACGTCGAACGTCGCTTCGGCCAGGACCGCGTCGTCGTCACTAGCACGGATCTGAACCTTGTGCTTGACCGCACCGCGCGGCTGGAGGCGAAGCTGCACGTGGTACGTCAACCCCTTCTGCACATAGAAGCGATCCTGCGAGATGCCCGCCCAGGCATCGTCGGCCGGGGCGATCTGCAAGCAGCGACCGGTGTTCAACCCGTCGTTCTTGACGAGCTTGAGCTCGGGCGACGCACCGCTTTCGCTGATCGCCTGCCAGTGTTCGGCCACCACCTCGTCGCCGAGCAGCTTGGGCACGCCCTGGAACAGCACCTTGCCGGCGAGGTCCTTGACGACCACGTCGCGGAAGTCCGCCTGCGTCGCCCACGTGCCGAGCCCGATACAGCCGCGACGCTGCGGCACGCCTCCGACGTCGAGCATCTTCTCGCCATTGAGCCAACCCGTAATGTGATCGCCTTCACACCGGATACGAATGTCGTACCAGCGGACGTAGTCGATCTTCCCCGGTTTCGCCGGGCCGCGAATCCCCTTCTTGCCGGCCTTGCAGACCTCGAGCGCGTGCTTGACGTTGCCCCATCCGCCGAGGTTCCACCAGCACCAGTTGCTGTCGTCGGCGTGGCGGACGGTGATAAGGAACCCTTCGCGGCCGGTCACCCGCTGGGCCTTCAGCGTCAGCTCGTAGTCGGTCCAGCTCGGATCCCCGATCAGCAGCCGAGCGGGCGTCTTGTGTGAGCGCTGCTGCACGACATCCCCCGAAACGGCCCACTCGATCTCGTCGTAGAACGAGCGGTTGCGGACCTGCTCGCCCCAGAGCCCGTCGCAAACGGAGTGATAGATGTGTTCGAGGAATTGGCCGTAAACGTGCGGATTGATACGTCCGGTCATCTTCGACGCATCGACGGTAATGGATGCCTCGCCACCCGACTCGGCTACGGCGAGCGACGATGAACCGATCAGCAACGCCAAGCTGACAAGAATCGACAGGATGTTCGTGGTTTCCATCGAGTAGACTCCTAGACTCCTGAATGGGCTAGGCCCCATGAAGGGCCACCGGTAGAACGCGGACCACCAGGACGTTCAGAAGCTACCGTAGGGGGTGCCTCGCTGCAACGCCGGCGCCTCTAGACGCGCAAGGACGAACCTGGCATGATGGTATACTTTGTGACCGGGAACCTGGGATCAACCCGTCTAATCTCAAGGACGCGGGCCGAAGCCCGCTCAGGACGCGCGGGCCAACCCCGCCGGAGGTGAACAGTGGAACCAAAGCAGAACCCGACACGACGCGACATGCTCAAGACATCCGCTCTGGGGCTCGCGGCTGCGGGACTGGCCAGCTCCGCGGCGGCCAACAAGAGCCAGGCCGCCAAGACCGACACGAGTAAGGCCAAGCCCCGACGCAAGCTCGGCGCCAACGACACGATCACCATCGGCGTGATCGGCACGGGCGGTATCGCCAACGCCCACCTGGGTGCGCTCAAGCGAATCGCCGACGAAGACAAGATCCGGATCACGGCCGTCTGCGACTGCTATGAAACCCGGATGAAGCAGTACGCCGAAAAGACCGAGAAGATGTTCGGCAACAAGCCGGACACGGTCAAAGATTACCGCGAGATGCTCGATCGCTCGGACGTGGACAAGGTCCTTATCGCCACGCCCGAACACTGGCACGCCAAGCAAACCATCGACGCCTGCCTGGCCGGCAAGTACATCTACTGCGAAAAGCCCATGACGCACCACATCGACGAGGCCAACGAAGTCCTCGATGTGATCAATGCTACGGGCAACATCGTCCAGATCGGCATCCAGGGCATGAGCGACGACACGTACATGGCCGCCCGCAACTACATCAAGAGCCCCGGCATCGGCCAGATCGTCCACGCTCAGACGTCCTACGTGCGGCGTTACTCCGACGACAAGGGCAACTTCAACAATCGTCTGGGCCTGTGGCGTTCCGGCCACAAGAGCAGCGAACCCAAGCCGGCTGACCTCGATTGGGACATGTGGCTCGGACCGGCTCCGAGAGTGCCCTGGGACGCCCGCAAGTACTACGACTGGCGGAACTACTTCGCGTACTCGGGCGGCATCGCGACGGACCTGTTCGTCCACCGCATCGCCCGGATGATGGTCGCGCTCGACCTGATGGATCCCGTCTGCGGCGTGGGCATGGGCGGCATCTTCTGCTGGCCGGACGGCCGCGACGTGCCCGACAACTTCGAGATGATCCTCGAGTATCCGAAGAACGATCTGATCGAAAAGGGTATGACCATCCACGTGCTCGGCACGATGGCCAACCACCGCGACATCGAGCACTGCATCCGCGGCTTCGGCGCGACGCTCATCTTCGAGAAGCGCAAGGGCTTCGTCGTTCTGCCTCAGAACGAGAAGAAGCCCGATTGGAAGAAGCCGATCTACCGCCACGAGCGCAGCGGCGCCGAAGATCAGGCCCTGCACCACAAAAACCATCACGCGGCCATGCGGGCCAACGACAAGAAGATGCTCAACTGCCCGCCGGAGCTGGGCTGGTCGGCCGTCGTGGCGGTCAACCTCGCCAACGAGGGCTTCCGTCAGCGCAAGTGCATGATGTGGGACCCGAAGAAGCGCGAGATGCGTCCGGGCTAGCGAGAAGCGAAATCTCGACACGTCGACAAGTTAACACGTCGACACAAGCGTCCAACACAAACGCCCATCCGGTCATCGCGATCGGATGGGCGTCTTGGTTTCCTGATTGCAGGGAGCGTTGGTCGCCGCGTGGCCACTTGGTATACTCGGCTCATGCCGACGGTGCTACGCTTGAAGGGCTACCGGTTCTTCTTCTTCAGTCTTGAGGGTAACGAACCGGTTCACATTCGCGTCGAGCACGCCGGACGGTACGCCAAGTTCTGGCTAGATCCCGTTCGACTTGCCCGAGTACGCGGTTTTCGCGGGCAAGAGCTGACCGAGCTGATCGGCCTGGTCCAGGAGAACCGGCAACTCTTTGAGGATCGATGGCATGAGCACTTCGGAGGTTAGGTACGACCCACTGGCGACGAGCGTCCAGTGCTCCGACGACGTCCTCCAGGTCGTCCTCATGGATGGACGGGAGGTCTCCGTACCCTTGGCCTGGTTCCCGCGCCTCCTACACGCTTCGCCTGAGCAACGCGACAACTGGCGGCTCATCGGCGGTGGTATCGGCATCCACTGGGAGGACGTCGACGAAGACATCTCGGTCGAGAGCCTACTTGCACTGGGGTAGGCTTCGACGGACGTAGCATATTCAGCTGACCAGCTAACCAAGACGCCCATCCGGTCATCGCGATCGGATGGGCGTTCTGGTTGGTACTAGGAAGGAGGACGACGTCCGGCGGAGCTAGCTCTTGACGAAGTCCTTGATGTCCTTAGCGAATTTCTCGATGTCGGCCTTCGTCAGGGTGAACACCTTGCCCTGCATGTCCTTGCCGGCAAGCACGCCCTTGCGGCCGCCGTCCTTCTCGGGCTTGCTGAGCTTCATCGTCAGCGTCTTGCCGCCCTCGAGCCGGACCGTCACCGTCATGTCGGGCTTGTCCAGGCCGTGCGGCTTGAGGTCCTTGGCCGTGTAGCTCACGTAGTCCTCGGCCTTGAGGTCCCGCAGGGCCGTGATCATGTCCTTGACCTTCTTGGCGTCGACGGCCAGGTGCGGGTCGGGCAGGTACGTCCAGTCGTCGCCGTCCTTCTTGAACTTCAGCGGCTTGACGCCGCCGACGACCTCGACGCCGACGGCCTGATCGACCTTGAAGTCGAATACCTTTCGATCGTGCGTCTCGGCCGTCAGGTTGTCGTACGTGGCCTGGCTGAGCTGGTAGATCAGCTTGCCGCCGGGCCTCGCCGCGTAGATCGTGTCGCCCTTCTTGGCCACGAGCAGCTTATGGACCGTCGGCTTGGCCTTCTTGGCGGCTTTCGTGGCTGCCTTCTTGCCCTTGGCCGGTTTGGTCGAAGCCGCCTTGGTCGTGGCCGGCTTGGTCGAGGCCTTCTTGGTCGTCGGTTTGGGCTTGGGCGGCTGCTCGGTGACGGTCAGGGTCAGCTCGGGCTTGTCGAGCCCGAACTCGGCGAGCTTGCCTTCGCCGGCGATCTGCGTGGCCTTGAGCGAGGCCAACTCGCCGAGCAGGTCGTTGACGGCGTCGGTGTCGGCCTCGGCCGTGACCGGTTTGGTCATCGTCCAGGCGCCCTTCTGCTTGGCGAGCACGACCGCCGGCCGGCCCTTCCGCGTCAGCTCGATCTTGTCCGTGCGGGCCTTGCTCAGCGTCAGGATGCTGCGGTCGCGATAGCTCGAGACCGGTGCGAGCAGCTTCTTGGCCTGATCGAGCTTGACCACCGCCACGGGCGGGCTGGCCGCCTGATGCACGTAGGTCAGCATGCCGCTTTCGGTGTCGCCGCCGACGAGGATCCGCTCGACGGCGGGCTGGCCCTTGATGTTGAGGGTGATCTCGGCCCGCGGCTTGTCCAGGCCGTACTTGGCCTTGTCCTTGCCGGGCTTGTCGACCCAGCTCACGGCCTTCAAGCCGTTGAGCGTGCTGAGCAGGTCGCTGACGGCCGCGGCATCGACCTTGCCCTTGGAAGGCGCGACCATCCGCCACGTGCCGCCCTTTTTCTCGAGCGTAATCGACTTGCCCGCCACCTTGAGATTGATCTTGCGGGCGTCGAGGACCTTGGCCTGCGTAACCTGCGGGTTCCGCCACGCATCGAGGTCCGGCTGGACCTTCTCGTAGTTGGTCTTGGTAACGCTGACCACCCAGGGCTTGTCGCCGAGCTTGGCGTAGACCTTTTTGCCCTCCAGGTCGGCCTCGCCCCCGAAGGCCAGGGTGTGGGTGGTCCGCTGGATCTCGAACTCGGGCTCGGCGGCCTTGGTCGTCGTGGGCGCCTCGTCGCCCTCGTCCTTCTTCTCCTTCGTGATCTTCTTCTCGACCGTGACGGTGACGGCGGTCTTGGGCTTGTCCAGGCCGAAGGGCGTCAGCTTCTTCGGCTCGTCCTCGATGAAGTCGTCGGCCCGGAGATATCGGATGTCGCTCAGCAGGCTGTCGAGCTTGCTCTTGTCGGCGACGGCCTCGACGGGCTGGTCGATCACCCACTTGTCGCCCTCACCCTTGACGACGGTATAGATCTTGCCCTCGTGCTCGATCTTGACCTGGACAGCGTTGGCCTTGTCGAAGCTGAACAGGTCCTTCGAGCGGAACTTCTTGACGTCCTTCTTCAGGTCCTCGCGGACGTTGAGCTCGGCCACGTAGGCCTGGTCCTCGCCGGCGAGCTTGACGTACGTCTCGTCGCTGCCGAAGACGCGGGCGCCGATCTGGAGGGTCCGGCTCGCGCCGGCCTTGTCAGTGACGGTGACCACGGCTTGGGGCTCGGCCAGACCGCATTTCTCGGCGGTCGGGAAGCCCCCCTGCCCCGGCGTGAACTTCTGAAGGCTCTTGGGCGCCTTGAACTTCTCAGCGAAGGAGTTGACCTCCCAGTTGCTCGTCTTGGCCTGGACCGGCTCGAGCATCCGCCAGTCGTCGTACTGGTCGGTCTGGCCGGCCTTGAGCGGCTTCTCGAAGACGAGCTTGGGCTTGTCGGGTCGCTCGAGCTCGAACTTGACGAGCTGGGCCAGCTCGTACATCGGCTCGGACTTCTTCGGCTCGGCGTCGGCGTCCGCCGTACCGGGCGCCGGCTTCTTGGGGGCGACGATCAGGTACGTCCCGACGCCAACGACCAACACCAGCAATAGAACCATCGTCGTCTTGACGTTCATCCTCAGCCTACCTCCTGCGAACGAACCACACGCCCACACCGGCCGCCAGGGCCAGGAGGGGCCAAACGATCACGGCCACGATCCACGAGACGGTGTAGCCCGTCGAGTCCTTCTCCAGCTCGTGCAGTCGGGGGATATCGCGCGTCTCGATGCCCTTGCCGATCTGCCCTTCGTTGTCGTTGAGCCATTGAATGGCGTTGACGAACAGGTCCATGTTGGCGGGGTTCGCCAGGGCCAGCATCATCCGGTTGCCCATCTGCACCAGGGCCCGTGAGTTGGCCACCTGGTCGGTCGCGAAGGACCGGCTGGAGATGAGCACCATCTTGGATGCCGTCTCGCCCTCGCGCGTCTTGACGCCGGCCAATCCCAGGGCGAACGGACCGGTCAGGTCCGACTTGTCGATCACGACGAAGGTGTTCTTCTGGTACTGCTGGCCGAGCTTGTTGATGTCCGACTCGGCCCAGATCGTGTCGCGCTCGGGCACGAGGATCAGATCGGTCAGCTCAACACCGTCGACGGGCTTGTCGGTCCGCTTGAGCGGGGCGGCCTCGGGCAGGGCCCCTTGCAGGCCCTTCAACGGCTCGGTGATCGGATGGTCGGTCAGCGAATACTCCGTGATCTGGAACGGGTTGCGGTTGAAGCGTAGCTTGCCGGGCTCGAAGCTCATGCCTTGAAGCACCGGGTAGCTGAACTGCACCTCGACGCCCCACTGGGTCTTGAGCCAATCGTTGTACTCGTAGTTGGGCGGCGAGGCCATCATCATCGGGTTCCGCGGGGGCGGCACCCAGCCGGCGACCAGCATCACGCGCGGGTCGCTGCCCATCGCCCGCTCCACGGCGGCCTGCTCCTGCGGGCCGAACATCTTCGGCCGCTGACGCATCTGCGGCGGCATGTTCTGCGGCGGCTGGGCCGCCTCGGGCTTGAGCAGCACCCAGATCGTCCGGTCGGGCTGCTTGTCCTCCTCGAACTCCGGTGGCTCCTTCTTGGTCGCCACGTCCCATTCCTTGACGAGGAAGTTGGCCTTCTCGAGCCGCTCCTTGGCCGCGCCGTACGGGGCCTGGCCGCCGCCCATCATCATCCCGCCGAAGAACAGCGGCTGGCCGCCGTGTCGAACGAACACCACCGCGGCCTGCTTCTTCTGTGTCAGTTGCAGGACCGCCGAGCTGATCTCGGCCTCGCCGGCGTTGCGGCGATCCTCGAAGCGGCTGCCCTGGGCCTGGCCGAACTGCCCGCGGCGAAGCGGGGGCCACATCTCGTCGAAGCCGATCACACGGGCCTCCTCCTCGGTCTCGACGATGACCGTGTCCGGCTGGATCTGACGGTCGAGCTCCTCGAGCTTGAGGGTGGGCAGGTCCTTGGCCTTGTCGAGCTGGGCCTGGATCTCCTCGATGATCGGCTCGTACCGCTGGGGCGCGTTCTTGAAGAAGTCGACGTTCTTGGGCGGATCGACCTTGTTCTGCTTGGTCCACGCATCCACCTTGGCCATCCACTTGCCGCCCTCGCTGAGCGCGCTCTTGATCTGCTCGTAGACACCCTTGATCGCGTCGACGGCCGCGGTGTACTTCGGCAGCTCGTCGCCCGTCAGGCTCGCCACGCTCTGCTTGACCTGGTTGAGCTGCTGGCTGAGGACCTGGCAGTTCCGCATGATGATGGTGTACTCGCGGACCTTCTGGAGGTCGCTGTTCTCGTCCAGCGTCTCTTGGAGCACCGCCAGGTCCTCCTGCAGCAGCGCCAGGATCTGCGGGGCGAGCTTGCCGTTGAAGTCCTGAATCAGCTCCTGGTGCTTCTTGGCCTCGTCCTGATAGGCCGGCTTGCTGCGGAGATCCTCGATCAGCGCGAGGATCTTGTCGCGGTCCTTGGCGGGGTTGATGAACTCCACCTCGACCTGCCCCGGGGCCTCGGCCTGGTAGAGCTCGAGCATGTCCTCGACGGCCGTGCGGAACTTCTTGGCCTCGGCCTCGGCCTCGGGCACCTGGAGCGTGCTGTAGAGGCTCGTGAGCGTGACCTTCTTATCGAGGCGATCCATCAGCTTGCGGGTCTGCTCGCTGAGGCTGTTGATGCCCGTCGAGGTCCAGTCGCTCTTCTGATTGAAGTTGAAGGCGAGATAGTTCGCGAAGACGAGCAGGGCGCCCGCCAGCACGACGGCCACGAACACGTTCGCTCCGACGATGAACTGACGTCCCTCAAACCGCAGGACCGGCCCACTCGAGCCCTTGGCTGTGTCTTTCTTGTCGCTATTGTCTACCGCCATCGTCTAGACTCCACGACCTTCACGGCCAGAAACAAAAAGAACACGGTGCCGCCAACGAAGAACACCAGGTTGTTGAGGTCGACCAGGCCCCGGTTGAAGTACTGGAACCGGTCCATGATCGAGACCATCTGCAGCACCAGCCGCAGCGGCCCCTCAACGCTGGCGAACTGGACGATGATCCACGCCAGGATGGTGAGCACCAGCAGGAAGAAGGCCCCCAGCAGGGCCGCGATGATCTGATTGCGCGTGATCGAGCTGAAGAACAAGCCGATCGCCACGAAGAGGGCGCCGATCAGCAGCAGGCCGAAGTAGCCGCTGGCCAGCAGCCCGTAGTCCGGCTCGCCGAAGAGGGCCAGCAGCACCACGTTGAGCAGCGTGCAGGCCAGCATGATCACGTACACGAGGTACGCCCCGAAGAACTTGCCCAGGACGACCTCGGTGTCGCTGACCGGCGCGGTCATGAGCGACTCGATCGTCCCGCTGCGGTATTCCTCGCTGAGCAGCCGCATCGTCAGCAGCGGCACGGCCACGCAGAGCAGCGGCGGGAGCCAGTTGAACGTGTCGCGGAGCGAGGCCTCGCTGCCGGGCGAGAAGTTCTCGGTCAGGAACACGAACAGCAGCCCCACCATGAAGGTGAAGGCGAACAACACGACGTAAGCGATCGGCGAGAAGAAGAACGACGACAGCTCGCGTTGCGTCAGGGCTAGAACGTTTCGCACGTTCGGTCCTCCTGGGCCTGGCTGCGAGGATCGGGTCCGGCGCCGCGGCGCCGCCCGAGCCGCACCGAGACCCGTACCTACTCGTCTGAGCTCTTCTGAGCTTCGCGCTCGATAGTCTGCTGAGCCGTGATCTGAATGAAGAAGTCCTCGAGGCTGGCCACCTCGCGACGCATCTCCCGCAGCAGCCAATCGTTCTTGCTGGCCACGCGATAGATATCCTCGCGGACGTCGTCCTTGCCCTTGGCCTCGATCACCAGCCGGTTCCATCCGTCGACGAGGCTCGACTCGACGCTGTCGACACCGCTCAGCCCGGCCACGGCCTTCTTGACCTCCTCGGCCGGGCCCTTGATCTCGGCGATCAGGCTGCTTCGGCCGGTGATTCGCTCCTTGAGGTCGCCGGGCGAGCCGCTGGCGACGATGCGCCCGGCCGCGATGATGATGGCCCGCTCGCACGTCATCTCCACCTCGGGCAGGATGTGCGAGCTGAGCAGGACCGTGTGCTCCTTGGCCAACTCCTTGATCAGCATGCGCGTCTCGCGGATCTGCGTCGGATCGAGCCCCGCCGTCGGCTCATCGAGGATGAGGACCTTCGGATCGTGCAGCAGGGCCTCGGCCAGGCCGACGCGCTGACGCATGCCGCGGCTCAGTTGGCCGATCGGACGGTTGATGAAGTCCTGGATGCGCGTACGTTCGGCCACAATCTTCATCCTGGCGACGCGCTGATCGGCGGTCATGCCCTTGAGTTTGCCGCGGAAGGCGAGGTACTCGCGGACCCGCATCTCTGGGTAGAGCGGCACCGACTCGGGCAGGTAACCGATCTGCTTGCGGACCTCCATCGACTCGGTGAACACGTCGTGGCCCGCGACGGTCGCCGAACCGCCAGTGGCCGGCATGAAGCACGTCAGGATTCGGATGGTGGTCGATTTGCCCGCGCCGTTGGGACCGAGGAAGCCCACGATCTCCCCTTCTTCGATCTTGAAGGAGATATGGTCGACCGCCTTGACCGGTCCGTACGACTTGCTCAGATTCTTCACTTGAATCATGACGAACGCCCCGAACCTACTGTCACAATGGGAAATACGCCATACGGCAACCCGCCGCGTCCTCACGTCCCAGCCGGGTTGGGCGATGGCAGCAGCCTAGCCTCCGCAACCGCATCGCCATGCCCGAGCCCGGGCGAGGGAAGCAACAGCCGCCGTAGAAAATCCCACTGTTTAGTGAGTACGCCCGGTCCTGTCAAGTGTTCGCTGAGGAGGACCGGAACGTTTGAGCGGAAATTGGGCGGGCCCAACCTTTTGCACTTGAACCGGAGCGTCAGGATGAGCATAATGCAAGTCCCGCTTCGGTGGAGCGCTTCCCGGCGTCGGATTTGGACGTCCGATTCCGGGACCGGTCGCGCCTCGGCGCGATCAACATCGCCGTGGGTCAAGGTCGTGGCGCGGCACTACGTCACGGCGATACGGGCTCCTAACAGAGGACAATCCGCCGGTATGGAGAGCAGGTCCCGCGACTCGCACCGTGGGACCGGAAAGGTGGTGTCATGTCCCGCCCTCTCGTCAGCGTGATCATCCCAACGTACAACCGCGCCGATCTGCTCGGACAGACTCTGGACAGTATCACCAAGCAGACCTTCCGCGATTACGAAATCGTGGTCATCGACGACGGCAGTACCGACGGTACCCACGAGCTCGTTGCCGACCGATCCGAACCGATTCGCTTCCTCGAGCAAGAACACCGAGGGGCCTCGGCCGCCCGAAACCACGCCGTCGCCGAAGCCCGTGGCGCGTTGGTGGCCTTTCTCGATTCCGACGACCTGTGGCAGCCCCACTTCCTCGAGGAGGTGGCCGGCGCGGTAGACGCCCGCCCCGATGCCGCGCTCGGATACAGCGATTTCCGCACGATCGACTCCTCGGGCCGCGTTCTCCGCGGACACGTCAAGCGTCAGCACGGCGGGCAGGTCGTCGATCGTCTCTTCGAGAGTATCTTCATTCACACCTCGTGCGTGGTCGCAAGGCGAAAGGTGATTCTCGAGGCCGGCGGGTTCGACGAGCAGCTCCAGGCCAACGAGGACTACGAGCTCTGGCTGCGGCTGAGCCTACGCTATCCGTTCGTGAGCGTGCCCAAGCCGCTCTGCTTGCGTCGCAGCCACAACGGCAGCCTGAGCCGCAACGGCAACGTGCAGTTCCTCACCCGCAAGGCCGAGCTGCTCGAGGGCTTCTACCAGCGCCACGGCGAAGGACGCATCTCCGACGACCTGGCGCGCCGGCGCCTGGCCAAGACCTTCTACACCGCCGGAAAGGCCACCGCGCGGACCGGCAACTACACCGAGTCGGTCCATCTGCTCCGCCGCAGCATGGAGTATGTCAGCAGCCCCAAGGCCTGGCCGTGGTATCTGCTGAGCCTGACGCTGCGGGGCAGCTCGGCCGACAACGGCAAGGATGGCTGATCCCCCCATCACGTGGTGGCGTCGCCCCCCTCGTCACAAGTCGAGCCTCTCTGGACCAGCACAAGCCGATCGCGCGACAAGGCTACCGACCCGCCCTCCGCCGGAAGATGCGGAACCACACCTGCGCCCCAGGCGGCTCGTCGCCGTAGTAGCCACGCTCCATCATGCTGCGGTCGCGCTGCAGAAGGAACTCGGCCGCCGGCTGGAAGGTCTCCTGGAAGGCCGGCAGCGTAAACAGCATCGTGCCCGGCCGCGTCCGCGTGCCGAGTCGACCGTCCTGTCCGACCTCGAAACCGATGATGACATAGGCGGGACGATGCTCGTCGAAGCGCTCGGGGCGGAACGTCGTGCCCTCGTACATGAACCGGTCACAGAGGCCCAGGTAATCGAAGCAGGCCAGGCCGCTGGCGTACGGAATGAGGCCCATCTCGGACAGCAGGACGCGATCGCCGGCTTCGGCATGCTCGGTGAGCCAGGCCGCGACCTCGCTGTGGGCCGTCGGCCGCAGCAGCGACGGACGGGCGTAGAAGTGGCTGGGCAAGGGCCGCCAGGTGAGCATCGAGACGGAGCCCGAGACGCCGAGCAGCACCGTCAGCGCCGGACCGACGGCACGGGGCATTCGCCTGAACGCCGAGCCGCCGCCTCCGACGTCGCCGACGAAGCTGAGCAGCACACCGGCCGGCGCGATCGCCGGGACGAGGAAGCGGAAGTAGGGCCCGTTATCCCCGCCCACCAGCAAGTGAAAGCTCGCCGCCGCGGCCGTGACCAGGGCGACCGGACGAAGCCGCCGACGTGTCCGCCTCAGCCCCAACGGCCAGAGAAGCAGCGCCCACACCCAGAGCGAACCCGTCCCCCAGAGGAACTGGGTGAGCCGGGCCAGGTGGTCGATCCCGCGTTCGAAAAACATCTTGACCCCGGCCGGGTGCCACTTATGCACGCCGCTGTTGCCGACCCACGCGCCGAAGTAGCTCACGCGGAAGACCTCGTACGCGGCCGCGACCACGACGACCGCCAGCAGACCCATCAGCAGGCCGCGGCGCCCGTCGCGCGAGCGTTGTCCGATCAACAGCAACGCCACGCACAACCCGCCGGCGACGAGAACGCCTTCGGGGCGCGTCAGCACCGTCGCGCCGGCCGTCAGCGCGAAGCCGATCCGGCCCCAACGCCGCACGAGACGCCGAGCGAACAGTGCCAGCAGCACGAGCTCCAGCGCGTACAGCGGCGTCTCGAGCAGCAGCATCGACCACACGGCCAGGGGCGTGGCCAGGGCGCCAAAGAGCCCGGCGCCGAGCTGCCTCCAAGGTCCTCCGCCACAGGCGCGAGCGAGCCGGGCCGCGCCGACGGCCACACCCACCGCGCAGGCCAGGCCGATGAGCTTCATCGTCAGCACGGCGTCCAGGCCGACGAGCATGGCCCCGGCCATCAAGGCCACCCACAGGAAGTTGCTGTAGCCCTCGGAGGGCGCGACGTCGTTGAGCGTCAGCCCCCTGCCCTGCACCCACCGCTCGGCATAGCCCAGACTGATGAAGCCGTCGTCGCAGGCCTGGTTGAAGAAGGTCAAGGTGTGGAGTGTCGCGACGACCACGACGACCAGCAGCACGACCGCTTCGACCCGCACGGTCCGTCTGCGTATGTCGTTCGGGTCGCACACGACACGAAGGATGGTCGCTTCATGTGCCGGCAAAAACGTTCGAAACGAAGCAGTCACGCCAGGTGTAGCCCTTCCTGAGACCGTCAGGCCAAAGAACGGTATGGGTGCCGTTGATCGTGGGCCGTCCGCAGTCATGTTGGCATGTGCGTCTGTCAGGCTTCTTGTGGCCCAGTCGCCCTCGACTGGGTGGTCTGTCAGGCTT
>CAZUQM010000031.1:0-40504 GCA_964622545.1 uncultured Planctomycetales bacterium | reverse complement strand
CCTCGACTGGGTGGTCTGTCAGGCTTCTTGTGGCCCAGTCGCCCTCGACTGGGTGGTCTGTCAGGCTTCTTGTGGCCCAGTCGCCCTCGACTGGGTGACCCGTTAGCTCACGGCCGAGGGCGGCCGTGCCACACAGATTCGCTCCGGGTTCAGGCAGCTTAGCCGATTGCCGCCGCGCCTGAAACGGCCCCTTGCCGCCTGACCAAGCGCGTCGTATGCTCAGCGCACTATGAACGACCAACACATCGCATTCATCGGAATGGGCATCATGGGCGCCCCGATGGCCCGAAACCTGCTCAAGGCCGGGTATCGGGTCACCGTCCAGAACCGCACGCGCTCCAAGGCCGAGGCCCTCAAAGGCGACGGCGCCGATGTCGTCGACACACCCGCCGAAGCCGCTCGCGCCGCCGACGTCATCATCAGTTGCGTGCCCGACTCGCCCGACGTCGAAGCCGTCTGGCTGGGCGAAGGCGGCGTGACCGAGGCTACGCTCGACGGCAAGCTCGGTATCGACATGTCGACGATCTCACCGACCGTGGCCAGACACGTCGCCGAAGCGGTCGAACAACACGGCGGGCAGTTCCTCGATGCGCCGATCTCCGGCGGTGACGTGGGCGCGATCAACGGCACGCTGTCGATCATGGTCGGTGGTCCGGACGAGGCCTTCCGACGCGCCGAACCGATCTTCCAGGCCATGGGCAAGACGATCACTCACTGTGGCCCGAACGGCATGGGCCAGCAGACCAAGCTCTGCAACCAGGTGATCTGCGTGCTGAACATCCTGGCCGTGGCCGAGGCCGTCACGCTGGCGCGCAAGGCCGGGCTCGACCTCGATCGCCTGCTCCAGGCCGTCAGCGGCGGAGCGGCCGGCAGTTGGATGCTTCAGAACCTCGGACCGAAGATGGCCTCGGGCGACTACGCGCCGGGCTTCTTCATCGACCTGCAACAGAAGGACCTCCGCCTGGTCCACGAGACCGCGCGGGAGTTGGGCATCCCCCTACCCGGAACGGCGTTGGTCCACCAACTCTTCGCCGCCAACCAGGCCGCCGGCGAAGGCCGCGAGGGCACGCAAGCGCTCGTCAAGACGTTGGAACGGTTGGCGAACGTGCGCGGGGATTAGCGGCAGGACCGAACCACGAGGTTTCTCATGCTGGCCAGGATCCGCCAACTACTCGACCGCCAACCCTTTGAGCCGTTTCGAATCGTCGTGACGAACGGCGATCGGTACGAGGTGCCCGATCCTCACCTTGTGGCGTTGCTTGCCTCGCAGGTGTTCTACGCCCACCCGAAATCGGACCGCTTCTCGATCATCCGTGCAAACCAGATCGTCTCGGTCGATCTGCTCCAGTCCGCGTCGTCTTGATCTTGGGCCGCCCCTCGGACACCCAAGCATCAACACAGCGTGATCCCAACGGGCATTGCAGAACGCCCGTATTCCCGCCTAGGATGACCGTTGTCCCGCAAGGAAACACACCATGGACCTACCCGACGTCGTCACCATCATCATCGTCGCCGTGGGGTTGGTGGCGCTCTTCGTCTTGGCCCCGCGTTATCTCCACCGGCGTCCTATCGTGCCCGAACCGCCAGAGCAGATAGAAGCACGGCGCGTGATGAGGCGAATCGGCAAGAAGGCCGGGATCTACGCCGTGTTGCCGGCCTTGCTGATTCTCCTTGCCAGCATCGGAGCCGACATCTTCCATGAACGCCTGGGTTTCGCATCCGATTGGGGACGCCGTATCAATACGGCGGTCGGCCCGTGCCTCTTGATAGGAATCTACCTCAGCATGCGTCACGGCCATCGTTGTCTGGATAACGTCGAGCGCAAGGACTACCTCGTCTGTCCGAACTGCGACTACTCCCTCGTCGGTCATCCCGGCGGCGGACGCTGTCCCGAATGTGGTTACGCGTTCACGCCCGAGTCACTACGCGCCGACTGGCGGAACGTCCGTGCCCAGATGATGCCCGACTATTCCCTCGGCAAGGTCTATCGATGGATTCGCGGGCTGTTTGCGGCCATAATCTCCGGCAGGGCGAAGCACGCCTTACCCCATAACACAGACCAAGGAGATCGTAACGATGACCACGTCTGATCAACCGACTCGACGGGCGTTCCTGGGCCGGGCCGCCGGTGCGAGCGCCGCCGGATTCGCCGCGCCGTACGTCCTGACCTCCAACGCCCTCGGAGCCAAGGGCCAGCCCGGCGCCAACGACAAGCTCCACCTCGGCTTCATCGGCGTCAACGGACAGGGCGTCTACTCGCTCAAGAACTGCCTCAAGCAGCCGGACGTCGTCGTCACCGCCATCTGCGACACGCATAAGGGCAGGCGCGACGCCGCCATCGCCCTCGTCAAGAAGGCCAAGGACAAAGGCGATCCCAAGGGCGTCACCGACTTTCGCGACGTGCTCGCCGACAAGGACATCGACGCCGTCGTCATCGCCACGCCCCCCCACTGGCACTGCCTGATGGGCGTCATGGCCGCCGAAGCCGGCAAGGACTTCTACCTCGAAAAGCCCATGACGATGTACCCGGCCGAGACGCGGGCGCTCGTCAACGCCGTCAACAAGCACCAGCGGATCACGCAGATCGGCACCCAGATCCACGCGACCGACAACTACCGTCGTGTCGTCGAGTACGTCCGATCCGGCAAGCTGGGCCACATCAGCATCGCCCGCACGTTCCACGTCCAGAACCAGCAGCCCGGCGAGATCCCCGACGCGCCCTACACCGACCCGCCGCCGGAGATGGACTGGGAGATGTGGCTCGGCCCGGCCCCGAAGATCAAGTACAACGCGACGCTCGCCAAAAGCAGCTTCTATCACTGTTCATGGATGGACTACAGCGGCGGCTGGACGCCCGGCATGGCCCCGCACATCATCGACCTGCCGATCTGGGCGCTCGAGCTCGGATGCCCCGAGAGCGTCAGCGCCACCGGTGGGCGGTTCGTCCTCGACGACTGCGGTGACGCCTACGACAACCACGAGGTGATCTGGCGCTGGCCGAAGTTCATCATGACCTGGTCGAGCCCGCTCGTAAACAGCTACGCGTTCGACTTCGGCTACGGCAAGTGCACGCGCCGACGCGGGATCTACCTCCAGGGCAAGAAGGGCACGCTGCTGGCCGACTACGGCTGGTTCAAGGTCCGCAGCGAGGGCGACGGCATCAAGACCGTCAACGAAGAAGGCAAGGATACCGACCCGCCACCCCAGACCGTCGCCAAGAGCAAGGGCCATCACCGCGAGTGGCTCGACGGCATCAAGACACGCACGCAGCCCCTGTGCAACGTGAACTACCACAAAACGGTCGACATCTGCTCGAACACGTCGACCCTCGCGATGAAGCTCGGCCGGACGATCAAGCTCGACCCGGCCACGCTGAAGATCGTCGGCGACGCCGAAGCCGAGAAGGCGTCCGTCCCGGTCTACCGCGACCCGTGGAAGTTCCCGTCGCAGTACCTGTAGCGGCGGGGAACACGGATGAGGCAGTAGGGAATAGGGATCCCGAGGCGCCCAACCTCTCGGAGCCGTCCCCGACAGCCGTGGCGCGCTACCCCACGTCCACCCACGCGCCGCGATCGGCCGATGCGATCGCCGCCTCGAGCACCCGCTGCATCCGTACGCCATCGGCCAAGGACGGGCTCGGTTCGGTGTCGTCGGTAATCGATCGCAGGAAACTGTACAGACAGTGGACGTGCGATCGGAGCCAGCCGACGCTCGCCTTCGGGCTGGGGAACTTGCCGCCCGTCGCGGGGTATTTCTGGACGCTCGCGATGCGCTGCCAGCCGGCCTCGCCACCCAGGTCGCCATCGGATGCGCGGGCGTCGTAGACCTCCAGGTAGTTCGGCTGCATCAAGTCGAACCGCATCGCCCCGTCCCGGCCGTGCACCTCAAACCGCAGCTCGTCGTCCGTCCCCGTGGCGATCTTGCTCACGTCGACCGTGCCGAACGCACCGCCGGCGGTGCGGACCAGCATCGCCGCGGCATCCTCGACGTCGATCGTAACCTTCCTGCCCGGCTCGTTCGGATCCGGCCGCTCGGGCGACCAGATGCGGCTCGTCGCGCAGACACTCCCGATCGGACCGACCAACAGCTCGAGCAGGTCGATAATGTGCGGGCCGAGATCGCGAATCACCCCGCCGCCGCCCGCACTGGTCGACTTCCAATTGACGGCCTTATCCGGATCAACGCTCCCGCCGTGCAGGTACAGCCCGCGGAAGTGCGTGATCGGACCGAGGAAGCCCTGCTCGGCCAACTCCCGCGCCTTCAACGTCGCAGGGAAGAACCGGTTCTGATGCACCATCTGGCCCTTGCCGGTGTACGTCGGCAGGAGTTCGGCGATCGCCTCGGCAGCGGCGAGGCTGCCCGTCAGCGGCTTCTCGCAATAGATGTGCTTGCCCGCACGGATGGCGGCCGTCACGTGCTCGCGATGCAGATGGTTCGGCGTACAGAGGTGCACCACGTCGACGTCGTTGGCCTCGATGACCGCACGCGGGTCGGTGGTCCATCGCTCGAATCCGCCCTGTTGTTGCGCCCTCCGTGCACCGTCTTCGGTCGTCCGACACACCACCTTCAGCCGGCAATCAGCCGGCGGCGGATCGTAGTAGAACGGGATCGTGCGATACGCGTACGTGTGCGTCTTGCCCATGAACCCGTAGCCGATCATGCCGACGTTCAGCGTTCGCATGGCCGTCTCCTATCACCCGCCCAACAGCGCGAGGTGCGCCAGCACGGCCTCGCCGAACGGCGACCGCGACGTGACGAGCAGACCCTCGGGGTGATTACGGACCGTGAGGTCCAGCCCCGTGTGCCCACGTAGCATCCGAACCAGGCCGAAGGCGACGAGCGGATGGGACACGCCGGGCAGGCCCGTCCGACCGAGCGAGGTCCGCAGCGAGGCCAGCAGCCCTTCCGCACCACGCGACGCCGTGTCCCGGCCGGCAGGCGTGCTGGTCGTCCTCTCATCGAGCAGCGTCGCAACGCGGTCGCACCATCGCGACGGGTTGGCGTAGGTGATGATGCCGGCGCCGTCGGCGGTGCCCTTCATGCACGCGCGAAACGCGGCCGTGCCCGCGAGATTCGGCTCGCCCGAGCCGGCCTCGAGCGCCGCCCGCATCCGCTCGGCCGACAGCGTGATCAGCCAGGTCTCGCCGACGAACGCGAACGTGATCTCCATGCCGAGAATCGGCCTGCCGTGCGCACGCAGGACGTGCATCGTATGCGGCCCGCCCCGCTCGGTCTCCCACCGCACGCCTTGGACGGCCACCATACCGGCCGTGGCGAACCGCTGCCAGGCGGGCATGATCTTCTCGGGGTCACGGACCCGGATGGCCACGATCGGATCGAGCGCGAGCAGCCACTCGCGCGGCACGCTGCCGATAGCACGCGTCGCGTCGGGCAAACGACAGCCAATGACCATGTCGCCCGTGAACCGAAGCAGGAACTCTTTGTAGAAGTCGGCCCCGTAGCCGCGAGCCGACCCGCGGAAGATCGTCACGCTATGGGCGAGGCCCGCATCCAGCGGCGCGACCCGCGACCAGAACGCGTCGCTGATCGCCTTACCGCCGCCGAGGTTCATCGCACAGAACAGGTCGACATCGGCCGGCATGAACCGCGCGCCCTCCAGCGAGACCGGCTTGCACGCTCGCAGCATGCCCAACGCGCCCGTCGACGGCTCGTCCATCACGACCAGCTCACGCGCGACGACGCGACCGTCGACGATGCGGCACGTCCCGCCCAGGGCCCGCACGCAGTCCGTGCCGAGAAGCTGCCCCGGACCGGCGGACGGTCGCTCGGAGGCCGCCTGGGTGGCCGTGGGGCGCCATGAGGACGCCGTGCTGATGTAGAAGAGCGCATGCGGTTGGGTCACGATCGGGCAGGCCTGCCGGATCGCCCTCCAAGCCGACCGTTGCGCCAAGGTCGGTTGCCGCCGATCCATCGTGGCCAGGACGAGCCGCACGTCGCGCGGCACCCCGCTGAGCAGCCAGCCATCTCGTTCACGGACGGTCACGCGGTCCAGGCCGAACCGCTCCACGGCGGAGGCCACCGGACCCAGGATCGCGGGCAGTCCCGCTTGGCCCCGGCGATCCGGAGCCGCCCCGGGAGCGTGTCGCAGAAGCTCCTTGAGGACCCCCGCCTGGTTCCTGGCATCGACCACGAGAACCCAGTGGGTAGAGGCCCTATCAGACCGTCTCGGACCGTTCAGCACGATCAGACCGAGCCCGTCGCTAGCCTGGTTCAGCACCCGTTCGATGGGCACGCCCGTTGTCACCGTCAGGGCCAGCTTGATCATGCCGGCCAGGCCTTGCAGGTAGCCGCGGACGGACGTTTCGTCGGCAACGAGCCGGCCCGCCTCGCCGGCTGCCAATTGCTCATAGAAGGCCTTGGGCTGGTCGATCCAGAGCGCGGCCCGGGCGTCGGCCGGGACGAGGTCGGTGAAACCCACCCGGCTGGCGGTCGAGGCGTGCTGCTCGGCCAGTGCGTCGCGCGCGCCGGCGCCGTTGAGCAGCGCGAACAGGATAACCGCCCGCGGGCATCGCGACGCGAACGGTTTCGGCAGCGCCCGCGCGGCCCGTCGGCGGCCTGAGGATCGCGATTCCACTGCCGTGTCGGTCTTACGGTTCATTCGAACACGACCTCCACCCTGAGCTGTGTCGACGCCGGCGCGACGACCTTCACGGCTCGCTGCTCGTCGTCATACCACCAGCACGCACCCGAGGCGACCTCGGTCGAACCCGGTGCGGCCTCGAGCCGACTTGCCTGGCGTCCCTGCCATCGCACCGCCGTCGGCCGGGTGCCGTAGAGCACCAAGCCGCTCACGGGCGAGCCGGTGCAGTCGGCCGCCAGGGCCCAGAGGCGTCCCTTGCGACCGGAGGCGACGCGGATCTCCAGCTCGCGATCGGCGAAGAGCCTCCGCTTCGAGACCGAGTCGTTTGCCGTCGAACAGACCAGACACCGTCGCTTGCCGGGCGTCATCGAGCGCCCCCACCGCAGCGAGCGGGCCTCCAAGTCGGCCAACAGCACGCCACCTTCCCGCAGCAACAGAGGTTCGCGTCCGTAGCCCGCCGGTCGCCTCATCCCTTGCCCGCCCTCGATCGTCTCGCCGGTGTAGATGTCCGTCCACGTCCCGCCGGCCGGCAGGTAGACCCTCTGGGTCGCCTCCGCATGGGTGACGGGCACGACCCAAAGGTCCGAGCCGAAGGCATACGCGAGGTCGATCTCGAGCAGCTCCGGGTCGTCGGGGAACTCGAGATAGCCCACCCGCATCAGCGGCACCCCGGTGCGGTGGGCCTCGACCGCGAGGGAGTAGATCGTCGGCAGCAGGTTCATCCGCAGCCACGCGTAGTGCTTGTAGGTTGCGATCGACCGCTGCCCGAACCGCCAGGGCTCGCGCGGCGAGCAGCCGTGGGCCCGCATCAGCGGACTCAGTGCCGCAAACGCCACCCACCGGTTGTAGACGGGTTCGATCAGCGGCTCGAACGGACGAGGCAGCAGGCCGCCGATGTCGCTGCCCCAGAACGGGAACCCGCTGGCGCCGAAGCTGATCCCACCGTGAATGACCGACTCCAGCCCGTCGAAGCTCTCGGGATGATCGCCCGCGAAGAAGCAGACGAACCGCTGGCTGCCCGGACCGGCCGCCCGCGCAAACAAGATGAAATCGTCGCCCCGCGCCTCACGAAACACCTGGTTGAACACGCGGTGGTAGTGGTAGTGAAATCGGTTGTGCATCCGACGCCCGGTTCGACCATTGTGAAAGACCGTATCGACGCCCACGTCGTCGCCGTCGTCGACCATCGTCCCGGCCAGGCCCAGCTTCAAAGGCCCGGCAAAGACCTTCCGCCAGTACTCCAGCGCCTTTGGATGCGTGAAGTCCGTGTAGGGCTCGCCCTGCCGAAAACATCCACGCGGCACGTGGAAGACTGACCCGTCCTTGTTCTTCAGCAGGAGATCTTGATAGCTCTCGATCGCCGGCACGCTGTCGTGCAAACCCCGCCAGAACACATGCGGCGTGGGCGCTTGCCAGGCCAGCACGCGAATGCCCTTCCCCTGAAGCGAGCGATAGAGCCGTGGATGACCCGCGGAAAGCCCTTCCGCGTACAACGCAGTATGCGGGATATCGAGCTGCTGGAACCGATCGACCACGTAGAGCATCTCGCCGATCGCGTCGCCCTTGACGTGCCCGGTGTTTCGCCACGCCCCGGCCTCGCGCCCCATCCACGGTCCGAACGCCCAGCGAGGCGGCAGCAGCGGCTTGCCCGTCAACTCCGCCAGCGCCGTCAGCGACGCCTTGGGATCGTCTTGCGCGAACAAGTGAATGTCGAGGATCGGCCCGTCGGCCACGATCGACACCTCGTCCGGCTTGGTCGCGCCCATGTCGCAGTCGAGTCGGTAAGACGAATCCCAGAACAGCGCATACCCGGACGTGCTGAGATACCACGGCGTGTTCTTATAGGCCGTCATGCGGACGCCGAGGTAGCTGCCGAGCCCGGCGTCAGCACCCCAGATCTGCACGGGATTGCCGCGCTGATTGACCGCGTTGAACCGCTCACCGAAACCGTAAAAGGCCTCATCGTCTCGGGCCCTCAGACGGAGCCGCCAGCCCTCCGCGGCTTGGGCCCCAGAGTGGCCCCTCTTGCCGCCGAGGTCGACCTCGACCTGATCCACAGTCACCACGTCGCGCCGCTGGGCACCGCTGACCACCAGACCGAACGGACGGTGCCGGATCGCCACGGTCACGGACCCGCCCTCGGCCTCGTGTCGCAGACGCATCAGCCCGCTCTTCGGTCGCGTCATCGTCGACGGCAAGGCGTCGGGGGCGTGCTCGGAGAAATCGCCGACCTGGTCGGACCGCAGACGGATGTGGCCTGGCCCGCAGATCGCCAAGCGAAACCGGGTCTGAGCTTTCCCCTCACCTTCGCAGGTGATCTCCGCCCACCCCTCGTTGCCGACCTGGATCTCACCGACCGAGAGAGCGCGCCAAGTTCTGGAACGGTCGGTCGGCGGGCCGTCCGCGGACGCGAAACAGAGCAAGGTAAGAGTAAACCCCAAGCCGACAGCCGCAGGCATGACAAAATCCCTTTGCGCGGGCGCTGGACGTCCGAGAACACAGAACCGCGGGACCGGGTATGCCAAGATCAGCATGGCTGATGGCAGTGCCGGTTGGCGGCAGTCAGGACATCCTAATCTTGGCCGCGTCCTCCGGCAAACGACCGCCTTCCTTGACGACGACCGAGCCGCCACGGCATCCTACCGCCAAGATCGGTTATCCAGGTATCTCCTTGATGGCGGACAAAGGCGCGCTATAATTTTGCGGTGGGAGTAATTGGCGGCCGACACATCCATCGGGGGCCGCACTATCGCCACTCTATTGGGAAAGCAGACCTGGTCAGGTCAAACCCGCACCGTAGGATTCGACAGAGTGATCGCGGACGCTCTCGGCAACTCCCCATGCTGACGGCGAACCGTGATCGGAATTGGGGTTACACAGTCTTACATCGCGTGCAGCCGTGGGCATCCTCGGCTGAATGTGGTCGACTGAGGTAGAAGGTGGTCCACGATGATGCGATCAATCCTATCCATCTCGAAGACGCTACAACTCTGTGTTGCCGTGTCCCTGCTGTGTTGCACGACGCTCTCGGCCCAGAGTTTCACGATCACCAACCTGGGCGCGCCTCCTGGATACGAGGGCCAGGGCGTCTTCGCCGCCGGCATCAACGCCAGCGGCCAGGTCGTCGGCTGGGTCGGCACCGAGCTCAAGGGCGTCGGGCAGGCCTTCCTGTGGGAAGGCGGCTCGTTCACCTTGTTGGGCACGTTGGGCGGCACGAACAGCTTCGCCTTCGGCATCAACGACAACGGCGTCATCGTCGGTGCGTCCAATCCCACCGGCAGCTCCCTGCTCCGCGCATTCCGATACGACGCCGGCGTGATCAGCTCGCTGGGCAGCCTCGGTCCTGATACCAGCAGCGAGGCCAGAGGCGTCAGCGACGACGGAACCATCGTGGGCCTGTCGAGCACCTTGTCGGCCACGGTTCACGCCTTTCGGTACGTCGCGGGGACGATGACCGATTTGGGCGTCTGGAGCAAGCGGAACAACTCCTACGCCGTGGCGATCAACTCGGCCGGCCTCATCGCCGGCTGGTTCCAGGGCGGCGGCACCGATCGGGCCTTCGTCTATGATGACGCCGGCGGGTACCAGCTTCTGCCCGTGCCCGGCGGCTACTCGGCCGAGAACACCCAGGCGATGGACATCAACGACAGCGGCCAGATCGCGGGCTCGGCCGGCAATGTGGTCGGTAAGACCAGCCACGCCTTCCGTTGGCAATCGGGGACGACGACCGACCTCGGCACGCTCGGCGGCGACTATGCGATAGCCTTTGCCATCAATACATCGGGAGCGATCGTCGGAGAGTCGACCACCGCCTACGGGCACGTCCGCGCCTTTCTATGGAAGGACGGCACGATCACCCCGCTCCAATCGGCCATCGAGGGAGGCACGGGATGGATCCTGTCCCGCGCAACGGACATCAACGACGATGGACTCATCGTCGGCTACGGCACGATCGCGGGTAAACGGCGTTCGTTCCTGCTAGAGCCCAAGCCGAGCGACCCCAATGACCCCGGCGACCCCGGTGACCCTGGCGATCCCGGCGACCCTGGTGACCCCGGCGATCCCGGCGATCCGGGTGACCCCGGCGACCCTGGCGACCCCGGCGACCCCGGCGACCCCGGCGACCCCGGTGACCCCGGCGATCCTGGCGACCCTGGCGACCCCGGTGACCCCGGCGATCCTGGCGACCCCGGCAATCCCGGTGATCCCGGCGACCCGCCCGGAAACAATGCGCCAGGCGATCCGAAGGACAACTCCGGCGTAGGCAACAACACGACGCCGCCGCCCACCGGGTGCGGCACGTACGCCCCGCTGCCCATGGCGCTCTTCCTGGCTTTCAGCCTGATCGGCCTGTCGAGGGCCCCGTCAAGACGCAGGGACTAGGCTCGCGGATGCCTCGTCAAACTCCGTTCCCGCGCGAGCCTCGGCCTTCGGGCGTTCTGAGCGCTCGAGGCCGTGCATCGTCGGCCCGTTTCGGCCCAACTCGCACTCCTACGCCCTACCCGTTAGACTACCCAGGCTATGCCTACGCACATGGTCGAGAAAGAGGTTGGTGACATCAGGTTGGTCGGGTTCTCCTTGGCGGGTGAAGAGACCGTCGTGGCCGCCCCGGAGCTCAACGTCTGCTTTGACGTCGGACGGGCGCCGCGGGAGATCATCAGCATCGATACGGTCTGCCTGTCGCACGGCCACATGGATCACGCGGCCGGCCTGGCCTACTACTTCAGCCAGAGGGCGTTCGTGGGCAACGATCCGGGCACGGTGCTGCTGCCGACGGCCCTGGTCAAACCGGTTCAAGAGCTGGTCCGGATCTGGGGTCAGATCGAAGGTCACGTCTCGCCGGCCAACATCATCGGGCTCGAGCCCGGTCAAGACCATCGACTGCGTCGCGACCTGCTGATACGGGCCTTCGCCGTCACGCATGGGGCCCCTTGCCTGGGCTTCTGTGCGGTGGAGACGCGACGCAAGCTTAAGCCCGAGTTCGCCGACCTGACGGGACCTCAACTGGTCGAGCTGAAGCGTCAAGGCCAAGAGATCCAGTACGACCTCGAGGTGCCGCTCCTCTGCTACGCGGGGGATACCGCGGACGGACCGCACTTCGACCTCGACGTGGTGCGCAAGGCCAGGGTCGTTCTCCTAGAGTGCACGTTCTTCGAGCCGGACCACACCCGTCGTGCTAAGCTCGGCAGGCATCTCCACGTGCGGGACCTGTGCCGAATTGTCGACCGGCTGGAGTCGGAGCACATCGTCCTGATGCACCTGTCGCGCCGCACGCCCCTGCACCGCGCCCGTCAGTTCCTGCGGTCGCATCTCCCGAGCGATCAGCTGCATCGGTTCTCCTTCCTGATGGAGAGGCCCAGGCGGCGAGCCAAGACGCCGTCCGCGGATCATCCCGGACCACCCGAGTGACCAGACCCGCGCCCTTCATGCATCGCCGTAGCTGGCCAGGCAGTCCGGCGCCTCGGTAACCGTCACGCGGGCGAGGAGACCGGGTGCCGGCATGAGGTCTTGCAGCGATTCGTAGATGAGGCGAGCCACGTGCTCGGCCGAAGGATTGCGCCTGCCGAAGCTGGGCAGGTCGTTCAGATGGCGATTGTGGAACGAGGCCAGGACGTCGTCGAGGTGCTTGCGCGCCTCGATGAAATCGATCAGCACATCGATCTCGTCGAGCTCCGGGCCGGCGAAGACGGCCTCGACCTGCCACTGGTGCCCGTGCATCGGCTCGAGCTGCCCGTCGTACATCCTCAACTGATGGGAGGCCGAGAAGTGCGCCCGAACCGTTACGCGATACTGGCCCATCGAGTTATCCCCTTACCCCCTGAAGATATGTCTCGGTGGCATTCTAGGGGTCTCTCGGGACCTGTCAAGGACGGCATGGCACATTACGCACTGGTCTTGGCACACCTGGTTATCACTACAATGCATTGAAGGGTTTTGTATTGGGCTTCCGGAAGGCCGCGCCTGGTTGATCCGCAGGGTCAGTACGAGGAGGGCACCAACGCAAACGGGCCGACCTGTCAGGCCAGCCCGCCCGCGCTTCTTCCCATTTCCCCCCGCTTGCACACAGGTTAATCGATCAGCATGACGGGTCGCTTGCCACCCAGCGTCGCGAAGATCAACTGGAGCTGCATCGTGTACGAATCGATGGAGCCCTCCGCGTGGAAGTGGTACCCGTTGCCGATCTCGGCGATCTCGTCCATGGTATCCGTGTCCGCGTCACTACCCACGCTGACGGCGTAGATGCGGATACCCAAGGCGGCGGCTTCCGTGGCCGTGTTCTTGGCGTAGATCGGTCCGTTGGTGTAATCGCCGACGGCGCCGGTCTCGGTCACGTTGGCCTTGCCGTCGGTCAGCAGGACCATCACCTTGATGGCCGAGGGTCGCGCTCGGGCACTCGTCAATTCGTCGATGCCACGCTGGATGCCGCCCCCCATGTTGGTCCAGCAGTTGTAGTGACCGGCCTGCATCTGGTTGAGCCTGTTGGGGACGGCCGCGTAGTTCGTCGTCAGATCAATCTCATGCGTGGTGGTCTCGGCGTACGTCTCGAGGCTGACCTGGTCGTCGGTGTCGAGCTCGTCGAGGATCCACATCATCTTGTCGACGGCGTCCTTGACGGCCTGCATGGGCTGATGCGGCGTGTTGAACAGGTCCGGGTTCTCGTGGTAGCAACGCCGGTTCTCGAGCTGGTAGTTGAGGAAGGTCTTGACGCCGAAGCGATGCCGGAAGTGATCGCTACCCTGACTACGCATCTTCGACCAGCCGTCCATGTAGCTGCAATACTCGCTCCAACTACCGCGAGGATACGGATAGGGCTCGACCCACCGCATCTCGCTGCTGTAGCCGACCCAGTCATTGCCGTTGCCTTGCGCGGCCCAGCCCTCCGAAACCCACTTCGGCGGGTTGCCGTAGACGTCCGGCTCGGTCTTGCCGCTGACCCAGTCGGACAATCCCATGGCCACGCACACCCGAGCCGGCCACGCGCCATCACCGTCATAGCCGGCGCTCATCAGGGCGGCCACCTCGTCCTCGTTGTAGCCGCGGGCTCGGATACGGTTCTCGATCTCGGCATCGGTCCAGTTCACGCCCTTGGGCAGATGGACCAACCCCTCGTCCGTCCGCGGGTCGTAGCTCGAATCGATGGTCGTCTGACCGAAGCCCCTATCCTCCATGACCTGGCCCCAGGTCGGTCCGGCACGCTGGGGGTCCCAGTTCGGGTCGGCCTCGTCCATGCCGCCCGGCAGAGCCGCCCACACGTCGTACAGGTTGACCGACGTGCGGTTCATGTGTGCCAGCTCGCTATCGTCATTGTGAGACGCCGAAAGGTCGGCCACGATGGCGATGTCCCTCGGGATGAGGATGGCCGTCGCCTCGGCCCACATACCCTTCTCGCTCTTGCCGAAGATGTTGGCGAAGAACAGCGCCACCGCGCCGTTGGGTGAATCGGCGGTGCGGCGGACGCGGACACGTATCGCGTCGAACGGCTCGACGCCCTCGGCGAACGTGTACCGTCCCGTCTGCATGTCGAGTTGGCCCTGGCCGAACACCACGTCGCTGGTCTCCAGCACCGGGGCCACGTTGCCGACCTCGTTCTTGGCGGCATATTCCGCGGCCTTGGCACGAGCCTTGTCCAGACGGTCCTGTGCCAGGGAGGCCAATTGGCTGGCCCCGGCCAGGGCGGCCGCGTCGGCGGAGACTTGCAGCTCGGCCTTGACGGTGTAGAGATAGCCGATGTCGACGGTTAGGGCGGCGAAGCCCAACAGGGTGGTCATAATCATGGCCGTGTAAACCACCACGGCACCACGTCGATGGGCGCGCAGGAAATGGCGCCTTGCCTTCTTGCCCCTCACGGTTTTCCCTCCGATCCGAGTTCCTCGCCCGGTCGACCGCGACGTGGGACGCGTGCGCGCCCAATCCCGGTCTTGCTCTAGCCACGGATGGAATATGCAAAAGAAAGTTGGCCAAGACAAACGAAATGGGCAAATTAGGCAGGCCAGGCAAGCACAGTAGGCCGGACGTTGCGAGACAAGCTATCGGGCCCTTGGCCTTGCGTCCGTTAGACTGATGAAAAGAAAATGGGCGGGACAGTGGATCTGTCCCGCCCGGCTCGGCTCTGAAGTCTTGGTTGTCCGAAGACGCGCTACTGGATGAGCATCACCGGCCGCTTACCGCCCAGCGTCTCGAAGATCTGTTGGAGTTGCTCGGTGTACTGATCGATCGAACCGGACGCGTGGAAGTGCATGCCCCGGCCGATCTCGGCGATCTCCTCCATCGTATCGGTGTCGGCGTCGCTACCGACGCTGACGGCGTAGATGCGGATGCCGAGATCCGCCGCACTCTGAGCGGCGGACAGGGCGTAGAGCGGACCGTTGTAGTAATCCCCCGCATCGCCCCACTCGGTCACATTGGCCTTGCCGTCCGTCAACAGCACCATGACCTTGGTCGCGGCGTCGCGCGTCCTCGGACCGGTCAATTCCGCGACAGCCGTCTCGATGCCGCCACCCATGTTCGTCCAGACCTCGTAATGACCGGCCTGCATCTCGGTCAAACGGGTGCTGACGGCGGAGAAGTTGCTCGTCAGGTCTACCTCGTGGTAAGCATCCTCGCAGTAGACCTCCAAACTGACGCGGTCGTCGGTCTCGAGATCGTCGATGATCTGCATCATCTTCTCGACGGCCTCTTTGACCGCCTGCATGGGCTGATGCGGCGTGTCCTTGAACTCGGGGCACTCGTGATACGAACGCCGGTTCTCCAGCATGTAGTTGATAAACGTCTTGACGCCGTACCGATGCTCGAGGTCGCTGTGACCTTGGTTCCGCATGCTGGACGAACCGTCCATGTAGGCGACCCACTCGCCCCATGAACCATGGGTGTAGGGGAATGACTCGGCCCAGTCCAGCTCGTAGTCGTAGCTCACCCAGTCGTTGCCGTTACCGGGTGACAGCCCGTCCACTTCCCACTTCGGCGGCGTGCCGTCCGGGTCGGACCCCTTCCCGCTGCGCCAGACGGCCAGACCGAGCGCGACGCACGTCCGAGCCTTGTAGGAGCTCATCTGGTTGTCGTAACTCGATCCCATGAGTGCGTCGATCTCTTGCTCGTTGTAGTTCTGGGCCCGGAGCCGGCTCTCGACCCACGCATCGTTCCAGTTCTGGTAACGGGGCAGGTGGACCAAGCCCGTGTCCGCCGTGGGGTCATAGGTCGAGTCGAGCACCGTCTCCCCGAAGCCGGCCTGCTCCATCCAGGCTCCCCAGAGAGGCCCGGCATTCTGAGGCGACCAGTTGGGGTCGAGCTCATCCACGCCGCCGGGCAGGGCCGCCCAGACCGCGTGCAGGTTCACCGACGTTCGGTTGATGTGCCGCAGCTCGCTGTCGTCGTTGTGCGAGGCCGACAGGTCGGCCACGATCGCGATGTCACGCGGCGTCAGGATGGCCGTCGCCTCGGCCCACAGGTCCTTCTCGCTTCGACCGAAGATGTTCGCGAAGAAGAGTTCGACCGGACCGTTCGGCGAATCCTGCGTCAGCCGAACACGGACGCGAACGGCGTCCTTGATCGCCGCATCGGGCACGAACGAATACATGCCGGTCTGCGGATCCAGGACGGCTTGGCCGAAGACCACGTCCGTATTCTGGTCCAAGATCGGGTAGCGGTTCGCCACCTTGTTCTTGTACGCATACTCCGTGGCCATCGCCCGGGCCATGTCGAGCCGGTCGGTCTCGAGCGAGGCCAGCTTGCCCGCGGCAGCCAGGGCCGCGGCGTCCGCCGAAATCTGGAGTTCGGCCCGGACCGTATACAGGTAACCAATGTCGACACTGAGCGCGGCGAAGCCCAAGACGGTCGTCATGAGCATGGCCGTCCACACGACGACGGCACCGCGTCGCCTTGTAGGACGGAATCGACGCGTAGAGATCTTACGCGGATGCATCTTTCACCCCCGACTATCCACAGCGAAGGGTTTGCCTTCGCAAGACCCAATGCGACCCTGCCACTGCGCGAAAATGGGTCGCCTAGGAAATATGCAAAATGTTTTGCGGCCCGCCAAATCAAAATCCTTTGTTTTCCAGGAGTTAGTGCCGGCGAGCTTGAGCGGTGCGCGAACGATTGGGACGTTCGATCGACCGGCGGGAAGCGGGGAGACACGATGAGTACCGCAAGCGCATCGGGCCGCCGTGCTTGTGAGCCCCACCGAGCAGACCTATAATGCATGGCTCGGATTCCCAGAGCGGATCCCTTAGGACAGGACGAGTTCCCGCAGTAGGACCCACCGCGATGAACAAGCTTCGATTGATGACGCCAGGCCCGACGGCCGTCCCCGCCGAGGCCCTGCTCGAAATGGCCAAGCCCCAGGAGCACCACCGGACGCCCGAATTCCGCGCGATGTTCAAGGAGGTCACCGAGGGACTGCAAGTCGTCTTCCAGACCCAAGGCGACGTGCTGACCGTCACGGGCTCGGGCACGGCCGCGATGGAATCGGCCATCGTCGGAACGTGTCCGCCGGACCGCAAGGCTTTGGTCGCACAGGGAGGCAAGTTCGGCGAGCGCTGGGCGAAGGTCTGCGAGTCGTATGGCATCGGCCACGTCACCTACGACATTGAATGGGGCCACGGCGCCAAGCCCGAGGTGATCGCCTCGTACCTCAATGGGGACAGCTCGATCGGCACGGTGATTATCACCCACTCGGAGACCAGCACGGCCGCGGTCAGCGACCTGGAAGGCATCGCCAAGGTCGTTCGACAGCGCGGCGACGACGTGCTCTTGGTGGTCGACGGCATCACCAGCGTGGGAACGTTGCCCGTCAAGACGGACGCATGGGGCGTGGACGTGATCGTCACCGGCAGCCAGAAGGCGTTTATGCTGCCGCCCGGTTTGGGGTTCCTGGCCGTCAGCGAGCGTGCGTGGAAGCGGGTGGACTCCTTCGCGTCGCACTCGCTGTATCTTTGTCCGAAGGCCTATCGCAAGAGCCTGGCCAACTTCGACACGCCGTACACGCCCAACAACGCGATGATTCGCGGACTCGCCGTCACGCTCGGGATGATCCTAGAGGAGGGCATCGAGAACGTCTGGGCGCGGTCCGCGCTGATGGCCCGGGCGACCCGCCAGGCCGCCGAGGCCCTCGGTTTGGAGGTGTTCGCCAAGGATCCGTCCGACTCGGTCACGGCCCTGGTCGTACCGGACGGCATCGACGAGGCTGCCCTGCGTAAGCTGATCAAGCAGACGTACGGGTTCCACCTGGCCGGCGGGCAGGGCCACCTCAAGGGCAAGGTGATCCGCATCTCGCACATGGGCTACGTCGACATTGTCGACACGCTCGGCACGATCGCCGCACTGGAGCTGGTCCTGGCCGAGATGGGCCATCCGGTCGAGCTGGGCCGGGGCGTCAGTGCCGCACAGAAGGTCGTGGCCGGACAATCCTGAACCTGCCGGCGTGACCCCGAACCTCTCACCGTGGGTGGCAGCGCCTAGACCCTTCGCGCTTCAAGCCACTACCTTGCCACATTCGCCATTTTCTGGGCTCGAATCGGGAGGGCGAGACGCCACTCAGAGCAGCGACCGTCAGGGAGCTGTGTTGTTGGAGTGCTTGAACAGCAACGCTCCCTCACGGTCGCGTCTCCGGCGCGGCATCCATCCGAAGTGTGAGCGTCTCCGACGGCGCCCCTGAGGCCGGGAAACCGATAGATTCGATTGTGTTGGGCAACCAGGCGGAGCCAAGGAATCTTTGCCGGCCGTGGAAAGGTTCCCGATTGGGTGTAAGGTCGGCCTCTGACCTGTCAAATCCACCAGCTTACCTGAACCCCCTACCTTAACTAACTCCGTAGGAATCCTTGGACTTATGGCCGTGTTCTGTTTTCCTTCGGGCACCATGATATCGTACATCCTTCTACGGAATGGGTGTGTTTGGCTCACTGGGAATTGAGTTTCAATTGGGCACAGTGACATTGCGTTCGTTAGGGTCGGACGCATAGAACCCCCAGGCACACTCAGCTAAGCGGGCGAAGGACAGCCCGTGAATGCCGCGAAGTGGGGGGATTCATCATGAGCCGTCTGGAGAGTTTTCGGCCTTCCGTCGAAGTCATGGCCGCGCTCGAAACACTGAGCGAGAACCTCGCCAGGGAACGGAAGACGGAGGTCGACCGGCGCAGCAGGCAGCGCAAGCCGATGCAGGTGCCCTGCCGCATCTCGTTCGTCTCGGACGGGGTGAGCAAGACCACCGCGATGCTTGCGCAGACGAGGAACATCTCGAGCAAGGGGCTCGGGCTGGTGGCCAAGCGGTGCTTCCACCAGGACGAGCCGATCGAGGTCATGATTCAGCCAGCGGGCAGGCCGCCGATGTTCATGGCCGGGCTGGTGAAGTTCTGCCGCTACATTGCCAACGGCTTCTTCGAGGTCGGGATCGAGCTCCGCATCGCCGCGGAGGAGTCCGTCTTCGGCGAAGACCCGGTTCGGGCCCAGCAGAAGCATGAGTGGCTCGCCGAGGCCATGCAGCGCAAGAACGACAACGTGTTCTTCAATGAGACGCGCCGGCAGCACAAGGCTTATGACCGGTTGATGCGGTAGGCTCGAGCGACGAGGCGTCGCCTCCGGCGACCTCCGGCTCGGGCAGGGACTATCTTCCTAGAGGCGCTTACGCACCTCTCGAAGGGTACTCGAGCTTTCCCTCTGCGCGCGGCCAGGGCAGCTTCGCGCATGTGGATGCGGTATGGGGGACTGGACATGGATAAACCCGCGCCTTTCCATGCGCCTGCAACGATCTTGAACACCATCGAAGAAATGAGCCTCCTGCTCGACATGAAAAGGGATCAGGAGCGGGAGCGCCGCAAGCTCGAGCGCAAGGAGCTGCACGTCAGCTGCGTCGTCCAGTTCTTCGGAAAGAGCAACTTCCGGACCTGTGCCATTGGCGGGAGGACGCGGAACATCTCACGGCGAGGTATGGGCATTCTCGTCAAGCGCTGCTTCTACGTCGGTGAGCCGATTGAGGTCTGGATCCAGCCCCAGGACCGGTCACCCCTCCACGCAGCCGGGCTGGTGCGGTTCTGTCGCTATGTCGTCGACGGCATCTTCGAGGTCGGCATCGAGCTGATGTACGCGGGCGACGCGCCGATCTTCGGCGATGACGCCACGCGCGCCGTGGAGCAGCTCCCCTGGCTGGCCGAGGCCCTGGCCCGACGCGGCGACAGCATGGCGTTCCGAACGCGCGACCCTGCCCGCTTCGTCGCCGCGGGGGGAAGCTAGGCGAGTTCGTGCCCCACTGGCTGCAACGCGGCGCAGAGAATGGACCTCGTGGCACGGGCGTCCCGGCTTCGCAGGGCTTCGCCGCGGCGAGTTCGCACGTGCTTCATGCCCATGCCACGCTCCTACCCGCGGGTTTTCATCCACCGCGGTGTCGGGCTGACATGGCTTTTTCGTGCCAAGAGGATCCCTCATGCCGGCAGCGGGCCGTTGAACGCACACCCGGACTCACCCGATAAGCGACCTATGGCAGCCCTGCCGGACCTCCACTAGGATGCGGGAGATGTCACCGCTGCGCGACCGTGACACGACAACGCCCGTTTCCGCTCGTGGAGGCGATGCCCATGCGCACACACCATGTCACCCTCGGCCTTCTCCTGGCTTCCGTACTGGTCCTGCCCGTGCGAACGTCGCTCGCCGAATCGGGCGAGGTGCCGGCCTGGATCGCCGCGCTGCACAAGCAACGTCCCAAGGACCCCAAGGCGCCCGAGCCGCGTGTGTACGATCTGCTGAGAACGACCGCGGGCGAGACGATCTCGACCCCGGAGCGGTGGCGCACCCGCCGTCGAGAACTACTGGAGAAGTGGACCACCTTCCTGGGGACGTTGCCGAGACCCGCACTGAAGCCCAAGATCCGCGCCCACGTCGAGCTGCCGGGCGGGATCACGCGGACGCTGCTGGAGATCCAGGTCGAGCCGGGCATCTGGATGCGGTGCTACCTGTTCGAGCCGCCGGGCAAGGGGCCCTTCCCCGCCGTCGTCTGTCTGCACTCGACGACCGACGAGACGATCGACCAACCGGCCGGCCTGGGCAAGCAGCCCGAGAAGGCCTTCGCACTCGATCTGGTCAAGCGGGGCTACGTTGCGATCGCGCCGGAGAACTTCCTGTGGCGGTATCCGGGGCGACCGACGACCGGCACGGCCTGGGATAGGCTTCGCGTCGTCACGCGACGCTTCCTCGAGACGCATCCCGGCGCAACCGGCATGGCCAAGATGATCCACGACGCCTCGCGCGCCGTCGACTACCTGCTGACGCGGTCGAACGTGCGAAAGGACCGCATCGGGACGATCGGGCACTCGCTCGGGGCCAAGGAGGTCACGTACCTCATGGCGTTCGACGAGCGGGTCGTCGCCGGCGTGAGCAGCGAGGGCGGCGTCGGGTTCGAGTTCACCAACTACCACGACCCGTGGTACCTGGGCCCGGCGATCAAGAAGCCCGGCTGCGATCTCTACGCCCATGAGGTGCCCGCCCTGATCGCACCGCGCGCGTGGCTGCTGATCGGCGGCAACAGCGCGGACGGCAACAAGAGCTGGCCCTACGTGAGGCCCGTGCTCGACGTCTATCGCTTGCTGGGTCAGAGCGCGAACGTCGGCCTGTTCGTGCACGACAAGGGTCACGCCGTCCCGCCCGAGGCCCGCGCGATTGCGTTCAAGTGGTTGGACTTTCATCTGAAGCGGTAAGCACACGTGGGGAGCCGGCTCCCGCGGACTGCCCGCCCCCGGCACTTCCTCAGCAGCTTCTCTCTGCGGAAATCTCGGAAGTGGTCTCGGAAATCGGTGCGGCCGTGGCGTCGTCCAGGTAGTAGCATACGAGACGCCATGACCACGACCGACGCAAGCCATGTGAGCGGCTGGTTTGACGCCTACTCGGCCAGGTTGGCCATCTGCGCGAGCGGGGCTACAACGAAGACCGCATCGAGTCCATGCCGCGGGAACAGGCCGTGGCCATCTATCTCGCCGATGACTTCCGGATCTGGCGCTACCGTCTGCTGAAGTGGTCCTTGGTGCCCTACTGGCAGGGGTGGAAGGGCGCGCACGATGCGGATCAGGCCTTGGAGGCGTCCCGGCGCCCTGACGCGGGCTTTCGCCTCTCCACCATGATGCTGCCGGCACTCGTCCGTGCCTACGAATACCATCAGCGCTTGGAACGTCACATCGACGCCCTGCGGTGCATCGAGGCGATCCGCCTGTACGCCGCACGACACGAGGGAAAGCTCCCGACGTCGTTGGAGAAGATCACTGAGGTACCCGTGCCCATCGACGTCATCACCGGCGAGCCGTTCACGTATGAAGGCGGCGGCGATCGGGCCACGCTCACGTTGACGCTCGTCCCGCCGCGGAACGATCCGAAATCCTACTGCCGCTATGAGCTGACCGTGCGGAAGTAAGTGCCTTACCGGTAACCCTTCTATGCTCCCGCTGGGCTATGCTAGTGGAGCCCTTTCAAGTCAAATGCTGAAGAGAATCAGATGATTGATGCGGAACGAATACAGCCCGTTTCTCTCTGATGAGGTAGCGTTCATACACCCGTGGTTCCCGTCACCGGCCGACCGGTCACGGCGGCGTAGAGGACATCCGGGCAGAAGTCGACGTCGTTAGGCCAGTGGATCGTCCCGAGCTCCTGGTTGACGGACACTCGCCGGAAGAAGCCCGGGTCCTCAAGGGCCTCAAAGACGCCGCCTTTGCCGGCGATCCAATCGGTCAGGTCGACCACACCGCAAACCCCGTCCGTGAACGTCAACTCGAGCTGATAACCGGAACCGGGTCTAACGTGCGTGATCCGTGGTAGCGACTCTCGCGCACTCATGACAATCCTTCGATCTTGTCGTACGGTTGACCGTGCCGAATCTGCGCCCAGTTCTCCATCAGTTCCTCCACGTGAAGGGACGCCCATTCAATCACCATCGAGAGGGCGCGTGGCGGAAGATGGCCACGAATCAGCCCTGGCGGATCTATTCGGATCTGTGCCTCATCCGATCCGTATACCGCGTGGAAGTGCGGCGGCGGATGATCGTTGAAGTACATCGCGATGATTATCCCGTAGAACCGGCTGATCTCTGGCATCCTCTTTTCCCATTATATCTTCGGCATTCCAACATCAGCCACCCCACTCTGATACTTCTAGCGGACCTCCCCCACCCGCCCCGCCGCAAGCCGCAGCCTGTTCGTGATGCAGCGCGGCAGTTCGTCGGCGTGGTGCGTGACGAAGATCAGCGTGGCGTCGGTCTGGCCGATCACATCATCGACGGCGTTCAGCACGCACTTTCGGTAATGGCCGTCGAGGCCCTGGCACGGTTCGTCGAGGATCAGCAGTGGCGGGGAGGTCACCATCGCACGTGCCAGCAGCACCAGCCGTTGCTCACCGTCGGAAAGGCGACCGAACGGTTCACCGGCCAGGTTGTCGAGGCCAAGCCCGCGGAGCCATCGACGGGCCAGACGCCGCTGCCGGTCCGACGCGGCCCGGTACATGCCGATCGACGCGAAAAAACCCGAGCACACGACGGACAGCACGTCGACGTCGGCCGTGTAGTGGTAGTGCAGCTCCGGCGCGAGCCAACCGATCCGGCGGCGGATCTCCCACGAACTCTGGCCGGGGCCGCGACGCCGGCCGAAGACCTCGACGTCGTTGGCGTAGCACTGTGGGTTGTCGCCCAAGATCAGGCTCAGCAGCGGGCTCTTGCCTGAGCCGTTCGGACCGACGAGCAGCCAGCGCTGCCCTGCGAGAATGGTCCAATCGATGCCGCCGAGGATCTGCGTCCGGCCGTAGCGGACGGCGACGTTGCGGAGACGGACGACGGGCGTGGGCGTGGCCCGGCTCGAGGACGTGCCGGAGGCGCGCCGGCTCGGTCGGCTCCCCTTCTGGGTCCCCACGACCCCTTGCCGCGCCGAAGCCTCGGGCGGACGAGGCCTCATGCCGCGCCGCGGTCGCGAGGCATCCGCCGCGTCCAGTCGTCCGATCAGCTCGCGTCCGCGCCGGCCGCGGCGCGCGGCCGTGGCGGCCAATCGATGCCCCTCCACATAGGCGACGTGCGTGATGCAGGGCAGGACCTCATCCGGGCGGTGGGTGAGCAGCAGGAGCTGCGTGCCCCGACCCGCCACCTCGCGGAGGATCCGCCGCAACGCGGGACGGCTGGAGCGGTCAAGCCCGGCGAACGGATTGTCGAGCACGAGCAGGGCCGGCCATTGGACCAGCGCGCGGGCCAGCAGCACCTTGCGCATCTCGCCGTTGGACAGGTGCGTGATCTCGCGCACCAGCAGGCCGTCGAGCCCCAGCAAGCGCGCGATCTCGTTCACTCGCCGCGCCGGCGGGGGCCGGTCGCCGTCGATGCCTTCGATCGTCTCGCGTGCCGTCGGGGCCGTGATCTTCTCGATGGGCGACCACCGGGCCTGGTGATAGGCCAAAACGCCGGCCACGAGCCGGCGATGCTGATCGATCGAGACGACCTGGATCGCGCCGTCGGGCGGGCCGTCGGCATCGGTCCGGACGCGCCCCGCCTTGCCGAGCCGGTAAACGATCTGTCCTTGCACAACGGGCACGTCGCTGCACAGCGCTCGGACGAGCGTCGACTTACCCGAGCCGTTCGGCCCGAGCACGGCCCAATGCTGGCCGCGTTCGATGGTCCAGTCGGTCTGCTCGAAGCAGACCCGCCCCTCGGCGCGCAGCGTCACGTCTTGAAAGGAAACGACCGGCTTGTGACGTCTCGTCGTCATGAGGACCTCGGCATCGGCACGACCTGACGTGCCACACGCCAAGGATACCGCGCGGCCGAGGGAAACGGGGACGCAGCTCTTCCGCTGGTCTCGTCCCGAGCTCCGCCGCGGGGCCGCCCTCCTGACCAGCGCGGCGTCAGGCCGCCGCAGTCCAAAGGAGCGGCTCCGAGGTAGCCTTGCGGTCCTGTGGCGACGGACAGAATACAGCCGTGCGGGGGAGAATCGCTCCGTCGATGGCTTCGTTGCCCTTCCTGGCGACGGGCCCCGCTGAGGACAGCGGAGCTCGGTCAAACAGGCAACGGGCTTCGCCGGGGAGCCGGCTTCGGCAAGCTTGGGCGTGGGAACCAGCGGGAGCTCGGGCAGACGGCATCGCTCCCTGACGGTCGCCTGAGCCTAGCGCAGCCGTCTCAGCAGGCCTGCGCCCGCCAGGGCCAGCAGCGACATCGCCAGGAACGGCGGCACGCCGCTGCCGCAATTGAACTCGGCCCGGACGTCGTAGTCGCCGTCCATCGTCAGCATCAACACCGTGTTGGTGTCCAGCGTCACGTAGTTCGCGTCGCCCGGGAAATTCGGGTCGTAGACCTTCCACTGCTTGAACGACTTGCCCTCGACGGCCTCGGCCACCAAGACCACCTCCGTCCCGTCGGTGTACCGATAGAGCCGCTCGAGGTCGGTGTTCGGGTCGTTGGGGTCCTCCAGCGCCGGGTCGACCTCGACCGCTCCCCGCCCGGCCGCGTTCAGCGTGAGTTGAAGCCTGCAGGGCTGATTGGTGAAGATACCCGTGCGGACCTCGAAGTTGTCGTAGGCCACCTCGGCCGGGAAGCCGTTGGTCCAGTCCTCATCGGAAACGGCCAGCACGAACGATCCCCCCTCCGGCCAGTACCAGTAGTCGCCCCAGTTGCCGGCCCCGGAGGTGCTCAGCTCTCCCTGGAGGATGTACTTGCCGTCCCAGTCGTACTTATCGCCGTGCCAGATGGCCGAGCGCAGAAACTTACCGTTGGGGTCGCCGGATGCGTAGTTCGGGTCCTGCTCGAACTGGGCAAGCAGCCAGAATCCGGTCCGCTCCCACACATCGATGTTCTGCCCGGCGAAGTTCGGCCCCTCATAGGGGTTGATCGTCTCGTTGTCGGGCCGAACGTGTGGGCAGCCGCTGTAGCCGTACGGCAAGTTGGGATACGTGCTCCAGCGCGGGTCGTTCGGCTCGATCCAGATCCGCCGGAAGTTGGCCGACGGCGGGTTGTTCGAGAAGTCGAACGACTGGAGGTTCGCATGATACGAATGCGGGAACTCGTCGCTCGGGTTCGTGCCGGTCTGGGCGTCGAAGTCCATGGCCACCACGAGCCCGGTCCACGTCGCCTCGTCCGAGTGCATGATGATCATCGCCCGGCCGCGGTCGTCGTTCGGATCGTCGTAGTTGGGGTCGTAGTTGGGGTCGTTGTAGCTGTACCGCTTGTTCGGGTTCTCGTGGGCCGGATGGTAGTAGCCCGTGTAGTAGACCCAGACGAGCACGTAGTGGTTCATGGTGTCGTCGCGCCAGGTCTCGCTGGTGTTCGGATCGCGGTCGTCGGTCACCACGCCCGCGGCCATCGCCCCGATCGGGTAGATGAAGATGCGATCGCACGACATCCGCAGGGCGTTGTCGGCCACGCTGTCCGAGACGATCTGGGCGATCTGGCTCTCGGCCAGGACGTCGAAGATCTCCCAGTCGGGGTTGTCGCGATCGAAGGTGACGGCGTTGTTGGGATCGGTCCAGTACGAATCGTTGGCGTCGTAGGCCGGATCGTTGGGGTCGCGCTCCCACCAGCCGTCGCTGAAGTCGTCGTAGTAGTCGGCTCGCGACGGGGCCACACCCAAGGCCAGAATGCCAATCATGCTCAGCGCAAAGACGTGACGCTTCATTGTAGCCCTCCCAGCCCTTGTTTAGAGCGCGGCGGCGGCCCGCCGATGACGTGGTTCGAGACCCTCGGGTCCGGTCGCCCTCAACGCGGCAGCCCGGGGTCCCTACATTAGATTGTACCCATCGAATGGGAATTATCCAACACCCCCCTTGAGAGGATTCGCCAGATAGGGCCCTCGGCCGATTGCCTAAGCGGCGAAATCCCTTACAATGAATACGAAGAGACCGCTCAGGCGGGCGCACATCCCTTCGCTGAAGAGACGTTGCCAAAGCATGTCAGCCCAACGTCCGGAGGCGGCACATGTCGGAACAGACCATCTCGGCGCGAGCGCCCAGACGCACGGACGGCGTGGGTCCCGTCCTGTCGGGGGGTCGTGGTCAACGAGCGTTCACGCTGATCGAGCTGCTGGTCGTCGTGGCGATCATCGCACTGCTCATCTCGATCTTGCTGCCGTCGCTGAGTCGCGCCCGCGCCCAGGCCCGGACGACGCTCTGCCTGTCGCGGCTCGGACAGCTCGGCCGGGCGTTCTTGATCTACAGCGAGGACTACGGCGGGAGCTTCCCCTTCATCAGCACGATGCACGAGCGCTTCGACGAGGGCGCCGATCCCGAGGAAACCTGGCTGGCCGACTGGCTGAGCTTCGACGACCCCGAGGCCGCCCTGGCCACGGTGGGCTACGAGGACGAGACGGACTGGGGCGACCTCCGGCAGGCGGTCCCGCGGAGCGGCATCATCTTCCCCTATACCCGTTTCGCGGCGCTCTATGCGTGTCCGGACTTCGTCCGCCAGCAGCAATCGGCCCAGCACGTGTTCAACTACACGCGGGCCATGTGGGCGCGGTACTGGCGGATGCCCGAGGAGTACGAGGAGATGGGGCGGGCCGCACCGAGCGACTGGGGCGGGCTCGACGGACCGATCATGAAGGTCAGCCGCATCCATTCCCCCGCCGAGCTGCCGATGCTGCTCGACGAGCAATGGAACCGCCATGTCGGCACGGCCGGTCGGGAGGGCAGCAACGACTCGGCCTACAATTGCGGCGACTACGGCTTCTACGGCGACAACAACATTGCGGTCGTCCACGGCCAGCCCGTCACGAGCCGCTTCCACACCTACGACTACGGCATGAGCACCGAGCGTTTCGGCAAGGATCCGTTCGTCTGGCCGCGCGGGGGCATCTTCTGCTACGACAGCCACGCCGAGCTCCGGCGCGAGCCCTGGCCCTGCCTGCCGCTGGGCAACAACACCCTCTCCAAGCCGTTCCGGCTGGGGCACGAAGGCCCACGGCTGCTCGACGAGATGAAGGCCCTGCCGGAGTACATGCGGGCGCTGCTCTTCGCCCAGCGCGGCTTCGATCCTCAAGAGGCCTACGGCAATCCGCCCGTCCCCTGGTAGCAATCCCCACCGGTGCTGGACCCTTCCGCGCAGGCGGGTTACCATCCCACGCACCGGAGGTGCCCCATGTCCAGCAGGCGGATCACACGTCGTTCGATCGTCAGGACGGCCGGCACGGCCTTGGGAGGCGCGGTGATCGGCGCGACCCGCAAGCCGTCCCGGGCCGCCGGGGTCTCGCCGCCCCAAGTCCGGCCGCTCCGCCTGGGCACGCCGGTGCGCGTTCGGTCGCGCGATCCGGAGGCCATCGCCAAGGCCCATCGCGACCTCGGCTACCGGGCCGCGTACTGCCCGAACGTCTCGCTCGACGACAAGGACCGCATCCGAGACATCGAACGGGCCTTCCCCAAGCATGACGTCGTCATCGCCGAGGTCGGCCGATGGTGCAACCTGCTTGAGGCCGATCCCGCCAAGCGAAAGGCCAACCTCAAGAAGGTCACCGAGGGCCTGGCGCTGGCCGACGCCGTGGGGGCGCGGTGCTGCGTCGACATCGCCGGCTCGTACAACAAGGAGATCTGGTACGGCCCGCACCCGGACAACGTCACGAAGCGGTTCTTCGACGCGACGGTCGAGAACGCGCGGAAGATCATCGACGCGGTCAAGCCCCGGCGGGCCAAGTTCGGCTTCGAGATGATGGGCTGGGCCCTGCCGGACAGCCCCGACAGTTACCTCGAGCTGCTCAAGGCCATTGACCGGAAGGCGTTCGCGGTGCACCTCGACCCGTGCAACCTGGTCAACGCGCCCCGCCGGTTCTACGACAACACGGGCCTCATCGATGACTGCTTCGACAAGCTCGGGCCGCACATCGTCAGTTGCCATGCCAAGGACCTGACCTGGGACGTCGAGATGAACGTCCACTTCCGTGAGGTGACCGTCGGCACGGGGTCGATCGACTATCGCACGTACCTCAAGCGGCTGGCCCAGGTGGCGCCCGAGGCCCCGCTCATGCTCGAGCATTGCCCGAACCAGGAGGAGTATCGCAAGGGCGCCACGTACCTCTTCCAGCTCGCCCCGGAGGTCGGCGTCAGTTTCGGTTAGCGGGGGTCCTTGCGGTACGGACGCCCCGGCCGTGAGCTAGTGGAGCCCTCAACCAGAGGCGGTTGGACCGTGCCTCACCAGCCACGGCGGCTGGACCACACCGCACTGTCAAGGATGTGGCGTTCGGAGGACATCATGCCGAGATCCATTGTTGCCCTGACGATCCTCGCCGCCAGCTGCTGCGGCCCGACCAGCAAGCTGCACGCCGCCGCCGGGCAGAAGCCCCCCGCCGCGATCGCCCAGGGTGTCGACGTCCGCACGTTCGGCGCCGTCGGCGACGGCAAGGCCGATGACACGGCCGCGATCCAGAAGGCCGTCGACGCCAAGTGCGGTGGCCTGTTGTTCAGTAGGGGCCACTACCGCCTCACGAAGCCGATACGGGTCGAGCTCGACCGCGTGGGCCCGACCTCGTTCCACGGAGACGGCACGGCCCGATTGATCATGGCCGGGGCCGGTCCGGCGATCCACCTGATCGGCACGCACGGCGGCACGGCCAGCCCGCACACGTTCAAGCCCAACGTGTGGGCACGGCAGCGGATGCCGCTCATCGACGGGCTGGAGATCCTCGGCGAGCACCCGGAGGCCGTCGGCGTCCGCTCCGAGGGTGTGATGCAGGTCACGTTTTCGCGGCTGCTCATCCGCAGGGCCCTTCACGGCATCCACCTGGTCACGCGGAACCGCAACGTGATCGTCTCGGACTGCCACCTGTACCACAACCACGGCGTGGGCTTGTTCCTCGAGGGCGTCGACCTGCACCAGATCAACGTGGTCGGCTCGCACATCAGCTACAACGGCGGCGGGGGCATCGTGCTGCGGCACAGCAGCGTCCGCAACCTGCACATCGGCACGTGCGACATCGAGGCCAACATGGCCGAGGACGGTCCGCCGACGGCGAACGTCCTGATCGAGACCCACAAGGGCGAGGGCCCGCTTCGCAATTGGGACGTCCGGGAGGGCGCGATCGTCGGATGCACCATCCAGCACACCCACCAGGCGCCGGACTCGGCGAACATCCGCTTCGTCGGCCGCGAGGGCGATCCCGTCGTGACGGTCGGCCGGTTCACCATCGCCGACAACGTGCTGAGCGACGCGCAGGTCAACATCCACCTCGTCCGCGCCCGGGGCGTTACGATCACGGGCAACACGCTGTGGCGGGGCTTCGCGCACAACCTCCTCGTCCAGAACAGCACGCAAATCCTCGTCGCCAACAACCTGTTCGAGCGCAACCCGGTGTACAAGCCGTCCGAGGCCACCAACGGCCTGGTCTTCGAGGACTGCACCGACAGCACGCTCTCGGCCAATCACGTCCATTACACACGAGAGCGTCCCGCGGCGATCACGCTCGACCGATGCCGCGGCCTCAACGTCGTCGCGTGCCAGGTGACCGACTGCGAAGGCGTGGGCATCCTGATGCGCCAGGTGCAGGACTGCCGTCTGAGCGATTGCATCCTCCGGGCCCACAAGACCGACGACGGCAAGACCGCCGGCGCGCTGCGGCTCGAAAGCGGACGCGACAACATCGTCGTCAACAACATCGTGACGGGCTCGATGTCGATCGCGCCCGAGACGGCCCTGGTCAAGGACAACATCCAGCGCGATCGTTGACGGCGTCGGACAATCCCCGAGAAACTTGCATCGTCATCGGCATGCCGTTCGATCATGCCGGGCAACGGCCTCCGAGCGCCCGTCGGCCCAGCGCACAACGAAAATGCCCCGACCCGAGAGAAGTCTGGAAGGAGCCCGCCTGTCGTATCATCTATTCTTCTCAGCGGTAGAGGAGTGAGTCAGAAGGCGAACGAATTGCCTGCAGAGAGCAGCGTGAACTTCGTCGAGATCTAGCTCGGGTGCGTCAGCCCCCGGACATGTCGCTCCTTGAAGTCGGGCCACTGAAAACAGTGAACTGGCTGGGCAACGCTAGGATGCTCCCGCCCCTTTTTCTTGAACCGACCGGCGACGTCGCTCGTCACCGTCACACGAGCGGGTCGCCTCGTCGCTTTCCTGACCAGGCGGGTCGGCGCGAGCCCTTCAGGTGTCGGCCATGACAGCACCCCACCTCACACGACGATCCTTCTTTCACGTCGCCGGGGCATCGGGCGCGGCGCTGATCGCCGTCGGCTGTCTGCCGATCGGCAACCCAGGTCAGCCCGGTGGACCGACGGGAGGTGCTCAGGTCTTCAAGCGATCCGGTCGTGGCCGCAAGATCTCCAACGCCGCCAAGAGCCACAACGCCAACCACCTGTATACGACGGCTCAGGCGGCCGCCAATGACCCCGCCCATCCCGGCGACCATTCGAAGGTCGTGAGCCTGACCATCAGCCAGGACCTGTTCAACAGTCTCTTCTCGGCCGGCAACACCTCGGCCGATTTGCGCCACGCGCTGTAGAACCGTCTCGTAACTGCTTGCACTTCTGGTCTCGACGGACGGAGTGCCTGGGCCCGGTCGCCGACCGGGCCAATGGTTCCCGGATCAACTCCGACGGCACGAAGCCGACTCGGCGCTTGAAGAATCCCCTCCGAGCATGATACGTTTGATGGCGCCGAGGCGATGCCCCGCGTCGACCCCCTGCCGCCCCGAGCCGTTGGTGTGACCATGTCGGTCTTTCACTTCAACAGAGACTACGAGCCCGAGACACGCATCCAGGCCATTGCCCATGTCCGGATGGAGGCGCCGCCGGGCATCGAGGCCGACCTGATCCGCTTCTATCAGGAGGTGTGCCGCCTCGAGCCCGCGCCGCCCGAGCGGGGCATGTTGGCGTTTCGGGCCGAGCGGTTGCAGCTCCACATCCGCATCACGCCCGACGCCCAGCCGTCGCGCATGCGGCGCAAGCTCATCCTCGACGTGCCCTCTCTCCAGAAGCTCAGTGAACAGCTCAGCGAATTGGACATCCGCTACGAGTGGTACCGGGGCATGCGCTTCACCGATCAGCGTATCTTCGCCTACGATCCGGCCGACAACCTCATCGAGTTCAAGCAGACGTGGCGATTCTAGACAAACCGGGAGCGCCGGAACCGTTGCCGGCGCCCCCGGATCGCGATCGCTAGGCGTAGGAAAGGATCTTGTCGCACTGGGCCGACAGCTCTTTCAGCGCGTCCAGGTTGCCCCCGCCGACCTCCGTCGTCAGCCAGCCCTTGTAGCCGACCTCCTTGAGGGCCTTCATGCACTCGGGGTAGTCCACGTCACCCTCGAGCAGCGGCTGCCACTTGTAGCCCTTCCGCTGAAAGTCCTTCAGGTGGATACGGCAGATCCGCGGACCCAGCGTGCGGATCCAGTCCTCAGGATAGCCGAAAAGGACCACGTTGCCGATGTCGAAGTAGGCGCGGACGAACTTGCTGCCGAACTCGTCGACGTAGCGGCCGAACTCCAGTGGGCTCAGCAGGAACTTGTTCCACACGTTCTCGATGCCGATCGTCACGCCGAGCTCCTCGGCCATCGGCAGGAGCTCGCGGATGCGCTTCTGCGAGCGCTCGTAGGCCTCGACGTAGCGCACCTTGTCGTTGACGACGGCCGGCACGAGCAGCACGTTCGACGCCTTGAGGTCCTTGGCGTTCTTCAGCGCCGTCCGCATGCCGTCCATGCCCTTCTTGACCTTGTCGGGGTTGGGGTCGGACAGCGGATAGGCCCAGTGCGTCGAGCACACCACGCTGTGGATGGGCACGCCGGTCTTGTCCGCCGCGGCCCGCAGCTCGTCGATCTTGCCCTGATCCGACGAGCTGTTGCACTCGATGCCCTCGAAGCCGACGTCCTGGGCGATCTTGAGCTTGTCGACGGCCGATTTGCCGACCCGAATGCGGCTGTACTGTGTGGCCTTACGGAATGGCTTGCCGCTGCCCGAAGCGCTCATGGCGGGCATGGCCCGGGTCGCCGCTCCGACGGCCGCTGCGCCGGCCAGGCCCTGGGCCATGAAGCCTCGTCGTGTGATCTCTGTGGTCATGGTGGTCTCCTCTTGGTTTGATGGTCCGATCGCGCTCTGGTGGATTCGTTCGGTCACCGCGCGTTGCACGGCCGATCCGCTGTCGTTCTACTAGGCGACCATGATATCGCAGCGTTTCCAAGAAATCGAGCTACTGCGGTTCGCGCATCTTCACGAGGCGCCCGGGCTCGTCCATGCCGTGACCACGAAACCCTGGAACATGGCCTGCCACGGTGGGCCGGAGCACGAGGCGTCCGAGTCGCGACGACAGAAGATCTGCGAGCATCTCGGCGTCCCGTTCGAGCGGCTGACCCGCGCCCAGCAGGTCCACGCCGACGGACTGGCCGTGATCCGCGACGAGCACGCCGGCGCGGGTCGGAGGTCGCGCGACCGGGCGATCCCCGGCGTCGACGGGCTGTTAACGGACCGGCCCGACACACCGCTCATGCTCCAGTCGGCCGATTGCCCGCTCGTGCTGGTCTACGATCCGACGCGGCCGGCCCTCGGCGCCGCACACGCGAGCTGGCGATGCACCGTCCGGCGAATCACCCAGAAGCTCGTCGAGCGCATGGTCGAGGCATTCGGCGCGACCCCGTCGTCGATGCTGGCCGGCATCGGCCCGTCAGCCGGACCCGAGCGGTACGAGGTCGGCAACGACGTACGCCAGGCCGCCACGGCCGCACTCGACGCCGCCGATCGCTACTTCCGTCAGACGGCGGCGGGCATGACGTTCGACCTGTGGGCGGCCAACCGCGACCAGCTCATGGCCGGCGGCGTCCCGGAGGATCGGATCGAGGTGGCCGGGCTGTGCACCATCGGCGACGACCGGTTCTTCAGCTACCGGCGCGAGGGGGCCTCGACCGGACGGTTTGCGCTTGTCGCCGCCCTGCGAAGCGCGTAGGTTGTCGGTGACGAAGGACGAAGCGCCGATACGACACGGACGAAGCGGGCGTGGGTCTCGACAGAGGAGGTCGCCATGGACACAGCCGTCGTCTTGGTCAGCGGAGGGGTCAACAGCGTGGTCGCCGCGGGCGTCGCGGCCAGGGAGTACAACCTGGCCATGATGCACGTCAGCTACGGTCAGCGGACGGCGGATCGCGAACTGGCTTGCTTCCGGCAGATCTGCGACCTGTTCCGACCGGCCAAGCACCTCGTCGTGCCGCTGCCCCACTTCGAGACGGTCGGAGGCAATGCCCGTGTCGACAAGCGGGTCACCGTCGAGGATGCCCGGACGCTCGGCGAGCACCCGGCGAACACATACGTGGTCGGCCTCATGCCGACGCTGTTGGGCCTGGCCTATAACTGGGGCAACGCGATCGGCGCGAAGCGCCTCTTTCTCGGCTCATCGGAGAACGACGGCCCGCCGCTGGCCAACACGAAGGTCGCCTTCCCGGACCATCGGCGGGAGCTGTTTCACCTGTACAACCAACTGCTCGAGATGACCTCACGGCGCGGCGCTCAGCTCCGCATCGAGACGCCCCTCATCGACATGACGCGAGGCGAGGTGATCCGGCTGGGACAACACCTCAACGTCCCCTTCGGCACGACCTGGTCGTGCGATCGAAGCGGCGACGCGCCGTGCGCGACATGCTATGGGTGCGTCTCGCGGAGCCAGGGCTTCGTCGATGCGGCCGTCACGGATCCCATCATGATCCCGGAGGAGTGACACGAAAGGCCCGCGACCAGGCCCCTGGCGCCTAGGTCCACTGGACAAGGCGCCGGCCGGGCCGAGAACGTCAGCGCCATGCCCCAACCACAATTCGCCATCCATCATCACGCCGGTTTCGGCGCCGAGCATTGGGACCTGATGCTCGAGGTCGGCGAGGTCCTGCGGACATTCCAGCTTGCCTCCGACCCGACCGGAGGCGTCGGCGAGACCATCCCGGCCGAGCGGATCGCGGATCATCGCAAGGATTACCTGACCTACGAAGGGCCCGTCAGCCGCGGGCGAGGACGCGTCGCCATCGTCGCCGGCGGCACGTACGAGACGCTGGCCGAATCGCCAGACGCCTGGACGATCCGGCTGGACGGCGAGGTGCTGTCGGGTCGATTCACGCTCGCGCGGCTCGGTCCGAAGGACGCCTGGCCCGAACCGTGGGAGCTGCGCCCGGGCGACGGCTGATCCGGCCGTTCAACCCTCTTCCCGGGCCGGGGTCAGTCCGAACAACCGCTCGGCATTCGCGTTGCACTGTCGCGCCAGCTCGTCGACGTCCACGTCCAGCACTTCGGCCAGATAGCGGCACGTGTGCACGACGTGGGCGGGCTCGTTGGGTCGCACGTGCCGGATGGGCTCGGGCGAACAGAACGGCGCGTCGGTCTCCAGCAGCAGGCGATCGAGCGGGACGAGCCGGGCCGCGTCCCTCAGCTCGGCGGCGTTCTTGAACGTCACGATGCCCGACAGCGAGAGGTACCAGCCGGCCTGCACGATCGTCGCCGCCTCGTCCGGAGTGCCCGTGAAGCAATGGAAGACGCCGCGGGCGTCCCGCGTGCGGTGATCGTCGAGAATCAGCAAGGCGTCGTCGACGGCCTCGCGACAGTGGATGACGAGCGGCAGATCGCAGCGCTCGGCCAGCGCGATCTGTTCGACAAAACCATCACGCTGCGACGGGCGATCGCTGAAGTCGTAATGATAGTCCAATCCCGTCTCGCCGACGGCCACGGGGCGCGGGGCTGTCCCGGCGGGCTCGAGCAGGGAGGCGAGGTCCGACCAGGTCTCGCTCGAGGTCTTGCCGGCCTCATGGGCGTGCACGCCGACGACGGCCCAGACGTTGTCGTGGCGGCCGCTCACGTCCAGCACGGCCCGGCTGTCGGCCACGTCCGTGCCGACGGTGATGCACCGACGCACGCCCGCGCGGCGGGCGCGATCGAGGACCGCGTCGACCTGGTCGCCCAGCCCCTCATACGTCAGATGGCAATGGGTATCGATGAGATCGGGACCGGGAGTGTCGGCAGGCTCGGGCATGGTGCTCACGTCGAATGGGGTCCGAAGGCGCCTTCCGTGTGTCGAATGACGGGCTCACCGCGGTCGTCCAGCGTGATGGCGACGATGTCGAACCGGAAGGCGTAGTCGCTGGACCGATGCGTGGCCAGCCAGTGGCGCGCGACACGCTGGATCTTTCGCTGCTTGGGCGTGTTGACCGCCTCTTCCGGGTCGTGGTGGTCGTCGGCGGAGCGCGTCTTGACCTCGACGAAGACGATGGTGCGACCGGTCAGGGCGATCAGATCCACCTCACCGGCCGAGCACACGTAGTTGCGGGCCAGGATGCGATACCCTTTGCGCTTCAGGCATCGCCTGGCCAGCTTCTCCCCCTTGCGTCCGAGGCGGGTCCGCTCGTCCACGGTGCTGGGGGTCGTCTACTCGGTGCTCTCGTCGGCCGCAGACTCGGCCGGCGCTTGCTCGGCCGCCTTCTCCGCCTCGGCCAGCTTCCTGGCCGCCTTGGCCGAGACCGTGCGGATGTCCCGCAGACGACGGGCCTTGCCGACGCGGTCGCGGAGGTAGTACAGCTTCGACCGCCGCACCTTGCCCGATCGGACCACCTCGATGTCGACCACCTTCGGGGAGTTGATCGGGAAGACGCGCTCGACGCCTTCGTTGTTCACGATGCGGCGCACGGTGAACATGCCGTGGTCGTCGCCGCCGGTGCGCGAGATCACCACGCCCGAGAACGGCTGCACCCGCTCCTTGTCGCCTTCCACGATTCGCTGATGCACCGTGACCGTGTCGCCCACGCGGACGTGCAGCGGCTTGTCGCGCCGAAACGACTGCTCGACGGATTGGATCGCTTCCTGTTTCATCCTCTTGGCTCCTCTAGCTACCCTTCAGCAGGTCGGGGCGACGCTCACGCGTTCGTTGAATCGCCTGTTGCCGTCGCCAATCCGCCACGCGGCCGTGATCGCCTGAAAGCAAGACCTCCGGCACTTCCATATCTCGATAGACCCGCGGCCTGGTGTACTGCGGGTACTCCAGCAAACCGTCCGTGAACGAATCCTGACCGGCCGAGTCCTCGTGGCCCAGGGCACCCGGCAGGAGCCGGACCACGGCGTCGACCACGACCATGGCCGCGGCCTCCCCGCCCGACAGGACGAAGTCTCCGATGGAGATCTCACGGGGGCGGAGCCCCTCGCGGATTCGTTCGTCAAAGCCCTCGTAATGCCCGCAGAGGACGACCAGACGCTCGTGCGTTGCCAGGTCCTCTGCGTCCGCCTGACAGAACCGCTCGCCCTGCGGGGTGAGCAGGATTCGCGTGGCCGGCCTGGCGTCGAGCGATTCCACATGCTCGACCGCATCGAACACCGGCGGGCACATCATGACCATGCCCGGCCCGCCGCCGAAGGGCCTGTCGTCCACGCTCCGGTGCACATCGGTCGCGAAGTCGCGGATGTTCGTGCAGACGATCTCGACCAGGCCGGCCGACCGTGCCCGTTGGATGATGCTGGCCGAGAAGAACGGCTCGCACGCCTCGGGGAACAGCGTCAGCACGTCGATACGCATGATCGGCGTTCCTGCGGGCCTGCACCGCGACGCGTTTCCCGCCACCAAGACGCCGGGGGAGCGAGCCCGCGACACCGGCGCATCACCCCTTCACGGCGATCCCGTTCTTGCGAAGCAGGCTGCGGACCGTGTCCGACGGCTGGGCGCCCTGGCTCAGCCAGTACTCGATCCGCTCGGTGTTGAGCCGGACCTGCTGCGCCTCGTCCTTGGCCATCGGATCGTAGAGCCCGAGCTCTTCGATGGCCCGGCCGTCCCGCGGGCTTCGCGAGTCGATCGCCGTGATGCGATAGCACGGGTGATGTCTGCGACCAAATCGCTTCAGTCTGAGTTTGACTGCCACGTGTCACTCCTCACTAGTCGTCTTGCCTGACAGGGCCCCGGGGAAGCGCGACCTCACTGCCTCGATGCTTCCCGGGCGTTTTCTATTTCCGTCGCCGGCGCTTGCGCTTGTCCTTCTGGCTCAGTCGCCGCTTCTTCTGGGTGCGTCCCTTGGTTTTGAGCTGCGGCATCTTGCCGCCCATGGCCGACATCTGGGCGAACTGCGTGCCCATCTTCAGCCGATCGGTGAACCCCATGCCCGACATGGCCTTCATCACGTCGCGGGCCTGGTTGAAGCTCTTGATCAAGCCGGAGACGTCCTTCGGATCGTTGCCGCTGCCCCGGGCGATGCGACGGCGTCGGCTCGCGTCGATCAGGTCCGGTTGCGTCCGCTCCTTCGGCGTCATCGATTGGATGATCGCCTTCATCCGCTTGATCTCGTCCTCGTCGACGTCCATCTTGTCGAGCTCGCTGCCCATGCCCGGAATCATCTTCAGGAGCTGGCGCATCGAGCCCATGTTCTGCATCTTCTCGATCTGCGCCATGAAGTCGTCCAGGCCGAAGCGGCCCTTGGCCATCTTCTCCTGCAGCTTGGCGGCCTCTTCCTCCTGGACCTGCGACTGGGCCTTCTCGACCAGCGTGACGATGTCGCCCATGCCCAGGATGCGCCCGGCCATCCGCTCGGCGTGAAACTCCTCGAGGTCCTCCAGCTTCTCGCCCACGCCGACGAACTTGATCGGCTTGCCGGTGATCGTCTTGACCGACAGCGCCGCACCACCCCGGGTGTCGCTGTCGAACTTCGTCAGGATCACGCCGTCGAGCTCGAGACGGTCGTTGAAGTTCTTGGCCGTGTTGACCGCGTCCTGGCCTGTCATGGCGTCGATGACCAGGTAGATCTGCTGCGGCGCCATGGTCTGGGCGACCTGGCTGACCTCCTGCATCAACTCCTCGTCGATGGACAACCGACCGGCGGTGTCGAGGATGAGCACGTCCTGGTCGGTCTTGCGGGCCTCGATGTGGGCGTTGCGGCAGACCTTGACCACGTTCTGATGGTCGCGCTCGGTGTAGACCGGCACGCCGACCTGACCGCCGATGACCTCCAACTGGTCGATGGCCGCCGGGCGCTTCAGGTCGGCCGCGACCAGCATGGGCTTCTTACCCTTGGCGATCACGTGCTTGGCGAGCTTGCCCGCCGTGGTCGTCTTACCCGAGCCCTGGAGCCCGGCCAGCATGAGGATGGTCGGGCCGGGCGTGACGAACGGGATGCGAGGATCGACCGGTCCGAGCAAGGCGGCCAGCTCGTCGTGGACGATCTTGACCATCAGCTGGTCGGGATGGAGGCTCTGAATCACCTCCTCGCCGATGGCCTTCTCGGTCACCTGGTCACAGAACTTCCTGGCGACCTGGACGTTGACGTCGGCCTCGAGCAGCGCGCGGCGAACGTCCCGCATCGCGTCCTGGATGTTGGACTCGGTGAGGCGGCCTCGGCCCCGCATCTTGCGGAACACGTCACTGAATTTGTCTGTCAGCGTGTCGAACATCCGGACAGACTCCAGCCGCGGGCGGCACCGGGACCCTGCCCGACGACCGGGGGCAGAGCGACCACACACCCTCGGCTCCTCGGACGGGAACGCCGTCCAAGCGGCGCGCTAAGAATCATACAAGATACCACCGGCAACCAGGCCGTTCAACCACCAAGTCTTGAACAGCACGTGATTTCGCGGCCTGGGAACGCGCCGCCGCCGCGAGGGCACCGAGACCTTCTGACACGCCGGTCGGCGGCTTAACGCCTCGGAGGGCAAGCCGCGCACGCGTGGGGCCGCGCAGACGGCTCCCGGGCCCGATGAGACCGGGGCCGGCTCCGGTGAGCTACCGAACCAGACCTATACTGCCTGCGGCGGTAGGATGAGCATCAGGCAAGCGACACATCCGAATAACAGGATGGCACTGAGGAGGATACGCTTCGGTGAGATGCGTTGATGCGTATGGGCTTCCATGCCAGGTCTCCCTTCCAGTGAACCTTGATTTCGTAGAGTATAGCTGCACGCCGCCAGCGTGGCAACCCGCCCGGGGGCACAAAAAGGCGCATTTCACGATAATCCGGCGGAAACGGCCGAGACTCGGGCAGGACTACAACGACGCGGTCGATACGGCCTGCCGCTCGGCATCGGCAGATGGAGATATCGGTCGGTGCTGCAGTTCGGCTTCAGCGGGATCCGAGCAATTTCATGAGTGGTCACCTATAGATGAAAAGGGGCTATGGCTAAGCAGTAAAGACCAATATCTGGGCAACGCGGTCCTAGTGAAGCATCGTCGCTAAGGTATTGAGTACACGGACTTCAACCAGGGCCAGAATCAAAGAAGGCATACCACGCGGACGTTGAAGGATAGGGCCGTCGTGTGTCCGGGATGCGCTCTCACTGGAACACCGCAAGCTTCATAGCACCGCCACGCAAGTAGCCCTCTTTCTTCTTCAGGGAGAGCCTCACGTCTGCCAGCTCAGTCCATCGGTTGAACGGATTAGAAGGTGAGATCTAGTGCCAGGCCAAGCTGCGCGTAGAGGAGCATGGCAATCCACCTCAGGTACTCCTCGCCTGACGGGCTCCAAGGGTTTAGCGGCGCTCTCCCCGCTCCATTGATCTCGACATTCGGAAACGGATCCCGCTTCAGTTCGCAGTGCCCGTCGTAGAACCCCAGGGTGGCAGACTGGAGGGGAACGCCATCAGCGATCTCTCCGTTGGCTCCAGACGGATACCACGCGAACCCCCGAATGGGCGCACCGTGATATTGGCCCATACAGGAATTGAGGGCGTCCCACATCGGATCCACACCACCCCAGACCCAGCCCTTGTCGATCGGGTAAGCCACGTAGCAGCTCCAAGACTCGTCAACCATCATGGGCAACTGGGCCGTGTTGTACACAGCGCTTATCTTGAGCAGGCCGCGGTCGAACTTGCCGATTTCATCCAGGTTGGCCTTGTTCCCGAAGATGCTTCGCGAATAGTTGAAGACGCTTTGGTGCTTGTCTGGATGGTTGATTCGCTCGAATTCAGGGCACCGATAGAGGGCGGGGAAACGAGCGTAATCGTAAAGACTGAATCTCTAGCCAACTCCGGTTACTAGCTCCTTGCGGGTCATGGCTTTTC
>CAZUQM010000030.1:0-86657 GCA_964622545.1 uncultured Planctomycetales bacterium | reverse complement strand
TAATACCTAACATATACCGACCTTATCAACCGGAGTCAAGCAGAGACTCGGTTTAGTCGATTTCTGGCGGGTTGGGACGCGTCGCAGGTCGGCGGATATGAACGACGGTTCCGAAAGTACTGAACGCTCTCAGGGGCTCCCGGGAGCGACGCAGCGGCTCCGCTCGGAGGAGGCGTTGCGTCGCAGTGAGGAGACCCATCGGCAGCTCTTCGACGAGGCGCCGGTTGCGTATCACGAGCTGGATACGGCGGGCCGTGTCGTCCGCGTGAACCAGGCCGAGCTCGACCTGCTGAGCGCCACATCGGCGGACGTTCTGGGCAAGCCCATCTGGACCTTCGCGGAAGACCCGGACGAGATGCGGCAAGCCGTTCACGCCAAGCTCAGCGGCCAGCGCGCCCCGGAGCGCAGCTATCTGAGGGACTTTCGCACGCTGGACGATCGCAAGGTGACCGTGCTTGTTCAGGATCGGCTGCTCCGCGACGACGAGGGGCGCATTCTGGGCGTGCGGTCGACGCTGCAAGACGTGACGGAGCGGCAGCGGATGGAGGCCCGCGTGGCGCACCTCAATGCCGTCTTGCGTGCCATCCGGAACGTCAACCAGCTCATCACGCAGGCCAAGGACCGCGCGACCCTCATCGAGGGCACGTGCGAGCACCTGGTCGAGACGCGGGGCTACTACAGCGCGTGGATCGCGCTGTTCGGCGAAACGGGCGACCTGCTCCACGCGGCGCATGCGGGCGACGGGGCATCCTTCTCGGAGTTCACGGACCGGCTGAGAGATCGAGAGTTCCCGGCGTGTCTGCGTCAGGCCCTGGCCATGCATGAGCCGGTTGTCATCCAGGACCCCGATTCATTCTGTGCCGTGTGTCCTTTGCAGTGCGGGTCATCCGGCAGCGGCGCGATGGCGGTGCGCCTGGTCCACCAGGACACCTCCTTCGGCTTCCTGGCCGTCAGCCTCCCGGCCGAGTGGGCGGGGGATCGCCAAGAGCAAGAGCTGTTCGAAGAGGTGGCCGGGGACGTGGCGTTCGCGCTGCACGATATGGAGCTCGAAGAGCAGCGCGACGTGGCCGAGCGAGCCCTTCGCGAGAACGAGCGCCGGTTTCAGGAAGTGCTCCATCACTCGAAGGATGTGATGTACAAGCAAGACCTGGAAGACGGCTCATACGACTACATGAGCGACGCCGTGGAGGACGCCTTGGGGTACTCGCCGGACCACCTGGTTCGGCTGGGTTTGGAGGGCATCCAGGAGCTGATTCACCCGGAGGACCAGGACCGGGTCGCGGCCCATCGTGCCGAGCTCGTGCGACCGCTCAAACCCGGCGCGCCGTCCGGTCAGCCGCGGACCATCGAGTTCCGGATGCGAGCGAGCGACGGCTCGTACCGGTGGTTCCAAGACAGCCACGTGGTGCTGCGCGACGACGCGGGGCGGGTCCGGCACCTCATCGGCAGCGCGCGGGACATCACCGAGCAGAAACTGATGGAGCAGGAGCGCCGCGTCTTCGAGGAGCAGCTCCGCCACGCCCAGAAGCTCGAGAGCCTCGGTGTCCTCTCCGGCGGCATCGCCCACGACTTCAACAATCTGCTGGTCGGCATCCTCGGCAACATCAGCCTGGCCCTGATGGACTTGCCCGATCTGCCCCAGATCCGCTCGGCGCTGGAACAGGCCGAGACCGCGGCCCAGCGGGCGGCCGATCTGACGAGCCAATTGTTGGCCTATTCGGGCAAGGGCCGGTTCGTGGTCGAGACGCTGGACCTCGGTGCCATGGTCGGCGAGATGGCCAACCTGCTTCACACGGCGATCTCGAAGCGGATCACGCTGGTCCGCGAGTTGGCGGACGATCTACCCCGCATCGAGGGCGACGCCACGCAGCTTCGCCAGGTGGTGATGAACCTGATCACGAACGCGTCGGAGGCCATCGGCGATGCGCCGGGGACCATCACCTTGCGAACCGACGTGGTGCGGGTCGACCCGGATCATTGCCTTCTCGATGAGATGAGCGAGCCGCTGGCCGACGGGGAGTACGTCCGGCTGACGGTAATCGACAGCGGCGTGGGCATGGACGAGCAGACGTTGGCCAGGATGTTCGATCCGTTCTACACGACGAAGTTCACCGGGCGGGGGCTCGGGTTGGCGGCGGTGCTGGGGATCGTTCGAGGTCATGGCGGGGGCGTGCGGGTGGATTCCAAGCCCGGCGGCGGCACGCGCTTCGAGGTGTTCCTGCCGGTGGGGGAGGCCGACCCTGGGAAGCCTCAGCCTGCCACACGGCAGGAAACGGGGCGCGACGGGGGAGGCTTGATCCTGCTGATCGACGACGAGCGGACGGTGCTGACCGTCACGAGTCGCATGCTCGAAGGAGCCGGTTACGGTGTCCTCTCAGCCGAGACAAGCCAGGAGGGCGTCGAGATGTTCCGCGACCGCCACGAGGAGATCGGGCTGGTGCTGCTCGACGTCATGATGCCGGGCGCGAGTGCCGACCGCGTACTGAGTCAGCTCTTGGAGATCCGCCCCGACGCCCGCGTGATGCTCCTGAGCGGCTACAGCGAGGAGGAGGCCACCGGCCAGATCCCTCGGCAGAGCATCCATGGATTCCTCCAGAAGCCTTACTCGGCCAAGACGCTGGTCGATGCGGTGGAGGACGTGCTGGGTCGCTGACGGGTCGGGTTGGCGTGTCCCGGGCGTCGGGGCGCGACGGCCGGTTGGGTGCCTGACCGCTAGGGCGGGGTCCTCGTTCACGTCGCTGGGTTAGGTCTGACCTGAAGGGGCGAGACAGGCCCTGAGAGGTCTTCCGTCGCCCCTTACGGGACTGTTCGTGGGTTGGCGGCCGATGACGAGTGCTGCCTTTCAGACGTATCGCGACGACCTGTCCGAGCCGCCTGAGTCATCCGGCGCGGCCGCGCGGCATGAATGCCGCGGCTCGAGCAGCAGCCGTGGCGTGTGCCCCTCCTGTCCATCGTCGCACGATGTGTGAAACGCAGCACCAGGGGTTCGGTCTGCGTACCGGCAGACGTCACCCCTGGCTCCACACCGCCGGCGCTCCGGGCCCGGGCGTTCTCGGTCGGCACGTTGCTCGGAAAGGTCCGTATCGCCGTCGGAGACGGCTGCGAGCCTGCCAAGGCGGCGTCGCGTCGCTATAGAACAGCGGTTCGACGTCGACCTCCCGCCTCAGGTGTCGAGCACCCCGGCCGGTTGGGCCGGCGGAGACGCCCTTGCATACGGGCTGGCGGTGTGGTCTAATGCTCTGTTACGGGTGCGATCAAGCCCGCGGGGACGCTGAGGTTGCGTCCCTTCCTTTTTCTGGCCTTTTCCCCTTGACCTAGACGCGACAGTCGTTTACGTTGAGATGCTTTCTATGTGTCCAGACGAATCTGGCCATGCCTAGAGATTACGTGGTGGGCAGCGGAGGTGAGTTTTGTCCAAGCCGTTGGTACGCGAGCTGATTGATGCGGGTGTCCATTTCGGTCATCGTGTGAGCCGTTGGAACCCGAAAATGGCCCCTTACATCCTTGGCAAGCGGGGCCTCATCCACATCATCAACATCAAAGAGACGCTGAAGGGGCTGTTCCGCGCCAAGAAGCTGCTGACGCAGGTCGCGGCCGAGGGCAAGGACGTGCTGTTCGTCGGCACGAAGCGTCAGGCCAGGGAGATCGTCCGCGCCCAAGCATCCCGTTGCGAATCACCTTACGTCTGCGAGCGTTGGCTCGGCGGCACGCTGACCAACTTCCGCACGATTCGCTCTCGCCTGGCCCGGCTCGAGGAGCTGGAGACGCTGGACGAAAGCGGCGCGATGGCCTCGTACAGCAAGAAGCGCGAGAGCTCGCTGAAGCGCGAGCGGCGTAAGATCAAGCGCAACCTCGAGGGCATCCGCGAGATGAAGCGATTGCCCGGCGTGCTGGTGGTGGTCGACGCCAAGCGCGAGCACATCGCCATCAAGGAAGCCAAGAAGCTCGACATCCCGACGGTGTGCCTGCTCGACACCGACGGCGATCCGGACACGATTGACCTGCCGATTCCGGCCAACGACGACGCGATGCGCTCGATCGAGGTGCTGATCGGTCAGCTCGCCGACGCGGTGCTGGAGGGTCGCGCGGTCCAGGCCGAGGCGCCGAAGGAGGACGAGGCGCCCGCCAAGCCGGCCCGGCGTCGGTCCGCGAGCGCCACGGCCGCTTCGACGGCCGGGACCCCCGCGCCGCCGGTCGAGGCGGGCATTCCCGCGCCGCCCGTGGAGGCGGGCATTCCAGCGCCGCCGGTGGAGGCGCCTGAGGCCGGTGAGTCCGCTCCGGCGTCCGGCCAGAGCGAGCCGACCTCCGAGAGGGCGAAGGCGGTTCCGGCCGAGGCTCCGGCCCAGGAACCGGCCGAAGCCACGACTGAGAAACCGGCCGAGGCCACGTCCGAGACCCCAGCCGAAACGCCTGAGCAAGAGGCGACCCAGCCCGAGTCCACTGAGGCCGGGAAGCCCGCCGACGAGGCCGCCGCATCCAAGACCGAGGGCGAGAGCTAACACAACCGCACACGGCGGCGCCGTCCCGGGCGGTTCGGGTCTCGGCGCCGCTCGAGATCAAACGAACGCATAGGTGAACCGACCAGCCCGGGCGCCCGGCGACGGCTCCGGGCTGTCGATGTCTCAGTGAGGAGAGCCAACCGATGCCAGACGTGACCGCCGCCCAAGTACGAGCCCTTCGCGACAAGACGGGTCTGCCGATGATGGAATGCAAGGCCGCCCTGACGGAAGCCGGCGGGGACGAGGATGCCGCGATCGAACTGCTGCAGAAGAAGAGCAAGGGCAAGCTGGAGACCAAGAGCCACCGCGAGACGGCCGAGGGCCGCATCGGCGTGTACGTCAATGACGACCGGACGGCCGGCGCGCTGGTGGAGGTCCGTTGCGAGACGCCCCCGGTGGCCAAGAACGAGATGTTCGCCGAGCTGTCGAACAAGATCGCCCAGCAGGTGGCCGCCGGCAGCGAGGAGACCCCCGATCCGGAGAGCATCGTGCAGGCCGATTCGGTGGCCGAGCCGGGCAAGACCGTGGCGGACCTGATGAACGACACGTACGCGCGGATCAAAGAGAACATGAAGCTCACGCGGTGCCGCCGCCTGACGGGCGAGAACCTCGCCAGCTACGTCCACTTCGACGGCAGCATCGGCGTGATCGTGGCGATGGACGCGGCCCCGTCCGACCCGCAGGTCGCCAAGGACCTCTGCATGCACATCGCCTTTGCCAGGCCGTTGGGCATCAAGTCCGACGACGTGCCCCAGGACGAGGTCGAGAAGGTCCGTGCCCTGGCCGAAGAGGTCGCCCGGGGCGAGGGCAAGCCCGACAAGATCATCCCCAAGATCGTCGAGGGCAAGGTGGCCGCCTTCCTCAAAGAGAAGGCCCTGATGGAGCAGGAGCACGTCAAGGAGGCCAAGATGACCGTGGCCAAGGTGCTCGAGGCCGCCGGCGTGAAGGCGATCACGACGATGGCGTTCATGGCCGTCGGCGGCGAGTAGGCGGCCCGATCGATCGGCAACCGACCCCAAGCGCATCCACCCACCAAGCTCGCCGCCGATTCGGGAGCCTGGTGGGTCTTTCTTTGGCATCCGCCGGTCCGGTCGCTTGATCCTCCGACCGATTGACGCGACCATGTTGCCGGCCCGGCTGTGAGCCGGACGGCGACGGATCGAGCACGTGCTGCCGCGACAGCGCTGGCACGGTCACACCATCGCAAGAGGGAGCGTCATGTCGAAGGACGAACCGACGTATCAACGTGTGATGCTGAAGATCAGCGGCGAGGGGCTCTGCCGCGAGAACGGACAGGGACTCGACGGCGGCGAGCTGCAGCGGATCGCCGATGAGATCTCGGCCGTCGTCGAACTCGGCGTGCAGTTGGCCATCGTCGTGGGGGGTGGGAACTTCTTACGGGGCAGCACCATTTCGGAGAAGGCCAAGGTGCAGGAGGTCACGGGCCACTACATGGGGATGCTGGCCACCGTGATCAACGCCCTGGCCCTGCAAGACACGTTGGAGGCCATCGGCGTGCCGACCCGGGTCCAGTCGGCGATCCAGGTCGATCGCGTCTGCGAGAAGTTCATCCGTCGCCGGGCGATCCGGCACCTCGAGAAGGGGCGTGTGGTGATTCTGGCCAGCGGCACGGGTAACCCGTTCGTGACGACCGACTCGTGCGCGGCGCTGCGGGCCGTCGAGCTCGGCACGGACGTGCTGCTCAAGGCCACCAAGGTGGACGGCGTCTACTCCGACGACCCGGTCCAGGTTCCCGACGCCGAGTTCTACGATCGTCTCAGCTACAACCGCGTCATCGACGAGCGGCTCAAGGTCATGGACCTCAGCGCGGTGGACATGTGCCAGCGCAACGGCGTGCCCATCGTGGTGTTCAACCTGAAGAAGCCGGGCACCATGCGCCAGGCCGTGCTGGGGGCCGAACCGATCGGAACGCTCATCACCGAGTAGGCTGCGAACGGGCGCGACCCGTCGACCCGCTGGAGACCAGCTCGAAGGCCGCGGGCGTCTCGGGGGCGTCGATGAAGATCCACTCCGGTCCGTGGCGGCGCGACTCAACGGGGCGGCGCCGTCCCTGGTCGTCGAGTCGATAGACCCGCGTCGCGGCCAGGTTCCAGTCCGGCGCGACGTCGGTCGGTCGGACCTCGACCGTGGCGTCCTCGTCCTTGCCGACATAGAGCCTCAGCCGCGTCGGGCTGCTTCGTTGCAGCTCGATCTCACGCCGGCCACGTTGCTCGTACGTGTAGTCGGCTCGCCGAATGCGGGTCGCAATGTGGTCGTCCTCGATGCGACGGTGTTGCTCGATGGACGGGCCCTTCACGGCGAAGCCGTTTTGCGGCAGCAGGTGTTGCTCGCCGGCGAGGTCGACCCACTGGGGCTCGGGCCCGAAGTTGACGACGGCGGTCGTGCCGTCGCCGAAACGCGTTTGCTGGACGTGGTGGTCGGGCGTGAGGAACGCGTGGCTGAGCATCTCGGTTCCGGCGACGACCTCGTGCAGCTTGCACGTCGTGCGGTAGGTTCGCAGGGCGGCCCGCCGGTCGGTCCGCCAGAGGCCCTTGGCGTTGGCCCAGATCATCGGCACGGTGCCGTAGAGGATGTTGTAGGCGTCCTTCTTGGCCGTGATCTCCGGTGCGGTCGCGTGGAGCCAGCCGTTGGTGTCGCCCCAGTACCACGTCGTGATGACGCAGTCGTGGAAGACCAACTCCCAGAGCGGTGCTCGCCACGCGTGGCCGATGCCCCATGTCTCGTAGGTCTCGAAGGGTGGGAGCTTCCGACCCCACGGGCTGGTGAAGCGCTGGTCGCGGTTCTCGGGTCGGATGAGGTGTCCGGCCGGCCAGGCGTAGTAGCAGTGGCTGCCGCTCATCATGCCCTCGAGGTAGTCGAGGTGGGGGACGGCCCACCAGATGCCGTGCTCGCCGCCGACGACCAGCCGATGGCTCCGCACGTAGCGGAGCAGGTCGACACCGCATTGGCGCTTCTGGCGTTTGGTGAGCGGGTGCTTCGGGTCGAAGCACTCGTAGAGGCCCTCGGCGGTGGTCACGTCGATGAAGCGGGCGAGGAACGGCACCTCGCGCAGGGCCTTCGGGACGACGATCTTGGCGGTGGGGGTCCACAGCGACGGGCACCGCTTCATGTACTGCAGCTTCTTGTCGATGGTGAGCCACGCGGTCATCCGCTTGCCGTCGGCGTTCAGGACGGCATGATCGGGCAGGGGGGCGTGGTTCTTGTCGATCTCCTGGCCGGGTTTGAGTGGGAGGATATCGGTGTAGTTGTCGTACTCGCCGGTCAGGTAGCCGAGCTCGTTGACCGCGCGGGTCTGGTCGGGCGAACTGCGACCGTTGACGACCATGCGGTCGATGCCGGCGCGCTTGGCCTGTCGGGCGAAGTCGAGCCGCGCGTCGCCCCAGACGATCGGCGCGCCGAACAGTCGCTTGACGTTCGCGTTGCGCCGGGCCTTCTCGGCGAGCGTGACCAGCAGGCCCCGCTCGCGGGCCCAGGCGCGGAAGACCTTGGCCATCGCCACGTAGCCGCCTCGGGGCAGGACGTGGTACGTCAGCTTGCGCGGGTGCTCGAAGAGCCGTTTGCTGCTGTGCCAGTGGATGCGCGGCGCGACGAGCTTGCGGCCGTCGACGTCGTACTGCCGGAACTCCACCTGGCCGTTGTCGGGGGTCTCAACGATCATCAGGCAGCCGAAGCCTCGCTCGAGGTCGCACAGGCCCACCCAGGGCATGTCGAGCCGGTCGAGCCATACCCAGGTGCGTCGTCCCGGGTAGTCGGCCACCGGATAGACGTAGCCGTTGCAGTAGTCGGCCACGGCCATGACGCCGCGCGGCGTGTCGAGCAGCAGCGGATGCCAGAACGACATGTAGTGGGCTTCGGTGTTGCGGTCGGGCATGTCGATGGTGACGTCGAGCCGGCCGGTCTCGTCGGGCAGGGCGAGCGTGACGAGGACGGTGTTGGGCTTTCCTTTGGTCATGCCCAGGTCGGTCTCGAAGCGGACGGCGGCGGCGCCGGGGCGATCGAGCTTGCGGACGGTGCGAAACGTCGGGCCCGTCTGGTCGGGTCGGCGATCCGGGGCCGCGGGTTGGCGCCAGGTGTAGCCGGCGGTCTTGTCGAGGACGGTCATGCGGCCCGTCCGTGCCTCGAAGGCGACGCGGACGGCGGCGTTCTCGATGCGCCAGCGGTGGTCGGTGTCCGAGCTGTCGGGCGAGACGACCGTAGCGGCCTGAGCGGGAGTCATCGTCGCGCCCAGGAAGGCGGCGAGCAGCGCGCACGTCGTTGTGCTGCTTGGCGGAGCCATGTTGCGATTCCAGGAGGGGCCGTGGCCCGTCAGTCTTGGCGCGTGGCCTGCTCGTTCTCCAGGCGGCGCTGCTGTTCCTCGATCCAGCCGATGACCTTGGGCCGGGTCGGTATCAGAAAGGCGATGAACGCCGTGAGCAGGACCGCGACGACGGCCGCGTAGAACTGGTGCTCCAGCAGGTAGGCGACGGTCGCGGCCAGGGCGCCGCCCTCGAGCAAGCCCGCGCCGACGATGGTCTTGACCTGATAGATCTGGGCGAGGCCGCGAACGACCTCGGGACGATTGAGCCGCTCGTGGATGGCGGCCTCGGGATCGACCTTGGCAAGGATCTTGGTCCTGGCGCTCATGGTGATCAGGTTCGGCAGGAAGAGGGAGACGGCCAGGGCGGTGACGGCGAAGGCGATCATGACCCATGTCAGCAGCGGCTGGGCGCCCTCTTCGACGGGTTGGATCGGGCCGACCACGGTGGCTGCGACGAGGAAGAGCACGACACCGCCGCACATGGCCGCCACGATGATCTGAAGCGTACGAACGACGAAGGCGACGCTATCGTCGACGTGCTCGTCGGGCATGACGGTTCTCCTTGCATTCGTGGAACGTCGTGGCAATACTTTAGGGTCGATGAGCGAGCCGCCACGTAGGGTGAATCTTATCCGCCCTTTCTTCATCTATCCATCGGTCGGTCCCGGGAGGTTCACTTCATGAAACCGCGCGGTTGGATCTGGGCGCTGGCCTCAACCCTCTGTTGGATGTCATGGACGGGTGCTCTGTCGCCGGCGGAAGAGGCCAAGCCATCGAGCTGCATGGTCTGTCACCGCGGGATCGAGGACATCCGCGACTACGACTCGAAGATGATGAAGCAGATCGTGGCCATCGGCGTGGTTGAGGGCGATCCGAAGGGATGCATCGTCTGTCACGGCGGCGACCCGAAGGCGATGTTGAAGGACGACGCTCACAAGCCGGGGTCGTTCCGTCCCGATCCGGGCAGCCCGTGGGCCAATGAGGTTGCCTGCGGCGAGTGTCACGCCGATCATGTGGGCACGCAATGGAACAGTCTGATGATGACCGAGTCGGGCAAGATCCAGGGCGTGAGCTGGTCGTTCGGATCGCTTCAAGGCTACAACCACGGCTGGGGCAACTACGACGCGAAGAACCCGGCCGCGGCGGCGCGGCAGGGGACCGCCGCCTACCGCGACTACATGAAGCGGCTGGCGGAGACCGAGCCTGGCGCGTTCCCGGACTCGCAGTCGACGCTGCCTGCGGCGCCGACCGACCTGTCGAAGCTCGTCGAGCAGCCGCACCTGGCCGCGTGGACCTATGCCCGCGCCGAATGCCAGCGTTGCCATCTGGCCGTCAAGGGTCGCTTCGAGCGCGGCGACTACCGCGGCATGGGGTGTTCGGCCTGTCACATGCCCTACAGCAACGCGGGGCTCTATGAGGGCGGGGACAAGCGGATCCCGCGCGACGAGCCCGGTCACATCCTGGTGCACAGCATGCAGGGCACGCGCAAGAGCAAGGTTACCGTGCACGACAAGACCTACAGCGGCATCCCGGTCGAGACGTGCACGTCGTGCCACAATCACAGCAAGCGCATCGGCGTGTCGTATCAAGGCCTGATGGAGAGCGCCTTCCAGTCGCCTTACCGCGAGGGCGGCCAGGGTCAGGTCGACCTGCACACCAAGCACTACCTCGCGATGCACGCCGATATCCACGGCCGCAAGGGCATGGTCTGCCAGGACTGCCACACGTCGATCGACGTCCACGGCGACGGGTTCATCTGCGGGTCGAACCTGGCGCAGATCCAGATCGAGTGCGCCGACTGTCACGGCACGCCCAGCGCCTACCCATGGGAGCTGCCGATCGGCTACAGCGATGAGTTCGGCGACGCACCGCAATCGGGCGAGCCCCGCGGCGTGGCCAAGGAGCTCCTCAAACGCGACGCCCAGGGCACGCTGCACGACGTCAGGGACGGCTACATCCTGACCGCCCGGGGCAATCCCTTTCCGGAGGTCGTTCGGGACGGCGATACGGTGGTCGTCTACTCGGCCGGCGGCAAGGACCTGACGCTCAAGCCGCTCAAGCTGATCGTCAGCGAAGGCAAGCTAAGCAAGGCCGGTCGCGTCGGCATGGTGGCCGTCGATCTCCATATGCGGACGATGGAGTGCTATAGCTGTCATGCGACGTGGGCGCCGCAAGACTACGGCCAGTACGCCAAGATCGACTATGCCGGCGACGCGAAGAGCCTCGACTGGACCGCCGCCGGCCACCTTCGCAAGCAGGACAAGTACGCCCACGCGCCGGACGAGAAGGAGTTCCCAGCAAAGGTGCCCGGGCGGGTCAGCGAGCAGCGCTCCTACAAGCGGTGGGAGGATCCGGCGCTGGCCGTCAACGGCGAGGGGCGGATCGCCCCGACCGTTCCCGGTTGTCTGCCCAGCGTGACGATCGTCGGGCCCGACGGCAAGACCATCAAGCTGAACCACATCTTCCGGACCGACGCCGGTCTGGAGGGCTCGGGCGACGAGGGCCAGCTCGCGATCGGCCACAGCCCGGGTCAGCCGCATACGATCGTCAAGACCTCGCGTTCGTGCGAGTCGTGTCACATCTCGGCCAAGGCGCTCGGCCACGGGATCGGCGGCGGCACGGTCAACCGTGCGTGGGACGAGCCGACGATGGTCGACCTGATGACGCCCGACGGGCAGGTGCTGCCGAAGCAGACGCAGCCGCAGATCGAAGCGATCGAGGGGCTTGAGGCCGACTGGTCGCGCTTCGTCACCGAAGACGGCAAGCAGCTCATGACCGTGGGGCATCACTGGACGCGGTCACGTCCGTTGAGCCAGGCTGAGCGGAACAACATGGACCGTCGCAACCTGTGTCTCGCCTGCCACCAGGAGATTCCGAACGAGAGCCCGGCCGTGAGCCTGCTGCACCACATCGCCGTGGCGACGGGCCAGATCCCGCGGACGCCCGAGGATCATCATGGCCTGGTGCACAAGACGCTTCTGTTCGCGGCCTGGGTTCAAGCGGGCGGCATCGTCGGCGGGCCGGTCTTCGGTGCCGCAGCCGTCGTGGTCGGTTGGTGGTGGTGGCGACGGCGGAAGCGCCTGGCGGCACAGGATTCGTCGGAAGCCGGTGAGCCCGGGCAAGGCTGATCGCGCCGGTCGGCCGCGCGCTTGTTGAGAAGCGTTGTCCGTGCACACGCCGCCCGCGTGTTGGTTACCCTCGTAACCTGAGCAGAGCAAGCACCCCCATCGCCGCCAGGCCCATCATCAGGAAGGGCGGCACACCGCTGCCGCACTGGAACGCGGCCTCGATCTGGTAGTCGGTGTCCATGACCAGGCTCAGCACCGCGTTGGTGTCGATGACGGCGTAGTTGTGGTCGCCCGGGTAGTTCGGGTCCCAGATCCGCCACTCCTTGAAGCTCTTGCCGTCGGCCGTCACCTCGGCGACCAGGACCACGTCGGTGCCGGGCGTGTAGCGGACGAGCCGGTTGTCGGGCGTGTTGGGGTCGTTCGGGTCGGGCCAGACGGGGTCGACGACGATCCGGCCGTAGTGGCCGTTGACGACGGACAGGTCGAGCGTCTTGGCGCCGGGGTCAAAGATGCCGGTTCGGGCCTCGACGTTGTCGAAGGCGGCCTGTGACGGGTAGCCGTTGCCCCGTGCGATGTCGGAGGTGGACACCAGGCCGACACCCCCGGCGGGCCAGTAGAAATCACCATTCGGGTCGAGTGAGCCGCCGCTGTCGCCCACGTTCCAGAGCCAGGCGAGGTCGCCCTCCATGAGCCACTTGCCGTCCCAGTCGTACTTGTCACCGGGCCAGCAGGCCGCACGGAGGACCTTACCGTTGGGATCCCCGGGGGCGTGGTTGGGGTCCTGCTCGAACTGGATGAGCATCCAGAAGCCCATACGCTCCCACGGGTCGAAGTCGACGCCGCCGTAGTCGGGGCCGTTGTAGTCGGCGGGAGTCGGGTGGATCATCACCGGGTCGGTGGAGACATTGTCGGGGATGTCCGGGTAGTTGGCCCAGCCCGGGTGGTTCGGGTCGATCCAGATGTCCCGGAGGGTGGCCGCGTCGGCGCCCAGCAACGATTTGAGCGCCATGTGCACGGGCTGCATCTGTGGGTACGTCGGGTGGTACCACTTGGCGAACATGAACTCGAAGGCGAAGCCCGTCCAGTTGGCGTCGTCGAGGTGCAGGAGGACCAACGCCGAGCCCATGTCGTCGTTGGGGTCGTCGTCGTTCGGGTCGTAGTTCGGATCGCCGTATCCGTTGTGATCGTTCGGATCGTAGTAGCCGGTGTAGTAGACCCACGTCAGGACGTAGTGGTCGGTGGTGTCGTCCCACCAGGTGCAGCTCGTGTTCGGGTCCTTGTCGCCCGAGTCGACCCAGACGCCGGTCGCGCCCATGGGGATCAGGAAGTGCTTGTCGGCCCAGAGCCAGAGCGACGTCTCGCAGACCGAATCGGTGATGACCTGCACGCTGGACGGCGCGCCGGGGACGGGGCTGCCGATGTACCAGTCGGGGTTGTCCTTGTCCCATAAGACGGCGTTGTTGGGGTCGGTCCAGTAAGGATCGTTGGCATCGTAGCGCGGGTCGTTCGGGTCGCGCTGCCACCAGCCATCGTCGAAGCTGTCGAAGAAGTCGGCGTGGGCGCTGCCGACGCAGAACCCCGCTGCCCAGACCAGGACCATGGCGAACAGGAACGGACGCAGCGTCATCGTCTTTCCTCCTCGACTCGGATCGGCGCTAAGCGACCTGACATGGGCAGCGCGATCCACAAGACATGTAGGGGCCGGGCCCGGAAGGGCCCCGATATCCAGGGGATTCACCCCAGAAGATTGTACCCTGGACACCGCCGGCAATCCAAGACGAAAGGTGTTTACAGTACCAGGGAGCTTGCGTGGGATCTCGGGGGATAGATAGAATTGGAGTGGGTCGTGGCGATTACGTCGCGTCCCCAGCACGTCGCCGTAGATCCGCCGGTCGCCGGCATCCGTCGGGGGCCGGACTGTCATGTCATCGGACCCGGCCGGGTGCGCCCCAGCATCCGCGCCGAGGAGGGACGTTCGTGCAGGCACGTCATTCGCTCCAGCGCCGCCGTGCGTTTACGCTGATCGAGCTGTTGGTGGTCGTGGCGATTATCGCGCTGCTGGTCGCGATCCTCTTGCCGTCGTTGAACAAGGCCCGCGCCCAGGCCAGAACGACCTTGTGCCTCAGTCGTGTGGGTCAGTTCGGGCGGGCGTTCCTGGTCTACTCCGACGACTACGACGGCATGTTTCCGTTCACGTCGACGCTGCACGAGTCGCGAGTACAGGGTCCGAACACGGTCGAGAACTGGCTGTGCGATTGGGGCGAGGTCGGTTCAGACGAGGCCAAGGCCGCCATCGAGACGGTGGCCTATAGCTCGCAGGACCTCTGGGGCGACATGGAGCGGGCCGTCCCGCGGACCGGCACGCTCTACCCGTACGCCCGGTTCGAGGCCCTCTATCGCTGTCCCGATTTCGAGCGGCAGAGCCAATCGCAACAACGGGTGTTCAACTACACCCGTCCGCTGTGGGGTCGGCTCTGGCGGCTGTACTGGGAGTACCCGTCGCTGGACGAATCACCCGAGCTGTGGGGCGGCGTCAACGGGCCCATCGTGAAGCGGACCCGTATCCACAGTCCGGCCAAGCTGCCGCTCGCGCTGGACGAGCAGTGGAACCGGCACGTGGGCACGGCCGGGGAGGAAGGCGATGACGGGTCGGCCTACCACGCGGGTGACTACGGCTTCTACATCCACAACATCATCGCCGTCTCGCACGGGGCGCCGGTGTTCAGCGATGTCCATGACCACGATCACTATGATGTGCCGCCGTACAAGGATCTGTACGAGCCCTACCTCTGGAAGCGTGGCGGCGTGGCCTACTACGACGGGCATGCGGACCTGAAACGCGATCCCTGGCCGACGCTGTCCCGGAGCCAATCTATCGCCGAAGACGAGTGGCACGGTCCGTTCCGTGGCCAGACCGATCGCCCGTTGAGGTACTTCCAAGAATGGGCTGCGTTGAGTGAGTTCAGCTTGTGGATCATCTACGCCCAGCGCGGCATGGACCCACGTGAGCACGGGCAAGACCCACCCGTGTTCCAGTAGCCCCCCACGACAGAGCCGGACAGGCCGGCCCCTGGTCCCTCAGATCTCGCCTTCCTGCCGTCCGAGCCAGGCGCAGCCGGCGGCGCCGATGAGGCCCGCATCGTTGCCGAGCGTGGCGAAGGTGATCTCGGGCAGGTCGTCGGCGGCCTTCCAGGTCAGCTCCGCGGCCTTGTTGCGGATGGGGTTGAGCAGGACCTCCTCGCCGGCAGCGATCATCCCGCCGGCCAGAACGATCAACTCGGGATTGGTGGCATGCTGGATGTTGACGCAGGCGATGGCCAGGTAGTTGCAGGTCTCGTCGAGGATCCTGCGGGCTAGGTCGTCGCCGTCGGTGGCGGCCTGGACGACGTCCTTGGACGTGATCTTGCCCTTGGCCTCGAGGACGTCGTTTAGCGAGGAGGCCTGCCCCTCCTGGAGGGCCTCGCTCGCTCGTTGAGCGGTGTAGTGTGCGGAGGCGTAGGCCTCGAGGCAGCCCCTCTGTCCGCAGCCGCAGGGCCTGCCACCTGGCTGGACGATCCAGTGGCCGAGCTCGGCGGCGTTGTCGAAGTGTCCTCGCATGAGCCGCCCGTCGGTGACGATGCCGCCGCCTACACCCGTGCCGAGCGTGAGCATGACCATGTGCTGCACGTCCCGCCCCGCTCCAGCCCAGAACTCGCCGTAAGCGGCGGCGTTGGCGTCGTTCTCGAGCGTGGTCGGCAGGTGGGTCATGTCCTTGATGCGGTCTCGCAGGGGGACGTTCTCCCAGCCGGGCAGATTGGGGGGCTTGATGACGATGCCGTGGGTGTGGCTCATCGAGCCGGGGGAGCCGATACCGACGGCGTCGACGCGATCCCTGCCGATGCCGGGTTCGCCGATGAGGCGTTCGACCAGGTCCGCCATCAGCTCGATGACGTGATCCGGGCCCTGCTCGGCCTCGGTGGGGATGGAGACCTTGCAGAGGACCTGCTGGTCTTCATCCACCACGCCGCCCTTGATGTTGGTTCCGCCCAGATCAATGCCGACGAAGCAGCGTTTGGCCATCGCGGTGACTCCTGGTGTTCGTCCACAGTCGAGATGCGGCATGGTATCGCCAGGCGTCGCTCGGGGGCAAGGGGTGTTTCGTGGGGCGTGGCGGGCGCGGGCGGGGCTCGTTTCGTCGGAGGGCCCGCCGGAACAGGCCGGTGATTGGGATTGGGTCAGGGCCACGACACGGCTACCGATGTGCTATCGGCTTCAAGGAGCTAGGTCGAGGAAGCCTGTGAGTTGTTGGTCTGGTGAAGCTGACTTCGTGCGGATGAGAAACGCGCCTGGTGGATTCAACCGCTCCGATGGCGCGGACCTTCCCTAGAGCGCTAGTAAGTCATACGCGCGTGTTTGCCAGGGGGTTGGCTGACGATGGTTTTCTGGGTAGGTGTGGATATGGAAAGCTACGCTGTAGTCTGTGATTTACACAAGATCTTGTGCTGAATCCTTGGCTCTGTGTCCAGATATCGGGCTGTGATATCTTGGTGGCAAGAACCGCCAGGTTAACTGGCGAGAATCTGCCACATGCCGCGCAAAACGCGGTTGCTGTCCGATAACCTGGTGCTATATTGAGATTGTGGGAACGATACGAGGAGCGGACCTGTCAACTTAAGAAGTCCTTCCAAGCACGGCTGCGTCAACCAAGGAGGGTTGCTGGACAAGACTTGGTTGCGGGCGCAGTTGGCCCCGTCTCAATAGCGCTCGAAGGGAGCAGCCTCACGCGAGCCCATCATCCCGACGAGCGAACAAGCTGACAACTGAAGAGAGGATGGATGTTCGGGGGCGCTCCGTTTTGTTAGGCGCGCGAGCCGCCGGTGGTTCGGACAAACTGGACCGAACGTCCGCGAGTGTGAGAAAGGCCCAACGCACATGTGGTCGCGCTACGACGCTTTGAGCCAAGCGTATTCAGTGGCCGTGGGCAAGACAGGCGTAATGCTCCCGACCGGGTTTGGTATAGGCGCATCGGCCGGACAAGGACGCGAAGCCGAGGCGTGGAGCCGGGTTTGGAACCCGGCGCACCAGACCGTTCAGTATCCCCGAGATTGCTGTACGTTCTGCTCGGACTCGGTCAGGGCCATGTAGGGGCGGCGTGACGGCGTTCCAGGCCCCGGTCGCCTCGAACGATCCGACAACGATGGAGAAGGGACTCTTCATCGTTGTCTCCATGATCGCCAGGCACAAGGAGACTCTTTGGGCAGGTTCGGAGGATGCAGCCATGACCACCAAGCGTTACGCGTTATGGACCGCAGACCGTGCTTGATGGTTCCCTCGCTCGAATCCTTACCACAGGCTCGTTCGACGGGCCTGCCCGATTCTTGATCTACAGCTCGGGAATGGACACCCGAGCTCGTCGTACCGGACGGCAAGACGTCGCATCCGGATTGGTGACACGCGAGACGAAGTTCGCAGAGGCCTGGCATGGAGGCTCGACCGCTGCGTGTCGCTCGCGAAAAAGGACCATGGGTGGGCTCTGAAAGATGCAGCCCTTTACCACCAAGCGTTACGCGTTATGGACCGCAGACCGTGCTTGATGGTTCCCTCGCTCGAATCCTTTCCCACGGGCTCGTCCGTAGGACCCACCCTCCTTTTTCTCTCTAACGGCCAACCTTGCCTCCTCGGGGACGGATCCCCATGCATGTAGCTCCCGAAGACAGAGACATCGTCAAGTGGGCCGTCGATCGCGGCTTGATCTTCGGCTATGAGTCGGACCAAGGCCTGGCAGCGCCCTGCCTGAAGCTGCACCTGGGCCTGCTCACGGCGGGCTTTCGACGCGGCAAGCTGACCCATCTGTCCGCCGCCGCCGAGGCCCGACACCTCGACCAGCTCATGCGCGACCTGACCGAGCTCTTCGCCCTGTGCGCCCAGACCGACGCGTACCCCGACGGGTGTGGGCCGACGGCCTGTCACGGTCCGATCAGCTTCCCGAACGAGTCGGACGGCCAGGACGATCCTTTGCCCGAGCGGCTTCGTCGCCGACTGACGGGCTGACGCCGAGCCGCCCATCGGGCGCGGGGCTTTCAGAGGGCCTCGGCTCGTTGGCGGTGCGACGGACGAGTCCGGGCATCGTGATGACATAGACTCCTTCCAAGCGATGGGTGGGCGTGCGAGATACGGGGGGGAATCTCGCACGATCAACACGCCGAGACCCGCCGACGAAACCTCGCCCGATCTCGATTCAAACTCCAAGCGTCGGTGCGCCGGACCCGCACCGGAGTAAGGGTCTCTGCGCGACCGCTGCCGCTGCTATCCCGGTGCGGCGCGCGATTCTTTCGCGGCGACGGGCGCGTAGGCCTCCATCCGCCCGGGCGCGTGGCCGGCGCTTGCGGCCCAGCTTTCCGCGCGTGTATGTGAAAAAAACTTGCCGGCGGTGCGCACCCCGGATCTGGGTCACGTGCAGCTTTGGGTCCTCAAGGGGTAGTGGTGGGCGCTTGTTATCGGAACACAATCCGCAAGATTGTGCCCATTTTGGACTTGCACGATGTGGGGGGAGGTGGTAAGGTTACCCATAGATACCCAAGAAGTGGGAGCCAGGCCCTTGGAAGACGCCCTGTTCACGGGTGCGTACGAGCATTCAATCGATGCCAAAAATCGTATGTCCATCCCGTCGCAGATCCGCCGCCAGATGGGCGACGGCGAAGGGATGCAGCGATTCTATCTCGTTCCAGGGGATCGGCCAGGCACGTTGTCGCTCTATCCTGAGCGGACGTTCATCGAGCGGCAGAAGAACTGGCCGAGTCCGGACCTCCCACACGAAGATCTACTCAACTATCGGCAGATCTTCTTTTCGATGGCCACGCTGTTGGAAGTGGACAAGCAGGGTCGGGTTCTCTTGCCCGAGCGTCCTCTCCGGCACGTCGGGATCGGCAGGGAGGTCTACATCACGGGGGACGGCGACCACTTGGACCTGTGGAACCGAGAGGACTACGAGAGATTCTTCGAGGACAACTGGTCGCGGTACAGCGAGATTCAGCATCGGGCCCGGCGGTACTTCCAAAGGCGTCCGGCCGCCGGGGACGAGGATGATTAGCAGTCGGTGGAGGCATGACCGGGCTGCCTGAGGTTGGGAGGGTTGCCCGAGACGGAACAAGGTCGAGCGAGGATGTTGAGCGAGGGATCCCGGGATTGCACCGTCGCGATGGCCGTCGGCGGTGCCCATCCCGGGGCACATGGCACATTGCGGTGGGGTCCAGGCCAGATGGACAGGGACTGAGGTAGTTGCGAAGGGAGTCGCGATGCATACTGCGACGCAATCGAACACGATGGCCGGGACGTTGAGGAGGAGTGGTAGCGTACGAGCGGTCAAAGAGGCCATCCGGCGAGTGGAAGACGGCGCGGATCCATGTGTCGAGGTATTGGATCAGGCCGACCACCTGGATGTCTTGGCCGAGCGAGTTCGTCGCCTGAATCGGCTGGGCGACGTCTTCGCGGGTGTGCAGCTCTCCCCATACGTCAAACGCTTGCGGGCGGCATTGTGATCGTTGCGTCGGGGCTAACCGAAACCAAGGAAGGTCACGGTTAGTCCAGTCCCTGCCAGTCTTTGGTGGTCCGGCGGGTCGGACCCGAACGAGCGTGGCACGAGGCCGGCTCGATCTCCGATGGGCCCCCAGCCGCTCTCAGGGAAGGCGGATGTGACGGCGACGCGGTGACTGAGCAGACCCCAGGCCATGAACCGGTGCTGGTCGGGCCGGTGCTCGAACTCCTCGATCCACAGCCAGGACAGTGCGTGGTGGACGGCACGGTCGGCTTGGCCGGGCATGCCCGCTTGTTGGCCGAGCGGATCGGCCCGGAGGGTCGTCTGATCGGTCTGGACCTGGACGCGTCGAACCTGGCCGAGGCGGCCCGCCGGCTGGAGGGCGCCGCGTGCCGGTATGAGCTGGTCAAAGGGAATTTCGCCGATTTGCCCGATCACCTGGCGGAACGGGGTGTGGATCGGGTGGACCGGCTTCTTGTCGATTTGGGCGTGAGCTCGAATCAGCTTGAGGACCCGGAGCGGGGTTTCAGCTTCCTCCAGGACGGCCCGTTGGACATGCGGCTGGATCGCGATCAGGAGGAGACCGCCCTGGAGCTGGTGAACCGCCTCCATGAGAAGGATCTGGCGGACCTGATCTACTACAACAGCCAGGAGCGCCTGAGCCGGAAGATCGCCAAGGGGATCTGCAAGGCCCGCCGCGGGAGCCGGATTCGGTCGACACGGAAGCTGGCCGAGACGGTGGCCGCGGCGATGCACGTGGACCCCAAGTCGCGCAAGAGCAAGATCCACCCGGCCACGCGGACGTTCCTGGCGCTGCGGATTGCGGTGAATCGCGAGATCGACAACCTGCGGACCTTGCTGGCCGTGGCGCCGCGATGCCTTGCCGGAGGCGGGCGTTTCGGCGTGATCAGCTTTCACAGCCTGGAGGACCGCGAGGTGAAGCATGATTTCAAGCGTCGAGCCAAGCAGGGCTTGTACGCTTTGGTGACCAAGCGGCCGGTCCTCGCCGAGCCGGACGAGCGCGAGGCGAACGTCCGTTCGCGCAGCGCGAAGTTGCGCGTCGTCGAGCGGACGGACCAGCCATGGGAGCCGGGTTTGGAGTCGACCTAGCGTCCGCCATTTTCGCCGGGTGGCGGACGTCCGGCGGCTGGTCGTTGACGACCTGACCGATGCGATGGAGCGCATCGGGCTAGGCGCACGGAGGCCATGATGACCGAAGAGACCAGCACCCGTATCGGGTTGCCGGTCGTCCTGGCGTTTGCCATCGTCTTCGGATTGATCCTGACGAGGCATTCGGGCCAGTACGAGGTCGCGCCCCCTTCTCCGGCGGAAGGGCGCGCCGATGAAGGCCAGGCCACCTCCCCGCCCATCGATCGCGCCGGATTAGGCGATCGCACCTTCGCCCATCGTCAATCTCCGCGTAGGTCCACGGGATGGCCGCGCTCCGAGGGTCGTGAACCCGATCCATCCCCACCGGTCGACACCCTGCTCGAGCCGTTGCCCCCGCCGTCTGTGGGGACCCCGGAGCCCCGCTCCCGCCAACCGGTCGATCCCGCCCCGGTCCTGCCACCCGCCTCCGCGATGGACGACGCGGCGGGCTCGGAGACCGAGCCGGAGGAGCGTCGGATCGAGATCGCCCCACCGGCGGAGGAGCCTGCCACGGAACGGGCGCCGTCGGTTCAGCGTCAGCGCGAAACCCCCCGCCGCGAACCGCCGCCTGAACGAACCGAACCCAAGCCGGAGCGCGGCAGGCTGATCTTGCCGGGTCAGGAGCCTGCTCCCGGAGACCGGGTCGCCAAGGTCGAGGAGCAGGCCCGGCCCAAGGCCGCGTCGCCGGAACCCGAACCGGAGCCCCGCAGACCGGCCGTCTATGTCGTGCAGCGGAACGACAACCTGAGCAAGATCTGCAAGGCCGTCTACGGAACGATGGACTACCGCGTGGTTCAGGCCGTCTACGAGGCGAACCGCGACAAGCTCAAGAGCAAGAACCGTGTGCTGCCGGGACAGAAGCTGCGCATCCCGAGCTGGCCGCCGACGCGGGTCAAGCGGACGTCGGGCGGTTCGAGCGTGCCAACGGGCTCGAAGAGGGAGAGCGGCGACCGGTCGACGATCCGGATACCGCCGCCGGCCTCGTCGGGTGGGTCGAAGAAGGGCGCTGCGCAGCGCTCGCGCCAGGAGCCGACGAAGAGCTCGCCCAGCCGTTCGCGCCGGTACAAGTGGTATCGCGTGGGCAAGAACGAGAGCCTGAGCCGGATCGCCCAGAAGCGATTGGGGAACGGCCGGCGATGGCGTGAGATCTGGAAGATGAACAAGGATCGGATCCGCCAGCCCAACAAGGTCCAGGCGGGCAAGCTGATCAAGGTGCCCCTGGCCGTACCGGTGTCGGGTTGAGGGCAGCGGTCGCGAGGGTGGTCGCAGCGAGGGAGGAGCCGTCATGACGCTACCGCGTGCGATTGGGATGATCGTGCTGCTGACGGTGATGGCGACGCTGGTGGTGTGGCAGCGGTCGCAGCGGGCACAGATCGCCCACGAGATCCACCTGATGTCTCGACAGGAGACGAAGCTCGTTCGCGAGATCGACGAGGCCAAGGCGACCATTGCGCATTTGCGGGCCCCCCACTGCGTGCAGGAGCGGGTCTCGCAGATGCAGTTGAGCGTACGTCCGCCGGACGCGCGTCCGGACATCCGGTCGGGCGATCGGCTGGCGGGTGTGAATCGGTTGCCGTCCAAGCGGTGGTGAGCCCATGGGTATGCTGCGTCGACCTGTGCTGGTGAAAGACCTGACGTGGTGTCTGCTGGTGGTGTTCGTTGCGCTGGGGGCCCGGCTGGTGCAGATCCATCTGCGGCAGCGCGATCGCCTGGTCGCCTACACCGAGAGGCAGCGGCGGGCCGTCATCCCGATCCCGGCTCGGCGGGGAATGATCGTCGACGCTCAGGGCCGCGTGATGGCCGTCAGCGTCGAGCGCCCGAGCGTGTACGCCGACCCGAACCAGATCCCGCCGCCGACGTGCCTGCCGGACGGCGAGGACCTGACCCCGGCTGAGCGCCTGGCCGAGCCGAACGTGGCGCGAGCTTACGAGCAGACCGGTCGGAAGCTGGCGGCCGTGCTGGCTATGGACGGGCGCATCCTCGCCGGCGACCTGAAGCATCGTGCCGGGCGGCGGTTCATGTGGGTCAAGCGGTTTGTGACGGACGAGCAGGCCCGGGCCGTCAAGGAGCTCGGTCTGCGGGGCGTGGGCATCCTGTACGAGCCCGAGCGGCAGTACCCGATGAACCCGCGCTTTGCGCACGGCTTGGGTTTCGTCAACCGCGAGGGTCGGCCGCTGGCGGGTCTGGAATACGCCTACAACGAGGATCTCAAAGGCACGCCGGGCCACCGGTCGGTGGTGACCGATGTGCGGCGTCGGGCGATCTACAGCGATCCCGGGGGGTACCAGCCGCCGCAAGACGGCCATCACGTCGTGCTGACCATCGACACGGTGATCCAATCGATTGCCGAGCGGGAGCTGGCCGTGGCGGTGGAGGCGTTCCATGGCGAGGCCGGGTCGGTCGTGGTCATGGCTCCGAAGACCGGCGAGGTCCTGGCGCTGGGCAACGTGCCGACGTTCGACCTCGACCGCTACATGGACTTTCCGAAGAACGCGCGCTGCAATCGCGTGATCGTCTCACCGGTTGAGCCGGGCAGCACGTTCAAGCCGTTTATCGCGGCGGCGGCCCTGGCCGAGAAGGTCACCTGGTGCGGCGAGGAGATCTTCTGTCATCACGGACTGTATCGCGCGGGCCGCCGACGGCTCCACGATCACCATCCCTACGGCAACCTGACGTTCGAGAAGGTCGTCATCAAGAGCAGCAACATCGGCATGGCGATCCTCGGCGAGCGCCTGGGCAACGCCCGGCTGCACGAGTACATCCGCCGTTTCGGCTTCGGCAGGAAGACGGGCATCGAGCTGCCGGGCGAGGACCGGGGTCTGGTCGTGCCGCTGGACAAATGGACGAGCTACTCGACGACGTCGCTGCCGATGGGTCAGGAGATCGCGGTCACGGGGATCCAGCTCGCCACGGCGTTCTCGGCGGTCGTCAACGGCGGCCTGCTGCTGAAACCTCGCGTCGTGCGTGCGGTGGTGGACTCCGAAGGTCGCCTCGTGCGTGATCTCTCGGGACCGGTCGTGGTTCGGCGGGTTCTGCCGGAATCCGTGGCCCGGCGGATCGGACAGGACATCCTCGTTCGGGTGGTCAACGAGGGCACGGGACGGCGGGCGAAGCTGGCGGGGTACCAGGTGCTGGGTAAGACCGGCACGGCCCAGATCGCCCGCGACGACGGACCAGGCTACGAGCCGGACGCCTACGTGTCGTCGTTCGTGGGGGCGGCCCCGGCCGAGGATCCGGCGGTGCTGGTCTACCTGAACGTGGTGCGTCCCGATCGACGCATCGCCTACTACGGTGGGACGGTGGCCGCGCCGGCGGTCGGCGAGATATTGGCCAAGACGTTGCCTTACCTGGGCGTGCCGCCCAAGGAGCCCGAGCCGTCGTCGGTGCGCGTGGCCAGCAGGTGAGGTCGTAAGCGGTCTTTGACAGCAACGTCCGAGCGGGGCATCGGCTCGGACGCGACGGCGTTCCCAGCGTGGCCCGGGGACCTTCTGCGTGCGGTGCGTGGTTGGCCCCGGGCGACGGCATCAACCCTGTCGGTCGCCCGCCCTGGTGCTGTGGTGAGCGACAGGCTCAACAGATAGAATGAGGGGTCAGACCAGGCCTGCGGGCCTGAGGCGGATCGCGAGAATGAGTGATGACGTATCCAGCCCGATCCGACCTGCCATGCTGTTGCCCGACCTGCTGAGCCGGGCGGGCGTCCAGGCCTCCGAGCCGGCTCCTCGCGTGTTCATCCGAGGTGTGGCCGACGATTCGCGTGATGCGTGCCCGTACGGTTTGTTCGTGGCCGTGGCGGGCAACGAGGCGGACGGCCACGACTACATCGATCATGCGCTCGCGCGCGGCGTGAGCGCTGTGGCGGTGGAGCGTCCGGTGGGTCCCTCCCATGGCGCGCCGATCGTTCGCGTTCCGGACACCCGTATTGCCGCGGCCAAGCTGGCTTCGGTGTTCTATGGGGTTCAGGAGCTCCAGCGCAGCGAGGCGCTCCGCGTGGTGGCCGTGACGGGCACCAACGGCAAGAGCACGTTCTGCTACCTGACGCGCTCGATAGCTCAGGCGGCGGCGTGTCCGTGCGCCCTGCTGGGGACGATCGAGTACGACCTGCTGAGCCGGCGGATTCCGGCACGGGTGACGACGCCCGGTCCGGTGGCGCTGGCTCGCCTGGCGTCGGAGGCGGCCTCGGCCGGTGCGGAGATGATCGTGCTTGAAGCGTCCAGCCATGCCCTGCACCAGCACCGCACGGACGGCCTGACGCCGAACGTCGCCGTGTTCACGAACCTGTCCGGCGACCACCAGGACTATCACGGCTCGTTGGAGGACTACCTGGCGGCGAAGAAGCTGCTCTTCGACCGGCTCGGCGCCGACGCGACGGCGGTGTTGAACCTGGACGATCCGGCGAGCGAGGCCGTCGCGGCCGACTGCTCGGCGCGGCGCTTGACCTACGGCCTGAATCAGCTGGCGGACGTGCACGCCAAGATCAGCGAGATGACCGCGGCGGGCAGCCGCTTCGAGCTGGTCACGCCGTCGGGCACGGCGGAGGTGAGTAGCTCGCTCGTGGGGCGGCACAACGTGGTGAACTCGCTGGCGGCCGCGTCGACGGGGCTGGCGATGGGGTTCGATCTCGACGTTATCGCCCGCGGGCTTGGCGAGCTCGGCATCGTCGCCGGCCGGCTCGAGCGGGTGGTCTCGGCCGACGCGGACGGCGCTCCGACGGTGCTTGTGGACTACGCCCACACGGACGACGCCTTGCAGAATGTGGTCAGCGCGCTGGCGCCGCTCAAGCAGGGCCGACTTGTCGTGGTGTTCGGCTGCGGCGGCGACCGCGACCGGAGCAAACGACCGCGCATGGCCCGTGCGGCCGCCGCCCATGCCGATCGTGTCGTGGTGACCAGCGACAACCCGCGGACCGAGTCGCCGGAGTCCATCATCGAGGAGATTCTGGCGGGCTTCGAGCCGAAGGACATGTCGAAGGTCACGATCGAGCCCGACCGCCAGCGGGCCATCGAGCGTGCGATCCGACGGGCCGAGCCGGACGACATCGTGTTGATCGCCGGCAAGGGGCACGAGACGTATCAGATTCTGGGCAAGCGGCGCGTGCCGTTCGACGACCGACAGGTCGCGCTGGCGTGTTTGCAGAAGCGCGACCGACCGGGTTGAGGGGAACTGGAAGCGAGGGCCTAGGCCGCGATGAAGCCGCTGAAGCTGGACGAGATCGCCTCCGCGATGGAGGCCAGGCCGCTGGGCCAGCCGGGTCGGATCACCATCGATCGTGTGGCCACCGATTCGCGGCAGATCCGGCAGGGCGATCTGTTCTTCGCGATCCGGGGCGAGCGGTTCGACGGGCACGACTACGTGGCCGCCGCCATCGATCGGGGCGCCATGGCGGCGGTGGTGTGTGAGCCCGACCGCGTCCCGGCCGACCTGCATCAGTTGGGGTTGCTGCTGTTGGTGGACGAGACGACGCGGGCCCTCGGGCGGTTGGCGTCGTTTCATCGCCGCCAGGTCCGGGCGACCGTCATCGGCGTGACCGGCTCGAACGGTAAGACGACGACGAAGGAGATGATCCACCACGTGCTCTCGGCTCGACGACGAGGTTCGGCCGCCCCGAAGAGCTTCAACAACGAGATCGGGGTGCCGCTGACGCTGCTGGGCGTCGATCCGGACGACGACTACGTGGTGGTGGAGATCGGCAGCAACGCCCCGGGCGAGATCGGGCGGCTGTCCCGGCTGGCCGGGCCGGACGTGGGTGTGGTCACGAGCATCAGCGAGACGCATCTGGAAAAGCTCGGGAGCCTCGACGGGGTGGCCGACGAGAAGGCCAGCCTGATCGACCACGTGCGCGAGGGCGGCTGCGCGATCGTGACGGCCGAGTCGGACGCGCTCGGCAAGCGGGCCCGACGTTGGCGCAAGCGCAAGCTGCGTCAGGTGTGGTTCGGCCTCGGCGACGGGGCGGACCTCCGGGCGACGGATGTGGCGCCGCGAGGCGCGGGCGTGTCTTTCCGCGTCGACGGCGTGGAGGTCACGCTGCCCGTCCCGGGTGCGCACAACGTCTGGAACGCGCTGGCGGCGCTGGGCGTGGGTCGCGAGATGGGTGTGACGTTCGACGAGGCCGCCGGGCGTCTGGCGGGGTTTCAGCCGCCGCCGATGCGTCTGAACGTGCAACGGATGGGGTCGGTCACGGTGATCAACGACGCCTACAACGCGAACCCCGCGAGCATGCGGGCCGCGCTCGATGTGCTGGTCTCGTGGGGTCAGGGCGGAGCGAGCTCCGAGGGCGAGAGCCATGCGTCCGGACGCAAGGTGTTCATTGCCGGCGACATGCGCGAGCTGGGCGAGGTGGGCCGCACCAAGCACGAGGAGCTGGGCCGGGCCGCGGCTCTGGCGGGGCTCGATGCATTGGCCGCCGTGGGCGAGTATGCCGACGTGGTGGCCGAGGCGGCTCGGCGGGAGGCCGGCGGCATGGACGTGGTGACCGCCGCCGACGCGGAGGCCTTGGCCGACCGTCTGGACGCCCTGGTCCGGCCGGGCGACGTGGTGTTGATCAAGGGTTCGCGAGCGGTTGGACTGGAGCGGGTGGCCGAGATGCTCGGGACGCGCTTCGGGTCGGGGGCGACGGACGACGGTGCCTGAGAGGGAGGACGGCGACGCGCCATGCTGTATCACTTGATGGACTACATCATCGCCGACCCGCGTTACGCCTACGGGAGCGTGCTGTTCCGCGCGGCGCTGGCGATTCTGGTGGCGTTCTTCGTCGTGCTGCAATCGGGTCCGCGGGTGATCCGCTGGCTGATCAAGATGAAGATCGGCGACCATCCGGAGTTCGACCATGCCGAGCTCAACAAGATGGCCGTCGGCAAGGCGCACACGCCGACGATGGGCGGGATCGTCATCATGCTCGGCGTGCTGATCCCGATCCTGCTTCTGGCGAACCTGCAGAACTTTTACATTCACATGGCCCTGGTGTGCTGCATCTGGCTGGCGCTGCTGGGCAGCGTGGACGATTGGCTCAAGCTGACGGTGGGCCGGCGCGTCGGGTCGCGCGCGGGTCTGCGGAGTTGGGAGAAGCTCATCTTCCAGCTCGCCTTGGGTGTGGTTTTGGCGGTGTTCATCTATCGGTACGGTCAGTACAACGCCCCGCCGGGCGGCACGAGCTACTTCGACGTGCTGAGCATCCCGTTCTACAAGGGCGACCCGCAGTTCAACTGGGGTGTGAAGATGGTCATGCCCGTGTTCATGCTGATCACGGTGGTGGTCATCGCCGGCACGAGCAACGCGGTGAACCTGACCGACGGCATGGACGGCCTGGCCGCGGGATGCGTGGCGATGGTGAGCTTCGTCTTCATGGTGCTGGCGTTCCTGGCCGGCCACGATTGGCTGCCCGGCTACCTGCGTCTGCCTCGGATCCCGCTGGCTGACGAGCTGGCGATCGTGTGCGGGGCGATGATGGGGGCGTGCCTCGGGTTCCTGTGGTACAACTGCCACCCCGCGCAGGTGTTCATGGGCGATACGGGGTCGCTGCCGCTCGGCGGGTTGATCGGCTACGTGGCCATCGTCACGCGGCAGGAGCTGATGCTGTTCATCGTGGGCGGCATTTTCGTGGTCGAGGCCGTCTCGGTGATGATGCAGGTGGGCTATTTCAAGATGACGGGCGGTAAACGCATCTTCCGCGTTGCGCCGATCCACCACCATTTCCATTTGGGCGGGTGGACGGAGACCCAGGTGGTGACGCGGTTCTGGTTGCTTGCGGCGATCTTCGCGGCCTTTGCGCTGGCGACAGTGAAGCTGCGGTAGGATGACACTCTCAGGACGGGTCCGCGGCGCGACGCCCCACAGGAGGTGAGGCCGCCCGGCCCGCTTTAAGGCAAGGATGCCCGACATGCTCTCGAATCGCACGAGCCTCCGACCCAACCGGATCTGGCGACGCAACCCTTATGTGCTTACGCCGATGTTCCTTCTGGCGGTCTCGGCCACGTTGATGGGCCTGGGCGTGGTGATGGTCTTCTCGGCCGGGGCGAGCCTGGACAGGCCGCTTCTGAGCGAGCCGCTCTGGGAGAGCGCTTCGTTCCGGCAGCTCGCCTTCGTGGCGGCCGGCTTTTTGACGGCGGTGGCGGCGTCGACGGTTCCGTATCGCTGGCTGCGGTTTCGCGACCGCCTCGACGGGCATCGCTGGTTCCAGCCGGCGCTGCTGATCCTGTTGGCGATGGCGGCGCTGCTGGCGCTGGTCCTGGTGCCGGGCATCGGCATCGAGCGGAACGGCGCGCGGCGATGGCTGGGCATCGATCAGGTCGGCCTGACGTTTCAGCCGTCGGAGTTCGCCAAGCTGGGGATGGTGTTGTTTCTGGGGGCGTGGTACGGCCGGCGCGGCGTGAACGCGGGGCGGTTTTTCGCCACGTTGCTGCCGGCGGTGATCGTGATCGGCGGGACGGTGGCGCTGGTCGGCGTCGAGGACTTCGGCACGGCGGCGCTGCTCCTGGTCGTGGGAGGCCTGCTGCTGTTGGCGGCGGGCAGCCGGTTGTGGCATCTGCTGCTGCTGGCCATGCCGGCGGCGGCAGGGATGGCGTACCTGATCATCAGCAAGCCGCACCGTATCGCGCGGCTCGTCAACTTCCAGCGGGTGTGGGAGGATCCGGGCGGGACCGGCTATCAGGCGGTGCAGTCGCTGTGCTCGATCGGCTCGGGAGGGTGGCTCGGCGCGGGTCTGGGCGGCGGGCTCCAGAAGTTCGGCTACCTGCCCGAGGCGCGGACCGACTTCATCTTCAGCATCCTCTGCGAGGAGCTCGGCATCGTCGGCGGCCTGGTGGTGATCGGCCTGTTCATGCTGTTCGTCTGGCAGGGCCGCAAGGCCTCGATCGCCGCGCCCGACATGTTCGGTCGTTTGCTGGCCCTGGGTGTGACGTTGACGATCGGGCTCCAGGCGGCGATCAACATCGCGGTCGTGACGGTGAGCGTGCCGACCAAGGGCATCGCCTTGCCGCTGATCTCGGCCGGCGGGTCGGGTGTGCTGTTTCTGGGGTTGTCCATCGGGCTGCTGGCCTCGGTCGCCCGGGCCGGGGCGGCCTATCACGACTGGATGCAGATCCGGCACGGGCTGGTGACCGGAGCGATTGAGCCGGTGGACGCGTCGTGGTTGTTCGACGAGGAGCCCGACGGCGACGTGCCGGCGGGCGCCGCGGCGGTGGCCCATGCCTGAGCCTCGGCGCATCCTCTTCGCCGGGGGCGGCACGGGCGGGCATCTCTTCCCGGCGGTCGCCGTGGCCGAGCAGCTCTCGGAGCTCGCGCCTGAGGCGACGATCGAGTTCTTCGTGACGCAGCGTCCGATCGACGCGCAGATCCTCGAGCCCACGCCGTGGTCGTTCACGCCGCAACCGGTCAGGCCCTTCAGCACGAAGCCCTGGCACTGGCCGGCGTTCTGGATGGCGTGGCGGCGCGGGGTGGCGCAAGGTCGGCGGGCGATGCAGTCGGCTCGGCCCGATGTCGTGGTCGGCACGGGCGGGTACGGCGCGGGCGCACCGATCCAAGCGGCCCACGACCTGGGGATCGCGCGGGCGCTGTTGAACCCGGACCTCAAACCCGGCCGGGCGAACCGTCACCTGGGTCGGCTGGTCGACGCGGTGTTCTGCCAGTGGGAGCCGACGGCTCGGGCGTTCGGCGGTGTGTCGGTCGTGCTTGCCACGGGCTGTCCGGTGCGGCGGCGGTTTCGCGAGGCGTCGCGCGACGAGGGCTGCGAGGTGTTCGGGCTGGATCCGAACCGACGGACGCTGCTCGTGACCGGCGCGTCGCAGGGCGCCCGGACGGTCAACCGCGCCATGGTGGCGTTGCTGGATGAGCTGGAGCCTCAGCGGGATGCCTGGCAGGTCTTGCACCTGAGCGGCCGGCTTGACTACGACGAGGTGTGCCGCGCCTACGAGGTAAGCACACTGCACGCGGTGGTGCTGCCGTTCACGGACCGGATGGCCGAGGCGATCGGCGCGGCCGACCTGGTCGTCTCGCGGGCGGGGGCCTCGACGTTGGCGGAGTTGACGGCGGTCGGACGGCCGGCCGTGCTGCTGCCGTATCCGTATCATCGCGACATGCACCAGGCAGCGAATGCGGCGGTGCTGGCCGATGCCGGCGCGGCGGTGGCGCTGACGGACCAGATCGATCCGCAGGCCAACAAGGCCTCGCTCGGTCCGGTGCTGACCGAGTTGATGGGCTACCCCGAGCGGCTCTCGCGGATGGCCGATGCGGCAGCGCGGGTCGGACGGCCGGACGCGGCGCGCGTCGTGGCCGAGCATGTGCTGAAGATGGCCGAAAGCACGTAAGCGTTTGAGGGCCTGGTGAAAGGCTGGACGCCCGCGCCGAGCGGGCCCGATAATCTATAATGAAGCGTACGTCGCTGAGAGGTGGCGTGTGCGCACGGATCGAGGCGTGGCGGTCGCGCCCGATGATGCGCCGGCGGCGAACCCTGCCGATATGAGCGAGTGGGATCACAGACTGGTTGACCGGAAGCCGCCCGAGGGGGCGCCGACCGATACGGCGCCGTTGGCGGGCCGCCGTGTGCACATGATCGGCATCGGCGGCTCGGGCATGTGCGGGCTTGCGGCCGTCCTGCTGCGGAGCGGCGCGATCGTGAGCGGCAGCGACCGGGTCCCCTCGGAGGCGACGAAGCAGCTCGATGCGGCCGGGGCGACCGTCCAGATCGGTCAGCGGGGCGACAACGTGCCCGCGTCGGCCGATCTGGTCGTGGCGTCGGCGGCGATCAAGGAGTCGAACCCCGAGGTGCTGGCCGCGCGGGAGCGCGGCTGCGAGGTCATCCGCTATGCGGACCTGCTCGGGCGTTTGATGGGCGCGCGTCAGGGCGTGGCCGTGGCCGGCACGCACGGCAAGAGCACGACGACGGCGCTGCTGGCGTACATCTTGACGCAGGCCGGGCTGGATCCGAGCTTCGTGGTGGGCGCGGTCGTGCCGCAGCTCGGCGGCGGGTCGGCGGCCGGGTCGGGCGAGCACTTCGTCGCCGAGGCGTGCGAGTACGATCGTTCGTTTCTCAAGCTCGCGCCGACGTTGGCGGGCGTGCTGAACATCGAGAACGACCACCCCGACTGCTACCCGAGCATGGACGCGATTCTCGAGGCGTTCACGGCGTTCTGTTCGCTCGTGCCCGAGCACGGGATCCTCGTGGCGAACAACGAGGACCGTCACGTGGTCCAGGCGGTGGCCTCGGCGCGGGCGCGGGTCGAGCGGTTCGGCTATGACGACCGGGCCGACTGGTGGCCGGCGAACCTGACGAAAGAGCGCGGCCGGTTCTCGTTCGACCTGTGCTATCGCGGTGAGCATCTCACGACCGTTCGCCTCAAGCTGGCGGGTCGCCACAACGTGGCGAATGCCCTGGCGGCCTCGGCGCTGGCGAGCCATTGCGGCGTGAGGCCCGGGCCGTTGCGGGACGCCCTGGAGAGCTTCACCGGCACGGACCGCCGGATGACGGTGCGGGGCGAGGTGAACGGGGCGGTCTTGATCGACGACTACGCGCACCATCCGACGGCGATCGAGGTGACGCTGCGGGCGGTGGCGCAGGTCTACGAGCCGCGGCGACTGTGGGTCGTGTTCCAGCCGCATCAGCACTCGCGGACGCGGCTGCTGCTGCAGGACTTCGCGCGGAGCTTCGGCCGGGCGGACATCGTGGTGGTGCCCGACATCTACTTCGTGCGCGACAGCGAGCAGGAGCGAACGATGATCGGCTCGCAGGATCTGGTCGAGCTGATCGGCGCGCGGGGCGGCGAGGCCGTCTACGTGCCCCAGCTTCTGGACGCGGCCGACTACGTGCGGGAGCGCATCCGGCCCGGAGACGTGGTGGTGACGATGGGCGCGGGAGACGTGTGGAAGGTAGCCGATGAGCTTGTTCAGCGGTCTGGATGAGATCTGCCAGGAGCACGTGCCGCTCCGCGAGTACACCTGGCTGCGGCTGGGCGGACCCGCGCGGTACTTCCTGCGCCCGACGCACGAGGACCAGTTGCGGGAGATCTTTCGGCGCTGTCAGGACAGCAGCCTGCCGTTCTTCATCCTGGGGATGGGGGCGAACCTGCTGGTCGGCGAGGCCGGCGTGAACGGCGCGGTCATCAAGCTGGACGAAGACGGCTTCTCAGACATCACGATCGAGGGCGACAGCATGACGGTGGGCGCCGGGGCGGATCTGCGGCGCGTCGTCGTGCGGGCCGTCCGCGAAGGGCTGGGCGGTATGCACTGTCTGGCCGGCATTCCGGGGACCGTGGGCGGCGCGATCAAGATGAACGCGGGCGGCGCGTGGGGCGACATCGGCAACCTCGTGCAGCGCGTCCAGGTGATGGATACCGACGGTAAGGCGGTGTGGCGCGATCGCGACGAGCTGGTCTTCGAGTACCGGCACACCAGCCTGGCCGAGCCGCTGATCCTGAGGGTCGAGTTCTCGCTGTCGCCCGGCGATCCGAAGGAGGTGCTGCAGCACGTCCGCGAGGTCTGGACGTACAAGAAGAACACGCAGCCCTTCCGGACGCGCAACGCGGGGTGCATCTTCAAGAACCCGCGTCAGATGTCGGCCGGGGCGCTCATCGACCAGGCGGGCCTGAAGGGCATGCGGTGCGGCGGTGCGGTGATCTCGGATCGCCACGCGAACTTCATCATCGCCGGACCGGGCACGAAGGCGTCGGACGTGCTCAAGCTGATCTCGATCGTGCGCGACAAGGTGTACAAACAGTTCGGGGTCCGGCTGGAGCTGGAGGTGCAGGTGTGGTGACGGCCCAGGCATCGACGAGCAACGAGAACGCCGCGTCAGGCCGGACGCTCGAGGTCGCCGTGCTCATGGGCGGGCCGAGCGCCGAGCGCGAGGTCAGTCTGGCCTCGGGGCGCGCGGTGGCCGACGCGCTCGAGTCGGTAGGCCACCGGGTGCGCCGCGTGGACATCAGGCCCGACGACCTGTCAGGCCTGGCCCAGCCTTTCGACGTGGCGTTCGTGGCGCTGCATGGCACGTGGGGCGAAGACGGCCAGCTCCAGGCGATCCTGGAGCAGCGCGGCGTGCGCTACACCGGCTGCGGCCCCGAGGCCAGCGCGCTGGCGATGGACAAGGTCCGGACGAAGCGGCGTCTCGAGGAGGTCGGCGTGCCGACCGCGCCGTTCGAGCACGTGACCATCGAGACGGCCGAGCAGGTCGGGCGGAGCTTCCCGGTGCCGGCCGTGGTCAAGCCCGTCAGCGAGGGCAGCAGCGTGGATTGCCTGATCGCCAAGGACCGCGCGACGTTGGTCAACGCGGTGGCTCGGCTGACCGACGGGTACGGGCAGGCCCTCGTGGAGCGGTATCTCGGCGGGGCCGAGCTGACGGTCGGCGTCCTGGCCGGCGAGGCGCTGCCGGTTTGTCAGATCCGCCCGGCCGCGGAGTTCTACGACTATCACGCGAAGTACCAGGCCGACACGACGGAGTACGTGTTCGACATCGGGCTGCCGGACGAGGCGCTCACGCGGGTGCAGCATGACAGCGTGCGGGCGTTCGAGGCGGCGGGTTGCCGCGACATGGCCCGGATCGATTGGATCGTCGAGTCGACCACGGGTGAGGCGTTCTGTCTGGAGATCAACACGATTCCGGGCTTCACCGACCATTCTCTGCTGCCGAAGGCGGCCGCCCGGGCGGGCATCGATTTCGCGGAGCTGTGCGACCGTCTGGTGAGGATGGCGATGGATCGATGAGACCGTTGCAGGCCGCAGGGCCGGGCAACGTCGTGCCACTGGAGGGCGCGGGATGGCAAGAACAAGACGGAAGACGAAACGCAAGCGCGGCCCGTCGCTGCTGACGAGACTCGGGGGGCTCATCGGCGCGGTGTCGTGGTGGGGCGTGTGCAAGGTCGTGCTGAACGTCGCGGTCCTGGCCGGGCTCGCGGCGGCCGCGGTGGTGGGCCTGCCGAGGTTGGAGATGTACGTCTCGGGATTGCCGGAGTATCAGCACGAGCTCGAAATCCGCCTGGTCGATCCGCCGGCGTGGCTCGCGGCCAACCAGCACATCGTTCGCGACATCGTTCAGCGTAGCGGGGTCCACGTCGACGACACACGGCTCACGCCGGGGCTGGCCAGACGCGTAGCGGACGAGCTGACGACCGTGGGCTGGGTGAGACGGGTGCACGAGGTGAGCGTCGGCAACGACGACGTGGTTCGGATCTGCTGCGACTACCGTGAGCCGATCGCGTGGGTATCCCACGGGTCGTTCTACTATCTTGTCGATGCCGAGGGGACGCGGCTGCCCGGTCGCTACTCGCACGGCGAGGTGACGCGCGACTCGGGGCTGCTGCTGGTGGCGGGCGTGGCGTCGGAGCCGTCCGACGAGGGTCAAGCGTGGGAGGGCGACGACCTATCGGCCGCGATCGAGATGGTGGTGCTCTTGCGCGATAAGCCCTACTACGAACAGCTCACCGGCGTGCTGGTGGGCAACTACGGGGGGCGGAAGGACCCGCGGCGGGCCCACATCGAGCTGGCCACGGATCGTGGCAGCCGCATCCGCTGGGGCCGTGCCCCGGGCGAAGAGATCGACGAGCCGACGGTCGAGCAGAAGCTGGCGCACCTGCAAGGGATTTGGCGCGATCACGACCGGATCGACATGGGCAAGCGCTGGGTGGATATCCAGGTCTGGCCCGACCAGGTTCTGGTCCCGGCGGGCACCTGGCAATCGGCGACGGGGCAGCGGAGCTGACCCTGGCCGACGTTGCTGCGCGACAGGGGGATGGGGCGGCGTCGAGATCCACCCTCCGATCGTGGTCGGCGGAGCGATTTGCCTGGGTCGCCGGCGAGGTCTACCATAGGGTCCTGTGAACCGTGGCGACCCGTAGGGTGGGGCTTGTGATGCCTGACCAGAGCGACATCCTCAACCGCACCGTCGAACTGGTGCACACGCTCGTGCCCAGCCAACACCTCGATCAGGCAACGTGGCCCGCCATCGGGGCGATCGTCGCCGGAGGGATCTTCCTCTTCTGGGGTTCGCGCGTGCTGAACACGTTCATCGTGCTGGTCTGTCTCGGCGGCGGGGCCTACCTGGGGCACAGACTAGCCGGACGGTTCGAGCTGCCGCAGGTCGTGGGCATGATCGGTGGTGGGATCGTCCTGGCGCTGGTCGGACTCTATCTCGTTCGGATGTGGATCGCGGGGCTCAGCGGCTTGATGGCCGGGGCGGGGGCTCTGATCGCCTACAACTATCATTACGATCTGACCGCATCCATCGATCGCCTCGTACGATCGCAGCAGCAGCCGCAACCCACGGCGGAGAACGCCTTTCCCCTTGCCGAGCCGGGCGCGGTCGATCAGACCGCCGTCAACGTTTTCGACGTGCTGCGGCTGATCGGCGAGGCGGTGATGGACAACGCCGATCCCGTGCTCCGCAACGCGGCGATCTGCTTCGTGGTCGGTTGTGTTCTGGGGGTGGTGGTGGGCACGATCGCCCATCGCGCGGCGATGGTCTTCTGGACGTCGGTGGCGGGCGTGCTTCTGATCGTAGCCGGCGCGAGCGTGGTCCTGACAAACACGTGGCCTCAGTGGGATGAGGTCCTGGCCCCTCACGGACGTCTGATCCTCATCGGTGTCGGCATCGCGTGGCTGTTCGGGCTGCTGGCTCAGTGGCGTGGCGGCCAACGCGTCATGCCCGTGCCTCCTCCCGTCAAGGCGTAGGCGGATGGCCGCATCGGTGCCGATCTTCCCTTCGGTGTCCGGACGCCACCGCCGTCAGAGAGTGAACCCGCCGGACTGAAAGGCCGACAAGACTTCTAGGGAGACGTCATGCGGTTCCGGTCGCTCGGTGCGCCATCGTAGTTATGGGCGGTGCGGGCGAGGCCCGCATCAGACGATCGTCCCGAGGGAGTTGCTCCGGTGGACCTGATCATCCGCAGCAGAACAGAGTGGCTGAGCGTGCTCAACGGGCTGGATCCGGCCTTCGGGATGATCCTGGCCGTGGCGGGGCTGGTCTTCGTGCTGATCGGCTGGCGGGTTTACCAGGCGATCATCGTGGTCAACCTCGCGGCCCTGGGCGGCCTGGCGGGCTGGATACTCGGCGGCGTGGCGTTCGCGGACGGCTGGACGATGCAGGCGGTCTGCGGTGTGGCCGGTGCGGTGGTCTTCGGGGCCGCATCGATCCCGATGCTCAAGGCGGCGACGGTGCTGTGCGCCTCGCTGATCGGCGGCTACCTGGGCGCGGTGGTCAGCAGCGGATTCAGCGCCTCGGCGGACGTGCACCTGGTGGGCGGACTGGTGGGCCTGGGCGTGACGGCCAGCCTGGTGTTCATCGTCTTCGACCATCTGATGATCACCGTCATCAGCTTCCAGGGGGCGTTGATGACCGTGGCGGGCGTGCTGGCCGCCAGCAATCAGCAGGCGACGTTCCTACGTCACTTCCGCGACATGGCCTCGCGGAGCGATTTCATGGTCATCTTCACGGTGTTTGCCCTGACGGTTATCGGCATCTGCGTGCAGCTCGCGGGGATGCGTGAGGGGGCTGGGGCCCAGACCGCCAGCGAGTAGCGGGCGCGTCCGATAAGCCGTCGGTCTTCCTTGAATCGGCTCTTCAGCCTGGCTCAATGGCCCACGATTGGATTTGCCGCGCGTGCGGTTGAATCGTACGTTTCAGGGGTCCGCTGCGCGATGCGGGAATCGTAAGAGAGCGCGCGGGCGATGTGACCATTTGGCCGCGATGTACTGGCCCCAGCTACGGAGGGAGTATTGATGGGCCTCTGTCAGCGTGGCCTGAGGCGTGCCCGGCTGTTCCTCGTTTCCGAGGACGGCCCGTCGGCGACCGAGTACGCCATTCTGCTTGCCTTGCTGGTGCTGGTGGCGGTGGGTGCTATCCAAGGGATTGGCTCGCGGATGATGAACATCTACGAGAACATCCACGCCGCCGTGCCGGACATGTAGGTAAGGGTGGAACGGACGCCCGACCGCGTCTGCGGACGTATGCCGAGCGCGTGTCGGCCATGAACACATCTTGACTATCGCGGAGCGGCGTGAGGTGAGCGCGCCGCTTCGTGACTTTTTACGGCGAGCAAGCATGCGGCAGAGGTGACGGGGCCAGGGGCTTGGGCGGGCGGCAAGGCCTCGGCAGGTCAGCCGTCCTCCGTGGAGCCGTTGTTTCTCTCCCAGCTTGCGATCATGTCCTTCAGTTGCCGGTCCTGGAGCTGGATCGCCCGCATCGACCGAATGCACAGGTAGAAGCCCAGCACCGATAGGAAGACGCACAGCACCAGCAGCGGGATCAGGTAGTGCAGGTTGCGGGCGAAGTCGTAGTACTTCGACGTGGCGATGAGGACCGTCGTTACCGAGAGGGGCAGCGTGAAGACCGAGATGCCGGTCCGCAGGACGGCCAGCGACGTCCGCTTCTTGGCCAGGATCACCTGCATCCGCGTGGCCTCGCTCTTGGCGTCGTGGGGCAGGTGCTGGAGGATGTCGTCCAGATCGGTCTTCATCGGTCCGGTCGTCCTTGGGCTCGCCGCCGGCGAGGACGCGTGCGATTCTAGCAGAGCTCGGCCGCCGGCGGGAAGCGGTCGGATGCGCAGGACGTGTCGAAGGCGGCGGATCTGGCTTGAGACGGGACCGGCGGTGCGTGAATCCCTTCTCGCACCGTCGGTTCTTTCGCGGATGCCCGTGGGAGGTCGGCGCGGGTCAGGGCTTCTCCGCGGCCGCCCGGGCCTGGGCGAGGCCCTCTTTGGAGCGTGGGTCCCTCGGATTGGCCTTGACCAACTCCTCGAAGAGCGGGACGGCCTTGTCGGGCTTGCCGGTCTCGAGGTAGGTCCAGGCCAGGCCGGACGTGCCGGCGTTCGGACCCGGGCAGTTCTTCACCATCTTCTGCCACAGCTCGACGGCCTTGTCGACCTTGCCCTCGGCCTTGTAGCAGCGGGCCAGGCCGTTGATCGCACCCCAATGCTTGGGCTGCAGCTCGAGGCACTTCTCGAAGTAGTGCTTGGCTTCCTTGGCCTTGCCGGTCTGGAGCAGGCAGAACCCGAGACCGTTGTGGGCGTTGGCCTCCTTGGGGTCGAGTTCGATGGCCTTGAGGAACTCGGCGATGGCCTTGGTAGGCATGCCGCGCTGGAAGTAGATCCACCCTTGTCTGTTGTGGTCGGCGGCCGAGCCCTGTTGAGGCGGCTCGATTTCGCGCCGCAAATCCTCGGGGAGCTTCTCGGCGCGGGCCGCAGCGAGCATCCGCCTGGCCTGCGTGTCGTCCTTCTGCTTGGTCAGGATCTTCTTGGCCCACTTGCCGGCCTTGGCGAAGTCGCCCTGAAGCAGATACAGCTTGGCGAGGCCATACCACGCGGCCGGTGCGGTCTGGGATACCTTCGTCCAGTGCTTTTCGGCTTTGGCGAAGTCCCGACGGTTGAAGTAGACCCAACCGAGCCCGTTGTGGGCCGCGGGATGCGTCGGCTCGAGCTGGACGCACCGCTCGAAGGCCTGCTGGGCTTCGTCGGGGTGTCCGCCGTTCAAGCGGCTCCAACCGAGCCCGTTCCACGCATTGACGGCCTTTGGATCGAGCTCGACGGCCCGGGCGAATCTCGATTCCGCCTCCGACCACTTCTGTCCTTGCCAGAGCTTCCAGCCCTGGTCGGTAAGCTCTTCGGCCCGGCGCGCGTCGCGTCCGCTCGTTGCTGCGACATCCCCGCTCGTGGCGAGAAGACCGATCATGATGCCAGTGATTGCCAGACTCATTGCGATACCTCCGATCAGCCACCATCGGCGACGCCGACGGCGCGCTTCGTCGTCCTTCAACGAGGCGACGAGCCGACGGTCGGCTTCGAAGAGCGCCTCGTTCAACCGCGCGTCCTCATCCGAACCCGCACCCGTTCCGTCGGGCCGGTCGGATGGGTCGCGCCCCTGATCGTCGGTTCGCGAACCTGACATGAATTCCTTGGGCCTGTGACTCAGATCCCTTTGATCAGCCGAGCGGCTTCCTCGGCCGTCATCTTGCCTTCGCCCACCGCATCGAGGATCGTCCCGCGGATCTCGACGGTCTTGCCGATTTCGGCCCGCAGCGCCTCGATGACCTTGTCCAATCGTGACCGAACCGTCGGGTACGACACGCCGGTCTGGGCGGCAATCTCCTTGAGGCTGCCGCTGGCCAGGAGGAACATCTCGATGAAGCGTTGATGCTCGACCGGCAAGTTGGCCAGCCTCGAGACCGGGAAGGCCGCGTCGATCGACACGCGACATTTGTGGCATGTCATGCGGGCCACGGTCATGGGCGACCCACAATAGGGGCATGCGTTCCCGATCGGTTCGTCGCTCATGGGCGAAGTTCTCAACTCTCTCCCCATATGTACATCATGAATTGAACAATATCAAACCAGGTGCGGCCTGAATTTCACTTTTATTCAACGTGGGCCTCGACCGGCTTCCGTTAGTTATGTCGGCACAGGCATTAATAAAGTTGAGGTCTTCGGCCAAGCTGATCAATCTTTTTGCAATTACCTAAAAATACTCGTCGGTGTGTAGGTTTATCGGACCTGGAAGGCATACAGCCGGGCGCGCCGGAGTTGCAGGACCAGACGGACCGGCTTGCCCCGAACGTCCGACAGTCTGCCGCGCCACCGAACGGCTGCGTTGAGATCGTCGGTGCGAATCGGCCGACAGTCGGCCAACGACAGGCCGTCGATGGCCCGGCCGGATGCGTCCTCGACCTGCACCCGCACCTCGCCGCCGTCGGCGTCGACGTTGAGTGTCAGCGCCTCGCCGTCGATCTTGACCAGCGGCGTGCGGAGCATGCCGGACTCGTCTCCGGCGACGCGGGCCACGTAGCGATCGCGCGGGATCCTGACCAGGCCGATCTGCCGCTCCTCGAAGCGGTTGATCTTGTGGCCTTGCTTGTAGCCGCCGTAGTAGAGGTAGACCTCGTCGCCGACGGGGAGTTGGCCGTCGATCCAGGCCATCGCGTGGTCCCACTGGCCCTTCTGGGGATGGCGATCGAAGAAGACCTCGGTGTCGCGCGTCCAGTGTGTGCCGTCGCGGGTCCAGGCCAGGCTGGTCCAGCCGACGCCCGCCTTGGGTCCGCCTGGATCGGCGCTGAAGTCGTCGTGCAAGACCTTCACCATGCCGATCAGCAGGTCGCCCCGCGCGAGGAAGCCGCCCATGGCGTAGAACTGCGTCTCGCCCGGTTCGGCCGAATCGTTCGGCGTGATGACGGCCCACGGGCTGGCCCACGAGACCAGGTCGTCGCTATGGCTCATCAGCGTGACGCGACGACGGCCCGACCAGTGCGGGCCGGGGATGTACGTGCTGACGATGGCCATGTAGCGGTCGCGGATCGTGTCGCGGAAGATGTTGTTGATGTCGTGGCGATGATGGAGCACGACGCGATCGACCAGCGGCCGCCATGTCAGGCCGTCCGGTGAGACCGCGATGCGCAAGCCGCCCGGCTGGTCCTTCCCGTAATACCCGTACTTGAACCGCTGGTCGGGCTTGGCGAAGTCGGGTCCCTCATCAAGGATGCTCACGCCGAACTGGATGGGCGAGGGATCCTTCAGGACGCGATGCGGTCGTTGCCAGGCGATGCCGTCGGTCGATTCCATATATCCCAGATGCGACTGGCTCGCGTTCTCGGGCACGCCGTACCAGATGCGGAAACGCTTCGTGGCCGGGTCGCGAAGGATCGTCATGTACGGCTGGAAGCAATCGTCGCCGTGGCCCTTGGCGCCGGTCACGACGGGTCCGGTCAAGGATCGTCTCGGCCGGACGACCTCGCGACGCACGCCGGTCGCGCGCTCGATCAGGTGGTCGTCGATCAACAAGTGCGGGCCGGGCGCGAGCACGATCGGCCCTTCAGGGCGCTCGGGCTTGCCGTGTTGGTAGAGCCTGCTACGGATCGGGAATTGGCAGGGGACCTGGACGGTCACCTTGGTCCGTCCGGCCATGAGATCGGCGATGAGCTTGGCGTGCTGCGGCGTGTGGCACAGCGCTTCGGCGGGGATCAGCTCGCGCGGATGCCCCGTCCAACTCCAAGCGAGGCGCAGGTGAGCGGTAGCGCCGGCCTGGTAGTAGCGGATCTCGATCGGCAACAGCTTGCCGGCCTGCATGTCGAGCTTGCCCTTGCGGGGCAAGTCCAGGCCCCAGCCGTTGATAACGGCCCGTCCGCCGAGGATGACCTGCACGCCGTCGTCGGCCTCGGCCTCGAGGTGGACGGTGCCTGTGGTCGGGGCCCTGAGCAGGCCGATCCAGAAACGGGCGTAGCCGCTGATCGTCTTACCGGTGTCGAGGTTGATCCGCCGGTCGCAGCCCGTGCCGGCGGGCCGCGTGAAGTCGGGGCTGTGGAACTGCACCCAGGGCAGCCCGGGCCTGGTTCGGTCGGGATCGCCTGCCAGCGCGGCGTTCGAGGCGGTGAGAGCAGCCAAGGCCGCCACGATTGGTTTGATCGATGTCCGCATGCGTGGCTCTCCTAGACGTGATGCCGGTGCTGTATGCTCGGGGTCGGCGCGCGGGGTGTCAATCCGCGGGCGATGCCGGCGTCAGGGGCGCGGACGATTGCGGCCTTGTCGAAACGCCTCCGGTCACGAAAGATTAGGTGCGCAAGCGCCCTTCGGTATAGAATGACCAATTCACGACGGGGGATCAGCAAGGCCGTAAACCTTGCTGACCGAAGGCGGTCAGGGAGCCCCGTCGGAGATGACCATGATCGGTGTTCTGAGACTATCTTGGGCGGCCGCGGTGCTGCTGTCGGCCGCGCCCAAGGCCGAGCCCGTGGGGCCGGTCTGGCTGAGCGACCACCCGGTCACGACGCGACCGTCCGCCGACGAGGCCCTGAGCCGTGCCTGCAAGCAGGAGGCCAAGCGGTTGGCCCGTCGGCTGGGCAAGGGGTTCCAGGTCGTCGTCTCCACGCCGTTCGTCCTGGCCGGCGACCAGGATCGGCAGACGTTGGTCTTCTGGCAGGACTACGTCGTCGGCCGTGCCGCCGAGGCCATGTGGCGGACCTACTTCAAGGGCCGACCCAGCAAGCCGATCGTGATCCTGTTGTTTTCCAACGGTCGGACGTACCGCGCGCAGGCCAAGCGGCTGTTCGGCGATACCGAGGTGGCCTACTACGGCTACTTCAAGGTTGACGAGCGGACGCTGGTGATGAACATCGGCACGGGCGGGGGGACGTTGATTCACGAGCTGACCCACGCCCTGATGGCCGAGGACTTCCCCGACGTGCCCGATTGGCTCGACGAAGGGTTGGCGAGCCTGCACGAGCAGTGCGAGTCCGGCGCGTGGAAACGCGGTCGGCTGGTCGGCGACGTCAACTGGCGTTTGCCGGCCCTCAAGAGGGCGATCCGGTCGGGCGAGCTGCGGCCCCTGCGGAAGCTCATGATCCAAGACGACTTTCGCGGCCCGCTGGAATCGCTAAACTATGCGCAGGCGCGGTACTTCTGTATGTACATGCAGCAGCAGGGCGTGCTGGTCACGTTCTACAAGGCCTTCAGGCAGGGCTACAAGGAAGACAAGACGGGTTTGAGCTTCGCCGAAGAGGCCCTCGGGCGTCGACGGATCGAGGCTATCGAGCAGGACTTCTTGCAGTGGGTCATGCGGCTCGATGACGAGCGCTAACGGCGAGACGGGATCGATGGCGATCGACTTCGCGTGTGATCGATGCGGTCAGGAGTTGAAGGTCCCCGACGACTGGGCGGGGCGGCGCGTCCGCTGCAAGGGATGCAACCGGGTGCTCAAGGTACCGGACCCGTTTGTCAGTCAGCTCGACAGCTCGATCGACATGAACGCGCTCAAGTCTACCGAGAGCACGGGCGAGGAGGGCGAGGGGGAGATCGTCACCGAGTTCGCCCCCATCCCGAAGGTCACGCGCGGGGCGGCCCGGCGGGCTCGGGAGGAACGCGAGCGCGGCCAGACGGAGGTCACGTGCCCGCACTGCGGCAAGCAGATCAAGGTGATCGACCCGTACACGGAGATGCTCTGCTCGAGCTGCTGGAAATCGGTGCCGCCCCTCAAGCAGCCCGAGGACATCCGCCACAGCGGGCCCAAGGGCAGCGGGGCCGGTGCCTTCTACGACGAGCTGATGAGCTGTTTCGGCTACCCTCTGGGCGCGCTGGGTTCGATCCTGCTCGGCATGCTGATCGCGGCGGGCGCGATTTTGCTGCCGGTCGGGCTGATCCTCATGTTCGTGATGGGTGTGGCGCTGAACCCGATTGCGCCGAAGGCGGACGTCTCGTGGGTGCCGTTGCTGCTGGCCGCCATGTTCGCGCTGGAGGGCGTGTACTTTTCCGGCGTGGCTTACGCCGGGCTGCTCGACGCGGCGCGCGAGACCATCAGCCAGAGCGACAAGGCGCCGGACCTGACGTGGAACCTGGCGAGCGTCGGGTCGGGCATCGTCGGGTATCTGACGATGGTGGTGGCCTACGGGCTCGTCGGCGTGGGGGTGGCCTACCTGGTCAGCGGCGGCGAGTTCGTCGTACCGAAGTCGCTGGATGAGGTCCGGCAGCTCCTCTCGCCCGTGACGATCGTCGCGCTGGCCTTGCTGACCTTCACGGTGCCGATGGCCACGATCGGGCTGTGCATGATGCCGGGTCTGGGCGGCTTCAGTCCGGGCCGCATCGTCCGTTCCGTCGGCGCGACGATCGTGCATTACCTGTTCATGTTCATCGTGGTGGTCCTGATGCTGGGCGTCTATCTGGGCATCATGTCCAGCGTCATCGGTTGGGCCATCGAGACGCTGATGACGGTGCTTCGCAAGGGCATCAGCGAAGGGCTCGGCGCGCTGATCATGGGGTTGGTCGCCTGGGCGGCCATCATCGGGGCGGGGCTGTACGGGGCGCTGATGATGGGACGCGTCCACGGGCTGTTCGCCCGCGTCTTTCGGCAACGTCTGGCCTTCAGCTAGCGACGGGGCGGGCTGCTCTTCGCGGGCCCGGCGACCGCCGAGATGGGCCGATGCGGCGCGGCGGCGTCGCGACCCGACAGAGGAAGGGGTTTATCATGGGCACCATCGTCTCGTGCAGGATCCAAAGCTACGGCAAGCACACCGACCTGGTCTGGGACCACTTGCCCGCTCTCGGCATTCATCATGTCGAGATGCCCATCCCCAAGCCGGACGAGCGCGACGCGACGCGGGAGCGGCTCGAGGCCAGCGGGCTGGAGGTGGCTTCGTTTCAGGGCGCGTGTGATCTGTCCGACGAGCAGGTGGCCGACGCTATCGCGCCGCAGTGCGAGGCGTGCCGCGATTTCGGGTGCGACCGGCTCTTCCTCAGCGTCAAGGCCGGCGAGCTGGACCGGCAGGTCGCCTACGATCGGCTTCGCGCCGCCGGTGAGCAGGCCGGCAAGCACGGGGTGATCCTCATGCTCGAGACGCATCCCGACCTGGTGACCAACGGCGACGTGGGTGCCGAAACGATGCAGGCGGTCGACCATCCCCACGTACGGATCAACTTCGATACGGCCAACATCTACTACTACAACCAGGGGCGCGAGACGGTCAACGAGCTGAACAAGGTGATCGCGTACGTCGAGGGCGTGCATCTCAAGGACACGCATGGCCAGTACAAGGAGTTCAACTTCCCCACGCTCGGCATGGGCGTGGTCGACTTCGCCCGGGTGATCGAGCTGCTGTCCGAGCGCGACTACTCGGGTCCGTACACGATGGAGCTCGAGGGCGTCGAGGGCGTGGAGATGACGCCCGAGCAGCAGAAGCACTATGTCGCCGACTCGGCCGCGTACCTGCGGCAGATCGGGCTGCTGACGGACTGACGCCGTCCATCCGTCTGCGGCGGCTGCCCGGGCCTTCTCCGACAGGAGCGCTACACCACCGCCACGGCCACGCCCCCGGCCAGCAGCAGGATGCCGAAACCGAGGGCCGTCCGCTTCAGCAGCGCCCGGTTTCCGATCGCCGCCACCAACCCCGTCTTGAAGACCATGTTGGCCATGCCCGCGATGATGATCGCCCGCACGGCCGTCTGTTGGGCCAGGTCTTCCTGTCCGCGAAGGCGGGCGACCGAGATCGCGATGGCGTCCATGTCGGTCAGGCCCGAGATGGCCGAGACGGCGTAGATGCCGCTCTCACCCAGGTAATAGCGTCCGGCGGCGAGGAAGAAGAGCACGACCGCGTACATGGCCGCGAAGATCAGGGCGAACCTCAGCTCGCACGGATTCTCCACCTCTGGCAGGGGGACCTCCTCGCCCCGGGTCCTCACGGCGAAGACCGCGGCAACGGCCAATCCGACGAGGACCAGGCCGGCCATCGGTATAAGCACCGGGAGCAGAAGCGGGCGCTGCACGATCGCCACGATCACGGCGACCCGGGCGAAGACGATGCCGGAAGCGGCCATGATCGCCGCGGTGGCCATCGCCGTCGTCTCGCTCTGTCGGGTGCCTCGCGCGACGGTCAGCGTGGTGGCGGTGCTCGAGACCATGCCGCCGATGACACCGCTGGCGAGCGTGCCGTAGCGGCCGCCGAGGAGCTTGAGCGCGGCGTAGCTGGCCAGGCTCATGCCCGAGATCAGCACGACCATCCACCACACCTGCCGCGGGTTGATCACGCCGAAGGCATCGTAGGTCTTGTCCGGCAGCACGGGCAACACGACGAACGTGATGAGCATGAACTGGACGACGGCGTAGACGTCCTTGTTTTGGAGGCCCTCGACGAAGCTGTGGAGCTCGGACTTGTACTGCAGCAGCGCGGCCATCACCACGCCCAGGGCGATCGCGACGAAGACAGGGCCTTCGACCATCATTGCGCCGAGCCCGAAGGTCAGAAGGATGGCCATCTGGGTGGTCGTGGAGATGGACTCCTTCAGCCGCCATCGCATGATGGCCCCGGTAACGATGTAGGCGCCCATGACGATCATGCCGGCGGCCAGGACCCATGGGGAATACTGCTTGGCCAGGACCGCCGAGAGCGTACCCATCGCGGCGATCAGCGGGAACGTGCGGATGCCGGCTATCGGCTTCTTGCTGCGCTCCCGTTGCAGACCGATCAGGGCGCCGAGCAGCATCGATTGGGCGAAGACCTGAGCCAGATGAAGGGGTTCCATACCGTGTGTCTCGCTACGTGGTTCTCTTTCTGGCCGACGACCGCCTGAGGTGGTTCATCCCCGCGGCGTCACCGCTGCTGTATGCCTATCGGCCTATGGGCTGAGGGACATCATACAGCCGATCGTGCGGATGTCATGGGTGAACCTCTGCAAGAATGAGATGCCGAAAACCGCCACTTTCGATTTGACGAACGCGAATCCTGGGTTATGTATGTATAGAGAGGTACTTCGGGAGGTCGGCTTGGGGCAACGGCTTGAGGGCGATCAGGGCGGCGTGATTCGTCGATCATACGACACGATTGTCATCATTCGCTCATAGCGTTTTAGCTGCCAGCCCGACTGGGCCTTCGCCACACCCCGACGAAGGGACCTCGCGGCGCTCGGATACGTGGCGCCGCTGCGACAAACCGTCCCTCATCCACCTTCCCTTTTCATACACGTGATGCATTGCGTTTCTCGTTTGCGCCGTGGTCGGCCGGCGCCCGGTGTCCGCGCCGATCTCGACGCGCGAGCCGTAGCGAACGGTTCTCGCCCGGGCCCGCGGTCCGCCCAGGGACGCTGCGCGCCAGGGCCAATAAGGAGAGCCAGCCATGCCACGACACGGATTCACCTTGCTCGAGCTTGTTGTCGCGGTCCTTGCCGTCCTGTTCCTCTTGTTCATTCTCGTCCTTGTCGCGGAACCGCGGGACCAGCGCGGCCGCTTGACCAGGCGCGCACTCTGCGCCGCCAATATACGGGGACTCGGTCAGTCGTGCTTGATCTACGCGTACGACTTCGATGGTTCCTGGCCGGTCGCGCCCCATGACCCGACCCGGTTCACCACGCCGTCGACCATCGGCACGCATCGGACGGACGGCGATCAGGCCCATGCCGATCCGAGCGTCGGACAGTCGCTATGGATCCTGATGCAAGGTGGAGCGGTCACCTCGAAGCACTTCATCTGCCCCACTTCACCCGACCAGTGCGACTCCACAACCGATCCCAGGCCGTTCTTCGACTTCGAAGGGCCGAACGTCCTGAGCTACGCCTATCAGCACCCGTACGGGCCGTCGGGGATTGCCATGAACGAGGGTGATCTGGACCCTGGCCTGCCGATGATCGCCGACAAGGTCTTCACCGCGGTCGGCCCGGACTTCCGGGGCAGGCGTAAGCCCGACTTCAACACCTGGTCGCAGGGGCAATGGCAGTGGTACGTCTATCCGCACCACAAGGGCGAGGGTCAGAACGTGCTGTACGCCGACGGGCACGCCAGCTTCGAGCGGACGCCGGCCTGCGGGTTGCAGCGGGTCGAGTTCCCACGGGGCCGACCCTATGTCCACAACGACCTGATCTACGAGAACGCGGACGGGATCTATGCCGGTCGGGAAGGGGGGTGGCGGCTGGATCCGAACGACGCCGTGTTGCTGCACAGCCCGCGGTAGACGGGTCCGGAGTGAATTGATCCCCAGGGCGATCTCGTTATCATCGTGCGGGCAGATAGCGAGATCGCCATGAACATCATCATCATCGGTGCCGGCGAGGTGGGTCGACACGCCGCGGAGGTCCTGGCCGCCGCGGGGCACAACATCGTCATGATCGATCGGTCGGCCGACACACTCGAGGCGTTGGAGGACACGCTCGACGTCCGCACGCTGTGGGGCATGGCGTGCGACGCCCGCGTGCTTCGCGAGGCCGGCGTGAGCGGGTGTGATCTCCTCGTGGCCGCCACGGACAGCGACGAGAACAACCTGCTCTGCGCGAGGATCGCCAAGTCGCTGGGCGCCCGCAAGGTCATCGCCCGGGCCCACCACAGCACATACCATCCCGCCTCGGGGACCGATTACAGCCAGATGCTCGACATCGATGCGCTCGTGTTTCCGGAGTTCCTCACGGCGATGGAGATCGCGCGGGTGGTGCGAAACCCCGGCGCGATGGCGATCGAGCGTTTCGCCCGCGGCAAGATCGAGATGCAGCAGTTCGCCGTGGCCGGCAACGCCGAGGCCCTGGGCCAACCGCTGGCCGACCTGCGGACCAAGCTGCCCCGCGGGACGCTGCTGGGCACGGTCGAGCGTGGGGGGCAGGCCTTCATCCCCAATGCGGGCACGGTCCTGCAGGGCGGTGATATCATCACGCTGCTCGGCGAGGCCGAGACCTTCGACAAGGCGCGGCGACTCTTCCAGTCGGGGCGGTTGCCGCGGCGGAGCATGGTGATCGTCGGCAGCACGCCGATGGCGGTGTGGCTCTGTCGCGAGTTCAAGAGCCGCAATTTCTCGATCCGCCTGTTCGTCAGCGACCGGCTTCGGGCCGAGGAGCTCAGCGAGAAGCTCGAGCATGTGACCGTCATCCAGGGCGATCCGACCGACACCATGACATTCCACGAGGAAGGGGTCGGCGAGGCCGACGTCTTCATCGCGTTGTCGGACGACGACGAGCACAACATCCTGGCCGCCGTGCAGGCCAAATCGATGGGCGTCGAGCGGAGCCTGACGGTCATCCAGCAGTCGACGTATCTGAACCTGCTCGAGCAGATCGGGCTCGATCGGGCGTTCAGCCCGAGGATCATCGCCGCCCGCGAGATCCTGCGTATGGCCGACGATTCGCCGCTCCAGCTCGTGGCCACGTTGGCAGAGGGCGTGGCCGACGTCTACGAGATCACGCCCTCGAAGACCTCCAGGGCGGTCGGGCAGCCCCTCAAGGCGCTGCAGTTTCCCGAGGGCGTGATGGTGGCCGCCCTGCAACGGGGCGATCAGGTCAAGGTGCCGACGGCCAACGATCGGATGGAGCCCGGGGACGCCGTCGTCGTGATCGCCCGACACGGCACGGAGAAGCTGCTTCGCGAGTTCTTCCTAGGCAGGTGAGGCGTGGACTACCGTTACGTCCTACGGCAATGTGGGTTGCTGAGCGTCGGTCTGGGCGCCTCGATGGTCTTCAGTCTGGCCTGGGGCGTGGGCGGCTACGTCAAGGGCGACGAGGTCGAGCGGGCCGCCATCCTCGCCTTTCTGCTGTCGATGCTCATCTGCACGGTGCTGGGGCTGGTGGGCTACGCCTTCGGTCGGTCGTCGACCATCGGCCTGCGACGACGTGAAGCCCTGCTCTTGGTCGGCACGTCGTGGGTGCTGGGGGCCGCCCTGGCGGCGCTACCGGCGTTCTTCTGGGCCCGGTTTCAGACGCATCTCGACCACGTCAGCCCCTTCACCAGCTACGTCAACTGCTACTTCGAGGCGATGTCGGGCCTGACCACGACGGGGGCGTCGATCCTGATTCAGATCGAGGCCTGTCCGCCGTCGATCCTGTTCTGGCGGGCGTTCACGCACTGGCTCGGCGGCCTGGGCATCATCGTGCTCTTCGTGGCGGTCTTCCCGACGTTGGGCGTCGGCGGCAAGCGGCTGTTTCGGATCGAATCGCCCGGCCCGACGCCGGAGGGCGTCCGCCCCAAGATCGGCGAGACCGCGCGCGTGCTCTGGCTGATCTACCTGCTGCTGACCTTCATCGAGACCTCGCTGCTTCGGCTGTGCGGGTTGAACTGGTTCGAGGCGTTCAGCCACACGTTCGCCACGCTGGCCACCGGCGGGTTCAGCACGCGCAACGCGAGCATCGGGGCGTACGATTCGGTGGCGGTCGAGGTGGTGGTGATCGTCTTCATGATCTTCGCCGGTGTGAACTTCGGCCTGTACTACCAGATGTTCCGCGGCCGGTGGAAGCAGGTCTTCGGCGATCGCGAGCTTCGCCTCTATCTTGGCTTCATCGCCGTGGCCTCCCTGCTGGTCATCGGATCGATCCGGTCGGTGCCCATCGAGACGACCGAGGGCGAGGTGCTCGATCCGTCGTCGGCCAGGGCGGTCCGCTACGGGCTGTTCCAGGTGGTGAGCCTGCAGACCACCACGGGCTTCTGCACGGCCGAGTTCGATTACTGGCCCTTCGTGGGCAAGTGCACCCTGATCGTGTTGATGTTCATCGGCGGCATGGGCGGCTCGACCGGCGGCGGCATCAAGGTGGTGCGTATCATGATGGCCGCGAAGATTATGTGGTCCGAGTTGGAGCGAGTCTACCGGCCGAACGTGATCCGACCGATCCGCGTGGGCAAGGCCGCCATCGATGACGACCTCAAGCGGGCCACGCTGGTCTATCTGTGCACCATTCTGGGGCTCTTCGCGGCGGGCACGATCCTGATCCGTGTGTGCGAGCCGGGCAACCCGAAGGTGGACATCATCACGGCCGCGACGGCGTCGGCGGCGACGCTCAACAACATCGGTCCGGGGCTGGGCGGCGTTTCGGCCACGGCGAACTACAACTGGTTCTCATCACACACCAAGCTGCTCATGTGCCTGCTGATGGTCTTGGGCCGGCTGGAGGTCTACGCTGTGCTCGTGCTCTTCATGCCGCGCTTCTGGCGCAGCGAATGATCCGCCCGCGCGCATCGAACATGGGGGCGTGCGGAACGGGAAGCGAACCATGGGCCACGACACCATCCGAATCGGCATCGTCGGTGCGGGCGCCAACACGCGTGCTCGACACCTTCCCGGGCTCCAGGCCATCGACGGCGTTGAAATTCGACGAGTGTGCAATCGTTCACGGGAGTCGTCCAAACGGGTCGCCGGGGAGTTTGACATCCCCGCGGTAGCCGACCATTGGCGTGACATCGTGGACGATCCGGAGCTGGACGCCGTTGTCATCGGCACATGGCCCTACATGCACTGCCCCATCACGCTGGCCGCGCTGGCCGCGGGCAAGCACGTCATGACCGAGGCCCGCATGGCCATGAACGCCGCAGAGGCCAGGATGATGCGTGACGCGGCTGTCGATCGTCCGGACCTGGTCGCACAGATCGTGCCCTCGCCGATGACGCTCGAGGTCGATGCGACGATCCAGCGGCTCCTTGCCGAGGGTTATCCGGGTCAGGTGCTGGCCGTCGAGGTGCGAGCGGGCGGAGCGTGGCTCGATCGCGATGCCCCGCTGCACTGGCGCGAGGACACGGATCTCAGCGGTCTGAACGTGATGAGCCTCGGCATCTGGTACGAGGCCGTCCTGCGCTGGATCGGGCATGCCAAGCGCGTCACCGCCATGGGCGAAACGTTCGTCAAGACCCGTAAGGACGACCGGGGGTTCGTGCGGGCGGTCGGCGTACCCGATCACCTGAACGTCGTTGCCGAGATGGCCTGCGGGGCCCAGCTCAGCATGCGGATCTCGAACGTGGCCGCGCTCGGCGGCGGTCCGGAGGTCTACCTCTTCGGCAGCGAGGGGACGCTGCGTTTCGCCGACGACGCGCTCTACGGCGGGCGGCGCGGCGATGACGCACTCGAGCGGATCGACATCCCCGAGGACGAGCGCGGCACCTGGCGGGTCGAGCAAGATTTCATCGACGCGATTCGGGGCCAGGGCACCATCACGCTCACCGACTTCGAGACCGGCCTGAAGTACATGGAATTCACCGAGGCCGTCGTGCGTAGCATGGCGTCAGGCGCGACGATCTCTCTGCCTGTGTTGTGACGTACCAGGTGAAACCGTGCGTGGGACGTTCGTGCCGTGGCATCATCCTTAGCGGGCGGTTCAGCGTTACACCATCAACGAGAACTGGGGACAACCATGCGACGACTCTTGTACCTCTGTGCGATCCTCGCCACGTGCCACCCTGCCGCGGCCGAGCCCGTGGAGCTGTCGATCACGGCCCAACCCTATTTGACCGGCGGGCTGTTCACCAGACCGCTCCTGCCACAACAGAGCGAGCCCGTGACGATCACGGTTCGGGCGAGCTGCCAGGGCGCACCGGCCGGGCCGATCATCGCGCGCCTCACGATCGAATCGCCGAGCGGCAAGCAGCTCGTTCGAAAGGACCTCGACCTGAAGCGGACCGATGCGATGGCCGAGGCCACGTGCTCGTGGGTCTCGCAGGACACCGGCCTGTTCAAGGTCCGGGTCCACCTCGACCCCGCCAACAAGATCCGCGAGAAGAGCGAGGCCAACAACGCTGCCGAGCTCATGCTCCCCGTCATCGTCGAGCGCCGCGAGCTGCACTTCCCCTGGTACCGCGAGCCGGAGGGCGTGCGGTGGATGACGTGCGCGACGTCGACCAAGGGCGACCAACAACCTCGGCTGCTCGAGCGCGGCGTCCTCCCGCTCAACTGGGAGTACGGCGGCATGAGCTGGACGTACTACGACAAGGACAAGGCCAAGACCGACCCCGAGGCCGTGCTCACCGACGTCGAGAAGCTGTTCTACAAGAAGTTTACGCGCGAGGATCCGAAGCTCGTGGGGCTCGGCATGGACGAGTTCGGCGGTTACCCGGGGACGTTCAAGCACCGCATGTCGGTCGCGTCGCTCAAGGCTTTGGCGCGGGCCAAGAAGGTCAAGCCCGATCGGTTTTTTGCCGCCTGGAACGGTGGGGGGCTCAGCCCCGAGCTGGCGACGTACTACCGCATGGGGGCCGACCTCCTGCTGCTCGAGACCTACGTCTTTCGTGCCGTGCCGACGGGCCTGAAGACCGAGGAGATCTACGAGACGATCCGCGATCGGCTGAGCCCGGTGATCCGAGCGCGCGACATGATCGTGCCGGCCTACGGCAACACTTGCTACACGCTGATCGCGCTGGACACGTCGGAGCGGCCGGATTGGGTTGATCTCGGCGAGCTGGAGAACGTCGTGCGGTTCATCCGGCGGATCTGCCCGGAGATGCGCGGCATCGCGTGGTACAACGGCGGGTACGGTGGATACGGGCTGAAGCGTTCGGAACAGACCGATCGCGTCAAGCGACGCGTCATCCGGTACGCCGACGCGCTCTGTCTGGCGTACTTCATCAAGCCGTGCCTGACGCTCATGCCGCAGAGCCTGTGGCTCGAGCAGGCGGGGGGCGACCGCTGGCAGGCGACCGTCGCCTTGAGCAACATCGGCGCGATCGATTCGGGGCCCGCGTCGGTCGAGCTGTTCATTGACGGCACACGCGTCGGGCGGCAATCGGTCGACCGCGTGGCCGCGGGGTCAAACCGCATCGAGAACCGCGTCCTGCTTCGCTACAAGATCAAGCTCACGCCCGGCCTGCATACGCTCGAAGCGCGACTCGTCGAGACCGGCGACGCGACGGTGCTCGATGCAGTCGTCAGTACGACGCGCGTGGTGAGGTAAGGTTGACGGACGGTGCGAAACGCTTGGCGTTTTGATCCCATTCTTCGATCAGCTATGAGGCCATGATACATGGGGCTTCTCAGCAGACTGCCAGCCGGGGAGAGCTGGCCCGAAATGGAACGGGCGGCTGAGCTTCGCTACTATGATGGTTGGGCGTTGGCTGTCTCAGGGCAAGGACGCTATGCAGGTGCCGTGTACCTCATCGGCTACGCCGTAGAAATCTTGCTGAAGACCGCCTGCTACAGAGAGATGGGCGTATCCCGGCACGTTGGTACCACTGACAGACGACTTCAGATTCGAGGCGTATACGCTCAGCAGTTGAAGGCACTCTATGGCCGACAACCGAACGATCATGATTTGGATTACTGGGCATTCGTTCTTGAAAGACTACGCGTCGCCCACGGCCGGTCGATGAACGCAGCCCTCGCAGGGGCAATCCGACGGTCTGTCGGGTTGCTCGCAGGGAACTGGAGAGAGACGCTGCGTTACAGAGACTGTCAGCCGACCGAAACGGAGTTGATCGAAACGCTGGCGTGCGCGGACTGGTTCCTGGCCAATCGCAGGTGTATCTAAGGAGAGCACCATGCCGGTCGAACGCAGGAAACACGCTCGGGTTGCCGAGGGTCATGATGACCTGAAGGCCATCCTTGTAGATGAGTTGGTCAAGAACAGCCCCGAAGGTGCCCCCGACGATCCCTACATTGTTATCGAGGAGATTCCCCTTTCCGACAGTCTGCACGTTGCGGTGGTGTGGGATCGGTGGCAAGGGGTCGATCCTGAAGAGCGTGGCCGCGTCATACTCGAGGCCTTCGGTGAGGCAATGGGTGAGACCGAAATGCTCCGAGTCACGATGGCGATGGGGTTGACGCGGGAAGAAGCCGAACGCCTGAACATCACTCGCGGGTCCGATGACTAGACCGAGCCGATTCCCTTCTAGTCTTACCGTCGTTGGATCTCCGTGTTTCGCCGTCAAGCCGGAAGCGTCCAAGGAGAACCTCATGATCTTTCGTATCGCTGGATGCCGCGCTTCTTCTCGTTCCTTAATGATGCTCGCACTGGCCGCATCCCTTCTCGGCCCTTCGGCTTTGCTCGGCACGCCACTCACGCTCACCGTCGCCACCAACGGCAACGACGCCTGGTCGGGCCGACTCGCCGAGCCCAAGGCCGACGGCAAGGACGGCCCGCTTCGCACGGTCGAGGCCGCTCGCGACAAGATCCGCGCGCTCAAGGCCGCCAAGGGCCTGCCCGACGGCGGTATCACCGTATGCGTTCGTGGCGGCGTCTATGAACTCGCAGAGACATTCACGCTGACCGGCAAGGACAGCGGCTCGGCCAAGGCGCCGATCGTCTACCGCGCCCACCAGGACGAGGCCGTTCGCTTCGTCGGCGGCAAGGCGATCACGGGCTTCAAGCCGGTCACCGACCAGGCCGTGCTCGATCGGCTGATGCCCGGCGCTCGAGGCAAGGTGCTCCAGGTCGACCTGAAGGCCCAGGGCATCGCCGACTATGGCACGCTGAAGCGGCGCGGGTTCGGCTGCCCGGGCCATGCCGCCGCGATGGAGCTGTTCTTCCAGGACAGGCCCATGACGCTGGCCCGCTATCCGAACGACGGTTGGATGACGATCAAGTCGGCCCCCAAGGGCGCCGGGGGTGGGCAGTTCACCGTCGACGACGACCGGCTCAAACGGTGGACCCAGGCCGAGGAGATCTGGGTGCACGGCTACTGGACCCATCCCTGGGCCGACACCTACGAGAAGGTCGCGTCGATCGATCCCGAGACGCACGCGATCACGACCGTCCCGCCGCACGGCGTGTACGGCTATAAGGTCGGTCAGCGGTTCTACGCCCACAACCTGCTCGAGGAGCTCGACGCGCCGGGCGAGTTCTTCATCGATCGCGAGAAGGGCGTCCTCTACTTCTGGCCGCCCGCGCCGATCGATGAGCACAAGGCCATCGTCTCGATGATCTACTCGCTGGTGCGGGTCCAAGAGGCGCACCATATCACGCTGGCCGGGTTCACGTTCGAGTGCTGTCGCGGCACGGGCGTGGCGATCCGGGGCGGCTCGCACGTGACCGTCGCCGGATGCACGTTGCGAAACACCGGCGGCTACGGGGCCAGCATGGGTGGCGGTTCGCACCACGCCGTGCGGAGCTGCGACGTCTACTTCACGGGAGACGGCGGTGTCGGGCTCCGCGGCGGCGACCGGAGGACGCTCATCAACGGCGACAACCTCGTCGAGAATTGCCACATCCACCACTTCGCGCGGTGGTCGCGGACCTACAGGCCGGCCGTGGGCCTCGGCGGATGCGGCAACAAGATCCGCCACAACCTTATCCACAACGGCCCGCACGCCGGCATCCAGGGCGGCGGCAACGAGCACCTCGTCGAGTTCAACGAGCTGTACAGCATCTGTCAGGAGACGGGCGACGTGGGCGGGTTCTATATCGGCCGCGACTGGACGCAGCGCGGCAACGTGATCCGCCACAACTTTTTCCATCACCTGCACGGCCCGTACACACACGGGGCGATGGCCGTCTATCTTGATGACGCCGCCAGCGGCGCGACGATCTACGGCAACGTGTTCTACAAGGCCAGCCGAGCGGCCTTCATCGGCGGCGGTCGGGACAACATCGTCGAGAACAACATCATGATCGACTGCAAGCCGTCGGTGCACATCGACACGCGGTGCCTCGGCTGGGCCAACAAGTACGCCAAGGCCGGGGGATCGTGGGGGATGCGCGACAAGCTCAAGGCGGTGAGTTACCAGGAGCCGCCGTATAGCACCCGCTATCCGAAACTGGTGAACATCCTCGAGGACGAGCCGCTCGTGCCGAAGGGCAATGTGGTCGCGCGGAACGTGTCGTACGACGGGCGTTGGCTGGACGCCCCGCCGGTCGCTCGCGAGCACGCCACCTTCGAGGACAACGTGATCGTCAACAAGGCGAACGTCGACGAGCGCGACCCGAAGTTCGTGGACCCGGAGCGGATGGACTTCCGTCTTCGCGACGACTCGCCCGCGTACAAGCTCGGTTTCAAGAAGATTCCCTTCGAGAAGATCGGGTTGTACAAGGACGCGTACCGCAAGACGCTGCCGCAGCCCAAGCGCGACTGGAACGACTTCGTGCCGATCGAGGAGCGCCCCGAGGCGAACACGAAGGGGGCCGCGAAAAGGAGGTAGGCCGATCGTAGGTGTCCCTGGCAGCTTGTCCGCCAGTGGAGAAGGGCGAGGCTCCCGCCGAGCCGCTTCCACCGAGCCCCGCTGGCTTCCCCGGCGTCGCCCTGGCGAAGCCGACTCCCCAGGGGGTTGGCGCCTGGCACGAAACCATCCTCCATGCCGCAAGGGACCTCCCTCCCCACCGGCTGCTGTACGACTCGTAGGGTGTTTCCGCACCCCCTGTGAGGCAACCGGCCGGCTTGACCCTCGCTGTCAATGCTGATATCGTCAGGGATGCTTGGCCGCGCAGTGCGTCGGCGCTTGTCAAGCGTCGTGTCCGGGGCCCGCGGAAGGGGCTGTGGACGGGGTGACGCGTGACTGGCGCGAGGCTGTGTTTCGGCCGATAGTGACTGCAGGGTCCGATCGGGGCCCCGAGCAGCACGCCGGAGAGGTGTCCGAGTGGCTGAAGGAGCTGGTTTCGAAAACCAGTAGGCCCTTTTGGGTCTCGCGGGTTCGAATCCCGCCCTCTCCGTTTTCGAGCCTCCGCTCGAAAACAGAGCAGGCGAGCCGTAGAACAGGTGAGCAGGACAAGCGAGACGGCCTTGGTGGATGGAGGGTGCACCGGGTTGGTGTGCGTGTCGGGTCCGGCTCTGGGCGATATCGCGTTCGGCAATCGCCAGCAGGTCGGCGATCTACTCCCTCGAGGTCTCGTGCCGACGAACCCAACCGTTATCGAGATAGAGCTGCAAGGGCATGCTCGTCACCGATCAGCATGACTTTGTCGCGCCTCAGCACCTGCGCCAAGAAGTGATGGCGCTCGGTGATTGTGGACGCGAACTCAGCGGGTGGATACCCAATGGGATTGCTTTCACGACGGATCGCTTGCTCGGCATTGCGTGTCGTCTCAACTACCTCGGCGAGCGAAGTGTGACCAAGGACCATGAGGTCGATGTCGCTGTCCGAGCGCTCCTCCCCACGGGTGGCCGATCCGTAGATGAACGCTGCCTGGATGCGATCCCGCAGTGGTTCCAAGGCGTTTCGAACCGCCTGGGCTGCACCCAGGCTCTTGGTTACGATGCCATGGAGATCGTCATAGATAGGACATGAACCGTCGGCCCGGAAGTAGACCTGCCGTCCACGCCTCGTGCGATCGATGATGCCCGCCTCGGCACGTCGAGCCAGTTCGCGCTGGACATATCCCACGCCGAGCCCGGTGAGGTCTGCGATCTCACGGAGATAGAACGCCTCCCCGGGACGCCCATAAAGCAACCCCAGCACGGCCTGCCGCGATTTCGGAAAGAGCTGCACTGGCTATCGAAGGCGTGGTCATCTCCGTACGCATATCGAGTACAATTGTACCCTCTATGAGTACAAAGTCAGCCCTCGGAAGAGATGGGACTTGGAATCGCATCTTCGTCCATACCGGGTGGTTGCCGCTTGAGCACAACGGTTGCGGCGCGCCCAACTCATGCAAGAGGGTCAGCGGGTCTTACCCCGTCCGCTTACCCCGGCGGTGTGTCGTCCGGCGAGGCGCCGAGCTTGCGGATGAGCTTCTCGTAGAACTGTCGGGCGACGGCCTGTTCGCCCTTGATGACCTCGTCGGCACCGAGCTGGCTGGCCCGCATGCCCATCGAGGTGTAGTTGGTCCGCGCGACGATGTAGATGTCGGGTTTGATCTTGCGGGCCAGCGTCGTGGCCCGGAGGACGGCGTCCTCGTCGGGGATGGTCAGCACCAGGAGCGAGGCCTGCTCGATGCCGGCCTCGCGGAGCGTCTGCTCCTTGCTGATGTCGCCGTGCACGGCCTTGAGGCCCAGGCGGCGTTGGATCTCGATGGTCTCGGGGTTCTGGTCGACGATGACGTACTCGACCTTGTGCCGCTCGAAGATGTCGGCCACCCACCGCCCGGCCAGTCCGAAGCCCACGATGATGACGAGTCCGAGCTTCTCGTCCTCGGGCTGCTCCACGTCGGCGACGGACACGATGACGCGCGTCCCTTGCCGCCAATCGACGGGGACGTCGAGGTGGATGACGCCGTCACGGAACGTGCCCATGTACTGCTCGACACGCTCCTCGGTCAAAGGGTCTACGTGCTCGTCGCCCATGCTGATCCCTCGTGATCCCGATGCCTCGTACGATACCATACCAGCCGGTCGAGTGAACAGTCTAGAGAGGTCCGAGGTGCTGTTGAGCGCGAGTCCCAGATCCGGGCCGGAGGAGGCGCGGGTCGGGCCGTCTTTCGAGACGTCGGGTGCGTTCCGAGAAGGCCCTCGGCGCGCAGGCGGCCGTGAGCGGCTGATGCCGCCGGTTGATGCTTCATCTCGCGCTGCATGGTGGGTCGTCCGCCAGGGGGTTCTCGGTCGCCGAAGCGACGAAGCCCATGGGCTCGCGCTGTGCCGTGAAACCACGTGCAGGACTCAGCTCAGGAGGCGCTTCTATCCTCCGTAGCCCTGGCGAGGAGGGGGCGCCTCCCGGCGGACCGACAAACCCAACCGAGTTGGAGACCTTAGTCTGGACACGGAATTCGCGTTCCCCACCGCTGAAGCGATGGGCCACCCACCTGGTTTTCTCTGCAGCGTCGAGAGGCTCCGGCCGCGGGTGCACCGGTCGACGGGGGAGGGGGGACAAGAGAAGGGGAGGGCTCAAGAGATATCGGTCCGATAGCCGAAGAACCAAGAGGGACCGACTTGCGCTCGGGCCGATGCGCCCGCGCCGATGCCTATTCGCCGGGAGATCCAGCAGCATGCCTTCCATCCGCCGTTCGTGCCGAACCCTGGTTACCGTGCTGCTGGCCGGGCTCGTGACGCTGAGCAGCACCGGCTGCTGGTGGGATTGGTTCAGCGGCGGCAACGTCTCGTTCAATTTTCAGATCCCCCTGGGTCTCAACGGTACCATCGGCATCTTGAATCCGGACGGCGGGTCGATCGGCCCGGGCACGCAGCCTCCTTCCGATCCCAACGATCCGCTCATCCCGCCCGACGACCTCTAGCTTTCCGGCGGCGTTTCCTCCGGCGAAAACGGTGCTTGCTCGGGCTGCGGCTACGACGCGAGCGCCGCCGCGGGTTCCTCGATAGGCTAGAATAGGACACATGGCCTCGGACCGGTGGACATCGCGGCGGTGGTGGCTGCTCGCCTCCATACTGGTCGTGCTGCTGACGTTGGCGCTGGCGGGGTCGGGCATCGCCTTGGCGCTGCAGCAGGGGCGGGTGGTCCAGCAGGCGCGGGTACAAGGGCTGCGCGACCGGGCCGAGATCGTGGCCAACCGTCTCCAGGCCGACCTCCGTCGCCTCGCCACACGCCGGCTCCGTCAGATCCACGAGGCCTACCTCAACCGCGACGAGACGGCGTTCCAGGACCTGGTGCTCATGTCGGAGGGCATCGAGCTGGCCTTCGTCTATGACCGCTGGGCCCTGATCACCTGGCCGCCGACGACGGTGGCGCGATCGGACCGCAGCTACGAGGCCTTCGCCCCGCCTGGCTTCGGCGTGGCCGAACAGCTCGAGTTCGTCGACCGCAAGCTTGACCAGGCCATCGAGATCTACAAGCTCTGCACCAGCGAGGCCACGCCCGTCTACTGGCAGCTGCGTGCCCAGATGGCCATCGCCGCCTGCCGGACCAAGCAGAACCGTCCCGACCTGGCCGTGGCGATCTACCGGCGGCTGCTCGACGAATACGCGATGGTGCTCCGCGGTCTGGAGTGGCCGTCGCTCTTTTCGGTGCACCTGGCGCTGATCGACGTTTTGCGATCCTCGGAGCGGCTTGAGCAGGCGGCCGAGGCCGCCGAGCAGCTCGTCGATCAGGTGCTGGCCGGTCATGTGCCGCTGCCGGCGCGGGAGTACGCCGACCTTCTGCTTCGACGGCTGACGGCGCTGACGGATCGCGGTCCGAACGGGATCGCCGAGCTGGGCCGGCAACTCGAGGAGATCGCGAGCCGCCAGCACCGGCTGGCGGGGGCGGCCAGCGTGGTCCGGGCGTGGATGGAACCCCGTCTCGATCTGCCTCTCGGCACGGAGGAGCGCGGCGTCCAGTTCGTCACCGAGACGCTCGGGGTCCGGCCGCGGGCGCTGGCCTATCAGCGCTCCTCCGAGGACGGCTCGGAGATGATCGTCGGGTTGTGCATCCACCTGCCGACGTTCTACCAGGCCTTCGTGCGTCCGACGGTCCGCGAGGCCAGCGGCGGCGACCTGGTCGCCGAGCCCGTCGACGACCAGCCCGGGGCAACGGGCACGACGTGGTACCAGCCCCTGGCCGCGCCGCTGCAGCGCTGGCAGCTCCAGGCGGCGCCCGGCTTCGTCGAGCGGATCGCCCGTGAGAGCCGCCGTCAGACGTACACGTACGTCGCGCTTTCGGCCACGGCCGTCATCGTTCTGTTGGCGGCGATGATCGCCTTGATCCGCCTGGTGCGACGCGAGATCGCCCTGACGCAGCTCAAGAACGAGTTCGTGGCCAACGTCTCGCACGAGCTGAAGACGCCGCTGGCGCTCATCCGCCTGTTCGGCGAGACGCTGCTCTACGGGCGGACCGTCGGCGACGACAAGCGGAGCGAGTACTACGCGGTCATCACGCGCGAGAGCGAACGGCTCACGCACCTGATCAACAACATCCTCGACTTCTCGAGCATCGACGCGGGGCAGAAGCGCTACCAGCGGAGCCTTTGTGACGTCGGCGACGTCGTGCAGCAGACGTTGGATGCTTACCGGTTCCAGCTCGATCACCAGGGGTTCGCGTGCGAGTTCGAGATCGCGCAGGATCTGCCGCTCGTGCTCGCCGATCCGGACGCGATCCGGCAGGCGGTCTTGAATCTGCTCAACAACGCGGTCAAATACTCCCCGGACGAGAAGCGCGTCGAGGTTCGCGTCGACCCGGCGAGCCGCAACGGTCGGTCGGGCGTGGCGATCGCCATCACCGACCGCGGCATGGGCATCGCACCGGAGGACCAGAAGCACCTGTTCGAGGGATTCTATCGAGGCAGCGATCGAACGGTTCAGACGATTCGCGGCAGCGGGCTAGGGCTGACGCTGGTGCACCATATCGTGTCGGGGCACGAGGGCGAGGTCTCGGTGCAAAGCGCGCCGGGGTCGGGCAGCACGTTCACCCTCTTCCTGCCCCGGGCCGATGCCAAGGAGGACGAGGATACATCATGCCACGCATCCTGATCGTAGAAGACGAGTCGGACATGGCGATGGGCCTTCGGGACAACCTGACCTTCGAGGGCTACGAGGTGACGTGCGCGGCCGACGGGGCCAAGGCGCTCGAGCTCGTCCGGTCGGTCGAACCGGACCTGGTGCTGTTGGACCTCATGCTGCCCAAGATCGACGGGTATGAGGTCTGCCGGGAGATCCGCGACATGGGCATGACCATGCCCGTGCTGATGCTGACCGCTCGCGGGCAGGAGATCGACAAGGTCCGCGGGCTCGAGCTGGGCGCCGACGACTACATCACCAAGCCGTTTGGGGTGCGCGAGCTGTTGGCGCGGATCAAGGCGGCCTTGCGGCGCAGCGGCGGCGGCGTGGTCGGCTCGCGCCACGTCAAGATCGGCCCGACCGAGATCGACCTGGTCAAAGGCCACGTCGTCCGCGGCAAGAAGCGGATGAACCTCGGCCACTACGAGATCGAGATCCTCAAGATGCTGCTGGAGCGGGCCGAGCAACCCGTCCCGCGCAACGAGATGCTCGAGGCGATCTGGGGCATCGAGGGCTTCCCCACCGATCGCACGGTCGACAACCACATCGTGAGTCTGCGGCGCAAGATCGAACCCAACCCGAAGAAGCCCCAACACATCCTGACGGTGCAGCGCGTGGGCTACAAGCTCGTACCGTAAAACGACAACGGGAGGGCACGAAGCCCTCCCGGTTCCGTTCATGCCTTCACGGTAGGTGCCCTACCGGCAACCGTGGGCGCAGCCGCGACCCATGCCGCGACCGAATCCGCGACCCGCGCCGCGACCTTGTCCACGTCCCCAGCCGGACTGACCGCAACCGCGGCCGCGCGACCAGGTCCCGTGCCCGCGACCACCACGCCCGGAGCCATAGCCCGTCGCGACGCACGACCTGCTCCCACAGCGATGGGCCGTGGCCACACAACGGCCCGTCCCCGGACGGCACGCGTTCGAGTAGCCGACGGAGCACCCACGGCCCCGACGTCCCGCATGCGCGACACATGCCGAACTGCAGCGCCCGGCCGTCGGGCAGCCGGCCTTGGCGAAACGACCACCTCGGCGAGGCCCGACAGCGGACTGGCACGAGCAATCACACGAGCAACCGGAGCCGCAGCGCGTCGCGCAGGTCCGAGGACCACAGCCTCGTCCGGAGTGGCAGGCCGCGGCGTGGGCACCACATCCGCACGAGTCGCAACCGCATGACGAAACGCATCCGCGTCGGCCGGCCCTTGGTCGGCAGGCGGCTCGGCCGTGATGACCGCATCCGCACGACGTCGCACAGGTGGCACGGCCATGGTTGCCGCAATCGCACGAGGTGGCGTGACAGCCGTTGCCCTTGGTGTGGCAGGGGCAGTCGCCATCGCACGAAGCCGCCGCTGCACGGGTCTTGCCGCGAGGCCGGGAGGAGGCGTCAGGCGGGCAAGTCGAGCTGTCGCAATCGGACGCCGGACGACGCCCTCGACCGTTGCCGCGTCCATCGTAGGGGCGATCTTGTCCGCGGCCCTCGCCCCGACCCATGCCTCGTCCATCACCACGTCCATCACCGCGCCCATCGCCGCGCCCATCGCCGCGCCCATCGCCACGGAAGCGGCCTGAGTCGGATGACCTGGCTCGGCGTCCTTCGCCCCGGCGTCCCTGGCCGCGACGACCCGCCTCGGAGGCTCCTCGGCCATTGCCGTTGCCGCGGGCGGTTCGCTCGACTTGCGGACGCTCAGGGCTGTCGCACTCCTTGGCCGATGGGCAGGTCTCGCAGGCGCTGCGACTGACGGGCTCAAGGGGCGAGGGAGCGACGGCGGGCGCCTCGCCTGTCACGTTCTCAGTATGGCCCGAACAGGAGCCGGACGAGCTGGGACACGGCGCCGCATAAGCCGAGCCGGCCATCACGGCGCACGCTGCCACGACGAGCCCGATCACACCACGTCGATGTTTCATGGTTACACCTTCCTCAATCTGAATCCCTGGTTCGCCCGAGCCTTGTGTCCGTCACGACGCCGTGGCGGGTCGGACCGGGCATCACGTCTGGGCGGCGGAGCGTTCCACCGCCATGTCTAGCTTGGATTGGATCCGCGTGAACCGCGGCCATCGTCTGCACAGCCTTCACAACCGGGGCCCGAACGGCGATGCGCGGGCCCGCCGTTGCCTTGTCCTCGACCGGGACCGCGACCCTGTCTCGGTCCTGGGCCGGCGCCGAACTCCCGCCTGGGCTGGTCTCTGCCTTGTCCTCGGACCGCGCCGCGGCCACCTCCCACGCCTTGGCCTCGTCGCATGCCGTCCCCGCCATGGCGTCCGCAGCCGCGACCGCACCAGGCCATCCGCTGGCGAACGCCGGATGCGGCCAGGCCGAAGAGGCGTTTCTGCTGGTCGGCCGTCAGGATCTTGCGCAGCAGCAGCAGATGCTTGGTGACGCGCCGTTCGAGTTCGTTGCCGAGCTCGATGGATCGCTCGACCTGTTGGGTGATCTCCTCGCTGGTCGCCTCGGGGTCCTCCAGGAGGGCGGCGAGGCTGTCACGCTCGTCGGCGAGCTTCTCCCGCTGCGACACGACGTCGGCGTAGAAGTCCGGGTCGAGCCGCTGAATCTGCTCACGTTGAGCGGGTGTGACGGACAGCCATCGATCCACCGCGCAGTAGCGCCTCGCCTGCGGGCCACACGTGGTGCATGGAGGATCTTGCGTGTCGCCGGCCGGGGCCTGTCGCTCGGCGACCGGGGCCTGTCCGAGACCGGACCGTGTCAGCGCGAACGTGGTCAGGCCGATCACGAGCGCGACCAGGGCGATGGCCAGGTTGGTCTGGCGACTCATTCTTGATCCTCCAGGGGAGTGGGTTCGTCGGTCGATTCGGTCTCGGGCTCGAGCAGTGAGGCGGCCATGCCGACCGGCGTGCCGCCGTTGAGCGCCTCGAGGCCGAGGGCATTGGCGACGTCCTCGGTCGAGACGGGGGCGTCGGTTTGGCTGCTGTCTACGAGTTGCGGGGCTGAGGGTGAAGGCCAGAGCTGCCCGGCTCCCCAGCCCAGCGTCGCGGCCAGGATGAAGCAGGCGGCCGCTCGGGCTGGGATTGACCATCGCCATGGCGCCCAATAGGATGCGGATGTCGCCGCAATCCGCTCGCCCTCGATGCGGGACAGGACGTCGGCGGTGACATCATGACCGGTGCTATCGACGCGCCACAAATCCATCACCGCCCAGGTCTCTTGCAGCGCGTCGGCACGCCCGCGGCATGCGGGGCAAGCGTCGATGTGGGCCTGCACCGAGGCCGCTTCGTCGGGGGCCAGCTCGTCGGCTACCCAGCGGATCAGGTCGGATTCGTTCGGACAGACCATTCGATGCGTCTCCTATCGCGTTAAACGGGGCCGGGCCATGGGCCCTGCGGTGGAATCTTACGATTCTGAAAAACCGGCCAGCGAGGTCCGCAGGGCCGCGTAGGCTCGCACCAGGCACGATTCGACGGCCGAGACGGTCCATCCGGTGATCTCGGCGATCTCGGCGTGTGACAGGCCGACATAACGGTGCAGGACCACGGCCATGCGTTGACGGTCAGGCAGGGCGTCGACGGCACGGCGAACGGCGCGGGTGCGCTCGTCCTGGTCCGGACCGTCGGGCGCGGGGACGACGGACAGTTCGGGCGTCTCACCGGAGGAACGATGGTCGTCCCGCCGCTTGCGGGCGACGTCTCGACAGAGGTTGACGGCGATCTGACAGAGCCAGGTCGTGAAGCGGGCCGTCGGGCGATACTTGGGTGCCGCTCTGTAGACGCGTAGGAAGGTCTCCTGCGTGACGTCCTCGGCCAGGTCCCAAGCCCCGAGGTAGCGACGAGCAAGGCCCATGACCAGGGCTTGATGACGACGCATCAAGGCTGCGAAGGCCTGCCGATCGTCGTCGGCCACGGCCGCCATCAACTCCGCGTCGGTCCTGCGGTCTTCGGGTCCGTCGGACATGGCGAGCACTGTAGCGGCTGATCGGCGCATGGGCCAGGAGCACGCCGGGCCTGTGGCTGAGTGTTGCGTGGAAGATGCGTGCGGCGGGGAGAGCTAGCCGTTCATCATGATCTCGGCTTCGGAGAGCTTCTCGGGCAACTCCTTGATCACCGCGGCCACCTGGTCGGAGTTGAGACCGACGCTGACGATGTGCTCGGCGGATAGCGCGGTGTTCCGGCTGGTCAGGTGGAAGCCGAGCTTCGACTTGCAGCAGATGATGTCGGCCAGTTGCACGAGCCGAACGAGGATGCGGTGTTCCTCCGAGACCTGGTCGGGGGCGTGATGGTAGCCCATGACGGCCTTGAGGTGGCGCGGGAACTTCCACTTGCCGCCCAGGCCCGCACCGAACGCCTGGTGATCGGCGCCGAGGATCTCGAGCTCGACGTCGATGAACTCTTCCTCTCCGGTGGCCACACGCTCAACGACCTCAGTGAGCTTCTCGGGGAAGGCCTGTCGGATGGCCATGATGCCGAGGTCGTGGATCAACCCGGCCAGGAAGATGTCGTCGCCGCCCTGCTTGTGGATCTGCTTGTGCAGCATCCGGCTGGCGACCCCCACGGCGAGCGAGTGGGTCCACAGATCCTTCGCCGTGAATTCCTTTGTGAGCTGCTTGCCCTTGAACAGCTTCGTGATGCTGGCGGCGATGGCGATGTTCTTGACGGCTGAGAGTCCGAGCAAGACGATCGCCCGATCGATGTCGCCGATCTGGCCGGGCAACCCGTAGAAGGCCGAGTTCACGACCTTGAGGATTTTGGCCGAGAGGGCGGGGTCGTTCTTGATGATGTCGTGAAGGTCCCGCGCGGTGCTCTTGGGGTTCTCGACGGTCTCGATGATGCGAACCGTGATCTCGGGGAGCGTTGCGATCTCGCCAAGACCCGCAAGGGCTTTTTTGACAATAGCTTCCGATTCAGTCGTGGCTGTCGCCATCTGCAGGCCCCATAAGACGTTCGTTGTCGATAACCCTGCGCGGGCCGGGTTAGCACCCGTGCCATTCATCGTCTTTCGTTACGAACTCCTTTAGCGCAATCGACACGCCGGAACGCTTCAGGACACACCCCGTTGCGTCCGTGTCGGCCCGGGCGGACGGATCGCAAGCCGGACAGGGACGTATGTCCTATTAGTGTATGACAACACATGCTTTAGGGTCGGAGCCCCCGAGGCCGTTCCTTCACGGGTCGACCGGCTGCTGGCCGGCCACGCTCGCATCGTTCGGCGGCGGGCTCGGGTCGAGGAGTGACCCGCTTCCGATGGCCTCGATGGCGTTGTTGATCAGCCCCGTCAGGTCGGGCACCTTGACCCGCACCGCCAACTGCCTCGCCTGCTCCAGCGTGTAACACACGATGGGTGCGGTCGAGGGGAAGTCGTAGCGGGGTTGATCCCTGAGGGCGCGCACGTCGTTGGCGGCCCGGTCGGGACGGACCATCAGCAGCTTGCTGGCCGAAGGGGGGATGTCCGCGAGCATGGCCCGCGTGGCCTCTTGACGGTCGATCACGTTCCCGTGTCGATGCGCCGTCAAGACCTGCTCCAGTGACGACTTGTCCAGGCTGAACAGGAAGACGTCGGCCATCCGAGCCATGGGCAGTCTGAACCGGTCCATGGGGGTCGACGGGGGGACGGCTTGCGGGTTGTCGTCACGGTCGGCTCGGAGCTGATCTTGTTTTCGGACCCTCTCGAGCAGGGCCTTCTCGATACGCCGGTTGAACCCGTCGGGGTCGGCGACGCGGACCACGACGACCAGGTTGCCGACGGGCGAGTCGGTGATCGGGGACGGCCCCGGGCCTATCTCCGGCAGGAGCAGGGCCAGGCTCCGGCAGTTCGGCACGATGTCCTCGGCGATGCTCAGTCCGGTGGCTCGCTCCACGAGTTGAACGGCCTTCTCGATGCCCGGACCTTTCCGACCGGACAGGATGCGCCCCAGGCTCTCCACCTGCTCGACGAAGAGGTCCATCTGCGCCAGCCGGTCCGCCCCCGGCCTCATCGACAGCAGCAGGGCGCCCACCGCATCGACGGGGACGAACGCCAGGAGGTCTCGGTCGAAGGGCGGTGTGCGGAACGCCCGGTAGAAGCGGTTGGGCTTGTCGTTGAACATCAGGCTCAGCTCGAGCAGCAGCCCGTTGTCGAGCAGGGCCACGCGAGCCATCCCGCGTTCGATGGCGTCGAGGTCGAGCAGCCTTCGGGAGGCCTCATAGCGTCGCCGGTCCTTGTCGCTCATGTCCTGGCGCAGCCGCGCGAGGAGTCGGGGCACGTCGGCATAGACGAGGACGGCGCTGTCCAGGCGTCGGGCCGAGGCCTGTCGTCGAAACTCCGGCAACGCCGAGAGCGTTCCGGTCGCCTGGCCGGAACGCCAGCGATCGATCGCACGGCACACGACGTCGCGATCCTTGCCGAGCAGCATCAGGCCGCCGATGCCCGGCCTGTCCCTGAGGTTGGTGAAGCTGAACGTTCCGGTGGACCCGTCCGGCAGGGCCCAGAGTTTGGCGTCGCCGTGGGCGCCGTCGGCCTGACCCGCAGACTGCGCCATGAGCGCCAGGACGCCTCGGGTGGCCAGGCTCTTGCCAGGATGCAGGGCCAGCAGGAACCTCGCGTCGATCCGTCCGGGCAAGGATTCTAGGGCGATGACGCCGAGCGCGACCGAGTCGATGCGGTTGATGTCCTCGCGCATGGCCTCGGTGAAGGTGGCTCGAATGGCGCGGAGGTCGCGTTCGATGCCGAGCTTGGCCAGCAACCGTTGCAGACCGGACTCGTCGACGCCTTGCAAGGTGGACGCGACGCGCTCGGCCTGCAGGCCGGGCCTGACGATCTCGACGTAGAACAGCGTCTCGGGCGGCATGAGGGCGGCCGGATCGCCCGCGCTGATGGCGGCCAGCCGTCGCAAGGCCTGATCCACGGCCGGCCGCTCGTCGGCGTAGCTATCGAGGACGCGCTCGAACTTCTGGCGGGCCTGTTCGCTTCGACCCATCCGCTCGAGGCAGATGCCGAATCGCACCAGGGCGCGGGCCCGAGCCGATCGGGAGGCCGCCGACGAGGAGAGCACGCGCTCGTAGGCGGCGATCGCCGCCTTCGGCTGGCGGAGTGTCTGTTCGAGGTGGAGCCCCTCCCAGAGCAGCGCATCCTCGGCGGGTTGTGATGTCGTGGTGGGCGCGGTTGCCGACGCCGCCGTCGCGCAGGCAACCGCAAGGAACGTCGTCACGAGTAAGGTCAAAGCGATACGCATGGGGCTGTCCAGGCAGGCGAGCAGGGCGCGCCGTTTCGAAGGCGCTCAGCCGGTCGCCGCTGCCCCTGTAGTATAGATGCGGTGCGCGGCGGAGTTGTCAGGAACCGGATTGAACTTGTCTGAAGTTGTCACTCGCGCGGTCGCTGTCTCGGTGGTTGGGGTGCGCGGCGCGCGAGCTACGACTCGAAGAGGACGGCGTTGGTGGGCCGATCGTGCCGGCGGCAGTAGTCCATGAGCAGGGCGATGTAGCTGGTGGTCAGGATGTCTCGGTCGCCTAGACCGAGCCTCTCGAGCACGCCCTGGATCGCCGACTCGTCGGGTCCCTCGACCTCGACATAGGCCCCAAGGTAAGGCACCTCATCGAGCTCGACGTGACAGTCTCTGAAAGACCACGTCTCGCGGCGTTTCTGGAAAAGGAGCACGGGCTCGTACCCGAGGGCTCGCAGCAGCTCGTCGGCGGCGTCGGCGCGGTCGATGACGACCTCGATCTCCTCGCGCGACTTCATCGCTGCTTGTCGGCAGGGCCCCTTGTAGGTGAGGGTGTCCGGTCGGGCCTCGCCTTCGAGGACGTCGTGACGACGGACGCGCAGGCCTGATCCGGCGGCCAACAGGCTTTTGTCGGCGTCGTCGTAGAGCGTGTTGGTCTCGAGCACCCGTCCGAGCGACCGGGCGCCGAGCGACCTGAGCCGGTCCCGAAGCGGGTCATGCTCATCGACAGCCAGTTTGGCTTCCACCTCGAGTGACATGTCGTTGTCAAGAATACCAATGCAGATGGCATCAAACCAGTGTTGCTCAAGACCCTGCCGCCGAGAGGTTCGATCGCCCGTTCTGGTGCGGCCTTCAGAAGGGTGGGCGGGGTCCTTCGGTGTTCGGATGCCAGGCGCGGACCGTCGATCGTGGGCAGGGTCGAATCGCTATTTCGTCCCGAGATTATGCTTGACGTGAAGCGGCCTCGAACGCAGACTCATCCGCGTTGCTCGGCTGTTGGTCGTTCCGTCATGGCAAGGATCTGACCTGGTGGAGGAGACGACAATGAGAAGGCTTGTTGCAGCCGTATCCGTGTGTAGTCTCGTGTGTTGCAGCGGTTGCTTCACCGCGGCCAAACGAGGGCTTGCCGAGGTCAAGGGGGCCTCGTCGAAGGTCTTTCCGCTCCAGCAGCTAAGCCCTGGGACGGCCAAGGCCGCCTCGGCGCACAAGATCGCGACCGTCCAGGCTGACGGCGTGGGGGCCAGTGAGATCCGTGCGGCCTTGCAGAGCGCGTATCAGAAGAAGTATGCCGAGCTGAAAGAGGACGGGAAGATCAAGCCGGGCAGCGGTGATACCCTGACGATCAGGACGACGGTCAGGTTCTACTCCACCAAGGGTGCGGGCAAGTTGATTGGTGGGATGGCCTTCGTTGTGGCCCGCATCGAGGTCGCCAATGCAGGCGGCAATGTCGTCGCCAGGGCCGACGCCCTCAGCACGACCAAGGCCCTGCGAACGGGCACGGAGGACCTGGCCAACTCCATGGCCGAGGAAGTGCTCGAGTGGGTCAGTACGGGCAAGCAGGATGATGATGACGACGATGACTGACGGCTGGGGATAAGGCGCGACGCGATTCGACGGGCGGGCGTGGCATGCTGGGCGGATGCGACCCCGCCCGTTTCGCTGGGCCCGGCTAGACACGGACGGCGGCATCGCGGCGCGGCCGGTGGAGGATAGACGCGCGGCGGTCTATCGACGCTCGGTCACGATCCGCGTCTTGCGGATCACTTTGGGCGTCGGGTTGGGCTTGTCGGACTTGTTGTGACCGGGCCAGCCCCGCCACAACCGCTCGTTCATCGCGCGGAAGGCCTGGAGGAAGCGATCGCCCAGAGAGGGTTCCTTCTCCTTGGTGATCGTGGTAGACGAACCGCGACGGAACTGAATGCCCGAGTTCGCCAGGCTCCTGGGTTTGACCAGGTCGCCGCCCTTGCCTTGCCAGGCTCGATCACCGTGACGCAGGGTGCCGCGGACCCGGTTGTTCAGGATGACCGTCGGTCGGGTGGCCTTCTGAGGGGCTCGGCTCTTCGTGGCCTTGGCACCGGCCTTGCTCGGCGCGGCCTTCGTCTTCTTGGCCGCCTTGGTCTTGTCGCCTTCCTTGGTGACCCGGACGGTTCGCCTGCGGGACTTGGTCTCGCTCTCGGGCCTGAGCCAATCGTGCCATTCCTTGGCCGTCGGAGGCGCACCATCGGCGACCGCGACCACACAGGTCGTCACGAGCATCGACGCCATGACATGCCTTAGAGATTGCACGATGACCGCTCCAAGGGTTTCTATGATACCGAGCGAGCTCGGTTGCAGCAAAGCAAGCGTCGGCCAAGAACGCGACCTGGTCGGGGCGCGGCCGGTGCCGGAGTCCTCACAGAACAACCGCCGATTTCTCACGAGCCCGGAGACGGTAGGGGGGTATAATGCACCTTTGTGGAGGCCATTGGCCGTCCCCTCAACCCACGAGAACGAGGCGTCAGGGCCGGAGTCCTGAACCGTCGCCGCCGGAGGGATCATGCTTGTTCAAGGTGCGCATCGCTCTATAGCAGCCCTGATGGGGTGTGCGATCCTGGTCTGCCTGGTCGCGCCCACCCATGCGCAAGTGCCAGTCGACGACGATCCACAGCAGAGCACGACGGGGCCCGAACCGCCTCCCGGCGTGTTGCCGAAGGTCGACGAAGACGCCGAGGCCGATGGGAGCCAGGTCGTGATTCCCGGCGTGCCGGGCTATAGCTGGCGTCACGGTTGCGGGCCGACGGCGGTGGGCATGGTCGTGGGCTACCACGACGGCAACGGTTTCGACGAGCTCTTCGACGGCGACGCATCCACACAGACTAGCCAGGTCAACCAGGGCATCGCATCGCAGGGCGGTGGTGAGAATCCCCGACACTACGAAGACTACTCTCTGCCGAAGGAGAACGGCGGTCCGGTTCAGCCGGACAAGTCCGAGCCGCCGGCGGGCGATGAGCATCCGCACGATTGCATCGCCGACTTCATGAAGACCTCCTGGAGCTCGGTCAACAACAAGTACGGTTGGAGCTGGTCGACGCACATCAGCCCGGCTTTCACGCAGTATGCCCGGCAGCGCAACCCCCAATACGTGCCCACCTGCACGAAGTACAGCATGACGAGCGGGTCGCTGAACTGGGCGGTGCTTACGCAGGAGATCGACAACGGCCGGCCCATGGTCTTCCTGGTGGACACCGGCGGCAGCGGCAGCACCAACCATTTCGTGACGGTGGTCGGCTATCGGGAGTCGCCGAACCAGCAGTACGGCTGCCTCGACACGTGGTATCCCTATGACACGATCCGGTGGTGTGACTTCGAGCAGATCGCCAACGGCCAGCCCTGGGGCGTTCACTCAGGCTGGGCGTTTGATATCGAGGTATCGGCCGAGCCCCCATGGCGGCTCTTCGATGCGGGGCTCGGATCGCTTCCCGACCAGCAGGGCTGGACCGCCTACACGAGTCCGGGCGCCCCGACGCCGACCTTCGTCGGGGACGCGATGCACCTCGGACCGACCGATCACGCCGGGACGCACGTCTACGTCCGCGACGACCTGGCCTTCGACTTCGCTCGTGGCGACTTCCGCATGGAGGCCACCGTTCAGGTCATTCAATCGACGAACGCGGCCGACTGTCGGACCGGCTTCGTGTTGACCGCCCAGGACGGCCTGGGCCGCGTCTACACCATCTGGCTCGCCGGGGACCGCGTGCTGCTCTTTAACAGCCTCAACGAGGATTGCTCGGCCACGCCGACGGTCCTGACGATGAACACGACCGACGCCTTTCACACTTACCGCTTCGATGTGTCCGGCGGTGCGGGCACGCTGATCGTGGACGGCGATCCGAATCTCTCGGTCGCTCTGGCCGTGGGCCTGACCGGTCAGACGACGATGAACCTCCACACGGCCGGCTTCGGCGACTACGCCTCCGACGCCTGGTGCGAGGTGCTGATCCGACGCGTCTGTTTCGGCAACGACGGCCTGACGCTGACGGTGACCGAGGTGAACGACGCGTGGGGCGAGGTCCTCGCCTGGCCCAACCACGCCGGCTATTTCCCGGGCACGGAGATCCTCCTGACGGGTTTGCCGGTGGCCGAGAGGACGTTCGACCATTGGGCGATCTACGATCCGAACCGGCCCGGCGATGCCAACTACGCCACCGTCGACGCGAACAACCCAACGGGGGTCGTCATCCAAGAGGACACACACGTCGAGGCCGTGTTCCGATGTGGCAGCGGTGCCGGAATGGTCCTGCCGCTGGCAACGGGGCTTCTGGCGAGCGTCGCATTGTTCGCACGACGGGGCCGCCGGAGGGACCTGTAGCCGTCGATCGCACCCGGCCGCTGACGTCGTCGGATCACGCCTCAAGTCAAGGAGATCCAGACCATGAGCCAGCGGAGCCGGTACCGATCGTTCAACGTCGTCCTTCCCGCCTTGGTCGTGCTTGCGAGCGGGTCGTCGGCCCATGCACACCGTCCGACGTTCAGCGACGGCTCGGCCGTCGACGCCGACAGCGCCCTCGAGATCGACGACACCACGGTCTCTCAGGTGGTCTACCACGAGGTCACCGACGAGTCCCCGCGGCTCTGGCAGACGTTCACGGCCGAGCAAGGCGGGGAGCTGTGGGTCCAGATCGGCGTGCCCGTCATCGACCGCTTGGAGGGCTACCGTCCGGCCGTTGCGGTCCTCGGTCCGGGCCTGCCCGAGGTCGACCTGCCTTTCGACATCCCCAACGGTCTCGGCGGCGTGATCATCAGCACCGAGGGCGTCGACGATCCCGAGGTCTTCCACGAGCACTTCACGAACACGCGATCGTGGATCCTGGCCGAGCAGACGGTGCAGCTTGCCGATGCCGGGCGCTACGACCTGGTCGCCTACGTGCCGTCGGGTGAGCCCGGCAAGCTGTGGGTTTCCGTAGGCACGCGCGAGGTCTTCGGTGTGGGCGACGTGTTCCTTGCCCGCGAGTGGACGGTCAAGGCCCGGGAGTTCCACGAGGTGCCGGTGGGGCTCGGTCTACCGTTGGTGTCGTGCGCTTCGGCCGCGATGGGGCTTTGCGTGGCGTTGGGCCTCATGGGTCATCTGATCGTGCGGCCCGCTCGCGGCCGACGGGAAGAATCGCGTCCTGGTCGCGCATCCAAATCGGCGCAGTAGGCGCGCCACACGATCCCGGTTCACCTACTCGAGTGTCATCTGATAGGTGCCTGACCCGACGCGCAGCGATACGCTGCCGTCGGGCTGAGCGCCTATGACTGCCCGTGTGTGGAAGGTGGGTGGGGGTGCCATCCCTTCCAGGTCCATGCCGACGGCCTCGACACCTTCACCACCGGCACCACAGTGTCGCGAGTCGAGCCGGCAAGCGGAGGGGCTTGCTCGGAGCGGCGCTCCCTGCCCGTTGCATTGGCCGGCCGGGCCTTTCATAATCTGCTCGCCCCTAGTCAACGGAGCTCACATACCATGGAGCAGTCGGAGATCGAGCGCGGTCTGCGTGATCTCGGCCTGAAGCGGGGCGATAGCGTCATCGTCCACAGCTCGCTGAGCAGCCTGGGTCGCGTCGTCGGCGGGGCCAGGTCGGTGGTCGATGCGCTGCTGGCGGTGCTGGGTGACGAGGGCACGCTCGTCGTTCCGACGTTCGGTTCGCTGGGGCGGGTCACCGAGGTCGTCCGCGATGACCCCCGGGCCGCGCACAGCCATCATCCGCTCGCCGGGGTGGCCGCCATCGGCCCCGAAGCCGAGGCCATCTGCCGCGACCACGACAAGGCCGAGACCGCCCACGGACCGGGCACGCCGTACCACCGCATCGCGGAGATGGGCGGCTGCATCTGCCTGATCGGCGTCGATCAGGACCGCAACACGACGCTTCATACCGTGGAGGAGCTGTTGCGTTTGCCCTATCTGAAGGATCGCACGGTGACCTTCAGCACACCGGAGGGCGAGGTCACTCGCACGGTTCGACTCTTTCCGGGCCCGCATCGCGACTTCCTGGGCCTCGACCGGCTGCTCCGGGAGCGCGGCGTGATGCGGATCGGGCGGATCGGCGACGCCGTGGTGAGGCTGCTATCCAGTCGGGCCATGATCGACGTCTGCCTGGAGCTCGGCCGGCGCGACCCGACCTTCGCCCTCTGCGAGAACCCCCACTGCGAGGACTGCCGCTCGCAGCGGGCGGACATCTGGCGGGACCGCCTGCGTCGGGAGTCGTTCAAGCTCGTCGCGTCCAGCAGGCTGGCCGGGGGCAACGTGGTGGAGATGATCAGCGGACTGCACGCCGCGGGCATCGACCGGATCGAGCTGGATAGGGTCGGCGATCAGCCCGTCCATATGCTGAGCGGTCGCGACTTCGCTTCGGTGGTTCGGGCCCTTCGAGAGGGCGGCGGCGACGTCACCGCGGTACGCTGCAGCGGTCCGGTCGACGGCTTCGAGCGGTTGCTCGATCGCATGGCCGAGTCGGACATCCGGCGGGTGGTCTTACCGCACATCCGTTCGGCCCGGGAGCAGATCGAGGCGGCCCGCCAGCGGGACATCGCGGTGTCGCTTACCAACCTCGGACAGGGCAGCGAGGCGATCTCGAAAGGTCTCGTGGACCTGGCCGACGAGGGCGCGGACGTTCGGTTTGCCTTCAGCGCCGCCGAGTTCGTTCGCATGGGGGAGAAGCCGTTCCTACATAGCTTCCGTCAGAGGCTGCACCGCTATGTCGACCAGCTCGATCTTGAGGACGCAACCTTTGACGGGACGACCCAACCCCTGGGGCTCGGCAACGCCGAGATCAAGGAGATGATTTCCGTCTTGCGCTGCCGCAGCTTCTCCGGCCCGATGGTGCTGACGTCCTCGAACAAGGAGGTCGGGGATATCAGAGAGGCTGCCCACCGGTTCCAGGCGCTCTTGGAGGCCATGTGACGCGCCCCCTTTGATCGGACGGATGGTGCATGGGCGATGGTGGGGCGACGCGCGATCGTCCGATAACCCAGACATGAGGCTCCCGGCCTGGACCATCCTGCTCATCGTCCAAGAGGTCGTGATCATCATCGCGATCATCTCCATCCTTTTGCGTCCGCGCGAGCCGCGGGCCATGTTGGCGTGGATCCTGACGCTTCTGCTCCTGCCCGGCCTGGGGCTCGTGCTCCTTCTCGTGGCCGGCGAGCCGCGGCGAGGCCATCCGCCGGCGCCGAAAGGGCATGACGCATCGCCACCGTTCCAAGAGCGGCCGGCATCGGCCGGACGGCCTGCGGTCGACGCATGGTCCCGCCTTTTGAGAAGCCACAGCACCCGGTGGTCGATATAGGCAGCAGCGGGCAGGGATTCGCGGTCGGCGTGCTTGAATGCCTGGCAAGCACGGCGATAATACCGGACCCACTCGCCGGACCAAAGACCGGGTGGGAAGGGCGCTCGCTCCGACCCGACCGGGCATCGAGGCGAGCCAGGACGGACCAGGGCACGACGCGGGCGGGATCGACCGAGGCGGTCAGCGAGCTCGGTTTCAGTCCGGCTGCAATGGTACAGGTGACTCGATACGCCGACGCACAACACCACAGGATAGGAACCCACGATGAACGTTTCCCCGAACCGGTTCGCGCTGATGATCCTCACCGCGCTGGCGTTGACGGCCTGGGGCGGTCGCACGGCAAGGGCTGAGGAGTCAGGGCATGACAAGCCCCACGCGGCTGCCGAGAAGGTCGCTGCCGGCCAGGATGCAGCGCACGATCACGAGACCGACGCCGCCGGCCACGCCGTCGCCGACGGGGCACACGACGACGAGACCCACGGGGACGGGCACGGCCACGATGAGCACCCGCTGCCGAGCCTGATCTGGATCACGCCCTTTGCCGTCCTGCTGCTGTGTATCGCGATCCTGCCGCTGCTGCACAAGACCGAGCACTGGTGGGAGCAGAACTCCAGCAAGCTGATGGTGGCCGTGGCGCTGGGGCTGATCACGGTCGGCTACTACTACTTTCGGGACTTCGGCTTCCACGGCGCCGCCCCGGGCGTCGAGACGGTCAAGGTCGTGCTGAGCCACGCCATCCTGGCCGACTACATCCCGTTCATCGTGTTGCTGTTCAGCTTGTACGTCATCAGCGGAGGCATCAGTCTGAGCGGCGACCTGCCGGCCCACCCGGCCACGAACACGGCCTTCATCGGCATCGGGGCCCTGCTGGCCAGCTTCATCGGCACGACGGGCTCGGCCATGCTGCTGATCCGACCGCTGCTGCAGACCAACAGCGAGCGGCACTACGTCAAGCACACGGTGATCGTGTTCATCTTCTTGGCGTGCAACATCGGCGGCTGTCTGCTGCCGATCGGCGACCCGCCGCTGTTTCTGGGTTATCTGCGGGGCGTGAGCTTCTTGTGGACGTTCAACCTGTGGAAGGAATGGCTGTTCCTCAACGCGATTGTCCTGGTGTTCTACTACCTGTGGGACACGCACATGTACAAGAAGGAGACGATCAAGGACATCGTCCGCGACGAGACGCAGCGTCAGCCGCTCCGCCTTCGGGGCAGCTTCAACATTCTCTTGCTGCTGGGCGTGGTGTTCGCCGTCGGCACGCTCGTGCCGGGCCAGAAGTTCCCGTTTACGGACTGGGAGGTGCCGAACCTGCTGCACGGTCTGGGGCTGCGGGAGCTGGTTCAGCTCGGTCTGGCGGGGCTATCGCTGGCGATGACGCCCCAGGCCATCCGGTTGGCCAACAGCTTCAACTTCACGGCCATCGGCGAAGTGGCGTGTCTGTTCATCGGCATCTTCGTCTGCATGCAGGTGCCCATCGAGATCCTGCACGGCGTGGGCCCGAAGCTGCCGGAGTACAACCTGACCAGTCCGCGGTTCTTCTTCTGGGCCACGGGCATACTGAGCAGCTTCCTCGACAACGCCCCGACGTACGTGGTGTACTTCGAGACGGCCAAGTCGCTGACGTGGCCCAACCCGGCCGAGCTCGTCGAGCTCACCAAGGGCGGGACGATCGCCGAGCCGCTGCTGGTGGCGATCTCGCTGGGTGCGGTCTTCATGGGCGCCAACTCGTACATCGGCAACGGCCCGAACTTCATGGTCAAGAGCATCGCCGAGCAGTCGGGTGTGAAGATGCCCAGCTTCTTCGGCTACATGGTCTACAGCGTCGTCATCCTCGTGCCGCTGTTCATCGTGGTGATGTTGATCTTCCTCTAAGCCGGAGGCATCGCACCCGCCAGCACCGGGCGCAGCAGAGAGGACCGCCGCGGCCGCTCCACGGGCCGGGACGGTCCTTCCCCTTGTTCTCGTTCGTTCGTCTGCCGGATCAGGCCATCCGACGCCTGGTCCAGCCGATGAGACCCAGGCCGATCACGCCCATCGCGGCCGCGCCGGGGGCGGGCACGTGCTGCATCACCAGCTGGTCCTGCTTGAAGCCGGTCCGGTTGGCGTTCTGGTAGAGGTTCAGGACACCGACGGTGCCGATCGGGTCGGTCTTGTGGGCGTCGGCGTCGGCGAGGAACAGATCGACCAAGCCCTTCTCGGTGGCGTTCAGTCCGGCGTGGGCGTTGCCGATCTCCTGCTCGAGATACCAGATCGCGTTCTGCAGCGCGTTGGCCGACTGCCTGCGGCCGCCCGCGCCGCCGCTCGTGTCATAGACGTAACCGTCGAGCTGGCCGGTGATGAACTGGCGGTACAGGTAGGCGGTTTCGTTGCTCAGCGGATCGGGGTTCGGGCCGCCGGCGCCGCCGTTCTCGGCGGCCGTGTTGAACTCGGCGTAGTAGCTGCGGTTGAAGTGGAACGTCTCGTTCTTCTCCACGCAGAAGGTCTCGAACTTGCCCGGCGATTCCCCGAGGCTCACCGGCTCGAAGTCCAGATTACCGTACGTGGCCAGGAACTCGCCGCCGCGGCTCGAGCCGTAGCTGTCGTATAGCGTGATCGTCTCGTCGAGGTCGGCCATGACAGGGCCGGCCAACAGGGCCACACAGATAGCCACACCCAATCCCATGTGAATACGCATCGTTCTGCTCCTTCCCCTGAGGGCTTTCGGGTTCGTTGGATGGTTGCTCGGCGGTGGGGTCCGTACGGACACCGCCCGTCGAAAGGCCCTTCGGGCTTCGGCGAATCACTTGGACTTAGCGGCGCGACTTTCCGCCGCACGAGCACGTTGGCTGTGGATCAGGCTGAATCCGCCTGGACCCCCCCAGACAGGACTGCCTTTCGCTTGGCTTGTCAGACTCTAGGCAGTGACCCTAGGCGGGTCAAACGGGCAAGGCCTTCTGAGGCTGCTTTTTGTGGGCGCGAGGGGGACATGTCGCCAACACGACCGATACCGAAACAAGACCTAGTCATGGCGCGCGCCCCGCGCCGCCGATAGAAGGTCGCCCGCCGTCCCGCGTCTTGGTTCGTTATGGGTCGATGGGGCTATCGGACCTCACGCGGCGGGGTGGTTCGCTCACACGATGACCGCGCCGGGGCGCGCGGGGTGCCCGCACGAAATCGACGGAGATCGCCCCTTGTCGGCCGCTCCGAGCGTCGGTGCCGATTACTGCTTCAGCAAGCTCAGTCCCACGTCGATGTACTGACCGCCGCCTGTCTGATGGCAGTGCACGGCCAGGACGTTACGGCCGGCCTTCAGATGCCCGACCGCCTCGCGGGGCAGAAGCTCGACCTTGTAGTCCGTCAGGTAGCCACGACGCTTCAGGATGCGGTGGCCGTTGAGGTACACCTCGACGTCCTCGTCGTGATGGCAACTCAACAGCAGGGCCGAGGTCGTTTTCGCATCCTCGACGGTAAAGGCCTTGCGGAGCCAGATGTCGGGCGTGGTCCACTTCGTGAAGACCCGTGCCCCGGGCGTGCCCGGCTTGCCGAAACCGGAGCGGCCGAGCCCCCATCCTGAGTCGTCCATGCCGGGTCGCATCCAACCCGAGCCCGGCTTCTTGGTCGTGTACCGCCACATCGGCTTGCCCTGTTCGGCGGTCGGGACGAGCTGATCCCACGTGGCCTCCTTGCCGACCTGGCCGGGCTTGACGCCGTGCGGCGACCTCGTGTGTATCATGAGCGTCGGGTCCACCGGGTAGCGGCCGAGCCGATCGCCGAACACGGCCAGCCCGTGCTGGTTTTTAGCACCGGCTGGAACGCGGAGGGTCAGCTCGAGCGTCTTGTCGCCCGACGCCGCGCATGCCTTCAACGCGGAGCGCAGGGCTTCGCCCTCGATCTTGATCCGCTGGAGGAAGCCGTAGCTGCCCGGATCGACCATGGCCGTGTGACTGAGCGGTCCGCGGGCGTCGGCCGGGTCGTCCGGCAGGGTGAGCGTCGCGACGCGCTGCCCGCACAGCAGCACCTCGACGTCCGATGGGAACTTGCGTTCCTGGGTCTGGGGGTAGTTGTGATTGCCCTTCGGGAAGGGCCAGTCATACTTGAGGGCGCCGGCCCGGGCGGCCATCTCGGCCGAGAAGACCATCCGCTTGACGGCCTCGGGTTGGATCTCGTCGGGCAGGCTGATGCGGTAGGTGATCTCGCCCGTCTTCTCGAAGAAGCGTTTCTCGAAGCCCATCACGCCCGGCGGCGTGGCCGGCGGCGGCCAGGACACCTGGGACATCATCGGGTCCCAACGTAGAAACAGCGTTCGAGGCTCCGGCGTCTCGACACGTGGTTGCGGCTTGTCGATCACGTCGACGTTGATGTAGTTCCGGGCCATGACGCGGCCGTCGTCGGCGACGACGGCGCACCAGAGCGATGCGATCATCTGTTCCCTCGGCAGCGTCACCTTGATCGGCGGCATGTCGATCAGGTCGTAGTGCTTGGGCACGAAGCGCTGCTCGCCGCTGCCGAGGCCCTCGTGCGCGTCGCCGAATCGATCGATCCCGTCCAATCGCCAGATCAGCTTGGCCCGGGCGACCTTGCGGCGATCGTAATGGCTGAACTTCAGCGGCACGGTCAGCGATCCTCCGGGCTTGCGGCGCGGGCACGGCTCGATGTCCATGCCGATGAAGTCGGCCGCGAAGACGTCCGCCAGCGTCATGTCCGGGCACCACGCCTCGTAGCCGTACTCCTTGGCGGAGCGATCGTAGTTGACGATGCCGTTGTGCTCCCACTCGATGTCGTCCAATTCGGTGTAGACGTAGCCGCAGATCTTCGGATAGAGGCGCAGCTCGTTTGTGAGGTACTTGACGCACCACGAGATGTCGCCGTCGCCCGAGCCGGCGCTGATGCCGCCGTACTCGCTGTTGATGAGCGGCTCGGTGTTCTGCTTGCGGCCCTTGACGTAGTTGAAGTTCGAGCCGGGATACGTCTGTTTGACCACGTTGCGGATGTGCCGCCGCGCGTCGTGGTAGTCGTTGATGTAGAAGTGCCAACTGTTGATGTCGGTGATGACGTGATCGTAGCGGCAGGGCGAGTTGTCCTCGACCAACCGCGTCGGGTCGAGCTTCTTCGTCTCGTGGTAGAGCTCCTCGATCCAGGCGTCCCATTCGGGCCCGTGCTGGATGCCCCACGTCTCGTTAAACAACACCCAGGCCAGGATGCACGGATGGTTAAAATCGCGCCGAATCGCGCCCCGCCACGTGTCCTCCCAGTTACAGCGCTTGCCGTCCTTCGGCGGATGCGAGCCCATGTTGGGAATGTCGTACAGGATGACCACGCCCAGCTTGTCGGCCCAGTAGAGCCGTCGCGGCTCGTCGATCTTGATGTGGATCCGTAGCCCGTTCAGGCCTGCCTCCTTGGCGATCTCCATGTCACGACGGAGAAACGCATCGGTCGGGGCGGTGTAGACGCCCTCGGGGTTGAAGCTCTGATCGAGCGCCGTCCGCAGGTAGAGCGGCTCGCCGTTGAGCAGGATGTACTCGTAGTCCTTGCCCGCCCACGTGGCCCGCGAGACCTCCCGCAGACCGAAATAGGTCTTCACGGTGTCCGTCGTGCCGCCGGCCCGGCAGGTCAACGTGGCCGGGTACAGGTGCGGGCTGTCCGGATGCCACAGCTTCGCCTCGGGTACCTTCACCGTCAGTGAGACGTGCCCCTTGCCGCCGGCGAGCGCGGTCTTGCCCGAGACCTTGGGGAAGGCCTTGTCCGGCGAGGCGATCGCCACCTCGGCCTGTTCCGAACCCCGGCCGGTGAGGTCGATCTCGAACCGCGCCGTGCCCGCCTTGATGTCCGGATAGACCTGGAAGTGCTCGATGTGCGCAGCGGGTCGGGCTTCGAGCCAGACCGTCTGCCAGATGCCAGCCGTATGGGTGTACCATCGGTGCTGCTTGCCCTTGGGGTAATCGGTGCTGTTGAAGTCGACCGCGCGGACCACCAACTCTTGCTTCTTGCCCCATGCGACGTGGTCGGTGATCTCGATGGCGAACGGGATGTAGGTCACCCGGTTCTCGCCGATCTGCTTGCCGTCGAGCCAGACCGTCGCCTCCTGGTCCACGGCCTCGAACCGGAGGAAGACCCGCTGCCCCTTCCACTCGGTCGGCACTTCGACGCGACGCCGATACCAGCCAACACCGTCCTTATTGAGCTCGAGGCCCGAGAGCCGGCTCTGCCACGGGAACGGCACGACGATGGCCTGATCGAACTGGATGGAGCCCGGATCACCCTCAGGCTTGTCCTTGAAGGCAAACTGCCATGCGCCGTTGAGGTTCATCCAGGCAGACCGCTCGAACATCGGACGGGGGTGCTCAGGGCGGGGGATGGCCTGGGCCATCGCGGCGCTCGAACCGGCCATCCAAACCACAGCCAGGACCAGGATGAGCACCGTGAACGTCTCGTTGACGGCGATGGATCGCATGGGCGTATCTCCTTCGACAGGTTCTGGATTCAGGGCATGAACGATAGCAGGAGGGAAGGGGGATATCTATCAGTATGGCGGGGTGTAGGCGGCCTTGGGTACGGGCATCTCCCACATGACGTCGCGGGCATCGAAGACAGGCCCCTCGGTGCAGCACAGCTTGTAGACGAACCCCTCGGGGCGTGTCGTGCTTCGGATCGCGACCACGCACGACTGGCACGTTCCTATGCCGCAGGCCATCATCCGTTCCATGCACACCTGGCAGGGCAGGCCCTGCACGTCGCACCAGGCCGCCACGGCGCGCATCATCGGTTCGGGACCGCACGTGTAGACGACCAGGTCTTCAGACGGCGCCGGATGGGCGAGGTGATGCGCCGCCAGGGCGTCGCTGACCAGTCCCTTCACGCCGAGTGAGCCGTCGTCGGTGGTCAGCACCGTCCGCGCGCCGAACCTGGCGAACTCCTCGGCGGAGTCGTCGGGCTCCGTGGGATCGGCGCTGGTCTGTTCCGTCAGCGTCAGGGCCATCAGCCCACGACGCTTCGCGCCGACGAAGGCGACCACGTCGCATCCCACCTCGCGCAGGGCTTTCGCCAACCAGATCATCGGCGGCAAGCCCACGCCGCCGCCCACGACATAGGCTCGCCGGCCTTGCCGCGGCAGCGTGAAGCAGTTTCCCAACGGGCCGAGCGCCTGCACTCGATCGCCCGTTCGCAGGCCGGCCATCCAGCCCGTGCCCGGCCCGACCGTGCGGTAGATCAGCTCGATCTCGCTGCCGGTCGACGTGTGCGTCAGGCCGGCCAGGCTGAAGGGCCTGGGCAGGAGCACCGGGCCGCGCGCCCATCGGGGGTCCTCATCGGGCACGCGCCCGTCGGTGGCAGGGGCTTGGCCGCTTGACGACGCGTCCGGGGGCGCCAGACGCCGGCATCGAAGCTGGATGAACTGGCCGGGTTGTGCGTCGAGTTGGTCCGTCGTCGCCAACGTCAAGCGATAGTGCTCGTCGCACCGTTGTACGTTGTCGATGACGTGCAGCAGGAGCACGTGTCGGGCATGATTCGCGCTCCTGTCGGTATGATCATGGGTGTCGCACATCGTAGCGGCATGTTACCTGCGGCGCGATGGGATGTCAGGGCGCAAAAAAACTTCCGGATCAACACGAGGCCGATCCGGAAGTGCGCCACGGCAAAAACAGCCGAATATCATGGGAGCTGTCTGCTCTTTGGATGTCGTCTCAGGGTCCGACTCACCCCATACGGGAGGCGACTATATCAGATGATTCGGCAGGTGTCAACGCGGCCGTGAGCAATTCAGAGCGGAATCAGAAAAGGGCATAAAGCTTTTTATGGCAGTATGTTATGATCATGGCGACTGCCCGTTGCCGCCGCCCTTCGCAACCTATGCCCGCGCCAGAGGTTGCGGTGGGCTGCCATTCTGGCAGCCCCGTTGAAGGGCCCGATTCGCCTTCTTTCGAACAAGTGCTGAACTGGCTACTCGATTGGGTTCGTTCGTTCGGCCGCGGCGTAACTTCGATCCAAAGCATTATGAAATAGAGACCTGCGCGCCTGAGCACGGCCAGTCCGGCCTTAGCCGGCCCGGTGATCTGGTGAGCAGGGGTCTGGGATGGACCTAAATCAAGCGCAAGCCTATCTTGCCGAATTGCTTGCCTTCTTCCATCCGCTCGGTGGCCTTGGGGGCGTCGTCCAAAGACCAGACGTTGTCGATGACCGGCTTCATCCCCGAGCGGTCCACCAGGTTGATCAGTTGCCGGTAGTCCTCGCAGGAGCCCATCGTCGAGCCGAGCAGGCTCAACTGCCTCCAGTAGAGCTTCTGGAGGTTGGTCTCGGCCACGGCTCCGGATGTGACACCGCAGAGGACCACCCGGCCTCCGCGCCGGACGGCGTCGAAGTCGACGGGCCAGGTCGCTGCCCCCACGGTATCGAAGGCGATGTCCGCGCCGCGCCCCGAGGTGATGTCCTTGACGGCCTGGGCGACGTCGCTGACCACCGTGTAGTTGATCGCGTCGGTGGCGCCGAGGGTCCGGGCGCGCTCGAGCTTCTCGTCGGAAGAGCTGGTCACGATCGACCTGGCGCCGACGGCGGTGCAGATCTGAAGCGCCGCGACGGCCACGCCGCCGCCGATGCCGTGGATCAGGACGGTCTCGCCGGGTGCCAGTGCGGCTCGCGTCATGAGCATCCGATAGGCCGTCAGATGGGCCAACGACAGGACGCCCGCTTCCTCCCAGCTCAGGTGGGGCGGTTTGGGTTGGAGGCTGGCCGCTGGCACGGCCACGCGCTCGGCGAACGTGCCCGGGCGCGTCATCCCGAGGATGCCGTACGAGACGCACACGCTCTGCTCGCCACGGAGGCAATACTCGCATTGGCCGCACCAGAGCCCCGGGTTGATGATCACCTCGGTGTCGACGTCAAAGCCGGTCGTGCCGGGGCCGAGCTCGACGACCACGCCGGCCGCGTCGGAGCCGAGGACGTGAGGCATGGACAGGGCCATGCCGGGCCTACCCTTGCGGACCCAGATGTCGAGGTGGTTCAAGCCGGCCGCGCGGACCTCGACGATCGCATCCCCCTCGTCCGGTGCCGGGTCAGGCCGTTCCTCGACGGTGATCTTGCTGATGTCTCCGTGTTCGCGAATGGCTGCTGCCTTCATGGTGTGGTTCCTCCGTCTCGGCTCGTCGGACATCATGTGACCAGATGTCGAGCGCCGTCAAGCACGCGGATCGCCGAGCCGGTTGCTTCGATCCGTCTGCTTGTCACGTCCCTGGGGCCCATCTACAATGACGATTTATGGCGGATCCCAAGGAACAGCACCCACTGATCGACCCGCGACGCATGCTGGTCGTTCTCCCGAACTGGGTCGGCGACGTCGTGCTGGCCACACCGGCCCTGCGCGCGCTGCGGAAGGGCTTCGCCGACACGCACATGACCTTCCTGCTCAAGCCTTACGTCAGCGACCTCCTGGCCGGCGGCGACTGGGCCGACGAGCTGGTCTTTTGGCCTGGCGGCAAGAACCGTCGCGCCCGCCAGCGGAGCTTCCTGGGTCTGGTGGGCGAGCTCCGCAAGCGCCGCTTCGATGCGGCCGTCCTGCTGACGAACTCCTTCCGGTCCGGCCTGTTGTCGTCGCTGATCAAGGCGCCCCGCCGGATCGGCTATGACCGTGACGGGCGCGGCATGCTGTTGACCGATCGGCTCAAGGCCCACCGCGTCAAGGGCAAGTACGTCCCCGTCAGCATGGTTCGCTACTACGGGGCGATCGCCGACTACCTCGGCTGCCGGCCGGACTACGACCGTCTCGAGCTGTTCACCGAACCCGAGGACGAGGCGGCGATCGACCAGCTCTGCTCGCAACACGGCATCGGCGACGGCAAGCCGCTGGTCGTGATCAACTCGGGCGCGGCGTTCGGTTCGGCCAAGTGCTGGCCGCCGGAACGTTTCGCCGCGGTCGCCGACCGGCTGGTCGAGTCGTTCGCCGCGCGGGTCGTCGTGCCGTGCGGACCGAAAGAGATCGAGATCGCCCACACCATCCGCCATGAGATGCGTCACCCGGCCGTCTTCCTGACCGATCCCGTCCTGCCGCTGCGGCAGCTCAAGGCCTTGATCCGACGAGCGAGTCTGCTGCTGACCAACGACACGGGTCCCCGTCATTTTGGATGCGCCTTCGGGACGCCGACGGTAACGGTTTTCGGGCCGACCGATCCGGCGTGGACGGAGACCGGGTACGCCGAGGAGCGCAAGCTGATCACCGAGGTCGATTGCGGGCCGTGCATGAAGCGGCGGTGTACGACCGATCATCGCTGCATGACCCGCATCGAGCCGAACGAGGTCTTCGA
>CAZUQM010000029.1:0-88856 GCA_964622545.1 uncultured Planctomycetales bacterium | reverse complement strand
GGATCAGCTCCAACGAGCGACCGACGTTCGTGAACGTGCCCCAGCGGCACTCGACCTGATCGAACGATGCGTCGCACAGGTCCGGACTGTCGTTCCAGTGGCTGCCGGTCGTGGCCGGCCCGTTGACCCCTTCGCCCCAATAGTACAGTCCGTCAGGCCCGTAGACGTTCGGATCCCATGCGGTCAGCACATGGAGATCAATATCCCAGACGCCGTCCCAGTCGTACTTCCCGCCGTTCCAGGCGGCCGCTTTGACGAAGCTGTGGTTCGGATCGCCGTCCCCGTCCCACTGAATGACGTACCAGCATCCGCTCGTCACATCGAGGTGGGCCATGCTCACGCCGCCCCTCTGCTTCCACAAGGTGCCCGTCACGCTGGCGATGGTCATCTGTTTGCTTCCGTCCAGCTCATGGCTCAGGGCGTGGGTCTCCCACGACATGAAGTTCCCGTGCATGAGCACCACGATCTCGCCCTTGTCCCCACCTAACGCGTTCTTCGCTCGCACCAGGTAGTAGTGCGGTCCGCTATCGTCGTAGTAGGCACAGCTCGTGTTTGGATCCACGTTGCCGTCCTCCACCCGCGCCCCGATAAACGTATAGGGCAGCAGGGACGAGGCCGCCCACAGACGCAGCCAGCCGTCGTCGACGCCGGCCTGGAACGTGTCCCCGACCTCCTCCATGATGGTCCAGTCCGGGTTATCGCTGTCCCAGGTGACCGCATTGTTCGGGTCGGTCCAGGCCGGATCGTTGGCGTCGTAGGCCGGGTCGTTTGGATCCCGCTCGAACCAGCCGTCGTCAAAGGTGTCGTAGTAGTCCGCCCGCGCGGCATCGCTGCCGGCCACCAAGGCGGTCACAAGGCACAGACCCCACAACCATCTCCCCATTGCTCCGCTCCTTCGTGACACGATGCCGACAGAACGCTCAACCCGCGCGAGGCACCGCGCGGAGACCCTCTGGAGAAGTGTAGCTGTGCCCCACCTTGAAGGACGGCCGCTCCTTCCCCATGGCCCAGGCGTATCCTATCCGAAACAACCTCAAGACTTCAAGACACGCCAGAATCAAATCACCAGGCCGCCTTCAGGATATAGACCAGCCGGTGTTCGCCCCCAACCGCCTCGATACGTCCAAGCCCAGCTAGAACCCCTGAGAGCCACCTGCCCGACCTCGCCCGGGGCGTTAGGCCGGCGCAATCGCGTCATACGACCGGGCGATCTCGTCCCACGTCACGTCCGCGGTGATGACCACCTCGCCGAGCCGCGTCGGCAGCACGAACCGCAGCTTGCCGTCCGCCACCTTCTTGTCCTTCATCATGTACTCACGCTGGGAATCGAGGTCGGTCATCGCCTTCAGCCTCGTCGGTAGGCCCAGCTTCTTGAGAAGCGTCGTGACGCGATCGGCGACACCCTCCTGATCGATCATCCCACGCCGCACGGCAATGTCGTTCGCGGCGATCATCCCGAGCGCCACGCACTCGCCATGACGCAGGGCGTACCCGTGCTCCGACTCGATGGCGTGTCCGATAGTGTGACCGAAGTTGAGGATCGCTCGCAGGCCGGCCTCGCGTTCGTCCGCGCAAACCACATCGGCCTTGATGCGGCAGTTGCGCTCGATCAGCTCGGCCAGGACGGTCTCGTCGCGCAGCAGGATCTCGCCGGCATGCTCCTCCTGCCACGTGAAAAACGCCGCATCGCGTATGACCCCATGCTTGACGCTTTCGGCCAGGCCCGCGCGGTGGTCGCGCACGTCCAGCGTCGACAGCGTGGCCGTGTCGATCAGCACCATCCTGGGCTGATGGAACGCCCCGATGAGGTTCTTGCCCGCATCGTGATTGACCGCGGTCTTACCGCCGACCGAGGCGTCGACGTCGGCCTCCACGGTCGTCGGCACCTGCACGAACGGCACCCCGCGGAGCCACGTGGCCGCGATGAAGCCCGTCAGATCACCGACCATGCCGCCACCGAGCGAGACCAACGGCGACGACCGCTCGATGCCCGCCTTCGCCAGGTCGCCGTACAGCCCCGACGCCATCGCCAGGGACTTGCTCTGCTCGCCGGCACGGACCACCATGAGGCTCGTCGTGTAGCCGGCTCCCGTCAGCGAGCTCAAGACCCTCTCCGCGTAGTGCGGCGCGACGTTGTCGTCGCTGATCACGGCCGCCCTCGGCGACGGACACAGCTCGGCCAGGCGCTGCCCGAGCGAGTCGAGCACGCCGCTGCCGATGATGATCGGATAGCTCCTCTCGCCCAGCGACACCTCAACGGTCCGCACCTGGTCCGGCTCGTTCATCGTTCTCGATCTACTCCTTTGCCTCGGAAGATCCCTGGTTGGATCCCTGCCCGGACTTCAGCGCCGCCCCGCACTGGTCGCAGAAGCGGGCCGCCCTCCGGCACGAGACCCCGCACGACGGACACACCGGCATGTCCCGCTGAGGAGCCGGCGCACCGGTCGCCCCCCGTGTCTCTTGGGCCGCCTCCTGGAGAGCCGCCAGGTCGATCGGTTCGGTGTCCTCGTCGTGGTGAGCCGTCGACTCTACGGGCACCTCTCCTCGTGCCCGGCCCGCGGTCCGACGCGACGCCTGGCCGCGCGCCCAGCGCCTGACCACGATCCAGAAGCCCGCCAGCAAGATCACGCCGACCAGCATCGCCATCCACGCCAGGCCGCCGCCGAGGTCCATCGGCTCGGTCGGCTCGACGACCACGCCCGGCCCGACGATGACGGGCACGTCCACGTGCCTCGGCCCGTCGTTGGCGTCCTGAACCCGCGCCTCGTCCCTGCGGACCTTGAGGAAGTAGCCGGCCAGGACAACGTTCGCACCGCGACGCAGCTCGCCGGGATCAGCGACGCTGATCATCTCGACGGCCTCAAGGCTACCACGTTCCCATGCCAGCGTCGAATAGGCCGTAGCCCCGTAACGCCGACGATTGGAGGGCATGAACGACACCGTCTCGGCATACTTGGCGCGGACCCGCACAAGGCGCCCGCGGTAGTCCTCCGGATGGCGCAACAGATCCGCGCGTCGCACGGCCACGGATTCGTCGACCGCCGTAGTTGGCGCAAGTTGCTTAGCATGATCGAGCAAGACGTACAGCCCGGCTTCATCGACCCGCCGGGTGTGGTCCCGCGTAGCGACCAGTACGGGATGGTCGTCAGGCTGCGTCAACGGCTCGAGGGCGGGGGACCCTGGCCGTCCCGGCTGGGTCGCCGTCTCGGGCGTGGTCCCGACCGGCGATGGGGCCGGCTTCAAGGCCGCTGCGGAAGATGGAAGGCCATAAAGTATTGCTATATAAAAAGCTATGCCATTCAACGCCATCGATTCCTCTGCGGGCCCCAAGTCGAACGGCAGGACCGCCTATCGGGCGCGTGCCATCTTATGCCGGCCGCGTTCCAGCCTGACCCGACAGGGTCTGACAACTCGGGCGCTTAGGTGGAACCCCAAAACCAAGAACGATCGTAAACCATTCCACTGCAATATGTTAATATTTGCTATCCGGCAAAGCCCGCCTGTTGGGACGGGCTCTGAGCCCGGATAACCTATTGACTGTAAGAAGCTAACCAATTAGAATGCTCGCCATGGCACGAGTGAAAGCTTCCCGAAAGACGACGGCTACGCGGAAAGCGTCCCCGAAAAGCTCCACACGCCGGAATGGTACGATTCGCACGTACCGTTCCGCGCTGAATTTCGTCAATTCCGTGACAGACTACGAGAAGCAGTCTCGTGTCGGCTATAACCACACGAACTTCAGCCTGGCCCGCATGAACCGGCTTCTCAAGGCCGTAGGCGATCCCCACAAGAAGCTCCGTGCCGTGCACATCGCGGGCACCAAAGGCAAGGGCTCGACGGCGGCCATGGTGGCAAATATGCTCCAGGGCTGCGGTTACACGGTCGGGCTCTATACCTCGCCCCACCTGATCGATCTCCGCGAGCGGATCACCGTCAACGGGCAGATGATCGCCGAGAGCGAGATGACGCGGATCATCGCCAAGATCGCCCCCGCGGTCAAACGGCTGGGCAAGGATTCCCCCACCTTCTTCGAGATCATGACCGCGGCCGCGTGGATGCATTTCGTGGTCAAGAAGGTCGATGTCGCCGTCATCGAGACAGGCCTCGGCGGCAGGCTCGACTCGACCAACGTCATCAAGCCGGCCGTTTGCGGCATCACCAGCATCAGCTTCGACCACACCGCTCAGCTCGGCAGCTCGCTGGGCAAGATCGCCGAGGAGAAGGCGGGCATCTTCAAGAGCGGCGTGCCGGTGGTCTCGGCACCGCAGGAGCCCGAGGTCAAGCGTGTGCTGAAGCGGATGGCCACGAAGAACCGCGTCCCGCTGCGTTTCACGGGTGAGGACATCGAGTTCAGCTATCGATTTGAGAGCAGCCGTCCGCTGGGCCCCCATACCCGCGTGTGCCTGACCACCCAGGCCAGCCGGTTCGAGCACCTGCACGTGCCGCTGCTGGGCGAGCACCAGGCCATCAACTGCGGCGTCGCCCTGGGCCTGGTCGACGCGCTCAAGGAACGCGGTTTCGACATCGACGATCAGAAGGCCATCGAAGGTCTGGCCCGCGTCCGCATACCCGGACGCATGGAGTTGGTCAGCGAAGAGCCGCGCATCCTCGTCGACGGCGCGCACAACGCCTCGAGCGTCGAGGCCCTGATCCGCGCGATCGGCCAGAACATCTCGTACGACAGCATGGTGCTCGTCTTCGGTTGCCAGGCCGACAAGGACGTGGACGGCATGCTCCGCCAGATCCAGTACGGCGCCGACAAGGTCATCTTCGTCGGCACGGCATCGCCGCGATCGCGCGACCCGCACGATCTGGCAGCCCAGTTCGGCGAGATCAGCGGCAAGATGGCCCAGGTCGCCAAGGACGTGGACGACGCCCTCAACATCGCCAGCCACGCCGTCGACCGAGACGACCTCGTCTGTGTAACCGGATCGTTCTACCTGGTCGGCGAAGTGAAGCAAACGCTCGCCAAACGCGCCAAGGCGAAGGCGCACTAACCACGGTCAACACCCCACCAGGATACGCAACACCAACGCCGCAGCGCCGTTGCCGCGCGCCTACCGCCGCATCACCGGTAGATCGAACAGGAACACGCCCTTCGGATCGCGGATCGACTCGAGGTCGTCCCTCTTCGTATCCATCGTGTGACCGCGAAAGTCGCGGTCCCAGATCGTCCCGTCCGGCCCCGTCACGAGCCACTCGATCGGATGTACGAAGACGATCGGCAGCTTGCCCTCGCGGGATCGCGCCTGCACGTGATGGTCGTTCTTGGCCGGGCCCCACATGCCGCCCGAAGGCACGAGGATGAACTCCGCCCCGCTAGCCACCAGGCCCTCGGTGACCTCCGGATACCGCCGATCGGCACAGATCATCACGCCCATCTTGCCGTAGGGTGTCTCTAACACCGGGCACGCGTCGCCGGCCGTGTTGCGGACCTTCTCATGGCCGAGGTGCTGCTTGTGGTACACGCCGATCAGCCCACCGTCGGGCCCGAAGACGGCCGCGCTGTTGTAGGTCGTCTCGTCCATCCGCCGCAGCAACCCGACGACGAGGTGGATGTCCAGCTCATCGGCCAGACCGCCGAACCGCTTGGCGTACGCACCGCCCGGGATCTCCTCGGCCAGGGCGCGGAACGCCTCGATCGGCATCTTCTTGTCGCGAATCGCATACCCATCGAGGCACGACTCGGTCGTTAGCACGATCTTCGCACCGCCCCGGGCGGCCTCGCGGATCATCGGTTCGAGCCGACGGTAGCTCAGCTCGCGATCCTTCGCCGTCCACTTCAGCACGACGCCGCCGATGCGGACGGCCTGCGCCTCGGCCTGAGCCTCGCGACGACCCAACATGAGCAGCCGCACCTCGGTGACGTACCCCGGCGGACGCGTGCTGCGCCGATGGCCGTGGGTGTACATCAGCCACGGCACGTCGACATCATGATGCCCCGTCGGGCGTTCGAGGCTGGGCAGCCAGTTGGGTATCGTGGGATCGGGCGGCGAGATCATCCGGCCCGTGAACGTCTTGCCGCCGTCGGTCGAGACCAGCAGCGCGATCTCGCTGCTGATGTCGCCCCAGATCTCCCCCTTGGCCATCAAGGCCAGCGCAAGGTACATCGTCCCGTCACGGCCGAACGTCATCGTCGCGCCGTAGGCGTGTTGGCCCTGGCCGACGGCCTTGTCGATCCACGGCCTCAGCGGCGTGGCCCGCCACGCCGCGCCGTCGTGATGCCAGAGCGTGATCCAGAACGGCGGACGGTCCATGTGGATCACCGGCAGCCACGGTCGGCCCTTGGCGTCAAGGGCGATGTTGCCGACGCGCATGTCGAGCTCGGGGCCGGCCTCGATCAGCTCGGCCGTCTTGGGTGTCAGGGGGACGTCGAGCTTGCGGCCGTTGCTGTCGGTCCAGGTCGTGCCCCCGTCGGTGCTCGCCATGTACCCGGCTGATTTGCCGCCTTTGGGATGGAAGTCGTAGACGTGGAAGCCCAGGTGCAGCGTGCCGTCCGACGCCACGGCCAGCGGGTTGCCGTACTGCGTGTAGCCGTCGGGCACGCCCGCCTCGACGAGCGTGATGGGTCCGGTCCAGGCACCGCCCTTCGGCTTACGGTAGTAGTGCAGTTTGAACGGTGCGTTGCCGCCGCGACACGTCAGGTGCAGTGTGCCGTCCGGCGCGCAGACCAGACTCGGATACGTGCACTTGACGCCGAACTTCGTGACCGGCGACCAGCTCTCCATATCGCCGGGCCTGGTGGTGTGACGATACTGGAACGGCCCGTGGTGCGGGCCGAAGACGATGTGCAGGTTCCCGTCGGCATCGGCCGTCAACGCCGGACCGCCGTGGTTGTCCTTGCCGCGCCCCAGCTCGACCGTTCGAATCGGCTTGCAGGTGGTACGGTCGAGCACACGAACGCGCGTCGTCGACTTCGTATCCAACCAGGCCACGTACGTCTTGTCGCCGAGCGTGACGATCTTGTTGGACATCGCGTAGGCGGTGGCCATCGTCGAGCCGTGCTCGCTCAACGTGTGATCGCACCGAACGGTCACATGCGACCGGCCGGTCCCACCGGCGGCGTGCGAGACATGGACAAGAGACAGGATGCACATTGCGGACGGCCAGGTCAGCGCCTTCATGGTCGAGAACTCCTGATTCGCATGGGGGATCGCTCGTTGGCGGTGCCCCACAGCATAGCCGATCCGTCCGGCAATTGAACCCTCGGCCCATCCGGGCTATTCTCACGCATCCGAGCACCAATCCCGAGACGACCGGACCGACAGAACAGGCCCGGAAGGAGTGAACGACCATGACCACGACACTGACACGACGAGGTTTCCTCCAGCAGACCGTACACGCCGGCGCCGCGGGCGCCCTGCTCTGCCCGGCCGGACAGGCCCTGGCCGCCGCGGCCGATAAGGAGCGATGGCAGATCGGCATCTACACCCGACCGTGGAGCAAGCTCGACTATCGAGCGGCCCTTGACGAGATCGCCAAGGCCGGCTTCAAGCACGTCGGCCTGATGACGACCAACACCAAGGCCCGGCTGGTCATCCATCGCGGCACCACGAAGGACGAGGCCGCCAAGATCCGCGACGAGGTCAAGCAACGCAAGCTCTGCGTCGCATCCGTGTATGGAGGCGGCATCCGGCTGTCGGACCCGAAGCACGCCGAACAGGACCTTCGCCAGCTCATCGATGCATGCGCGATCGTCGGCGCGGCCTCGCTGCTGATGGGCGGGGTGGGCGACAATGCCGAACATCAGAAGGTCTACTACGGCGCGATCAAGGCCTGCTGCGACTACGCGGTCGGCAAGAAGCTCGAGATCGCCCTCAAGCCGCACGGCGGCTCGAACGCCACCGGCCCCCAGTGTCGCAAGAGCATCGAGCGCGTCGGCCATGAGAACTTCCGGCTCTGGTACGACCCGGGCAACATCTACTACTACTCCGAGGGCGAGCTCGACCCGGTCAAGGACGCGCCCACCGTCGCCGGCATCGTCACGGGCATGTGCGTGAAGGACTTCAAACCTGCCAAGGGCAAGCGTCGGAAGGACGTGATGGTCACGCCCGGCACCGGTCAGGTCGACTTCCCCGCCGTCATGAAGAAGCTCGTCCAGGGCGGGTTCAAGCGCGGCCCGCTCGTGATCGAGACGCTCGACCGCGGCACGACCGAGGAACTCCAGGTCGAGGCGGTCCAGGCCCGCAAGTTCGTCGAGAACTTCGTCGCGAACCTGTAAGCGCCCCACCGCTGCCCGACGGGATCAACGCCGCGGATGCGAACGCCGAAAGCCGCGGCCCAACGGAGTATGGCATGAGCATCTTGGACGACTACTTCAACGACACGGAGGTCTCCCCGCCGCTCGAGGACGAGACGGCCGCGTCCCTGGCCGCCGCCCTCGGTGGGCTCGTCGACGCCCGCGTCTACCCACAGTCGAGCGTCTTCGTCGGCGGTCGATGGATCTGTCTGGCCCGAACCGGCCAGGGCAAGCGAGCCCTGGTCGTGCAGCGCGAGACCGAGGCGTCCGCCCCGCCCGTCGAGCCCCTGACCTGCAAGACGGGTACCGTCGCCGGCGAAGCCGTCAAGGCCGCCGTCTGCGAGATGACGCCCGACCTGGCCGCATGGCTCCGCGAGTGCTTGCCGTTCGCCAATCCGCAGACGCTCGGGACCAGGCCCTCCTTCGGAGCCGGCGACCGCTTGGGTCTGGCCGGCCCCGGACACATCCGCGCCGCCAGGCGCTACGGCGGCGGCATCGGGCTGATCATCGCCCAGCAGAGCGCCCGCGAGCTGGCCCGCACCGAACGCACCAACCAGCAGGTCATGAACGCCGCGACCTGGGCCGTCCTTCAAGAGGGCTATCGCGATCCGTGGGGCGCCGACGCCGACCACCTCAAGACCTTCGAGGACGTCGACAGCGCGGCCGCGGCCGGCTTCACGATGTTCACCATCGACCCCGGTGACCACGTCGACGACCAGGCCGACCAGGACGACACGCCGGACCTGATGGCCAAATACGACGCCCTGCCGTGGGAGGCGCTCGAAACCGACTCCGATGCCATGTGGCACAAGTACGTCGGCGTCACCTACGACCTCGGCGACGACGTGGACCTGGTCAGCGAGACGCCCGACGACCTGATGCGAGCCGCCTGCAAATATGGCCAGGCGATCGCCCACACGGTCGCCATGGCGCGACATATCGCCGGGGTCATGGGCGACCGGCCGTTCGAGATCGAGGTCTCGGTGGATGAGACGGCCTCGCCCACCCGCGTGTTCGAGCACTTCTTCGTCGCGACGGAGCTGAAGCGGCTGGGTGTGCCGAACCTCGTGAGCCTCGCGCCCCGGTTCCTCGGCGCGTTCGAAAAGGGCGTCGACTATCGCGGCGATCTGGGCAAGCTGGACGAGGCCATGCGCCGCCACGCCGTGGTCGCGCGCTACTGCGGGCCCTATAAGCTCAGCATCCACTCGGGCAGCGATAAGTTCAGCGTCTACCCCATCGCCGCCAAGCATGCCGGTGGGCTGGTGCACGTCAAGACCGCCGGTACAAGCTACCTGGAAGCCCTCCGCGTGATCGGCAAGGTCGCGCCCGACCTGTTCCGGGAGATCTACGCATTCTCGCACGAACGCTTCGAGCAGGATCGCGCCACGTACCACGTCTCGGCCGACCTGGCCAACGTGCCCAAGCCCGAGGAGCTAAGCGAGGGCGAGATGGCCGGCCTGCTTGATCAGGACGATCCGCGCCAGGTTCTTCACGTGGCCTTCGGGTCGGTGCTGACGGCCAGGAGTGACGACGGCTCGATGCGGTTTCGCGACCGCATTTTGGCCTCGTTGAATGCGAACGAGGAGGCCCACTACGACGCGCTCGTCCGGCACATCGGCCGGCATATGAGCCCGTTCGTGACGAGTTGAACGGCCGACATGAGGGCAGAACGAGGTAGCACAACCGCCCTCGGCTGTGCATGGCGAAACGACCCAGTCGAGGGCGACTGGGCCACACAAGACGGGTGAGACGAACTGGAGCAACACACGCGCCGGCCCCGAACCCGGCGCTAGACGGGAGGCAACATGGCAACCATCACGAACGACTTCGACATCACCGGACAGGTCATCGCCATCACGGGCGGCGGCGGCATTCTCTGCGGGGCGATGGCCAAGATGCTCGCGGCCCACGGCGCGACGATCGCCGTGCTCGACCTGTTCGAGGACAAGGCCCAAGAGGTCGTCGACGAGATCAAGAGCGCCGGCGGCGAGGCGATGGCCGTCAAGTGCGACGTACTCGACAAGGCCAGCATCGAACCGTGCTGCAAGAAGGTCGTCGACGCCTACGGCACGGTCGACGTGCTCGTCAACGGCGCCGGCGGCAACAAGAAAGAGGCCACCACGGGGCCCGACCTCAGCTTCTTCGACCTGCCCGCCGACGCCCTGCAATGGGTGTTCAATCTGAACATCGTCGGCACCGTCCTGCCGAGCCAGGTCTTCGGCAAGCTGATGGCCGATAAGGGGCGGGGCAACATCCTGAACCTCTCGAGCATGTCGGCCTTCAAGCCGCTGACCAAGGTCCTGGCCTACAGTGCGGCCAAGGCCGGTGTCAGCAGCTTCACCATGTGGCTGGCCGTGCACATGTCGCAGAACTACTCGAAAGAGATCCGCGTCAACGCGATCGCGCCCGGCTTCTTCCTGACCGAACAGAACCGCTTCCTCCTGACCGACGAGAAGACCGGCGAGCCCACGCCACGCGGCCAGCAGATCATCGACCACACGCCGATGGGCCGCTACGGCGACCCGGAGGACCTGCTCGGCACCGTGCTCTGGCTGCTAAGCCCGGCCTCGAAATTCGTGCACGGCTCGGTCATCCCGATCGACGGCGGTTTCAGCGCGTATTGCGGGGTGTAGCGGGCGGCCCGCGTCGCAGTCGTTCTGCCCCGCTGACAGAGCAGGTCTACCCTCAGAGCCGCAGCGCCGACAGTGACGCCACTGTCAAAGAGCGTTGCGATTGAGAGCCTCCGAGCCCCGCTGGCTTTCGCGGCGTGGCCATGGCGAAGCCGGGTCCTCAGCGAGGTCGAGTCCGCCCGAGGTTCAGAGGTGGGCCTCCGCGACGCGCGAAGACCGCACGGGGACCCCGCTTCGCCAGGGATAGGCCGAAGGAACCAGTGCGGCTCGACACGATCGCCCGTCCCTCACGGACACGTCAGCCGCATCTCGCTGATGAATGCGGGCTTGCCGGCCTTCTCATACGGCACGACGCGGACGTGCACCGTCCCGTCCTTGACCAGCTCGGCCGGGACCGGCAGCTTGACCCACTCGAAGCCGTCGTAGCCCTCCCGCGTCACCTTGTGCGCCTTGCCCCCCACGGTGACCACACCGGCCCGCTTGTCGTTCTTCGAGCCCCATAGCAGATGCAGCGTGTGCGCCTTGCCCGGCTTGGCCGCCAGCTTCGCCTCGACCGGCCGACGCAGGCTCCACAGGTAGCCCTTGCCCTTGTACTCCTGATCGTGAAAGGCCGCGAAGCCGACCAGACCCTTCTCGCAGATCAGCCGGATACGCCGCACCACGTCGTGATCGCCGTCGACCGATCGCACGCGGACCTTCCCCTCGCCGCTCTTGGTCAGCTCGCCCGAAAGCTCGGCCCGCAGCTCGCCGTCGACGGCGAGCTTGGCCTCAATCGGAGCGATCGCCCCAAAGTCGCTCGATAGCTTCACAGTCTGCGGCATGCCCGTCATGTTCTTGACCACCACGGTGGCCGAGACCGTGCCCGTCCCGCCCAGGGCGGCCGGCGCTTCGACACGAATCACGCGTCCGCCGTACGGCGGCCCGGTCACGGGACGAGCCACGACCCGCACCGGCTTGTCTTCGAGCGCAACGTCGATACCGCGGATCAGGTCGTCGCCCAGCAGCAGCGGCAGCTTCTCGCCGCCCACGGTCACCTCATACAGCCGCGTCGGCTCGACCGTGTACCACTCGGGGAACTCGTTCAGCCGCGGGTAGTTGATCTGAAGGCCCATGTGCATGCGATGCCGCGGATAGTCGAAGTGCAGCTGGCCCTTCCAGGGCTCCTCGGCGCGGAGCTCCACGCACAGGGCGTCGCCATCGACCGCCGCGCCGAACCGCAGGTCCTTCCGCCACCCGCTGACGCGCGTGCCCGCGGTCTTCATCAAGGCATACATCAGCGCGGTGCGGGCGTAATTGCCGTCACCATGCCAGCCCTCGACGATGCCGTCGTCGCGCTGTTTGGCCAGGAACGCCGGCACCGTGGCCTCCAGCCAGGCGAACCCTTCCGGCTCGGGGATACGGTTCAGCAGCACGATGCCGCTCTCGATCGAGTCGGCGAAGGCGTCCGAGCCGCCCCACTCGCGGTACTTCGGCTTGGCGTTGATGCCCTTCAGGGCCCGATGGACGGCGTCGCGGTACTTCTCCTCGCCCGTGGCCATGTAGAACGCGTAATACGCATCGAGCGCGTAGCCCCAGGTGTCGGGCGTGTTGCTCTTGAGCACCTTGCCCGTGCTCGGCTGAATCGTATGGACCCAGAGCCCGTCCTCGTTTCGGGCGATCTCCAGCAGCTTGTCGAGCATACGTCGCATCGCGGGCATGTACTCGGCCGCCTTGGCCTTGTCGTACACGTGCTCGAGCATGACGATCTCGCTCAGCCCGAAGACGATCTCGTTGCCGTGGTCGCTCAGGCTCAGTCGATCGCTCCTCGGCTTGCCCGCCTCGAAGTCCCACGCGTGACACGGCAGATCGTTGCTCTTCGGCAGCATCTCGAGGAAGTATGCATCGCCGATCCGCTCGGCCCAGGCCTTGTAGCGCGGGTCGCCCGTGGCCGAGTAGTAGCGACACAGGTTCTGCAGCATCTCGCCGTTGACCTCGGCCGTGTCGCCCGGCAGCGCTCCGAACCTGGTCTTGGTCGGCGCGTGCTTGAAGATGTCGTCGAGCATGCTGCGGCTCCGCTCGAACCAGACGGTGCGGCCCATGAGCTCGGCGATCGGCAGCAGGCCGTCCTTCACGTACTCGCTCGAGCCGAAGAGGATCCGCGGCAGGTTGATGTCCTCGCGAACGAAGGCGTTGCGATCGATGTGGTAGTCGTCGGGCAGGCTGTCCAGGCGCGTGGTCAGGCGGATCTCGTCCCGCAGCGTCTGTCGGATAGGGCCGCGGAACGCCGCCTCGTCCGTCAGGTAAGTCGTCAGCACGAAGAACGACCACAGATCGGCCGCGCTGTTCTGCGCCGTCCACTGTCGGCTGCCCAGGTTCTGCGGCAGGAGCTGGTTGCCCGCGCCGGTGTGGCGGTACCACGCTTGCACCAGTCGATGGCAGCGCGTGAAGACCTCTTGGGCCCGCTCGCCGTTCTTGGCCGCCTGATCCCAGACCTCCTCCGACGGTTTCGCCGGCTCGGCCATCGCGGTCGAAGCCGTCACGAATAGCAACCCCATCCATCCCATCGTGCGATGCATCACGTCGATCTCCGTCGTTGAATCGTCAGTGGCAATCAGAAGAACGCGAGGCCGCTGGGCCACCTACCACGGGCTGCGGCCTCGATACGCGCGGAAGCTGCTCGTGACGGGGTACGCCCGGGGCAGTTCGCGCTTGAGTAGGCTCGTTTCTCTCAGTAGGTACACCGTGCCGGCCCCGATCGCAAAGCCGCCGATGTGCGCCCACCAGGCCACGCCACCGGCGCCCGGCGTCGCACCCGCCGCCCAGCTCTGGAACAGTTGCAGCGCGAACCACAACCCCAGCAACAGCCAGGCCGGCAGCACGATGAACTCCAAGAACAGGAACACCCAGATTACCGTCAGCACCCGCGCGTGCGGATACAGCAGGAAATACGCCCCCATGACACCCGCGATCGCCCCGCTCGCGCCGATCGTCGGCACGGTCGAGCTCGGATCGGACAGCAAGTGCGACAGGCCCGCCAGCACACCGACCGACAGGTAGAACGCGGCGTACAAGACGTGTCCCAGCCGGTCCTCCACGTTGTCCCCGAAGATGTACAGAAAGAGCATGTTGCCCAGGAAGTGCATCCACCCGCCGTGCAGGAAGATGCACGTTAGGAGCGTGATGTAGGGGCTGATCGGCGGCTCGGGCATCCGACGAACGAGCTCGCGCTCGACGACCCATGGGCCCTGCCGGACCCGGACGGGCGTTCTCGTCTCGATGGGCTTGTCGGGATCCGTCAGTCTGGCCGGCACCATGCCGTACTGCTCCACGATGACCTGGCCCTTGCTGCCCGCGGCGAGCTGAAGCAGGAACGCCACGCCGCAGGCGATCAGGATGGCGTAGTTCACGAACGGCGTGGTCCGTGAGGGGATATTGTCCCGGATGGGGATCACAGGCAGGCTCCTGTCGCGCCTTGGTCCGCGTCACTGTCGCATAACCGTGCGGATCGTTCAAGCCGGTGGACGTCGCACGGCAGCAGCCCGGAACGTCATGCACCTGCAGCAGCCGGGCTCACGTTGACCCTGTCGCGCGGCGTCACTACGATTCGTCCATGGCCGATCGCGTGGGACTGTTGGGCGGCACGTTCGATCCGATTCATGTCGGGCATCTGATCGTCGTCCGCGCCGCGCGCGAGACGCTCGGCCTCGATCGGTTCGTGCTGATCCCCTCGGCCAACCCGCCGCACAAGCTCGACAACCGCGTCACGCCGGCCGAGCATCGCCTCGAGATGGTCCGCCTGGCCGTGGCCGACGAGCCCGGCCTGGAGGTCTCCGACTGCGAGATACGCAGGCCCGGCCCGAGCTACACCATCGACACCATCGCCGAGGTCCGCCGGAACCTCGGCGACCAGGCCGAGATCGTCTGGCTCATCGGCTCGGACTCCCTGCCCGAACTGCCGAGCTGGCACCGCGCGGCCGAGCTCGTCGACGCGTGTCGCATCGTCACGGCGGGCAGGCCCGGCTGGGAGCGCCCCGACACGCAGGCCCTCGCCGAGACGCTCCGGCAGGACCAGATTGACCGACTCCTGGCCGACTGCATCGAGACGCCGCTCATCGACATCTCGGCCACCGACGTCCGCCGGCGCGTCTCGCGCGGCCTGAGCGTCCGCTGGCTCGTGCCGGAGGCGGTGCGCAATCACATCCACGCACGGAAACTCTACCGCCCGCTCAACGAGACGAGGTGAACGTCCATGGACTTTGAGACCCGAATGTACATCGACGGCAACTGGGCCTCGGCCCAAGCCGACGGCAAGCTCGGCATCGTCAACCCGGCCACCGAAGAGGTGATCACCTATGTCGCCCACGGCACCGCGGCCGATGCGCGGCGGGCCGTCGACGCGGCCGAACGCGCCATGCCCGGATGGGCGTCGCGCCCGGCCTATGAGCGGGCCGACATCCTCAAACGCGTCGCCGACCTCATGCGCGAGCGTGCCGACCGCATCGCCTACCTCATGACGCTCGAGCAGGGCAAGCCCCTGCCCGAGAGCAAGGGCGAGACGCTCGCGACCGCCGCCTTCTTCGAGTGGTACGCCGAAGAGGCCAAGCGCCTGTACGGACGCATCGTGCCCAACCACGTGCCGGCCAAGCGCCACTTCGTGATCCATCATCCGATGGGTATCTGCACCGCGATCGCGCCGTGGAACTTCCCCGTGCTGTTGCCGGTCCGCAAGATCGCCCCGGCCCTGGCCGTCGGCTGCACGAACATCACGCGTCCGGCGTCCCAGACGCCGCTGTGCCTGATCGAGGTCTTCCGCTGTATGGATGACGCGGGCCTGCCGCCCGGCGTGGCGAACCTGGTCACCGGACCGGCCGGCGAGATCGCCGAGGTCTTCCTGACCGACCCCCGCGTCCGCAAGATCGGCTTCACCGGCAGCACCGAGGTCGGTAAGGAGCTCATGCGCCGCGCCGCCGACCAGGTCAAGAAGGTCTCGCTCGAGCTCGGCGGCCACGCCCCCTTCATCGTCTTTCCAGACGTCGACGTCGAGGCCGCGGCCAAAACCGCCGTCGCCGCCAAGTTCCGCAACAACGGCCAGGTCTGCATCAGCTCGTCGCGGTTCTACGTGCACCCGGATCGCCGCGAGGAGTTCACCGAGGCCGTCGTCGGCTTCGCCAAGGACCTCAAGCTCGGTAACGGCCTGGACGAGGGCATCGAGATCGGACCCATGTTCGAGCAGGCCGCCGTCGACAAGGCCGTCGGCCTCGTCGAGGACGCCCGCGGGAAAGGGGCGGCCGTGCTCTGCGGCGGCGTGCCCAGCGACCGCTTCGATAAGGGCTTCTTCTTCGAGCCGGCCGTCATGACCGGCGTGACCCGCGAGATGCAGATCATGCAGACCGAGCCGTTCAGCCCGGTCCTGCCCATCCTCGACTTCGAAGACGTGGACGACGCGATCCGACAGGCCAACGACACACCCTACGGCCTGGCAGCGTACGCCCTGACCAACGACATCAACACGGCCGTCCGACTGGCCGAGGGGCTCGAGTTCGGCATGGTCGGCATCAACGACTTCACCCCGGCCACGGCCCAGTGCCCGTTCGGGGGGATGAAGGCCAGCGGCTTCGGCCGCGAGGGCGGCGTCGAGGGCATCGAGGACTACGTCGAGGCCAAACACATCTGCCTGGGGGTGAACCCGTGAGCGACTGTGCGGAATCGCTTCTGAACTTACGCTTGACTGGGTTTGGCGCATGTAACAATAATTGACACAATTCCGAACGTAGGGCATCCTGAACATATGGTTATTCGAGCAAGCATGAACGTGTCTGTCCCCCCAGAGCTGCAGAGGTTTGTCCAGAACCTCTTGGCGTCGGGTCGGTTCCATTCGGCTAGCGAGGTCTTCCGTGAAGGACTCCGACTGCTTGAGCGTGCGGAACGCCGCCGCTTGCTTGAGAAGTGGCTCGTCGAAGGGCTCACTCCGGAGGAAGAAGCACAGCTTCCAGTCGAGTTCCTGGAGGCAGCTCGTTCGGAGATCACGGCCAAGATCCAGGAAGGCTTAGACGCCGTTGACCGAGGCGATGTGGTGGATGGAGACGCCTTCCTCGATACCTGGAAGGAACGCCTCACCAAGCCGAACTCCACCCAAGCCAAACTGGCTTCTGAACGCAAATCATGACCAGCCGCGTCTACCTCTCAGAGCCTGCTTGGCGATATCTCGACGCGATCTTGAAACATGTGATTGAACATGGCGGGCAAGAGCGCGCGGTGCACGTCATCGACCGATTGCGCGACGCCTTTACCAAGTTGGCAGATCATCCAGGCCTCGGGCATAGGCGTGAGGATCTCACTCACGTTCCGCTGCGTTTCTGGAATGTGTGGTCTTACCTGATCATCTACAAGCCCGAGACGAAGCCTTTGAAGATCCTGCGCGTGCTCCATGGTGCTCGTGACCTACGCACGACACACTCATGGGGTAGCGATCAGACAGATTCCTCTGTGATTTGACGCACCGACTTCTGCAGTGAACCTCCACCAAGCCCCGCGCAATCAACAGGCCGGACAGAATCGCGATGCTCCGTCCGGCCTTATGGGGGGAATATAGTTTCGTTCTATGGGTTCCGGTCGGCTAGCTCCTGCGACGACGCAGGCAGGCCAGGCCACCCAGCATCATCAGGGCGACCGTACCGGGCTCGGGAACAATGTTGTTGCCCCAGGCGAACGCGCTCAGGCCCATCTCGAAGACCGCCCCACCCGACGTGTCCGCGGCCGAGGCCATCGTGTCCGACGAGATGATCGTGTACGTCGAGTCGACCGGGCTCAGCATGTTCTGCCAGGCGATGTCGACCGACGTGCCCGAGCCGTTCACGAAGTTGTAGACGCCCGTGTTCGGGTCGCGGAAATCGCTGTACGGAACCTGCTGCGTGTGCTTGCCGTTGGCCAGCACGTACTCGGTCTCGGGCAGGTCGTAGTACCACCCGGCCGAGTTCATCATGTACATGCTCGACATGTTGTCGCCGATCGGGGCGCCGAACTGCGCGACGTTCACGTCGCTGTCCAGACCGCCAACCTCGAACTCGAGGTTGTCGATCGACACGTTGATGTCGCCCGACCCGCCGAGATCGAACAGTGGCTCGACACCGGCCACCAGCGCCGTCGAGGGATCGCCCGAGCGGACGTAAAAGCTCACGAGGCTCTCTTCCGCCGTCGGATCCTGCATCCACACCGACAGGTAGATGCTGCTGACGCCATTGATGTCCCCGATCTCAATGTAGTTCTTGCCATCGAGCGGGTCCAAGCCGGGAATCACGACATCGACGGCCTGCACGACCAGGTTACCGCCTTGCATGATCGTGATGTCCAGCTCAACGGGTCGTCCCACGACCGAACCGCGGGCGAGGTCGATACAACCCAGGGTAACTAACAAAGCGAATACGCAAGATAGGCTTCGGCTCTTCATCTCATATTCCCCCATAGCTCGGGTGAGCTCCTCTCCGTTCGAATTAACCCAACTTAATGCGAGACAACACTATACGCGAACAGTTCAGTAGCGCAACACGCCCCAAAGGCCATGCCGGCCGTCTCCCCTAGCAGTTGGCTTTCGGAACTACGGCGAGAAATTCCGAGGCTTGATTCCCACCCCCGTGGGTCATTGAATAGTAGGCGCGGCCCCCCCAGAGTCAATGACCAGATTGACATTTTGGCGGAGAATATCTTGCCTAGATTACCGGACCGTCGCGGCGCGCAAGCCTCTATGTTAGTTAGTGCTTAGACCAATCATAGCCCCAGCATCGCGGAGGTCTCCCAAACGCACCACCGCACCTCGGGCCCCACTGGCATGACCGATGCTAGGGGCTGCATGCCGGCCACAGATTTGTACCCCGGAGACCACGCGCCCCGTCCCTTGACCTGCGGGCCCTTCCATGTGACCCTGTTCGCGTGTTCACCGACCGGACCAGCCGCGGGCATGCAGTCGCGTTGTGCCTGGGCCTGGCCTCGACGGGCGTGGTCATCGCCCTACACGTGGCAGGCGGCCTGGAGCGCTTCGAGCTTGACAGCTTCGACTGGCGGCTGGAGCACTGCAACCGGCTCGGCCCCTCCGACATCATCCTCCATGTCGACATCACCGACGACGCCCTCACGCGGATCCATCGCTGGCCCTGGCCCAGACGCTATCACGCCGAGTTGATCGAGTCGCTCAGCGATCTCGGCGCCCGGGCTATCGTCATGGACATCGTCTTCTCCGAGCGTCAACGCCCGCGGGTCCTGCTGCCCTTCGCGGACTCGCCCGCCGAGCTCGCCGCCGACGCATCACGCCTCAGCCTTGACAGCACGGTCTTCGATGACGCCGAGCTGGCCCGGGCCCTTCGACGCGCCGGCAACGTCTACCTCACCCTGTTCTTCGACATGATCGGCCATGACGATCCGGTCGAGCAGACCTATCGGGCGCTCGTCCAGCATCTCGCCGACCGCCCCGACATGACCGTCCCGGCCCTGACGGACTATGCGCGTGAGTCGGGCCTGGCAGTCGGTCTCGCCGAACGCGAGCTGAACGCCGCCTGCCGCCGAGCCGTCCTCGGCAGGACGCTCCTGTCGGACTTCGGCCTGACGAGCAAGGAGCTGGCCGAGCGGTCCGGGCTGTCGAGCGAGCAGATCGACCGCATCCTTCCCGGCTTGAAGCGCCGGGTCGCCTATCGGCTCGTGCGGCGGATCCTCGATGCCTCGCCCGAGGCGACGCTCGAGGCGGTGATGAGGCAGACCCTGCCGGAAGCCGGCGCCGATCCGCTGGATCAGCGGGACATCGAAGCCGCCTACGACAAGGCCGTCTCCGTCCGGGCCAGCCTGAAGAGGGCCGTCAGCGTGCCGGAAACGCAGCAGGACCTCTACCCGGCGGTCCGCGACATCACGCCTCCGCAAGCCCGGCTCGCCTCGGCATGCCGCGATGTCGGATTCGTCACGTTCGAGACCGGCAGCATCGACGGCGTCCTCCGCGAGATCCCCTTGGTCGCACGCTACGGTTCGCGGGTGATCCGACAGCTCGCCTTCGGCGTCCTGTGTGATCTCCTCGAGGTCCAACCCGAAGACGTCCGCATGGTTGCCCCCGGCAAGTTGATGCTGGGCCAGGCCAGGTGGCCCGGACGGGCAGCGCCTCGCGACGTGACGCTGCCGGTCGGTCCGCGAGGCCGACTCCTGCTGAACTGGTACGCGGGCCAGGGCAGATGGGAGACTAGCTTCGACCACCTCGCCGTCGGTCGCGTGCTGGAGATCCCCAAGAACCGCCGGGCCGCCCACACAGCCCGTCGTCAGGCGCTGGCCGAGGCCGTCCGCTTCACGACGATCCGGGGTGCGGCCGCCGCCTATGAGGACTACCTCAAGGCCGCCCGCCGACGCGATCGGATCGAGCAGCGGCTCGCCGAGATGCCCGACGAGGATCCGAATCGCGCGACGCTGTCCGAGCAGCTCACCGCCCTCGCCGAGACGCTCGACCCCGTCGAGAGCAACGCCCTGGCCATGGTCTGCGGCGCGCATGAGGAGATCCGCGACCTCACGCCGGCCGATGACGAGGAGCGAGCCGAGTTCGCCGCCATCCGCCATGTGGTCAGCGAGCTCGAACGGGCCGAGCGGCTGAACCAACGCGTCGACCAGCGGCTCGCCGAGCTCGGTCCGCTGGTCCGCGACAAGGTCGTCTTCGTCGGCTACACCGCCACGGCCGTGGCGGACTTCGTCAGCGCCCCGGTCTTCGAGCGCGCCCCCGGCGTGGTCGCGCACGCCAACCTCTTCCACACGCTCTACTCCCAGATGCTGATCCATCCGGCGCCCTTTGGGGTCAACCTCATCCTCATCGGGGCGTGCGGCCTGGCGACGAGCCTGATCACGGCCTCTCGCGGACCGATCACGAGCCTGCTCTCCGCCGCGGTGGGGCTGAGTCTTGCGGTGCTCGCCCTGGCCGCCGGGCTCTTCTACCAGTGGCAGATCTGGGTGGTCGTGCCCGCCCCGCTGGCGGCGATCCTCACCAGTTGGGCGATCATCACCATGTTCCGCCAGCTCACCGAGGGCCGACAGCGCCGCATCGCCTTCAATCGGCTCGGCCAGTACACCTCACCCGCCCTGGCCCGTCGCATCGCCGAAGACCCCAGCGTCCTCAGCCGCGCCGAGACCCGAGAGGTCACCTGCTACTTCAGCGACCTGAAGGGCTTCACCGGCATCAGCGAGCGGCTCGGGGCCGAGCGGACCCAGTCGCTGCTGAACGTCTACCTCGGCCGCATGAGCGAGACGCTCGACCGGCACGAGGCCTTCGTCAACAAGTTCCTGGGCGACGGCATCTTCGTCTTCTTCAACCCGGCCGTGAACCCACAGCCCGATCACGTCCTCCGGGCCTGCGAGGCGGCCCTCGACAGCCAGGCCGCCCTCGACGCCTTGATCGTCGAGCAACGGGAGCAGGGCGGCGACGAGGCCTTCGCCCAGCTTCGCCTCCGCATCGGCTTGGCCACCGGACGCGCCGTGGTCGGCAATTGTGGCAGCGACCGAAAGTTCGATTACACTTGTATTGGCGACACGGTGAACCTGGCCGCACGGCTGGAGTCGGCGAACAAGGCCTTCGGCACGCGGATCATGGCCAGCGAATCCACCCGGCGCGAGGCGGGCGATGCCTACGCCTGGCGCTACCTGGGCGGGTTGCAGGTCGTCGGCAAGACCGAGGCGGTCGGCGTGTACGAGCTGTTGGGGCGAGCCGGCGAGGTCGATGCCGATAGCCTCGAATACGCCGAACGCTTCGAACAGGGCGTGCAGCTCTACCAGCAGCAACGATGGACGGACTGCACGACGCACTTCTCGCGGATGCTGGCGCGACGGCCGGACGACGCGGGGCTGACCTGCTATATCGACGCCTGCCAGCAGATCCAGCGGTTCGGCGTGCCCGAACACTGGACCGGCGGCATCGAGCTGACGGAGAAGTGATCCATGGCCAAGCGGTGCCCATGCAAGCCGGACACCCACGACGTGGGCGCGACCCCTCGGCGGCGTTCCACCGCGCGGAAGCCCGTGCGGACGCCTTGTGCTCGCCCTCCGCGATCACAGCGTCGGCTCAAGAGCCTTTGCGGTAAGGCGGGCCGAGCGGCGCATGCCGGCTGTGCACTCGCGCTGTTCCTGGCAATCGCGTTCGGCGGCTGCGCCTCGGATACCCAGGTGGGCGTTACCCCGGATGCATCCGGCGCGCACCCGGCCGCCCGGGGCGATACCCGCTACTTCTTCGTCGTGCCGCAGTACCTCCCCGACGGTCGCGCGACGAACCGCTTACGCGACCGGTTGGAGAAATGGCTCGTCGCCGAAGCGGGTGGCTACACCCGAGTCGGCCCGTGTCGCGGCGGCTGGCACAACGGCAAGGACCTCATCGAGCAAGACAACACCGCCTACTTCGTGGTCGGCCCGGCCAAGCTCAAGCCCGAAATCGAGCAATGGATTACGCGGTGGTTCGACCAACAACAGGCCTTCGTCGTGGCCTGGTAGACCGCCGAACGCCCAGTCCCCGATTGACCCGTCGAGTCCATCTGGCTATGGTGGCCGAGCCTTGGTGTCGGTGCGCGCGGTCGAGAGCCCCGCTATGCCTCATGACGAGCCATCCCTGTTCGGTCCGCCTCATCGGGAGGGGCTCCGCGTCCTCGTCACGGGTCAGGTCGGCATGGACAAGAGGCCCTTCCTCCAATCCGTCGTTGAGCTGGCCAAGGCCAAGGGCAAGACCGTCGAGCTGGCCAACGTCGGCGACCGCATGTACGCCGAGGCGCCCGACGTCGTGCCCGGGCGGATCCTCGATTTGCCGCTCGGCCGGCTCAACTCGCTCCGCCGCAGCGTCTTTAAGGACATCATCAACCTGGCCGCATCCGGACAGAGCCTGCTGGTCAACACCCACGCAACGTTTCGCTGGAAGCACGGCCTCTTCCCGGCCTTCGATCACGACCAACTGCTCGACCTGGCCGCCGATCTGTACATCACCCTGGTCGATAACGTCGACGCCGTCCACGAACGGCTCACGCTCGACCACGACATCGAGCACAGCCTCAAGGACATCCTCGTCTGGCGCGAGGAAGAGATTCTGGCCACCGAGATCATGGCCACCGTCATCCGCGGTCACGGGCACTTCTATGTCCTCAGCCGCGGCTACGACGAGACGACCGCCCTGATGCTCTACCGGCTGATGTTCGAGCCCCATCGTCGCAAGGTCTACCCCTCGTTCCCGATGACGCACGTGATGGACATGCCCGACGTCCTGGCCGAGCTCGAGCGGTTCCGCCGCGATCTCGCCGAGCACTTCATCACCTTCGACCCGGGTGACGTCGACGAAAAGCGGCTGCTCTTTGATGCGGCCGAGGCCGATCACCGGGGCGACAAGACCATCGAGGTCGAGGTGCACGACCGAACGCTGACGTTCCAGACGGCCGAGATCATGGCCTGTGCCCGGGACATCGACGGACAGATTTACGCCCGCGACTTCAAGCTGATCGACCAGTCGGACATGATCGTCAGCTACATTCCGCAGATGCCCGATGGCCGTCCGGGCCTCAGCAGCGGCGTCGAGCGGGAGCTCCAGCACGCCCACGAGGCCACCAAAGAGGTCTACGTCATCTGGCGACCCGAGCGCGAGCCCTCGCCCTTCGTGACCGAAACGGCCACGCGGGTCTTCAGCGACATCCCGAGCGCCCTGGCCTTCTTCCAGCAGAAGGGCTATATCGGAGATTACCAGATGCCCCTCTGATCGGGCCGGGCGTCAGGACGACCCGGGGGACGCGACCTGTCAATCGATGACCGGTCGCACTTCGAGTAAGCATTCGACCGGGAAAGACCGATATTAGCAGAGAGAGTCTGGGAACCGACGGGTGGGAGCGGTTGGCGTGCCCGATGTGACAACGGGCCGACCGGGCGGTTAACGTTTTGTAGAATAAAGACTTGCCTGGCCTGTACCGACCGGCCTAGTACTACTCGCCAAGAGAATCTGTCGCCGGGGAGGATCCTTCATGGCTCGACGTAGTGTGGTGTCGGCCTTTGCGCTCGTTCTTCTTACGTCAACGTTGGCCCAAGCCCAGAGCACCAATGGTTTCTGGCAGGGCGCCGCACGAGGGCTCCAGTTCATCGGCTGGAGGCCCGGAACCGGCGACGTTGGTGTAACCCGACATATGGTGGGGGACGGGTGGAGCGTCCGCACCACCCGCGACCTCGATAGCTTCGACGTCTACGGCGGTATGTTCGGCTGGGAGTTCAGCGACTACGTCGACCCGGTGACGGGCCAGACCTTCAGCGCCAACCTCACGACCGAAGCCAGCATACGACGGCGCGGCATACCGACCGCCCGGCTCGAGATCATGACCAACCAGACGGGAACGACCACCCCCGTGCCCGTCAACTACGACTTCTGGATCAACACCGGCGCCCAAGACGTCCGACTGTCGGGCACGGCCTCATTGGAGGCCACCATCGACTTCAACGTCTTCGGCTTCTATGACCTCGACGCCTTCTTGAGCAACCGCGGCGATCTCGAGTTCGACGGGCTCGGCATCTCCAGCCTCGATAACCTCGACACCGACATCGGGCCGATCTCCATCAGCGGCAATATCTTCGCCGACATCCTCGCGGCGATCACCGCGCCGATCTTCGACGCAGCCGGTCTGGACAACCCCTTCGCCGTCATCAGCGGGCGGGCCAAGCTCAAGAACCAGCTCAAGCAGCGTGACCTGCTCCTGGCCAAGGCGGACATGGGCGAGCAACTCACCGAGGACGAGGTGAGCCAGATCCTCCAGATCACGGCTATGGAATCCATTTTCGGCGGCCGAAACTCCGACACCCTCCAACGGATCAACGACTCGATCCAGCTCGAGCCGGACGCCCTGTCCGAGGGCGGCGGTCAGGCCCCGGCACGCGTGCCCGAACCCCTATCGCTGCTCTGCTGGTCCGTCGGCGGTTTGGCGCTGCTCGCCCGGCGCCGACGATTGGCATGAGCACACCGCTGGCATCGCGTTCGCGCCCCCAGCGTCCCATCGCGATCACCGTCTGCCTGATCACGATGGCGGCCTATCAAGCCCACGCGACCATCCTGGCTCGCAAGGACACGACCTGCCCCGTATGCACCCACACGTTCGAGGCGGTCGTGCTAGCGACCGTGGATTCCTCGGCCGGTGTCGACCGCGATCTGTTCGCCCGGTCGGCCGGCCCGCAGCCGGTGTTCTATCGCATCAACACCTGCCCGAAGTGCTACTACAGCGGCTACCTCGACGACGATTTTCGGGCGGACATCAAATTCCCCAAGGGCTTTCGCCGGCGCGTCTTGAAGTCGCCGAAGCTGCACGCCCGGCTCGAGATCACACCCGACACCGACCAGCGCATGATCCCGGCCAGCCTCAAGTACGAGCTGGCTGAGACGTGCTACCGTTGGCGAAACATGAGCGCCGAGTCGATGGCGTGGCTGTGCCTGAGGGCCTCGTGGGTCGCCCGCGACGCCGGATCGATCATGCCCCGGACCGATCGCCTGCAACGGGTCATGGGTTTCGTCGAGCGCTGGCTCCCGCCGGATCGCCCCGGCACGAACCAGTCCGACCGCGAGCTCGCCCTGACCACACACATCGCCGCCGAGCTCGCCGAGGGCCGCTTCAGCCAGTACCAGCGGCCCTACGTGAGGTACGTCCTGGCCATGCTGCTTCGACGACACGGAGAAAATGCACCGTTCGAGCTGCTGGGGCCCTCCGGCGACCAGGCGACCGCCCTGCCCGACCTGCTGCGCAGCCAGCTCGCCCGGACGCGCGAGTCGGTGCAGGCCGAGCGGGCCTGGCAACGCAAGGCCCTCGAGCATTTCGTCCAGGCGATCGACAACAAGGAGGTCGCCCCGCAGAACCGCCCCGCGGCGCTGTACCTCGTCGCCGAGCTGTACCGCCGGCTCGGGCGAGCCAACCGAGCCCGCCGCTACTACGACGAGGCCATCAGCGATCCTCGCATCGACGACCACCTCGGCCGGTGGGCGCGCCAGCAACGAGACATGCTGGCACCGCCCGCATCCCATTAGAAGGCCGCTGCCCAAGGTCCCGACCGCCACCATCCCGCCGGTATCATCTCGTCTCGAACAGTCGACACCCCCGTCGCACATAGCTCAACAGGCATGCCAGATCGTCACGGTCCTCGGCGTAGAGCCGTTTGGCTGCATCGGTGTGGAAATCCATCGGCGATAGCCCCGCCGTCGTGTAGGCGTGGGCGAGCTGCTCCAGCTCCTCGGCCGACCAGGCCACCACGCCCTTGGCCCGAAGCAACCGCGTGTACATCGCGAAGCCCTCGAGCAGCGCCCCGACCGGCCCGTCAGAGGCGGCATGCTCGACGACCATGCCTTCCTTGCCAACGCGTCCGATCAGCCCGAGCCGGCGATCCATCAACACGCCGCGTTCGGGGCGCACGCCCACGACGACCGACACGGCCGCTCCCGGCAAATGGTCCTCCAGCCAGGTCCACACCGTGCGCCAGGCCATGCGAAGGTCCTCGCCCGGCTCGACCCGCTCGGTGAGGATGTCCGCCTCGGAGGACGGCCCCTTCGCCTCGCTCCGGATGTGATCCGGATCGATCGGCCCGGGGTGGACGAGCCAGTTGCCCCCGTCGTCCGGGTGGAGCCACACCGCCCCGGCCGTCGAGGCGGCCAGTGTCTGCAAGACATCGAGCCGCCCGCCCAGCCGATCCGGCTCACGGACCACCAGCACCGGCACGCACCGCCGGTTCGGATAGAGGTCGACGTCGCGCGCGACGCCGTCCCAACGCACCCAGAGCTGCAAGACCCGCAGCACCCCGCCGATCGGCCAGACCACCTTCCGATCGAGCGGCTGGGCGGTCAGGTCCCTCACATCGGTCGCCTCGAGTGCGTCCCGGATGGCCGCGGTGCGGAAGACCGCCTGCGGCGGCCCGTCACCCGGGGCATAGTAATAACGGTAGATGTTGAAGGCCCGACGCCACCACATAAGGTCGGCCTGGAGGTCTTGCGGACTCAGCGGCGGCGCCTCAAGGTCGACCCCCTCAGAAGCATCGGGCACGCCGTTCGGGTCGCTCGTGATCGGCGCCGAACGCAGAACGGTGTCGACCTCGTCGAACTGGCCCAGCGCGGCCAGGGCGTAGGCCAACCGCCTGCGATCCGATAGGCGGTCGGGCTCGCGGCGGAGGATCTCGCGGAAGCCCTCGGCGGCCCGTTCATAGCGACCCGCGTCGAAGTCGGCGTTGGCCTGCTCCACGAGCGCCGGCGGGACGACCGCCTTCTCGGCCGCGTGCTCGCGCCCACAGCCGGTTAGCGCCACGACACAGACGGCCGAGACCGTCAGCGCGACGGTTCGATGCCATCGATGCTGGGCCACTGCCATGTCCCTAGGATGTCCAGGTCGGCCTGGCTGGTCAGGTTTACCAGCAGAGGCGTGACCGTCAGGTAGTGCTCGGCCAGGGCGGCCAGGTCCGTCTCGGCCTCGTCCACCGTATCGAATCCCCCGGTCAACCAGTAGAGGCGCTGACCGAACGGATCGTCCGCGCGCTCGAACTTCTCCCACATCATGCTGTTCGACTGACGGACGAGCCGCACCCCGCGAGGCGTCCCCTTCTCCAGCGCCGGCACGTTGATATTCAGGATCGCACCGGGCGACCAACCCCGCTGCCGCGCGGCCGCGATGATGGGCACCGTCAGGGCCGCGGCCTGGTCGAAGTCGGGATCGCCGCGATGGTCCAACGACACCGCCACGGCCGGCACGCCGTAGAAGGCGGCCTCGATCGCCGCGGCCACCGTGCCCGAGTAGAACACGTTCACCCCGACGTTCGGCCCCTCGTTGATGCCGCTGACGACCAGGTCCGGACGCCCGTCGAAGAACTCCAGCATGGCCACCTTGACGCAATCGGCGGGGCGCCCGCGCACGCTGTGACCGATGGCCTGGCCGTTGAGGTGGGCCTCGCGCGTCACGAGCGGCTCGCCGAGCGTCAGGCCGTGGCCCATGGCCGACTGCCCCGTCTCCGGCGCGACCACCGTCACCTCCCCCAGCGACTGCAGCGCCCGGTGCATCGCCAGCAGGCCCGGCGCGGTAATTCCATCGTCATTGGTCAGCAGGATACGCATGAGAGGATTCTAGGTGGTCGTGCGGCGCGCGTGCAACCACGGCGGGGACCGGGCCCCCGAAGACGCTATAATCAGCGGCACCATGACAAACCAAAGGATTGACGACCGTACGGCCGCGGGTCTGGCCCAGGCCCTGCTCGACCTCGACCGGGCCGAGGCCTGCCCCTTCGGAGCCGGCAAGTTCAGCCAGACCTTCCTCGTCGCCACCGACCGGAGCGAGTTCGTCCTGCGCATCGCCCCCCCCGACGACCTGCTCCAACTCTTCTATGAATACCGCATGATGCGCCAGGAACCCGCAGTGCATGCCTTCATCGAAGAGCGGACCGACGTGCCGATCCCGAAGATCCTCGCCCACGACTTCTCGCGCGAGCGGATCGACCGCGACGTCCTCATCATGAATCGCGTGCCGGGCTCGGCGCTCAGCGAGGTCAGCCACCGGCTCACGCCCGGCGAGGTGGAGGCGATCCTGACCGAGCTCGGCCGATGCGTGGCCAAGCTGCACGCGATCCACGTCGCCCAGCACGGCTACGTCGGCGAACACAGACCCATGGAGCCTCAGCCGTCCTGGCCCGAGGCCTTCGCGATCATGTGGCGCAAACTCATCGACGACTGCGTCGCCTGCGGCGTGTACACCGACGACGACCGCGCCCTGGCCATGAAGCTGTTCGACGAGCACCGCGACGTGTTCGATCCCGCCACGCCCGCTTCGGTCTGCCACATGGATCTCTGGATCGCCAACATCCTCGTGCACGAGGGGCGGTTCAGCGCGCTGTTCGACTTCGACCGCGCCTGCTATGGGGATCGCGAGAACGACTTGGCCGTGGCCGAGTACTGCGGCTTGACGCGCCGGCCTTTCTGGCAGGGCTACGTCGAGGGCGGCGGCGAGCGGCTCGACGGCTCGCACGCCCAGCGGGTCCGTCGCCTGTTCTACCTGCTCTACGAGCACGCCAAGTACATCGTCATCAGCATGAGCAGCCGCCGCAACGACCCGCCCCGAGCACACGGCTACGCCAACGACTGCCGAGCGGCCATGGCCGGATTCCAGCGCACGGGCCGACCCGAGTTTTAGGCGCGCACCGCCCTACAGCCGCGCGAGCATCCCTCTCACGCGGGGAGGTGGCTCATGTCACTACACGATCAGTCAGGCTTCGGCCCGCCGCGCGGTCTACAGGATATGCGGCATGTCGCAGAAGGCCTCGAGCGCGTCGAGCACCTCGGCCGGCAGATACGGGCCGACCATGTCGAGGTAGTCGCAGATCTTCCACGGATCACACCCGCTGGGCACGACCAGCAGCGACCCGCTGACGAGGGTTAGCAGCTTCTTCATGACGTGGCCTCCTTCGTCACTCTCTCCTGATGTGCAGCACGATCTTGGATGGGTGGTGGGGCGACGTGCCGCGGCGGGCTCGCGAGCGAACGAGCCTCTCCGCCCCACGCCAGTGTGCCAGAAAGGGACCTTCCCAGGCAAGGATGTTGCCCATGTCCCGGACGCCTCGCGAGACCCGCCGAAACCCACTACCCGCCTCGCCCGGCGTGTGCTAAGATACCCCGTCCTGGACACCGCTGGTAATTGGAGTAGACCCAATGGACAAACAGCAAATCGGATTGGTCGGCTTGGCCGTCATGGGCGAAAACCTGGTGCTCAACATCGAGCGCAACGGTTTCGGTGTGTCCGTCTTCAACCGGACGACGGAGAAGGTCACCAAGTTCGTTGAGGGCCGCGCCGCCGGACGGAACATCCAAGGCACGTATAGCCTCCAAGAGTTGGTGGACTCTCTGGAGACGCCCCGACGCATCATGCTCATGGTCAAGGCGGGCCCGCCCGTCGACGACTTCATCGAGCAGCTCAAGCCCCTGCTCAGCCCGGGCGACATCCTCATCGACGGCGGCAACAGCCTCTACAGCGACACCATCCGCCGCAACAAGGCCCTCCAGACCGACGGCATCCTCTACATCGGCACGGGCGTCAGCGGCGGCGAGGAGGGCGCCCTCTGGGGACCGTCCATCATGCCCGGCGGCCAGCAGGAGGCCTACGATTCCGTCGGCCCGATCCTGACCAAGATCGCCGCCCACGTCGACGGCGAGCCGTGCTGCACCTACATCGGTCCGGACGGCGCCGGCCACTACGTCAAGATGGTCCACAACGGCATCGAGTACGGCGACATGCAGCTCATCTGCGAGGCCTACTTCATCATGGCCAATGCTCTGGGCATGTCGGCCATGGACATGCACGAGGTCTTCGCCGAGTGGAACAAGGGCGAGCTCAACAGCTACCTGATCGAGATCACCACCAACATCCTGGCTCGCGTCGACGAGGAGACCGGCAAGCCGATGGTCGACGTCATCCTCGACACCGCCGGACAGAAGGGCACGGGCAAGTGGACGAGCAAGGACGCGCTCGACCTGGGCATCCCCGCCCCGACCATCGCCGAGGCCGTCTTCGCACGATGCCTCTCGGCCCTCAAGGAGGAGCGCGTCGCCGCCTCCAAGAAGCTCAAGGGCCCGCGGAAGCGCTATCGCGGCGACAAGGAGAAGTTCATCGAGGCCATCCGACAGGCCCTCTACGCCAGCAAGATCTGTAGCTACGCCCAGGGCTTCGCCCTCATGGACGCCGCCGGCAAGGAGTACGGATGGGAGCTGGACTTCGGAAGCATCGCCAAGATCTGGCGGGGCGGCTGCATCATCCGCGCCCACTTCCTCCACCAGATCACCGAGGCCTACGAACGCGATGCGAACCTGACCAACCTGCTGCTCGATCCGTACTTCAAGGACGTGGTCAAGAACTCGCAGCAGGCATGGCGCAAGGTCGTCAGCACGGCCGTCAACGCCGGCATCCCCGTGCCGGCCTTCAGCAGCGCAATCAGCTACTTCGACGGCTACCGCCAGCCGCGCCTCCCGGCCAACCTGCTCCAGGCTCAGCGGGACTACTTCGGCGCCCACACGTACCTGCGCGTCGACAAGCCGGGCGAGGGTCCGTTCCACACCGAATGGACGTCGGAGCAGGGATCGTAGCAGAGGCCCGGCCGGTCGCGCCTGCCAACAGGCTGGCCGCTGGGCAGCAGGTCGCGACAGCAACGCAGCGGGCGCGGGTCGGCATCCGTCGGCCCGTGCCCGCTTTCATAGGCCCGAGCGCGGCGACCGCGCCATGCCCCTACTGGACGTACCCCAGATCGCGAAGTCGACCGCGCTGCTCGGCGTTGAGTCTTCCGCCTGCCGGTCCGGTGAAAGCGTTGGGATCAAAGGGCTCGAACGAGTCGCGCCACCGCTTGAACGCGCGCCCGAGCTGCTGCGTCTCGCGGGTCCGCTTGCCGACCAGGTTCCGCTCCTCCCCCGGGTCGGCCGACAGATCGTACAGCTCACTCTTGCCGTCCGACCGCAGGATCAGCTTGTTGCCGCGATCGTAAATCGCCTGCAGCGCAACCATCCACGACCCGGGGTTGAAGTGCGGCGCGTGCCGCCTGGCGATCTCGAACGCCCACTTCGGCGGACTCAGGTATTCCGTGACGACGTTCCGATAGGTGGCCAGAGGCCCGCCCCGAATCGATGCATCCAGGGGTCGAGCCAGCAGCTTGGTCACCTGCCTCGGCTCGATGCCCGCCCACCCCAGCAGCGTCGGATACAGATCGCTCGTCTGCACCCATGTCGTCACACGCTTCGGCTCGAGCCGCTCGGGCCAACGGACGATTAGCGGCACGCGGGCGAGCGTGTCGTACACGCTCCACTGATGACCCAACAGATCGTGCTCGCCGATGCTCTCGCCATGGTCCGAGGTCACCACCAGGATCGTGCGATCGAGGTCGAGCCGCCGAGCCAACACGCGAACGAGGCCGGCCACCACGTCGTCGAGCTCCCGGACGCGAGCGTCGTAGAGCCGCGACAAGACCGCCATGTCGACGTCGGAGAAGACCTCCAGGTCCGTCAGGTTATACAGCTCCGTGGCCTCGAGCCCCTGGTCGATGCCGAAGGAACGCGACAGATCATCGCCCTCCAGGAAGGCCCGACGGTACGCGCGCCGAGGCTCGTACGGCTGGTGCGTCTCCATCAGGTTGATGAACAGCAGCAACGGCCGGTCGGTCGATCGACCCGCCAACACCTCGTCGGTCAACAGGACCGTCTGATGCCCGCCGGCCTCGAACACGAACCAGCGCCCCAGCCACGACCCGAGCGGCCCACCGGCCAGAACGACGTGCTTGAGGAACTCATACGGCAACCCTCGCGTCGCATACGCCAGCCGTGCGGGATCGAGGAATGTCTCGAAGCCTTGCGTCAGGTTCGTGCCCGGCGAGACGTTCGGGTTGGTCGACAACGCGATCGTTTGATAGCCGCGGTCGCCGAGGACCTCGGCCAGCGTCATGAACCGGTCGTCCAGCCAGATGCGGTTCCAACCGACGCCGTGCTGCGAACGATTCAACCCCGTGAACAATGAGGCGTGAGCCGGTTCGGTCCAGATGCCGGGTGAGACCGCATGCGTGAACACGACCGCGGCCTCGGCGAGGGCGTCCATGTGCGGGCTTGTCGGCCGGTCATAGCCGTAGCAGCCGAGCCGATCGGCCCGGAGCGTGTCACACACGATCAGCACGATGTGCGGCGCCTCGCCGCCGGGTTGAGAGCTCGGACGTGTGGACGTCGACAGCGGCAACGCGGGGCCCGTATCGAGCCGCGACCGCCATGCGATCTGTGCGACCGCGCACACCGCCGTCACCGCAACGGCGACGATAAGCTTGATGGGCGCCACCTGGCCGGCTAACCGCCCCAACCGGCCCGAACCGAGCCAGGCCAAGACGAAGTACGCCCCAGCCGTCAAAACGACCGCGCCCGTCAGGGCGATCACCGACCCGCTGAGGCCCGTGGCCAGACCCACGCCCCGAGCCGCGGCGGCGGTCATACCGACCACGACGCTCAGCCCCGCCACGAGCCCCGCCCCTCCGGCCGCCCACGGATGGCCCTCCTTGTCGGGCGAGCTGCCGCGGAGCAGCCCCGCAACCAACCCCACCAGGCCGCACCACACCGCCCAAAGGACCTGATGCGTCAACACCGAGAAGGTGACGGCCTCGGCCCAGAGCCGCCACGTCATCAATTCACGCACCGACCACAGCCGCGCGACGGGTTCGAGGGCCCCCAGCACCGCCCCGGCGATCAAACCGACGGCGACGCCCGCGCCAAGGTAGCCTCGCACGCCGTGTGATGTCACGGAAGCCGAGCGCCCGTCGACAGGCGTCGTGTCGGATGTGGTCTGCTGGGACGTCATGCGCTTACAAGGTCCGGTCGGATGCCTGTAGCGACGAAAGCTCTTCCCTTCTCGGTTGACGCCTCGCCACCGCTGCTCAGTATACTATGAGCCACCTGGGCAACGAACGAAAGGACCGACGATGGATCGTTTCGACGGCAAGACGGTGATGGTCACGGGGGCTGCGCGTGGGCTCGGCCTGGAGATCGCCACACGCTTCTACGACGAGGGCGCCCGTGTGGTCCGATTCGACAGCAACGAAGACGGCCTGGCCGAGACCTGGGAGGGCTTCGTCGACCATGACCGCCTGCACGACATCGTCGCGGACGTCCGAGACAAGCAGGCCATCGACGACGCCGTGCACCAGGCCGTCGATCGGTACGGACGCATCGACGTGCTCGCCAACGTAGCCGGCGTCGCCTACATGAAGCCGTTCCTCGAGACCCGCGTCGACGACCTGGACCATACCCTGGCGGTCAACCTCCGCGGCGTGTTCCTGGTCGCCCAGGCCGTCGCGGCCGCCATGGTCGACCAGGGCGGCGGAACCATCATCAACATGGGCAGCAAAAACGGGCTCGTCTCTGAGGTCGGCTACGCCCCGTACAACGCCAGCAAAGCCGCGGTCGTCCTGCTGACCCAGACCATGGCCGTCGAGCTCGCCGAGCACGGCATCCGCGTCAACTGCGTCTGTCCGGGCTACATCGTGACGCCCCTGGCCGAGTCGATCGATTCGCCCGAGTTCATGAAGGCCTACGCCAAGCGGTGCGTGCCGATGAACCGGCTCGGCAAGCCGCACGAGGTCGCCGGGGTCTTCGCCTTTCTGGCCAGCGACGACGCCTCGTTCATCACGGGCCAGACGATCGTCTGCGACGGGGGGCAGATCGCCCATGACGGCCGGAAGATGGATCGGTTGATGGGGTAGGCTCAGAGCCTCTTGCCGCGGTTCTCGCGGTTCTGCTGGGCCTCGGTGGCCTCGGAGAGGATCTGCTTCTCGCGACGGGTCAGCGACTGGATGCCGTTGTCGTGGACCTTGGCGAGGATGCGGTCGACCTCCTGATTCAGCTCCTGTTCGTGGCGCAGCCTGCGCTCCCACGCGCCGCGCTGCTTCTTCTCGCGCAACTGCCCCAGCCACTCCCACCCCCAGATGCACCAGGCCACCCCAAAGGCCAGCCCGCCGAGGTGCGCCGCGTCCCCGCCGGCACCGGGTGAGCCGGTAGCGAAGGCCGACAAAAGACTCAACACGTAGATACCCACGAACAGCACGGTGGCAAACCGGATCGGCACCGGGAAGAACAGCAGGATGATCACGAAGTCCGGCATGAGCACCGCACAGCCGCCGAGCAGGCCCAGCACACTGCCCGACGCCCCGATCATCCGGCCGTCCGGCAGGAACCCGATCGCCACCAGAACGGTGAACAACAGCCCACCCATAATGCCGCAGACGGTGTAGAACCAGAAGAACGTCTTCGGACCCCACCGCTGCTCGAGCCGCGTGCCCAGGAAATACAGACCGAGCATGTTGAAGAACAGGTGCCAGGGCGAGGACGTGTCATGCAGGTATTGATACGTGACCAGCCGCCAGATATGCCCGCTCAACACGCCGCCGCTTGTGGCCTCGGGCGCGCCGAAGGCCGCCATGCTGAAATGGTATAGGAGAAAGGAGTGCAGCCCGCCGCCGAAGACCGTCAGCAGGAAGATCACGACGTTGGCGATGAGCAGATACTTCACGACCGGCGTCAGCCTGGGCAGGGCAAACCCTAATCCGCCGCCCATCGGCTGGAAACCTCCCCCGCCTCCCATGGAATATGGACGATCCTGCCAACTCATCAACGTTGTCCTTGAAGGCGAGCCGTGTTGCTACAGTGTAGCCCAAAATCTATACTACGAAAAGGCGCCCCGCTCAGGGGCTCGCCGCACGGGCCGCGTCGCTCAAGGGATTCCATGCCTCTGTCGTCACACATGTTGCGATCGGCATTCTGGCTGACATCCCGGGTGATCTTCGGCAACGGGGATCACGCCGACTGGATGTACGAGAAGATGCAACGCCCCCGCAGCATCTGGCTGACGGCCATGAACCTCGTGCACTACTGGTCGGGCAAGCCCAGCATCGCAGGCCTCACCAGCGTGGTCCTCGAACCGACCTACGGCTGCAACCTGCGATGCAAGACCTGTTGGGGCCGGCTGCCTTACAAGAAGACCCGCCCCCCCCGAATCGCCTGGGAGACCTTCCAACGCGTCGTCGATACCCTCCCGCCCTCGGTCGAGACCCTCACCTTCAGCCTGGCCGGCGAGCCCACGCTCCACGACGACCTCGGACGCATGATCGAGTACGTCGATCGCGCCGGCGTCAGGCCGATCCTCGCCACCAACGGCACGCTCCTCAAGGGCGACCGCCTCGACATGGTCGCCAACTCGCCGCTCCGCGTCGTCAACGTGTCGGTCGAAACCGACGCCGAGATGGCCCGAGAGATCCGCGGCATCGAGCTCGACGACATCCGGGAGAACATCCGCCAGCTCGTCGCTCGCAAGAGGCCCGAGCTCGAGGTGAAGCTGGCCCTGGTCGCCCACGAGCAGAACGCCGAACGCATCAGCCAGGTCCGCAAAGACTGGGCCGACCTGATCGACTACGTCAAGGTCAGCCCCGTCTTCGAGTTCAACGGAAAGGACAACACCCGAGTCTGCATGGAGCTGTGGCGCGGCAACTTCAATGTCCTCACCGACGGATCGGTCATGCCCTGCTGCGTCAGCATCTTCGGCGGCGACCCGGGCGATCTCGTCATCGGCAACGTCAACGACGAAGGCATCACCGACATCGTCAAGGGCGAGCGCTTCCGTCAACTCCTCCAAGACACGGTCGACGGTAAGCCGCCCGTGCTGTGCCGGAGCTGCTCGGAGTTCCATGCCCCCACCATTCCCCGCCGGGCCCCGCAACGCGACCGCGTCAAGGGCCAAGAAGCCCAGCACGACCGGTCCTAGTGCCCGCCATGGCGACCTTACCAGCGAGCACGCACCCTACTGCGAGAGACCCCGGGAACCTGTGGTACGTCCTCATCGTCGCCACCTGCCTGGCCATCCTCTTAGCGGGTTACTGGGTCCTCCAACCCACGCTCTACTGCGGCTATGTCTACGACGATCACGTCACCGTCCTCGACCCCGCCCTCAAGCCCCTGAGCCTCGAGCTGCTCGCCCGGCTGTTCAGCGGCATCCACATGCAGGACTACTACCCCGTCTTCTACGCCTCGCTCGCCATCGACCGGTACCTGTGGGCCGGCAAGCCGTTTGGCCTGCACCTGACGAACCTCGTCCTGCACCTGATCAACGTCCTGCTGGTCTACGCCCTGGCCGTGCGGCTCGTTCGACGCACCGCCCAACGAGACGACGGATCGTGGCGGCTCGGCGCCTGGGGCATCGCGACCGTCGCCGCCCTGCTGTTTGCGGTCCATCCCAACCACGTCGAGCCGGTCGCTTGGGTGTCAGGAAGGAAGGTGCTTTTTGCCGCCATGTGGGGCCTCGCCGCCGTCCACCTCTACCTGTTCGCGCTACGCGACGGGAGGCGGCACCTGCTGGGCCAGATCGGCGCAGTGGCCTGCACCGCCCTGGCCTGCATGAGCAACGTCTACGCCGTGGTCGTGCCGGCCTTCATCGTCTTGACCGATCGGCTCTGCTCGGACCGTGGATGGCTCAAGGCCGGATGGGTAAGCTGGCCGCATGGCGTCGTCGCCGCCGGCGCCGTCGTCGCGAAGGTCACCTCCCGTTCCGGCGGCGTGGATCGCGAGAGCCCGTTCAGCGGCTGGCTGGATTGGGCCGGCACGGTCCTGTCGGTCTACGGCAAGAACGTGGTGAGCTTGCTATCGCCCACCAGACGAAACATTCTCTATCCCAACGAGATCGTGTCGTCACCGGCAAGCGGATGGGCCCTGCTCGGTCTGTTCATGGTGATCGTGCTCGTGCTGTTCATCCGTGCCGGACGGCAGCGCCCCCTGCTCTGGTTCGCCGCCTGGTGGTGGCTGCTGGCCTTGGTCCCGACAACCCAACTGGCACGGCACCACATCCTCAGGGCCGATCGCTACCTCTATATCCCCGGCGTCGGTGCCTGCCTCCTCGCCGGGCTCGCGACCGTCGGGTTGTGGCGCTGGGCGGTCCGCTCGCGCTGGCGCCTCATCCCGGCCAGCCTCGTGTCTATACTGGCATGCTCTCTTGCCTCGGGCCTGTCCTTGTCCTCTCGGTTCAGGACGACCGACTGGTTCGACGACGAGACTCTCTGGCGGGCCTCGATCGAGGTCGACGAGGCCAATCCGGACGCTCACCACAGCCTCGGTTGCATGCTGATGCGCAAGGGCAAGCTCGAGGATGCCCTTCAGCACCTCCGGCGCTCTATCGAGCTCAACCCGCGCCACGTGGACGCCCATAACACCCTGAGCGTGCTCATGCTCAAGCTCGACCGTCCCGAACAGGCCGTCGAGAACGGGCGACTCGCGGTGGAGATCCGCCCCGAACTCGCCGAGGCCAAGTTCAATCTGGCCCGCGCGCTCATGGCCGCCGACCACTACGGCCTCGCGCTCGATCAATGGCAGCGCGGCCTCGAGCAGAAGCCGGACGACCTGGGCGCCCGGTTCTACCTGGCCCAGACCCTGCTCAAGCTCGGCCGGTCCCAGCAAGCGATCGAGGCCTACCGGCGCGTCCTGCGGGCCGAACCCGACTACGCTCAGGCGCGACTCGGTCTGGCCCGAGCCAAGCAACAGATCGATCAGGTCGACGGCGCCGAGGCCGAACTCCGCCAGTTGCTCAGCGATACTCCGGACCATCCCGAGGCCCGGGCCCTGCTGGGGGATCTGATGCTGCGTCGCAAGTCCTACGACGCAGCAGCCAAGCAGTATCGACAAGCCATTGCCGCGCAAGAGGATTACTTACCGGCGCGGATCGCCCTGGCCTGGCTGCTGGCCACGTGTCCCGACCCCGACCTGAGAGACGGCAAGCAGGCCGTCGCCCTGCTCGAGCCCTACGTCGCCGACGGAACGGGCACGGACAATCTCCCGCTGCTTCGTGCGCTGGCGGCCGCCTACGCCGAGACCGGCCGATTCGAGAAGGCCGTCGAGACCGAGGCCAAGGCGACCGAGCAGGCCCGACGCTCCGGACGAACAGACCTGGCCGAAGCATGTCACCGGCGCCTGACGGCGTATCGCGCCGGCAAGACGGTCCGCTCCTCCGACGCCGCAGCGGTCCGCACGCCCGCCACAACCTCGCAACCAGCCCGCGAGCCTTGACGGGTCGCCTGGGGTCCCCGACCCAGTGCCGGCGTTTGGTGATGCGATGTCCGTTTGCTAGAATCGGAGCGTGTTGATCATCGGTCGCGACCGCGCGGGTGTCTCGACCGATCGGCGGGTCCCCCACTGAGGACGGTTTCCCTTGTCGATGTCACAGCTTCACCACCGCTTCCGCGCGGGGGCTTTCGGCGCGATCGTCGGCGTGGCGATGATCGTCGGCTGCGGCCCCAGCGTCAGCTCGCCCAAGGTCATCTTCCTGGATGGAGCCGGCCACGTCGGCGCCGACGTCTGGGTTCGACGCGGCCTGGAGCGTGGCGGCTACGTCGGCGACTTCGAGCGCTTCCGCTGGAGCAGTTGGCTTGGCCCGGGCGCCGACCATCTCGTCGTCGCGCGCAGCAAGGGTAAGGCCTTCAGCCTGGCCAGGAAGATCGAAGGCGCCCGCCGCGAGTTCCCCAACGGCAAGATCCATCTGATGAGCCTGTCGGCGGGCTCGGCGCTCATCCTGTCGGCCCTCGAGGACCTACCCAAGGATGTCCAGGTCGACACCGTGGTCCTGCTGTCGCCCTCCGTGTCGAGTCGGCGCGACCTGACGCCGGCACTGGAGCACGTCAAGGGCAAGCTCTACGCCACGTGTAGCGAGCACGACGGGATCAACTCCGCCCTGCCGATCACGGCCGACGGCGGCGAAGGCCCGCCCGCCGGGTATCGCGGCTTCTTCAGACCCTTCAAACGCGAACCTCGCGCCCTCGAACCCTACGCCAAGGTCGTGAATCTCCCCTGGAGACCCGGCTACGTCGGTCTCGGTTGGCGCGGCGATCACGTCGGCGTGACCTCCTCGCGGTTCATCGAGTGCGTCATCGCCCCCCGCATCCTGAGCGGTGGTTCGTTCCCGCTGGATCGCCCCCTCTTCCAGCCGGTCTCCAGTGCCGTGTCTTCCAGCCGCGCGATGGCGCCGCGTCGCTCGCAGTCCCGTCTTGGACGACGAAGCCCTACCGCCTCGACGATCAACCTGCCTGAGCAAGGAGTCCCTCGATGAGCCGCACCGCACGCCGAACGCTCGTCTCGTGCCTGTGTGCGATCGCCTGCCTCTCCGGCTGTCGCCCGGGACCGGACGTCCGATTGGCGCGCGAGGCCGAACAGGCCGGTGACGTCGTCCGGGCCTACGAGCTCTACTGCGAAGCCGCCGAAGACCACCGCCGGAGTCGGCGGATCGCCTCGGCGCTCCGCAGACTGATCCCCGAGGCCGCGGCCCACTACGAATCGCAGGCGCGGCAGGCGCTGGCCCGCAAAGACTATGCCGAGGCGTGGCGGTTGTCTATGCGGGCCCTAGAGATCCAGCCCAATCACCCCACGGCCGCCGAGAGGATCCGTCAGCTCGAAGCCAACCACCCCGAAGCCGTCGCCCAGGTCAAAGCGGATTGGCGGCAACGGGGCTCGAAGTGGCTCGAGCTCGCCGCCAACGGCAAGGTCCGGCGTCCCAAAGCCCCAAAGGCCCGCCCCCCCGTCCACCCAGCCGGACGGGCGTCGGACGTGACACCGCCGAAACCCATTGCCGGATCGCGCAAGGGTCGCCCATCTGCCATGAAGCCGACCTTCGGCGACGACGAAACCCCAGCAGCGACCGAGACTCCCCGCACCACCACTGGGACCGCCGCGGCCACGAAGCCCTCCTCGTCAAGCCCCGCCTTGAAGCGGACGACCCTGGCCTCGAAACGACCGACGACGACCACCACGCGGCGAAGCGGCTACCTCGTCGTTCGCACGCTGAGCCGGCGTGACGATCGGTTCCCCCAAAGGTCGATCCTGCTCGACGGTCTGGTCGCGCAACTCGAGGAGACGGACGGTACGCCGTCAGCGGACCTTACGGTCCTTCGGGACGGCCGGCGGGTCGGCGAATACGCACGCATGCAGGAGGGACACCTGCGGCGCATCTCGGGCCGAAGCGGGTTCGCGTACGACCTCGTCCTGATCGCGATCGAGCACCCCCGGCGCACCGTCCGACTAGGCCTACTTCCTGCGGAAAGATAAGGCATGCAACGGCAAGGCGTCATCGGGCTCGAGCCCGCCCGGCCACGCCCGTCAGTCCCGGCACGTGGTGAGGACGCCAGATCGGCAAGCCTTCCTAAAAGACTAGTACCCGACCACACTTGTTTCTGTGGGTTCCGATCAGGAGGGCGAGACGCTTATCAGAGCAGCGACCGTCAGGGAGCTGTGTTGTTGGAGCGTTTGAACAACAACGCTCCTTCACAGTCGCGTCTCCGACGGCCGCTCCGAAGTTGGGAAACCAACAGATTCATTTGTGTCGGACTACTAGCTTCAATCGCTAGATTTATTCCTTGCCCGCCTCCACCCACCGGCTGGCGAAATCTCGCCGATTCCGCGGAGTATCGCGCGAACCCAGCGGCCGGGCTAGCGTACATAAGTATATGATAAGTAAGTCACTAGGCCTGACGCCGTCCTGCCCCAACGGGGTGTGTCGAAAGTCCGTCAACTGGGTTTTGTCGGACCGCGCCGCTCGGCAGGAATTTTCCCAGATTTCCAGCCAAGGGGTGTGGACCTGGCAAAATCGAACGGTATAATGTGATGTAGTTGGACGGATCACTCGATACTAAAGCCAGAGACAAAGCCGGGTGCACAAGGCACCGCGGCTCTCATAAGCTCTTCCACTCGCTGCGGCACCCTCTGACCGCGCCAAGATTTCCGGGGTGCCGCACGCCTTTTTTTACGGATATCCTCCTTTCGAGTAGACAGGCCCCACGGCCTGTGCCAGTGCTGTCACAGCCGCTGGACAAGAATCCGCCCGCGTCTGACCATGACCGAGAGGCAGCCAGCGAGAGCTGTCGCGCCGTTGGATCCCTAGTGCTGCCTTTCAGACGTATCGCGACGACCTGTCCGAGCCGCCGGATTCATCCGGCGCGGCCGCGCGGCATGAATGCCGCGGCTCGAGCAGCAGCCGTGGCGTGCGCCCCCCTGTCCATCGTCGCACGATGTGTGAAACGCAGCACTAGGCTCCGGCCCTTGCGTTCAGGCAGTTCAGCCCGTACCCTCTTGAGCCTCGGGCTTCCTGGCGCATGACAGGTTGGCCGGGTGGGCGTGCAGCCCCGGTACAGACTTGAGCGATGCATCGACGAGGAGCGGCGTGATGAGACGGTATCTTAGCTGGACGGTCTATGGTGGCTTGGCTGCTGCAGTAACGTTGCTGCCTGCCTGCAAGAGCGAACAGGGGGGGCCTCAGGCTCCGGTGGGCGGGGTGATCCCGGGTCGGCGAGCCGTTCAGCGATCCGCGATCAAGGTCTTGAACCTGCTGCGGCTCGACGAGCGCGACCGCGCCTTCCAGACCCTGGACGCCGCCTACGAGCCCGTCCTGGCCGAACTCAAGGCGATTGACGAATCACGCCAGCGCCTCCTGAGCGCCCTCGATCAATCCGGCCATCAGGATCTTGCCACGCTGCTGGAGCAGAAGGAGTTGACGGCCGTGCCGATGGATCTGGACATCATCCCGGCCACACCCAAGTTCATCAAGCTCGACTCCGACGGGACCAACGCGATCGTGCAGTATGAGGTTCAGTACCCCGACGGCCAGACCAAGCAGGTCTACATCAAGGCCGCCAAGGAAGGCGGCATCAGCTGGCGTATCGTCCTGCCCTTCGTCGAAAATCCAGACCAGGACGTCGACATGACCAAGGTCGCCGATCTGGCCGCCGAGGCCAAGAAGGCTGCCCAGGAGCTGAAGAAGACGCTTGATGCGATCGCCGAGGAGCTCGAAAAGGGGGCCATCCTGAGCGACGAGGCCATCTGCGACAGGCTCCACAAGGCCGGCAAGGGCGTGGGCGGCGTCGTGCAGAAGCTCATCTACGGTCAGGACTACATCAACGCGTAGCGCGCCTGGAAGAAGCTCGCGGCACCTCGGTTGATCAGCCCAACGGCTTGTTCATGTGCCAGAACACGCGATGGATGCGTGCGTCGATGGCGTTCGCGTAGAATCGGATCGGCCCCACCCAGCCGATCTCGCAGGCGGTGTAGCCCCTGGCCTGCATATCGGCCAGCGTTCGCAGCAGCAGGGCCCGTCCGATGCCCTTACCCCGATGGGCCTCATCGACCCCCGTCGGCCCGAAGCCCCCCTCGAACATCTCCACGTCGTACGCGGCGAAACCGACCACCTCGTCGCCGGCGAAGGCCAACCACAGAGGGATCGGGTCGAAGCCGAACGTCAGGTCGGCCTCCTGCTCCCATCCGCCCGGGAACTGGCGACGCATCCATTCGGCCACGGCCGGCCGGTCGTCCATGATCGCTCGGCGAACGTGTATCCCCTGGGACGCCATCCCCTGCTCGGACAGCTCGGCTTGTCGGGCATAATCCATTTGGGAATCGATCGGGGCCAACATGTTGACGACCGCCTCCTCGCGCTGAAAGCCGCGGCGATCGAGCATGCACACCGCGGGCGTGTAGCGGGGATCGACGCCCGGCATGAAGTACCCCGGCGAGGCGTAGCAGACGGCCAGCTCCGTGGCGCCCAGATCACGCAACGTGGCCTCCGTGCGCTCGAGCAAGGCGGCGGCAAGGCCCCTGCGACGGTGTGAGGCGGCCACGGCGAAGACGCGAAGGAAGCCCTGCTCACCCTTCAGGCCACCCGGCATGGCAGCGATCAGCTCGTCTCCTTCATACGCGCCGAGCCGCAGTTCCTCGCGGTTGTACGGATACTGCCACAAGCGGCGGTGAAGCAGTTCGGGTGTGAACCGCCCCCCCTCGAGGTCGCAACACGCGTTGAGCAAGCGAGCCAGCTCGGTGACCTGATCCGGCTGAATGACGTCGATGCGCATCGCCAAGGCGCTCCCGTCCCGTGGGGTCTGCTCCCAATCATGATCGGCGGCGAAGGCGTACCGAGCCTGTCCAGCCGGCGACAGCGGCAGGCTAGCGTAGCATTGCATTGCGGTTGGGGCAAAGGCACGGGGTTGAGCGGTGGACGTAGCGATCCCGCGGGGCCGAGGAGAGGGCGCCCCATGCCGGCGAGGATCAGCCGGCTGAGGCCGTGCCAGGGTCGACGGGCTTGCCGCTGCGAAGGGGCGCGGAGCGCCGCCTACGCTATCTCGTCCATGAACTCGCCGAGCAGCTCGTCGGTCATCGAGACGACCTTGGCATTGGCCAGAACGCCCACCTCGTACCGCTTCATGTGGACGAACTCGCTGGCGAGATCGACGTCGTTGTACGGGTGCGATTCGGGCCAGTCGTCGGGACGCTCTTCCGGCAGCCGGCCGGCGTCACGCACCGTGTCCGTGGCCGCATCGTAGCGTTGCGTCCGATAGCCGTCGGTATGGACGTTGGCGATGTTGGTCGCTGTGACCTGCATCCCCATCTGGCTTCGCTGAATGCCGCCAAGGGCTGTTGTCAGTGTGGCGAGCATGCTTCCCTCCCCGATACAAACACGGCCGCACACCGGCACAGGACTCACCCGCCACCGATGCGCGGCCGCTCTGAAACCTACGATTCGTTTGCAAGGGATGCAAACGCGGCATCCAAAACTGCGGTAAGCGTCCGATAGCGGCTATAATCTCGGACGTGCGGGGGGCGTCCCTGGACACTGGGTGATGTCATGCAAGATCGAACCACACTTCGTGAGCTGCTTGACGAGCACACGATCCCGGCCGCCGACGCGCTGACGCGGCCGGAGGACGACCAGGTCGTGAAATGCGCGGCCTGCGCCCATCGCTGTCAGGTCAAGCCCGGCAAACCAGGCAAGTGCCTCATGCGGTTCAACCGTGACGGCGAGCTGCGCGTCCCTGGCGGATACGTGGCCGGTCTGGCGGTGGACCCCATCGAGAAGAAACCCTTCTATCACGTGCTGCCGGGGCAAAACGCCCTGTCGTTCGGCATGCTCGGCTGCAACTTCCACTGCGAGTTCTGCCAGAACTGGGTCACGAGTCAGGCGCTGCGCGACGATCGGGCCGTGGCCGAGCCCACGCAGTTCTGCTCGGCCGAGCAGATCGTCCAGGCCGCCGTCGACCAGCGCGTCCCCGTCATCACCAGCACCTACAACGAACCGCTGATCACGAGCGAGTGGTCGTTCGAGATCTTTCGGCTGGCCTCGGCCGAGGGCATCCTCTGCGGCTACGTCAGCAACGGGCACGGCACGCCGGAGGTGCTGGAGTATCTCCGGCCGCACATGTCGCTGTTCAACATCGACCTGAAGTGCTTCGACGCCGAGAAGTACAAGCGGCTCGGCGGCATGTTCGAGGCCGTCACCGACACGATCCGACAGGCCCACAAGATGGGGTTCTGGGTCGAGGTCGTCACGCTGGTCGTGCCGGGTTTCAACGACTCGGAGGATGAGATCCGTCAGACGGCCGACTTCATCGCCTCGGTATCCCCGGACATCCCCTGGCACTGCACGGCCTACCGGGCGATGTACAAATCGAAGGAGGCGACGTCGACGCCCGCCGAGACGCTGGCCCGGGCGTACGAGTCGGGCAAGGCCGCGGGCCTGAAATACGTCTACTCGGGCAATCTGGCCGGCCGCGTGGGCGAGACCGAGCATACGACCTGCACCAAGTGCGGTGCGCGGCTGATCGAGCGGCGTGGCTTCTTCGTGTCCGATCTGCGTCTACGCGGAGACGCCTGCCACGACTGCGGCGAGAAGGTACCCGGCGTGTTCGCCGCGGCCGGTGACGGTGGCGGGGCGCGACCGAGCGGAGGGTCCTCCGGCCCGAGACCCATCGTGGTCTGACCATGACGACGAGGTAACCGATGACCTGGGTGAGCCATGAGGGACGCATTCCTATTGAGCACACAAGCATGACCTTCTTACGGCCGCGGTGGATGGTACGAACGGCGCGCCCGTCGCGTGGGGCCCGCGAGCGGCCTCCGGCCGCGCGTCTGCTCTTGACGGTCGTCTCGCTCGGCACACTCGTCTCGGGTGTGACGGGCTGCCACGGGGGCGGTCTCGCCCCGCCGTTCGAGTGGTGGGCCGACCCGCTGCCCGCACCGCCCGAGGCCCCGGCGCCCGAGGCGATGGCGCACGTGGTCGTCCTCGTCGAGCACACCGGCCGCCGCGACGACTTCAAGGCGTACAGCAAGCAGCTTCACCGGCTCGACCGCCGCGTGCAAAAGGGCGAGATCCCGGGCTTCCGGCTCGAGTGCCATTACCTGCCCGACCTCACCGAGGCCGTCCGCGAGGACATCGAACAAGGCCTCGCCCGTACGGGATGGTTCGACCCCGTCAAGCACCGCAAGACCGAAAAGGCCCTCCGATCGCTTCGGCTCCGCTGGGCCGACCTGGCGAACCCGACGAACGTGGCGATACTGGGCCGAGAGTGCGAGGCAAACCTGGTGCTGCTGGTCGAGATCACGGCCTGCACGATGCGGGTGATCGAGGCCAGGCGACAGACCGTCGGGGCGAAGAAGGTCGGCCCGACGCGACAGACGCAGGTCACCGTCGACTATGCCCTGCGTGCCGTCGACGTCCACCGGGCAGCCACGGTGTGGTCGGCGAAGCTGACCCGGCGAGCCGGATACAAGCTCGAAGGGCCGGGCGCGTTGGGCCACTGGTATCGACGACGCGACCCGCTGGAGTTCCGCCAGGCCCTGCGTGGGCGAGGGGTCACGGAGTTCGTCGTCCAGGCCTTCCTGGGCGAAGGCAAGCCGTCCACACCGACGCAGCAACAGCCCTCCGAATTCCGCCGCTTCGAACGACGCCCCACCGACCGATGAACGCGACACGACATCGACGGCAACCGTGCGCGTCGGGGTGACCGCGCGAACGGATGCTGCTATGCTTGACGAACACCTGCGAGACGACCGACTGAGGATGACACCATGGGATTGACGGGCGTATTTGATCTGCCGAAGGGACGTCGGGAAGTCGACGTGCCCGATGGCGCCACCATCACCGAGGCCGCCGAACGGGCGGGCATCCTACTCAACACGAGCTGTGCGGGCGTGGGGTCGTGCGGCGGCTGTGCCGTCGACATCGTCGAGGGCCGCTTTACGGGCGGGGACGGGGAGATCGTCGCCGGCGGCGCCCGGCCGCAACGCGTCCTCGGCTGCCAGACCCGCATCTTGACCGACGGCTGGCGGATCGCCGTGCCGCGCCAATCGCTCATCGAGACGGGCGAGAAGGTCGTCGTCGACTACGACCTCGAGGACGTGATCGAGGTCCGACCGCGGCTGCGCAAGATCGCCCTCGAGCTGCCAAAGCCCAGCATGCAAGATGCCGCCGCCGATCTCGAGCGGTTGCTGACCGGGCTGCACGGCAGCGGCGCAGTCAGCGAACGCGTGCACGCCCGGTTGCATGTGCTTCGCAAGCTGCCGGAGACGCTGCGAGACGGCGACTATCATGTCACCGCCACGCTGGCCCTCGGCCAAACCGAATGGGAGTTGGTCGATGTCGAGGCGGGCGATCAGAGCGACGAGGCAGTCGGCCTTGCCGTCGACATCGGCACGACCACCGTCGTGTGCTCGCTGGTGGATCTGAACACGGGCAAGATCGTCCGGTCGGCGAGCTGCTACAACCAGCAGGTGCAGCGAGCCGACGACGTCGCCAGCCGCATCGTCGTCGCCGGCGAGGAGGGCGGGCTGGAAACCCTGCGCAAGCTCGTCGTCCATCAGACGATCAACCGCCTGATCGGCCTGCTCTGCCGCGAGCACGACATCGAGCCGGCTTCGCTGGGCCGGTGCGTCGTCTCGGGCAACACCGTGATGTCGCACCTGCTGCTGGGCCTCGACCCGACGAACATGGGCGGCATACCGTTCCAGCCGGTGGCGAGCCGGCCCGGCACGTGTCGCGCCGCCGAGCTTGGCGTGCACATGAACCGCGACGGCCTCGTCGACGTCGTCCCGGCGATCAGCGCCTACGTCGGCGGGGACATCACCAGCGACATCGTCGTCTCGGGGATGCTGCGTCGCAGCGAACGGTCGGCCATCCTCGACATCGGGACCAACGGCGAGATCGCCGTCTGCGACCGCGGCAAGATCCTGGCCACGGCCACCGCCGCCGGACCGGCCTTCGAGGGCGGGCGCATCGGCTGCGGCATGCGGGCCAGCGTGGGCGCCGTGGAACGGATTCGCCTCGATTTCGATACGTTCTTGCCCGAGGTCGTCGTTATCGGCGACGTCCCGCCGGTGGGTGTGTGTGGCAGCGGGCTGATCGACATGCTGGCCCAGGCGCGTCGCGCCGGCCTCTTGGATGAGACCGGGCGATTCGACCGCGGCAAGATGGACGCATGCGAGAGGCTCCGCGAGGTGGACACCGGCCAGGGCACCTGTCTGGGCTACGTCCTCGTGCCCGCCGACCAGACCGAGGACGGTCTGAATGACATCGTGATCGACGAGCGCGACGTGGCCACGCTCCTTCAGGGCAAGGCGGCCATGTACGCCGGGCTGACGATCCTCCTCCGCGAGGCGGGCCTGCAGCTCGACCAGCTCGACCGGTTCTACCTGGCCGGCGGCTTCGCCAAGCACATCGGGCTGAGCAGCGCAATCACGATCGGCCTGCTGCCGGACCTGCCGCTCGATCGCTTCCGGGTGATCGGCAACGGCTCGCTGGCCGGCGCGGTGCTGGGTCTGGTCGACCGCGAGGCCTGGCCCGTCTTCGATCGCATCGCCACCACGCCGCGCACCGTCGAGCTGAACCTCGTGCCCGAGTTCCAGGACGAGTACGTCAGCGCGATGTTCCTGCCGCACATGGAGCCGGAACGCTTCCCGACCGTCGCGTCGGGCGGGACGGGATAGGAGCTATTTCGCCCACGATCGCAGCTCTGCGGCGAACGAACCGAACCCGTTAGGGAAGGCGCGCTCGAGGGCGTTGAGGTCCTGGACCAGCCTTTCGGCTAGCGGCAGACCCTGTTCTCGAATGTGTTTGTCGGTCACGCGGCTCGTGCCGTAAAGCTGCTCCTTGAGTCGGCGGATCTCCTGGGGAGCGGAAGCACGGTCCTGCTGCCTCACGGCCCAGGCGCGTTCGGTGCAGGTCCGATCCGTCGAGAAGCGAAGCCACGCCTCGAGCGCCGGTGCCGCAACTCCAATGGCCACGCGAAGGGGCTGACGATTCGGTACGTCGCTGAGATCGCCCAAGGTCCGAGTGACGGCGCAGAAGACAGGTTCGGCACGATGCGAAGTCTGGATGGTCTGCGTCGTGCTCGGAGTTATGAAGTGGTGAACCGTCCGAATCGACCACGACGACCAAGCCATCGCAGTCGCTGTGGTAGTGAAGGTCCTTGATGACAATGGGCAGGACGTTCCTCACCGCCGGCCAACCGCGCGAGCGAATGGGCGGCTTGACGGTCAGCTCGGCCTGGGGTTGGATCAGCGCAGTAGTCAGCGTCCAGAGGATCTGTTCGTCGCCCGGGGATTCGCTGAGGATGGCGACTTTCATGAGCCGATCGGCACGCCCCCGAGGATACCCGTGTACCAGACCTCGCCGAGGCTCGCGCCCTCGAGGATCTCATCGATCTGTTCCATCTCGCTAAGTCGCGTGAACGTGAGCTCCGTGCCCTCCTTGTTGGCAATGACGATCTGCTCGGGATAGTCGCGGAACAGGTCGAGCATGACGGGCGAGTGCGTCGTGGCGATGACCTGCGTGGGCGGTCGATCCTCACCATAGTTCTGCGGGTAGGCCAGCCGATAGAGTGCTTCCTGCACGCGACGGAATAACCGCGGATGGATGCCGCGGTCGGGCTCCTCTAGGCCGATCAGCGCCGGCGGCTCGGGCTGGTAGGCTAGCGTCAGCAACGCCAGCGACAGCAGGATGCCCTGCGAAAGCTCGCTTGCCTGGATGCTCTTCTCCGTACCGCGTACGCGGAGCTTGATGGCCCGTTGACCCGAACTCGGAGTCTCGAAGAGGATGCGATCGAACTCGGGCAACCACTCGGCCAACTGCGCGTTCAGTGCATCGAACCGCTCCGGTACTTCGTCCCGCAGTCTATCGAGCACCGTGGGCAGGTTGCCTCCGTTTGGCGCGAGTTCAACACCGGGATCGAGTCGCGACGGTTTGGCAATGGCTTCGGCGTCGAGAGAATAGATGCGGACTGACCTGACTTCGGAGAAGCGCTCGGGAACCCCTGATTTGGGTTCCCTTGCCCCGGGCTTCCAAGAACGTCCCCAACCGCTTGTCCCAGCCTCAGTTCGAGCCCACACGCGGACGCGCACTTCTGCCGATCCGGCCTCAACGTGCTGAACTGAATCATGAGCGACCGTCTGTTGGGCAGCCAAGCCCTGCAGCGCCTGAAACACCGTGCTCTTGCCGCTACCGTTCGGGCCGACGATCAGCGTGAAGGGGCCCAAATCCAGCGAGGTCTTGCGGAGGGCCTTGAAGTTCTCGAACTCGATGCGCTCGATCATGACAGTTCCTCGGATGAATTCCACTGCAAGTTTATCATGTCGAACGGTCCGCAATCCACAACAACCTGTCGGAGGCGAGAACGCCAGTTGATCGTGTTGCCACGTCAAGATAGCCTTAAGTCGAGCCTGTGATCCCACACGAGGAGGACACGTCATGCTTTCGGCAACAGCTACGGCCTTGGTCTTGGCGTCAGCGGCGGCGGTCGGCGCGGCCGACGACGTCATCTGGCAGATCGGCCAGGCCGACAACACGTACACCGATCTGGCCATCGCGCATCACTACGGCCGGTACAACGCCACGTTCCCACGCGACGTCGTGTTCACCGTCGGCAAGAGCAGCCCGGTCAAGGACTGGTCGTTCATCCATCCCGGCCCGGCCGACACCTGGGCCGGCAGCCGCGGGCATACGTTCACGATCCGCTTCAAGCTCGCCAAGCCGATCGACGGGACGGCCTGTCTGGAGCTCGACCTCGTCGACGCCCATGGCAGCTCGCCGCCTCGGATCGCGGTCGAGATCAACGACGCCAAGACCGAGCTGCGCACGCAGCGCGGCGCCGGCGACGATGTGCTGACGAATCCGAAATCGGGCCGCGAGCAAGTGCTGCGTCTGCCGATGGCCGGCAGCCTGCTTCGCCCGGGCGACAACACGATCAAGCTGCGAAACATGGCCGGGTCATGGCTGATCTACGACGCCGTGCGGCTTCAGCGCATCGACCCGTCCAAGCTCCAGGCGTCGCTCCGCACCGAGCCCCAGGCCGCGATCATCAAGACCGACAAGGGCCCGCGCCAGGTGATGAAGGTCTCGGCCGACATCTGCGGACCGGCCGGTGAGATCTCGGTGACCGTGGCCGGCCGGACCGCCACCGAGCCCGTGCCCGAGACGAAGCTCGGCGGGCGAAGCATCACGGTGCCGTTCCCGCCGGTCGAGCAGCCCGCCAAGGCCGACGTCGTCCTGAAAAGGGGCGATCGCGAGATCCGCAAGAGCGTCGACGTCGAACCGATCCGCCCGTGGACGGTCTATCTCGTCCAGCACACGCACTCCGACGTGGGCTACCCCGACACGCAGGCCTCGCTGGCCGCAAGGCTCGTCGACTTCATCGACGCCGCCCTCGACTACGTCGACGCCACCGACGACTACCCCGACGACGCCAAGTTCCGCTGGACCTGCGAGGCCACATGGTCGGTTGAGCTGTTCCTCGACAGCCGCACGCCCGAGCAGGTCGCCCGGCTCCGGCGAGCGATCGCCGACGGCCGCATCGAGCTGGCCGCCCTGCCCATGAACATGACCGACCTGGCCACCGAGGAGGTCCTGATCCGGTCGCTGCACAACATCCAGCGCTTCCGCCGCGAGCTCGGGGCCAAGGTCCTCAGCGCGATGCAGAACGACGTGAACGGCTACGCGCTGAGCCTGCCGCGGCTGCTCCGCGGTGCGGGCGTGACGTACTTCGCCACCGGCATCAACCGGACACGATCCATCGTGCCGTTCGACCGCCCGACTGGCCTGCACTGGGAAGCGCCCGACGGGTCGTCCGTGCTGACCTGGCGGGGCGAGCACTACATGGCCGGCAACTACCTCGGCAGCACCGCCGACCCCGAGGCCGTGGTGGGCCAGTTGACGGGCTACCTGAAGGATCTGAAGCGCCGCGGCTATCCGCACAAGGCCGTCCTGCTTCAGCTCTCCGGCTATCGCACCGACGACGCGTGGCCCAGCACGGGCATGTGCGACATGGTCCGGGCCTGGAACAAACGCTACGCCTGGCCGAAGCTCCGCGTGGCGACGATCAGCGAGTTCTTCAAGGACCTCGAGGTCGCCGACAGCGCCAAGCTGCCGCGTATCCGCAAGGCCTGGTGCGACTGGTGGGCCGACGGCAACGGGACGGCCGTGCAAGAGGTCTCGCTGATCCGGCAGACGCACGAGGAGCTGGAGTCGGCGGTCGCGCTGCTGGCGGCGTCGGCGAGCCCGGCCGAGCTGCCCGCCCTGCCCGACAAGATCGACAAGGCCTTCCGCCGCACGCTCATGTTTGACGAGCATACATGGGGTTACGCTGGCAGCATCAGCCGACCCGAAAGCTGGATGAGCAAGGCCCAGTGGCGGTACAAGTCGGCCCAGGCGTATGAAGCTTCGATGTTGACCGCGACCATCCACGACGCCGCACGGGTCGCCTTCGCCCAAGAGGTGCCGACGACGGGCCCGTCCGTCGTCGTCCAGAACCCGTCGTCGTGGCCGCGCGGCGGCATTTGCGAGTTCCGCATCCCAGCCCCGGCGACGTATGGACGCAAGGCTTTCCGCCTGGTCGATGCCGCGACCGGCAAGCCCGTCGCCGTCGAGAAGCTCGGCGGCGCCCCCATCTACGACAGCGTGTACCTGATCGACGTGCCGACCGTGCCGCCGCTCGGGTATCGCGTGCTGAGGATCGATCCGGACGCGCCCGAGGCGGATCAATCGACCGACCTCTACGTCGGCGGCAACATCCTCTCGAACGACTACTACCACGTCGAGGTCGACCCGAAGACCGGCGCGCTGTTCAGCCTCCGCGACAAGCTGGCCAACCGCGAGCTCGTTTCCAAGCGCAGCGACTGCCCGTACGGCCTGCTGCAGTACGTCTACGAAGAGGTCGCCCACGAGCGCGGGCGATGGATGTTCTGGCCGCCGCGCAAGGACCTCGAGTTCGATCGGCAGACGGCCGGCGAGGTCAGGGTCAGCAAGGTCCGCGACGGTTTCCTCATGAAGGAGCTGCGCGTCTCGGGCAAGATCGCCGACCGTCACACGTTCAACCTCGACTTGCGGCTCTACCGCCGTACGCCGCGCGTGGAGATCCGGATCAACCTCCGCAAGCCGGGTCAGACCGAGCCCGAGGCCGGCTACCTGGCCTTCCCGCTGGGCCTGAACGACGCCGTGTTCGACCTCGACGCGGTCGGCGGCACGTTCGAGCCCGGGCCCGGGCAGATCGACGGCACAGCGTCGGACTACCATTCGATCCAACGCTACGTGCGGCTGTCGGAGAAGGCCGACGACGGCATCGACGTCATCGTCGCCAGCAAGGCCACGCCACTGGTGCAGATCGGTGACATCCACGTCGGGCAGTATCAGCAGACGCTCGAGCCGCCCGGCCCGCAGTTCTACATGTGGCTGTTCAACAACTACTGGTTCACGAACTTCCCGGCCTCGCAGGGCGGTGAGTTCCAGTTCGGGTTCGCCCTGACCAGCCGGAAGCGCGGCGGCGAGCTGGGCCCGGTCACGGCCGCGCATCGGTATGCGGTCGACTCTTGCAGGCCGCTGGCGGTCGAGTACCTGCCGGCCGGCCGCAAGGGCAGCCGCCCTGCCGACCGGCATGGCCTGATCACGATCGAACCGGCCAACGTCATGATGACGGGCCTGACGTGGACGCAGGATCGGCGCGGCGTGGTCGCGCGAATCCGCGAGTTCGAGGGCAAGCCGACGACGGCGACCGTCAAGCTGCACGAGCCGATCTCGGTGGACTCGGCCCGGCGCGTGAACGTCTTGGAGGAGCCCCACGGCGAGATCCCGGTCACCGACGGCACGATGAAGGTCTCGCTCAAGCCGCACGAGATGGTGAACATCCGGCTGGACCCGTACGGCGAGTGAAGCCTCAGGGGCCACCGAAACGCGCCGACGATCGGCAGGGTTCCCTGACGGTCGCTGCTCTGATCGTTGGTCGGCTATGCGCGGGGGGTGCCATGGGCACCGCATCCGCCCGTACGCACGAGCGGTCCAACCACCAGCCCCCCCGGCATCGGACACGTCGTCGATGCCTGGAAACAAGTCGAGTAGGGTGCATCTTGATGCACCATACCGTGCGGTTTCTGGGTCTGACATGGAAAGGTGCGTCGAGACGCACCCTACGATCCTCCGTCGGAGACGCGACCGTGAGGGAGCGTTGCACCCGTCGGAGACGCGACCGTGAGGGAGCGTTGCCGTTGAACCGGGCTTGCCTTCCCTCGGGCGGGTCAGGCTTTGTCCTCTCAGAAGGGGCCTCTCGTTGACGCAGGACTGGGGATGACCGATCCCGCCACCGCCCAGGCCGCACCGCCGGACTGGTCGTCCGTCGATCACGACGTGCCCTGTCCGCTGTGTGAGTACAACCTCCGCGGGCTCGTCGAGCCGCGCTGCCCGGAGTGCGGCTACACGTTCGACTGGCCCGAGGTGCTCGACGTCCAGCGCCGACCGCACGCGTTCCTCTACGAGCATCATCCCGAAAGGCCCTGGTGGGCGTTCGCTCGGACGCTTCTGGGCACATGTCGGCCGACGCCTTTCTGGCAGTCGCTGCACCCAACACAACCGACATCGCGCAGGCGCCTGCTGACGTACTGGGGGCTCGTCTCCGCCGTCTACGTGGTGCTGCTACTGACCCAGGTGGCGATCTTCCTACACGGCCGGGGCGGCATGCTGATCCGGATGTACAAGCCGCTGCACGCCCGCGCGGCCGCTCAGCTCTCCGATCGGAACTACGCGGTCGGCCACCGCAACTCGGTCATCCGGGAATACGGCTCGATCGAGGCGTACCTCGACGTCCACTACCCCATCAAGCTGGGGCGGGGCTTGGCGACCCAACTCTCACGGGACCTATGGCGGTGGCGGTTCGGCTGGCTCACGCTCCTGTGGCCGCTCGCCTGGCCGTGGGTCATCTTCGGCGTGCTCGTGAGCCTTCGGCTATCGATCCGGCGGGCGCGGATGAGTTCGTTTCACGTGCTTCGTTGCGTGATCTACAGCATGGATCTCGTGGTCTGGATCGGGCTGGCCTTGCTCCTGATGATCCTGGTGGTGAGGTACCTCGGCGGACAGCCGCCTATGGCCTCCCTTCAAGACCTGCAAGCCAGCGCGCTGCTCCTGTTCCTGCTGGGCATCATCGTCTCGACACACCGCCTGGCCAAGGCCTATCGCTGGTATCTGCGCTTCGACCATCCCGCGATGACGGTCATCCTCTGCCAGCTTCTGGCGCTCCTGGCCCTTCTGACCGCTGCCGCCCTGAGCGTCTTGTGGTACTGGAGCTTCTACCTTTAGCCGGGCGTCAAGGCCCGCCGCGCAGTCTCGCAGTGCATCGCGATCGCCGTCGGGATGGCGGCGTCGTTGAAGTCGAACGTGGGCGTGTGCAGGCCCGGTGCGGTCGTCTGGTTCTTCGGCCTGACGCCGAGCCGCCACATCGCCGCGGGCACGCGCTCGGCGTAGTAGGCGAAGTCCTCGCCGCCCATGCTGGGCGGCTCGATCCGGACCACCTTCTCGGACCCCACCACCCCCTCGCCCACCTCGGCCACCAGATCCGCCGCGCCCTGGTCGTTGATCAGCGGCGGATAGCCCGGCTCGATCTCGACCTCGGCCGTCGCGCCGTAGGCGACCGCGGTCTGCGTGGCGATCTGCCGGACGAGTTCGTGGGTCCGCTGCCGCACCTCCGGCGAGAGCGTGCGGATCGTGCCCTCGATCATCGCCTCGGAGGGGATGATGTTGTGCGTCGTGCCGGCGTGCACTTGCGACAGCGTGACCACCACCGGTTCGGTCGGCTTGATGAACCGCGACGAGATGCTCTGCAGCGCGAGGATCACGTGCGCGGCCACCACCACCGGATCGACGCAGCTCTCCGGATGCGCCCCATGCCCGCCCGCGCCGCGGATCGTGATCTTCGGCGTGTCGGTCGATGCCAGAGCCGGGCCGCTTCGCACGCCGACCTCACCCAGCGCAAGCACCGGCCAGGCGTGCAGCGCGAAGGCCATGTCCACCGGCGGATCGTCCAGCGCGCCTGCCTCGCACATCACGCGTCCCCCGCCGCCGCCCTCCTCGGCCGGCTGGAAGATGAACTTGACCTTGCCGGGCAGCTCGTCGGCCATGCCGCACAGGACCATCGCCGCGCCCACCAGACAGGCCGTGTTGCCGTCGTGCCCGCAGGCGTGCATCCGCCCGGCAACGGTCGACGCGTATGGCAGATTGTTCACCTCGCCCAGCGGCAAGGCGTCCATGTCGGCCCGCAACGCCACGCACCGACCGGGCTTGTCGGCGTTGAGCGTCGCGACGATACCGTGTTCGGCCACACCGGTCCGGACCGTCAGGCCCGGCAGGCGCTCCAGTCGCTCGAGCACGCGTCGCGCGGTCTCGGGCAGGTCGAAGCTCAGCTCGGGGTGGGCGTGCAGCTCACGGCGTAGGTCGGTTACCGTACGGACAACCTCGTCCGTGATCCGGATGGGTTGGGGCATGTCTCACCTGAAATTCGCGATTCCCAAACGGCCTTTTCAGCGCCATACGTCATCCTGCCCGCTCACAGAGGGGTTTGGGCTGGCGTATGGTGGCTTTCGTCGCGGTTCATTCTAAAGCACCCCTTTGTGGATGACGAGACTTAACGATGGGTGCGGATTTCGCCAGCCCGCTGCCTCATCTCTTATCGGAACTGGGGTCGCCGTGACATCGCCGCAGATACAAGTCATCACCGACGCCGACGCGCTGCCGCCCGAATTACAGTCCGCCCTCGACCGCTCCAACGCCCAGATCATCCGCCAGGACGTCCACGGGGCCTGCAATCAGACGAGCCCCATCGACGCCGATGCCGTCATCGTGGTCACCGGACATCCGCAGGGCGAGCCCTCCGATTACGAAAGGCTTTTCGAAACGCTGGCCAAGCAGCCTCGCGGGACGCTGGTCATCACCTCCGGTCCCGTCAACGGGCTTGGCTCGGTGACGCGGCCGCCGGAGCTACCCATCAGCTTCGCCGAGAGCCCGACCGCCGACGAGATCGCCGTCCGCATCACGACCCTCTGCGAGATGAGCCGGTCGTTGCGGCACATGGCCGACAAGGCCCAGTCGATGATGCGCAAGACGCAACGGCTCGCCGATGAGGCCCATGTCCTCGACGAGCAACTGCGACTCGCCCGCCAGGTGCAGAGCGACTTCCTGCCCCGACGCGTGCCCGAGTGCCAGGGCGTGCGGTTCTTGACGCTCTTCAGGCCGGTCGACTACGTCAGCGGCGACATCTACGACCTGGCTCGGCTCGACGAGGGCCACATCGGCCTGGCCGTGGCCGACGTGACCGGTCATGGCGTCCCCGCCGCCTTGCTCACGCTGTTCGTCAAGCGAAGCTGGCGGGCCAAGGAGATCAGCGGCAACGCCTACCGCATCATCCCTCCGGACGAGCTGCTGTATCGGCTGAACCGCGACGTGCTGGAGGCCGACCTCGAGCAGTGTCAGTTCGTGACGGCCTGCTGCGCGATCTACGACCAGCGAAGCCGCATCATCACCTGGGCCCGTGGCGGCCTGCCGTATCCGATTCTCATCCGTCCTGGTGAGGGTGTCCGGCGGCTGCGGAGTTCGGGCGAATTGGTAGGCGCCTTCGAGGAAGCCAACTTCGAGCTCTGCCAGGAGCAGCTCAAGCCCGGCGACAGGATGGTCTTCTTCACGGACGGTCTGGAGGCCTTGCTGTTGGGTGCCTCCCCGCAAGGGCTCGACGAGATCGAGGAGACCGCGTGGTTCGCCCGTCTGGGTGAGCTACCCCTCGAAGACCAGATCGACGACATCCACCGCCGGCTCAACGGGATCTCAGCCCGAGACTGGCCCTGCGACGACGTAACGATCGTTGCGGTTGCGGTCGATGCCTGACCCGTCCCCGCCCGTCAAAGCGCCGTAGCTCAGTCGCCGTCTTCGGATGAACCATCGAACAACCGGGCCATCAAATGGTCCGCGGAACCGTCCGACGTGATCATCCTGTCCTCGCTGATGTGATAGAGTCTGCCGACGGCGTCGCTCAGGTCGTCGCGGACGACCAGCAGCACCGTGCCGGAGGCCTCGCAGGCCAGTCGATCCACCGATTCGCGATACCCGCCGCCGCTCAGCTCCAAGGGGCCGAACTCGTCGACAACGACCAGATCGGCGTTCAGGGCCTTCTGGGTCACCAACGCGTCGCGCCCCAGGGCCAGCCCGTTCGGATCGAAGACGAAATCGCCGACGGTCGGAACACGATGACGAGTGCGCGTCGCCAGGGGCCTCCGCTCGCCGGTCGTGATGTCGACCACGTCGAAGCCCAGCAGCTTGCCGTCGTGCCAGAGGGAAGGAGCGAGGATACCCGCAACGGACCGGCCCTGTGTCTGAGCCCGTTTCACGAGACGCTCGAGCCGCCCGGTCTTGCCGGAATGCACCGCGCCGACGTACAGGATCACACGAGCTGTCCCTGCTCCCGTCTCGCTCATAGAAATCGAGACTTCCTCCGGCCTGCCATCAGGCCCGTCAGCAGCAACGCCAGCGCGGCCGTCCCCGGCTCGGGAACGTAGACGACACGCAGGAAGGGCTGCTCGGACACCGGGCCCTCGCTGCTGGTGAAGGGCGCCCGCGGCAGGTTGCCTGCGCCGGGATTCGATTCGTCATCCATCTTGAGGATAGCGCCGAAGTCCTTGAGGTCGTCGTTGTCCCACAAGGTTAGGAGATCCCACACGAACCAATTGGTAGCTTCCGTGGCCGAGACCCACGTATTCGTATCGAAATCGCCACCCGGGTTCGACCAGGCGTTGACGCCGTCGTAGGTCCGCCAGGTCGCCCCGTCGCCCGATTCGGTCCCGTCGCCCGTGCCCTCGACGAAGCCCCGCGTCAGCGGATGCAGGTCCACCGTTCGTGAGCCGGTCGAGTCCTGCCATACGTAGACGTGCAGCTCGACCTCTTGGATCTGCTCCAACGGGATCAGCCACGCGTCCTCAGGCAGGCTGAAGAGCGCCCGGACCAGCGAGCCGTCGTCGCCGTTGACGACCACCTTGGCGGTCGTACTCGCGCCGAAGTTCTCGTTCGGGTCTCTGCTGTCGATCGCGGCATCGATCGTGATCGGAAAGTCGTCCGTGATCGATCCGAACGCCGCCGGTGGGCCGACGAAGAGGATGCCGCTCACACCAACCACCGCGCCAATCCATCTGCTGCTTGCCATCGCGTTGTCACCTTCCTTTGATGCCGGTCAATAGGGAAACCATGTACGATCGTGTCTTTCGGGGATGCGAGGATTGCCCAAGCTCTCATCCCATAAGTCGTTACGCCATTCATGATGCCCGTCGATCATGATCACGTTGCCACCGAGGCCCTGACGTCCGCGCGGATGGCGCTCGGCGAGCGCGCGGGCGTCCTCGGCGGTAAACCGGCCGGCCATGGTGTGACCGCCCTGCTGGCCGTAACCCCGCTTGGGGTCGAGCGTCTGCTCGAACATCAGTAGCGTGACACTCGGCCAGCGGCAGCGCTCGAGCTTGAGGAAGCTCGGGTACGGCTCCATGCCCTCCGGCAGGCCGAAGGGGAAATCGTGCTCGAGGTACGAGTTCATCGCATAACTGTGGTAACCCGTCCTCGACGGCTGGTACTGGGGGCTGTAAGCCGTGTCGTCCAGCGGCCGGGCCATCGGACACTGCCAGATGTCGTCCGTCGGTTTTTCGCCCTCGTCGAAGTCCCGCCAGGCCCGCCGACCCAGCAACGGCGGAAGCACGTCGATGTAGCAGCACTCGTGCTCCGGGTGGTTGGGGTCATGGACGTCCGCCGGGCGGTTCCGCGCGCGATCGTCCGTGTGCGGCAGCGTGCCGTTGTAGTCGTTGGCATAGAGATGAAACGCGTGTCCCCAGGTGCGCAGGTTCGTCGCACACGTGACCTCGCGCGTCCGATCGCGTGCCCGTGATAGGCTCGGCAGCAGGACCGAGGCCAAGACACCCATGATGGCCACGACCACGAGGAGCTCGATCAGGGAGAAGGCGGTGCAGGGGCAACGTCGGCGTGGCATGGCTCTCCTTTCCAAGCACGGGAGGCCCGGACGTTTCCATCCGAACCCTCGGGACCGCCACGGGCCTAGGAACCGCCGCGGTCCACCGTCCGGTCGGGCGTGCCCCGCCCGCGCCGCGCGCGCCGGGTGTAGCTCCGCCGGATCGAAGGCCATTTGCCATTAGGTACTAGGTGCCTCAAACGCCGAGGTCAAGGGCCGACTGCGCGGGTTCTCGGACGGTCCCGGTGGCTCGGTCGGGTCTTACCCGTTCGTGGGGTGTGGCGGTCGGTCGCCGCGACGGGCCACCGCCCCGCTCCGCCCTCCCGCGACAGCGTAAGTATCAGCCAATAAAGGAATAGAGCGCACGGCCCGCCGCTAATCCAGCATGGAACGCTCGCCATGTCGCTCGAGCCAGGTCAGCACGAGCTCGATGGCCTGGAAGTACTCTTCGATGTCGAGAAACTCTTTGGCCTTGTGGGCGTGGGCGATGTCGCCCGGGCCGAAGAGCACGCATTCGATGCCGGCGGCGTGGAAGGGACCCGAGTCGGCGAAGTAGAACACGCCTTTGGGTTCCTGCTGACCGGTGATGTCGCGGCTGCACGCGAGCAGGTTGCGGACGAGCGGGCCGTCGGGGTCGGCCTCCATCGCCGGGAAGCCGCGGACGTCTTCGATGTCGAACGCATCGTCGGGCAAGGCGCGCCGGAGCCTGTCCGCGAAATCCCGGGCGATCTCGACGTGCGACTGGCCCGGCAGATAGCGAACGTCCACGTCGGCCTCGGCACGGGGAGCGACGATGTTGACCGCCTGCCCCCCGGCAACGAGTCCCACCGATATCGTCGGGTGATCGAGCAGCGGGTGCCGCCGACCGCGGAGCAACTCCTGATACGGTCCCTCAATGAAGCCCAGGGCCCGGCCGAGGGCATAGATCGCGTTGCGACCGGCGTCGGGCATGGCCGCGTGGCTCGGCTCGCCGCGAGCGACCAGCTTGAACCAGAGCGAACCCTTGTGAGCCGTCACGACGCGGCAGCTCGTGGGCTCGCCCACGATGCAGGCGTCGACTCGGAAGCCTTCCTCCATCAAGGCGATGGCGCCCTCGCAGCCTGTCTCCTCACCGACGGTGGCGATCAGGTGGGTGTCGTCGGCCAGGGGCATGCCGGCGTCCCGAGCGATACGCAGGGCGGCCAGGAAGGTCGCCAGCGAGCCTTTCGCGTCGCACGCGCCGCGACCCCAGAGCTTGCCGTCGCGGACGTCGGCGGCGAACGGATCGATCGTCATGCCGCCGGCCCCGACGGTATCGACGTGCGCCTGGAAGGCGACGGTCGGCCGACCCTTGAGCTCGGGCCAATGGGCGGTCAGGTTGTCTCGGCCGGCCTGCACGCGATGGCGACGGACCTCCATGCCCAGCTCCTGGCAACGCTGCGACAGGTTCTCGATGATCGGCTCCTCGGCACGTCGGGCGTTTGAGTCGGCATGCGAGACGTTGGTGCTGTCGATGCGGACGAGGTCTTGCAGGAGAGACAGGGCGTCAGCCTTTTGAGACTCATTGAGCTTTGGCATATAGTGGTACCGTCACAGTACGGGTTAGCACGTCGGTCGCAACGCGCTCACTCTACGGCCTGCCCTCCGGGTCGACAACCCACTCTGGCGGGATCACCGCGGACACGCGTCAAGGACCCCGCCGGCAGGCCGGCAGCCAGGCAACCACATCTCGCCAGGAGATCGCCGATGCAACTCTATCTGATCCGCCATGCCATCGCGGTCGATCGAGCCGCCCACGTCAACCTGCCGGACAGCCAGCGCGCCCTGACCGAGGTCGGTATCGAGAAGATGAACAAGCACGCCCGCGCGCTCAAGAAGCTGGGCGTGGAGTTCGAGGTGGTGCTGACGAGCCCGCTGTTGCGCTGCGTGCAGACGGCCGAGCTCGTCGGGGACGTGCTCGGCTGCCGCGAGAAGATCGAGCGCTGCGAGACGCTGGCACCGGGGTGCGACCTGGCCGCGCTCGAGCCGGCGTTGGCCGAGCATCGAACCGTGATGCGTCTGGCCCTGGTCGGACACAACCCGGACTTCGAGAACCTCGCCTCCGAGCTCATGGGGGCCGAGAGGGGCAGCGTCCGCTTTAAGAAGGGCGCGGTCTGCCGTGTCGACGTAACCCAGACCAAGCCCCACCTCGGGGGCGAGCTGGTCTGGCACCTCACACCCAAGCTGCTGCGAATGATCGCGGGCTAGCCGACCACCTTGACCGACACCATCGTGATGTCGTCGGTCTGATCGGCCAGGCCGATGAAGCGACGCACGTCCCAGAGGATGTTGGGAGCGATCGCCTGGGCACTCAGGGAGGCGTAGCGCACGAGCGACTCGGCCAGCCGCTCCCGGCCGAAGCGTTCGCTGAGGAAGTTGAGGGCGTCGACCACGCCGTCGGTGTAAAGCAGCACCACGTCGCCGGGCTGGAGATCGACGAGCGCGAACTGGTAGGCGGCGTCGCACTTGGTGCCCAGCAGCATTCCGCCGGTGGTGAGCCGCCTGATCTGTCCGTCCCGGACCAGAAGGGGCGGGTCATGCCCGGCGTTGCAGTAGGTCAGGCTTCGGGCGTCGGCCGAGAAGACCCCGTAGAACAGCGTGGCGAACTCATGCGGCAGCGTGTCGCGGCAGAGCTGGCGGTTCACGCGGGCCACGATCTGATCGAGCGGACCGAGCCCGTCGGCATAGACGCGCAGGGCGCTGCGCACCGAGGCCATCACGAGCGAGGCGGGCACGCCCTTGCCCACGACGTCGGCGACGGCCACACCCAGCAGGTCGTCCGGCAGATCGAGGTAGTCGTAGAAGTCCCCGCCCAGGTCGTAGCTCGGCTCGTAGACCGCGCCGAACTCCAGGTGCTGGTGATCCGGCGGGGCCTCGGGGATCATGCGCCGCTGGACCTCACCGGCCACCTTGATTTGGCGGTTGACGATCTCTCCTTGAATGGCCTCGTCGGTCAGGCGCCGGTTTTCGATGGCGGCCGCGGCCACCGCGCCCACCGTCCGTAGCAGCGAGGCCTCGAAGGCCGTGAAGGTGTGACGCTCGCCCGTGTAGACGCGGAGCACGCCGACGGACCTGCCGTGGTAGACCATGCCCGTGACCAGGCCGCTGACGAGCCCTTCCTTCTCGGCCTGAGCGGGATACCGGATACGGTTGTCGGTACGGATGTCGGCAATGGTCACCGTCTCGCCGTCGAGGGCGGCCTTGTCGATCGGGTTCTCTCCGACCTTGACGGGCCCCTTGGCCAGGTACTGCCCGGAGAGGTTGTGTCCGGCGGCGATCTTCAGCTCTCCGGTGTCCCTGTCGAGCAGGCGAATGCTGCACGCCTTGACGCGAAGGACCTTGACGACGGTGGCGGCGATGTTACGGAGGACATCGTCCAGATCCTGTGTCCCGACCAGCAGCGTGGCGATGTCGTACATCGTGACCAGCTCATCGATCCGCCGCCGGAGTTGATCCTCTTGATGGCAGAGCCGCGCGAGGGTATTGGCCAGGAGTTGGAGAAACTCGACCGCCGCGTCCACCTGCTCCTGGGACCAGGGACGTGAACCCTCCAGGGCGCGGACCAGGCCCCCGCGGTCGACGTCATAGGCGTCAACGAGGTCGTCGATTTCGTGGTCCTCGAAGCGTCCGGTCGGCAGGTCGCCCATCGCGATGACCGCCAACACCTTGCCCCCGACGACGATCGGCATGGCGTGCTGGACCATGCCCGCGTGGCAGCGAATGGAGACCCGCGAGCCCTCCTCGACGGCAAGCTGAACGACGTCTTGCAGGCTGCGGCGGCAGGCGAGCTTGCCCTGCTCGCTGCTGCCCATGAGACGGCAGAAGGGGTTGGACCCGGCAAGTCGCGAGACGATCTGGCCATCCGGGTTGCAGATCGCCACGGACATCTGCGTGACCGACGAGAAGACGTTGAGGATCTCATGGAACACGTCCATGTCCATGAGGTCGGTCAGCTTCAGGTCTGCAGTATCGGCGTGCGTCGTGGTCATGACTACCAAGCTCTCTCCGGGCGCCGGCCCTCGCCGGCGCAAACGAATCCAGATTATACCACAAGACGTCGCCCCCCGTTGGGGGAATGGCAGGAGACCATGGAGGCGGGCCGACTTGGGCAGACAAGCCAGGCGCGCAGGGGGCGGCTTACCTGGAGGCATCGGCGTCCCCGCTGAACGGCTTGACCGGCCGGGGCGGGGTCGATACCGTGCGATCGGCCACGGGGGCGAGGGTTGATTGGCCGCTTCGAAACGCCGCCGGGAGCCCCGCATCCGCTTCTGCACCGCTACCGAGGAGGAACCGACCATGCCGCTCAACGAAGACATGGAACTGCTCAACGCCGCTCTGGCGCTGGCGATGATCGACGGACGGCTGTCGCGGTCGGAGATGGGCATCATCGAGGGGTTGGCCACTCGCATCGGCGTGGGGCAGGTCTCGCTCGAGGCGATGATCAGCCGCGCCCGGTCCGATCCGGACATGCACCGCGACCTGAAGGTCAAGAGCGAGAAGCGGGCCCGCAGGATCCTGAGCCTGCTCGTTGCCCAGGCCCGGATCGACGGATCGATCAGCGACGCCGAACGCGAGCTGCTGGTCAAGCTGGCCGTGCAGCTCGGCATCGACACCGACCAGTTCGGACACATCTACGCCGAGGGCGTCGCCCATGCCGACGAGATCCTCCAGCGGCGACGGCAGGACCGCCAAGACGGAGCGTGACCTGACGGCGAGGGCCTGCGGGGGGTCTCCAGGACGTCGCGCGGCCGCACCTTGTGTCCTGCGAAGCGGATAGCTAAGCTCAAGAAAGGGCTACGAACCCGGTATTGGGGCAGGATCTGCTATGGCTGACGTGAAGAAGACGCGACAACTGACCCTTACGGCCGCGATCGGCAACACGCCGTTGGTTGAGCTGAGGAACGTCTGGAGCACGGACGAGACCGGTGTGCGTATCCTGTGCAAGCTGGAGGGCAACAACCCGGGCGGGTCGGTGAAAGACCGTCCGGCGCTGTTCATGATCGAGCACGCCGAGACGACCGGCGAGCTGACGCACGACAAGATCATCCTCGAGCCGACCTCGGGCAACACCGGCATCGGCATGGCGATGGTGGCCCGGGCGAAAGGGTACCGCATCAAGCTGTGCATGCCCGCCTGCGTGAGCGAGGAGCGTCGCGCGATCCTGACGGCCTACGGGGCCGAGCTCGACGTCACGCCCGCCTGCAGCAAGACGGACGGGGCCATCAAACGGGCGCACCACATCCTCGAGACCGAGCCCGATCTGTACTTCATGCCGAACCAGTTCGCCAACCAGGCCAACCCGCTGGCCCACTACGAGACGACCGCCCCGGAGATCCTGCGCGACACCGACGGGGAGGTCACGGCGTTCGTGGCCGGCATGGGCACCAGCGGCACGCTGATGGGCTGCAGCCGCCGGTTTCGTGAGGCCGACCCGCGCATCCTCATCGTCGCCGTGGAGCCGACCGTGGGGCATACGATCCAGGGTCTCAAGAGTCTGGCCGAGGCGATCGTACCGGACATCTACGACCGCACCGCGCTGGATGCCCACCTGATCTGCGAGGACGAGGACGCCTTCGAGACGATGCGCGATCTGATGCACCGCGAGGGGCTGTTCTGCGGCATGAGCAGCGGCGCGGCGGTCTGGGGCGCGATGGAGATCGCTCGTGATCTGCCGCGCGGCTCGACGGTGGTGACGGTTTTACCCGACCGGGGCGACCGGTACCTCTCGACCGAGATCTTCCGCAGCATCTGTGCGCAGTGCCCGCCGTAGAGAAAACCGCCCCGGTTCCCACGCGAGATCGGTTTCCGCGCCCCCGTTTGGGATTGGATCACCGTCGAAGACAGCTCCTACCGAACAGCAGAAGTCAGAAGACAGGAGGGGCGACGAGTAACATCCCCTCATGCGTGGGGGCTTGAACCGCAACGCTCCCTCACGGTCGCGTCTCTGCATCTATCCCGTCGCGGGCAACGCTCCCTCACGGTCGCGTCTCTGTATCTATCCCCTCACCGCCCCGATGGCGCGCCGGAGCTTGGCGATCTCCTTCGGGATGGCCTTGTGCGGGTCGTCCTTGGCCTCGTACTCGACCGCGACGTAGCCGCGATAGCCGGCCTCGCAGAGGAGCTTGGCGATCCGGCCGTAGTCGGCCTCGGCCTTGCCGGTCTTCGTGCTGTTGACGTGGACCTTGAGATGAACATTCACCGCGTGCGGCGCGGCCTTGGCCATGGCGGCGTAGACGTCGGGCTCGCGGAAGTTGCCCGTGTCGAGGTTGACGCCGAACCAGTCGGACTTGATGGCGTTGACGCACGCCATGAGCTGATCGCTCGTCGTGACGATGCCGCCGTGGTTCTCTAGCGCCAGGAAGATGCCGCGCTTCTCGGCGTGGGGCAGCACCTGCTCCATGCATTCGACGAACCATTTCCTGCTTTGCTCGATGGTCGCACTCTTCGGCTGGTTGCCCGCGAAGATGCGGATGGTCGGCGCGGTCAGCTCGGCGGCGCGGTCGATCCACTGCTTGGTCATCTCGATCTGGGCGTCGCGCTTCTCGCCGGCCGGCAGCGTGAAGACGTTGCCGATGGCCGTGCCGGTGACGTCGAGCCCGTTGAGGAAGGCGTGGCGTCGGTAGCGGCGGAAGTAGGCCATGTCGGCCTCGGGCGGGAAGTAGTAGCTTGTCGGCTCGGCGCCGACGACGTCCTGCCTCGCACAGAAGTCGAGGAAGTCCTCCATCGTCATCTTGCCGGGCTTCTTGCCGCGCGGCAGGAGGCGGTTGAAGGAGTAGGCGCAGATGCTGACCTTGAGCGTCGCGCCGGCCTCTCGATCAAAGGGTGAGGCCTCACCCGCCGCTGCGGCCTGGTTGAGCGAAGCTGTGACGCCCACCGCCGCGGTCGACGCGGCAGCCACGGCTCCGACACGCAAGACATCGCGACGCGTAGGATCGTTCGTCATTCGGATGCTCCTTATTGGTCTGTCACGGGGTAACCTCGATCAGTCGGTCAGGACGCGGCCCGCGCCGGCGGCGTCGAGCTGCGGCGATTCGCCCGCCGGGTTGCGCTCGATGAGCCACTCGATGATCTGGTCGGATCGGATGCCCTCGGCCTCGGCGTTGAAGTTGGTCAGGATGCGGTGCCGCAGCACGGGCGCGGCCATCGCGCGGATGTCGTCGGCGCTGACGTGATACCGGCCGTGCAGGACCGCCCGCGCCTTGCTGGCCAGGACGAGATACTGACTCGCCCGCGGCCCGGCGCCCCACGCGACGTACTGCTCGACGAAGTCGGGCACCTCCATCTTCTCACGGCGCGTCAGCCGGGCGAACCGCATGGCGTAGCGGATGAGGTGATCGGCGCAGGGCACGCGCCGGACGATGTCCTGCAGGCTGAGGATGTCCTCGGCCGTCAGGACCTGCTCGATGTCGGCGGCCTGCGGGGCGGTGGTCAGCCGGACGATGCTGAACTCCTCCTCCTCGTCGGGGTAGTCGACGAGCACCTTGAACATGAAGCGGTCGAGCTGGGCCTCGGGCAGGGAGTACGTCCCCTCCTGCTCGATGGGGTTCTGCGTGGCCAGCACGAAGAACGGTTCGACGAGCTTGTGCATGACGCCGGCGGCGGTGACCTGGTGCTCCTGCATGGCCTCGAGCAACGCGGCCTGGGTCTTGGGCGGCGTACGGTTGATCTCGTCGGCGAGGATGACGTTGGCGAAGACCGGGCCCTTGACGAAGCGGAGGCTCCGCTGGCCGGTGGCCTTGTCCTCCTCGATGACCTCGGTGCCAGTGATGTCCGACGGCATGAGGTCGGGCGTGAACTGGATGCGGGAGAAGGTCAGGTTCAGCGTCCGTGCGAGCGTCGAGATCATGAGCGTCTTGGCCAGGCCCGGCACGCCCTCGAGGATACAGTGCCCCCGGCAGAACAGGGCGATCAAGAGCTGCTCGAGCACGTCGTCCTGTCCGACGATGACCTTGGCCAGCTCGGCCTTACAGCGGGTGTAGGACTCGCTGAGCTTCTTGGCCGCGGCCAGATCGGCATCGGGATCGACCGGCGTATCGGGCGACGGGTTGGGGTTCGCATCGGCCATAACCGTCCTCCATGGTGTCTGACGGTTGATTGTATCCCAAGTCGATCCGTTTCGCGCCCCTGGCGTCTCCTTGATCCGGCCGCCGAAGTCGGACATCATCATTCCCACGACGGAAGGCCAACCGAGACCTGCATGCCCAACCGCAAGGAGACGGACGATGGCAGCTCTGACGACGATGACCCGCACACTTTGCATAGGAGCCCTCTTGATGACGGCGAGATCGGCCCGCGGGGCCTCGACCAACGTGCCCGATTGGGAGAACCCCGAGATGATCGGGCGGAACAAGGAGCCCGGCCACTGCACGCTCATGCCCTACAAGACGATGACGCAGGCCAAGAAGGGCACGCGCCAGGCCTCGCCCTATCATCGGTGCCTCAACGGCGCGTGGAGGTTCCACTGGGTTCGCAAGCCCGCCGACCGGCCGAGGGACTTCTACAAACCCGAGTTCGACGTCAGCGGCTGGGACGAGATCCCCGTGCCGAGCAACTGGCAGCTCCAGGGCTACGGCCGACCGATCTATCTGAATGTCCGCTACTGCTTCCCGCCGCACCCGCCGCACATCCCGCACGACTACAACCCGGTCGGGTCGTACCGCCGGGATTTCGAGGTGCCCGCCGACTGGAAGGACCGGCAGGTCTTCGTGCACTTCGACGGCGTCAAGAGCGGGTTCTACCTGTGGGTCAACGGCAAGAAGGTCGGCTACAGCCAGGGCAGCATGACGCCGGCCGAGTTCAACATCACGAGGTTCGTAAGGCCCGGCAAGAACATGCTGGCCGCCGAGGTCTATCGCTGGTCGGACGGCAGCTACCTCGAATGCCAGGACATGTGGCGGCTGAGCGGCATCTTCCGCGACGTCTATCTGATGGCCGCGCCGACGGTGCACGTCCGTGACTTCTGGGCGTTGTCCGACCTCGACGCGGCTTACAAGGACGCGATGCTCAAGGTGACCGCCAAGGTGCGGAACTACGGCAAGACCAAGACGGGTGATCACACTCTCGAGGTCCGCCTGACCGACGCCGACGGCACACCCGTGGGCGGCGAGACGCTGATGTCCGCCAAGGTCGGTCCGATCGCCGCCGGGCGTGAGGCCGAGGCGGTGATGCAGGCCAAGGTGGCCAACCCGAAGAAGTGGTCGGCCGAGAGCCCCCATCTGTACGAGGTCTTCCTAACGTTGAAGGACGCGGCCGGCAAGGTCGTCGAGATTCAGCGGTGCCGCGTCGGCTTCCGCAAGGTCGAGATCAAGGGCGGGCAGCTTCTGGTCAACGGCGTGGCGATCGACGTCAAGGGCGTGAACCGGCACGAGCACGACCCGGACCACGGCCGGGCGATCGGCGTGGACCGCATGATCCAGGACATCAAGCTGCTCAAGCAGAACAACATCAACACGGTGCGGACGTCGCACTACTCGAACGACCCGAAGTGGTTCGAGCTGTGCAATCGCTACGGGCTGTATCTCATCGGCGAGGCCAACATCGAGTCGCACGGCATCGGCTACAAGCCCGACAGGACGCTGGGCAACAAGCCACGATGGAAGAAGGCGCACCTGGATCGCATCGAGAGCATGGTCGAGCGCGACAAGAATCACCCGTCGATCATCATCTGGTCGATGGGCAACGAGGCCGGCGACGGCGTGAATTTCGTCGCGGCCAGCGCGTGGATTCACGAGCGCGATCCGTCGCGGCCGGTGCACTACGAGCGGGCCGAGCAGCGCCCGCACACCGACATCGTCTGCCCGATGTACGCCTCGATCGATCGCATCGTCCGGTACGGGTCCAAGCCACAGAAGCGTCCGCTGATCTTGTGCGAATACGCCCACGCGATGGGCAACAGCGTCGGCAACTTCCAGGACTACTGGGACGCGATCGAGAAGCACAAGCACCTCCAGGGCGGCTGCATCTGGGACTACGTCGACCAGGGCCTCCGTAAGAAGTCCGAGGCCCGCACGATCGTCCGCGACCAGAGCACGATCAACCATCACGCCACGCTGAGAGGCAAAGTGACCGACGCCGGCCTCGTGCAAGGACACCTCGAGCTCCCCGACAGCGCGGCGCTCGACGTGACCGGCAACGGCCTGACGCTGGAGGCCTGGGTCCGGCCCGAGGCCACCGACACCCACGGGCCGATCGTGACCAAGGGGGATACGCAATACGCCCTCAAGATCGCTCACGGCGGCACGCAGCTCGAATTCTTCATCCACGACGGCCGTTACCGACTGGTCCGGGCCGACCTGCCCGGCGACTGGGTCGGCACGACGCATCACGTGGCCGGCACGTTCGACGGCAAGGAGCTTCGGCTCTACATCGACGGCAAGCAGGTGGCCCACAAGGCCTGCAAGACGTCCATCACGCATTGCAGCGATCGTGTGAACGTCGGCCGCAACAGCAGCCATCCCGACCGCGGCTTCAAGGGCACGATCGAGAAGGTGCGGATCTACACCGCGGCCCAGCCGGCCGAGCGGCTCAACCGCCGCAGCCTGAGGCCCACCCGCTCGGCGGTGCTCTGGCTCGACATCAAGCCGAACCACCTCGACAAGGTTCCGGGCGGGAAGATGTTCTGGGCCTACGGCGGCGACTTCGGCGACCACCCCAACGACGGCAACTTCTGCTGCAACGGCATCGTCCAACCCGATCGGAAGCCGAACCCGTCGCTGCACGAGGTCAAGAAGGTGTACCAGTACGTGAAGGTGCTCCCGGTCGACCTGGCGGCCGGCAAGGTCCAGATCCGCAACAAGTATGGCTTCATCGGCCTGGACTTCGTCGACGCGACGTGGACGGTCTCGGCCGACGGCAAGGTGATCCAGAAGGGCAAGCTCGGCAGGCTGGCGATTCCGGCGGGGGGCGAGAAGGACGTCACGATCCCGCTCAAGAAGCCGAAGCTCGCGCCCGGGACGGAGTGCTGGCTGAAGGTGACGTTCGCGCTGAAGGGCGACACGTCCTGGGCCGACAAGGGTCATGTCGTGGCCTGGGATCAGTACAGGCTGCCGTTCGAGGCACCCGCGCCGGTCAAGGTCGACGACGACGCCCTGCCGCCGCTGGAGGCCAAGGAGGACGACCGGTCCGTCACCGTCGCCGGTAAGGACTTCACCGTGCGGATCGGCAAGGAGACCGGCGCGATTGCGTCGTTCATCGTCGGCGGGACGGAGCTGATCGCCTCGCCACTGGTCCCGAACTTCTGGCGGGCGCCGATCGACAACGACCGCGGCAACGGGATGCCGCGACGCCTCGGCGTGTGGCGGTCGGCCGGGCCGGAACGCACGATCGACAAGGTCATCGTCCGCAGAATCAAGCCGCAGATCGTCCGCGTCAACGTCCAGAGCACGCTGCCGGCCGGAGGAAGCGCCTACAGCAGTTTCTACACGATCTACGGCAACGGGGACGTTCTGGTCTCGTGCAAGTTCACGCCCAAGGGCGACCTGCCCAACCTGCCGCGGTTCGGCATGCAGATGGCCATGCCCGGCGAGTTCGACGCGATGAGCTGGTACGGTCGCGGCCCGCACGAGACGTACTGGGACCGCAAGACCGGCGGCGCGGTGGACGTCTACTCCGGCCCGGTCGGCGAGCAGTTCCACGCCTACGTTCGTCCTCAGGAGACGGGCAACAAGACCGACGTGCGTTGGATGGCCCTGCGCAACGACGCCGGCAAGGGGCTGCTCGCGGTGGGCATGCCGCTGCTGAGCACGAGCGCCTGGCCGTTCACGATGCAGGACCTCGAGTCGGCCGAGCACATCCACGAACTGCCGCGCCGCGAGACGGTGACCGTCAACCTCGACTGGAAACAGATGGGGGTCGGCGGCGACAATAGCTGGGGTGCTCGGACGCATCCGGAGTACCGGCTGCCGGCCAAGCCGACTGCGTATCGGTTCCGGCTGACGCCGCTTCGGGGCCAGGGCGATGCGCCCGTCGAGTTGAGCAAGCGGGCGTACTGAGGGTCTTGGGCAAAGACGGTGATGCTTGCGGGGAGGGCGAGGCTCCTGCCGAGCCGCGCGGCTATCTCCTGGGCGGCACGAATGCGTGTCGCCCGCCGCTGAAGCGGTGGGCCACCCTGCCCCAGCGTTTGGACCCCGCTGGGGACAGCGGGGCTCGGGCGAACGGCACCGCTTCCTGGCGAGCGCTGTCCGATCGTGCCACTGCCGTGTCAGCAGTGCTTGGACATGCCGTGTTGAGCCTCCTGGTTCTACACGGCTTACCGAGCCGTGACGCCTTGCGCGGCCATCGACGAAGGACCGGAGTAACTGCATGACAAGATACACGCCTCTCTTTTGCGTGCTGCTCACCCTGTTCGCAGTGCCGGCCGCCGCGCCGGCCGTTGAGCTGCCCCAGCCCGTCGGCGAGTGGAAGCTCAACGAAGGCCGCGACGCCCACATCCATGACACCAGCGGCAACGCCAACCACGGCATGGCCAAAGGGATCAACTGGGTGGAGCTCGCCAAGGGCTATGGAATCGAGTTCGACGGCGACCGGGCCGGCGTCCACTGCGGCACCGGACCGAGCCTCGATCTCCGCAAGGCCATCTCGCTCGAGGTCTGGATGGCCCCGACCGCACCGGCCGACTACGAAACGGGCGTGGCGGGCAAGTCGTTCAGCAGCTATGGGCTAACGACCTATACCGACGGCCGGGCGTACTTCTACATCAACAGCGGCGGGAACAAGGCGTCGACGCCCGTGCCCCTGCGGCAGTGGAGTCAGGTCGTCGGGACGTTCGACGGCGAGAAGCTGCGCCTGTTCCGCAACGGCAAGCTGGCCGATACCAGCCCGTCGCAGTTCAAGACGATCAAACCCGGCGGGCCGTTCTACATCGGCTGCATCCGGAAGGGCGCCCTGACGCGGAGCTTCAAGGGCCTCGTCGGCGCCGTCCGCGTCTACGATCGGGCGCTCGATCCGGACCAGGTCCGGGCGTTGTACGACGCGCAGATCAAGAACTACCCCCGCCCGCCCAAACGGCACGAGCAGCTCGTCGTGCGAACGTACCCGTACCTCGACCAGGGCCTCGTGCTGATGGACATCGACTTCAGCTATCTCTTCCCCCTCGAGGGCGAGCCGAAGGCGTGGGTGGAGCTGCACCGCGGCTCCGAGATCAGCGGCGACCCGATCAAGAAGCATTCCTTGCCCAAGCTGCCGCATGACGGTCAGATGACCGACGTCGAGATCCCCGTCGGCGAGCTCGCACCCGGGGTGTACACGCTCCGCATCGTCTTCCAGGCCGACGGCAAGACCGTCGGCGAGAGCCGGACACCGCTCAAGCGGCTCGGCAAGATCGACGTGCCCTCACCGAAGCGGTGGAAGGCCCCCGCCCTGCCCGAACCGCCGAAGCCGCTCGATTACAGGATCGAGCTCTCCGACCACGGCGGCCTCGCGATCGTCACGGACACCGCGCGCATCCCGGTCGAGAGCACCTACAGCTACCCCAACGGCGGGACGAACACCCTCGGGCAGGATCGCTCCACCGACGCCAAGCCCGACCCCACGTGGGACGTCACGGCCGAGCAGACCTCCTCGGGGCGGTACCGCGTCACCGCGACCGGCAAGCATTACACCGTCGACCGGCGCGTCACGCGCGAGACCCACCGCATCCTTGTTGCCGACACGATCACGAACAAGACCGACGACGTCATCGGCATCCTGCTGAGCAATCACCTTCGCTTGCCCACCTCGGCCGGCCTGGCCGTCACCGCGCCGCCGAATCCGTCGGTGTTCGCCTACAAGCCGGGGCTCGGGGTGGGCGTGGTCGCGCTCGACGACGTGTACCTCGAGCAGTATCGAACGTATCGCGACGGCGACCGGGTCGGCATCCGTTCCGATTGCTTCGGCCTCGACGCCGGGGCGTCGTACACGCTCGAGTGGGCCGTCTACCTCAACGCGACGGGTGAGTACTACGACTTCGTCAACGCATTCCGCAACGACGCCGGCTATCGGCCGCACGTGGCGGGCGGGTTCGCCTTCACCGACCGCCGCGAGTCGCCCGACGCCGAGTATGTCCGCCGCCGCAAGCTCGCCTACGCCAGCATCGGCTGCCTGGGTCATGCCGCGGACGACCCGACGCTCTCGCTCGAGGGCGTCGAGTACATCGAGTACCCGAAGGAGTGCAACCTGCTCCGCAAGACGTTCGCCGAGACGCTGCGACGCTTCCCGGACATGAAGGTCATGTTCCACATCGCCCACAGCCTGTACACGACCAACAAGCCGAAAGAGCTGTTCGGCGACTCGCGGGTGCTCAACAGCCAGGGCGTGCAGACCGACTACGGCAGCCAGAACCCGGCCTACTACCGCAAGTACTTCAGCGAGGATCGCGTCAAGCAGGGCTACCGCTGGTACATCTTCTATCCGACGATGGACAACAGCTTCGGCACCTACATGCTCCGCGCGATCGACGTCATGCTCGAGGAGATCGGCGCCAACAGCATGTTCGCCGACGGATTCAGCCACGGCTACGGCGGACGCTTCACGTACGACCGCTGGGACGGTCATACCGTCCAGATCGATCCGAAGACCAAGACGGTCGTCCGCAAGTACGCGTCGGTCAACCTGCTGGCGCAGGACGTTCTGGTCGAGGTCATGCGACGGGTCGGCGCGAAGGGCGGCGTGGTCATCGCCAACAGCTACCCCGGCACGCGGACGATCCACAGCGAGCCGAACCTGCTCTACTGCCTCGAGACGGCCGGGGGCGGGCGGGTCTGCGCCCGGCTGCACTTCACGCCCTCGGTGATCGCGCTGGGCAACCCGGCCAACTGCAAGACGGCCCGCGACGTCTACGTCGACCTCCGCGACAAGATCGAATGGGGCGGGCTCTACTTCTACTACGGCGAGAAGGAGGTGCCGCCGGACACGATCGTCACCCGGATGTACCCGATCACGGTCACCGACATCGGGCGCGGGCTGATCAAGGGGCCCGAGCGGATCATCACGCTGCACTCCGGGGTCACCGGCTGGCGCGACGATCGGTCGCTGCATGGCGTCCACCTGTACGACGGCCGCGGCGTATTGACCTCGCACGAGATCGTCACCACCGTGGATGCCGACGGCTCACGGACGCCGCTGACGCTGAAGAAGATGGAGACGGCCGTCATCGAGAGGCTGCCCGCGACGATCGCATCGAGCCGCCCCGTGAACGTTCATGTATCCGGATACGATGCCGACGGGCTGTCCCTGGTCGCCTGTCCGCTGGGGCCGGCCAGGCTCATCGTCGAGAGCGGGGCCCTCGCCATCGCCGATGATCGCTCGTACCTTGTTTGCATGGGTGAGACCTGCCGGCAGGCAAAGCCCGAATCGGGTCGACTCGTGGTGGATCTGCCGGCCGGCAAGCGAACGAAGATCACGATCCGACCGGCCGATTGATCGCCGGGCCGAACCGTCTACGGAGATCCGACCATGCTCATGTTCCATCGCCACCTGATCCTGGAGACCCTCGTCTTGGCCACGCTAGCGACCACCGCCGCGGCGCAGGCCGCGGGCGACTACCCGATCCGCCCCGTGCCCTTCACGTCCGTGCACTTCGACGACGTCTTCTGGACGCCGCGGCTCGAGACCAACCGCAAGGTGACGCTGCAGGCGAACTTCACGAAGTGCGAGGAGACCGGCCGCATCAGCAATTTCGCCAAGGCCGGGGGCTTGATGGAGGGCAAGTTCGAGGGCATCCGCTTCAACGACTCGGACGTGTTCAAGGTGGTCGAGGGCGCGGCCTACTCGCTCGCCCTGCACGAGGATCCCAAGCTCGACGCCTACCTCGACGACCTCATCGCCACGTTCGCCGCCGCCCAGGAGGACGACGGCTACCTCTATACGACGCGGACGATCAACCCCGACAGGCCCGCCCCCGGTGCGGGCAAGACGCGGTGGAGCCATCTGAGCCATTCCCACGAGCTCTACAACGTCGGGCACATGTACGAGGCCGCCGTCGCGCATCACCAGGCCACGGGCAAGCGGGCCTTCCTCGACGTGGCCGTCAAGAGCGCCAACCTGATCGACCGCGTCTTCGGACCCGACAAGCTGATCGACGTACCCGGCCATCAGGAGATCGAGATCGGCCTGGCGCGGCTCTACCGCGCGACCGGCGACGACAAGTACCTCAAGCTGGCCAAGTTCTTCCTCGACGCCCGCGGCGACCCCGATGGCCGCAAGAAGCTCTACGGCGACTACTGCCAGGACCACAAGCCCGTCACCCAGCAATCCAAGGCCGTCGGGCACGCCGTCCGAGCCGGCTACATGTACTCCGGCATGGCCGACGTGGCCGCCCTGACCGGCAACGCCGACTACGTCGCCGCCATCGACCGCATCTGGCAGGACGTCGTCAAGCACAAGCTCTACATCACCGGCGGCCTCGGCGCCCGGCGGCACGGCGAGGCCTTCGACGTGGCCTACAAGCTGCCCAACAAGGTGGCCTACAACGAGACGTGTGCGGCGATCGCCAACGCCATGTGGAACCATCGCATGTTCCTGCTCAAGGGCGACGGCCGATGCATCGACGTGCTCGAGCGGGTCATCTACAACGGCTTCCTCTCGGGCGTCTCGCTCAGCGGCGATCGGTTCTTCTATCCGAACCCGCTGGAATCCGACGGCGTCTACAAGTTCAACCACGGTTCGACCGAGCGGCAGCCGTGGTTCGGCTGCTCCTGCTGCCCGACGAACATCGTGCGGTTCATCCCGTCGCTGCCGGGTTACGTCTATGCCCAGCGCGACGGCGAGCTGTTCGTCAACCTGTTTGTGGCCGGCAAGGCGACCGTCGCCATGAAACCGACGAAGGTCCGGCTCGAGCAGACCACGCGGTATCCGTGGGACGGCAAGGTGTCGATCGAGGTCACGCCCGAGAAGGCCGCGGAGTTCACCGTGCTGGTGCGGATCCCCGGCTGGGCCCGCAACGAGGTCGTGGCGAGCGATCTGTACCGTTTCGCCGATCGCTGCGATGAGCCCCCGACCGTTCGCGTGGCCGGCGAGTCGGTGGAGCTCGACCTGCGGCGCGGCTACCTGCCGATCCGTCGCACGTGGAGCCAGGGCGACGTCATCGAGATCGATCTGCCCATGCCGATCCGCCGTGTGCTGTGCCACGAGAAGGTCGAGGCCAACCGCGGCAAGGTCGCCCTGCAGCGCGGCCCGATCGTCTACTGCCTCGAAGGCGTGGACAACGACCAGCGGGTTCTCAACGTCTTCCTGGCCGATGACGCCGAACTGACGGCCGAACATCGCAGCGACCTGCTCGGCGGTGTCACGATCTTGAAGGGCCCGGCCCAGGAGGCCCATCGCGCCGAGGGCGGCAAGAGCCTCCGCACCGAGCCGCACAAGCTGGTGGCCGTGCCGTACTACGCGTGGGCCCATCGCGGCACCGGCGAGATGGCGGTCTGGATCGCCCGCACGAAGGACGCCGCTCGACCCGCGCCCGCCCCGACGGTCGCCTCGATGAGCAAGGTCGAAGCGTCGTATGTGGGCCAGCAGGACACCATGTCGGCCGTCCACGATCAGATCCTGCCACAGAACTCGTGCGACCACGAGGTCCCGCGCTTCACCTGGTGGGACCGCAAGGGCAGCACCGAGTGGGTCCAATACACCTTTGAGAAACCGACGACGGTCGAGGCCGTCGAGGTCTACTGGTTCGACGACACCGGCCGAGGCCAGTGTCGTGTGCCGAAATCGTGGCGAGTGATCTACAGGTACGAGGATGGCTGGTCGGCCGTGCGCCCGACCGGCAAATACGGCCTCGAGAAGGATCGCTTCAACGTCGCAACGTTCCTTCCGGTCAAGACGACGGCCTTGCGGCTGGTGGCGAACCTCCGGCCAGGCTTCAGCGGAGGCGTGCTGGAGTGGCGCGTCCGCCCCGCAGGAGGCGAGAAATGATCGAATCCACGACCACACCACGCCGAGCCGAAGCCATGATCCGAACAGTCGCGGTCGCGGCGCTGCTGCTGGCCGTCATCAAGGGTTGCGCCTCGACCGAGCCCAAGCCGACCGCGGCCCCACAGGACGAACCCGCTCAGGCCAAGGCCTCCGACGAGACCGAGCGCGACACCGCCGACAAACCCAAGCCCGACGCCAAGGCCGCAGCCGACGAAGCGACGACGAAGCCCGCCAAGCCCATCGACCCGACGAGCGAGGTGCTCAAGCACTGGCGGTTGGTCGACGACATCTGGTTCGACGCGCACGGCAAGGTCTACGAGAAGGACGGCTCGATCATCCTCGAGGCGGGCGAACCGGCCACCGGCATCTCGTGGCTCGGCAAGCTGCCGCGCTCGAACTACGAGATCACGCTCGAGGGCATGCGCGTCGAGGGTTCCGACTTCTTCTGCGGGTTGACGTTCCCGGTCGGCGAGTCGTCTTGCACGCTGATCCTCGGCGGGTGGGGCGGCTGGGTCGTCGGCCTGTCCAACGTCGATGGCATGCACGCCGCCGAGAACGAGACCACTCGGAGTCTCGTGTTCAAGAACAAGCGGTGGTACGACGTGAAGCTCCGCGTCACCGACGACCGCATCCGGGTGTGGATCGACGACGAGCCCCAGATCGACCTGGAGCGCAGCGGCCGCCGGTTCGACATCTGGGTCGAGCAGGATCCAATCCGGCCGCTCGGCATCGCGACGTGGTACACCAAGGCGGCGATTCGGAATTTCAAGCTGCGGCGGGTGAAGGTATGGCCGTGACGGAGACACGTCGACATGGACCAGCGCCTGCCGGGGCGGCAGGGGCTAGCGTCTAGGGTCCACGATCGGGATCCGGGATCCGGGCCCCGGGGCAAACGTCGACACGTTCATGCGTCGACACGTCAACAAGGCAGGGTCTAGGGTCTGAACAGCAACGCTCCCTCACGCCTCTGAAGGGGGTATCCGCTAAGGCCAGAGCGACGTCGTGGCGCGCGGTGTGGGCCGTGCCGCCGCACGCCACAGATGCATCGAAGGGCACGCCACGTCACGCACGCCTTCGGGACAGACTACTTCGGATGGATCGAGCCTGGGCCCTCTTCAGAGAGTGTCTTGATCTCTTCGGCCGAGAGGGCGCGGCCCAGGACCAGCACGTCATCGACGCGGCCGACGAAGGCCTGGTCCATGCCCGACTTGGGGCCCATCCCGCTGCCACCGCCAAGGTGCAGATCGCTGATCAGCGGGCTCATCGGGCGGGCCATCGTCTCGCCGCCCCGTCCGATCGGCTCGCCGTCGAGGTAGAGCGTCATCTTGCCGCGATCGCACACCGCGGCCACGTGGTGACGCTTGTCGATCAGCGTCGGCAGGCCGGTCGCCACGACCACGCCCGCCTGGCAGGCACATCGCACCGACGCGTCCTTGCCGGCCAGGCCCGGCGTGACGGACAGCACCAGGCGGCCCGGCTGATCGGTGCGGCCGTCCCGCGTCGCCCAGAACAGCGGTCGATAGCCCTGCCCGCCGGAGGCCAACTCGACCGTCGAGGCCAGCGTGAACGACGGCCCGAGGATCCGCGTGTTCGGGATGGTCAGCTCGTGCAATCCATCGAACGGGCCGATCCATAGATGACGGGTCAGGCCCGCCCGGGCCGGCGTGATCACCGCGCCCGTCACCGTGTAGACGTCGTCGGCCGACCTGGCCCGCAGCGCGTCGCGGAGCAGGCCCGGCCGGTCGCCCTCCATGGTCAGCAGCATGTCGCCGGGCTGCTCGGCCGGCGCGCCGTCGCCGCAGAGCACGGCCGCCGCGCCCTTGGCGGCCATCGTGGCGATCTGCTCGGCCGAGAGGACGCGCCGCACGATCACGACGTCGTCCACCGTGCCGATCAACGGCTCGTTGTTGAGCGACGTCGGCGGATAGTCCTCGTTGAAGCGGAGGTTGCCGAGGCGGCTGATGAGCGGTCCCTTGTCGGCCTGGCCCCGGCCGACCGGCTTGCCGTCGAAGTAGATCGTCACCTTGCCGTCGTCGTAGGTGGCCGCGATGTGGTGCGGCCGCGTGTCGCCCGCCTGCTTGCTCCAGTTCTTGAGCGCCTTGCTGGGCGCGCCGATCTGGTGGCCGTCGTAGAAGAAGCGGATGCCGTGCGGCACGCCGCCCGGGTTGCCGGCGATGCTGCCGTCGGGATCGACGTCGAAGATCAGCTCCTGCGGCTTGCTCGAGCTGCCGTTGTACGAGCTGAACAACCGTCGGTGTCCGGCCGGCACGTCACGTACATGCGCCGCCAGCGTGACGTGCTTGCCGAGGTTCTGCGTCCCGGGGATCGGCAGGGCCACGGTCCCGCCGACGACGAGCGACTGCTTGCCGAAGATCGGTCGGTCGGTCGACAGCTTGAGGTTGGCCGGCATGGTCTGCCCGCCGACGGCCATGTTCTGCGCCCCGTCGCGCGTGAGGGCGTCGGTGGCGACGTTGCCGCCGGCGTCGTCGAAGGTGTAGAGCACGTTCGGCCCGGGTCCCTCGAGTTCGGCCAGGCTGCCGCGAAACCGCAGGGCGTACAGGTCGGCGTCGCTCATGACGAAACGGAGGCGCACCGTCTTGCCGATCAGCGCGCTGACGTCCGACAGGCCGCGCCACGTCACGACCCGCTCGATCTCGTCGCCGAAGACCACGTCGCAGTCCTTGAGCGTGTAGCCGGCGATCGGCTTGCCGGCCGCGTCCTGGATCTCGACGCGAATGCCCCCGGCCGCACTGGTCGCGGCGTTGACCACGAGCTCACGGCCCGTGAAGCGCAGCGGCTTGGTCCGCATCTCGCCGCCCTTGTAGGTCGCATGCACCGACGCGAAGCCGTCGGTCCGCAGCACGTACCGGACGAGCCGATGCGACGGCTGGGCGTAGTCCTTCTGCACGTGGATGGCCATCCGCTTGGCGTCGAGCGGCACGATACCGTAGGAGGGGTAGTTCGTCCGCGAGACCCAGTTGCCGAGGCCCAACCCGGGGCGGATGAATGCCTCCATGAACGTGCGGTCGTACGCGTTGCCGCCGCGCGAGGTCAGCAGCACGCTCTCGGAGCAGTCGCCGAAGTAGCCGGGGTCGACGCCGATGGCCTTGGCCTGTTCCTTGGTCAGCACGCGACGCCCCGGCATGAACCGAGCCGCCACGGCGACGTAGAGGTGCGGGGCGCGGAAGTACGGCCGCGTCTGGTTGGTGTAGAGGTGCTCGGGCGGCGTATCGCCGAAGGTCATGTCCACCGGCTCGGTCCAGTTCAGGAAGTCCTTGGACGTGGCCCGCGTGATCCAACGGACGCCGTTCTTGAAGGTGCGGAAGTAGCAGAGGTAGACGTTCTCGTGCTGCGACCAGAATGCGACGTTCTGCGAGTCGAACGCGCCCTTGGTGATGATCGGCTTGTCCTGCAATCGCCGCCAACGCTTGCCGTCGGGCGAGACGTAGGGGATCAGCCCCGACTTCGATATGCCGCCGACGGCCTTGTAGCGGCGGTCCGCCGACACGCCCGGTCGGGTGTCGAGAAACGGTGCGAAGTTGTGCGTGACGGGCGCGGCATCGGCGAGGATGACGTTGTTCTCTCGTGTGCCGTTGATCTCGTAGAGCCCAAGGTTCGGCTTGGTCCAGTGGATGCCGTCGGCGCTCTCGGCATAGCAGTACACCTCCAGCGAGGAGCCGTCCTTGCCCGCCCGTGGCAAGCCACGGTAGTACATGCGGTAGGTGTCGCCGTCCTTGATGATCGTCACGTAGCCGCAGAAGGCCCCCTCCCAGGGCTTCTCGAACCGCAGGGCCACGCCGTCGACCGTCGGATGGTTCAGCCGCAGCCGAACGCCGTCGAGCGCGTCGATGAGGACGTGGTCGACGAAGAGCTCGAGGCGGTTGCCGATCTCGACGGGGCCCTCGTCGCCCGAGGCCCGCTCGGCAGCGTCTGCGGGGCTCATAATGAAAGCGGCCAGCAGCGCGGACATGGCTGCCAGGCCGGACGTTCGCCAGTGTGTTTGCTTCGTCGAATGCATGGATGGTCACTCCGAACGGCCAAGGGGCTCTCTCACAGGGCCGTTCATCATGCGCATCCGGCCGGTTTTTTCAACGGCGGGTGACGGTCGCGTCTGCGACTTGTGCCGGTTCGATCGCTGCCCCTACAATCACACCCGCTGGTCGGCGTGGGACCGGAGGACCGATACCCGATCGCTTTCGACATCCTCACCCGACGCCTGCACCCATGAACGGAGACCAACCATGAATTGTCCACTGAGCCGCATCGCCGCCCTCGGCGCGATCGTTGCCGGCGCGTCGCTGCCCGCCGTCGCCGCCGAGCAGACCCGCATCGACCTGACCAAGCCGGACGCCGCCAAGCCGTGGCTGCTCGAAGACCAACGGGCACAGATCACCGACGGCGAGCTGGTCCTCGACGGCCGGGCACGCATGGTCAAGGCGTTCTACCTGCCCACCGCCTGGTCGGATGTGACGCTGACCGCCACGTTCATGGTCGAGGCGGCGCCGCAGGGCGTGCTCGCGTGCGGGTTCGTGGTCCGAGCCAGGGACGCCGACCACGCCTACTACGTCCACTACGATCGCGGTCAAGCGATCCTCTGCCGATCGAACAAAAACAAGGCGTGGATCGAGCTGAAGCGCGTCAGCGGCCTGGATAAGCCGGCCGGCACGTGGCACGAGGGCAAGCTCGAGGCCGTCGGCGACACGCTCCGCGTCCACCTCAACGGCAAGCTGCTGTACGAGGCCAAGGACACGCACCTCGACGCCGGCCGCATCGGTTTCTACGCCAACCAGGGCCGGGCCCACGTCAAGGACATCGTCGTGACCGGCAAGGGCCAGCCCGCCAAGGGCGAGATCAAGCTGCCGCCGCCGCCGTGGATTCACGTATGCACCGATGCCGGGGCGGGCGCCTACGAGGCCTTCCCCGACGTCTGCCGCCTGAACGACGGTCGGCTGATGTCCGTCTTCTACGCGGGCTACGGCCACGTCGCCCTGCCGAACGAGCAACTGCCCAAGGGCGGACGCGTGGCGTACTGCGTCTCGTCCGACGAGGGCCGCACGTGGTCGCCGGCCAAGACGCTCTACGACGGTCCGGACGACGACCGCGACCCGTCCATCGTCCAGCTCGACAACGGCAAGCTGATCTGCAACTTCTTCTCGCTCCGGAAGGCACCGGGCAAGAAGCCGCCGTGGGACGGGCTCGGCTCGTGGATGGTCACCTCCACCGACATGGGCAAGACGTGGTCGAGGCCCAAGCAGATCGCCAAGGACTACTACTGCAGCTCGCCGATCCGCCGGCTCTCGGACGGCCGGCTCATCCTCGGCCTCTACGCCGAGCAGGACGGCAAGGGCTGGGGCGCGGTCACGCTCAGCGACGACGACGGCGAGACGTGGAGCCCGGTCATCGACATCGACAACGCCGGCATGCGGCTCGACGCCGAGACCGACATCATCGAGCTGAAGGACGGCTCGCTCTACGCCGCCCAGCGCGGTCGCGACGAGACCATGGGCTGGGCGATCAGCAAGGACCGCGGCAAGACGTGGACGGTGTCCAAGCCGATGGGATTCCCCGGGCATTGTCCCTACCTGCTGCGGGCGGTCAACGACGTGATCTTCATGGCCCACCGTCTGCCGAAGACGAGCCTGCACTACAGTCTGGACGAGTGCAAGACGTGGAGCAAGAACGTGCCCGTCGACTCGGTGATCGGGGCGTACCCGTCGATGGTGAACCTACGGGACGGCACGGTGTTGATCGTCTACTACGAGGAGGGGGCGGGCTCGAGCATCCGGGCCAAACGCTTTCTCCCGACGCGGAAGGGGCCGACGTGGATGCCCGTCGACCAGGGCCCCATCCCGCCGGCGACGCTCGTGTCGTGCCGGATGATCTGGGACAAGGCCCCGCACAATGCGTTCACGAATCTCATGCGGCACGAGGGCAAGTGGTATTGCGTCTTCCGCGAGGGCCAGGGCCACGCGAAGGGCCACGGCGCGCTGCGGGTGATCGCCTCGACCGACGGCGAAGCCTGGCAATCGCTGGCTCGCGTGACGTGCGAGGGCAAGGACCTCCGCGACGCCCAGATCAGCGTCACACCGAAGGGCGAGTTGATGCTCAGCGGGGCGGCCATGACGGTCGTCGACGGCGAGCGGCACTTCCAGAGCATGGCCTTCTTCAGCAGCGACGGCGGCAAGACGTGGAGCAACGGCGTGGAGATCGGCGATCCGAACGTCTGGCTGTGGCGCGTGACCTGGCACGAGGGCAAGGCCTACGGGATCGGCTATTCGACGGCCAAGAAGAAGTTCATCCGGCTCTACACGAGCACCGACGGACGCACGTACGATACGCTCGTCAAGGACCTCGGCATCGACAAGTACCCCAACGAGACCAAGCTGCTCTTTCTGGCCGACGAGACGTGCCTCTGTCTGCTGCGACGCGGCGGGACGGGGCTGCTCGGCAAGGCCAAGCCGCCGTATACCGAGTGGACATGGAAGGACCTGGGCGCACCCATCGGGGGGCCGAACATGATCCGGCTACCGGACGGTCGGTTCGTCGCGGCCGTACGGTTGTACGACAAGCCGGTGCGCACGGGCCTGTGCTGGGTCGATCCCGAGGCGGGCACACTGACCGAGTTCATGACGCTGCCGTCGGGCGGCGACACGAGCTATCCGGGCATGGTCTGGCACGAGGGGCTGCTGTGGGTCAGCTACTACACCAGCCACGAGGGCAAGACGAGCATCTATCTGGCGAAGGTGAGGTTTGACTAGGCTAGGGCCGCGCATGCGCCGGATCCGACGCCTCCGGCGCACGCGCGTGCGAAAGAGGGTACATATCGGCAAAGCTCACCGGCCGACTACGGCATACCGGCAAGCCAGACGTCTTCCTCGTCGGAGATATAGGCCGGCCTGCTCGATGCGTCCGTCTGGTGCTTCTCGGTCGGCGCGGCCGAGACCTCCGAGCCCTTGTCGCACGTCTCACACCCTGTTACGGCGACCAGCATCGCCAGGGCCCCCAACACACCCAACAGTCCGGTCAGTCGTCTCATGTTCTGTCCTCCTGGATACGACCCCATGCTCGCACGGACCCCGAGCGCAGCACCCGAGCGGTCGCGCAAGACCCGCGCGCTCCACTGATGTCTCTCCGATCACTCGTCGCGATTTGGCGGCAACGTGGGTGGGGCTCGAACGGCGGAGCGTTCGCACCACGCCACGGCTCTCTAGCAATATAGCACAGAAGAGGTCGTCGTCCAGTCGCCACCGCCGCGTATGTGGTATTTCACAGGGCAGGCAAGCACAAGATGTTGTGACTGGCCCGCTAGGTCGGCAGAATCGGGGGCAGAGATGCAACCTTCCTCCATGCCGCGGCTTGCTCGCCGTGGTGGCCTGTGATATCTCTGGTGATGTTCAGGACCGCCGGGGTCGAACCGACGCCGAGAAGAATTTCTTCGAATTCGTCCCGAGTCGGCGAGGACGACGCAGTCGGTTCCAGGCCCCTTGCCCGATCACGGCTCGGCGGGGCTCTGGACGTCGATGGGGAACGTCGCGGCGTAGTCCGGCTGGTTGGGGATCTTCACCGACACCTCCACGCGCCAGGCGTACCGGGGGTACTCCTTGAACCCCTGCGGCGAGGTGGGATGCTGCGTCTCGGGCACGCGAAACGTGTGCTGGGCCTCCAACGTCGAGCCGCCCTGAAGGTCCTCGCTATCCAGCAGCGTCGCCTTGTCTTCGTGGCAGGCGTGCGTCGAGATGCTCGTCTTCCTCCGCCTCTTGCGCTTGCTCGTCCGGTCGCAGATCAGCGTGGCCTCGACGGCGTCGATGTGCATGTTGCGGAAGACGTCCTGCATGACACACACGGTGAGGTCCTCACCGAGCCGGGCGTAGGGCCTGTCCATCAGCAGCGTGGCGTCGCGCATGATCGCGCTGAGGCGGTAGTAGTAGATGAAGACGCCAATGGGAATCAGACCGAGGGCGATATACACGCCCGTGGAGATAACGGCGAACCATCCGTAGGGCGGCTCGGCCACGCGGAAGTAGTGCCCGTAGGCGAGATAGCCGAGGATCTGCCACGTGGCCGCCACGATGAGGGCCGCGTTGCGCTTGTCCTTGAGGCGACGGACGGGGCGGACCTCATACCATTCGCCGAGCGCCGGTTGCGGCTCGGGCGGCCTGCGCCACGGGACCACGCCCACACCGACGCCGACACCGACCGCCAGGAACAGCATCGGAAACAACATGAAGACATAGGGGAAGAATGTGTATTCCCTCAGCAGGAACGCATCCGTGGGGTCCTCGGGATTGACGTAGGCCTCGACCTGTCCGCCCTCGGCATAGCGATCAACGATGCCCTGGGCCAGGAACCTGGCCATCGTCTCGTCCAGCACCGTGACGGTCTCGGAGGTGTGGCGCCGGCCGTCGACCTCGTAGCGGTAGCGAACGACCGGCTTGTACGACGTTCTCATGTCGCCGTCGCTGTCTCGGCTACGGATGGTCGCGACGTGAGCGCTTTGCACCTCGGCCGGGACGGGCTGGAACGTCGTGATCTTCTGGTGCTGCTCCTGCACCATGTGGTAGCCGACACCGACGAAGACGAGCGGTATCACGGTGAACAGGGCGACGAAGAGCTTCATGGCCGATCCTCCGACGTGCAGCTCGCCCGCACGGGGCGCGAGCGGGCTTCTTGAGATCTGTGTCCCCCACGTTAGGAACCATACCGCCTGCGCGGTCGGCAGGCCATTATGGCCTCGACGCACATTTCTAACTGCGTTATCGACGGTTATAGGACGCAGCGTTGACGGAAAACCGCGATGGGCGTACGACCGGCCTTCACCCCAAGACGCTTCATCCCAGGAGCTGCCCGGACGATGCGAAGGATGGCCCGTCGCGTCAGCGGTGGGAGACACGAATTCGGCACATGCCGGGTCCGTGGCGCTTGGCGGTCTGAGCGTTTCCGCCAACCGCGGTGTCCCAACCGACCTGGACGTCTGGTGCGAGATTCCCCTCCCTGGCTCGGCGTGGCCCTCGGGCGAAGCCGGGGCGTATCAACCCGTTGCAGGAATGCTCTGCTACTGTCGCACCTTGCGGACGGGCCGCGCTTACCGAGACCGGCCGTGTCGACGTGTTGACTTGTTGATGAGTCGACGTGTCGCGGGTGACGTCTACCGCGCGATCTCCTTGCGGAGCCACTCGATGCTCTGCTCGACCTTGCCGGGATGGGCCTCGCACTCGATCGACAGCACGCCCGACCAGCCGATGCCCTTGAGCACCTCGATGCAGCCGGCGATGTTCTCGGCGTTGACGCCCTCGCCGATGCCGACGACCGACGTGCTGATGCCCGTTTCGCCGCCGCGGACCTTGCGGGCGAGCTCCTCGCTGACGTCCTTGATGTGGCAGTGGCTGACCTTGTGCTTGAACCGTTCGAGGAACTTCACCGGATCATTCCCGGCGATGAACGAGTTGCCCGTGTCGAAGTTCATGCGCAGGTACGGCGAGTCGAACATCGACAGGATCTGCTCCATCGTGTCCGGGTCGGTGGTGTACGGCCCGTGCGGCTCGACGTTGATGATGATGTCGTACCGCTCGGCCCATTCCAGCACGACGCGGTAATACTGCTTGATTAGCACCATCACCTCGTCGTCGGTATAGCCCTCGGGCTTGGTCGCGCCGTCGGTGGTGTCCACGCACGGACAGCCCAGCAGCTTGGCGAACTGGATTGTGCGCAACGTGTACGCGATGCCACGGTACTGCCCCTCGGGCATGCTCATCGGATAGGCCGCGTCGAGCTGCGAGGTCTTGAGGCCCAGCCCGTCGAGGTAGGCCTTCAGCTTGAGCGGGTCCATGTGCAACGGGATGTGCGGGTTGTAGCCCAGGGCCTGTACGAAGTAGTCGCCGTCGATCGTGCCGAACTCGATGCACTCGAGCCCGTGGGCCTTGGCGAACTCGCAGGGCACCTGGTACGGGGCGTCGAAGTGCCGCCAGTTGTCCGTATGCATGCCGATCTGGATCATGTGCGCTTGCTCCTCAATGTCCAAGCTTGGTGAACCCGGTCCCCTTGAACCCGGCGCTCGTCTTCTACCCCCTGAAGGTCATGTATACCACTAGGATGATGCCGATCACGATGCACGAGGCGATCACGTCCCACTTGTTCCAGCTCGCGCGGGTCTCGGCCCGATCCTCGGCCGTCAGGGTCGCGTACGTCAGGCCGCGTAGCTTCTCCTCCGGCGGCGGCGGCGTGAGCAGGCTCACCACCACGATGATGGCCACCGCCGAGACGAACAGCACGATGCAGAAGTACAGGAAGTTCATGCTCGCCAGGCCGTACAGCGGCGTGCCTTCGAGCTGCTGCTTGTAGATCTCGGCCGCCAGACGCGACATGCCCAGCACGAACCCGCCGACCAGACCGGCCATGCAGCCCGCGGCGTTGATCCGCTTGACGAAGACACCCAGGAAGAACACCGCGAAGATGGGCGGTGCGATGTAGGCCTGCACGCTCTGGAGGTAGACGTACAGCGCGTCGGACACGTACCGCATGAACGGGATCCAGGCCAAGCCCAGCACGACCATCATGCCGGTCGCGATCCGGCCGACCCAGACGAGCGTGTGCTCGGACGCCTGCGGGTGGATCTTCTGATAGACGTCCATGGTGAACAGCGTCGAGCTCGAGTTGAAGACCGACGACAGCGAGCTCATCAGGGCGGCCAGCAGACCGCCGACGACCAGCCCCCGCAGCCCCGCCGGCAGCAGCTCGCGGACCATCAGGGGGAAGGCCTGGTTCGAGTCGGCCAGCACGACCGCATCGAGCTTGCCGGTCTTGGCCAGGGCGAAGGCGATCATGCCGGGGATGATGAAGATGAATACCGGCAGCAGCTTCAGGTAGGCCCCGCAGATCGTGCCCCGCCGGGCCTCGGTCATGTTCGCCGCGGCCAGCGTCCGCTGGACGATGTACTGGTCGGTGCACCAGTACCACATGCCGACGATGGGCGCCCCGATCAGCATGCCCAGCCAGGGGAACTGCGGATGGTCGATCGGCTTCCAGAGGTTGAACATGTCTGAGCCGCAGATCTCCCGCAGCTCGCCCCAGCCGCCGAGCTTGACCAGGCCCACGATCGCGATCACCATCGACCCGACGATGAGCACCAGCGTCTGGACCACCTCGGTATAGACCACGGCCCGCAGCCCGCCGACCACGGTGTAGAGCCCGGTGATGATCACCAGGCCGATCGCGCCCAGCCAGAAGTTGCTGAAGCCCTCGATGACGTCCACCGGGAAGAGCGTCTTGAACACGATGCCCCCGGCAAAGAGCGCCACGGCGATCTTCGTGAAGATGTACGAGATCAGGCTGACCACCGATAGGAACCACCGGGCGGCCGGGCTGTAGCGACGCTCGAGGAACTCGGGCATCGTGAAGACCTGCGTCCGCGCGTAGAACGGCACGAGCACCCACCCGAGCACGAGCAGGCACCACGCGTGCAGCTCGTAGTGGGCCAT
>CAZUQM010000028.1:0-92570 GCA_964622545.1 uncultured Planctomycetales bacterium | reverse complement strand
TGGCGTCTCGTCCTCCTGATCGGAACCCACAGAAACGAGTGGGGTCGGGCACTAGGCCGCACCACGACAAGGGTGCGGCCTCCTGTGGAGGCGTCGCTAGCCGTGCCACGGCTCTGTGCGTGATGTGTGCACGCGTTACAGCCCGGGCCGTGGCGTCGACGAATCAGATCCCGTCGTCCTCCGCGTCCGGCTCCGGCGGCTCGTCCTCGTCGTCGGAGCCGCTCGTGGGCAGCGACAGCCCGTGCAGATGATACAGATGCGAGGTGGATTCCGGCTCGCCCGTTCGGGCCGACAGATAGGCGGTCTCGATGGCCGCCACCGTGGCCAGGTGCTGCTCGGCGGGACTGAGATACGATTTCGAGTCGTTCAGCACGGCCTGGGCGAAGGCGTCGATCTGCGGCTGGTAGATCGACTCGGCCACCGAGCGCGACGTCGCGAGCGTCTTGCCCGCCGCGTCGCGGACCTCGAGCGTCGGCGGGTCGATCGTCAGGCTCCCGCGGGCGCCGTGGAACGAGACCGACCAGGCCGGTGGTCCGGCCCGGCGATGCGCGAAGATCGACGCGATCGAGCCGTTCTGATACCGCAGCGCCACCGACGCCACGTCCTCGGTGTCGTACGGTTGCGTGCCGAGCCGGCGGGCCATCGTCGCGGCCACCTCGTCGGGCAGGCCCATCCACTGCACGACCGCGTCGACCACCTCGTAGGCGCAGTCGATCAACGCCCCGCCGCCCGCCCGCTCGCTGTCGCCCCGCCACGCCAACGGATCGGATCGGGACTCGATCGCCAGACCCCGCGCGGCGTACGGTTGACCGATGACCTCAGGCACCTCCCGCATGCCGGCCGCCTGGTAGGTGTACGCCCACCGCCGCGCGATCGCCAGGCGCGCGCGCGAATCGGCGAAGGCCTTCAACAACGCATGGCCCTCGTGCACGTTTCGGGCCAGCGGCGTCTCGCGCCAGACGTTGATCTCGCGCGCGGCGGCCAGCTTGAGCTGCTCCTGACAGGCGAAGGGAGGAACCGCCACGAAGAGGATGTCCATCGGCTGCTCGACGATCAGCGAGCGGAAGTCGTCGTAACCCTCGACGCCCAGTTCGGTCGCGCGCTCGAAGGCCAGGTCGCGATCACGATCGGCCAGGGCGATGAGCTCGATGTGGGGGCAGTTGCGGATCGCCTCCAGCATCGCCACGCCGCAACCGTGGGCACCCAGCAGGCCTGCCTTGACGCGATCGTCGGTCATCGTGACTCATCCTGTCGCATGACGGCACGACGATAGCGGGCGCCGCGGGGACGGTCAAACCGACAAGCCAGCCAGGTCGGTCACGAGACCGTCAGATCGGTGAAGCGCTTGCGGGCGTCCTCCCATCCGCTCGCGCCGCTCGGCGCGTAGGTTTCGAGCTCGAAACTCTGACGCACCGCCTGCCTGCCGGCCTGAACGCTCGACAACGCGCCCGTCGCGATCGCCTGCATCATGACGTTGCCCAACGCCGTCGCCTCGACGGGACCGGCGACCACGGTCCGCCCGGTCGCATCGGCCGTGAGCTGGCTCAGCAGCTTGTTCTGCGTCCCGCCGCCGACGATGTGAACCGTCTTGATCTCGCGGTCGGTCAGCTCCTCCAGCCACGTGAGCACCTGCCAGTACCGCAGGGCCAGGCTCTCCAGGATGCACCGCACCATCGCGCCTTTGCCGTCCGGAGGGGTCTGCTTCGTCTGGGTGCAGTAGTCGGCGATCCGTTGGGGCATCTGACCGATCGCCAGGAACACCGGGTCGTCCGGGTGCACCAGCGGACCGAACGGCTCGGCGTCGGCGGCCAGCTCGGTGAGCTGACCGTAGTCCATGTCGTCGCCCTCGAGCTGCCACGACGCACGGCATTGCTGCACCAGATACAGCCCCGCGATGTTCTTCAGGAAGCGGATCGTCCCGGCCACGCCGCCCTCGTTGGTGAAGTTGTGCTCGAGGACCTTCGGCGTGATCCGCGGCGCGTCCAGCTCGACTCCCATCAGCGACCACGTGCCCGAGCTGATGTAGCACCAGTCGTTTCTGCCTTCATGGGCCGGCACCGACGCGACCGCCGAGCCCGTGTCGTGACAGGCCGTCGCGATCACGGGCGTGTCGGCCAAACCCGTTTCCTCCGCGAGCCACGGCTGCATGGGTCCGATGATCGTGCCCGGGTCGAGGATCTCGGGCAGCATGCGTGTGGGTATGCCCAGCCGGCCCAGCAGCTCTGTCGACCACTGCCGCGTCCGCGCATCCAGCATCTGGCTGGTGCTGGCGATGGTGTATTCACTCACCGGCCGACCCGTCATGAGCCAGCCCAGCAGGTCGGGCATGTGCAGCATCTTCTCGGCCGACGACAGACAGGCGTTCCGCTCGTCCACCATCCGTACGAGTTGGAAGAGCGTGTTGAACTGGATGAACTGCAAGCCCGTGACCTCGAAGATGTCCTCGCGCGATACCCGGGCGAACGTGCGGTCCAGCATCCCCTCAAAGCCGGGGTCGCGATAGTGGTACGGGTTGCCCAACAGGAGATTGTCCGGGCCGATCAGGGCCAGGTCGACACCCCACGTGTCGACGGCCACGCCGGCGAGCTTCTCCTGCCGCTGTCGCCCGGCATCGATCATGGCCGTCCTGAGTTCGCTGAACAGCCCCAGCGCATCCCAGTGCAGCCGATCGACCACCCGGACGGGCCCGTTCGGGAAGCGATGGATGACCTCGAGATCGAACCGGTTGCCGTCGCATCGGCCCAGGACGCCGCGTCCGCTCTCGGCCCCCAGGTCGAACGCCAGGTAGGTCTGTCCAGCCATGGTCTGCCCTCACGAAGTTGTCCAGACGGGATGATCGCGTTGTTCGTGAATCGCTTCCAGGTTGTACCGGAGGCCGGGGCGGCCTTCAACCCGAAGGAGAGCCGCACGCCGAGGCGCCGCGATCCAGGCTCCGCGGCGACGTCGAGGGTCGGATCGACATGGCGGGGCCAGGAATCCCCGCTGGCCGTTCTTCTGTGCGCGATGCGACGCGACGGAACAAGAGTCCTGACCAAATTTGGCAGTTAACCATGACCAAATAGTTCTAGAGCTTATAGAAAGACATACTCTAGGAGAGCGAGCTGCAATCGGGCCTTTGCCCCGTCCGCCACGACGAGTCCCTCACCGGAGAAGGACAGGTCGATATCTCGATGGCCCACAAAGCTTACCTATTTATCAAGGGCTAGCAGTGGTCGGCCTTAAGGCCCTTCGGATGAGCGGGGTGCGCTGGCCATGGGTTTTGCACACCATAAGACAAAAGGTCGCCTAGTCGGGGATTCGGGGTGACCCTATTATCCATTTTGTCATCCTAAGGAGGCTGGCTGCTTACCGAACCTCTTGAGCCGGTGTTAAGACAACTGCTTGCAGCGCAGAGCCTCGGGCCCATCGGGCGGAAGGATGAAGGAATCCCACAGAAACCGAAGTAGTCCTTAACACCCGCACCCTCCGTCGCTATAATGGCAACTACCTAGTTGCGAGCGAGTGTGCTTCTGGGCAGGGGTGAACGGGGGCTGCTCAACCAGGGGGGCGAGCGAGCTTCCGCATGACTCTCTTGGTCTTGAGGGTTGTCAGCACGTCGTGCAGGTCACGGCAGGCGCCGCAGCCGGGCAGGCTTGATGACATGAGGAGGCTTGCCGGGCCACCCCTTCGAGATCGGACGGACAGTCCGGCACAGGCGTGAGCACTCGAGTCGGACCGCAGATCGCACCGGCCTGACAGACAGGCCCACGTGCCTAAATAAGCTGATGAGGAGGGTTGGGCATGGCCCATGTCGAGAGCGGCGTCTCCACGAGAACCCGCATCACTGGTCTGATTGGCTTCTTGTTCGTGGCTTCGACGCTAGGCGGTCCGCTGGCATCCTCGGTCCTGGCCGACCCGCCGGACCATCTCGAGCTCTTGATCACGCGGGACCACTACGCCTCGATCTACGGCGTGCCGGCGGGGTTCTGCTGGAACAAGGACACCAACGATTTCTACACCTGCATCTTCGGTAGCGGCATGGGCCTGCGCCGCTACGACGTCGACCTGGACGTCTCCTACGACTACGCCATCGACTACGACCTGCTCCTGTTCCACCTGGCCGAGGACCTTCCCAATGGCATCTCCGATCCGGACAAGGTCTGGGGCACGCCCAGGACGATGGCCATGAGCCTGAACCCTGCGCCGCTGACGTATCAGATGCCCGACCCGAACGATCCCGGCGACCCGAACAAGACGATCACGCTCAACTACGGACCGGGCGAGCTGGCCTTTATCATCAACTACTGCCCCGACGTCCTGAACCTCGGTTGGCCCGCCCCCGAGTGGACCAAGACCATCTTCCGGTGGGACCTGCGGGAGCTGTTCAGCTACACCGACGAGCAGCCCGATTACGACAACGCCACCGACAGCGGCTATCTGTGGGGCGCTTTCAATCAGGTCGACTACAACGACGCCTTCTGGCCTGTCTGCACGCACCAGGACTTCTACGATGCGTGCGGCCACACGGGCTTCGGCAAGCGGCCCTACGTGGGGCACTTCTTCACCTGGTCGTCCGACGGCAAGAGCATCTACATCAGCCATTGGGGGCGCGACTACGGCGGCATCTACAAGGTTCAGGTCGAGACCGGCGACGTCGGCTGGATCTATGAGAGCGCCCCGGATCCGTGCGACAAGGGCATCTACACGGAAGTGGCCATGGTCCCCAGCAGCGTTCGTGACTTCGGTCAGGGCAGCGGCGACCAGGTTATCTACGGGCATTACGACCCGCAGAACCCGGGCGGCCTGAGCTTCATCGTCGATGACGGCAACTCCGTGACCGGCTCGCACCCGCTCGTCACCGCCGAGGCCATGTGGCAGTTCCTCGAGCTCGGCAAGACCTACATCGATCCGAACGATCCCAACCAGTTCGACCCCAACGACCCCAACGACGTGTGGGACCCGAACGGGACGCAAGAGCAGGCCCGGGTTATGGCCGCGGCGGCCGACGCCAACGGCGTGGTTTACTTTTACGAGGCCGAGAGCTACGGCATGTACATGTACGATCAGCTCGGCCGGCTCGTCTGTCTGAACAACAAGGCCCAACAGAACGCCTTCAACCGTTCGCAAGAGGGCCTCTCGGAGTGGATCGGTGGCGGCATGCTCCACCTCCAGCCGCGCGACGCGAACCATCCCGAGACCGGGGAGACGATCACGCAGGTCATGTACCGCTCCAACAACAGTTGGGCCGTCGGCCTGAACGTCTATCGTCCCGGCGATTTCGACCGCGACGGCGCCGTCGACGCCAACGATACGTCCTTCTTCGTCGATCAGTATCGGCTCACGCGGGACGCCCTGGTCGATCCGAACGAGTTGCCGGCGTACACCGACGGGGAGATCTACATCGACTACATCAAGGCCGACCTCAACGGCTCGGCCCAGCCGGTCAAGCAGGGCGAGCCGCTGTACGGCCTCGAGAACGTCGCCGTCACGATCAAGGACCTCGAGGTCCTGCTCCAGTTCGTCAACCTCTGGCAGGGCGACCTCGACTGGGACGGCGACGTCGACGCTACTGACCAGTCCACGCTGAACGGCAACCTGGGCATGGCCCATCCGACGGTCTTCGACGGTGATCTCGATTGCGACGGCGATGTGGACGCCGACGATCAGGCCCTGCTGGCCGCCAATCTCGGCACCACCTACAGCATCGACCCCGGCGTGGGCGTCCGTGGCGGCGGCTACCCGGAGGTGACCCTCTCCCTGTCGGTCAAGAACGACCACATGGGCGAGGTCACGGTGACCCCGCCGCCGCGCGATCCCAACACGTGGACGTACCCGTGGCTCACGGAGGTGACGCTGCGGGCGGCCGCCGTCGAGGGCAAGTCGTTCAAGCAGTGGGAGATCGTCGATCCGAATTTCACGGCGGATCCGAACGACCCGCCCGACCCGAACTACACGCTGGTCACACCGTTCAACCCGGTTCAGATTCGGCTGTGTACCGACAGGCAAGTGACGGCCGCGTTCGCATGTGGCAGCGGCATCGGCCCCATGCTTCCGGCCATGACCCTAGTGATCGGTGTTTTTGGGTTTGTCTCGTGGAGGAGGCACAGGAGGTAGGCACCAGAGATCGCCGCAGGACCGGACGCCTGGACCAGGTGATCAAGGGAGGGCGCGCATCGAGGACCAGATCGGTTTTGTGCGGGCCGGTTCTCAGCGCCGGCCAAGAGGTAAGACACCCGACATGACGTTGCTCCGCGGAATGTGATGGGTTTTGGGAACTCAGTCAGGAGCAGTGGAGAGAGGTGGATCGTATGGCAATGAGAAGGTTTATCGGCATACTTGGCGTGTTGGCTCTGTTGGCGGCTCCGGCGTTCGGTGCCAGCTACAACCAAGAGCTGACCTGGGATGACATCAAGGGCACCGGCGGTTCGCGCGCGGTCTACAGCACCGTGCTCGATGGCACCACCGCCTACAACTTCCTCAACCTCGAGGACGCGGCGTTCCCCGGTGACTACGGCCGGATCACGAAGGTGACCGACATCGAGGGCACCCGCACCTACACCGAGCTCGTCGGCACCTTCGACTGGCTGATGACCACCGGCGAGGACGGCATCAACGGTTGGTACGGGGCCGGACTGGTCGAGGTCGGCGGTCAGAAGTACCTGCAGTTCTCCGAGACCTACAGCGATGCCGTCTGGCGGGTCAACGTGGATACGGGTGCGATCAGCTCGTACGTCACCAATGCCCAGATCCAGGCCGCTACCGGCGAGAGCAGCCCGTTGGTGCTCGGCTCGGCCACCACGTACGGCACGGAGACGTACTTCTACGAGGGCAGGACCGACAGCATCTACCGCACCAACGCGGGCAATGTCGAGCTGTTCCTCAGCGACGCCGACCTGACGGCCATCACGGGCAACGATCGGGTTACCGGCGGGATCACGTTCGACGCTGACGGCAACATGATCTGGGGTAGTTCGACCTCGGATGCCATGTACAGCTACGACGGGACGACCGGCAGCACGCTGCTGTCGACCGCCGACATCACGGCCGTGACGGGCGAGACCTCCGCCAGCTTCGGCGACATCTTCTTCGCCCCGGACGGCAACGTCTATTTCTATGAGAACAGCTCGGACGGCATCATGAGCTTCGATCCGTCCGACGCGGCCAACACCCTGGCCTACGTCCTCACCGAGGCCGAACTCATCGCCGGCCCGGCCGGCAGTGACAGCGTCGGCCAGATGGCCTGGTACTACAACAGCATCGGTTGGACGCCGGTTTCGACCAGCGCCACGCCGGGCTTCTACGCCGTGCCCGAGCCGACGACGCTCGGTCTGCTGTTGGTGGGCGTGGTCGGGCTGATCCGTCGCCGTAAGTAGGATCGGTCGCAGAACTGTTCGCCACGGCCTATCCTGCCGGGCGACAAGGTACGAATCGGTCAGGGATTGGGTGGACACGCTCCGCCCAATCCCGGCCGTGTTCATAGGGGCCGCTTTATCGGGGCCCAGTTGGCACGGAATAGTCGAATTGTGCAAACAGGCGAGTGGCCCAGGGGCCGAAGCGACGGGCCGACCGTAGGGAAAGGGGCGCGGTGTGATGCTCGGCGGTGAAAACAGACACGGTGGGTGGATGGCGAGTGCTCTACTGCTGATGGCGGGCCTGATGGCTACGCCCCGTCATCTGGCCGCCCAGCACTGGCAGGCCATGGACGTCAAGGATTCGCCACCCCCCCAACACGACATCGACCAGGGACGCCCAGACCTGTCGCCCTCGCGTCCGGAGAGCGGCGCGATCAACAGCTACGGCGACATGACCGGCTACGGCTGGAACGGCGTCAAGAACATCCCCGACGCGAACGACCCCAACTACACCGGCGACCCCAACTACGGCTACAGCTACAACCGCCCGTACTTCTACAGCCGCGAGGCCGGCACGATCGCCAACCTCGGCGACCTCGCCGGCGACTTCGGCGACGGCAACACGCCCGGCCTGAACGAGACCAGCCGGGGCTATAACCTCAACGATCATGGATGGCTCGTCGGTGAGGCCCGTGACGCGTACGGCCTACCGAAGCCGTTCTGCTGGATCGACGACGACGGCAACGGCGCCCGGACCATGACGCCGACCGACGAGATGCGCGAGCTCGCCCTCAATCCGCCCGATCCGTGCGACCCGGGCTCCGGACCGGCTATATGGGGACGGGCCTTTCGCGTGACCAACTCCGGCTTCATGCTGATCCAGGGCGATACCGGCACCTGGCGGGCCAAGTTCGAATATGACCCGAACACGGGGACGCTGACCGAGGTCGGCTCGCGGATGTACGTCAACGGCGGCGCGGGCTACAACGACTCGATCAGCGAATGCGGCACGTGGATCGCCTGGGGCGGCGGCAGCGACGGCGGCAACATCTGGCACGACTTTAACGGCAACGACGTGGTCGAGCCCAACGAGATCTGCCACAGTGCCCTCTTCAGCCCGACCGCCGGCTCCCATTCGCCAAGCAGCACCATCACGGGCGTCAACAGCCGCGGCCAGGTCGCCGGTTATTCGTACAACGACTGGGGCAAGGCCGTCGCCTGGTTCTGGACCGACCTCAACGGCAACCACCAGTTCGACTGGGACGACACCAACGGCAACGGCTACCTCGAGTACACCGAGACCTCCGACGAGATCCAGCGGTGGATGGGTGACGGCACCCACATCGGCGGGGCGAGCGGCAACACCTTCGCCCGGGCCATGGACGAGCAAGGCCGCGTCGTCGGTGGGTTCGCCTACGGCCTCAGACCCTCGTTCCGCAACGCGTGGATCTGGGATGCGGTCAACGGCGTCCGCTACATCAGCGCCCAGGAGCCCAACGACCCGAGGCCGCAGCCCAACGATCCGCTGATCGACCCGAACTTCCCGATCAGCCTCCGTCAGGCCGAGGCGGTCGGGCCCAGCGGCGTGATCGGCGTCTACGGGCGCGTCCCCGGCACGACCGAAGAGCGTCTCTGCCTTGTCGCGCCGATCCATCGACTCGACGTCAAACGCGTCAAGGAGGAGTACGGCACGGTCCAGACCTCGCCGTCGCCGGACCCGAACCACGCCGACCCGAACGACCCGAACGCCATGACCTATCCGGCCGGCGTCGAGGTGACCCTCACGGCCGTGCCCGAGCCGGACCGGTCCTGGAACCGATGGAAGATCCTCGACCCGAACTACCCGGGCGACGCCAACTACGCCATCGAGGACTCGAACACCGTCGTCACGGTGCTCATGCTGGCCGATCGCGAGGTCGAGGCGCACTTCAAGTGCGGCAGCGCCCTCGAGCCGCTTGTGCCTTTGCTGGTCGTCATGATGGGCGCTTGCACCCTGGTGCGGCGCCGCAAGCGCTAGGATGAATCTCGGCTTGCCGGCCCTGGAAGTGTGCCGCAAGCGATAAACCGGGGGAGAGCCACCAAAGCCGCGCGACACGGTCGGCTCGGACCGTGCACCGGTGGGCAAGAGGAGGAGACGCAAGCTATGAAGTCGAACGCGACGCGCAATCAGTGGGCTGCTCGATCGATGGCGATCGTGATGTTGGCGGGGCTCTGTGCGGTGCCGGTCTTGGCCCAGCGTTACGTGGCCGAGGACATCACCTTCTCCGCTCAACCGCAGCACGACATCGACCAGGGTCGTCCCGACATCAACGCCACCGACATGGAAAGCGGCACGATGAACGGCTCGGGCGACATTGTCGGCTTCGGCTTTTGCGGGCCCGTCTACACCGACGCCTACAAGCGTCCCTACTTCTACGACGCCAGCACGGGCAAGATGGCCAACCTCGGCGACCTCAGCGGCGACTTCGGACACGAAGACGGCAACACGCCCGGCTACCACGGCACGAGCTACGCCCGCGGCATCAACGAGGCCGGCTGGGTCGTGGGGACGAGCTTCCTCGGCGTCCAGGGCAGCTCCAGCACCGAGGACAACCGGGCCTTCCTCTGGATCGACGCCGACGGCAACGGCGCCCGGACCATGACGCCCTTCGACGAGATGTTCGAGCTGCCGCCCAATCCGAACTCCGTCTGGGCCAAGGCCCGCGACATCAACGACCTCAACCAGGTCGTCATCATCGGCGAGAGCGGCATCTACCGCGCTCAGTTCGAGTTCGACCCGAACGGCGCCCTCAACGAGGTCGGCACGCGGCTGCTCATCAGTGAGGAGACGGGCTTCTGGCAGGGCATCGGACCCAACGGCGAGATCTGGTGGAACCTGCCCGCCACCACCAGTGGCGAGGGCTACATCTGGCGCGACCTCAACGACAACGGCCAGGTCGACCCGAACGAGACCTCGACCCTGCCCGTCGCCTACCCGGGCAGCCGGACCTGGACGTCGGGCATGAACGCTCAGGGCCAGGTCTTCGGCACGATGAAGACCGGCCTCAAGAAGGTCGCCTTCGTCTGGACCGACCTCGACGGCGACAACCAGATGGACTGGGACGATACCAACCCCAACGGCTACTTCGAGGCCAGCGAGACCTCGGACGAGGTCGTCCGCTTCACGGGCAACAACTCGGACATCTTCAACGCCCTCGGCAACACCTTCCCGCAACAGCTCAACAACCTCGGCGAGGCGATCGGCGCCGTGGCGGGCTATCCGGAGTCCGGTGCGCGGTTCGCCTGGATCTGGGACGCGGCCAACGGGGCCCGGTTCCTCGATGATCTGCTCATCGATCCGAACTTCGTCGTCGACAACCTCAAGCAGGCCGAAGGCCTGTCCGACCTCGGCGAGGTCGCCGTCAGCGGCATGAACACCACGACCGAGGAGGAGTACCTCGTCTATCTCAAGCCGGTCCACGCGCTCACACTCACCTATGTGAACCCCAACTACGGCTCGGTGGAGATGACGCCCGAGGCCGATCCGAACCTCGCCGATCCGAACGACCCGAACACGCCCGCGTACGCGGTCCGAACGGAGGTCACCCTCACGGCCGTCCCGGTCGAGGGCAAGTCGTTCAACCGATGGCTGATCTTCGACCCGAACTACCCGGGCGACGCCAACTACGCGACCGAGGACACGAACACCGTGACCACGGTGCTGATGATGGCCGACCACCAGGTCGAGGCCCAGTTCAAGTGCGGCAGCTCGCTCGGACCGATGCTGCCCATGTTGGTGCTGCTTACCGCGGCAGCGATCGTGCCGCGCCTGCGGAGACACCGCAGATCGTAGGACGCGATGAAGACGGGGGTCAAGATGGTGCATCCAAGTCGAAAGGCGCACTCCGCGGACGGACTTGCCGGCGGCGTGCTCGCGTTCGTGCTGATGAGTGCGCCCGTCTTGGCCGGCCTGCCCACCAAGCTCTTCACCGACGGTGAGCCGCTGCCGGGCGATGCCTCGGGCTACACGGTCGAGCACGGCTCGATCCGATCGCCCGTCCTGACGGCCGACGGCGGCCTCGTCGTCCGACTCGACCTCGACCCGCCGCCCGGCGACCCCCATGACGATCGTTATGTCATCTGGGGCCGTATCGACCCCAACGACCCCCTGACGACCCTCCGGGCGAACCAGACGATCGGGCCCTACGTCCAGAGCCGCTTCTGGGCCGACCTCGGCGTCATGCCCGCCGGCGAGCTGCTCTACACCGGCCGGGTCGACGATACCGGCTCGGGCGCCACGGCGCTCGACAGCCTCTGGTCCGGCGACACCCTCCTGCTGCTCCAGGGCCAGGCCGTGCCCGGCATACCCGGCGGCTACTGGCAATCGTTGCGGAGCGCCTGGGCCGACGCCGACGGCGACGTCTTCTGGCGCGGCAAGTATGCCGACGCCAACGAGGCGTTCGTGGGCATCGGGCTCTTCACGGACGTCTCGGCCGCCACGCCGCTTGTCCTCAGCGGGGACATCATCCCCGGCCTGGTCGAGCCGGTCGCGGCCGACCCCTACGCCATCAGCGGTCCGGCCTTCAGCGACGACGGGGCCCACTGGCTCGCCGAGGTCCGTCTGGACACCGGCGAGACGAGCACCAATCAGGTGCTCGTCATGGACGGCGGGCCCGCCCAGACCGCATCCGGGGCGACGATACGCGAAGGCGAGGTCGTCCCCGTCGCCGACGGCGGTCGCGAGATCGACTTCGGCGGCTCGATCGGCCTCTGCGCCGAGCGGTGGCGCGACGGCTCGGTCCAGTACCTCGACGTCAACGACCGGGGCGATTGGGTCCTCAGCGGCAAGACCGACTTCGGCCCCGGAGCGCCCGACGACGACATCGACAACGTGCTGGTCCACAACGGCCGAATCGTCCACCACGAAGGCGACCTGCACGGCGAGGACGAGTTCGCCGGCACGGTGCTCAACGTGGCCGTCAACAACGACGGCGACGTCGCCTTCCAATGGGACCTCCGGACGTGGTTCGGCTATCGCTACGACGCCCTGTTCCTCAACGGCGTCGTCGTCGTCAAGACGGGCACGCCGGTGGACCTCGACGGCGACGGGCAGAGCGACGGCGGTTTGGTTCGGATGGCGACGGCCACACGGGGCCTGGCTTTGTCCGATCGCGACGCGGAGGGTTACGTCACGCTCACCTTCATCGGCGAGCTCGCCAGCAACGTCGAGACGCTCTTCGCCTACCGGTTGAAGGTGTGCGAGCTCCAGCTCGATATGGTGAACCCGCAGTACGGCCAGGTCGAGCTGAGTCCCGCTGCATGGGATGCCGATGCACCGGCCTATCCGCGCGACACCGAGGTGACGCTGACGGCCACGGCGATCGAGGACAAGCGCTTCAAGCATTGGGAGATCTACGACCCGAACCATCCCGGCGACGCCAACCACGCCACAATTGACGCCAACAACCCGATCACCCTGGTCCTGACCCACGATACCGAGGTGACCGCGGTGTTTCAGTGTGGCAGCGGCGCGGGATATCCATTACCATTACTGATGTCCTTGTGCGCGTTGGCGTGGCTGCGAGCGACCGGGCGGGGTTATGCCTGCCGGCTGCGCCGGGGCGGTGCGCGCGACGACGGCAGGACATCCTAGTTCAAAGGCCCATCTTGCGGGGTAGTTGTGATCATGACGAGACTGACGACGTACAGGGCTTTCGGGCGGCGGACGAAGGGTTTTACGCTGATCGAGCTGTTGGTCGTGGTGGCCATCATCGCGTTGCTCATCAGCATCCTCTTGCCCTCGCTCAGCAAGGCGCGGCACCACGCCAAGCGGGTGCAGTGCCTCTCGAACCTCAAGGCGATCGGCTTGGCGATCCACGCCTACGTCGCCGAGGACTACAAGAGCATGTTCCCCGACCCGTTCACGACGGGGGGATCCTGGGTCTACGAGTTGAACGAGGAGACCGGCCAGGAGGAGAGGACCGTCCAGGGCTGGGGCTTTCGGGCCGCCCCCGGCTGGAAGGACCCGACCAAACCGCGCGGCAGGGAGGAGAAGTACGGCCTGGCCGCCGTCCTGCACGAGAACGGCCAACTCCGTTATGATGCCAAGGTATGGACGTGCCCGTCCGCCCACGAGGACATAAAGCAATACGGCATCACCTATGCCTTCACTACGGCCAAGATGCTGCTCGACACCAGCGCCGACGAGATAAAGAATATGAAGGGCTGGCTCGTCTGGGACAATTACATGAAGTTGCCCTGGACGCCCGGTTTTCGGTGCGCGGGGGATAGCGCCGGCTTTACCTTCACGAGCGTCGGCCTCGATCCCAACGACTACTGCCCGCACAAGGCCTTGGCGTTGCCCGAGACGAGCATCGACCCGAACGACCCGAACGACATCGGCAAGATGGACTACGACGGGTCGAACTGCGTGCTCTACTACGACGGCCACGCCGCCCCCAGACGCGAGCAGTAGCACGGCACCCGCCACCGCGTATCGCGTTCCTCGAGCCGCGGGATTCATCCCGCGCGGGTGAGCCATCCGCGCAGCATGCATGCTGCGGCCCGGGCAGGACCGCTGCCCAGACGACGCGAGAGGGTGGCCGGCCGCGTCATTCGTCCTATCTTCGACCTTGAGGCTCAGACACGAAGGGAGCTTCGTCGAGGCCGCGGTGCGGGAGACGCGAACGCTGTCTACGGACTCCTGTTTCCTGATCTGATGCCGCTTCGTGGCATTGAAGGTGACGTCCGCCAAGGCGGACGAAAGCCCCGGTGCCGCCCCCCTCACTCAGGAGCCCTGTCAGGGCGAAACGCCTGGACCATGTGCTGTTCGGTCTGTCGCCCGATGGGGCTTGGTTTGTCGGGTGTATACTGACCACGGGTTCCGCTCGCCACAAGCGGCTCAGGCAAGTCATCGCGATCCTTCTGGAATGCAGCACGAAGCGGTGGTACGTCAGTTGCGTGAAGTTGGAGTGCCAGGGGGCCGGCACCTGGTGCGTATTGCCCGACCACACCCCAACGAACCTACCCAAGATCGCTTGGGATGTCCCGTATGCGGACGTGTTGACGTGTCGACTTGTTGACTGGTCGACTTCTGGACGTGTTGCGGCGTGGGTGCGTCGCCCCGCGGACGGTCGGGCGAAGCCGGGAGTCCCCGCCGGCTACAGCTCCGCCCAGGGCTCATACCCCTTGATCACGAACGGCGACATCCGCTCGAAGCTCTGGAGCTCGTCGAAGTAGGGCTCGGTGATCGCCTCCTTGATCGACAGCGGATCCGTCTCGCTCGGGTCGTACGTGATGCGGACGCGGGCATACCGCGGATCGGGGGCGGGCCACGCCTCGACCTTGAGGTGTCCCGTCACCTCGGACAGGTCGTCCCGGAAGAGGAAATAGCAGAAGAGCTGCGCCGAGCCGCGGCAATGGATGCCCTTCACCTCGAGATCGAGCTGCTCGGTCTCGGCGGGCACGGGGACGTTCGGGTCCTTCTCCTTGACGAACGACGGCATGGGCGCCGCATACGCCGAGAAGACGATGCCGCCCATGATCACCAGCAGCAGGGAGACGACCGCCGCCCGAGACCAGCCGCCCTGGCTCAGCCGCTTGGGCGGGCCCCATTGCAGGACGGGCTTGTCCGTCACCGGACAGGCCGAGACGCATTCCATGCACGACGTGCACCGCGCGGACGTCACCTGATCGTGCTCGTGCACGGAGATGTTCATCGGGCAGGCCCGGCTGCACTTGCCGCAGTCGATGCAGGCGTCCTTGTCGCGCTGTATCCGCGTCAGCCCGAACCGCGACAGCGGATTGAGCACCGCCGCCAGCGGACAGAACCAGCGACAGAACGGCACGGTGAGGAAGAGGGAGAACAGCACAATCGCGCCCGCGATGATATAGGCCCAGTAGGTGATGTCCTCGCCGTGACGGCTGATCAGGGCGTAGCACGGGTCGTACGCGCGGAAGTGCAGCTCGCCCGGTATCCAGGTGATGTACAGGATCAGCCCCAGCACGACGTACTTGAGCGAGGCCAACCCCTTCTCCACGCTCTGTGGCACGCGGACCGGTTTGATGCCCAGCCACTGGACGGGCTTGCGGCTCCACTCCGACAGCGCCCCGACCGGGCACAGGTAGCCGCAGAACACCCGACGCATGATCAGCACGCTCAGCAGCACGCCGATCAGCACGTAGAAGTTCGTCACGCCGAGGGAGCAGATCATGTTGCCCTCGGACCAGTACGTGTACAGCGCCTCCACGCCGCCGAAAGGACACCACCGCTCGGCGTTGCCGCGGACAAGGAAGACGCCCACCAGGGTCAGCGCGAGGAACCCTGCCTGACAGAGACGACGCGTGTTCTTCATCGTGGTTCTACGTCCTTGGGCTTCGGTTCTTGGTTGCTATTGGGTGGCTGCTTGGGCGCAGCTCTGCCCCCCGGCGCTGCCGCAGGTGCCCCGGCTCGGGCACGAACCGCAACTGGTCCCCATGCTGCAATCCGACTCCGGCACCTTCGACTCGGTCTTCATGGCCTGACTGAAGGCGTCGCTGTCGGCCACCGCCGCGAAGTCCGGCGCGTTCTTGGCGTAGTCCTTGAACGTCGGCAGTGCGCTGGGCACGGTGTTCTCGAAGGCCACGGCCAGGGTCTTGCTGCCGCCGTTCGTATCGCCGCACAACACCTTCAGCCGGGCGATGTCCAGCAGGAAGCGCGGCGAGGGCTTGTCCGGCACCTTGATCTCGTCGAGCACCTTCTTGGCCGCGTCCACCTTCTTCTGGCGGGCCAGGGCGATGCCCTTGAGCGCCTGGGCCGCGGTGGGCAGGTTGTCGCTGCCGGTCAGTACCGCCTCGGCCTCGGCGTTCTTGCCGTTCATCAGGTACGCATCGGCCAGGATGGTGGCCGAATCCGCGTCCTTCTTCTTCTCGTGCATCTGCTTGGCCAGGCCCAGCAGTTCGCTGTACAGCTCGTTCTGATAGTAGAACGACCGCAAGGCGACAGCCATGTGCCACCACTTCTGGTCGTTGCTCTCCTTCAGGATGGCCTTGCGCATCTTCATGACGCGGCGAAGCTGCATGTAGGCCTGGCGGTAGGTCGGCGTGTCCCCGTCGGCCCGGGCGGCCGTGGCATAGGCCTTCAGGGCGGCCTTGAAGTCGGCCGTCTTGAGCAGGGCGTTGCCCTTCTTGTAGGCCTCGGCGGCCTGGTCGGCACCGAGGGCATAGGCCGGACCGGCCAGCAAGACCGCGACGGCAAGCAACGACAGCAGGTGACGAGCACGCATGATGGCTAAGCTCCTTGTCGGGTCGGCGCACAGACCAGAACCGATCCGCGCAACGACTCCCTATGGTTTCGTGGCTCACGTAACGACGAATGGCCATTTTACTGCGCGAGCCGCCATGGTTCAAACCTCACCGGAGGACCGGACGCGGCTTCCATTCGCGTTCAGGCCAGGATAGGGGACGCAGCTCTCAGGCTCTATATCCGCCCTATTCAGATCCTTAATTATGAAGGCGAGGAGTTGGCTTGTTGAGGTGTCGACTCGCCCTCGTCCGTTCCGACTCCGCTGCACGGGACAGGCCGCCTATTCACCGGCTTCCCGCTTGTGCTTTGGCCGCGTGGCGCTCGGCCCGCTTCGCGACGGCCGGATGATCGCTGTAACTCGCCACACCCACCGCCAGCGCATCGGCCGCCGCTCGTCCCTTCTGCTTCTCGACGCGGTCCAGCAGCCCCGGCACGCGCGTCACCGGCAGCCGCCGCGCCTTGAGCAGCTTCAGCTCGGTCGCGGCCGCCCGGTCGGGGTCATCGAGCGTTCGAGCCAGGTCCGCCACCCACAGCGACTCCGGCCGGAGCGGAGGCGCGAGCTTCTCGGCGTGGTCCAGGATCTCCGACGCCTGCCCGGCCAGGCCGTTCTCATGGGCCCACACCCCCAGCAGACACAGCGACGGGACGACCTCCGCGGCCTTGACGCCCTGCGTCGCCGCCGGCGCACCGAGCAGTCTCTCCACCAGGACGCCCAGATAGTGTTCGGGCCGCTCGAGGTCCTTGGCGGGCGGCAACGCCCAGCGGAGGTCCCTGGTGCTGTGCGCCCCGTCGCTGCCGACCACGTCGGGCACCACCGACCGGACGACCTCGACGAACGCCTCGACCTTGCCGCACCTGGCCTGAATCCGTGCCAGGGCCAACCTGGTCAGGACCATGCGCCGGTCGTCATGGACCTCATCCAGCAAGCGCTGCACCAGCGCCCCCTCAGCAAGCAACGCCTCAGTCGGTAGCCGCTCGCTCAACAGGATCAACCGCTTCGCGCTCAGCCAGTCGTGCCGACGGTCGAGGGTGATCGCCCCCAACCAGCCCAGGATCTCCAGCATGGCCTCGGGCCGCTCGGCCTTCGGGAACGTCTCGGCATAGGCCTCGATGCGGTCGAGCCGCTCGAGTCCCGAGAACGAGCCTCGCTCGCCGAGCAGGTCCCAGGCGATGACCCATCGCAAGATCGCCCGAGCGGCTTCGAGACGGCCGTGCGTGGCGTGATGTCGCGCCAGGTTCGTCAGCCCCGGCGTGTCGTCCCACGTCACCTGTCCGGGCGGGGCATTCTCGTCGGGCTTCGGCAGCTTGGTCAGGGCCGCGGGGGCCTCATCCGCGATCAGCAACCGCGTCAACGCGTCCTTGGCGTTGAGGGCTTCCTGTTTGCGGTAGCCCTCGAGTTGGGCGATGAGCTTGTCGAGCGTGCCCGCCTCCCGGGCCGCGGCCAGTCGACCCCGCGCCAAGCCCTCCACGTCGTGCCGGTCGGGGGGGGCGGCCTGGAGCAGGGCCTCGAACTCGGTCTCGGCGAAGGGCTGGTCGGCCAGTCCCGCGAACAGCCGATCGCGCCGCGCCCTCGGATAGCGGCTTTGGCCTTCCAGCTCGAGCCACGCCCGCATGCCCCCGACCGACGGAGGCTCCGGCCAGAACGGGCTGTAGAAGCGGCTCTCGTTGCGGTTGTGAATGAGGAAGCGGCGAAGGATCGTCAGCACCCTCTCGGACTGCCCCAGCAGGGCGGCCGTCCGGAGCACCTCGACCGGCCCGAGCGGGCTGTCGATCTTGCGGGCGGCGGCCAGCGCGGCGTCCAGATCGTGCAGCGCCACGTACAGGTCCGTCAGCGTCCGCCACTGATACGACTGCATGATCGAGCTCTTCGTCAGGTGCTTGCTCAGCAGCCGGACCAGCTCCACGTTTCTGCCCGAGTCCTTCATGAGGATGATCAAACGGCGGCTGATCGACAGCTCGTCCGGCGATCGTACGAACGCCTTGCGGAGCGAGGCGATGCCGTCGGTCTGGCGACCGCCCGCGGACAGCAGCAGCCCGTTGGCGAAGAGCAGCGAGGTCGACTCGCCCTCGATGTCCGCCCGCATCGCCAGATCCTCGGCGATCGTCGTCAGCTCCTCGTCGGTCAGGATGCGGCCCAGGTCCGCGATCGGGCGCTGCTCGTTGTAGCCAAGCTCCTTGGCCCCGGCGAGGGCGTCGATGGCCTCCGATGCCAGCAGCACCGCCTGGTCGTGCAGGCCCGCGGTGTGTCTGGCCAGGGCCGTCACAGCCATGATGATCGGGTCTTCCAGGCCTTCGCCCAGCAGCACCTCGGCCATCGCCAGGCCCGAGCGCGCCGTCGTGGGGTTACGGTGCCACCCGAAGCGGGTCAGTGTTCCGTACGCGCTCGAGGCTCGCATCCGCATCTTGGGGGCGGCCTTGAACAGGCGGCCGACCGTCGCCGCCAACGCCTCGCTGTCTTTCGAGCGCATCGAGCCGATCAGCTCCATCAGGAACGCCCGTCGCTGTGGCGGCTTCCTCGCGGCCACGGCCTTCTCGATGAGCTTGGCTCGCTGGTCCGCCGGTGCGGCATCGATCAGCCTGGCTACGCTGGACGCGTCGAGGTCGCCGTCGGCCAGGGCGCGTTCGACGATCGCGTCGGCGTCCCCCACCTCCTGCTGAAGCCGCTTGGCCAGCCGTAGACGCAGCAGGTCGAGGCGGACGCGATCCGTGCCCTTGGCCGCGGGCGCCAACCCCTTGATCTGGCGGATCAGGCCCCGCCGACCGGCCTCGTCGCCGAACGACCAGGCCAGGTCCGCGATCTCCTCGACCGTCTTGGCGAGTCCCTTCGCGTCGCGGACCGATCGGCACGCCGACAGCGACTGGGATACCCACCGCTGCATGGCCTCGCCGTCGGCGAGCACCACGATGGACGCGTACAGCGTCTTGGCCAGGTCGCTCATCGGGGCCTTCAGCGGCTGATCCAGGGCGGCGGAGACCAGCTTGCGGGCCTCCGAGGTCCGGTCCCTGCACAGCAGCCCCGGCAGGAGGTGGCGCACGACCTCGGCCGGCAGCTCGCCCCCGGCGATGGCTTGCTCGGGCGCCTTCGGATCCTTCAGCAACCGCAGGGCCGTGAGCCGCGGTTCGCCAATATCCTTGGCTGGGGCGGTCAGCTTCAAGGCGCGAGACCACAGCCCCCATCGAAGCCGCGCCGCTACCATCGACGCTGTCAGCGAGTCGTCCTTGGGATAGAGCTTCAACAGCTTGCGGTCGACCTCGTCGGCCGTGTCGGGCCGATGCAGTGCGAACGCGATGTAGCGCAAGAAACCGATCAGCCGCTCCAGCCGAGGGTTCTCCTTGAGCCGGGCCTTGATCAGCCGCTTGTCGCTCAGCTCGTCCATCTCCGCGATCGTCGCCTGCCGCCACTGCCCGACCAGACGCTCTTGCAGTGTCGGCGTGCGCGCCACGCTGATCAGCCCGTTGCTCGCGCTCTCGAAGTACTGGGCGACCTCGGTCAGGTTCATGGCCCGCCGTCGCCGCCGACCCCGCTTCGACCCGGCCGCGTCGTCGTCCTTGCCCACCGCCTTGGCCGTCATCGGCAGCCGAGACAGCAGCAGCCGGGCCGCGCGGTCGTAGTGCTCGAACGCCTGCTCGAACCGGCCCATCTGTTCGCAGAGTCCGCCCGCCCGTATGAGCAGGTCGAGACTGTCGGGCTGCCCGATGAGCAGTTCGCGGATAATCCGCTCGGCGCGATCGGGCATATCCGCCGCGTCGTAGGTATCCGCCACGCGTCGCTGGATCTGGGCGAACTCTCCGTGGATGCCGGCCCGGCGGAAGATGCGGCTGGCCGTGGCGAGCTGGCCCGAGCGGATGAAGGCCTCGCCCACATCAAGGAACACGCCCGGGGGCACCTCATCCCCGAGACTCAGCAGGGTGCGGCCATACCGCACGACGTCGTCGGTCCGCCCGTCCGCCTTCGATCCGTCGATCAACTCCCGAAGCAGCGCCGCCCGCCGCTGACCGGCTACCACCACGGCCTGGGCCAGCACGCGGCGCATCTCGTCGGTCTTGCCCATTGCGTCCAGCACGTCGGCCGCCAACCGGTACAGGAAGACCTTGTCGGGTTTGAGCACGATTCGCTCGCGGATCCGGTGCAGCGCGGTGACCAACGCCTTCGGCGGTGCGCTCAGGTTCAGCAGTCCGTCCACCGCGATCGTGAACAGGTCGTCCTCCGCCGCGGTCTCCAACAGCGATTGGAACCGCGCGACTGCCTGCTCGGTCCGGCCGGCGGCCTTCATCGCCTCGGCCCACAGCAGGTACACCTCGATGCGGTCGGGCTGGTCCGCGATCACGCGCTCGTAGGCCCGGGCCGCCTCCTGGCTCGACCCCATCACATTCAGCACGCCGGCCGAGAACTCATCCACCAGGTCGCCGTCGGGCTCTCGGCGGGCCAGCTCCGCCAGCGCCCGCCGCGCCTCGACCAGCCGACGCTGCTCCAGCGCCACGATGGCGATCTGTTGCAGGTACTCGGCCGCCTTGTCGGGATCCTCCTCGATCAGCTTGTCGAGAATGGCGTTACACCGTCCGAACTGCTCGCACGACAGGTACACCTTCGCCAGCCGTTGCAGCATGTCGACCTGGTCGCCGCTGCGCTTGCCGAACTCGTGCAGCACCTCGGCGGCCGAGACCGGATCGTTCGCCCCGGCATAGATCTCCACCAGGAGCGACAGCTCCTTCTCCCCACCCTTGCCGGCGTCCAGTCGCTCCTCGAGCTCGATCGCCAGGTCCGCCAGCGTGCCCGTACGCGCAGCCAGATCGAGCAGCCGCACCTGGGCCTGGTTCCGACGGGCCGCCACGTCCGTCCGCTTCCAGAGCTGCTTCCATAGCTCGCGGGCTTCCTGCAGATTGCCCTTCTCCTCCGTCAGCCACGCCAGACGCTGCAACGTGTCCTCGGCCCCGGTCCGTTGATACAGACGGTTGAGCAGCTCGAGCGCCCTCGACGAATGCCCGTACCGTTCGTAGGCCTCGGCCAGGGGCAGCAAGACCTTGGCGTCGCGCTGGGCCACGGGCCGGAGCCGACCCAACAGCTCGACCGCCCGATCGGTCGCGCCGCGCCGTCGCGCCAGGTCCGCCTCGAAGAGCGTCGCCCGAACCCGTGCGCCCTCGCCCGCCTTGGCGGCCCGGTGGGCGGCCGCCAGCGCCACCTCGTCCATCGCGAGCGAGCGTGCCCCCTCGGCCAGGGCCATCAAGTCGTCCGGGTCTGCCAGCTGTTCGACCGCCTTGCTGAAGACCTCGCGCGCGTCCGCCCGGCGACCGTTCATCATCAGCAGCCGCGCCAGGCCGACCCGGTAGGGCACCTTCTGCGGCGAGCTTGCCACCAGCTTGCGATAGACCCGCTCGGCCTGGTCGATGCGTCCGGCGTCGATGGCCAGGGCAATGACCTCATGCTGGAAGTCGGCCGAGTTGAGCAGCCGCCGTTGATCCTCGGTCGCCGGAGGCCGTTGCAGCAGGCCCAGCAGGTCGTCCAGACGGTCCAGCTCGGCCAGCACGTCGATGAGCGCCTCCAGCCGTTCCGCACGCAGGTCCTTCTTGGCGAGCCAGGCGTCCGCGAGGTCGGACAGGCGCCCCGCCCTGCGCCGCGCGGCAACGAGGCGTTCGGTCGCGTAGCGACGATCGCGCGAGAGCGTGGCCAGCTCGTAGGCGGCCTCGAAGTCCTTCGCCGCCTCGGCGGCCCGCCCGAGGCGCATCCACCACGACCCGCGAAACAGGTGTTGCCGCATGCCGACCTTGCCCCGGCCGGACGGCTCGAGCGTCCTGGTCGCGAAGTCCATGTCTCCGCAGAGCGCTGCCAGGTGAGCACAATATGTCGAGGCCGATCGCCCGTCCCGACTATCGCGGATGACCGCCGCCAACAGCTCGCGCGCCTCCGACCGCTTATCCGCGTCGTACAGGATCTGTGCCTTGCGGACCCGCCGGGCGAAGACCGCGGCCGGTTCCGTCGACGGCGCCGTAGTCCGCGCCGGGGCCCCCTGACCCGACGAGGGCGACTTCACTTGGCTCGAGCCGACGTCGCGCGTCGTCGCCGCGGCGACCGCGCTCGAGCCCGTCAGGCACGTCGCGGCCACGATGAGCAGCGCGGCGGCCGCGCCGGGCCGAGACCGCCTGCCTCGCCGCCACAAAGCGTCCACCGGGAGCCGTCGGATCAGGACGTGGATCAGCAGCAGCACGCCGAACAGTGACGCCAGCAGCGGCCAGATCTCGATGGGTCTCGTGGGTGGTGCCGCCTCGTCGCGGCGGCTCGCGGCCTCGCGGGCCGAAATCGACTCCAGCTCGGCGAGCAGCTCCTCGCGCGGCGCGGCCACGCATAGCTCCCGTTCCGGCGGTACGTTGACGGCCGCCAGGGCCTTGTCGTCGGACGTCGTCGCCCGGACGTCGATGCGATAGGGGCCCGGCCCCAAACCCTCAAACCGCCAGCTCCATGTGCGGGTTGTGTTGGCATCCACGATGACGCGTCGCGTCTCGTTGGCCGCCGACGTGAGCACCAGCTCGATCGGCGTCCCGGCCGCTAGGCCCGCATGCGCTCGTGCGGCTACCGTCACATCGACACCCGCCGGCGTGACCTTCGTGCGAAGGTCGAAGGCCTGGTCCGACCGCGGTGCGCGGAGCGTCCGGGCCAGGTTGGCCGTCAGCTTGGCATAGCCGGGACGCTCGGCGAGCTCGCGCGACCATGCGCCGCTCAGTTGCGTCGTCAGCGCCGCCACCCTGCCGAGCCCGAACTGCCAGTAGGCCAGAAGCGGATGACCCAACTCCGACCGCATCACCACGTCGGCCGACGGTCGCGAGGCCGTCTCGACGTAGCCGCTCACCGTCGCGTTCTGTCCCAGGTCCACGCCGTCGCTCACGGGCAGACGCTCGTTGAGCCGCAGGCCCGAGGGCCTCTCGACGAACGGACTCAGCAACGAGCTCTCCGGCTGCTTGACGATGATCTCCGGCAGGTTGAACCGATCGGGCGCGTGGTACGACTTTCCGTGCCCCCAGTGCGCCAGCCGTGCCAGGAACGCCGAATGGGCCCCCGGGCCGACCAACACGGTCGACAACGTGATGCCCCGGTCGGCCATCTTCCGGATCAGCGGCTCGAACGCGCCGGTCTCCACGCCGCCGTCGGTCAGCACCAGCACGTGCCGCGTCCGCGTCCGCACGTTCAGCAGGGCGTAATACGCCTCTTCGATCGCCGGCAGGATCACCGTCCCGCCGCCGGCCGTCAGGCGGTTCAGCGCGCGCTGGATGTCGATCGCGTTCGAGGCCGGCTGGATGGGCGCGGCCCATCGCTTCGACCCATAGAACTCGACGATGCCCGCCTTGTCGTGCGGTTTGAGCCGTCGCAGGGCCAGGCGCGCGATCTCCTTGGCGAGGTTGACGCGCGGCCCGCCCATGCTGCCCGACGTATCGATGATGATGACCAGCGTGGTGCTCGGGTCCCGTCGTTCGACCTTCTGCGTCAGGCGCACGGGCAGCACGTCCTCCAGGGGCGTCTTGGCGTATCCGCCCGGCCCGAAGGAGCGCCGCCCGCCCGTCACCCAAAGCCCCATGCCGTCGGTCACGCGCCGACGCAGCTCCCGCATGACCTCGCGCCCGATGGCCTCGGCCGGTACGTCGGCCAGCACCAGCAGCTCGACGCCTTTGAGGCTGTCGGCGTCTTGCAAGGCTTTCGCGTCCAACGATGTCACGCGAGCCGCCGGCCCCAGCATCCTGCTCATGCCTTCGGCCACCGGGCCGTCATCCCGAGAGGCCACCACCCGCACGTCATACGGCGGCAGCACGAAGGTGGCGGCACGAAGCTGGTTGTTTCCCGCGTGCTCATCACCGTCGGCCTGGACCGACACGGTGAACGTCTGTAGGCCTTCGGCGACCACCGGCAACGTGCACGTGACCTCTTGGGTACCGGGCTCGAGCGAGACCGGCACCTCGGCCGTCTGACCCGCCGTCCCGCGAGTCGTCACCCTCGCGCTCGTGGCCGCATGCGAGCTGAGCTTGGCGGTCAGCTCCACCGTTTCGCCCAGGCCCGCGAAGGAAGGCATCGTCACGGACGCCAACGCCACTTCGCCGGACGCCCGCTCGGCAACCGCCAGACAGTCGACGCCGATGCCCGCTTGCCCGAGCCGGTACGCCGCCGCGGCCGCATCGCCCCGCGTTTCCCGCCCGTCGGACAGCAGGAGCACCCGGCCTCGACCACCCAGGGGGATCAGGCCTCGCGCAAGCTCGAGGGCCTCAGCCAGCGCGCTGCCCTGAGGTGCCTCATAGCCGCCCGCCGCATCCCTGAGGTTCCTGCGAAGCGCGACCAGATCGACATCCTGCTCGTCGCTCATCACCTCGGTCACGACGCGCGGTGCGGCCTTGAACGCGACCCATTGCACGTCGACGTCGTTCGGCAACGCGGTTAACCGTTCGTTGAGTCGTCGGCTCCACGCGGCCAGATCGTCGTCACGAAGGCTGGCCGAGAGATCCGCAACGACCACCCAGGTCTCGGTCTCGTCGGTGACGCGAACGATCGGGCGGGCCAACGCCAGGATCAGCAGGGCGATCGCCACGAGCCGTACGACGCCGACGGCCGCGGCACGGACACCGCCCAGGCCCATCCGATGCGTGACGTGGAGCCACGCCAGCGGCGCCAGGATCACCAGCAACCAGAGGTAGAAGGGATGCACGAACCTCATCGACTACGGTATCCTTCCTCTGGCGTGCAGCGCGGCCTCCAGACAGGCCAGCGCGACGGCCAGCCACAGCAGCACCTCGAACAGCTCGGGACGATACCATCGGGTGGGTCGCTCGCTCGCGGCCTCGGAGGGGCTATCGACCATGAGGTCGGCGGACGACCGGCTGCCCGGCATGACCTGGACGCGGCCATCGGCCTCCATCCGCTGTGCCAGCAGCGGCTCGGAGACCGACCGTTCCGGCGGGATCGTCATCGCGTCGCCTTGCCAACCGGCCAGGCGGTGCAGCGAGCGCACGAGGAGGACCGCGAACGCCGGCCGACGCTCCAGCGTCGCCCCCTCGGCCAAGAGCGCTCGGGCCATCACGACTCGCGGCGCTGTGTCCTCGGGCACGTAAGCGGCAACGACCGCTGGCCCGGCCAGCAGGAGCGGCTCGGCGCCTCGCGGCAGATCGCTCAAGGCGTCGCCGCCACCGATCACGGCACCTTCCAGATGGAGATCGCGCGTCAGGCCCGAACCGTCCGCCGGCAGAATCCTTGCGCCCGAGGCAACCGGTTGCGTCCCCGATGCCAGCACGACGGCAGGCCCGGTCGGCCCGGCCGCGTCCGTGTTCGTCACCACGCGAACGTCCACCTCGTCCGCCGCGTCGACGACGTAGGGGAGGCTCCCCAACACGGCCCGTAGCGCCATGGGCGCGTCGTCCGCGACGGCCACCCGGATCGGTCGACGGAGCGGCAATCGGTACGCCACGGTGTTGTCGGCCTTCAGCGCGTCCTTGGCCGTCACCTCGACCCGTAGGACGTCGCCGTCTGCCCGCAGGCCGTTGACCTCAAAGACACTGTCGTCCGCGGCGCCCAGTGTGCGGGATTCCTCGAGCAACGCACCGCCACCGGCCCGCTCGATACGAACGACCACCTCGCCCGCTGCCGCCGCGTGGTGAACCACGCGCACGCTGAACCGGCCGACGAGCGGGTTGTCCGTGTCGGGCTCGTACAGGGCCGAGACCACCGCTGCGTTCGCCACGGGGCCGCCCACTGTGATGACCCGAACCGACGGCGCATCTTCTTCCGAGGCCGGCGGCGCGACGCCGCGGTCGGTGATCAGCACCACTTCCGCCTCGGCCTCGCCGCGGACCAGATGCGATGCGATCGCCAGGGCCTTATCGTCGGCGGCCGGTAGGTCGGCCGGCTCGATGCCTCCGACGCGGTCGGCAAGTACCGGGCGAGGGTCGTCGAAGGGATGGAGGACCCTCGGCCACGGGTCGACGGCGACAACGGCTACGGGCTCGCGGCTGCCGATCCCGCGCAGGTCTCTCAGCAGGGCACGTCGGGCGGTGTCGAACCGTCGTTGGTCCTCGCCGGGGCCCTTTGCCTGCATGCCCATCCCAGCCGAGAGGACGTAGACGTGTTTGACGGGTCGCGTGCCGCGGCCGGTCAGCTCGGGCTTGCCCAACGCCAGCGCGATCAGGCTCAAGATCGCCAGCAGCAAGGCGTACGTCAGCGGATGCCGAAAGCGATGGAGGAGCGACCGGGCCTGCGTTCGCTCCACCGCGTGCTGCCAGAACAGGAGCGTCACCACGCGCATCGGCCGGGGGCGAACCCGCAGCAGATGCAGCAACCCCAGCACGCCGGCCGACAGGGCGATCAACCCGGCCACGGCCCAGAATGGAAGGCCCGTCAGGCTCATCAAAACGTCCTCGGCGCCGCCAGGACGCCCTTGACGAACAGCCCGCTCAGTTGCTCCAGCACCCGCCGGTCCGCGTCCACCGTGACGTGCATCGCCCCCCGGCCGCGAACGAACGCCAGCAAGCCGTCCTGGAATCGCTGGTAGGCCCAGCGATAGCTCTCGAGCGCCTCGGCGGTGACGGTCACGTCCAGGTCGCGCTCGCTCTCGCAATCGATGAGGCGAAGCTGACCCGTTGCCGCCGGCGCTGCGTCCTCCCTTCGAACGAGCTGCACCAGGAGCAACCGGTGGCGCAGCCCGCGCAGCGCCTCGACCACCGAGGCGATGCCCGCCGGGTCGAAGAAGTCGGAGACCACCGCGACCAGACCGCTCCGCAGCGGCGTCCGCGCCAGCCTCCGGACGGCGGCCGGCAGATCCGTCGGGCCCGCCGGACCGAGCCCCTCCAGGAACTCGAGCGACCGCATCAGCCCGCTCCGACCCGTTCCGCATCGGTGCGAGGGTCGACGCTCGGCGCCGAACGGATACACCGTGGCCGCGTCATGTTGGTTGATTGCCGCGGCCACCAGGGCGGCCGCCATCTGACGGCCCGCGTCGGCCCGGGGCGGGTCCTCGAAGAACATCGAATCGCTCACGTCCAGCAGCACGTGGAGGTCCAGGTCCTGCAGCTCCTCGTAGAGTCGCAGGAAGAGCTTGCCGCTCCGCTGGTACAGGCTCCAATCGATGCGGCGGATGTCGTCGCCCGGCATGTACGAGCGGAAGTCGCGGAACTCCATGCCGGCCCCGAGCTGGCGCGAGGCCTGCTCGGCGTACCCGCCCGCCTGGGGTACCTGCTTGCTGACGATCCGCAGGTGCGAGATCGTCTCGACGAATTGCTCATTGAACAACGCGGCCATGCTTCCTCTTGCTCGATTATGCCCTGGGGCGACGGGCGAACGCGGTGACGCTCGCCCCGATCACGCGGCGTCTCAAGCCGACAGCTCGCTCACCGAATCGATCGCGTCCTGGACCAGACCGTCCGGATCGACGCGATCGGCCTGTCCCTCGAAGCTCAGCAGCATCCGGTGACGCAGCACCGGCCGGGCCACGTCGCGGACGTCCTGGCAGGACACCGCGAAGCGACCGTCGATCAACGCACGCACCTTGCCCATCAGCAGCAGGCCCTGCGCCCCGCGCGGGCTCGATCCCAACGCCACCGCGCGGCGCATGCTCGCCGGGGCGTGGGCCGACGACGGCTGCGTGGCCATCATCAGGCGAATCGCATAGCGCCTCACCTGATCGCTGACGACCACGCCGCGGGCGATCCGACGCATCTCGAGGATCTCTTCGCCGTTCGAGACGGGTTCGACGCTCGGGGCCAGCGTGTCCGTGGTCCGCTTGAGGATGTCGTGGTAGTCGCTCTCGCTCGGGTAGCCGACCAGCAGCTTCACCATGAAGCGGTCGAGCTGGGCCTCCGGCAGCGGGTACGTCCCGTCCTGCTCCACCGGGTTCTGCGTGGCCAACACGATGAACGGCTCGGGCAGATGCAGCGTCCGGCGGGCCACCGAGACCTGGCGCTCCTGCATCGCCTCCAGCAAGGCCGATTGCGTCTTGGGCGTCGCCCGGTTGATCTCGTCGGCCAGGATGAAGTTGGCCACGATCGGCCCCTCCTGGAACCGCAGCGCGTGTCCGCCCGTCTCGGTCTCGTCCAGCACCATCGTCCCCACGATGTCCGACGGCATGAGATCGGGCGTGAACTGGATCCGTGAGAAGCTCAGATCCAGGCACGACGCCAGCGTCCGCACGAGCAGCGTCTTGCCGAGGCCCGGCACGCCCTCGAGCAGCACGTGGCCGTCCGAAAGCAGTACGCTGAGCACGTGCACGACCAACTCGTCGTGTCCGACGAAGACCTTGTGGACCTCCGCCTTCAGCCGGCCGAACACGTTGCGAAAACGCTCTGCCTGAATCGCGGCTTCGGCCGCCGCGCCGTTACTGCTCGATGCCTCGTTCACAAGACGGACCCTCTCTACTGGTTGTATGTCGTTTGCTCAGCCGCGCCGCTGCCGTCCGGCGCATCCGATGCCCGACGGTCGGACGAATGCAACGCGATCAGGTAGTTCCGAACCACCCTGGCCAGCCCCGCCGGGGCCTCGTATCGGCCCACGACGTCCTCCGGCATGGATCGCCCTCGTGGCGCGACCGATGCCAGCGGACCACCCGGCATCGCCGTGGGCTGCACGCGTTCGTGCGTCACCTTCGTCGTGCCCGGCGCGAGCCGACCCTTGACGAAGTCGGGAATGGGGACCCCCAGCACGAGCGATGCCACGCCACGCGACTTCTTCGGGGGCGTCGGACCGCCCCGACCCGAGCCGGGAGGCCCTTGCCCCTCGCTGATGCCGAGCTCGCGTCCCGGGGCCTCGTTGCGGTCCTTCAGACTCGGTTGGACGCCGCCGCGCTGCCGGTTGCCTTCACGCTCCTCCTCGATCTCCTCGTCCGAGTCCTCCTCGTCGGGCTCGCTCTCGGACATGTGCGCCCGCTGGGACCACGTGTTTCGTACCGCCAACATCGACCCGCCGCTGCTCTGTCCCTGACCGGTGGCCGAGGCCCCCTGGTCGCTCGGCGAGCCCTGATCCTCGGACACGCGGGCCTCGCTGGCGGCCCGCTTCGGACGCGGTCGCTTCCGCTTGGCCTCGGACTCCGACCGCGAACCGGCCTTCGACGACCCGCCTTGCGTGCCCGTGCTCGCCGCGGACGTTTCCGCCCGAGCCGTCACCCCGCCGCCGGCACGGCCTCGGGCCGCGTCGCTGTCGATCGCCTCCGAGGGCTCGGCCTCGACGGCCCGGCGGTTGGACCGACCCGCGTCGGCCTTGGGCTGGACCTCCGGCTCGGCTGCCGGTCGCGGCGGCGCCTCGTCCGACTCGGGGTCTCGGCCTGTCCTTGCCGAGAACGCGTCGGCAGGCGGCGCCTCAGCCAACACCGGCACGGCGTGCGCCCCCGGACGCTCGCGGAAGCTCGGCAGGGCGGCGCCCACGGTCAGCATGACCACGGCCGCGACGACCTGGTAGCCGATCACGCGACACGAGCCGGCATCCATCGCCACCGGCTCCGGCCGCTCGCGGCAGATCTGCCGCAGATGCGCCAGGCCGTCGTCGATCGCCGCACGAGAAAAGGGCGTGTCCGCCTGGGTATCCGCCAGCCACAGCGCCGTCGCCACGCGGTTGTGCGACCGTGCGCTAAGGTCGAGCCTTTCCGCGGTGCTCAACGCCGTCGGCAGACGTCCCAGACCTCGCGCCAGGCTCACGGAGATCGTCAGGGCGATCACGGCGATGCCCATCAGAAGCATCCCCGTCAGGCCTGGCAGGGCGGGCAAGGCGGCCAGCATCCCGACCGCCTGTACGAACAGATACCCGATCGCCACGACCAGGACGAACGTCGCGCCCCAGGTGAGCCCGCGGAAGCCCTCATTCGCAAGGAACGACCAGCACACCCGGCGCCGGCTCTTGCGAAGGAGCGATGCCAGCTCGTCGACCGGGCGGGCCTGATCATGGCGGGTCGAGCTCATCGCTGCCCACCTCCCATGAGATCGCTGCGGTGGACCGCCACGACCCGCTTCGTCTCGACGTCCTCCACCCAGGCCACGACGATCAGTCCTCGCGGGTCGATATAGGTCGGCCGCGTCGAGAAGCGGATCTTGCCCGCCTTTTCCATCTTGGCGATCGCCGCCTCCACGCGTTCGGATAGCTGCTTGACTTTCAGATCGATGGGCAGACGCGCGGAGACTCCTTCGATCGCGGTGCCCGCCAGCGGGGTCAGCGTCGCCCGCGCCACACACCGATGCATCACCACGCCGTTCGCGCCGGGCACCATAACCCGCCGCTCGCAGAGCACGACGTGCAAGCGCTTCTCGCCGTCGCCGGCTCCTTGGACGTGGACCCGGCCGCGGATCGCGTTACCCTCGAGCGCGATCTCGCCGGTGATCGTGCATCCCGATGCCTTGGTTGCCGCCTTCTTGGCCGCGGCTCGACAGGCCGAGAAGACGCGCTCGGTCGCCGACGCATCGCCCGTCATGGCCACGCGCTCGACCCCGTTGAACACGATCGCCGGAGGCGATGTCACCTCGTGGTGGCGGGCCCGCGCCTGGCCGATGCCGGCCGCGAGCGGGTCGAGCTGTGGCGTCGGCAGGTGATACTGCAGGAACGCCACGTCGAGACCGTCGAAGTACTCGATCAAGCCGCCGAAGGCCAACTCCGAGGCCTGCGTCCCCGCGTGGTCGAGGCACGTGAACGCTTCGACCAGCAGCGTACCGCCGGCCGCCGTTGGACCGCTGCTCGGCCCACCCGAAGACCGCTCTTCCAGGTACGTCCGAGCCGGATGGTACGCGGCCACACGCCCCTCGATCAGTTGCGCCGCGTCGTCCATGGTGAACGTCTTGCGGAACTCGGCGTTGCGGTTGAGACGATCGAGCCCCACGAAGGCCTCGCGCGGCGCGTCCCGGTCGATCGCGGCCTGCAGGTAGCGCGACCACGCCCGCGCCGGCTTGCCCATCCGTTCGTAGAGCTGGCCCATCCAGAGGTTCACCGTCGGGTCGCGCGGCATCCCGAAGGCCGCGCTCAGCAGATGACGGCGCGCCTGCTTCAGCTCGCCACGCTGCATCGCCAGCCAACCCAGGCGGGCCTGGATCTGATGCGACGCCGTCGCGTCCAGCGCCTTGGGGGCATGACGCAGGGCCTCGGTCAAGATCGTCTCCGCCACGGCGCGCTTGGTCCCGTCAGTCTCGGCCAGCAGGGCATCGGCCCGTTGGAGCAGTTTGGTCGCCCGCCGGGGTTCGGCCAGCAGGCGCGCCCGCGTCCTGACCGCGCGTTCTACCGCCTGCACCGACGCCTGATCGTCCGGCGAATAGTCCTCCAGCCGAAGATCCACGAGCTTGCGGCTGGCCTCTCGCGCCAGACGCGAGTCCTCGTGCTGACGCAGGAAGGTCTCGATCGCGTCGGCGTCCTCGTCGGTCAGAGCGACGAAGTACGCCCGCTCATGCGTCGGAAAGGAGGGGGCCAGCGTCTGCTCGAACAGCAATCGTTTGCCGTTCGGGTCGAGCGTCAGTCGGAAGTGACGCAGGAGGTTCGTCCCAAGGACCACGTCCGGCCTGGGCTGGGGTGCCGTCGAGAGGTCCGACGGGCGAAAGGCCACGTACCGGGCGATGTTCAGCCCGCCGACGCGCAGGTCATCCAGTGAGCCGCCCGGCGCGCCGGCCAGGTCGCTCGTGACCTCGTCGATGAGCGTGTCTTCGTGCAGCGTCCGTAGCAAGACGCGGACGGCGTAGTCGTCGGGCGCCTGGCCCTCCAGCCAGAGTCCGAAACCCTCCTCACGATAGGGCACGACCCACGTCTTCCGGTCGGTGTCCGGCTTGGCGGATGGTGCCTTGGCCATGAGGGCGTCCGCATCGGAGGCCGGCAGCACGCGGAGCATCTCCTTGGCGATCTCGAGCTGCACCGCCTGCGGCTTGAAGGCCGCCAGACCCAAGATGGCCACCGCCGGCACCTCACCCAGCTCCGGCGCGTGGTCGCGCGTGAGCGTCGCCAGCATCTCCACATCCATCGGCAGGGCCTTCAAACCCTTCAGGTCGACCGTCTTGAAGCGCAGGTCGACCTCGCTGGTCCGGGTGATCTCCATCATGCGGGCCGTGCGGGCGTGCACGACAAGCGGCATCCGCGAGCCGAGGTCGATCACCACATTGGCGGGGATCATCTTGCCGCTTGCGACGAGCTCGCAACGGGCGCAGAGCCTTCCGTCGATCGGCGTGATCGCGATACGTTGGGCGCAGGCCGGGCGCCCCGCCAGCGTCACCAACATCGCCGCCGTGGCGCCGGCAAGAAGACCTACCCAGGTTCGTTGCAGGTGCAAGTCGCAGATCAAAGGACACGACATCCAAGCATGGTCGGCACGGTGCGGACCCATGGCCCGAGCCACGTACAGACGTCCCCTCAAGCCGCATCAATGGCAGCGTAATCCACCATTCTAGCCGATGCGCAAGCGCAAGCAAGCTGCGACAGCAGGTAGCCGAAGCGTCCGGGGTACCTGACGTCCCGGGCGGGCCGTTCACCGAGCCGCACTGGCTGCGCCGCGGGTGCCAGCGGGGCTCGGGTGGTTGCCCTTTCGGGAAAGGGCCCGCGCTGAGGACGATGTGGCGCGGTCACCATCTTGCCCCTTCGGGGCACAGGACCCCCGCCCAGACGGTCATGCACCCATGCGTCCACCAAGGCCCTCTGGACGGCCCCGGAACCGAGGCCGGTCGGACCGGGGGCACACAGCAGGCATCCCACTTGAGGGGCTCGATCGGCGGCCACCATGATGGGCGAAGGTTCCGTCCCGCGAAGGTGTCCGCGGCTCGGGCGGTTCCGCCGGCCATGGCGTTGCCGGCGGAAGAGGCGTACGATACGAGTGGCCCTTGGCGCCGCCGACGGATCATCACCTGTTCTGCCAGGGTCGGGCCGGCCGGGAACGCACCGAAGGCCCAGGGCTGAGGAGACGTCCATGAAGGTAGCTGTGGTCTACAACCGAGAGAACCGCAAGGTTATCAACCTGTTCGGACTACCGAACCAGGAGATCATCGGCCTCAAGACGATCAAGCGCATCACCGACGCCTTGAAGAAGGGCGGGCATCAGGTCGTCGCGCTCGAGGGCGACAAGGACCTCGTCGATCGGCTCGAGGAGTTCATGCCCCGCGTCGTCAAGGGCGAGCTCCCGGGGCTCGTCTTCAACGTCTCGTACGGCATTCAGGGCCAGGCACGGTACACGCACGTGCCCAGCATCCTGGAGATGGTCGGCATCCCCTACGTCGCTTCCGGGCCGCTGGCCCACTCCCTGGCCCTGGACAAGGTTGTGACCAAGATGATCCTCCAGCAGCAGGGCCTGCCCACGCCGGCCTTCGCCGTCCTGGAAGGGCCCGACGACGACCTGCCGGAGCTGGATTTCCCTCTCATCGTCAAACCGAAGAACGAGGCGGTTTCCTTCGGGCTGCGCATCGTCAACAACGAGGCCGAGCTCCGCGAAGGCGTCCACGTCATCTTCGAGCGTTTCAAGCAGCCCGTCCTCGTCGAGCAGTACGTCTCGGGCCGCGAGGTCAACGTCGGCCTGGTCGGCAACAACCCGCCGGAGGTCCTGCCTCCCGTCGAGATCGTCTTCGATGCCGAGGGCCCCGCCATCTACACCTGGGAGGACAAGACCGGGCGCAGCGGGCGGACGATCAGCCACACGTGTCCCGCTCCGATCGGCAAGGACCTGCTCGAACGGGCCGGCGACATCGCCAGGCGGGCCTTCTCCGCCCTCGGCTGCTACGACTGCGCCCGCGTCGACATGCGCCTCGACGACGAGGGCAACCTCTACATTCTCGAGGTCAACAGCCTGCCCAGCCTCGGCGAGCACGGCAGCTACCTCATCGGCGCCGCCCATGTCGGCCTCGACTTCGCCGCGGTGATCAACCGTCTCGTCGAAGAGGCCAGCGCACGGTACTTCGGCACCCGCGAGCCCGACAAGCTACAGGCCAGAGGGGGCGATACCTCCTCCCAGCTTTTCTCTTTCATCACCAAGCGACGCGATGACCTCGAGGAACGCCTCCGCGAGTGGACCAGCTACACCAGCCATACGTCCGATCCCGTCGGTCTCCAAGACATCGTCCGCCGGGTCGATCAGATGCTGTGCGGGCTGGGCATGAAGCGGGCCAAGGCCTTCACCGACGAACGCGTTGCGTGGACCTGGGAGACGGCCAAGGGCTTCGACGGCGGCACCCTCTGCATCGGCCACCTGGACGTGCCCGTCGAATCGCAGCTGGCGTCCCAGATGTTCCGGCGAGAGCCGGAGTGGCTCTACGGCGACGGGATCGGTTCGTCCCGGGCGCCGCTGGCCATGCTCGAGTTCGCCCTCCGCGCCCTCCGTAACCGCCGGGCGCTCCGCAAGCTGCCCTTGGGCGTCCTCTACTACACCGACGAGGGACGCGACGCGCGCTACAGCGCCGAGATCATCCGCGCCGCCGCCGCCGAGGCCAAGCGCGTGCTCGTGCTGCGTCCAGGCAACGTGGGCGAGAAGCTCATCACCCAGCGACGCGGCCAGCGGAGCTATCGCTTCCGCGTCGAGGGAGACCCCTTGCGGCCCGGCAAGGCCCTCAAGAAGCCCGAGGTGCTCCGATGGGTCTGGAGCAAGCTCGAGGAGTTCTCCAAGCTGACCTCGCGCAAGAAGCGGGTGTCGGTCTCCGCGCTGGACGTCTCGACCAGTCGTCTGCCCATGCTCTTGCCGCATCGTGTCACGGCCACCATCATCATGACGTATCCGGACGCCAAGGTCGCCGACGAGGTCGAGGAACGCATGCGCTCCGTCCTCAAGACCAAGGGACCCCGCTGGGAGCTCAAGCTGATCTCCGACCGCCCGCCCATGCGGGAGCGCCGCATCAACCTCCAGCTCGCCCGGGCCCTCGAGCGGGTCGCCGAGGAATGGGAGATCCCCCTGCACCACGAGTCTTCGGTCTGGCCCTCCGTCGCCGGCCTGGTGCCCAGCAAGGTGGCGTGCGTCTGTGGCGTCGGACCGGATGCGTGGAACCTCGGAACGCCCAACGAATCCGTCGAGCGCGTCAGCCTGGTGCAGCGGACCCTCCTGCTGACGCAGTTCCTGGCCAAGGACCTCGGGAAGTAACGCCCATGGACACCAGAGAACCCCGGGTGGATACCGACCTGCTCGACCTCGATGATCGGCGGGTTCAGCATCCCCAGCGCGTGGCCGTCTCGAAGAAAGGCATGATCGCCACCGCCAACTACCACGCCACCCAGGCCGGCGCCGAGATGCTCAGCAGCGGTGGCAACGCCGTCGACGCGGCCGTCGCCGCCGCGTTCGCCTTGGGCGTCTGCGAGCCCGCGGCGTCGGGCCTCGGCGGACAGACCATGATGCTGATTCGCCATACCGAATCGCGACGAACCTTCGCGCTGGACGGCTCATCGCGAGCCCCGTACCGGGCCACGGCCGAGGTCCTCGCCAAGAAGCGGGAGCGACGGCGCGGCTACCGCGCCACCACCGTGCCCAGCACCCCGGCCGTCCTGCGATACGCCCTCGAGTACTACGGCAAGCTCAAGCTCGCCCGCGTGCTCGAACCCGCCATCCGACTCGCCGAGGAGGGCTACGAGGTGACCCCGCTCCAGCATGCCCTGACGAAGCGGGATCTGAAGGCGCTGCGATCGCGCAACGCGGCGCGGTTCTTCCTGCGAGACGGGGCGAGGCCCTATCTGGCGGGCATGACACACCGACAACCCGTGCTCGCGGCGACCCTGCGTCGGCTTGCCGAGAAGGGCGTCCGAGACTTCTACACCGGCCAGATCGCCCGCCACATCCACGAGGACATGGAACGCAACGACGGCTTCATCCGAGAGGACGATCTGGCCCAGGTGCCTCGGCCGATCGAGCGCCGACCCATTACGTGCCGCTTCAACGGCCTCCGCGTGTTCACGTTTCCCCCGCCCGGTGCGGGCCGGACCCTCATCGAGATGCTCAACATCTACCAACAGCTCCCCGCCTCGCACCGCGACTTCGATACGCCGCTCGGGGCGTGCACCCTCGCCGAGATCATCCGCAGGGCCTTCATCGATCGGCAGGACCGGCCCTACGACCCGAACTTCTTCCAGCAGGTCGCCGGCAAACGCATGATGAGCGAGGACTACGCCAAGCTGGCCGCCAAGCAGGTCCTCAAGCGGCCGCGAACCCACGGCGACACGACGCACCTGTCGGTGATGGACGACGAAGGAAACGTCGTCGGGCTCACGCAATCGATCGAGCGGGTCTACGGGGCGTGCGTGGCCACGCCGGAGCTGGGCTTCCTCTACAACAACTACATGAGCGCGTTCGAATACGAGGATATCTCGCATCCGTACTACATGCGGCCCAGCGCCGTACCCTGGGCCAGCGTCGCCCCGACCATGGTGTTCCGCGGCAAGCGCCCCTGGCTCGTCCTCGGCTCGCCCGGCAGCGAGCGGATCACGTCGTCGATCTTCCAGGTCTTGGTGAGGCTGCAGACGCAGATCCCCCTGGCCGCCGTGGATGCGCCCCGTCTGCATTGCTCGCTCAAGGGCCAGGTCGCCCTCGAGGCCACCCGCATGCGGAGCGACATCCCGCCGGCGCTGCGCCGTCGGGGGTTCACCATCGACACGCGCGATCCGTACTCGTTCTACCTCGGGTGCGTGCAGCTCGTTCGTCACGAGCGCGGCGAGTTCATGGGTGTGGCTGACCCGCGACGCGACGGCTCGGCCTCGGGGCCCCTATGATGAGGCTGCCCCTGCTGATCTCCGTACCCCATGCGGGCTCGACCGTGCCGCCGGAGGCGCGGCCTTACTGCGTTCTGACCGAGCAGGATATCCTCGAGGACGGCGACGAGGGCGCCGCCGCGATCTACGCGCTGGCCGACGACGTGACCGCGTTCGTCACCACCGACGTCGCCCGCGCGATCGTCGACCTGAACCGCGCCGAGGACGATCGCGGCCGCGACGGCGTGGTCAAGACGCACACGTGTTGGGACGTGCCTGTCTATCGCGAGCCTCTGCCGGAGTCGGTGATCGAACAGCTCTTAGCCCGCTGCTACAGGCCCTATCACGCCCGGCTTCGAGAGCTGGCACGGTGGGGCACGGTCGCAGGTATCGATTGTCACACGATGGCCGCCCAGGGCCCGCCCGTCGGCCCCGATCCGGGCGCGGAGCGCCCGTGGATCTGCCTGAGCAACGCCGACGGCACGTGTCCGCCGGACTGGATCACATCGCTGGCTGATGCCCTGGCGGGGGCGTTCCGTTACGAGCCGTCGATCAACGAGCCGTTCCGCGGCGGGTTCATCACGCGGTCGCACGCGGCGGAGCTGCCGTGGATCCAGATCGAGCTGTCGCGGGCGGCGTTCATGGACCTGGACGAGAAGCGGGCGTGCCTGCTCTCGGCCCTGCGGACATGGAGCGAGGGATTTCTGGCCCGGCAGGCCCGGGCGTAGTATGATGGTCGTGTCTCACGTCGATCGCGAGCCTCATCAGAACGCTGCATCACCTTTCTTGGAGGACGTCGGCCATGTGTCAGAACTGCACACGTCGGGATTTCTTGGGAGCGACCGCGGGCGGTCTTCTTCTGGGGGCCACGCATGCGGCCGAATCGGTGTCGGCCGCGCAGCCGCCGGCGAACGCGCTACCCGACAAGATCCGCATCTGCACGATCTTCACCGGGTCGGCCGGACCGGCCGACCGAAACTGGGGCGTCTGCGAGGAAGAGATCGCCGCGATGGAGAAGCGGCTCAAGCAGATCGAGAAGACGCTCGGCAACGTGGCGTTCGTGGTCGGCAGAGCGAACAGCGCCAAGGAGGCCGCGGCCCTGATGAAGAAGGCGGGGAACGAAGCCCCGGTTCTCGCCATCAACCTGCGTATCGGCGGGCTGCTGCGGGTCTCGAAGCCCATTCTCGATAGCGGCCGGCCGCTCGTGGTTTTCTCGCTGCCCGCAAGCGGGCACGACTGGATGTATCCGTTCCGTTGGCAGCGGGAGGGCAAACCGGTCACGATGCTTACCAGCAGCGATTACGGTGAGTTGGAGCGCGCCGCCCGCCTGCTCCGCGTCATCCCGCTGATGAAGCACAGCCGCGTGCTCGTGTTCGAGCCGTTACGCGGCACGGAGAAGTCGCGCAACATCGAGGAGATCAAGAAGCGGTTCGGCACGGAGGTCGTCGTCGTGCCGCAGAAGCGCTTCGATGAGACGCTCAAGAACGTCGACGCGGCCAAGGCCCAGGCCGAGTGCGACCGATGGCTGAAGGAGGCCAAGAAGACCGTCGAGCCCACGAAGGAGGACGTGCTCAAGGCCGCTCGGGTCAGCATCGCGCTCGATCAGCTCATCGAGCAGGAGAAGGCCCAGGCCCTGGCCGTGGGCACGTGCATGGGCTGGCTGCAACGCGGCTTCCCGTGTCTGGGCTTCACGCGGCTGCGCGATCGCGGCATCCCGGCCTCCTGCGAGGGCGACATGGACTCGACGTGGACGATGCTGGTGTTCCAGCACCTGCTCGGCATAGCGGGGTTCCAGGGCAACGCGACGTTCGATACGTCGAAGAACGCCGTCTGGACCGCCCACTGCGTCGGTCCGCTCAAGATGGAGGGGCCCGACAGTCCGGATTCGCCGTACCTGCTGCGGAGCCACTCGGAGATCGGTGGCGGCGTCGTGCCCGAGATCCAGTACCGCATCGGTCAGCCGATCACGCGGACCAAGTTGATCAACCTGGACACGATCCTGATCTCGACGGGCACGATCAGCGAGGTGCCGGACAAATCGGTCCGGGCCTGCCGGACGCAGATCGTCACCGAGATCAACGATGCGGCCCAGATGGCCCGCAACTGGGGCGGCGGCGTGCTCGAGGGCGACATGATGACGCTGCTCCATCGCGTCGTGTTCTACGGCGACCACCTCCAGACGGCGCGGCACCTGGCCGACCTGATGAAGATGCGCGTCGTCGAGGAGGGGTGAGGAAGCGTCGAAAGGACGACGTTGGGTAGCGGGCTGCGTTCTGCGAAGTGCGGACGCTCCGTCGTCAGCAAGAGGGAGGTTCCATGCGTTTGCGTCTGTGGACGTGTCTACTGGCGTCGGCCTGTGCCGGTGCTATCGCGATGCCCTGTCTGGCCGCGGAACGTGGGTCGGCGATCCGGCATCATGCCGTGTACAAGAAGCAGGGCCGTTTCGCGGGTTGGCCCGCCAACAACGGCATCTGGTCGTGGGGCGATGAGATCGTCGTCGGGTTCACGCTGGGCTACTACAAGCGAAACCCGTCCGGCGGGCACGCCATCGATCGCATCCGACGGTCGGTGGTCCGACAGGCCCGGAGCCTCGACGGAGGCGAGACCTGGTCCGTCGAAGTCCCCTCGTTCCTCGACAAGGACGACAAGGAGCGGAAGGTCGCCGACTCGCCCGGCGGCTTCGACTTCTCGAACCCGGACGTGGCCGTACGGTTCCGTCAGGCCAAGTTCTACGTCTCGTCCGACCGCTGCAAGACGTGGCAGGGCCCGTTCCGGCTGCCGACGTTCGGTCGAAAGGGCCTCCTCGCCCGAACCGACTATCTGATCGAAGGCAAGCACCGGCTGACTGCGTTCGTGGCCGCGACCAAGGACAACGGCCGTGAGGGCCAGCCGCTCTGCATCCGCACCGAGGACGGCGGCAAGACGTGGAAGCTCGTCGGGTGGATCTGCGCCGAGCCGCCGCAGGGTTACGGTTATGCCATCATGCCGTCGACGGTCAGCGTCCCCGGCGACGGCTACCTGAGCATGATTCGACGGGGCGGGGTCTTCGACGGCACGAAACGGTGGTGGCTGGAGGCGTACCTGTCGCCCAACCAGGGCAAGGCGTGGTACCGATTGCTCGAACCGACGATCGACAACGCGGGCAACCCGGCCAGCATGATCCGCCTGGAAGACGGTCGCATCGCGCTGACGTACGGCTGGCGGCACGATCCCTACGGCGTTCGTGCGATGCTCTCGAAGGACGACGGCCAGACGTGGGGCGACGAGATCGTGCTCCGCTGTGACGGGGCGAGCTGGGACATCGGCTACCCGCGGACGGTCCAGCGGGCCGACGGCAAGTGCGTCACCATCTACTACTACCACCATCCCGACCAGCCCGAGCGGTACATCGCGTGCACGATCTGGGATCCGAACCGGGTAGGCGGGGACTGATACGTCAACAAGTCGACGAATCGACATCGTGTGGGTGGGCACGTGCGTTGGCGGTGAGGGGTGCCGCTCAAGCACGGCATGGCCGTGCTCCCGAGCCGCACTGTCCCCAGTGCGGTCCCTGCGTGCTGTGCAGAAGGGTCGATCATGTCGGCACGCCACCCCAGGCCCGAAGGGCCGATGGGCTGTCGCCACGAATGGAGTGAGCCGTCAGGCGAACGGAACTCGTGGTCACAGCCACCCGACCCGATCAAGCCCCGAAGGGGCGACAGGACCGTGACGTCAAAACGGGGTCATTCGCCTACGACGCCCGCCTCGATCGTGACCGGGCCGAGCAGGCCCGCCGATAGCAGCGGGGCGGTCTTGCTGATCGTATCCTTGAGCAGGAACGTGCGACGCTTGTCGGCCGGCAGGTTCAGGTCGCCCACGATGCGGTTGTTCCAGGCATTGACGACGTCGACCTCGAGCCGGTTCTCGCCGGACCTGACGGCCGTCGTGACGTCCGCCGTCCAGGGCTCGAGCCAGAGCGTGGCGACCTCCTTGCCGTTGAGTCGCACGACCGCCAGATCGCACACCTCGCCGAGATCGAGCATCACCCGCTTGCCCTTCCACGAACCCGGCAGTGTGAACGTCTTGCGGTAGGTCGCCTTGCCCGAGTAGTGCTTGATGTCCGCCTGCGGGACCTTGCTCCAGTCCTTGAGCTCATCGAAGGTCACGGGCTCGGCCGGTCCCCAGTTCGGATCGAACCGCACGTGCCACGCACCGGTCAGGTCGATCGGCTTCGGCAGCGCGGGCACCTCCACCGTCTTGGTCGAGCCGTCGGCGCGCGTCAGGACGTAGCGACCGGCCCGCCAGGCGCGGACCTGTACACCTCCGTCCTGTCGCACGACCGTGACGGTGGCCTCGTCCGGCCGCGTGCCCGGACGGGGCGTCGAGCGCATCAGCGCGACGACCTCGTCCTCGTCGAGGGCGCGCCCGATCCGCCGGACCGCCCCCTTCTTGCCGCGGAAAGGCTCGCCGCCGCCGCTGCCCTCGCCGAGGTGAACCGCGCGGTTGCTCTTGAGGCCGGTGCGGACGTGCTTGCCGTTGAGGTACAGGCTCGGCCGGCCGTCGCGATAGACCACGGCCACGTGCGTCCAGTCGGTGATCTTGGCCGGATGCACCAGCGGGGGAGAGAAGTAGTTGCTCGAATGCTCGAAGACGCACACGCCGTTCGTGCCGACCGCGATGCCGCAACCCGCGTGCGTGGCGTCGCCGTATTGCTCGCCGTGCGGCGGATAGATCGCGTCGTTGCGCGGCTCATGATGGCCGTGCACGCCCTCGTTGCTCTGCTTGGGTAGCGTGGTCGTGTCCGTCGGCTTGGCCCACAGCGCCATCGTGAAGGTGCCGGCCGCGTCGCCGGCGGCGTCCTCGATCGGCTCGGAGCCCTTGACCTGCCCGGCCCGGAGATCGATGAGCTTCTTGCCGTCGCGGCTGACCGAGACGATGCGATCGGCTTCGGCCTTGGCCTTGCGGAAGACGATGAAGACCGAGCCGTGCGGGCCGAGGTGAAGCGGCAACCGCACGGTGCCGTCGCGGACGTCATAAAGGGCGGGTTTCTCGATGCGGCCCGACTTGGGCCACCACAGCTCGGGCGCGAGGCCGTCGATGCGGCACGTTACGGTCGTGACGATCTCCTTGGGTTTCTGGTTCGAGACGAAGTAGGCGTGCGCCTCATCCGTGACGCGATGCGTCCACAGCAGCGGCGCCTCGCTGTCGAAGTCCGGCGGCAGGCCGTCGGCGCGGAAGACGTCTTCGATACCCTTGCCCCAGACGACGCGGCCCTTGCCGAGGCGGCGCTGTCCCGATTGGCCCACGTCGAGCTTGCCCCAGACCCCGGTCGCCAAGCGCCGCACGTCCTCATCGCATCGCGGGTAGCGCTCGAGGCTCGGCGATCGCGTGGGCGGCTTGCCCAGCACGGTGGCGCCGGCGGCGACCAGATCATGGATCTTGGCCAGCAGCTCCGGCCGCATCGTCGAAAGCTCGGGCAGGACCAGCATGCGATAGGTCGTGCCATGCGGCAGCGCGAGCAGGCCGTCGGCGACCTGGAGCTTGTCGAGGATCACCTCGGCGTTGATGTAATCGAAGTCCCGTCCCGGGGGCAGCTCGGGCTTGCGGACGCCGGTCATCTTGGGCGTATCCTCGCCGATGAAGTAGGCCACGTCGGCCAACCGCGTGCCTTGCTGCAACAGGAAGCAGCAACGCCGGAGGTAGTTGATCCACGGTCGTCCGTCGTCGAACCAGGTGTTGTGCCGGTTGAACTCCGTGCCGAACCACGCGTTGACGCCCGGCTTGCGGTCGTTCCAGGGCTGCTGGATGTAGACGTGCAGGACGAAGTGGTTGATGCCCTCGCAGAAGCACCAATCGCCGCGGGCCTTGAGGTCGGCCGGCAGGCTCTGGAAATGCGGTCCGCCGGTGAACGCCTCGGCCGAGACGACGGGGAAGCCGTAGATGTTCGCCGCCGACGAGGCCGCCCGACACTCGATCGAGCCGAGGCTGCCCGTGACCCAGAACTCCCCGCCGATGCGGTCGGAATGCCCGCCGTATTGGAGGAACTCGGCCGGGAAGCCCCAGTGGCCGTAGTTCTCGAGCCAGAGCTCCAGGCCGTGAGGCCGGCAGAGGTCGCTCAGCGCGCCGACGTAATCCTTGGCGATGCGGTCGGCGACGAGGCGGCGGAGATCCCACAGGAACCGGTTGGACTCGTCGGCGCTACCGACGATGCGGCCCGTCAGCACCGGCAGCCAGGGGATCGGGTCGTAGCCGTAGCGATCGCGAAACGTCGCGGCGAAGCCGTCGGTCCAGTTCTGCGGGCCCATTTCGTAGCTGTCGGCCACGACGCGTTGGAAGGCCTTGCGCTCGGCCGCGGGGAGCCGCTCGAGCACCTTGCCGATGAACGCGTTGAAGTGGGCCTCGACGACCTGGCGGTTCATCTTGTCGATCTCCAGGCCTTGCCCCTCGGGGCTCGAGGGTTGGTTGCGGGTGCCGGTCGGCGTCATGCCGATCCGCACGATCACCCAGTCGCCGGCCGGGACGTCCCATCGCAGCGTGCCGTCGGCCGCGAGGTGGTCGGAGAGGACCCGCACGGCCTCGTTTCGCACGGCTTGGAGCGGCTCGTCGGATTCCGGCTGGGCGGGCCAGAGATAGTCGTCCCACATCGGCAGGGGAGTCGGGTGCATCTTGCCGAGCTGCTTCTCGATGTAGGACTCGAGCCGCGCGGCCGGTGAGAGCTCGATTTCGGCCAGGGCCGGCTTGCCCGTGGCCTTGGTGAACACGAGCCGGAAGCGGTCGGCCGTCACGGCCGGAAACGAGATGGTCACGGGCCCGCGAGGCATCGGCCCGACGTTGACCTTCATGTTCGAGCGGTCGAACGTGAAGCGGCGGACGGTGCGGAAGCCGCCTTGGCCGTCGCCCGCTCGGAGCTCGACCTGCGCCGACCACGACGACTCCGAGGGCACGAGCGACAGGTGACGCGCCGTCAGCGGCGCGTCCAGCTTGATATCGATGCGGAACGTCTTGCCCTTCTTGCCGGCACCGGGCGGGAACGTCAGGGCCGTGTCGGGCTTGCCGTCGGTCGCGCGTTCGGCCCTTCGTGCGGCCGGCGAGCAGGTCACCTCCGGCCCGCGCGAGCGCAACGCCTCCGCGTCGTCCTTGGGTGTGGGAAACGCCAGCACGGCCACGTCCTGGAACGGATCGGCCGGAGCGGGCAGCTTCCGGTCGAGCTTGACCGGGCCGCGGACGCGTGTCTCGGACGAGACGAGGTATCGCATGGCCTGGGTGGGCTTGACCCACGGGCCGCCCGACTGGCTCCAGCCCGGGCAGTTGAACATCCCGATGTTGACGCCGACGCGGTTGCCCTCGCGGATAGCGTGCTCGATCAGACCCCACCAGGCATCGCTGAGGACCTTGATCTCGCCGGCGGGCATGTCCTCGAGGAAGATGTTGCCGATCAGGGCCTCGCCGATGCCTACGCGGGCCATGGCCTCGAGGTCGCGGCTGATGCCCTCGGCCGAGATGTTGTCGCTGATCCAGTAGTAGTAGCACCACGGCTTGGTGGCCTCGGGCGGGGTGCGGAAGCCGTCGCGGAGGTCCCCGGCGGCCGGGGCACGCGTTGGAGCGAACATGCATGCGGCGAGGCACACCAGCAGGGCGGTCCGGCACACGGAGCCCGGAGCGCGGCACGGCCTCGGTGTGAGCGGTGATACGGACGCATGGGCGGTGGTCATCATGTCTCCTTTGTTCCGGGGAGGATGGCGCCTCATCGGATCGTTCCAGCGAAGCGACGTTGGGTCTTGGTGATCTGCCACAAGTCGCCGCCGATCTTGACGTCTACGTCGGGGGGCTTGCGGTAACGGTCTTCGCCCCCGACGGTGTCATAGAGGATCGCGCCCGCGATCTCGAGCGTCACGGTGCCGCGGGCGATCTCGGCGGCGACGGACGCGGGTTTGTTCGTGGCGATCGCGAGCGAACCGTCGGGCGTCCGGAGTTCGAGCCGTGTGCCGGCGACGAACGTCACGGCGTCGGTCCCGGCACAACTGAACGCAGCGTCGCTCGACAGGATCACGCCCTCGCCGAATCGGCTCTCGCCGGGACCGAAACGAAGGCGGTAGCGGTCGGTGGTCGTGCTCAGATCGACCGAGCTCCCTCCGTCGACCCATCGAAGGGATTGTAGGTTGGGCGAATCCTTCCAGGCGTCCCACACGGCCAGGAAGGGCGCGTCGCCGGTTCGTCGCACGCACAGCGTCTGGCAGGGCGGGTGCTCCTTCGTGACGGTCGCGTTGTCGATGGGGTAGGTCTCCAGGCCGTAGAGGCCGCTGTCCGCGGCAGCGGCCATCTGGAGTCGCGAGGTCACGTCGTCGACGGTCCAAGTGGCCTGCCACGCGCGGTCGGTGTCGGCATGGGTGACGCGCTGCGTCCCGCCGGCGAGCCAGGAGGCCGGCTCGAACGAGGCCTGCTCCTTGAGGGGTAGGGAGAGTCGCGGGGCCGGCCCGGCGTGCTGGACCATCCAGTCGCGCGTCGTGCCGCCGCGGACGTCGAAGTGATCGACGATCACGTCCTCAATGAGGGCGACGCTTCGGCGGTAGCGTTTCGTCTGGGGGTAGATCCGGTCGCCGTGCAGCGCGGCGAACTGGACCTGCGGGCAGGTGAAGAAGCGCGCCACCTTGGGGATCTCGGGCCCCCGCAGCGCCTCGCCTTGCTTCTGTGAGGTCTTGTCGACCGTCACGGTGGTGTGCGAGCAGCTCAGCGTGCCCAACACGCGGGTCACCGACTCGTTGTAGGGCGTGGCCTTCTCGTGCGCGAGCAGCTTGCCGTGCGAGTACGTCAGCAGCGTGAGGCGGTCGGCGTGTTGGTGGCTACTGCCGGGGATCAGGGCGTTCAGGCCGACCCAGACACGGTTGCCGCGATGCTGATTTCGCAGAGAGACCCAGCCGCTGGACAGATGCGAGCTCGTAAACGGCGTGGGGTGCCGGCGGATCTCGGGGGCACCGTAGAGCAGGGCGGTCCAGCTTCGCCCACCGCCGCGCAGGCTCTCATAGTCGCCGATCGCCTTGATGCCGAAGAAGCGGTAGCCGACCTCGGCCGTCGGGGTGTAGTCGTCCATACCGGCCCGCGGGTTCATGGAGTCACCGACGGTGGGCATGCTGCGATCGGGCATGCTCAGCGAGAGGAACCAGTGCATGGCGTTGTCGATCGTCCGCGACGCGGGGTTCGTCCGGTCGGTCAGGTCGTACCGCTTCGGCGGAAAGCGTTGCGGGTCCATCCGAGACAGATTGTGAGAGACGACCGCCAACTGGCAGAAGGCGTGCAGCGGATAGAGGTGATAGCCGGAGCACATCCCCCAGTAGGCCCCGTCGGGTTTGAAGTGCGTGGCCGCGAGACGGCGGATGCTCCGGTGCTCGGGCTGGCGCTGCGGATCGACCTTGCCGTAGCCCATGCTCCAGTCGATCAGGTCGTCGCGCTCCAGGGCCAGGGCGGTCTGGACGATCGTGCGATGCCACTGATACAGGTTGTTGTGGTTGTAGCGGTAGATGGGCTCGAGCATGATCTCATCGAGCATGCGCTGGAGGACGGCGGTTTCGAAGCGGCGCCGCTGTTCGGCGGTCATGCGGTCACGCAGCATCTCGTAGGCATAGGCCAGGTCGTTGAGGACCTTGTTGTCGCCCTCGCGGTGGTAGGTCAGCAGGACGCGCATCTGGGGGTCGGGATCGGGGCGGACCTTCAGCTTCTCGATCGTGTCCGCGTGCAGCATGAGGAGCTCGACGCCGCGGCCGGCGTAGCGGGGGTCGTCCTCGATGCGGGCGATCAGCCCCATGTCGCCTGCGTTCTGGGCCGCCTCCAGAAAGAACAGGCAGACCCAGCCATCGTACATGGTGCCGTGGTAGCGGTTGCCTGCCGCGTAGACGCCGGCGTCGGTGGTCGGGGAGTAGGTCTTTCCGCAAGAGGGGCATGCGAACGCGTCGGGGTTGAACGGGTCGAACGTGAGCCGGCAGCGATCGGCCGGGCATGAGAAGGTGTGATAGACGTTGCCACGCTCCTTCGGGAAGACCTGCCGCAGTCGCGGCGAGGGCACGCTCAGCCAGCGGTCGAGCTTGGCCTTGCGGGCGGCAAAGACTTTCCTGGCCCATTCTTGGGTATCCAGCTTGCTTCGGATTTCAGCGATGCTCTCCTCGGTGACGAGACCGGCCGGGTGCTGCCAGGCGATGTCGGATGCCTGTGTCGATTTGGTGGCGAGGAGGGCGGCGACCATGATGCACCAGGTGCGGAGTGGGTGTCGACTCTTCGATCGGACGTGCGGGGTCATGGGGGCAGTATGGCTGGGTGTGGCGGATGGCGTCAAGAGACGCTAGCCCGCGGCCGATTTCGCTCGCCCGAATCGAGGTGTTAGGATGTGTCCCTCTCGGCTGCTGGCCGTGAGACATTGCCAGGAGAGGCCTGTATGGTGAGCTTGAATTGCTGGGTGTGGTCAGGTGTCGTTCTCGGGTGCGGGGTCGCCACGTTCGCCCAAGAAGGGGCGCTGGTATCCAACGGCGGCTTCGAGGCCGGGCTCCAAGGCTGGGACTTCCGGCCGGGCGATGCGTCGCAGGCCTCGCTCGTGAAGACGGGCGGGCAGCGCGGCACGGTGCTCCATCTTCATCCCGACGGAAAGCGGCTCGGCGTCGAGACCGAGCGGCTGCGGATCGGGACGGCCCTTCGAGCCGATCGGGCCTACCGCGTGCGGGCCTGGCTCAAGAGCGACGGCCTCGACCAGGGGACCTTCGCGTTCTCGATGTACTGCTTCGATGCCAGGGGCACGTCGCTCGAGCAGATCGCCTTCTACCGGCTGACAAGGAAGTCGCGTCGCCACGGCTGGCGCGAGGTGATCGGCACGTTCGGACCGGGCACGCGAAACCCCTTACCGGAAGCTACGCAGAGCGTCTGCATCCGATTCTCGTTCTACGACCGTAGCAAGTCGTGCGAGGGCGGCGTATTCGTCGACGACGTGGCCCTGGCGGCCTACGAGCCGGCCGCGCACGAGCGTTGGCCGGCCGAGATCGTCGCGACCGTCGGCGACCTGGGAATCCGCTTCGAGAGCCGCTCGTTCTGGACGCTCTATCGCATCGACTACAAGGGCACGCGTCTCTGCCTGGACAGGTGGGGCAGCCATTACGGCTCGGTCGCGAGCTTTCCCGGCGTCGGCTTCATCGGCACCGGCCACACCGAGAACGACTGCGAGCGACTGCTCGACGTGAGGCTCTTCGTTGACGGCGAGCAGGTCGATAGGCCGAAGCCGCGCCTGCGGTGCCGGGAGATCCGCCTGGTGAAGACCTCGCGTATTCGCAGCCTCGCGCTGAAGACGGCGATTCAGGTCGCGGACCATCGGATCGTCGAGCATGTTCGTCTGAAGGCCGACAGGCCCACGCCGGTGACGCGCATCTATCACTTCATGCACCCCTGGACGCCGACCGCGACGGACTACGCCGCCGAGCTGCTCGACGGGACGCGCGTGCGGGGCGTCTTCGACGGCGACCGTGGCATGAAGATCGACCGGCCGACGCGATGGTCGGCCATCTACGACGGGCCCACCGGAAAAGGCGCCGTGACGGCCGTGCTCGACGCCCCGCCCGGCGACGCCTGGCGGACCCGCTACTGGGACGTGCCCGAGCGCTACCGCAAGCACTACTTCACGACGTTCCTCAACGCCACCGTCCCCGCGGACAAGGAGCTGCACTACCGGGTCGTCACCGTTCCGTTCGAGGCCGGCCGCGACGGATGGCAGTTCCAGGCCGAGAGGCTCGCGCGGTCGTGCGGGCCCTACACCGAGTCCGAATCGAGGTAGGCTCGAGAGGGGCCCGACGCCGGCCGTCGGTGCCCCGACCAGCGGTGGCGGCAGGGCCCACAGCCTGCTAGGCGTCGGGCTGTTGGAGCTCGAACTGCTTGATGCGCTTGTAGAGCGTCGTGCGGCTGATGCCCAAATGCCGGGCCGCCTTGGCGACGTTCCAGCCGCTCCGGTCAAGGGCCTCCTCGACGACCTCGGCGGACAGGTCACTCCTTCGAGGGCTCCTCGGCTCGGCCGCAACCGTCGCAGCCCGCAGCGAGCAGGCCCGTAGCTCCGGGGGTAGGTGTATCTCGCGGATCGGGCCCTCGCGGACCTTGACGAAGGCGTACTCGATCACGTTCTCCAGTTCGCGGACATTGCCCGGCCAGGCATAGTCGAGCATCAATCCCAGCGCCGTCTCGTCGATGCCGGTCACGTGACGGCCGGTCTGCTCGGCGAAGCGGTGGATGAAGTGCTCGGCGAGCAGGGGGATGTCATCTCGGCGGCTGCGAAGCGGGGGCAGCTCGATGGGCACGACGCGTAGCCGGTAATAGAGATCCTTTCTGAATCGGCCCTCCGCGACAAGCTCCGCCAGGGGCTGGTTGGTGGCCGAGACCACGCGAATATCGACCTGGATCGATTGCTCGTCGCCGACGCGTTCGATCGTCCGCTCCTGGAGCACGCGGAGCAGCTTGAGCTGGATGGCCTGCGAGATGTCGCCGATCTCGTCCAGGAACACGGTGCCGCCGCTGCCCGATTCGAAACGCCCGCGCTTGTCCCGCACCGCTCCGGTGAACGCGCCCTGGACGTGGCCGAAGAGCTCGCTCTCCAGGACGCTCTCGGCCAGGGCCGAGCAGTTCACCGCCACGAAGGGCCCACCCGCCCGCGGGCTGCGATGATGGATCGCCCGCGCGACCAGCTCCTTGCCCGTGCCGCTTTCGCCTTCGATGAGCACCGTGGTGTCCGATTCGGCCACCTCCTCGATCAGGCGGAAGACCGCCTGCATGGGCTTGCTCTTGCCGACGAGCTGATGCAGGCGCGTCCGCTGGCCGAGGTCGCGCCTCAAAGAGGCCAGCTCGGTTACGTCACGTACCAGAACGACGCCGCCGCGCGGTCGCTCGTCGGCATCGCGCAAGACGGCCGTGTCCATCGACAGGATCTTCCTCCGACCGGAGGCCGTCTGGAGCTCCGTCTCGAACTCCTGGATCGGACGACGCTGACGGATCGACGTCCGCAAGACCGACCCGGACGCGCACGTCTGCTCGCCCAGGATGCAGGGGCAGCCGGCCTGGATGGCCTCTCCCGGCTCGACTTCCAGGATGTCGCAGGCGGCTCGGTTGATGCCGACCACGCGACCCGCGTCGTCGATCGTGACGATGCCCTCGGTCAGGCTGTCGAAGATCGCCTGCAGGTCCTCCCGCGTCATGTCGCTGTGCGTCGTCGCCTGTGGCGTCATCCTTGAGCTCCTATCTGAACATAAGTGTACATTAACTGGACAACTATGTCCACTTGTGAACACACCCGATGTACAGGCAGTCCTTGGAAGATGGACGATGTAACACTCTATTAATTAGACAGTTACGCTCTCAACCTGCCTGCTTAGCATCACTGGCACGGGATCTGATTGAGACCTAGACAGCAACAATCGCCGTTAAGGAGCTAGAGAAATGAACACTGCATCCCATCACGCTGAGAATCACGGTCGTTTCGAGAACCTTTGCCATCATGGCCGACGCCTCGTGGCCGCCGCCATCGTGGTGGTGGGTCTGTCCGGGCTGGCAGCGGTCACCACGGGCTGTGCGTCTTCGGGCAGCGGGCTGGCCGATCCGGCGCCTCAGGCCCTGAGTGGTCCGGGTGCTACGAGCGGGTCGCACGACACGGCGAGCACGGACGGCGGCGTGTGGTGGTCGACGCCGTAGGACGCAAGCGGATGACGCGTCGGTCGACACAACGGGTCGAGCGCCGCGCGGCGCTCCAGGAGGAACCGACATGGACGCTCAAGCATTGCCGCATCGTAGGTGCAGTATCGTGGCCGGCTTCACACGAAGAGCACACCGCAGCATGGTCGCTTGTCTTGCGTTCGTCCTGGCCATGACGCTTGCCGGTGGACTCTGGGGTTGCAGCACGAGCGCCTCCCCGGCCTGGCAACCTTTGACGGGGCCGGCTGCCGAGCCTGCGGGCTACACCCATGACGAGTCTGCGGATCACCAGACGATGGACGGCTACGACGACGGGGTGGAGTTCTTCCCGGCCATCTAGCGCGTCTCGGATCGGCAGGCACCATCACCTTGGCACGATGACGAGCCGGCGCCAGGGGGCGCCCTGACGGGGACTCCCTGGCGTTGGGGATATCTAGGTGATCGCCCATGAAAACGCATCCGGTGCAACAGAGTTGTTTCGACGAATCGCACGTGGCCAAACAAGTTCAGGCGGCCTTGCTTCCCCACGTCTGTCAGGAGTGTCGTGGGGCCCGGATCCGCGCCCGTCACAAGATGTCGCAGGGCATCGGGGGCGACCTGTACGATTTCATTCCACGTTCCGACGGGACCTACGGCCTGATCGTCGGCGACGTGACGGGCCATGAGGTCTTCTCGGCCATCGTCATGTCGCTGATCATCGGCGCGGTCCGGGCTGTCGGGCCTCAGGCGACCTCACCCGCCGAGATCGTCGACCTGGTGAACGAGTTGCTCTGCCGGCTCAACGATGACATGCGGACCCACACACTGATGTGCAGCCTCTTCTGCGGCATCGTCGATCCTGCAGAGCAGACGATGACCTACGTCAATGCGGGTCACCCCGCACCGCTTGCATTGCGGCGCGATGGTTTCGTGGTAGGCCTTAGCTCGACGGAGCGCGTTCTCGGTGTGTCTCGGCGCACGCATGGCCCGATCGCCAACCAGGACCTTCGGTCGATCGAGCGGTTGCTCGTCTACACCGACGGCATGACCGAACGATTCACGGATACCGGCGAGCAGGTCGGCGTCGCTCCACTCGTGCAGGTGCTGGAGCAGGCACGCCACGATCCCCTGGAGGTCACGCTCGATCGGCTCTTCGAGCAGATCGGCCCGTCCAACGGTCAAGGCCACGACGACGACATGACGGCCGTCTTGGTCGAGTTTCACGATGACAACAGGGAAGGCGCGGCCATGCGGAACGGGCCGCGGATGCGTTGACGCCAAGTCGTTTGGCGGGGAGGCACACCGATGAAGCAGAAGCGTAGCCGCCTACTGAGCTTGCAGTGGTCGTTCGCCCTCGGTGGGCTGGTGGTCGGACTCGGCGAGGTGATCCACTACCTCGTCTTCAAGGACTTCATCATGGTGACCACCGGCCTGGCCTGGATGTTCTCCACGGTCGAGGCCAACATCACCCACACCGAGACCATCTCGCGGATGTACCCGCCCAACGTGCATTGGGTCATCATCGGGGCCCTGCTGGCCGCCTGGCTCGTGGGCCGCAGCGAAGGCGAGAGTCGCAACTGGATGAGGTACTCGCCCGGCATGCTCCTGCTCGCCCTGCTCGGCGGGATCATCTTCGGGTTTGGCACGCGGCTCGGTCCAGGCTGCACGACGCACCACATCTTCGGCGGCCTGGGCGTGATGAGCATCGCCAGCATCGTCATCGCCCTGATGGGCCTGCCGTTCGCGTTCCTCACGTTCGAGATCATGGGGCGATTGGGTTTCGGGCCCTACTTCAAGCACCAGGAGAACCGTCGCAGCGTGGAACGGTGCCGGCGCCTGAAGACCGATGCTCCCGAGATGCACGACCAAGTGGGCTTGGACAACGATCACCGGCTCGCCCACAACCCTGACTACAATCCCTGGCGGGACCCCGTACGGGTGATCGCCTGGTCGATCGTCGCCGTCATCGTCCTCTCATCCTTGTGGACGGGCCTGTTCGGCAACCAAAGCCAATCCCTCGGGACCGGATCGCTAGGGCCCAAGCTCGTGTTGCTGATCGCCGGAGGTTGCCTGGGCTGGGGCATCGCCAAAGCGGGTGTCGGCACGGAGTGCGGCTTGATGGCCCCGGAGTCGCTGCTGGTCAGCGATGAACACTACCGCCGTCTCAGGGTGCCGTATGTCACACGCCGCATGTTCAAGGCCCTGCTGCCGGTCTCGGGTATCCTGGCCGCCATCATCCCTCTTAACGCTGTGGTCGTGATCATGTGGACGCTCTTCGATTGGCCCGTGCCGGACGCGGCGCCGAAGCCCGCCGGGTGGGGCTTGCACGTGGGTCACCTCCTGGCCGCGCCCTGCCTGGCCATCGGCAGCGTGCTCATGATCGGCTGCGAGATCCGGAGCTACGGCCGCGTCGGGCTCGGCTACCTGACCGGCATCGTGGGCCTGATCGGCTTCTACTTCGGCTATCTGCCCTATGTCTACTTCGCCGAGCCGATCAACGCGTTCATCGTGCAGCACACTTTCCTGCGGGGCACGAACGTGCCTGAGCTGCTGGCGTCGACGCCGGTCGGTCAGAAGGCGGTCGGGATCCTCTATCTCGCCGTGCTGGTCGTGCTCTTCGCGCTGGTGGTCCGGCATGGCGCCCGCAGCCTTGGAACGGATGCGGTGTCCTACCTGACGCGGGGCACGGACGACCTGGCACTGAAGCCGTTGACGCCGCTTGCCGACCAAGACGTGACCGAGCCGGTCGCGGCCCGGACCGATCCAGACCGGGACGCCGTGACGGAGGTCGCGCCGGTCTAGGGGAAAGGCGGCCGCTCGGACCGCACCGCTCCTCGGCGGCGATGCGGGGGCACGCGGAGGGCGGGGGCCGGGATGTCCGATTAGGTTCGGCAGTCCCCGCCCTGCGGCGTGTCTTTCTGCCCGACGACCACGCCGCACCGACATTACATCCACGGCAAAATGCTCGTGTGCGAGATCGCCCGCCGACGCAGATTGCGAGCCCCCCTCGCCTCGTCGTCGGCCGGCCTTGTGGCCAAGAGCAAGCCGGTCAATGAGTTAAAGGTTCATTCGCGGTGAGGCATCCAGCTGGCATCCCTTGTGCAGCCTGATAGGGCTGTTGCGGACTTGCTCTGTGTCGGACCCGGTCGGCCTAGGTGCGGGCCGGGGGATTGCAGCGCATCCCAGAGTCCGCAGGCAGATGGGACGTCACGGCTCCCGGGATCGACCGGACAGGCGCGGGTGCATCATGACCGCTACAGAGACGGAACAGGACCTCGATTTCGGGCCGGCCGAAGCGATTTTAGAGGAGATAGGGAACCTGCCGTCCGGTTCCCTGATACCGCTGCTCCAGCGCATCCAAGCGGCCTATGGCTACTTGCCGCGCGACATCCTCCTCGACGTCGCCAAAAGGAGCGGAACACCGGTTGCCTCCATGTACGGGGCGGCGACCTTCTATGAGCAGTTCAGGCTCACGCCGAGAGGTCGCCATATGATCCGTCTCTGCCGCGGCACGGCCTGCCACATACGGGGGATGGGCGCGATCCTTCGCGCGCTCGAGCGCATTCTTGAGATTCATGAAGGCGAGACCACGCCGGACCGGCGCTTCACGCTGGAGACCGTTCCGTGTCTGGGGACGTGCTTTCTCGCGCCCGTGATGATGATTGACGACGAATACTACGGCGATCTCAAGCCGAGCAAACTGGCGAAGATCCTGAAGAACTACACATGAGAGGAACAGCCATGTCAGCCCGAACGCCGATCCGATCCATTGCCGATTGGAACGCCTTACGTGAGCACATCCAGGCGGAGCGACCGCCGTCGAGGAAGCGGGTGCTGGTGTGTTCGACGGGCTGCCGGGCCGTCGGGGCGCTGGAGGTGCTCCAAGCCTTCCGGACGGAACTGGCTCGCGCGGGGCTCGACGAGGAGGTCCGGGTTGTTCCCACAGGTTGCCACGGCCTCTGTGCGCTGGCCCCAGTGGTCGTCATCGAGCCGGAGGACATCCTGTACGGCGAGGTCGGGGTGGAGGATGTGCCGGAGATCGTGGAGCGCACCCTGCGGGACGGACGACTCATCGACCGCTTGTGCTACCGTGGCGACCCGCAATTCGCCCGGATGAGGAACATTCCCTTCTACCAGTACCAGCAGAAGCATGTGCTCCGACGATGTGGGCGCATCGATCCTCGCGTCATCGAGCAGGCCATCGAGCGCGGGGCCTATGCTGCAGCGGTCCAGGCCCTGACCGACCTGGAGCCCGAGGAGATCATCGACCGTATCGAACGGTCCGGGTTGCGGGGACGAGGTGGGGCAGGCTTTTCGACGGGGACCAAGTGGCGCCTGTGTCGGGAGGCACCCGGTGACGAGAAGGTCCTGATCTGCAATGCCGACGAGGGCGACCCGGGCGCCTTCATGGACCGCGCGGTGTTGGAAGGCGATCCGCACGCCGTCATTGAGGGAATGGTGATCGCGGCCAAGGCCATTGGTGCCACGAAAGGCATCGTCTACGTTCGCGCCGAGTACCCCATTGCCGTGGCGCATGTCACGCAGGCCATCGCGGACGCCCGTGCCTATGGGCTTCTCGGCAAAGGGCTTCTGGGGACGGCAACGGATTTCGACATCGAGGTCCGTCAGGGGGCCGGGGCCTTCGTATGCGGGGAAGAGACCGCCCTGATCGCTTCTCTGGAGGGTTTCCGCGGCATGCCGAGGCCACGCCCACCGTTCCCCGCTCAGAGTGGCTACCACGGCAAGCCGACCAATATCAACAACGTGGAGACGCTGGCCAACGTGCCCCTTGTCATGGCGATGGGGCCCGACCTCTACGGCGACGTGGGGACCGACAAGAGTAAGGGCACCAAGATCCTCGCTCTGGCTGGCGCCGTGATGAACACCGGCCTGGTCGAGGTCCCGATGGGGACGCCGCTCCGTGACATCGTCTTCAAGATCGGCGGCGGGGTGGGCGACGGACACGACCTCAAGGCGGTGCAGACCGGGGGACCGAGCGGAGGCTGTGTCCCGGCCGAACACCTGGACACGCCCATCGATTACGAGAGCCTGCGCGGTCTCGGCGCTATCATGGGTTCGGGCGGCCTGATCGTCATGGACGAAGCGACGTGCATGGTGGACATGGCGCACTACTTCCTCTCGTTCGTGCAGAAGGAATCGTGTGGCTCCTGTCCGCCTTGTCGTGTCGGGACGAAGATCATGCTGGAGATCCTCGAGCGGATGCGCCGCGGCCAGGGCCGGGACGGGGACGTCGACGAGCTGGAGCGGATCGCCGGGACAATCCAGCGTGCGGCCTTGTGCGGACTGGGGCAGACCGCGCCCAATCCTGTTCTGTCTAGTATTCGGCACTTCCGCGACGAATACGAGGGGCACATTGCGGAGAAGCGGTGTCCGGCACTGGTCTGTCAGGCTCTGGTCGAGTTCCACATTGCCACGGAGCGGTGCGACGGGTGTGGGGCCTGTGTTCGGGTATGTCCTGCCGGAGCCGTGGAGGGTCGGAAGAAGGAGCCTCATAGGATCATCCTAGAACGCTGTACGCGATGCGGCGCCTGCCTGACGGTCTGTCCGTCGAATGCGGTCCTCAAGGAGTCACCGGGCCTGACCCTGTGCGAGTTGGCCCTCTAGTCCCGGGGCCAATCCCCATCGCGTGGCCATGCCGGCGACGGTTCTGGATCGCTGCGCGACCTTGGGCGCGCATGGACCGACACCCGATGAGCTTGCCCACAGGGACGCAGTGTGAGGCGCTGACAAGCCGGAGCGAGGAGCGTGATGCCAGGGCGCTTGGGCCTGGGCCACTCGCAAAGTGCGAGCGGGATGCCGGGCCGTTCAGATCGTGCCCCGCTTCGCGGATCATGGGGCCAGCGTTCGAGCGACCTGCCGCTTTTCGATCGGGTATGGCACGCCTTCTGCCAGTGATATCTCTTGGCGTGCCGGCCCCAGTCAGGAAGGAGCGCGCGATGCTGAACGTTCTGCAGACAGGACCGAATGCGGAGGCCGAATTGGCCCGTACGCTTGGTGACGTGTTGCACCGTACCGGCATGTGCGTCCATATCTCGTTGACGAAAGACCGCGAGACGGGCGAACGTGCGGTGAGCGTACTTGCCATGGACCAGGCCACGGGTGAACGGAACATCGCGACGGGGCATGATTGGATTGCAGCGGCTACCGAGCTGGGTCGAGAGCTCGGCATCCCGTTCGGCTCGTTGTGACAGGGCCCTCAGCTGCTGTGTCTCGGTGCTTCCGGTGCCGCGTCGGAGAGGTGTGCGGCCGCCGGGGGCCATCATGCGTGCCGTCCGCTCGGCGACGACGTGAGGACCCCATTCTGGGTGTGAGTGAAGCTATGCGCGACAAGTCATCTCCCGCACCTCTTGACGCCTGCTGCGTGGTTGCCTGTGGCACGCTGAGTCGGGAGGTGCGTCGTTTGGTTCAGGAAGGCTTCCTGAGCGAGAACAGAATCTTCCTGACCGCGCCGGGGTTGCATGAGTGGCCACAGCGTTTCGAGCAGCAGGTCAGACGTCAAGTGGAGCGAGCGCGGTCCATCGCCAAGAACGTCATCGTCGTCTACGGCGAGACATGCTATATGAACCTGGATACCGCGGCGGATACGGACCGCTTGTTGGACACGCTCGGGGATCGCGTGTCTCGGGTGCAGGCCAAGCATTGCGTGGATGTCTTGGCCGATGCGGCGGAGCGCGAACGGATCGCCGACGGAGCGAAGGTCTACTGGCTGACGTCCGGATGGCTCGATCATTGGGACTACATCTTCAAGGCGTGGGACCGGGCAAAGGCCAATGAGACATTCCCCGCCCACGACAAGGCCATCGTCCTCGATGCCGTCGGCGCCTTCGATGAGATGGTGATGTCCGATCCGGAGAAAGTGCTCCGTATCTCCGATTGGACGAAGCTGGATCTCGAGAAATGGGATACGTCGCTGGACCGCATGAGGCGACTCCTTGCGGATTGCGCCGGACTGCTGGTGGGGCGCCGCAGCGCCGAGCCAGGGTGACGTCGGGGACTCCCGTCGGGGCGGCGACGCCGGGTCGTTGGTCGCTTCCGCGAGGTTCGGCCCATCGGCCGACAGGGTATAATAAAACGTAGTAGGCGAAGATAAGAATGCCGGGGGCTTCGGAATCCCTCTTGGTCCTGCGAGGACCGCCATGAGCTGCGAAACGACAGTGGCACAGACGCGAGACGCGATCCTGGATTCGATCGCCGATGGCGTCTTCACCGTCGACGAGGATTGGCGGATCACGACGTTCAACCAGGCGGCGGAACGGATCATCGGTGTCCCGCGGGACGAGGCCATCGGTCAGCGCTGCTGCGACGTCCTGCGGTCCAGCATCTGCGAGAACGAATGCGCTCTGAAGGAGACCCTTGCGACCGGGCATCCGATCGTGAACAAGGCCGTGTCGGTATTCAGTGCCTCCGGTCGACGCGTGCCCATCACCATATCGACGGCCATCCTGCGGGACAGTTACGGCAAGATCATCGGCGGTGTTGAGACGTTCCGGGACCTCAGCATGGTCGAAGAGCTCCGCAAGGAGCTTCATCACCGCTACACCTTCGAAGACATCATCGGGCGCAGCCATGTGATGCAACAGCTATTCGACTTGCTGCCGCAAGTGGCCGAAAGCAACAGCACCGTGCTGCTTGAGGGGGCCAGCGGGACCGGCAAGGAATTGGTAGCGCGGGCGATTCACCATCTGTCTCCGCGGCGCGACAGACGCTTTATGGCAATTAACTGCGGAGCTCTGCCGGATACGCTTCTCGAATCGGAGCTCTTCGGCTACGAGGCCGGCGCGTTCACCGACGCCCGCAAGGCCAAACCCGGCCGGTTCGCCATAGCGGACGGAGGCTCGCTGCTGTTGGACGAAATCGGCGATATTTCGGCCGCCATGCAGACGCGTCTGCTGCGGGTCTTGGAGGACGGAGAGTTCGAGCCCTTGGGGTCGGTCGAGACGGTCCAAACGGACGTACGCGTGATCGCGGCCACGAACAAGGACCTGGCCCAGTTGGTTCGTGAGGGTCGGTTCCGTGATGACCTCTACTACCGGATCAACGTAATGCGCCTGGTGCTGCCGAAACTGTGTGATCGTCGTGAGGATATCCCCTTGCTCACAGAGCATTTCATCGCGAAGTTCAATCACCTCCAGAGCAAGAACGTGGCCGGCGTTTCCGAGGAGGTGATGGCGGTCCTGATGGATCACGACTACCCAGGGAACGTACGGGAGTTGGAGAACATCATCGAACACGCCTTCATCCTGTGCCGCAGCGGACTGATCGAGACCCGTCACTTGCCACCGATGCTTCGCGGCAAAGACGACCCGCGTCCGGCGCGAGCTCGCAGAGGGGGCACCCTTAGAGAGCTCGAGGCCATGCACATCGCTGATGCGCTCCGCCACAACCGCGGCAACCGGAACGCGGCCGCCCGCGAACTCGGCATCCATCCCAGCACGTTGTTTCGCAAAATCAAGGCCTTGGACATCGACCTGCCCGAGACCGACGGACGTGCGCGAGACGACCTGTAGAGGCATTCTGCGGTCGTTTCAGGCCGGCGATCGTCGCAGTCTGCAGGTCCCACCGGACGGCAACCCGGCCGCTATCCGTGCATAATCCTCGTCATAGAGCCACTTACAGCTCAGGGCAGGCATCCTTGATCTTTGGCACGCCGACTGCGTAAGGATCGCCCGTGAGAGTTGCACTGCCCACACACGACGGACGGATATCACCTGTCTTCGACGCGGCCAAGCGTTTGCTCGTGGTCGGCGTCGACGGCCATGGTGAAACCGGACGGCATGAAGCGGTGGTCGACCAGGACGACCTCATTGGCAGGGCGAGATACGTCGCGGATCTGGGTGTCGACGTCCTCATCTGCGGGGCGATATCCAGGCCTCTCGAGGCGGGTCTGGCTTCGGCCGGCGTTCGGGTCATCTCGCAGACGTGCGGGCCGATCGACGAGGTCTTGCATGCGTTTCTGTCAGGGCAATTGACGAACGGTGCCTTTCGTATGCCCGGCTGTTGCGGTCAGGGACGGCGGAACCGTATCGCTCAGGAGCATCGGTAGGACGTCGGCGGTTCGAGACCAGAAGGAGGTCATCGTGCCGGCGAGAGATGGATCAGGATCACTTGGACCGGGACCGATTCCAGGGCGCTCAGCCGGACTATGCGCAAGATTCCCCTATCCCGGATACGTCGGGTCTTTGCCTACCGGCTTCGCTAGCCGCGGCGCGACGCTGCGCGCCGCGTTGCGGGAGCCCCGCCGGCGAAGATCAACCTTTCAGCAGGTCCAGCAGGTCTTGCAGCGGGACCGTGGCGAAGCTGCTCGAGATGTCGCTCATGGCGTACGGGATCACGAGATGACCGTTGTGGACCATGCCGCCGCAGGAGTAGACCACGTTGGGCACGTAGCCGGAGCGCTCCTCGTCCGTCGGCACCATGAGCGGCTCCGATGTCTGGCCGATGACCTGAGACGGATCCTCGAGGTCCAGCAGCGTGGCGCCGATGAAGTACTGCCGCATCGGACCCACGCCGTGCGTCAGCAGCAGCCAGCCCTCATCCGTCTCGATGGGTGAGCCGCAGTTCCCGATCTGCACGAGCTCCCACGCGTACTGCGGCGCCTGGATGAGCGTGGCCTCGTTCCAGAAGCGGACGTTCGTCGATTCCATGATATAGAGGTTCTCGCCGTCCAGCCGCGAGATCATGACGTAACGCCCGTTGAGCCTCCGCGGGAACAGGGCCATGCCCTTGTTCTGAGCGTACCGGCCGTTCAACGTGTGGATCCCGATCCGTCCGTCGGGTCCGATCTCCAGGATCTGCGGGACGATGTGGTGCCCGTTGAAGGCCGTGTACGTGCCGTAATAGCGCTTGGATCCGTCCTCGTCGGTGAACATCACGAGCCGCAGGTCCTCCAGCCCATGACTCTCGTTTTCCGAGTAGGGAAAGATGACGATCTCGGACGGGTCCGCGTCCTTGGCCATCTGGAGCTCGTAGTTCGATCGGGCCAAGGTCAGCATGTTGTGCGTCGTCTCTTGGGCCAGGGCCGGCTCATCCAGACCGGCGCGGGCTTGGTCCAGCGCGCCGCTCAGCTCCGACAACGTGAACCGCTCCGGCAGCATGCTCAGCACCGAGCCCGCCAAGTCGGTATACCCACCCATCTCGATGAGCTTGATCAGGAACAGCTCCCTGTCGAACTCCTGGTCCGGCACGACCTTGAGCATGCGCGTGAACGGGCTGGCCGGTTCCATCTCGATGCCGCAGGACGCGTCGATGACGCCCCGTCGGAAGACGATCGAGGAGAGATGACCCTCGCCCGTGGCGCGCAGGCTTATCAAGAACCGCGAGCTGCCCGCGGGCAGGCCGGTCTGATTGCGCGCGGGAACCATCGACGGATTGAACAAGGCCGCCGACTCGATCGCGTACTCCATCGTGAAATACGCGCCGATGAGCAGCTTGCGCCGCTCGCTGAGCTCAGCGTCGCTCTCGATGAGGCCACTCACGGCCTGGTAGTGGTCCATGAGCACGTCGACTATTTCGCGATGGCGCTGGCCGAAGTCCCGCTGGAGCCTGTCGAGGATCTCCTCGGTCTCCGGCTCGGGTACGTCCAGGATCCGGCGGATGAGTCGCCGCATCCGCTCCTCGTCGCCGACCGTGAAGAGGCGCGCAATCACGCGCTCGGGATTCGGATCGAGTCGAATGGGCAGACGCGTTACGTTGATCGGTGTTTTGTACATGGCACGACCGTCCCTACTCCCCCGTCAATCGACCTCATGAGTCATCAGAACATTGTGGCGTGACACCCTCAAGCCGGTGCCCGAGACGAGAACGACCCGATCGCCTTCCGAGAGATACCCTGCCTTCCGAGCCCGGTCGACGACATAGGCGAGGGTCTGATCCGGCTTGTCCGTCGGCGAGCCGGCCAACGGATGGACGCCCCAGTAGAGGGCCATCCGTCGCAGCGACCGCTCCAGATCGCTCACGCCGACAGTCGGCACGAAGTGGCGGTTGTTCGAGATGCATCGAGCGGTCGCGCCGCTGTGCGTGGCGACTACCAGCAGCTTGGCGTTGAGCACTTCGGCGAGTCGGCCGGCCGCGTACACCGTCCCCTGCGTGATCTCATGGATGTCCGACCGGCTGAACTCCGGCAACGGTTTGGGCTGACGCTCGCGGTAAATCGGCTCGGTGGCCAGGGCGATGCGATGCATCATCTCCACGGCCTCGCGAGGGTACTTCCCGATGGCGGTCTCACCCGACAGCATGCACGCGTCGGCGCCGTCCAGGATCGCCGTGGCGACGTCGTTGGCCTCGGCCCGGGTCGGCAAGCGCGAGTGCTGCATGCTGTCCAGCATCTGCGTGGCCACGATCACCGGCTTGAGATAGCGCTGACAGGTTGTGATGATCCGCTTCTGGACGGTCGGCACCTCGGCGATGTCGATCTCGACACCCAGGTCTCCCCGCGCGACCATCACGCCGTCGGCGGCCTGGACGATCTCGTCGAGGTGGTCCACGGCCTCCGGCTTTTCGATCTTGGCGATGACGTGGGCGTCGCTGCCGTTGGCCGCGAGCAGCTCCTTGAGCTGGCGGACGTCCGAGGCGGCCCGAACGAAGCTGAGCCCCACGAAGTCGGCGCCGGCCTCGGCGGCCCAGACGGCGTTTTCGCGATCGCGCTCGCTCAGGCTCGGCACGCTCAGTCGGACGCCGGGCAGGTTCACCCCCTGCCGGTCTCGAATCAGCCCGCCTTGGACGATGCGGCACACGGCCCCGGCTTGGTCGATCTGCTCGACGACCAGGCCGACCGTGCCGTCCGCCAGGACGACGCGATTGCCCCCCTGAAGCTCATCGATCAGCGTCTCATAGGTCGTGGTAAGGTCGCCGGGCCTCCGTGAGGCCTCGCCGTGTACGAAGCGAATCGTCTGGCCCGTGACGCACTCCATCTGCCCGCCGGGCAGGGCACCCAAGCGGATCTTCGGACCGGCCAGATCGACCAACACACCAATCGGGCGTTCTGCGCGGCTCTCGGCGTGGCGGATCACGTCGAGCTGATCTTGGAGCGAGTCTCTGTCGCCGTGCGCGGTATTGAGGCGGAACACGTTGACGCCGGCTGCAATCAACCCGTCAAGCGCTTCGGGGCCGCTACAGGCGGGGCCGACGGTCGCGACGATCTTCGTCTGCGTCAGAGGGCGCTCCAGGGATTCAGGCGTCGGGCTCATGGATCATCTCCTGAGGCCTGCGCGACGTGGTGGCACGCAGGATGGCGAAGCCGGCGACGCCCGAGAGGAGCGATCCGGCAAGGATGCCAATCTTGGCCGCCTCCAGTAGCCTCGCCTGCTCGGCGAAGGCCAGGTTGGCGATGAAGAGCGACATCGTGAAGCCGATGCCCGCCAGCCAGCTCGTCCCGTAGACCTGTATCATCGTCGAGCCCGTGGGGACTTGTCCGATGTCGGCTCGGACCGCGATCAGCGTCGCCAGCGTCACGCCCACCTGCTTACCCACGACGAGGCCGAGCACGATTCCGAGTCCGACGGGGCTGGTCAGGGCTTCGGCCGCGCCGCCGCCGAGGGACACACCCGCGTTGGCCAGGGCGAAGATGGGCATGATCACGTACGACACCCACGGAAGCAGGGAGTGCTCCATGCGCAAGAGAGGTGATTCCACGTGCTCGCACGCTACCTCGAGCGCATGAACGGCCGACTGACGACGCGCCCTCGCGGCGGTGTCGTCACGGTCCCGGCCGGCCGACTGGAACTCACCCAGAGCTCGCTGCGCAAATGAAACGAATTCGTCCACCTTGATGCGGTACCTTGTCGGCACCGTGAAGGCCAAAACCACACCGGCGACGGTGGCATGTACACCGGATTGGAGAAACGCACCCCATAAGACAATGCCCAGCACCGCGTACACCAGCGGCCTGCGAATGCCCGACACGTTCGCCAGGATCAGCAGCCCAAGGACGATCCCCGCCACGCCGAGTGCCGCCAGCGAGATGTCGGACGTGTAGAAGATGGCGATGATGAGCACGGCGCCGATGTCGTCGACGATCGCCAGCGCGGTCAAGAAGACCTTCAGCGACGTCGGCACGCGATGGCCCAGCAGCGTTATGATGCCCAGGGCGAAGGCGATGTCCGTCGCGGCCGGGATGGCCCAGCCGTCCAGGCCCGGCCCGCCGACGTTGAGCGCGACGTACACCAGCGCGGGCACCACCATGCCGCCGATCGCCGCAGCGATCGGGACGGCCGCCTTACGGGGCGAGGCCAGTTCGCCGGCCAACACCTCCCGCTTGATCTCGAGCCCGACGACGAAGAAGAAGATGACCATCAGGCCGTCGTTGACCCAATGCGCAAGCGACAGCTTCATGGCATGCTCGCCAAAGCCCACGGACACGTAGGTGTGCCAGAGGTCGTGGTAGCTCTGATGCCAGGGCGAGTTGGCCCAGATAAGCGCGATCGCCGTGGCGGCGAGCAGCAAGATGCCGCCCGAGGATTCGGTTCGCAGGAAGTTCTGAAACGGTGTCAGCAGGCGGTCAATGGGACGGCCTTCCACCGCCGGTTTCAGACTGCTGTCTCTAGCCATACCTCCGTCACCTCGGTTTGTCGTCCGCAGGTTCGAGCACCGCGCGACGCCCCAGCGCGATACAGGTGAACAGCACGCGGCCCACCTGATCCCAGACGGCCGGACGGGCCGGGCCCAGCTTCGCCGTCGCTGCAGCCGCGCCGGTCTCTGTCGTTATGGCCAGCACCACGGCAAGCACCGTCCAACCTATTGGCCCATCCGCTACGCGCTTGGCGACGGCACGTTTTTCGGTGGGAACTCCTCGAACAGGGTGTCGATCGCCGCGCGCTTCCGACCGAACTTCCCCTCGTCGCCCACATCCACCACGATGTGCGCCAGCGCGGCGGCTCGCCAGATGAGCACCTCGTTGGACGCGGCAATGGCGTCGAGGACGAGCGATCCCTTCTCACACACCTACTTGGAGGGGGCGGGCGTGTCCTCAGCAGCATGACCCTCTCCCTTCGGTGCCTAGCCGTACAGACGATCCAGCTCCGCGACCGTCACCGAACCTTCATGGGCAACGCGCTAGCGGAACAGCAGTGTGGGGGGCGTATCATCGCTGGTCGGCAACAGGGGCACCCATCCGATCACGTACGATCCTGACCTCCGCCGCGCGGCCCTCAAACGCGAACGGCTTGCCCTGGAAACGGGACTTCAGCTTGATCTCGGCGATGCCGCCAGGCAGGTCGGCGCGCCGATACACCGTAGCCGTCAGCTCCGAGCCCCACTCCGGGAAGCTGGCGTCCGCGTCGATGGATCGGCCCAGGCACATGTGAGCGTCCACCCCTTCACGCTGATCTGCTTGGAGGACAGGTCTTATGTTTTCGAAAGCGGATGCGTGCTCGGATGCTGCTTCGGATCGATTTACTCCTCGGTGATCAGGCTCTACACCTGGGCCGGAATGGTCGCGTCCTGATCGACCTCATCAAACTCACGATCCACGAGCAGGCGATCCGGGCTCTAGCTCTTGAGGATCACCTTGAGCAGGCCGGATCATAATCAGGCCCGGGCGACCTTTTCAAGCCTATTCCGATTCCCCCTCCACACATTTCCCTGGGACGACGGTCCCGCCGGCGGACATGGGGACACGAGCTGTCTACCAACGACGTGCTCGGCCTACCCAAGACATGTTCTCTCTCGCCTGCAGTGGGATGGGCCCGGCGAGAGCCTGAGGCCTCGTTCGGGCACGATTCCGGCCATAGGCCGATGTCGGCCCTTGGCCCAACCGGCCGGTCATCTCACCGTGATCTTCGTAAAGAGGTTGTCCGCATTAGCCCCGCCGTAGCCGTAGTGGGTGATCCCTGGCATCGGCCCGGCCATCCGCGAGGTCAGTTCCTTGCCTGCGGCCTTCAGCGTGACGGTGCGGGTCGTGCAGTCTACGGTCACGGTGACGGTGATGACGGCGCCTCGCTGGAACGTCGCCTTCTCCTCTTTGTGCGTCACGTGGGGACCGGTGATCATCAAGCAGCTTCGCCCGCCGTAATAGACCCGACACTCGATCCAGTCCTCGTGCGCGTCGCCGGACCCGCAGACGAAGAAGGCATTCCCGTGGCGCCGGGGCGTGGGCACTCGCTTCAGAGAGAACGTGAACGTTCCCCTGGCCAGCGGCTTGTCGGACGCGCGGACTGCGTAGCCGGCCGTCCGGTCCTTGGTGCGGAAGATGAGGTGAGGACCGGAGGCTTCGGCCGTGGCGTTGAGCAGACGGAATCTCCGGAGGTCGATGCGTTCGCCGGTGTGCGAAGGCAACGCGCTAGAGGCGTCGGCGAGACCGCGCCGGCCGGCTTCGTGGCCGCTTGCTGCCCGCTGGGCCACTTCGTTCGTCCACGACGCCGACACGGAAGCGGGTCGGTGGTTTTCGATCTCCGGCCAGTGGTAAAGCCCGAGCGAAGCGAACATCGGGTAATTGCAGACGCAGCCATGCCCCAGCATGGGGGCGGTCACGATACCGCCGGCCGGAATGAAGCTTGTCGTGCAACCTGAGCGCATCGAGTTCAGTCCGATCATCCGGTTGCCGTCGATGTCATAGAGCTCCGTCGCGGCGTCCCGGTAAACGAGCACATGGTTGTTGCCGATGACCCGCGCGCAGGTGCGCGGTCTGGGAATACCCGTGTTGTCGCCCACCTCCTTGCCGGTCCGGATGTCCAGCAAGTAGCCGAAGCAGTCCCGGTGTTGTGACAGCAGCACGTAATCGTCGGTGACGACGGGAGGGTAGACCGCCTGGATGTTGCCGCGCCCCCGACCACGCTTGGACCATACCGGCGAGCCGTCCGCCGCCCGCAAGACGATGAGGCTGCTCCGGTTGACGGTCATTACGATCAGCCGGTGCTTGGCATTGTAGGACAGCGTCGGCAAGACGGGCCTCAGCCACGGACGCGGGTTACGCACCGTATGCCTCGGCACCGCTTTGTAGGCCAACTCGCGCTGCCAGCGGACGGTGCCGGTCTGCGGGTCTATCGCCAGCAACCGCCCGGCTGGTTCGCCGGCCTGTCCGCCGCCGATCTCGGGTATGTCGCAGTCCAACGCGAAGAGCGTGTCGTCTCCCACGGTGTACGTCGTCGTCTCCCGCGTGCTTCGCCGCGTCCAGATCATCTCGCCGGAGTGGCGGTCGACGGCGACGAGGTGCCGGCCGAATACCGCCAGCAACACGTCCTGCCAGAGGCGAACTTCCGTCCAGGCCGGGGCGACCCGGTCGATCCGATCCCCATGCTTGCTGCGTCGCCGAGTTCTGGGGTCCGACGTGGTGGCTTGGCCTCGTAGCGACGAAGGAATCCGAAACACCTTCTGCCGCTTGCCGCTCGCGACGTCGTAGGCATGGATCTCCTTCCCGGTGACGGCATAGACCCAGTCCCTTGCGGCCACGTGATTGCGTTCGGTGGGACGCCCGTAGATCCGGCTGTCGAAGGACCGGGTCTTGGTCCAGGACGTCTCGGGCATCTCGGCCCTCCAGAGATAGCTGCCCGTGTAGATGTCGACGGCGTGGAGGAGCTGATGGGTGATGATAAACATGCGCCCCCCGACGACGAGAGGATAGGGGTGGCGTTCATGCTGGAAATGCGAGGCGGGCGTGAAGTAGCGATCGATATCGCCTGAATACCAGAGCACGCCCAGCGGCCATTTGACCAGCCGTTCGGCATTGGCGAAACCGTTCTCGGGTCCACCGGCCTCGTGCGTCCAATCGGCGGCCCCTTCCGGTGGGTGGTCTCGTCGGACCGTGAGGCCGTCCCCGCCGACCCGCAGCGTGTGGCCGGTCCGACTGGCTACCAGACGCTTCAATCGACCGGCATGACGGTTGCCCTCTGGTAGCAGCAGCTTGCCGGTGAAAGGACGGAGGGCCTCGAGTGCGACCGACAAGGTGGCCTCCGGTGTCCCCAAGGCGCTCGGCGACTGGACGATCACGAGATTCGCCCAGTAGGGGGTGAGCCGCGTCGTGTTCGGATGGGCCTGGATGACCTGCGCCCTTCGACCGAACAGCTTGGCCTCGGCCAGCGCCTTTCGAGCTCGCGCGGCTGTCGCGGCGTCGGGTTCGACCACAACCACTCTTGACGTGCCCTCCCGGGCCAATGCGAGAGCCCGCGTGCCATCGCCCCAGCCAATCAGGAGCGCATAACCGTTCTCGGGCGATCGATAGGGCTCGCATTGTTCTGATTCGGATGCGCTGACGACGACACGCCCGCTGACGTGACCGAAGCCGTAGACGTTGCCGCTGTCGGTCACGACGACCAGCTTCCCGTCGCAGACCAGGGCATGCACCGGCGTACCCTCGATAGGTGCTTCCCAGGCGATGTGGGGGGCGACCCCTTTCTCAGGCAGCGCGATGGCCGCGACGGTGTTCTTGCCTCCGGCGTACAGCCGGTCTCCGGCCTTGATCAACACGCGAAGCGGGGATGCCAGTTCCCAGAGCATGGGGAACTGCAGCTTCAGCATCGCGACCTTTCGCCTGCCATAACGATAGTGCCGCCAGGTGTACGTCTTCCACTCGGGGCGGGTGAGGTCCCTGGCCACGATACGGTCATACTGAGGGAAGGTGACATGCGTGTGTCCACGCGGGACGAGATAGTCCTTCTCGTCCGTGAACTCCGAGGCATACATCGTCGTCTCGGTCAGGACGGGCTCGGTGTAGCGGTTCTCGTCGTGCAGCCGATAGGTGTCGGCCCTGAGGAAGGGACGGTGCTCCATAACGTGAAGCTCGTTGTCGGGCGGGTTCCGCGACCAGAAGGTGGCGGGTTTGGCCTCACGCAGGTCGTCGGGCAGGGGCGGCGGCACCTCGGGTCGGGTGCCGAACCAGTTCCCGCCCTGGACGCAGTAGCGGTTGATGCCGGCCACGTACCAGGTGCCCCGCGGCGGATTGTGTTTGACGTAGAAGCACGTATAGGGCTCCATCGTGCCGTCGTCGGGATCGAACCACGCGGCCAGAGACCGGCCGCTCGGCACCGCCAGCGTTCCGTCGATAACGGCCAGATAGCCGTGGGGCGGCAGGCTCAGGTCATAGGGCCGGCCGTGATCGCTCATGCCGTCTTCGATGAACGACAGCCGATCGCTGCGCCATAGCAGTTCGCCGGTCGGCGCGCTGACCGCGCACACGTAGACACCCTCCTCAGGCCAGATGCCGGCGCCGAACATGACCGTTCCACCGTGTAGCACCGGTCCGCCTCGAACCGGCCAACGGGAGCACACACGGCCGTTGACGAGCATTCGGCTGTCCGGCAGCGTCTCCGGCGCGCCTCGGACCCGCCATAGCCGCTTCCCGTCGGAGGCAGAGAGGCAGTGCAGGTAGCCGTCGTCCGAGCCGACATAGAGCTTGCCGTCGACATACACGGGTGCGAACCGCACCGGTCCTTCTGCAAAGAACCGCCATCGAACCGAGCCGGTCTGCAAATCACAGGCCAAGACCTGGTCGGTCGTGTTCGAGGGCAGGAAGACGAGCCCCTCGGCCGCGATCGGCGCGTAGGTCACGTCGGCGCACATGCGGTATTGGTGGTCGTAGGCCGGGTCGGGACGGCCCAGTTCGAGGCGCCAGAGCAAACCCGCGGACTGAGGCCCGGCTTCCTTGGTGGCGCCGGAGCGGTTGGCGTCATAACGCCACTGCGGCCAGGCACCGCCGGCACCAGCGCCAGGGGAGACGCAGACAGCGGTCAAGAGCAGAAAGGAAAGCAGCGTGTCGCCGGCGATGGCTTCGCTTGTCCGTCGCATGCTCGAGCTCTCCTCCGTTCCAAAGGGGTGTGATGCTGACCGGCGTGCGACGACGATCATCTCGTCGCTCTGTCACCTGCGATCCGGGAGTCACCGAACGACCTTGCCGGGCTGCGCGGCCAGGCGAGTTCGTATCGATCGTACCGGCCATCTGCCCGCTGGCGCAATGGACATTCTGAGCGACACCGGTTGCTGCGCCGGCTGACGGGACAGGCGCCGGACCCGCCAGCGTTCCACCAATCGCGGTAGGTCGACCTTCTTCGCGGTGCACCGTCTCATCGATGCCCTACGGACGCCCCGGCCATAGTCGCTACGGCGTCCGCGCCGACACGTCGGCCGGACCCCCTTCGCGAGCCGCGTAGCCGGCTTCCCAACGGTACAAGAAGAGGTGACTGCCCTGACCGTCCGCCAGCGGCTTGCGCGTGCAGAAGATGAACCAGCGTCCGTGCGAGCGGTCGCCATAGACCTCGAGCCCTCTCGCATGGAGGATCTTCTTGATGTCGGTAGGCCACTGGCCGAGCATGGTTTTCGCGACCTCCGCTCCATCCGAGCCGATACGAACGAAGAGATCCCGCACCGGGACCAAGGCCTTTGTCGGATCGTCAGGATCGTGCCTAACCCAGTCCACCACGCCGGTGCGGACCTTGTAGTACGGCCGATTGTCGGCATCGACCACCAGGCGGCTTCGGTAGGGGATGAAGGAGAACGCCTGCCCGGAGTCATAGACCAGGCACTCGGCATCGGCGAGTTTCTTGCTGATCGGCAGGGAGACCTTCTGGTCCTTCGGGCCGCGCCATGTGCCCTTCTCGTCTCGGAAAGCGTAGTAGACGTTGTACCGGTAGACCGCCTCGTGCAGGCCCGGGTACTTCAGCGGGCGCCACGGGTGGGGCCGGTCCTTCGTGACGCGGGCGGCGTTGTCGTCCTTGTGATTCCAGAAACAGTGCACCGTGCAGCCGTCCCTGCCGGGCAGGAAGAAGCAGTACGCGGCGGCCAGGCGATCCGGCGGGTCGCGGCGCATCTCGATGATGGGCTGCGCGTCGCTCCATGTCCGCCCGTCGTCGTCGGAGATCCGCAGGCACCACGGCTCCATGTGACCGCCGGCGCGATAGAAGAGGAAGATCCGGTCGTCCTTCATCCGCATGGACTGCGGGTAGGTCGCCCGCCGCGTGGGAGGGGGGCGTTCCTTCCATGCGGAGATGTCCATGGGCTTGACGCTCCGCGTGTGCCGCATCGGACCGCCATGACACCCATAAAAGAGGTGCACGTAACCGTGCCGATCGACGCAGAGCGACGGGTTCCCGTGCGAGTCCCGCTTGAGGCCGAAGTTGGAGCCCCGGACCGGGCCGTGCCATCGTTTCCGGTCAATCTCATAGGCCATGACGATGGGACGGCCTTGTGTGTCCTGGAACGCACAGAAGACCTTCCTGCCGGCGACCACGGCGTGCGGGCCGATCACGTAGTTGTAGAACGGTGGATAGAGTCGGCCCCCACTCACCGTGGCGGCACCCGTCGTTGCGAAGGCCACGTCGGGGCGGGGCGGCGGGACGTCCTCGGCACGGGCGACCGCGCCCGAAGCCAGCCCCCAGGCCACGACGGTCAGCGACATGCCTGTCAGGTTTCCATTCATGACGGTCTCCGGAACCTCTCCATGCGGGCGATGGCCTCAAGCACACCCAAAGATCGCGGTTGCTGGTCCATCACGAATCATTCCTCGAAGTGGTAATTGAATCGGCCGTTGGGGGCGGTATCGCCGTCCGTGATGAAGCTCATGATCTCGCCGACCCGTGTGTTGTCCGCCCATGTGAAATCGAATCGCAGCGGATCCCTTTCCAGACCGACGGCAGCGCGCGGCACCTGGAGGTGGAGTTCGTTGCCGGCCACAACCAGCGAGGCCCTCGCGACCGGATTCCACGTCGAATCGCCGGCGGTCCGCTCCACAACGCAGGACGACGGCTCTCGACGCCGCCGGTTCAAGACGAGGTCGTAGCCTTCCCAGCCGGTTCGATGGTCGCCGTCCGTGTCGATGAGAAGCACCATCCAGTTCTCGTGGGTTGGCGACGTGATCGGCTTTCGGGTCCGCACGTAAAAGGTGAGATAACGGTCGTCCCTCGCGACTTTGGCAACGACGAAGTCGTTACGGCCGGTATCGTTCTCGTATCGTGTGTGGTTGTTGTAGCCCGGCCAATCGCGGTGTGCGGTGTCCCCTGCGTCGTCGCGATAGGTCGGCTCGACGTCCTTCCACTGGCTGAAATCGGCGTTGAGGCGAATGGTCTTCTTCGGGCCCGCCTTCGGGGTGGGGCGAACGCCCTTGTAGCGACGGATGAAGGAGACGAGTTGGTAGTAGTAGTTGTCTTGATGACCGCCCTTCATCGGCTCGATGTCTCGGCTGTGTTCTTGATCGAACTGATCGACGAACATCACAGGCCTCTTCACCCCGGCGAACTCGTCGAATCGCATGGCGGTCCACTCGTTCCAGCCCGTGACGAAAAGGAACCGTGGGTCTTGCTGGAGAGCCCACTCGAACTGCTCGGCGACGTTGAGGCCGAGGTTCACCGCGTCGGGTCGCGGGTCGGTCGAGCCGTTGTGGTAGCTGCGACCTCGGGCTCCGGGTTCGCTCATCGCTCCGAGCCGGTTTCCGACGGCGTTCTGCGCAACCCCGACGGACATCTGCTCCTTCTGACCCTCTGCGTTCACGAAAACGTGCTGGGGATAGACCTCCAGCCAACTCCACATGTCGGGAGCCGTTTGGCCTCGGAAATAGTCGGGTTGGGGGCGACGGAAGGTGAAGAAGTGTTTGATCGTATCGGTGCGGTCGCCCTTGTAGAGGATGCGGAGATTCCGGTCGCCTGGGACGGGCCTGCCGTCGGCGAAGGCCCGGCCCCGGGGGAACACGTCTTCGGTGTGGCTCCACCACCCGATGGCACCTTGCGGCTGGGAGGCTTCGAGGTAATACGTGCCCGGCGGCAGGGGCGAACTCGGGCGAAGGGCGAGCCATGCGTTGTCCCTCACGCTGGTGAAGCGATGGCGGGCCAGCGGTTTGCCTGTCGGTCCGTCGCGAAAGAGCGTGAGCGTGAGGGCGGAATCCTTGGTATGCCAGGTGGGAACGCTTGCCTCGACGGCCGTAAACGGGCGTGTCACGCTGAAGGTCTGACCCAACGTGTGACCGGGGGGCAGTTCTGCGGGTGCATCGTGCTTGCCGTGCGTTTCCCTTGTGGTCATCCTGTCCGGGTCGGCGAGGATGAGCGGCTTGCCGTGCAAACGAAACCACAGCTCCGGGTGGAGGCCGGGCGCATACAGGTTTCGATAGAGCTCGTCCACGACCGTGGCGGGCGTCCAGAAGGGACAGAGGAACGCGACTTGCGGTGTCCGTCCGCCTTTGGATCGTACGTCGGCAAAGGTCCTGAGCAAGGCCCTGTAGTTCTTGCGATAGGTGGCCTGGTTGGTCACGTCAAAGACGACCACATCCACGCCGGCGTCGGAGAGCATCTGTGCGTGCTTCCGGAGAACATAGGGATCGTCCGTGTTGTAGTAGCCGAAGACGGACTCGCCCCAGTGATGCATCGCGTGCATCGGGCCCCACAGAGGGCTGTCCTTGTCCGTCATCGCGCCCGGGTCTCTGGCGAGAATCTTGGTGATGTCGTGCGGACCCCCGTTGACGTGCGCGCCAAGCCACAGGAAGTAGAAGATGCCGACCCTGTGGTCGGGCCGCGGCGGACCGCATTCCGTGAAGCCGGGTAAGACGCGGCCAAGCCCGTCCGTAGCGACCCATGTGTCGGGCATGGTGTCGATCGACGTCCCTATCTCGCCCGGTTGGGCGGGCAGAGCGAAGGACAGGACCATCAGCGTGAGCGTGGCCGTGGGTCTCATGAGTGATGTGCTTCCTATCAGGGTGAGGCCGGCTTCCGCATCGTGTTCTATAGCAGGCCGACCTCTTCGGAAGACCTAAGACCGCCGCGAACCGCCCAGCGGCGATGCGTCGCGCCCGGTGAGCCCCGTTCCGGCAGTTCCATTTAGCCTCCCTCGCCGCCCTGCGCTCGCTGAGAGATTCGCAAGACCGGCAATGCGAACGGCTCGATCGAGCGCCTATGAACGCCGGCCGGCAGATAAGGCACCCGCAGGTTCTCGAGGCGAAGACCTTCCGGCCGACGTTGGTATTCGACGGATGGGCCCAGGGGCTCACCCGTCAGTTCGTCCACGAGGTCGACGTGGCCCGTAAAGGCAACGTCCAGAGACAGGCCTAGCCGGTACACGCCCTTCGCCGGCTTCTTGCGCGAGAAGAGCGTCACATACACCGTCCCGTCCGGCCTACGGAAGGCGACGGGCACGACGCCGTCCTCGCGCTCCATCTCCTTGAACGTGGGCGGGGCGGGCCGGCCATCGATCCCGACGACCTCGGCGGCGAACAGCTCACGCAAGAACGAGTAGGTCTTGCGGCCCTTGAGGCTCGCGAGGAAGTCGTCCGCCTCGACGTCGGGTGGCCAGGCGCCGCGGGCCACCATGCCCAGGCCGGCGTGCGTCGTGTAGTCCATGCGCCAGCGGAAGGAAGACCGCGGCGTCGAACCGTGTGCGTCACTCGCCCGCGGAACGCGACGTTGCGATCCTGGTGCGAAGTCCGGTAGGCGGATCGTCTTCTCACCAGCATCCGTTCGGATCGTCAGTTGGCAGTTTCGCGCCCAATACGCGCGGCGGTAGCGCAGGAGCAGCGGGCGTGAGGCATCGTCATCGTTCGGTTCCCGGGCAGGCTCCGAACCGGATGCGCCGGGGGCGTCGGGCACGTCGATTTCGAAGTCCCGCCACAAGTGAAGCAACTCCCAGCAGGCGAGCTTCGGCTTCCGGTCGAACGTCATGATGCCGAAGTTCGTGAAGCCCCGATCGCCCCAAGAGATGGGCTTGGCCTTGGCGTAATCGTAGTCATACAGGCAGTAGGTCGTCCCGCCGATCGTCCCGGCCGCCAGGTACGTCCGCCATCGGTGGCCGTAGTTCCAGGCATGGAGCTTCTCGAGTACGGGACTGTTGGCCGCGCCCAGATGGGCCTGCGGCATGTAGACGTTCGCGCCGAACTCGGTGTGGATGTACGGTCGGGCGTCGCAACCCTGCAACCTCATGTACTCCTCGATCGGCGGCCAGCCGCGATCCTTGGCCAGGTACGTGTTGTGCAGGTAGACATCCAGGAAGTCGGGTGCGATGTAGCCGAATGCGCAGTTCGAATAGCCCAGCGGGATCATCGGGTCCATCGGCTTGATCCGGTTGTAGAGCACCGTCAGCATCCGATCGAGCCGTTCGAAGCTGTGCGGCGGCCTGAACCGGTACAGCCACGGGTCGACGCCCGTGGCCTGCTCGTTGCCGAGCTGGATGAGCAGCGTCCGCGGATGCGTCGCGGCCTGACGGGCCAGGGGCAGGGATCTGTCGACGTACGTGGCGAGCCCCTTCTCGAAGGCCTGCATCGTGGGGGCCTTCTGACAGATCTTGCCCGGTCCGCTATGACAGCGGGCGATGGCCATGAAGTCGTGACGCTCCACGTGATCGAAGTCGCCGGCGATCTTGGCCCGAAGCGTATTGGCGCCGAGTGACTTGAGGTACTCCGCGTCCGCATCGTTCATATCGCGGGGCAGCGTGCCCTTGATCAGAAACGGTTCGCCGTTGAGATACAGCCTCGGCCCGCGAACCTCGACGAGCGTCGTCGGGACGGTGAGCAGCGTCTTCCGCCGGCCGCCGTCCTCTCCAGGATGACTCACAGCCAACGCGAGCGTGCCGATTCGAGGCGTCAGGGATAGCCAGACGCGCCCGCCCGCGGCTCGGCAGATGGCCCGCTGCGCCCCGAATGCCATCTTGGCCGTTCCCGTCAAGGGGCCCTTCGCGCAGGCGATGGCGACGTACAGACGTCCGTCTCCGCGGGCTGAGCGGTGCGCAATCAGCTTGCCAGGCGGGCGCTCCGACAGGTCGACGCGTACGGTTCGGCGCCCAGCGGGTGGCGCGTCGGCTAGCGCCACGACCGATTGCACCGGGACTCGGGGCGGCTGATACCACGTCGGCACGCTGACGAAGTGTGTTGTGCGGGGTCCGCGCCGGGCATCGCCGGGACCGTAGGCCACCAAGTCCGATTCGCCGAGAGGGAGGACCTTGCCGGCACCTTCGGCCACGTCCTTCCAGGTCAGGACAGCTTCAAGTGCGTAAGGCTGGGTGAATCGCAGTCGAAACACGGTGTTCGAATCGCCTGAAGCCGTCACCTGCAGGCCGTCGATTCCGTTGTACACGTTGCCGATCCAAGAAACGCGACGCGCGCCGTGTCGACGGAGGACGTCTCGCGGCTCCCACTGATAGGTGCCTACCGACCTGATCTCCCCGTTGTCGACGCGCAGCTCACCGTGGAAGCCACCGCCCCGCAGTCCCCAGACAATGAAGAACGCCGTCTCGCGCGGCGTCGACGCGCGCGTCTCGGTCGTTGCGAGCGTCAGTGCTGCGCCAAGACAGACCCAGGCGCATCTCAAGCGACTCTTTCTCATGGCATCTCCGACCACGGTCGTCGCGTAAGACCATGGCAGCGCCCCAACAGCGGAAGGTAGTCCGCGATGAGACTGCGAACGTGACGGAACGCGTTCATCCGCCCTCTCTCTCGTCCGGCGCGAATCGAAACGCGAATAGCCTGGCGCCGAATCGAAGTTCGAACCGGAGCCGAACCGGTCGGTCCTGCAACGCCGCCACGCTGGCGTGGCCGCCCCGCCAGGTGACGCTGCGACGCAACGTATTGGTCGTGTGAATACAATCGCAATCCTTGAGTGCGAACCCCTCGACGGCCAGGCCGGCCGTATCCTGGATCTCGACGCGGGCGAGGCCCGGCGCCGAGGTCGCGATGTTGAGAACCAGTCTGGCACCCTTGAAATGCAACGGCGGCGTGGTGAACTCCCCGCCCTCGTAGTCCGCTTCCACGGCCGTGAACCGGTCCCGGCGGAGGACGACGCGGCTGAGCACCGGTGTGCGTTCGGTGCCTTTCTTGTCGCCGTGGAGCGTGTCGTAGCCCACATAGTACATCCAGATCTCATCGTCATGAAAGACCATGCCGCGGGCCGAGTACATCTGTTTCGAGTCGAAGGCCCCCTCTGGCCCGAGCTGGATCCACGGCCGACGGTCGTAGCGCCGCCATTGGATGCCGTCGCGGCTGGCGGCGAAGCCGATATCTAGCGGGCCGACGTTGAGGATACCGACAGCCTTGGAGCGGGGGTACTCTGAGAGATCGTCGGCGAGGTACCAGTCTTCGTAGTGGAGGTAGCGAGCCGTGAACAGGAAGTACGCCTCCTGGGCTTCGGCGTACGGAAGCACCTGCGGGGTGTAGAAGTCCATGACGCCCACGCCGCCGAAGCGCGGATCCTTAACGTCCGGCTCGATGACGACCTCCGGCATGGGGAATGTGGCGAGGTCCTCGGTCTCCGACCGACCGATCGTCCGCAGCATGTAGAAGCCCGGCTTGCCCGAGTGACGCTTGCTGGCGCGGGCGACGTACTCCCGTCGCTCAGGCGGTGCCGGGTACGCCTTGTTCACCCTCACGTACGCGACATACGTGCCCAGCCGGACGTCGTGGAAGCAGACGTTCTGGCTGTCCATGCCTCCCGGGAAGTAGGCCCTGGCCGGGAACATCCGCTTGTGCAGCGTGCGCCAGTTGACGCCCTCTCGAGACGCGGCGACGGCGTTTGCTCCGAAGCGCTTGTACCGCTGCTCCGGCGGAGCGGTCGGGTCCACGAAGACGATCGGCTTGCCGTTGTACAGGCCGACCAGGTCATCGGCTTCCGGCTCGTCCCCCGGTGTGACGCGTCGCCAGCTCGCACCATCCTTGCTCAAGGCATGAAAACCCTTGAACACGCCGTCCACCGGAAGGATCGTCTCGTAACCACGAAGACCGCCCACCAGGCACGTCTCGTTGGTCTTCTTCGGCGGGCACACGACGATGCGGGCGTTCTGCCTCTGGGCCAGGTAGCGGCCGTCGATGAAGACCTGGTTGCGATCGCCGATAGCGATCGGGCGGTCCGTGCGGCCGTTTTCGGCAGCCGCCGGGCCGGCCAAGCAGGCGATGGTCACTGCTGCCGCCCACACGGCTTTCGGATCTTTCGACCTGCGCCGATGTGTCCAAGGAGCATCATCCATCTCAGTGTGTCCTGCTTGGTCGGTGGCCACTCGGAAAGCAAGCGAGACTCGGCATCTACCATGCGGAATCGCCGGCGAGGTTCTTTAAGATCTTGCCGGTGTCGGTCCATCAGCTTACCGAAGGCCCTCTGCAGGTCAAACGGGAACGACCACGGACCTCGCATCCGGTTTCGCACACGGGCGCGCTCGTGGCCGATCCGTGCGCTCGAAGGCCATCGTAGAAGAGAAACGGGCCGGCTCCATGCCGAGGCGAAAGGCAAGCCGTTTCAGGCAGGGCCTTTCCTGAGCCTCCGTCCTTCGAGGATTCCCATGACCTGCGGACAGAGCTGCACGAGGCTGGCCGCCTCGCCGACGATCCCGGGCGTCGGACCGGCATGGGGGAACCCGGACAGACCGCTACCAGGCAAGACAACCGTCTGGCTTGAAAGGCGTCAAAGCCCGACCCAGCCCTCCGGCCTTGTCGGCTCTCCAGGCTTTCGCCGCAACACGGCCGTGGCGTGTCGCGCGTAGACGCCTCGAAGATCCGACGTGTACGCCTCGAGCACACGCCGCCCCAACCCCTGCCAATCGCCACAGCGATACAGGACGCGGGCCAGTATGAGGTTGCGAATCCCCCCGCGTCCTCGGCTCGAACCGTCGGCCTTGCTCAAGTCGGTCACGACGTTCTTCGCACCGCCACAGCGCTTCAGGAGCTGCCCCAACGGCTCCGCCGCGGCGGGGTCGCCGAGTTGCTCCAGCGCTTCGCAGACCGCGCGGTAATGGCTGAACCGGTGACCGTTGCCGCTTCTGGCAAGCAGCTCGAGCTTGGCCAAGACGATCGGCGTTGATCGTCGATCGCGCGTCCGACCCAGTGCGATGAGGTAGCTGTCCAGCCACGTGATGCACGGGAAATACCGGTCGATACGCTCGGTGTCGAAGTGCTCGGCCTCGCGAACGACCTTTGCCAGGGTCTCATAGCCACCGGCGTCGCCCATGACGCCCAGCACATGGGCGCACCGGAGCTTGCCCTCTGGCGTGGTCGCGGTGTCATGGGCTTTGCGAATCCGTGGGGCGGCGCGGTCCCAAGCAGCCATCAGCACGCCGAGCTTCTTGTAGTCGGTCTCGACCAACCGTTTCACGGCGCCCTGGACGACGTCGTCCGGCGGCGGATAAGAATCCTCGTGCGTGGGCACTTCCGGGGTGAGACATTCGACGGAGACCAGGTGCTTCTGAAGTCCGCGCAGGTCGACCGAGCGAGTCTTGCCGTCGAGCTTCGCCGCCATCGCGGCCGCGCAGCCGGCGGCGTAACCGAGGTTCTGCATGCAGGGCTGCATCCGAATCGACGGGATCGCGTCGTGATGGGCGCTTACGGCCAACCCGACGACCAGAATGCCGTCCAAACCCTTCGGCAGCAGACATCGGTATGGGGTGTAGGCGATACCGCCGTAATGGTTGTTGATGAGGTAATAGGGGTGCGTCGTGAAGCCGTGCTTGTCGAGACGCCCGCCCTGGCTGATACCGATCGTGTCCGGGAAGGTCCGCTGGTTGATGATGTCCAGCGGCGAGAGCACGTATTCGCCCCGAACGCGACGTCGCTCCCGCGTGTCCACAAGCTGCCCGAGATCCCAGGCGCCCGGATAGCGCGTCTTGGCGGCAACCAAAACGCTCCGAAGGTCGATCAAGTCGGTCTCGTCGACGAACGTCCAGTCGGTGTTGATGTAGCTGGCACCGATCGACCATTGCGGCAGACCCGTTCCTTGCATCGCCGCGCTTTCCGCGCCGATGTACATCGTCTCGGCCCCGGCCGCGATGGCGATGTCTCCGTTGCCGGTGGCGTCGATCAGGGTCTTGGCCAGAACGACACCGCGACCTTCCGGGGTCGCTACGACGACACCCCGCACCTGCCCCTCGTCGACGAACGCACCGCACGCCAGCACCCCGAACCAGATCGTTCCGCCGGCCTGGCGGATCTCACGCCGCCACCATTCCATCTTGCCCTCGACGTAGCAGGGCGAGCCGATCGCTACGATGCCCTTGTCGACCTCGGCCGTGAATCCCTTTCGGTAGCCGGCACAGTAGTAGCCGATCAAGCCGGTCGTCCCGACACCCCCCAAATCGGTGAGATACTCGAGCACCAGCGTACGCGCTCCCCGCCGTGCGGCCGCAATCGCCGCCGGCGCGCCGCTCGTCCCTCCGCCGGCCACGACCACGTCGTACTCACCGAAGACGGGCAGCGCCCGCGCATCCGCCTTCACGAAGCGCGACGGGGTCTCCGTAGGACGCAAGCCGCCGTCCGGCTCGCGCGTGTCTCCCTTTGCGCGCGGCTCAGTAGTAATCCCGCGAAGACACGCCGCTCCGGACACGTCCGCCGAGGCCGCCTCCGCCGCCGCGGCCTTGCCGACGCGCGTGCCGACGCGCATCAGCGCCAAAGGACGCATGAGCGACGCGGCCGCCTTGCGAGATACGTCGGCGCAGCCTCCAAGGACGAAGAAGCGTGCGAGCCCGGCCGGCCGAAACGCGTCCAGTCTCACCGCCTCGGGGCCCGGCCAAGGCCCCGATACCGAGATCCTCCCGTGCAGGGGGTCGGGAGGTACCTGCCAGATCGTCTCAGAGCGGACCAGGCATTCCGGATGGAAGGTCCGATCGCGGGCGATCTGCTCGGCCTCCGCGAAGGACGCAAAGGAACCGTCCTCCATCGGAATCCGCAAGGCGTAGACGAGGAGCTCCGGGATCTGCGTCGCCATCGGCGCATTGAGCTTCTCAATCCGATTCGACGATCCGAACCTCGTGGGCGGACGTCCTCCGATGGGGCGGGCCAACGCGAGCAGCGTGTGCATGAGGTCCGTACCCGGGTGCGCTGCTCCTGGTCCGCATACGCGCCGAAACACCGCGGATCCCGATGGGTGCGGACGGAAGCGAGCTCCCGCGTTCCGGGCAAGCCACGCGCGATCCGTCGCGTCGATGACCACCTTCGCCAACACGGCGTGTCGCCCGGCGCGGCTCACGATCTCCAGTCCCGCCGGCGAACCGGTTCCATCGGTCAGCACGTTCGTCGCATAGCAGCCATAGAGGAACTCCACCTCGGCATCCAGGAGCGCCTCTTCGAGAACGTGCTTGACCTGCATCGGCGGGATCACAAGGGGGGCCTCGGTCTCGCATGTCCCTTCGCGCCGCCGCGAGATGACCTGGATCTCGCCCAGCAGCATGCGCTGCGCTGTCGCTCCTTTGGTGATGTGCAGCCGGACGTACCGCCCGCGCGCCGAGACAGGGATTGTCAGCGTCAAGGCCGACGTCACCCAGGTGCCCTGGCCCAGCTTCGGATTGCGAGCCGCCGCGCACGTCGACCACGTCGTGCCGTCGTCGCTGGTGCAGACAGTGATCGTATCGACCTCGTAGTCCCGATTGGCCTGGAAGTACATCACTCGGACCTCGTCGAACGACTGGCCCTCGCCCAGGTCGCAGGTGATGTGAACGTCCCCGTTGTACTGCACGCTCTGCGTGAAGCCGCTGTTCCAACGTCCGTCCGTGAGCATCGTCGGCGGATCCCTGTCCTTGTGCTTGTCCATCGACGGGAGGTCGGCCGTGTACGTCATGGACAGGCCCCGCGCTCGCATGGGATCACGGAACAGCGATTTCTCGAGTGACGTCTTCGGGGCCTCTCCGGGCTCGAGCCACAGCCGAAACGCCGCGCACATGTCCTGGCCCAGATAGGTCCGTCGCGCTGCCAGGAAGACCCTGGCCCCCGATTCCGCCGCCGAGACCGCCGCGGCCACCGCGCCGGTGCTCCCGCCCACGATGGCCACGTCCGCCTCGTACACGACGGGCAATCGCCGACCCGATTCGTTGACCGCCGCCGCCGACAGCGTCGATACTGCGAAGGCCAAGAGCCAGCTCAGGCCTACTGCCGAAGTCCTTCCAATCCAGGCCGTGTGCCACATCATGAGCGAACACCTCCCAGCGGTGCGCCTGCCTCAACCCTCTCGGAGTTCCGTTGCAGAACGCCGCGATTCTAGCAAGACGTCTGACGACCATGAACGCCGTAACGGGCCATGAAAACGTCGCCATCCGTCGCGATCGGTGGTCGGTCAGGCTAGGGACCGACGCGCCTTGAGCGAATCACTCCCCGGAACGGCCCGAACATGCCCGCTGCCCAGGTGATCCGCGTCTTCTTGATCTTGGCAGCCAGCCCAGCCGTCACGGGCGCCGACACCACATCGCGCCCGTCCTGTGCGACGACCATACGATCTTCGGTGACGGTGAAACGGAGCGTTGTGGGCTCGCTCCTCCACGTGATGGCCGCCGCCGCGCAGCCGGGCTTGCGCATGCGGTGGACGACGCGGTATTCATTCCACACCTCGTCGTCGCGGAGGAATCCCAGTCGTCGATCGCGCTGGGGGCATCCCTTGGCGCTGACCGAGATGTACAAGGCGTCTCCCATCGGAACCAGACCCGTGACGCGCTGGCCCCACGTGTTGTAGACGATGTCCGTCTTGTGCGTGTCGTTGTAGTAGCGAATCCGATCTTCCCACGGGTGGTTCACGGCGTCGGTGATTGCGGGCCTTCGGAACATGCGTCGGACGAGGTGCCAGGTGTCGCGAGGTGCGTCGTACCGCCACAGCTCGGCCCACGGCCACACGCCCACGTAGAGATCCCCGCGGTAGATACACGTCGTCTGGGCTTCCCGTGCGCTGCCCGAGACCCCCGCCATCACCGGCGGAGCGCCCTTGACGTGGCGTATCCGCCGGCCGTCGTACTCGAACAGATTTCCCGTGGGGTACTGCGCCATGAGCAGCTTGTCGTACCAGTTGAGCATGGAGTAGAGCTGATAGCTGACCTGGTTGTCCGGCTCGAGCAGCACCCGCCAACGAGTGCCGTCGAAGGCATAGACGCCGCCGACGTTGGACGAGTTGATGATCTCGTCCCCGAGTTGACCGATCGCGAACGGCGTCTCGCCGGGGTACGTCAGGTCGAGTGTGACCGCTCTGTCCAGATGGCAGGGCCCATCTCCAGCGATCCACGGCACGGCGTAGAGACGACTGAATGCCGGCTTCCCGCTTCGGTTGTTGTGAAAGAAGACCAGGTGTCCGCCGGCGTAGTAGAAGTGGTGGTAGAAGCCGACCTTGGGTCGGCTGAGGATCTTCCTGGCGTCGTACCACGCCTCGCCGCCCTTGAACTGGAGCACCTTGCCCGCGAGGCGCATCTTGCCTTCGCCGCTCCGCGTGGCCGCATGACCGAAGCTCGCGTCGACCCGCCATCGGCCCGCGGCGTCGTCCCACCATCGCGCGACCCTGTCGTGAGAGGGGCTGAACTGGTAGACGCGTCCGTCAAAGTCGAACAGGTAGGTGCCACCATCCTCGCAGGGAGGCGGCAGCTTCTCGAAGGTTGGGTCCGGGTCGCTGCCACCGCGGATGAAGAACTGCAACGTGAGCCTGTCCATCCGGAAGCGCGTGTTGTAGAGCCCGGCGAACCCGGCGCCGTAGACCACGTTGCCGTTCGGATCGCTGGCCTCGAACAGCGACCCGAAGTTCTGCCCGCGGTCCTCGCCCAGATCGACGGTCATCGTGATAGCCACGATCGACTCGGTCTGAGGCCGCGCCACGTGGCACCAGGCGAGCAGGAAGAACGGGATGAGTATCGTACGCGTCATGAGAACCTCTGCCCTATTGCGGGTTGCTTGGATGATCGTCCCTCATGACGACCGATGCCTGCGAACGCGAAATCATCTCCCTAGAGCCTACACGAGGTGCCCATGCAGCAGAAGACACGACACCCTCGCCGGGCAGCGGCCATGCCTGCGGCGGAGCCGGAGCCGCCATGACGCCACGAGCCGACAGGGGGTCTACCGGGCGCACCAAACCGTTCTGGCTTGACCCGGGCCCCCCGTCCGGTAGGTTGTCCTGCGGACGTCGCGCGGATCGGGAGCCTCCGGGGCCATGTGGAGTTCTCTCCCGGTCCCGAGGGTATTCGCCGCTCGGAGGAACGAGGAATGGGATCATGCAAACGCCGAGAGTTTCTCAAGGTGACCGGTGGTTCAGCGATGGCCCTGCCGTGGGTCTCCGCCGTGGCACGCTCCGCCTCGGCCGAAGAGTCGTCGGCAAAGCCCCGGATCAAGGTCGGCCAGATCGGCGTCGGCCATGCGCACGCCACGAAGCTGGGCGTCTATCGGCGATCACCCGACTACGAGGTCGTCGGCCTTGTCGAGCCCGACGCATCGCTCCGCAGGCAGGCCGGCCGCATGCCCGTCTATCGCGGCGTGCCGTGGATGACCCGAGAGCAGTTGCTGGACGTGCCGGGTTTGCAGGTCGTCCTCGTCGAGACGCGCGTGCACGAATCGCTGGACGCGGCCGAGGCATGCGTCGCCGCCGGCAAACACATCCATCTCGACAAGCCCGCCGGACGGTCGCTGCCGCGATTCCGTCGGATCCTCGAAGCGGCCAGGAGGCAGAAGCTGCTGGTGCAAATGGGATACATGTACCGCTACAACCCCGGGGTCGTGATGCTCCGGGACTTCCTGAAACGCGGTTGGCTCGGCGAGCCGTTTGAGGTCCACGCGGTGATGAGCAAGGTCATCGGTGCGAAGCGGCGGCCCGAACTCGCGCGGTATCCCGGCGGCACGATGTTTGAGCTTGGCTGCCACCTGATCGACCTGGTCGTCGGCCTGCTCGGCAAGCCCGACGACGTGCATGCCTTTCCGCGCCATTCGTCCCCACGCAAGGACAACCTGGTCGACAACATGCTGGCCGTGCTCGAATACCCGCGCGCGACCGTGACCGTCCGGTCAACCGGGCTCGAGGTCGAGGGGTTCGCGCGGCGCCACTTCGTCGTTTGCGGCACGGAGGGGACGTTCCACATCCAACCCCTCGACGACCCTGCCGCACGGGTGGCGCTCTCTCAGGCGCGGGGCAGGCACGACAAGGGCTACCAGGACGTCGCGCTCCCCAAGTACACACGCTACGTCGACGATGCCGCCGACATGGCCAGGATCCTTCGCGGTGACAAACCTGCGGACTTCTCGTACGACCACGATCTCGCCGTCCAGGAAACGGTTCTGAAGGCGAGCGGACTCCTCACCTGAAGCGAAGGAAACCTGCCATGGACCTGGAAACGCTCCGAATGGTCTTCCTCTGGAGTACGATCGTGAACGCATCGTTGCTGGTGATCACGTTCCTGATCGGTGCCTTCGCCGGTGGCTGGGTCTACCGGATGCACAGCACATGGTTCCCGATTTCTCGAGACGCCTTCAACGTGACCATCTACGCGTTGATGGGGCTGTTCAAGGTGTTCGTTCTGGTGTTCAATCTCGTTCCCTACCTCGCGCTTCGGATCGTGGGATGAGAACCGCGAAAGCGGCAAGGTACGTGTTGCCGCACCGGTCGAAGATCAGGGGGCGGGACCGTGTCCGCAAGGCGAAAAGGAGAGTGCAGCTCTATCCGAGAGGAGGCTCGCCGTGTCAGAAGAGAAACGCATCACCAGACGACGGATGCTTCGGGTCGCAGCAGCCGGCACATCGAGTGCCCTTGCCGGGAAGACCCTGCAAGCACGGGAGGAGGACACGAACGCACCGACTGGCAGAGGACATGCAGACCCGAGAATCCAAGGACCGTTCTTGATCCTGTCGACGCCCTTTACGGCCTCGGGCAAAGTGGATTTCGACGCGCTGGCCAGACAGGCTCGCTACGTCGACTGGTGCGGCTGTCCGGGCATGATCTGGCCGCAGTCGGGCGACAGTGTCGATCTCCTGAGCACCGACGAGAAGCGCCAGGGCATGGACGTGTTGGCGAACGTATCGCGTGGCCTGCGCACCGCACTGTGCCTCGGCGTTCAGGGCAAGGACACGACCGAGATGCTCGCCTACGCGAAGCACGCCGAGGCGTTGAAGCCGGCGGCGGTCATCTCGCGGCCGCCGGACTCGGGCAAGACCATGGACGACCTGCGAACGTACTGGTGTGAGCTCGCCTCGATAACGAAGCGTCCGGTGATCTTCCAGACCACAGGCGGCGTCGCCTACAAGGGTCCGGTGCCTTCGGTGAAGCTTCTAATCGAGTTGGCCAAGCGGTTCCCGAACTTCGGCTATGTCAAGGAAGAGGCGGGAGCCGTTATCGCCCGTACGCGCGCTCTGGTTGCTGCGCAGCCACCCATTCGTCGCGTGTTTAGTGCTCGCGGCGGACTCGGATGGCTCTATGAATTGCGTCTGGGCTCGGAGGGCCTGATCACCGAGCGCGCGGTCTACGCGGATGTCCTTTCCCGTATCTGGGAACTGAACAAGAGCGGCTCGGACCCCGATGCGATGAGGGACGCGTATAGCAAGTTTCTGCTGATGACGAACCTCAGCAAGACGCATCCAGGTGGCTCACTGCGCGGCATCCAGTTGTACCTCTGGAAGAAGCTTGGGGTCTTTCGGACGATGGTCTCGCGCCACTACGGACCCAACAGAACCATCCCGGCCAAGCCCATCACCTCTGAACTGAAACTGAACAGGGAGGATGTCGCCGAGATCGAGTACCGGTTCGAGGCCCTGAAACCGTATCGGAAGCCAGGATCACCCACCCTCGGATCGATCCGCTAGTGCGACCGGTCTTGACGTCACTGGGAAACGACAGCGGCGCGATTGCCCAGCAGCGCAGCCTTGCGTTCGTCGGCAGGTTCGAGTTCGGCTCAAGGTGGGCCGGTGATGCAAGAAAGCTGATTCGCATAGGGACGTGCCTGACCGCGCACGCCTGGTGTCTCGACCAGAGACCACCTGCACGGCTCGCAGGCGCTCTCCGTGCGCCAGGACCGTTCTTGGGGTAGAAGACGGGTGTGATCGGCCTCGAAGAACACCACAGTCGGGCTGAGAGCTGTAGCGGTCGGTCGCCAGGCCGGCGTTCCCGGCCGAGGCAGAGCAGTCTTGGAGTGCGCCAAGAGAATGCATGAGAAACCGGGCGATGCTGGACTTGGGCCAGGAACCTCCTGCGTGTCGAGCCACGCGAACTAGCCGTGGCACACCCTTGAAGCGCTTCGCTTTAACACCCTACTTCAGACCTCGATCACAGCGGTACCGGTGATATACCCCTGAATCCAAACGGGACACGGTCGTCATAAGGGCAGCCCAAGTTCGCCTGCCGTCACACCGCGGGTGTGACCGTCTCGATCCGGTACTCGCGGGCGGAGCCGTCGAGATCGAGCGTGACCACCTCGCCCGCCTGCATGCCCATCATCTGCTGGCTCATGGGGGCGTTGTAGTTGTAGATTCCGTGCTCGATGTCCGTGTCCCACGGGCCGAGGAACGCCATCTCTCGCTCGACCTGGCCGTCGACGCTACGGACCTTCACCCGGCTGCCCACGCCGACGTGGTCGTTCGGAACGATGTGCGGCTCGATCACCCGCGCCCGTGCAAGATCGTTCTGGATCGTCGCCACACGGGCCTGCAGCAGGTCCCGCTCTTCCAGGGCGAACTTGTACTCGGAGTTCTCACTCAGATCGCCGAGGGCCGCTGCGGCGCCGATGGCTCGGGCGTTCTCCGGGATCTTTACGTTGAGGATGTGATGGAGTTCCTCCTCCACCTTGGTCCGGCCCATCTCCGTCGTGTAGATCACGTTGCGGTCTTCCCAGGGTTCGAGACGGGCCTTCATGAAGAGGGCGGGGTGCAACTCGTGGATGATCTCGTTGAGATCGTGCACGAGCGCGGCGCTGAGTCCGGACGTGCGCGTGACCTGCCGGTGGATCACCTGGACCATCTCCGGATCGAGGTCGTCGAGGAGTTCGCGGAAGACGCCGTGTTTCCTCGCAGCCAACGCACCCCGCACGACACCGCGCGCGAATTTGAGCGTCTCGGCCGGCGTATCCTCGCGCCGGGCCAGGTCGGCCAGCAGCGTCAGCATCCGCCCGAACAACTCCACGCGCGGCGGCAATTCGAGCGACTCGGCCTGCAGCGGCCCCCGCCATAGCCACACGATCGCCTGCAGGTTCTCCAGGGGCTGCGAAAGAATCTGACGGATCACGTCCTGGAGCCGATCGCGGCAGCCAGCCTCCAGCAACTGCCCTGCGAACGCATCGCAGACGTCCGGCGCACACGAGGGCATCCATTCAAGGAAGATCTCCTGCCAGCGATCGGGCAGCGCCGCCTTCGCCGGCTCGATCAGGAGATGCATCAGGTCCGAGGTGGCGAACTCGCCGAGCAGCTCGGCCGGGTCCTCTGCCTGGGCCAACAGCGCCTCAACGGGCGATCGGCCGGGGGTGGGCACAAGCCCGGTCTGATGGAGCCGTTCCATGACGAGCGCCGCCCGCATCGCCTTGGCGGGATGATCCCGCTGAGCCTTGATTCTCTTTTCGAGCCAGTGAGCCCATCCGGTCAGCATGTCGGCATGCGGCGCCGTCTTGCGCGCCTTGGCCTCACGAAGGTACGAATCGATGGTAGCGATGCGTTCCTCAGCCGTACGTGCCCTGGACCACCGCTCCTTGATCTCGTCTTCCAGGCTCGATCCGGCCTCGTCATAGGTCAACGTGACGGGCGTTCGCCCCGCCAGCCGGACGTTCGGGTGGCGTTTCAGGGCGGTCCGTGCCCGCGACCACCACTTGCTCCATTGCTCGGTAGGCACGTGCTCGGGCGTGAGGGTGTATTTCAGGTCGTCGGCATCCATCTCCCCGCCGCGTGCGTGGAGCAGGCCGATGATCAGTGCGGCCGGATCGTCCGTCAGCAACGACGCGAGCCGCTCGGGGTGAAGCGAGCTGAGCACGCGAAAGTCGTTCGGATCGGCGGGATTGTAGTCGGTGGCGAGCTGGTCGGCATTCAGCTCCAATCCGGGCTCGCCCGGACTCGTCCGCAGAACGAACTTCCCGTTGACCAAGTCGGCCTCGACCACCTCGGCCGGCTTGTCTTCGGTCCGCGAGACCAGGTACGAGCCAGGCGTCGCCTGCAGGGCAGTTTCCAGCGTCCGAAGGGCCCGCCTGGGCGTCTTTCCCCCGAGCAGGCCGGATGCCTCGATGAGGGCATCGATACCCGGGCGGTCGGCGTAGACCTCCCTGTAGAGCTCGGCAACCTCGGCGCGAAGCTGATCGCTACCGGCACTGTGGACGATCATCTCGCGAGCGAGATGGATCACCTCGGCCGACGTCGACCGTTCCCGCAGGGTCGAGAGCCACATCCATGCCAGCGTCGCGGCGCGCTCGCCCTCACCGGCCTTGACCAGGGCCTCCAGGACGGCCAGAAGCGGCTCGTGATCTGTGGAGAGATCCTCGATCGCGGCCATCCAACGCTCGTCGAGCGTGGCCCATTCGCCCTGTCGCACCAGATTCAACCAGTCCGTTGTACTCATCCGATCCTCGAAGCTCGGTCACCGTCTCGTGGCCAGGCGTGCCGTCCCCGCCCGATCGTCCGAGCCCTCTATGATCGACGGCGGCGGCCGCGTTGTCCAGTTGTCGCCACGGAAAACGTTATTCGCGGGGGCATGACACTTCAGGCGGGGCCCTTGTTGAGCCGCCAGACCAAACGTCGAAAAGTCGACACGTCAGCAAATCGACACGTCGACACAACGGCATCACGGCAAACAGCAACGCTCCCTCACCAGGCCGTCGAAATACCTGGAACGCGAAATGCGTTCCGAGGCTTATGAACGGTCCCATGCGCTTAAGTCCGTATTCGTCGTTCCCGGCGCGAGGTATTTCGACAGTCTGTCACGGTCGCGTCTCCCATAGCGCGTATGATTCTGTAGGAGCCGTCTCCGACGGCGACTCAGGCCCGAAGGGCCGACATACAATGGCCGGGGGTGGAGTTCGCCGAAGGCGGACGAAACCCCCGGGATTCGGCCACCCCAGACTCGCGGCCTCTGAACAGGACGCCAGTGTGTCTTTGAAGCCCCCCCTTGCAGGCCGTGGTCGGTTCGCGTTACCACATCAGCCCTTTGTATTGCTTGGGGAGAAACGGTTCAGTCCATGGATGGCGCGTTACACCTTCCCGTTCGTACGGATCACTCGAAGGAGGCCTCGACCATGGACGTTGTACGAGGTCGCCGCTGTCGGTTAGCATGACATCCCTCTGGATCAAGGAAGCGACCGTCACCAGCTGAAAGGAAGAACGATGGGCAACGTTAGGCATTCCGGACAACTGGGGGCCGTGGCTATCATCGGGCTAGCCCTTCTATCAGGCCGGTTCGCCAGCGCGGACGATCGGTGGGTCGTGCTGGACGGCGGAGACGGGCCGGGCAAGGGCAAGCACATTGTCTTCGTGACCGGCGACGACGAATATCGTTCGGAGGAGCTGATGCCGCAGCTGGCCAAGATCGCGGCGAAGCACCACGGTTTCAAGTGCACGCTGCTGTTCCCGATCAACAAGAAGACGGGCCAGATCGATCCGCACACGCTCGACAACATCCCCGGGCTCGAGGCGCTGAAGGACGCGGATCTGATGGTGATCTTTGCGCGGTTCCGAGAGCTGCCGGACGAGCAGATGAAGCACATCATCGACTACACCAACTCCGGCAAGCCCATCATGGGGCTGAGAACGTCCACGCATGCGTTCAACTACACGAAGCATCCGGACAGCCCCTACGCCAAGTACAGTTTCCGTGCGGGCAAGACCGGCGGAGGCTGGGGGCGCGAGGTGCTGGGCGAGACGTGGATCAGCCACTACGGGCATCACCAGAAGGAGAGCACGCGCGGGCTCATCGCCGAAGGCATGAAGGATCATCCGATCGTGCGAGGGGTCGAGGACATTTGGGGCCCGTCCGACGTGTACGGCCTGCGGAAGCTTCACGGCGACTGCAAGCCGCTGGTCATGGGGCAAGTGCTGCTCGGCATGAAACCGGACGACAAGCCGAACCCGAAGAAGAAGCTCGTGCCGATCGCGTGGATCAAGACGTACACGGGCGATCGGGGCAAGACGGCTCGGGTGTTCACCACAACGATGGGGCACGCGGGCGATCTGAAAAGCGAAGGATTCCGGCGGCTGCTCATCAACGCGTGCTACTGGTGCGTGGGTATGGAGGACAAGATCCCGGCCAAGAGCAAGGTGGACCTCGTCGGCAAGTACGAGCCGAACCCGATCGGCATGGGCCAACACAAGAAGGGGCTAAAACCGGCGGATCATGGATTCTAAGCTGCCTGCAAGCGAGACCGACCGGTGTGGCACGGCCGCGCCCGGCCGTGAACCATAGAAGGGCTGGGTGGCCCATGGCTTCAGCCGAGGGCGTCTGGGCCACACAACGCTCCAGCCGAGGGCGTCTGGGCCACACAACGCTTCAGCCGTGGGCGGCAGGGCCACACAACGCCGGATGAATCCGGCGGCTCGGACATGACTCACTACGAGCGGCTCGGGCAGGTCGTCACGATACTTGCGAAGCGCTGCACGAGCGCGAGTCCTCCCGGCAAGCCTGTGCAAGCGCGGCTGCCGGCGGATCCCGACGGAGACGCGACTGTTCCAGAGACGCGACTGTGAAGGGACGATGTTGCGAACAGAGACGCGACCGTCAGGGAGCGTTGTTGTTAAAGCGCCGAAACAGCACAGCTCCCTCACGGTCGCTGCTCGGATTGCGATCGCTGCCCCGTTAGGCGTCTCGCCCTTCTGAGAGGTGCCCAAAAAACAAGTGTGGTCGGGTACTCGTTCCCGACCCCCGCGAAGATCGGCGGACCGGCACGCCGGCGCTCAAAGCGCCTTCGTGATCCCCGGCATGGCCACCGGGTAGTTGCCGTCCTTGTCGGGCACGACCGGCGGCTCGCTGTCCATCGTGAAACCCTCCAACCCCGGAGCCAGCACCAGATCCGATGCCAGTGCCTGATCCCAGGTAATCTCCTTGCCCGACTCGGCCGCCATCCGCCCGAGAATCCCCGCCAGCGCCGCGTACGCGCACCGCTCCGTCTCGTTGTACCGCTTGTTGTGCCGGATCGCCTCCACCAGGCGATCGAGCTCCACCTGGTACGGGTCGTCCTTCTCGCCTTGGAACCGCCAGATGACGTTGTCCTTCGTCCTGTTGTGTCCCTTGTAGACCAGCGGGTCACGTACCCCTTCGCCCAACAACGCCGAGCCCTTCGCCCCGTGAACCACGACACCCCAGAAATTCCAGCACTTCTCCATATGCCGACCCTGAACGAACATGCGCGTCCCGTCGGCAAACGAATACTCCACCGCGTAGTGGTCGAACAACTGATCGGGCTTCGTGCGAACCTGCCGGCCGCCTTGCCCCTGTGCGGACACCGGCCACGCATCCTTGACCCAGCAGCACACGTCGATGTTGTGTATCAACCAGTCGAGTATGAAGCTGCCGTTCAGCCAGGTGAAGCAGTTGTAGTTGCGAATCTGGTGGGCCATTTCAGGGATGCCGGCCGACTTCGGCCTCATCCCCACCGGACCATGCTCGCGGTAGGCCCAACAGGTGATGACCTCGCCGATCTTGCCGCCGTGGATCTGCTCGACCGCCTGGGCCGCCGGCGTGGAGTGTCGGGTCATCAGCCCACCGGCGATCTTCAGATTCTTCCTCGAAGCCTCCTCGCCCGCTTTCAGAACCCGACGAATCCCCGGACCGTCCACCGCAAACGACTTCTCCATGAAGACGTTGACGCCCTTGGCCACCGCATACTCGAGATGAATCGGTCGCCAGGCCGGCGGCGTCGCCAACAGCACCAGACCGGTCTCATCCAGGCAGTCAATGGCCTTCTGAAACGCGTCGAACCCGATGAACTGGCGATCCTTGGGCACGTCCACCTGCTTGGGGCAGTGCTTCGTCAGGTTCTTCAGGCTGGATTGAAGCCGATCATCGAACACGTCGGCCATCGCCACCAGCTTGATCGGACCGCTCTTGGTCCCCAACGCGTCGACCGCGGCCCCCGTCCCTCGTCCCCCGCAGCCGACCAAGGCAACCTTGATCGTGTTGTCCTC